>NZ_PVTK01000001.1 GCF_003002925.1 Vreelandella songnenensis
GACAACCGCCTCGGCCAGCTCAACGGCACCCGCTACCGCTACGATGGCGCAGGCAATATGATCGAACGGCAACAGCCCAACGGCGAGCGCCTGACCATGGGCTACGATGGTGCCAACCGCCTGGTAAGCCTCACGCGCACCGCCACTACCCACTACGGTTTGTACGGCGATCGCATCGTGCGGGAGGAAAGCGATAGTCAGCGCACCACGGTCGTCTACGAACCGGGCAGTTTTGTGCCCATGCTGCGCCTTGATGGGATCGAAAACGGTCAGGCGCTCAGCGCCTTCGTCACGGATGTACTGTGTACTTCGATGCTGCTGGCTCTAATCAAATCAGCTTAAAAGCTTTATTTAGCGTTGCAACTGTATCATTAGGAGCGACTCGTCTGTAGGGATGGCTAGCCCAGCTGTGCAGGAGGCTATGTTAGACTTTATTGTCAGTGCTTTGACAGGAACTAGCCCTACTTCAAATATTTAGGGAGCTAAAGGTGCTGCAGTAGAATATTTCTTTAGCGCTTTCTTTGTATTATTTTGGGGCTTGCCTGCTTTTTCCTTGGAATTAAAAGAAAGTAAAATCCACATTTTAACCTACTACCAAGTATTCGGTTCTGGAATATTTTATGATGATCCGAGGCATTATTTCGAGGGATCAAACATATTGGTGTGTGGTTATCAAATCCACTCTTTATACCAAAAAGCCATAGAATCAAAACTAATGTATTGAGTGCAACGAGCACGGCAATCCTCTCGCCGCCGCTGTTGAAGGCACTACCCGCTTCGCCTATGAGCAGGAGGCCCTGCCCGACCGCCCTACCACGGTCACCGATGCGGTGCTTCTCCCAGAGCGAGTGAAACGCCCTGGGCCAAGTTACCGCTCAGATCAACTGTTCTCCAGCGCAACGAGATGGGCGGCGATTCGCCACGCAATTGACGGGCGGCTCCCATTGGCAGCACCATTTAGATACCCAAGGGCGACTAGTCGAGCTGGAAGGCCCGCAAGGCTTCCGCCAGCAGCCCTTCTTTGATACTCACGGCCGCCCGGTGAAACGTATGGAGGCCGGCGGCAGCCATCAGACCACCGCTTATGACGAGGTCGGCCGCCTGAATGAACTCACCCTAGGCAACGGTGCGGTCTACCACTTCGCCTATGGCGCCATGGTCCGCCCGCCCAGCAGCAAACACTAGCGCTGGGGCGCCACTGGTCAATTAAACTCAGCGCGGGTCTTCTGCCGGCGCCGTCCACACTGGCACATCTTCACGCTTGGGTTCGTGCCACTCCTGGCGCATGGCAATATTCAACGACTCCTCGAGCTTCATGAACAGCTCTCCGTAGCGCGGGCTGAAGCTGATGCCGCCTTCTATCTCCTTCCAGGCATCAAACAGTTCGTCCTCATGGGCCTGTTCGTTCTGCATGAATGACCAGGTCATCTGCTTGGCGCGCATGGGGTGTACGCCCATGGCGGTCAATGCGTGGCCGCCAAGTTCCAGCGCCGAGTGATAGGTTTCACTGACCACATCGTCGGCGCCGGCTTCGCGCAGCTGGTAGCCGTGGCCGCGGTCGAAGGCGCGCGCCAGCACCCACACGTTGGGAAAGTAGTGCTTGACGTGACGGACCATCTGCACGGCGCGCTCGCGGTCGTCGATGGCGACCACCAGCAGGCGCGCATTTTCGATTCCCGCCCGCTCCAGCAGATCCGCGCGGCTGGCATCGCCAAAGTAGCTCTTGATATGGATTCGGCGGGAGTTTTCGATCTGCTCGAGCTCGAGATCGAGCACGACCATGGGCATGTTGTTGGCCCGCAGCAGGCGGCAGATAATCTGGCCAAAGCGCCCTACCCCGGCCACGATGACCGGCGCCTGCTCTTCGATGGCGTCAGCGTCGCGCTCATCCTTGCCGCTTTGATAGCGCGGCAGCACCAGGCGGTCGTAGGCGATGAACAGAAGCGGCGTCAGGAACATGGAAAGCGCCACGACGAGCGAGAGTATCTGTGCGGTATCCGCCGGAATGACGCTGTTCTGTACGCTGTAGGTGAGCAGTACAAAGCCGAACTCGCCCGCCTGGGCAAGGCTCAGTGCAAACAGCCAGAAGTTGCTTCCCTTGATTTTGAACAGCAAGGCCAAGGCCAGCAGCACCACAGCCTTGATGACGATAACGCCCAGGGCCAGGCCAATCACGGTAGCCCACTCGGCGGCGAATACGTCAAAGTTGATACCCGCGCCCACGGTAATGAAGAAAAGCCCGAGCAGTAGCCCCTTGAAGGGTTCGATATTGGCTTCCAGCTCGTGCTTGAACTCACTGTTGGCAAGCACCACCCCGGCCAGAAACGCCCCGAGGGCGGGCGACAGATTGACCAGACTCATCAGCGCGGCAATGCCGATCACCACCATCAGCGCGGTAGCGGTAAACACTTCACGAAGCCCGGCGCCTGCCACGTAGCGAAAAAGCGGCGGGCCAAGATAGTAGCCACCGGCGATCACGGCGGCGATGGCAGCGATGACCACCAGCGCATGCGCCCACCCGGGCAGGTGTGCGACCAGGTTGAAGCCGCTGTGGTCATCCCCCCCGCCTGCTGCACCCATCAGCTCAGGCAGCGCCAGCAGCGGAATCAGCGCCAGCATTGGAATGACGGCTATGTCCTGAAACAGCAGTACAGAAAACGCGCTGCGCCCGCCTTCGGTCTTGGCAAGCCCCTTCTCGTTAAGGGTTTGCAGCACGATGGCCGTTGACGAGAGCGCAAAGATCAGCCCGACCGCCAGCGCGGTCTGCCACACCAGACCGAGCCAGAGCGCAATGGCGAAGCCCGCCGCGGCGGTAATCACCACCTGCAGGCCGCCCAGCCCTATCAGGCGTACCCGCATTGCCCAGAGGCTCTTGGGGTCAAGCTCCATACCCACCAGAAACAGCATCATGACCACGCCGAACTCGGCAAAGTGCTGAATGGTGTTGGTCTCCTGCCCTACCAAACCAAATACCGGACCGATGGCAACGCCTGCCACCAGATACCCCAGCACCGACCCCAGCCCGAAGCGCTTGGCCAGCGGCACCGCAATGACGGCCGCCACAAGGTAGATGAATGCTTGAATGAAATAGGCCGTCATGCAGCGCTCCTTGGATCAACGTAGCGCTATAGTAATCGATTAATCCGCGTGAATAACCCTTTGCTTGACTTCCCTGTCAATCTAGATATTGTACTAGTACGCTAGTACACACAAACACAGATGGGTACGCCTATGCCTTTGCCAGCCTCGTCTTCACAAGACCTCGCATTATCGAATGGCTACCGGGATGCCTTGATCGATTATCTCTTGAACGTGGATAGCCCCGAGGCCATGAACGAAGCGCTTGAGCGCCTGCTGACCCCGGCGGAGTACCAGGAGATCAGCAAACGGCTGCAAATCTTCAATCTGCTGCGTGACGGCGTACCTCATCGCCAGATTGCCCAGATGCTGGGCGTTGGCATTGCCACCGTATCCCGTGGCTCCCGCGCGCTAGGCACTTCCCACTCGACACTGGACCGCTGAATCATGACGACTCACGCAACGCCCGCATCAGGTACCGGCCCACGCCCGTTCACGCTGCCGCGCAAACCCCACTACGTGACGCTGGCCGCCGACTGCGACTTCTTTGCACTGTTCCGAAAAATCGAGAAGCAGTTCGATACCTGCTACATGCTGGAGTCGCTGGGCGAAGACAGCCACATGGCCCGCCACTCGATTATCGGCTTCGACCCGCAATACACGATTTACGCCAACGGGCAGACATTGAGCATTGAAGACCGGGAAGGCAATGCCGAGCACTACCCAAGTGAAAACCCCTATGAACTGCTGCGCAGCCTGATCCCGCAGAACATCATTTCGCGCAAATATGCCGGGGGGTTGAGCGGCTACCTTGGCTACGACGCCATGCAGTATTTCGAGCCCACGCTTTCACTCAAGGCCAGCGATGACTTCGACACCTTTCGCTTCGGGCTCTACAAGGATGGCCTGATTCTCGACAAGATGACCGGCGAGGTGACCTACTTCCACTACGATCACAGCCGCTTCGAGTTTCTGCAGTCGTTGATCGATGCCGAAGATGCGCCTAACGGCGCGCTGAAAATCACCGCACTCGGCGACACCATGAGCCAGGCCGAACATGCCGACGCCGTAGCCAGGGTCAAGCAGCATATCATCGACGGCAAGGTGTTCCAGTGCGAGGTGGGGTTCAAGAAGCGCTTTCGTATCGAGGGCGACACCGTGGCCCTTTACGATCAGCTACGCACCATCAATCCCTCGCCGCAGATGTACTTCATGAAGTTTGGCGAGCAGAAGCTGATAGGCGCAAGCCCCGAGCTGCTGTTCCGCCTGCGCCAGGGCGAGATGGAAACCTTCCCGCTGGCAGGCACCACCACCCGCGGCCGGGATGCCACGGAAGATACCCAGCTCGCCCGCAAGCTCTTGAACGACCCCAAGGAGATTGCCGAGCACAACATGATCGTGGACCTGCACCGTAACGATATCGGCCGGGTTGCCCAGTTCGGCACGGTGAAGGTACGCAGCCTCATGGATATCAAGCGCTTCAGCCATGTGCAGCATATTTCCAGCGAGATTGTCGGCATCATCGCCGAGGGCGAGGACATGTTCACCGCACTTGCCAGCAACTTCCCGGCCGGCACACTGACCGGTGCGCCCAAGATCGAGGCGATGAAGATCATCGACGACCTGGAAACCGATGGCCGAGGCCCTTATGGCGGCGCTGTGGGTCAGTTCTCGTTCAACGGTGACTGCACCTTTGCCATCCCCATTCGCACGGTGTTCGTCAACGGCAAGCGCGCCTACGTGCAGACCTGCGGCGGCAATGTGTTCGACAGTAACGCCGAGGATGAGTACGAAGAGATCCGGCGCAAGTTCGCCGGCACGCGCAAGGCGCTGGCCCCCTTCATGGATTCGGAGAGCCTGGCATGAAAGTGTTGATCATCGATAACTACGATTCGTTTACCTACAACCTTTACCAGTTCATCGGCGAGATTCTGACCACCGAGAAGAATCGAGGCGCGCTGGGGGCTTTCGAGATTCTGGTCAAACGCAACGACCAGATCGCCTTTGCCGATATCGTGGCCATGGCGCCGGACCGTATCATCATCTCCCCTGGCCCGGGGTCGCCGGATGACCCGCGCTATTTTGGCGTATGCGCCGAAGTGATCAAGGAGCTTGGCAAGACCACGCCACTGCTGGGCGTTTGCCTGGGCATGCAGGGCATCGTTCATGTGTTTGGCGGTCAGGTCGTCAAGGCGCCTTTACCCATGCACGGCAAGATCAGCCCGGTAAACCATGCCCGGCAGTCGGTTTTCAAGGGCGTGCCGGACCAGCTTGAAGTGATGCGCTACCACTCGCTGATTGCCCACGCCCATTCGCTGCCGGAGTGCCTTCAGGTCACGGCTACCGTGGGCAGCTTGAAGGCCGATGACTTCGAGCAGCGCAGCCACTGGGAGAGCAGCGGCGAGTTCGAGCTGATGGGCGTCAAGCATCGTGACTACCCGATTCACGGCATCCAGTTTCATCCAGAATCCTTTGCCACCGAAGGCGGCAAGGAGCTGATTGCCAACTTCCTGCTCGCCGCCTGAGAAATTGTGCTCTACAAGCCAAAAAAATGCTGGCTACCGCCTTGAGCGGTAGCCAGCATTCAGCAAGTCTGTTTCACGATACGTTCAGGCTGCTAGCGGCTTCAACGGCCCTTGCCCTCATCGCCTAATGTAAACGAGGGCGGGTCACTGGCCGGGAAAGTATCATCGACCATCTCATCGACATCGCTCTCTGTATACTCGCCGTTGACGCGATCCGCCGAATAAACCGTATAACCGTCGGCGACCTGCCACTTGCCATCGACCTCCTTGAGATCGTACCTTTCCAGCCAGATGCGGCTGCCGTCTGCCTTGAGTAACTCAACTTTGGTTTCAGCACTTGCATCTGAAACCGTACCTAACGTACTCCCATCCTGGGTATAGATAGTGGCATCTTGAAGCTCACGTTGTGCCATCTCAAGGTCCTCCATTGATAGACAAGTATCAATACCTTAGTTGGCCCCAGGCAAATTGGGCAAGCTAATTCAGACAACTTTACCTTATCGCAACATTCTGATTATAAAGTATAATTTAGTTAACGCTCGAAAAACCCGCGCCTTCCTGCTAAGGCCATGGAAAGCCTAGCGTTTTGGTTTGGCCCTGGGGTGGCCACTACGTGTAGCGGGTTTGCCCTTGCCGCCGGGCTTGCCCGCACGCTTGCCTTGGGCCGCTGGCTTACCGCCTGCCTTGGCCTTGGGGTGCGCCTTACCCGCCGAGGCGGGCTTGCCCTTGACGCTTGAGCACGTTTTTCCATTAGCCGCCTTGCCGTTAGCCGTTCTACCACTGGCCGGCTTGCCCGCGCCGCCAGGCTTGCCAGCCGCCGGTTTTGGCTTGCGCGGGTTCGGACTACTCTGCGCGCGTGCCCTGGTCTTCGGTTTGGCTGACTTCTGGGGCGTCGGGGCGGCCTCGGAGCTTTCGGTCAGTGCCACGATGGTATCGATCTCTTTAGGCGTCAGATCTCGCCAATCGCCCAGCGCCAAGCCTTTGAGACTCACGTTCATGATGCGGGTGCGCACCAGTTGAGTGACCTCATAGCCGAAGTATTCGCACATGCGGCGAATCTGGCGATTCAGGCCCTGCACCAGGGTAATCGTGAACGCAAAGGTAGAGGCCTTCTCTACCTTGCACTTCTTGGTGACCTGACCAAGAATCGGCACGCCCTTTTGCATGCCGTCTACGAATTCATCGGTGATCGGCTTGTTCACCGTCACCTGATACTCTTTTTCGTGATTATTGTTGGCGCGCAGAATCTTGTTGACCAGATCACCGTTGTTGGTCAAAAAGATCAGCCCCTGGGAGTCCTTGTCCAGTCTTCCGATAGGGAAAATACGCGCGCCGTGCTTCACGAACTCGACAATGTTGTCCTTTTCGCTGGACTCAGTGGTGCTCACGATCCCGACCGGCTTGTTGAGCGCAATCAGGACCAGATCCTCCTCCTCCTGAGGTTCGATCTCCTGACCGTTCACCTTTACCCGATCACCGGCAACTACCTGATCGCCGGTGGTCGCCCGGCGTCCGTTGATCCAGACGTTGCCCTGCTCGACAAAACGGTCCGCCTCGCGGCGCGAGCAGAGGCCGCTTTCACTGATGTACTTGTTGATTCGGGTCGATTTTCGTAATGACATAACTCGCCGTAAGGCTGAAAGTGGGTAAAGACAGCGTCAAAAGAGGCCGCCCACTTTCCGGGCGGCCTCTTTCTCCCGCGATGTTCGCTTAGCCGGTGTTGCGCAGCCCGGCCGCGATCCCCGCCATGGTGACCATGAGTGCGCGAGAAAGATCGGCACTGATCGCCCCGTCGGCATCGCGGTTACGCTGCAGAAGCTCGGCCTGCAATCCGTGCAGCGGGTCGATGTAGGGGTTGCGCACGTCGATGGCCTGGCGAATCAGCGGCGTGTTCTCCAGAAGCTTCTCCTGCTGAAGAATATCCAGAAGCACGTTTTCCAGGCGTGCAAAGCGCTCACGCAGCTCCTTACCCAGCGCCTTGAGCGAGGGCTCGTCCACCAAGCGGTGCTCGTAGTAGGCGGCAATGGCAGTATCCGCCTTGGCCAGCAGCATCTCGAGCATGTCCAGGTAAGTGCCGAAGAACGGCCAGCGGTTGCGCATTTCCTGAAGCACTTCCAGGCCGCCGGGCGCTTCCAGGCGCCGGACAAAGGCTTCCCCGCTGCCGAGCCAGGCGGGCAGCATCAGGCGAATCTGCGTCCAGGCGAAGATCCAGGGAATGGCGCGCAGCGTTTCCACTCCGCCATCCTGGCGCCGCTTGGCAGGCCGTGAGCCCAGAGGCAGCCGCCCAAGCGCCCCTTCAGGCGTGACCGCGCGGAAATAGGGTACGAAATCAGGATTTTCGCGCACCACGCCAACATAGCCCGCGTGAGCAATGCTGGCGAGATTATCCATCTCCTCGCGCCAGCGGGGTTGCGGTGCAGGCGGTGGTAGAAGCGTGGCCTCCAGCACGGCGCAGGCGTAGATCTCCATGGAGCGCAGCGCGATATCCGGCTGGCCGAACTTGAAGCGAATCATTTCGCCCTGCTCGGTTACTCGCAGGCTGCCATTCACCGAACCCGGCGGCTGGGAAAGAATCGCGGCGTGGGCCGGGCCGCCGCCACGGCCCACGGTGCCACCTCGGCCGTGGAACAGGGTCAGATCGACACCATGGCGCTCGCATACGTCTACCAGCGCTTCCTGGGCGCGGTACTGCGCCCAGGCGGCGGCCAGCTGGCCGGCATCCTTGGCGGAATCCGAGTAGCCGATCATGACTTCCTGACGATCATGAATCAGCGCCCGGTAACCCGGCAGTGAAAGAAGCTGCTCGATAACGCTGCCGGCGTGATCCAGATCGTTGAGCGTTTCAAACAGCGGGGCGATGGGCAGCGTGGCCTGACCACCCACCTCTTTCATCAGCAGCGCCACGGTCAATACATCCGAAGGCTCGCCGGCCATGGAGATGATATAAGTGCCCAGCGCCTCCGCGTGCTCCTGGGCAATCACCTTGAAGGTATCCAGCACCTCGCGGGATTCAGCGGAGCACTCCCAGCGGCGCGGGATCAGGGGCCGATGCGAGGCAAGCTCCTCAAGCAGAAACGCCTGGCGCTTGGCTTCATCCCACTCCTGATAATGGCCGATGCCCAGCGCCTCGGTCAGCTCTTCGATCACCTGAGCATGGCGGCTGGCTTCCTGACGCAGGTCAAGCTTGGTCAGAGTGACGCCGAATACCGCTACCCGGCGCAGGGTGTCCAGCAGCGAGCCGTTGGCGATGGTATCCAGCCCCACATCGCACAAGGAGCGGTAGCAGGCCAGCAGCGGCGCATAGAGCTGATCGCGGGTTTCGACAATCGGCCCGCCATCGAAAGTGCGCCCTTCGAGTGCCGCCTTGGCCCAGTCGCGGGTCGCCTCTACCTTGACCAGCAGGCGCTTGAGCAGCTCGCGGTAGGGTTCGGCCACGTCGCCTACCTCAGCTTTCAGTGCGCTGTTGGCCTTCCACATGGAGAGCTCGGTCTTGAGCTGTTCGAGATCGCGCAGGTACAGGTCCGCCGCCATCCAGCGGCCCAGAAGCAGCACCTCTTCGGTCACCTTGGCGGTGACGTTGGGGTTACCATCGCGGTCGCCGCCCATCCAGGAAGCGTAACGAATCGGCGCCGCGTCCAGGGGCAGGCGCTCACCGGCGGTTTCCAGCAGCAGGTTGTCCAGGTCGCGATGGAAGTCGGGCACGGCTTGCCATAGCGAGTTTTCAATTACCGCAAAGCCCCACTTGGCTTCATCCACCGGCGTTGGCCGCTCATGGCGGATTTCGTCGGTATGCCAGGCCTGGCTGATCAGCTCCTCGAGCCGGCCCTGGGCGCGCGCGCCCCGCTCGGGGTAGTCGCCGGCGCCTTCAATGGCGGTCAGGCACTCGTCGATGGCGTCGTATTTCTGAATCAGCGTACGGCGGATGACTTCCGTGGGGTGCGCGGTCAGCACGAGTTCAACGCGCATCTTCGAAAGTGTTTCGACCAGCTTGCGCGGCGAATTGCCCGCCTGCTGAGCGCGCTCAAGAAGTTCTCCCAGCGCCGGCTGCGAACCCGGCTTGTAATCTTCAACCCGGCGAAAGCGCGCCCGGTAGTGCTGCTCGGCAATATTGGCAAGGTTGAGAAACTGGTTGAAGGCGCGGGTAACCGGCAGCAGGTCGCGCTCGGGTAGCTTGCGCAGGTACTCGATCAGCTCGCGCTGCTGCAGTGAATCTCCCTGGCGGCCCCGCTTGGCGTGCGCCCGAATCGTCTCGATCTTGTCGACAAATGCCTGGCCCAGATCGTCCGCAATGGTGCGGCCCAGGCTATCGCCCAGAATACGGACATTATCGCGCAGCGATTCGTGTAGGTCGTGACTCATTGGCAAGGCCTCCTGGCGGGGTCGCTCATTATTAAGTTGATGTATAGACTATCTTATTCTTGAAGTTTGGCTGTCTGCCAGTGGAATTCCATCTCCTCGAGCGTGGCATCACCCGGTGTCCGCTCGGCAGCACTCAGCGCCTGCTCCACGTAGCGAAACCGCCGCTCGAACTTGGCGTTGGTGCCGCGCAGGCACTGTTCCGGGTCGGCACCCAGTGTGCGGGCCAGATTGGTGACGGCAAACAGCAGATCGCCCACTTCTTCCTGGGCATGACGCGTATCGCCGGCGGCCAGCGCCTGCTCCACCTCATCCAGCTCTTCACGAATCTTGGCGACAACGCCTCCAGCGTCGGGCCAGTCAAAACCTACCCGCGCCGCACGTTTGGAAAGCTTGGCGGCCCGGCTGAGCGCCGGGAGATTAACGGGCACGTCATCCAGCACCGAGGGGGCATCGGCGGCACGTTCGGCGCGCTCATCGGCCTTGAGCGCTTCCCAGCGGCTATTCACCTGGCGGGTCTGCAGAGCTTCAGCGCTAACCCCAGGGGGGCGGCGAGACTCAAGCGTGCCGTCTGGAAATACGTGCGGATGACGGCGCAGCATCTTGGCCGTCAGCGTATGCACGATGTCGTGAAAATCAAACCGCGCTTCTTCTGCGCCGAACTGGGCGTAATACACCACCTGAAAAAGCAGATCGCCAAGCTCACCGGGTAGCTCGTCATAGGCGCGCCGCTCGATGGCATCGGCAACCTCGTAGGCCTCTTCCAGGGTGTGCGGCACGATGGTGTCCCAGCCCTGCTGAATATCCCACGGGCAGCCCTGCTCGGGGTCGCGCAGCACTTGCATCAAGGTCAACAAGTCGTCCAACTGATAACGCATCAGGCGCCTCCGCGGCCGGTATCTTTTTCAGGGTCCGTGTTACGCAGGCGGCGCACTTCGGTCACGTTGGGCAGCTGCTGAATACGCGAGAAGAGCCGCCCCAGTGATTCAAGGCCGTCGACCTCAAGGGTGATGCGCAGCCGGGCAATGCTTTCACTGGTATCGGTCAGGGTGTTCACCGCAAGCACGTTCACCTTTTCATTGCCTAAAAGCCCCGTGACATCGCGCAGAAGTCCCGAGCGGTCCCAGGCCTGAATCTCGATGGTTACCGGGTAGCGCGTATGCGCGCGCTCGCCCCACTCCACTTCGATGATCCGCTGTGGCTCTTCCATGCGCAGCTGCAGAATATTGCTGCAGTCCTGACGGTGCACGGTCACGCCGCGCCCCTGGGTGATGAAACCGACAATCGGCTCGCCGGGCACCGGGCGGCAGCAGTTGGCCATGCTGGTTTTCAGGTTACCCACGCCAAGCACGGTAATATCGCTTTTGGGCGTCTTGCTGGGCAGCCGCCGGGGCTTGGCCAGCAGCCGGTCCAGCTGCTCCTGATCATCGGTTTCCCCGAACAGCTGCTGCGCCTGGTGAAGCACCTGGCCGATACGCAGATCGCCTGCACCGATGGCCGCGTACATGTCGTCGGCGTTCTGGTAATTGACCGCGGCGGCGAGCTTGGGCAGATCCAGGCCATCGACATCGAGCCTGCGCATTTCGCGCTCGAAAAGCGCTCGGCCCTCTTCCAGGTTCTGGTCCCGCGCCTGGTGCTTGAACCACGCCTGAATCTTGGCGCGCGCACGCGACGTGCGCACATAGCCAAGGCTTGGGTTCAGCCAGTCACGGCTGGGGCCGCCCTTGGTGGCAGTGAGAATCTCTACCTGCTGGCCGGTTTTGAGCTGATAGGTCAGCGGTACGATGCGCCCGTCGATCTTGGCCCCCCGGCAGAGGTGGCCAATTTCGGTATGCACGCGGTAGGCAAAATCAATCGGCGTAGCGACCCGCGGCAGGTCGATGACGTGCCCGTCCGGGGTAAACACGTAGTTGCGATCCGGCGCCACATCGCTTGAAAGGCCTTCGCGCAAATCGCCAAAGCCTCCCACTTCGTCCTGCCACTCGAGCACTTGCCTGAGCCAGGCAATCTTCTCTTCGTAGCTGCGGCTCTTGGCGTTGGTATCGTGCCCCTTGTAACGCCAGTGCGCGCAGACGCCAAGCTCGGCATCGTCATGCATGGCAAAGGTGCGAATCTGGATTTCGAGCACCTTGTTCTCGGGCCCGACTACCGCTGTGTGCAGCGACTGATAGCCGTTTTTCTTGGGATTGGCGATATAGTCGTCAAACTCGTCGGGCACGTGGTGCCAACGGGAGTGCACGATACCCAGAACGGTGTAGCAGTCGGTGACTTCCGGCACCAGGATACGCACCGCACGCACGTCGTGAACGTCAGAGAAGTCGATGCCCTTGCGCTTCATCTTGCGCCAGATCGAGTAGATGTGCTTTGCCCGACCGCTCACGTCGTGCTGGGTAATGTGCTGGGCTTCCATCAGCGTCTTGAGCGTTTCTACCACATCATGGATGTAGCGTTCGCGGTCCAGACGCTTTTCCGCCAGCAGCCTGGCGATCGCCTTGTACTCGTCTTCATGGAGATAGCGAAACGACAGATCCTCGAGCTCCCACTTGATCTGGCCGATTCCCAGGCGGTGGGCAAGTGGCGCGTAGATATCGGCCACTTCCCGGGCGACCTGATGGCATTTTTCCAGCGGTGCATCTTTCACCTGGCGCAGTGCGCAGGTGCGCTCGGCGATCTTGATCAGCGCCACGCGAACGTCGCCGACCATGTTGACCAGCATCTTGCGCAGGTTTTCCTGCTGGTTGTGCTGGCCCATGCCGTGATTGGGCGCCAGCGGATAGCTGATCGCGGCCATCTGCAGAACGCCATCGATCAAATTGGCGACTTCATCACCAAAGCGCTTGCCCACGGCTTCAAGGCTGAGCAGCTCTTCGCGCACGGCGCGGTAAAGCACCGCCGCTTCCAGGGTGGGTTGATCCAGCTTCAGATCGGCCAGAATATCCGCCATTTCAAGCCCCATACGAAAGCTTGAACCTGGCGACAGCCAGACGCGATGGGTTCGGGGCGCCTCGAGCTCCAGCCTTCTGGCAAGCTCGCAGGCCTCAATAAGACGCTCGGGGTCACGCAGACGCACATCTTCTTGCAGGCGCGTTAACCATTGTTGTATGTCTATCTCGCCGCCGTCCATCAGCGGTTGGTCTTCACGCACTTTCACCATGACTATGACTCATCCCTTCAAGGTGGTGGCTCTTGACGGCCAACACCGTGGCTTGATGCGATGGGCAGGCTAGCCCTCGTACTCGAACAGCATCAGCGTTTCCATATGGGCAGTGTGCAGGAACATATCGGCCACCGCCACTTGCTTGATACGGTATCCGGCGTGCACCAGGTGTGCCGCATCGCGGGCAAGCGTTGCCGGATCGCAGGATACGTAGGCAACCCTTGGCACCTTATGCCGACCCAACGCCTGGCACACCGCTTCCGCCCCGTTTCTGGGCGGGTCGAGCACCAGCGCGTCCAGCCCGGCCTGAGCTTTCAGCAGCGCCTTGACCGTTTCAGCGGCGCTCAAGTCGGCCTGCTGGGCAGTGACCTCTACTCCGTTCCGGGCAGCGTTGTCCGCTATGCGGGACACCATGGCAGCACTTCCCTCGGCGGCGTGTACCCGGGCGCCACTGGCGGCAAGCGGCAGGCTGAAATTGCCCATGCCGGCATAGAGGTCCATGATGCGCTGACCCGCCTTGGGCGCCAGCCACTCGACGACCCGCGCCACCATCTGCTGATTGACCTCAGCGTTAACCTGCAAGAAATCACCGGGAGCGAAACTCAACACCAAGGGCGTCTGGCCTGGGATGTGCAGCGTCTCTTCAAGCGCAGGCGGCGTGCCCTGCCAACCAAACTCGGCGGCTTCACGCCCGACCCAGGCGCCCAGCGCCACCGAGTGCTGCTCGGCAAACGCCTGCCAACGCTGCGCGTCGCCGGCGTGCTCCTTGAGCTGGCGTACCAGCACGACGCGTTCAACGTCAGTGGCCAATAGCTCAATATGGCCGACAAGTCTGGGCGCCTCAAGGCTTGCCATCAGCTTGCGCAGGGGCGGCATCAGCGCCTGCAGAGGCTCGACCAGCACGTGGCACTGCGCAATATCCACGAGCCGGTGGCTGTGAGCGGCGCGAAAGCCGAGCAGCACATTGCCCTGCCCATCAACCTTGACACCCAGGCGCGCCCGGCGGCGATAGTGCTCACTGCTGCCGGTCAGCAGGCCGATGTCTGAAAGGTCTATCCCCTGGCGTGCAAACAGCTCGCGCAGCACTTCCTGCTTGTGAGCGCGCTGTGCGCCAATGGCCAGATGCTGCAGCTGGCAACCACCGCACTGACCAAAATAGACACAGGGCGGCTCCACGCGCTGCTCCGACCGGCTCAGCAACGCCTTGACATGCGCTTCATCGAAACGCTTGCGGTTGACATGCACGGCAGCCTCGACGCGCTCCCCGGCAAGCGCGCGGTCGATAAACACCGTCTTGCCCGCCGCGTCGTGGGCGACTCCACGGCCATCGTGGGCCAGCCGCTCGACCACCAGCGCGTCGCCGCTTTCAGTGACTGGTGCAGGCTTGGCTGCCGGCTTGCGGGCAAGTCCGGACTTGTTGGATGCAGCGCGCGCAGGGCGCCGCTTACCCAGCATGGCCATCTATAACTCCGGGGCGAACAGACCAGTGGAAAGATAACGATCGCCTCGGTCGCAGACGATAAACACGATCACCGCGTTTTCGACCTGCTTGGCAATACGCAGCGCCCCCGCAAGGCTTCCGCCCGAGGATACACCGGCCAGGATGCCCTCTTCACGAGCCAGGCGGCGCATGTTCTCCTCGGCTTCCTGCTGGCCGATATCCAGCGTGACATCCACGCGGGGTGCTTCAAAGATGGCCGGCAGATACTCCTGGGGCCAACGGCGAATACCCGGGATGCTGGCGCCATCGGCGGGCTGCAGGCCAACGATCTGAATGGCGGCGTTCTGCTCCTTGAGGTAGCGGGAAACGCCCATGATGGTGCCGGTAGTGCCCATCGAGCTGACAAAGTGGGTTACTTCGCCGTTGGTCTGGCGCCACACCTCAGGTCCGGTAGTGCGGTAGTGCGCCAGCGGGTTGTCCGGGTTGGCAAACTGGTTCAAGGGCTTGCCTTCGCCCCGGGCGATCATGGCATCGGCAATGTCGCGGGCCTCTTCCATACCCCCGGCCTTGCTGGCAGGAATCAGCCGGGCGCCGTAGGCCGCCATGGCCTGCTTGCGCTCTTCAGAGGCATTTTCCGGCATCACCAGCACCATCTTGTAACCCTTGATGGCGGCTGCCATGGCAAGGGCAATGCCGGTATTGCCCGAAGTGGCCTCGATCAGCGTATCGCCGGGGGCAATTTCGCCGCGCGCTTCGGCTTCGCTCAGCATGGAGAGCGCCGGGCGGTCCTTAACCGAGCCCGCCGGATTGTTGCCTTCAAGCTTTGCCAGCAGCGTGTTGTTGCGCCCGGCGGTAATACGCTTCAGGCGCACCAGCGGCGTGTTGCCTACCACATCCTCTAATACGGGATAATTCATGGTCCGTTCCTTATCATAACCGTTATGCTGCATTATATCGGTGCTGCCCCGTGCTTGACAGGCAACCTCATTGAATCAGCGAGCTTCTTTCATGTCTTTAAACACGCGCCTGCTATTTGCGCTACTCGGTTTCCCGCTTCTGGTGTACGCCATGATGGCCATTTTGCTGATGGTGCAAAGCAATGCAGCCGAGCGGGATGCTCTGAAAGAGCGCCTAGAGGACGCTGGCCAGTTGCTGGCGCCAAGCCTTCAGATCGCCATGACCGATGCCAACCCGGAACGTCTGGAAAGGCTGGCCCGAAAGCTGCTCGATCATCATGGGCTGAATGCGGTCAGCCTCTTCGACGAACAAGGCAACCGTTTGCTGGCGCTGGGGCGTACCGTACCGGCGTCACCACGCATGGCGCCTCCGGCCACGACCCGCGTGGTCGAAGAGGAAAACCTGTGGCGCCTGCTGGTGCCGCTCAATGGCGCACTGCTTGAAACCACCGGCAGCGGCTGGCTGGAAGCCGAGGTGGATACCCGCCAGATGGCGCTTGAGCGCTACAAGCTGCTGGCAAGCTTAAGCCTTGGCGGCATGCTGCTCGGGCTGCTGCTGTTTCTCGGCGCCTTCGCGGTCAGCCGCTATATCTCACGGCCCATTGAAGATGCCAATCAGGCGCTGTACCGGCTCTCCCGCGGCGACTATCGTCTGCACCTGACCCCGGCGCGGCCGGCGGAGCTTCGCCAATTGGCCATTCATGTCAACAGTCTGGCGGAGCACTTTCAGCAGGCCCAGCGCGACATGCAGAACCAGATCGAGCAGGCCACCAGCGAACTGCAGGAGTCCATGGAGACCATCGAGGAGCAGAATATCAAGCTGGACCTCGCCCACCGCAGCGCGCTTAGGGCCAACGCCGTCAAATCCGAGTTCCTGGCCAACATGAGTCACGAGATTCGCACTCCGCTCAATGGCATTATCGGATTTTGCCGCCTCCTGGGCCGTTCGACTCTGGATGCCCGCCAGCAGGAGTGGCTGGAGCACGTTCACCGCGCCTGCGACAACCTGCTGATGCTGGTCAATGACGTGCTCGATTTCTCCAAGCTCGAGGCCAATCGCCTGACGCTTGAAGAGGTGGATATCGACATCGTCTCGCTGCTGGATGAAGTGATTGGTCTGCACGCCCCGGAGGCTCAGCGCAAACGCCTGCATCTGGTGGCCATGGTTTATGATGACGTGCCCACGCCGCTGACCGGCGACCCGCTGCGTATTCATCAGGTGCTCAGCAACCTGGTCGGCAATGCGCTGAAATTTACCCAGACAGGTGAAGTCATCGTGCGGGTAATGCTGGATACCCAGGAGGGTCAGCACGTTGTGCTGCGCACCAGCGTAAGCGATACGGGCATTGGCCTGAGCGATGAGCATCAGAAAAAACTGTTCAGCGCCTTCGCCCAGGCCGAGCCCAGTCATTCGCGCCAGTTCGGGGGCAGTGGGCTGGGGCTGACCATCTGCCGCCAGCTGATCGAGCGAATGGGCGGTGAAATAGAGGTTGAAAGCGAGCTGGGTGCGGGGTCGACGTTCTCGTTTACGCTACCGCTATTGGCAAGCCAAGGCGGCGAGCGGCCACCGGAACTGCGCCTGGACAGCCCGATGGTGCGACTTTACGAGCAGCACGTGCCTACCCGGCACGCGCTTGAATACCTGCTGGAGCGCTGGGGCGCGACGCCCGTCGGATTCAATGCCAGCGGTCAGCAGGAGCTGCTGATACTGGGCCTTGAACAGCAGGAGCTTGGCGAGGAGCAGAGAGCCTACTGGCAGCGCCTTATCGAGCAGGCCAACTGCCCGGTGCTGATACTGGCAAACGTGGCAAGTTTCGAACTACCGCCCTGGACGCTGCCCCACGGGGGCGAGATGCTGTGCAAGCCTTTCACCCGGGCTCAGTTGGCCACCGCGCTGCGCCATCTGTTCCAGCCCACGCAAAAGGCCTTGGCCAAAGCGGAGCCTGCACTGCCAAGCACTCCTGCAACATCGGTCATCGACATTCTGATCGTCGATGACAACGCCTCCAACCGCGAGCTCTTGAAGGCCATGCTGGAAACCGAGCAGCTGCGCATCACCCTGGCAGGCAGCGGCCAGGAGGCGCTGGCCTACGCGCTGGATCATACGGCGGATATAGTGCTGATGGATATCCGCATGCCGGATATGGACGGCGTGCAGACCAGTCAGGCACTGCGGCGTATCAACAGCCGCTGGTCGCGCTGCCCGATCGTCGCGGTCACCGCCCATGCCCTGAGCAGCGAGCGTCAGCAGTGGCTGGCAGCAGGCCTGGATGATGTGCTGATCAAACCCATTGACGAAACCCAGTTGCAGCAGCTGCTGCAGCGTTTTCTGGGCGTGGCGGCCAACCCAGCCGCACGACCGGCAGCCACGCCTGCTCTGAGCGCGGCTCCGCTTGCCACCCTGCCCGCTGCTGAAACCCTGCCCACTATCGACCTGGCGCTGGGTACCCGGCTGGCAGGCGGCAAGGAGCGCATTGCCCTGGAGCAGTTGCTGCGCCTGATCGACAGCCTGGAAGATACCCGGCACAAGGTTGCCGATGCTTATGCGCTGAAGGATCTCGACGCGCTACTGGATGAGGTGCACGGGTTGAATGGTGCAAGCCGTTACTGCGGCGCGCCGGAGCTTGCCCTGCTGGTAGAAGCCTTGGAAACCCGGCTGCGCACCAGCGGTTTGAATCATGCCGATGCGTTGCTCGACGAACTTTATAGCGCCATGGAGCGCCTGAGCGCCGAGCGCCGCCGAGTAGAAGCAGCACTGGAGGAAATGCGTTAGCCTGCGCGCTCGAGAATCACGAAGGCGACGGCGTACTCAGCCTCATCACTTAGCGTAATGTGGCTGGCCGTTGCGCCAGAGGCCTGCATGAGCTGCTCGGCGGCGCGGCTTAACTGAAGCCGGGGTTTTCCCAGGTCATCGTTGAGTACCTGGATATCGCCCCACTGCATGCCGCCGCGCAGGCCAAGCCCCAGCGCTTTGACGAACGCCTCCTTGGCGGCAAACCGCTTGGCAAGGTAGGCCACCGGTTCGCCCTTGTTCTGCCAGATGGCGTACTCGTTTGCTCCGAGAATGCGTTTGGCAAAGCGCGGCCCGTGTCGCTCAATCGCTCGGGTAAAGCGTGCCACCCGAGCAATATCCGAGCCGATACCCACAATCATCGTTCAGTGGCCGCAGCATTCGTGGTGATCATGATCATGGTCGTGCTCATGATCGTGGGCATCCAGCGCCGCCATCAGGCCCGCCTCCTGGCCGGCAATGATCAACCGCTTCATTTCCTTCACCGCTTCCTTCAGGCCGACAAACAGCGCGCGGGCGATGATCGCATGACCGATGTTCAGCTCATTGATGCCGGGTAGCGCGGCGATGGCTTCCACGTTGTGGTAGTGCAGCCCATGGCCGGCATTGACCACCAGGCCCAGCGACACCGCCTGGGTGGCCGCCGTCGTCAGGCGCTCATACTCGGCGTTGGCCGCATCACTACCCGGCCGCGCTTCGGCGTAAGCCCCGGTATGCAGCTCGATGGTCGGGGCGCCGGCGCGCTTGGCCGCGTCGATCTGGGCGTCATCCGGATCGATGAACAGCGAGACGTCGCAGCCGGCGTTCTTAAGCCGCTCGCAAGCGCTGGCGATCTCGTCAAAGCCGCCAACGACATCCAGCCCGCCCTCGGTGGTCAACTCCTCGCGTTTTTCGGGCACCAGGCAGACGTGGGCCGGTCGAATCTCTTCGGCCAGTGCCAGCATCTCCTCGGTAACCGCCATTTCAAGGTTCATGCGGGTATTGAGCATGTCCGAAAGGATGCGCACGTCGCGCGGCTGGATATGGCGACGGTCTTCACGCAGATGGACGGTGATGCCGTCGGCACCCGCCTCTTCGGCAACGAGCGCGGCCTGCACCGGGTCTGGATAGCGGGTACCGCGCGCCTGGCGCAAGGTAGCCACGTGGTCGATATTGACGCCGAGTAGAATGCGTGGAGGATGCATAGCGGTCTCCCATCCAGAAAAAAGTCGTAAGCGTAAACAGTGATCAAAAAAAGAACCAAGGCCTATGGCTGGCGCCGACGGGCCAGTTCCAGCATGAGCTCACGAGAGCGCAGCGCAGTAGTGCCCAGGTGTGGCGCAAGGGCTGCGCGCATGACGGTTTTCAAACCGTTGGCCAGGCCAGCGTGCTCCCAGTCGCCCTGCTCGATATAGCGCAGCATACGCCCTTCAAGCCCTTGGGGAGAGGGTAGAAAGGCGCGGCTTTGCGCGTCAAACCGATAGCGGGCCTGCGGGTCCAGCCGCTGATCATCCGGCGTGCAGAAACGCGGCGTGGCGTCCAGCGCCTCAAGCAGCGCCCACTCATAGCGGCGCAGGGCAAGCGCACGCGCCGAAGGCGCCGGCAGCGCTTCAAGAAGCGCCGTATAGAAGGCAAATACATCGGCGGCAGGTAACTCAAGCGGCAGCAGCCGGGTGGCGATTTCGTTGGCATAGAGCCCGCATAAAAGCCCCTCGCCGGCCAGCAGGGCGGTCTGACCCCGCGACTCCATGAGCGTCAGACGCTTTAATTCACGCTCGCCGCGCCAGCTGATAAACAGGGGCGTGAACGGCTGCAGGCGCTGGCGCGACTTGGACCCCGGCCGCTGCCCGCCGTGGGCAACGGCGCGAATGCGGCCATGGTTGAGGGTCAAAAGGTCCACCAGCGCACTGGTTTCCCGATAGGCCTTGCGGTGCAGCAAAAACGCGGGCTCTGCGTTCATCGCCGCGCTCAATCGAGATCGTAACCCAGGCTTTTCAGAGCGCGCTCGTCGTCGGACCAGCCACGCTTGACCTTGACCCACAGGTTGAGCATGACCTTGGTGCCCAGCGCACGCTCCATATCCAGGCGCGCCTCACGGCCGATGCTCTTGATGCGGTCGCCATTCTCACCGATCAGAATCACCTTCTGGCCCTGACGCTCGACCAGAATCAGCGCGCTGATATGAGTAACCCGCTCGGTTTCGCGGAACTCCTCGATTTCTACCGTCATCTGGTACGGCAGCTCATCGCCTAGCTGGCGCATGACCTTCTCGCGGACAAGTTCGGCGGCCATGAAGCGCAGGCTCTTGTCGGTAATCTGATCTTCCGGGAAGAAGTGCACGCTCTCCGGCAGGTACTTGGCCACTTCCTCTTCCAGCGCCTCTACCTGGGTGCCGTGCTTGGCTGAAATGGGCACGACGGCGGCAAACTCCCGCCGCGCGCCGACTTCGGCAAGCCAGGGCAGCAGGTCGTTCTTTTCCTGCAGGCGGTCTACCTTGTTGACGGCCAGGATCACCGGCGCTTTCACGTGCTCCAGGCGCTTGAGTACGGCCTGGTCTTCATCGGTCCAGCGGGTACGGTCGATGATGAAGACCACGCAGTCGACATCGCGCAGCGCCTGGGTAGCCGCCTGATTCATGAAGCGGTTGATCGCCTTGTTGCGATCCTTTGACATGATGTGCATGCCCGGCGTGTCGACGTAGATGAACTGCGTGTCCTCGACCGTCTTGATCCCCATGACCTGATGGCGAGTGGTTTGCGGGCGCCGTGAGGTGATCGAGATCTTCTGCCCCAGAATCCGGTTCATGAGGGTAGATTTGCCTACGTTCGGCCGTCCGACAATGGCCACAAATCCGCAGGATTGGCTCATGATTTGTCTCCTGGTTTTTTCTCGAGGTACGAAAGCGCTTCTTCGGCCGCCTGCTGTTCAGCATGGCGGCGGCTAGGGCCCTTACCGGTGGTATGCTCGCTTAAAAGGTCAATGTAGCACTCCACGGTAAAGGTCTGGGCATGCGCCTCGCCCTTTACAGAGACCACTTCATAACGCGGTAGCGCCGCCTGGCGCGACTGCAGAAATTCTTGCAAGCGTGTCTTGGGGTCTTTCTGGGTGTCCTGCAGGGAAATGTTTTCCAGGCGCTCGGCATACCAGGCCAGCACTCGTTCCCGGACCACGTCCATGCCGGCGTCCAGATAGATGGCACCGATGATCGCTTCCACCGCATCTGCCAGAATCGATTCGCGGCGATGGCCACCACTTTTCATTTCACCCGACCCCAGGCGCAGGCACTCGCCAAAGGTCATTTCACGGGCCAGTTCGGCCAGCGTCTGGCCCTTTACCAGCCGCGCACGAAGGCGCGACAGCTGGCCTTCCCGGGCCTGGGGAAAACGCTGAAACAGAGCTTCTGCAATCACGAAGTTAACAATCGAGTCGCCCAGAAATTCCAGGCGCTCATTGTTACGACCACCGTAACTTCGGTGCGTCATGGCCAGCTCCAGGAGCGATTCATCGCCAAAGGTGTGACCGATTCGTCGGCAAAAAGCGTTCAAGGAATTACTCACAGGGCTCCTACGTCATTGACGTTAACTAAAGTGACATGACTAACCATAACTAACCTGTACCCATTCATTCGATGCGCCGCACGCTGGTAAAGCTCGGCAGTCCGCCATCCCAGTGCATCCATACGGCAAAGGCACGGCCAACAATATTCTCTTCCGGCACAAAGCCCCAGTAGCGGCTGTCATTGGAGTGATCGCGGTTGTCACCCATCATGAAATAGTGGCCCTCCGGGACTTCAACCTCACCCATCTGCGGGCCGGGCGCACGCGGATTGTTGTAAATCGCGTGGCTCGTGCTGCCCAGGCGCTCTTGCAATAATAGCTCTTGAGGCGCAGTGGCAGGGCCCTCTTCGATCAGCGTCTTGGCGACGGGCTCGCCGTTGACGAAGAGCTGCTTGTCTTCATAGCGAATGCGATCACCCGGCAGGCCTACCACACGCTTGATGAAGTTGACCGAAGGCTCATCGGGAAAGCGGAACACCATGACATCCCCCCGTTCCGGGTCATCCACTTCGAGGATACGGTCGTGTACCACGGGCAGGCGAAGCCCATAGGCAAACTTGTTCACCAGGATGAAGTCGCCTACTTCGAGCGTCGGGCGCATCGAACCCGAGGGAATCTGGAACGGCTCGACGATAAAGCTGCGCACCACCAGCACCACCAGCAGCACCGGGAAGAACGAGCGGGCGTAGTCAACAGGCCATGGTTCCTTGAGCAGCTTGTCGCGGGTAGGCGCATCCACGCCGTCGGTCGTTGCCGCTTCCGCCTTGGCCAGGCGCTCGCGCCGCTTGCGACGCAGAAAGACCACATCGATTAAATAGATGACCCCTGAAATGACAACGGCCAGTACCAGCAGTAATGAAAAATCCATGGAGGGCGTCTTCCCTAGTCGTTAACCTTGAGCACAGCAAGGAAGGCATCCTGGGGAATTTCGACACGCCCCACCTGCTTCATCCGTTTCTTACCGGCCTTCTGTTTCTCGAGCAGTTTCTTCTTGCGGCTTACGTCACCGCCATAACACTTCGCGGTCACGTTCTTGCGCAGCGCCTTCACTGTGGAACGCGCCACGACCTGACCACCAATGGCCGCCTGGATAGCAACGTCGAACATCTGGCGCGGGATCAGCTCTTTCATCTTCTCGACCAAAAGCCGGCCACGGCTGTGTGCATGGTCGCGGTGAATGATCACGGCAAGCGCGTCTACCTTTTCACCGTTGATCAGCACGTCCAGGCGTACCAGCTTGGCCGCTTCGAAACGCTCGAAATTGTACTCGAGCGAGGCGTAGCCGCGGGAGATGGATTTCAGGCGGTCGAAGAAGTCCATGACCACTTCCGACATTGGCAGCTCATAGGCCAGCTGAATCTGGTTACCCAGGAACTGCATGTCCTTCTGGGTGCCGCGGCGCTGTTCACACTCGGTGATCACGTTGCCCACGAACTCCTGCGGCACCAGAATGCTCGCCCGTACGATGGGCTCGCGCATTTCGTCCACGTCCGCCATATCCGGCAGCTTGGAGGGGTTGGAGACGTAGTTGACGTCACCATTTTTCATGGCGAGTTCGTATACCACGGTGGGCGCGGTGGTGATCAGATCGATATCGTATTCGCGCTCGAGCCGCTCCTGGATGATCTCCATGTGCAGCGTACCGAGGAAACCCACGCGGAAGCCAAAGCCGAGGGCGTCGGAGTTTTCCGGTTCATACTCAAGAGAAGCGTCGTTGAGCGCGAGCTTTTCAAGGGCATCCCGGAAGTCTTCGTAATCGTCGGCGCTGACCGGGAACATCCCGGCGTACACCTGGGGCTTGACCTTCTGAAAACCGGGCAGACGCGGCACGTCCGGCGTCTTGGTATGGGTGATGGTGTCACCCACCGGCGCGCCGTGAATTTCCTTGATACCTGCCACGATGAAACCCACTTCACCGGCACGCAGGATGTTGGTCTCTTTACGCAGCGGGGTGAAAATACCCACTTCGGTGGTGTTCCAGTCGCGGCCGGTCGACTTGATGCGGATCTTGTCGCCCTTGCGCAGCGTACCGTCAAACAAGCGCACCAGCGAGACAACGCCGAGATAGTTGTCAAACCAGGAGTCGATGATCAGCGCTTGCAGCGGCGCGTCGCGGTCGCCCTTGGGCGGCGGAATATCTCGCACCAGCCGCTCGAGCAGCGCATCGATACCGATACCGCTCTTGGCCGACACCTGACACGCATCAGTGGCGTCAAGGCCGATGATCTCTTCGATCTCTTGTGACACCTTGTCCGGGTCGGCCTGGGGTAGATCGATCTTGTTGAGCACGGGCAGTACTTCAAGCCCCTGCTCGATGGCGGTATAGCAGTTCGCCACCGACTGCGCCTCGACGCCCTGGGCTGCATCCACCACCAGCAGCGCGCCTTCACAGGCATACAGCGAGCGCGATACTTCGTAGGAGAAATCCACGTGCCCCGGTGTGTCGATGAAGTTGAGCTGATACACCTCACCATTGTCCGCGGTGTAATCGAGCGTTACCGACTGGGCCTTGATGGTAATGCCCCGCTCGCGCTCGATGTCCATGGAGTCGAGCACCTGCTCCTTGAGCTCGCGCGCGGTCAAGCCGCCACAGGTCTGGATCAAACGGTCAGAAAGCGTTGATTTGCCATGGTCAATGTGCGCAATAATCGAGAAGTTTCTTATGTTTTTTAGCTTGCTGCTAGAAACGTCGTGGGACATCGAGAGTGTTCTGCCTTAGTGGTACGCAAGCGGCTTTCAACCTGACCGCCTCGAGAGTTTACAGCCCGATAACAGCAGACCCGTTGGCCGCGTTGGCTATTTTCATAAATGAGATACGCGCTATTGTAGCGATATGCGCGGGATAGGAACAGCAGTCCGGCGAGAACCGCCGGACTGGACAGGCAGAGAGAGGAATTATTCGAGGCGTAGCGCCACGAAAAGCGAACGTCCGTCGCGATAAATACGCAGCGGAATGGCTCGATCGCTGGGCAGATCTTCCACAATGGACAGCAGTTCATCCGCCGAGGAGACGCCACGATGATCAATACTCACCAGCACATCCCCCGGGCGCAGGCCGGCTTCGGCGGCCACACTGCCCGACTCGACCTGACGCACTTCCACGCCACCATCGATATTCAGGCGCTCGCGCACCGCCTCGTCAAGCTCCGCCACCGAGATACCCAGGCGCACCTGGCTGTTGCTGGCGCCACTCTGTTGCTCACCTTCGGCATCCGGCCAGTGGCCAAGCTCGACGGTTTCAGTGACCTGCTCGCCATCACGCATCAGGGTAAGCTCCACATCGCTACCCGGCGCCACGCGACCAATCAGGCGCGGTAACGTGCTTGAACGGTCCACTTCGTCACCGTTGACATTGATGATGACATCCCCTGCACGCAGGCCGCCCTGGGCCGCGGGGCCTTCCGGGTCGAGGTCTGCAATCAGGGCGCCGCTGGCATTGTCCATGCCGAAGGATTCGGCCAGATCACGCGAGACGGGCTGGATCATCACGCCCAGCCAGCCGCGGTCCACGTGGCCTGCTTCACGCAGCTGGTCGGCAACGTCCATGGCTACGTTGATCGGGATGGCAAATGAAAGCCCCATGAATCCGCCGCTGCGCGTAAAGATCTGGGAATTGATACCCACCACTTCACCGTCAAGGTTAAATAGCGGGCCTCCGGAGTTGCCGGGGTTGATGGCCACGTCCGTCTGAATGAACGGTACATAGGCGTCCCGGGGCAGCGTGCGGTTGATGGCACTCACGATGCCCGCGGTCACCGAGTGATCAAAGCCGAACGGCGAGCCGATGGCGGCAACCCACTCGCCTACTTTCAGCTCATCGGAGTTGCCCAGATTCAGCACCGGCAGTTCGCTGGCGTCGATCTTCAAAAGCGCAACGTCGGTTTGGGTATCGCTGCCGATAAGCTCGGCGGGAAGCTCACGGCGGTCGTTCAGGCGCACCAGAATTTCATCGGCATCCTGTACCACATGCGCGTTGGTCATGACGTAGCCATCATCGCTGATGACAAAGCCTGACCCCAGCGACTGGCGCTCTTCACTACGGCCCTGGCCGCCCCCGGGAGGCGTTGGAAAACTGTCGCCGAAGAAATGGCGGAAGATTTCCGGAATCTCCTGGCCGCCAAAGCCCCCCATGGAAGGATTGCTTCCGCGCGCAACGGTACGGCTGGTGGAAATATTGACAACCCCGGGGGCCGCCTCTTCAACCAGCTCGGTAAAGTCGGGTAGATCGGCGTAGGCGGTGTGGCCTACCAGAAGTAGCACCGTCAGGCATAGCCAGCGTGCGGAGGGGAGAACCAAGCGCTTCATGTGTGAGCTCCTAGTTTAAGAACACAAGTTGAACAACAACGCAGACATCAAACGAAGGAAATACAGCCTTTCAAACCGCAAGGCAATTAACTGACCAACCGCGGGCGAAAGCGTTCCGTTCGCCCGCTAAGCAAACAGCGCAGACCTGTCATCCCCGCCAGTAGAGAAACAAAAAAGCTGACCGGTGCCACCCAGTCGGCCATATCAAGTGCAGCAACACCCCCTGACAACAGTAGCGCCAGCAGCAGAGGCAAGGCATAGATCAAGAGGGCAAGCCGGGTAATATCCGCGCGCTCCAAGGTCAGCGTCACGTGCTCGCCTACGGGGTAACGCTTGGCGAGCTGGTCAGCAGCGCAAGGCACAGCTACTTCAATACGCTGATGCGAGCGGCGAGCCAGCACCCCCATGCCGCAGCCCTGCCCTTTTGCGCACTGCTGGCAGGCTTCACGCACGGAGACATCGACCAGTAAACCGCGCGCGGCATAGCCGACCACCCGGCCGGAACGCGTTAGCGCACCGCAACCGGGCATGTGGGAAATATCGTCAGAGGGGAGTGTTCGGCTCATTTTCAGGCATCTGGCTTTACGCGCTCAATCAAACTCGACGGAGTGAACCATGCGCTGCAGCATGGAGGGTGGCAATTCGCCGATCCCCACTATCTGCCAGCTCTGGTCATTCTCGACATGCCCTTCAACGGCGATTGACGAAACGCCAAGCTGGTACACACCGCTGTTGACTCCTGACTGGGATAGAGATAGATCAACCTTACCCTGGGGCTCGGCAAACAGGCTGACGGTTGCCAACCCATCACTGTACAGGCGCCGATTGGGCTCACCCTCTACCGAAGCCACGGGCTGAGAAACAAACCCATCGGGTAGCCAAGCCGGGTGCCAATCAGGCTCCGGCGCTTGCTGAATGGGATTGATCGAGATCTGGCCAGTATAACGTTCAGGCTCATGCAGCTGGGTCACCTGAAAGGTTTCCAGAATGCGCCCGGTAGCGTCGCTCAGCACGTGCTTGAGCAGCAACCCGGTAGCATCATCAAGCCACCATTCATGGGTATAGCGCTCGTGATCCTTGGGGGCAAAGCGTAGCTTTACTGCATCGCGGCCTGCAACGCGGGCGCCCTCTTCAAGGGCAACGTCATAATACTGGGAGGCATGCTCTGCCCAGCCTTCCAAAGAGGGAAATGCCTCCCCCTCGTTATTGCGCGCTACCCACGCCAGCTGCCCCACGCGAGAGCGGCGCTCAACGCTGACCGATGGGCCGTCCAGTTGCTGTACGACCTGTTGACGAACGCCATCCTGAATGCGATGGGAAAGCGCCAGTGTACGCACATCAATGGAATTGATGGCAACGGCACGGGCCTGAAAAATATAGCAATGGCTAGCCTGCAGGCTGCGCTCGAGCCACTGTGCGGGAGTAGTGGGCGAGCTTTCCGTGTCTACACGACACAGATCCTGATTGACGTTTTGTGCGTATGCACTGAAAGGCACAAGCATGGCGCTGATGACAATACTCAGCGCCAGTAGCTTATGTTGTCTTGACACCATCATGCGGATCAGTCCTTCACGTGACATTGGCCGCCAAGATAACAGGTCAGCGTTTAACGCTGACCCAGCGGCTCAGTGACGGAAGAGCGCATCAGAGGCATCCAGCTGTCGCCATTTCCGTAAGCAGCGCCTTGGGAGTGCTGCTCGAGATAGGACTGCAACAGCTTTATCTGATCGACATCGATGGTATTGCTCGACTGCATGGTAGCGCTTTGCGGCACTGCCACCGAGGACAAGTTCGACTCGCTGACGTTCATCAGCCCACTTTGAGACTGCCCATTAAGCCGGAACGGAGTAGGCTCGAACATCGGCATACTCGCAGAACTCATTGAAGCAGGCTGAGCGGCAAGACTTACAGGCTGCACCTGCCCTACCGACGCGTTGCCGGTCGAGGCAGTCGTTACGCCGCCACTTGGCTGAGGCGTCGAGCCCGAGTTACCGAAAAACTGCACACCGGTGATCACCATCAGCGACACCGCCGCTGCCACGCCTGCTCCGCGTGCAAAGGAGATATTGTTGGTGCGCGGCGAAGCGCTCTTCTCGTCTTCAAACGCCATGGGCGCAGGCTCATCCTGCAAGCGTGCCATGATGCCGGCAGAGAGATCCACGCTTACATCGACACCCTGCTCACGCTGCATCATGCTGCGTGCCAAGTGGTAACGTCGCCACCTATCTGCCGCATCAGCGTCATTTGGTAGTGCCTTCAACACTCGGCGTAATTCCAGCTCATCGCTTTCACTATCCATCAAGGCTGAAAGCGATTCCCGTGTGTTTTGACTCATACTTCACACCCTCACACTGTGTTAAATGAAGTCCTACCGCAGTACGGCAAATAAGCAGCCACCACTGTAATACTTCACAGGCTAAGACCTGATGACAACTCAAAGGACAAGGCGCCATGTCATTAGCGGCTAACGCCTAATGGCACGCCTTATATTCCATAAGATTGTTCATTGCGTCATGGCTGCCAACTCTCTTCCGAATACCGGAAGCGTTCAGGCTGTATGACGCCCCACTTGCCAGACAGTTCACAAAAAATGCAAAAAGGTAATGATTTGTGACCCGTCTGTTAGATACTGCTGTAGAACAGATCGCAACGGTTCAGGCTATTGACCATTACTCATCGCGACTGTTCCTGGCGGTAGTCACCAGTGGGCGAATATGTTCATCCACCGCCTCACGGGCGCGGAAAATCCGCGAGCGTACGGTTCCTACCGGGCACTGCATCACCTGGGCAATATCTTCATAGGCAAGCCCATCAAGCTCGCGCAGGGTAATGGCCGTGCGCAGGTCATCGGGCAGCTTTTCAATGGCTTCAAATACGGCAGCTTCGAGCTGGTCACGGGCGATGGCCGCTTCCGGCGACTCGGAATCGGCCAGGCGGCCGCTCTGGTCGATAATCTCCGCATCGACAATATCCAGGTCGCTACCCGGAGGACGACGCCCGCGAGAAACCAGATGGTTCTTGGCCGTATTGATCGCGATCCGGTACATCCAGGTATAAAAAGCACTTTCAGCACGAAATTTACCCAATGCGCGATAGGCCTTGATAAACGCCTCTTGAGCCACGTCCTGCACTTCGGAGTGGTCGTGCACGTAACGACCTATCAATCCGATAATCTTGTGCTGATATTTTTTTACCAGCAGATCAAAAGCGCGCGTATCGCCTTTCTGGGCACGTTCGACTAACTGTTGGTCCGTTTCCCGAGTGCCCATTCACACGCTCCTCCAGCTCAAACGACCGGCGTCGAGCCCTATTCCTTTTAGCCCTTTTAAGCGGGCCTTCACAGCAAGCAGCATAGCGTCCCTTGGGCATTCATTAATGGTGATGATGACAAGGGCGGCAAATCGGCCGCCCCGTTTAAGAATTCATGGCGCTAAGTGTTACGCGTTCTGCGCAGCGCATCAAGCGCTTACCTTGCACGCGAAAACGTCGGCTTGCAAAATCCAGAGGCTGACACTGTTCAACGCTGCCAAGTTCCTCAACAATTGATTTTTAGTGCCGGGTCGCGCCATAGTAGTTGCCAATTTTCGCTTATCGCGCACACATAGGTAGCAAGATGTCAGAACAGCAGGTTCACAATCTCAACGTCCTCGCTCAGGATGTTCTCACCACACCCGAGTCCTTGAAACAGGCAGTGCCGCTTACCGATGCCGCTGAGCGCACGGTGATCGAAGGGCGTCAGACCATTCAAAACATTCTGGATGGCAAGGACCCGCGTCTTCTGGTGGTGGTGGGCCCCTGCTCCATTCACGACGTGGAAGCCGCGCTGGACTATGCCCGCCGCCTGCGCATTCTGGCCGATCAGGTCAGCGACAGCCTGTATATCGTGATGCGCGTCTACTTTGAAAAACCGCGTACCACCGTTGGCTGGAAAGGCCTCATCAACGACCCGCATCTCAACGACTCTTTCGAGATTGATGAAGGCCTGCACATCGCCCGCAAACTGCTGGTCGACCTGGCTGAAATTGGCCTGCCGCTGGCTACCGAAGCGCTGGACCCCATCTCACCGCAGTACATTCAGGACTGTATCAGCTGGTCGGCCATCGGCGCACGGACTACCGAATCCCAGACCCACCGCGAAATGGCCTCGGGCCTCTCCTCTCCGGTCGGCTTCAAGAACGGCACCGATGGCAGCCTGGATGTCGCCATCAACGCGCTGCAATCCGTTGCCAACCCGCACAACTTCCTGGGTATCAACCCGGCAGGCCAGGTAGCGATCATCCGCACCCGCGGCAACGCTTACGGCCACGTGGTACTGCGCGGCGGCAATGGCAAGCCCAACTATGACAGCGTCAGCGTTACCCTGGCCGAGAAGGAGCTCAAGAAAGCCAAGCTCTCGGCCAATATCATGATCGACTGCTCTCACGCCAACTCCAACAAGGACCCGGCGCTTCAGCCGCTGGTGCTCGAGAACGTGACCAACCAGATTCTGGAAGGCAACACGTCGATCATCGGCCTGATGGTGGAATCCAATATCGGCTGGGGCAGCCAGAAAGTGCCGGCGGACCTGAGCGAGCTTCAGTACGGCGTTTCCATCACCGATGCGTGTATCGACTGGGACACCACGGTAGAAGCCTTCACGCGCATGAACGACAAGCTGGCAAGCGTGCTTGCCAAACGCATCGGCCATTAACGCCAATTCCCCACGGCAGTTCTGCCGTGGGGAAGTGGTTTACTGAATTTCCCGGCGAAACGGGGGCAGCGCATCCAACAGCGCCTGCCCGTAGCGCCGGGTAATCACGCGCCTGTCCAGCAGCGTAATGGTTCCCCGATCACTCTCCTTTCGAATCAACCGTCCGCAGGCCTGCACCAGCTTGATGGAGGCATCCGGCACGCTGATGCGCATGAAGGAATTCCCGCCCTGGCTTTCGATCCATTCGGCAAGCGTGGCGCCCACCGGATCATCGGGCACCGCGAACGGCAGCCGGGTAATCACTACGTGCGTCAGGTAGTCGCCGGGTAGATCGATGCCTTCGGCAAAACTTGCCAGCCCGAAGATGATACTGCCCTCTCCGCGGTCTACCGCGGCGCGGTGGCGCTCGATCAGCTCGCGCTTGGGTAGCGCGTCCTGGGCCAGCACCCGTGCCTTGGTTGCTTCAGGCAGGCTTTTTTCCACGGCGCGAAGCTGCGCGCGCGAGGAGAACAGCACCAGAGCAGCCTCTTTATCGGTCAGTTGAGTCACGAACCGGGCAATCGCGCTTTCATGGGCGTCGCGGTCGCTTGGATCCGTGGCTTCCCGGGGCACGCGCAGCACGGCGTTGGCGTAATCGAACGGGCTGGGCAGCGCCTGGTAACGGTAGCGGTTGGCAAGGCCCGCCCGCTCCTGAATCCGCTCGAAGCGGCCCAGTGCCGTCAGCGTCGCCGACGTCACCACAGCCCCATGACAGCGCCCCCACAAGTGCTTGGCCAGGGTATGCGCCGCCGACACCGGGCTTGCCGAGAACTCGACCTCAGGCTCGCCGCCCACCCGGCTCAGGGTTATCCAGCGTGCGCTGGGTGGCGCGTTGGCGGCGTCCTGTTCGCTGAAGGCCTGCCACAGCGCATGGGCTTCCAGCGCCCGACCATGCAGCAGCGCTACCAGCGGCAGCCAGGTTTCAGCCTGCTCACGGTCAAGCCCGGTCTGCTTATCCGGGTCCAGGCTTTCGCGCAGGATATCGCTGATGCTTTCCAGGCAGCGGGAAAGCGTGGCGAACATGACCAGCAGTTGCTGGGCCTGTTCGCGCAGCGCATCGGGTATCTCGCCCTTTTCGAAGCGCGACTGCAGCGTGCTCTCTTCGTCACCCAGGCCGTTTGGCCGTCCGGCGATCTGATGGCCCACGCTGAACACATCACCCAGGGCCGGTTCCAGGGTCTGAATGACCTCGGGCAGGCCTGCCAGCAGCCGCGCAATGGTCGGCTGTACCGCCAGCGCCTGATGCAGGTCCGTCAGGCTGGTCTTGAGTGTCTTGAGCCAACGCAGGCAACCATGTACGGCAAAGCGGTGGGCGAAGTGGGAAAGCGCCTTGTCCGGCAGATGGTGGCCCTCATCAAACACGAAGATGCAGTCGGCGGGATCAGGCAGGATAGCGCCGCCGCCGAGCGCCAGATCCGCCAGCACCAGGTCATGGTTGGCGACGATCACGTCAGCGTTTTCAAGCTCGCGGCGCGAACGAAAGAAGGCGCAGGCGCCAAAGTGGCCACAGCGCCGGCCGGTGCATTGGCGATGATCCACCGTCAGCCTTCGCCAATGGGCATCGTCGATCGAGACAGGCCAGTTGTCGCGATCGCCCTGCCACTCACCCTGACCGTAAGCTTCGGCCATGTCCGTGGCCAGCACGTTGAAGTCGCTGCTTTGGGTCTGCAGCGACTGCTCGAACAGCGAAAGCGTGGGATTGGGTTCGGCGCCTTCCAGCACCTGGTCCAGCTTGGACACGCACACGTAGCGCCCGCGCCCCTTGGCAAGCGCGTAGCGAAAGGCGATACCGCTATGCTTGGCAAGCGCCGGAAGATCCTGATTGAGCACCTGCTCTTGAAGCGCCACCGTGGCGGTCGAGATCACCAACCGCTTGCCGCGCGCCTTGGCAATCGGCAGCGCGGCAATCAGATAAGCCAGGGTCTTTCCCGTGCCGGTGCCCGCTTCCAGCACGCATACGTGGCTGTCGCTGGTACGCTTGCCTTCACTGTCGCTTTCGATATCGCCCAGAGTGCGGGCGATTTCGGCAATCATCAGGCGTTGACCGTAACGTGGGGTAAGCTCAAGGCCTTCCACCACGCGACGGTAGGCGTCCTGTATCTCGCTTTTCAGGGCAGTATCGAGCATGTGCTTTACAGCATGCCTTCCGGCGGATGCTCGCAGGGCAGCTTGTCGTTGATATAGCGTTCGATTTCGGGCAGCGAGAAGGCGTCTTCTTCACCCACGAAACTGATCGATACCCCTTTAGCGCCAGCGCGACCGGTACGTCCGATGCGGTGAACGTAGTCTTCAGGGTCTTCCGGCAGGGTGTAGTTGATCACGTGGCTGACATCTTCGATGTGAATGCCGCGCCCGGCGACATCGGTTGCCACCAGCACCTGGATCTCGCCCTCACGGAAACGTTCAAGCGTAGTAATCCGCTGATTCTGCGGCACATCACCCGACAGCATGGCAGCGCTGATACCGGCTTTCTTGAGCACTTCATCGAGCTTGCGTACCAGATCACGGCGATTGCCAAATACCATCACCCGCTCGAAGCTCTCCTGCTCCAGCAGATTGACCAGCAGGCGCTGCTTGTCATCGTCCGAGACGAGATAGACGCGCTGATCGATATCCGCCTGGTTCTCGACGGTGACTTCGATCTCGACGTGAGCCGGGTTCAACGTCCACTGGCTGGCAAGGCTCAGAATATCGTCGGTAAAGGTAGCCGAGAACAAAAAGGTCTGGCGCTCTTCTTTCTTCGGCGTGTAGCGAATGATGCGCTTCACGTCGGGAATGAAGCCCATCGACAGCATGCGGTCGGCTTCATCGAGCACCAGCACTTCGACTTCGGCAAGATCAATATCACGCTTCTGGTGGAAATCCAGCAGGCGCCCTGGCGTTGCCACCAGAATGTCGATCTTCTTGCCCAGGCTCTCGAGCTGCTTTTGATAATCCATGCCGCCGACCACGCTTGCCACGTTCAACTGCGTGAAGCGCGCTAGCGCCTTGGCGTCCTTTTCGATCTGCAGGGCGAGTTCGCGGGTGGGCGCGATAATCAGCGCACGCGGCGCGCCAGGCTTCTGACCGTCAGGCGCCGGCTCTTCCATGAAGTAGGCCAACACCGAGATCAAGAAGGCGGCGGTTTTACCAGTACCCGTTTGTGCCTTGCCGACGATATCGCCGCCCAGCAGGGTCTGGCGTAGCGCTTCGGCCTGAATAGGCGTGCAGTATTCAAACCCTTGGGCATGAATGGCGCGCATCAGAGGTAGTGGCAGATCAAAGTCATGAAAGCGCCATTTGCCGGCCACGGCAGGCACCTGAAACTGACGAAGATCCCAGTTCGACTGACGACGACGCGGTTTCCGACGGCGGCGTTTCGGCTTGCGGTTCTGGGCCGATGCTATGGTCTGTTCCGACTCGCTCATAGGCTATGTATCTGTCCATTGCTGTGAATATTAGGCATCACGAAGTGCGCATTGTATCAGGGCTTGGCGTCAAGAGCGCGTCTTGCTGTCGAAGCAATGCCAGAGCCTGTTAGAATGTGGCTTGATTCGACATGAGGAGCGCGACATGACGCGTAAGAAAAAGACACGTTCGCTGGCCGACAAGGTGACGATCCGCACCGGGCGGCGCAAGGATTACAAGAAGTGGCGCCACGATAACCCCGACCAGGTGGCGCCGTCACGCCGCTTTGTAGCAAAAAAGCAGCAGCAGCGTAAGTTGCAGGCGATTAAAAAGCTCGCCCGCCAGCAAAGCGGGCAGAACATCGCCATTCACCCGGGCAAGGAGTCTGATCAACCGCCCGAAGGTCAGTCGTAATGCGCTTGGTGTCCTTCAATATCAACGGTATTCGCGCAAGGCTACATCAACTGCAGGCCTTGATTGATACCCAGCAGCCGGATGTCATCGGCCTGCAGGAGATCAAGGTTCAGGACAGCGAGTTTCCGTTAACCGATGTGGAGGCCATGGGCTATCACGTCTATTACTACGGCCAGAAAGGCCACTATGGCGTGGCATTACTGTGCCGCCAGGCGCCGCAGGAAGTCTTCTACGGCTTTCCGGACGACGCCGAAGATGCCCAACGCCGCATGATCGGGGTGCGCCTGCTGGCCGATGACGGCGAACCCGTTACCGTCTGGAACGGCTACTTTCCCCAAGGCGAAAACGTCGAGCACCCGACCAAGTTTCCGCACAAGGCACACTTCTACCGTCAACTGCAGAGCCTGCTCGAGCAGCAGCACCGGCCCGATGAGCGCCTGGCCATCATGGGAGATTTCAACATTTCTCCTGAAGATCAGGATATCGGCATTGGCGAGCCGAGCCGCAAACGCTGGCTGCGCGAAGGCAAGGCAAGTTTTCAGCCGATCGAGCGCGAGTGGCTTGCCGGCATCAAGGCCTGGGGGCTGAGCGACAGCTACCGCCTTTGCCACCCGGATAACAGCGAGTGGTTCAGCTGGTTCGACTACCGCTCGAAAGGCTTTGACCGCGACCCCAAACGCGGCCTGCGCATCGACTATATTCTGGTGACCCAACCGCTTGCCCAGTGCGTGACGGCGGCGGGCATCGATTATGATCTGCGCGCCATGGAGCGGCCTTCCGACCACGCCCCTACCTGGAGCGACTTCGAACTGACGCTCAAGGCACCCGCGTAACAGCCAGCATTCAATCGAAGCGGGCCAGCCATTGGCTGGCCTGTTCATCACCCAGCCTTGCCGCCTCCAACAGCGCCGCTTCGGCTTGTGTTTCCTCTCCCCAGGCGTAGGCCAGCTGCCCATACTGACGCCAGTCGGCGGCATTTTGCGTATGCTCGGCCAGCGTCTTCCAGGCGCTTAGCGCATGGTTCACATGCCGCGCCTGCTGCCAGGAGGTCGCTAAAAGCCTCAACGCTCGCTCGTCGCGCTCGATATCACCGCGCTCAAGTGCCTGCTCCAGACGCTCGGCAGCCCGGGCTGGCGTACCGCCTGCGCGGTGCAGCTCGATCAGTAGCCAGAAATCCTCTGGCGCTTCCAGCTTGCCAAGCTGCCAGGCCGTATCCCACAGACCGGCAGCCACGCCTGGCTGGCCCGCCTGCTGCGCAAGGCCTGCCGCCTGTCGCCAGGCTTCGGCGTCGCTTTCCCGGTTCAGCCCCTCTACCAGCCACCCCAGCGCCTGCTCGCCCTGCCCTGCACGGCGCAGAACAACAAGCGCCAGGGCCTGCTGGCTTTCACTTGGCTTCTCGACCTGAGCCATCGCCTGCTCCAGTCGTTCAGCGGCATCTTCCCACTCACCCTCATCTGCCAGCAAGCGTACCAGCTGCCACTGGACGTCTGGGTCCTGCTCGCTTGCAAGCCATTCGCTCAGCAGTGCAATCGCCTGATCGTTCTGGCCTGCGGCACGGCGCAGCGATGCTTCCTCCTTCAACCAGCGCATCGTCTGCTCGGCCTCTACGCCACGGGTCTGGCGCGCCTTGGCCAGATGGTCCGCCGCTGCTACGGGCTGCTCCATGCGTGCCAACGCCCCGGCGGCGAGCTGATGATAGAGTGCGCTTGCCCAGCGGTCTGACGCATTGCCACCGGCCAGACGTTCGGCCTGGGCGGCACCGCGGGTGGCCACGCTGTCGTAGGCGCCCTCGGCCAGCTGGGTTTGCATGGCTCTCAGGTCACCAATGATATCGCCGGACAGCGGCGCGCTGGCGTGAGCCAGGGAGGCCCATAGGCTGAACAGTAGAACTCCACCTAAACGCTGCATACCGCTACCTCAACTGGAACTCGATGCGCTGCGTGGCCCGGCGCACCTGCTGGCTGCCGGAAAACTGCCACTGCGCGATGGCTTCTTCAGCGGCGCTTTCAAACACGCGCCGCGGCTGAGCGTTGGTCACCCGTATGGAGGAACGATCAACGCTGCCATCTCGACGAATGATGAACTCCACCTCGACGAAGCCTTCCATGCCCCGACGCTGAGCGCGTGCAGGGTATGTAGGATTGACCCGGCTGGTCGGCGCCAGTTGCCCGACGCTGACCGGCTCATCGGAAGGCGGCGCTTCGGCTACCGGCGCGGCGGACTGTTCTGCCGGGGCGCTGGCAGGCGTTTCAGCTGGCGCTGGCTGAGGCGCTGGCTGCGCAGTGGGCGCCGGTGGCGTGGGTGCAGGTTCTGGCGTCGGCTCCGGCGTGATTTCGGTCAGCTCGGGCAATTCGCTATCCATTTCTACCGGCTCGATGGGCGCTTCAGGCAGCTCGACCTCGGGCAGACTGATGGCGCTGTCGGTAACCGGCGGCGGCTCCGGCGTAGGCATGGGCGGCGGTGCCTGCTGCGGCAAGGCCTCGGCGGGGGGCGGCGATGCTGCCTCCTGTTCCGGCGCCACTTCAGGTGCTTCGACCATGCTCATGGTCATGGTCATTTCCGGCGCGTCAGGCTCCTTTTCAGGCGGGGCAACCAGCAGCGCCAGCAGCCAGAACAGGCCTATCGCAAGCGTGGCGCCTATCAGCAGCGACAGCGCATGACGCATCATGGCGTACTCCGATTCGCCGCCACGGCGACCTGCTCCACACCGGCCTGCTTGAGGCGATCCATGACTTCGATCAACAGCCCCGTGGTCGAATCACGGTCAGCCTGAATCACCGCCGATCCCTGCTCGGTCAGCATACCCGCCACTTCCTGACCAACCTGGTGTACGTCCACCGGCTTGCCATCTACCCAGATCGCACCTTCAGGCGTGATCGCCACCAGCACCTGCGCCTCCGGGCGCGGGCTCGCCGCGCTCGAATCGGGGCGCTCGATCTCGATGCCGCTCTCCTTGATAAAGCTGGTCGTGACGATAAAGAAGATCAGCATGATGAACACCACGTCCAGCATGGGCGTCAGGTTGACCTCGTTACTTTCGGCACTTGCGTCCATCGAACGGCGTCTACGCATCTTTCTCCTCCAAGGCACGCGCCAGGCGATCGTGCAAGCGTTGGTCTTCGCGACGAATCACGTGCTCTAAACGACTGATAAACAAAAGCCCCACGACGGCAATGGCCATGCCGGTCAAGGTCGGCAGCGTGGCCCGCGCCACGCCGTCGGCCATGGCCCGGGCCTGGTGGGTCTCGCTCATCGAGAGGCTGTCAAAAACGGTAATCATGCCGGTCACGGTGCCCAGAAGCCCGAGCAGCGGGCAGAGCGCTACCAGCAGCTTCAACCAAGGCAGCGGGCGGCGCAGTCTGGCTACCAGCGCTTCGCTCCAGACATGACGCAGGGTGCGCGCGCTCCAGCTGCGGTGGTCCGGGCGATCGGCCCATCGGCGAACCAGCTGCCGGCGCGCCTGACGCCAGGTAATGCGGTAGTACCACCAGCGCTCGATGGCCATGCCAAACACCAGCACCGCAACAAACGCCAGCACTACCAGCACCGCACCACCGGCCTCCACCAGCCGCTCAACCGGCTCCAGCCAGAGAGGTAGCGTGGGCATCTCAGTTCACCGTAGTAGCGTAGGCTGTGGATTGGGCCTCGAGGTGATCGGCAAGCGTGGCACTTGCTTCACCCTCGATGACCTGACTCAAGTGGCGGCTCTGGCTTGAAAGCAGCGTCTGGGCAAACAGCAACGGCACGGCGGTGATAAGACCCAGCACGGTGGTTATCAACGCCTGACTGATACCGCCCGCCATCAGCTGCGGGTCGCCAGTGCCAAACACGGTAATGGCCTGGAAAGTAACGATCATGCCGGTCACCGTGCCCAGCAGGCCTAAAAGCGGTGCAATGGCGGCCAGCAGCTTGACGATCGGCTGGCCGCGCTCGATACGCGGAAGCTCTGCCAGCACGGCTTCATCCAGGCGTGCCTCGAGCGCCTCCGGCGTCTGGTGCTTGTCCATATCCTTGAAGCGCAGCAGCACGCGACCCAGCGGATTATTGGCGTGCAGCTGATCAGGCGAACGGCGCTGTCGGCGTACGCGTGCGCTGACTACCGCCAGGTAGCCATACTGAACCAGCGCGACCAGAAGCCCCAGCACGCCGAGCGCCACGATCACGTAACCCACATACCCGCCCTGCTCGAAGCGCTCCCAGAGACTGGGCCGCTGCGCCAGCGCCTGCAGAACGCGCCCCTGGGTGGGGTCGATGACGAACTCACGGCTTTCCCCCTGATGATACGCCTTGAGCACATCCTGAATATCCGACGGCGTACGCGGCATCTCCGCCAGTGGCTCCTGGCCCTGGCGCAGCAGCGCCGAGTCGGTAAACGCCACGAAATCACCCAGACGAATGATTTCCCGCGGCTCGATGCTGCCACTGACATCCGCCACGGGAAGCGTCAGCCGCTCGGCCTGGGCCGTTTGCGCGGTCAGGCCGGCCAGGCTATCCACCACGTCTTCGAGCTGGCTTCGCTCGAGTACTTCTGCATTTTCCAGGCGCGGCGGCAGCGCGTCATCATGCAGGGTCAACCAGCTATCTTCACCCAGCGCGTTACGTACTTCGCTGCTGTGGCGGGCGAGGTTACTTAAAAGCTGAGTGAGCGCTTCCCCCTGTTCGCTCTGGCGCTCGGCAAGTTCACCGGCCTGCTCGGACTGGGCCTGCTGCTGCGCCTGGAGCGCCTCGCGCTGCTCTTCAGCTGCCTGATGCTCGGCACGGGCTTCCTCCAGTGCCTCGCTCAGCGCCTGCTGGTCGCTTAGAAAACTTTCCAGGCGCTGCTGGTCGCGCGCTTCGGCGGCCTGGCGCGCTTCGCGCAGCGATGAAACGCTGTCGCTCTGTGCGAAAACCGCAGGATTCACGGCGACCATTCCCATCAGCAGGCAAGCGCTGCCAAGGCGAGATAAACGTTTCAGGCTCATGGCTGGCCTCCCTGCTGGTTGGTGGCGGTAATCGAAAGCGGCAGTTTCAGCAGATCCGGGGTGCGCTGATCATCGGCGATGCGCAGGGCGTTGCGTACCTCGCGGCGCGCTCGCTCATCTAGCGGCAACCACTCATTACCTTCGGCATCCCACACGCCCCCTTCCCGCTCATCCGGGGTCAGGTAGTAGTAGCCAATGCGCCCGACGCGTAGATAGTCGACCTCACGGGCACTGCCTTCTACCTTTTCCAGGCGACCGCGCCAGTGATCGATCTCACGGCCGTAATCGAGCTCGACACGCCAGGTTTCCAGCAGGCTATTGATGCGCTCGACGCTGTCGGCACCCGCCTGCTCGTCGGAACGCGCAACCCGCGCCAGACGCTCATCGCGCAAAAACGGCAGGTCCTGCTCGATCCAGCGAGTCAGCTGCGCGGTCATGTCCTGCTCGATCAGCGGCAACGCGGCGCGGGTCTCTTCCAGGGTATCCAGCGCCGTCCCCAGCTGCTGCTGGCGCTCGGCCTCTTCAATCAGGCGCGCACTCAAGGCAGCGTTGGACGCCTCCATCTGCCGCGTCTCACGCTCCAGACGGCGCAGCTCTTCAAGGGCGTCACGCGTTTCCTCATCGGCGGCGTCAATCTGCTGCTGAAGGGCCGCCTGGGTTTGCTGGGCTTCTACACTCTGGGCCGCCTGGCCCGCTGTTTCATCGCTTGCCATTAGCGTACCGCTGACCAGCACACCTGCCAGGCAGCACCCGCGCAACACAAAGAAAGGCCTGTTCAGCACGTCGACTCTCCGTTACTGCCCGGCGCGCCTTGATCGCGGCACGCCGGAAACTAATTAGGTATAAGAACGATTTGCGTTTAAATTTAGCTGCGCATAGCCTACCACTGTCACAATAAATGACAATATTTATCATTAACATCAAGGCCGTTTATACGGACGACAGGCACAAAAAAGGCGCCCGCAGGCGCCTTTTTTGCATTACCAATGAGGAGCAATGCCTTTCAAGCCTTTCGCACTAGAACGACCAGTCGTCGTCTTCGGTGGCGACGGCCTTACCGATGACGTAGGAAGAGCCTGACCCGGAGAAGAAGTCGTGGTTCTCATCGGCGTTGGGCGACAGAGCCGCCATGATGGTCGGGTCGACGTCGGTGACGCTGCTCGGGAACAGCGGCTCGAAGCCCAGATTCATCAGCGCCTTGTTGGCGTTGTAGTGCAGGAACTTCTTCACGTCTTCTGAAAGCCCCACTTCGTCGTACAACGACTCGGTGTAGCGCACTTCGTTGTCGTAAAGCTCCAGCAGCAGCTCGTAGGCATAGTCCTTCACCTCCTGCTGACGCTCGGGAGTGGCTTCTGCCAGCGCCTGCTGGAACTTGTACCCGATGTAGTAGCCGTGTACCGCTTCATCACGAATGATCAGGCGAATAAGGTCAGCGGTATTGGTCAGCTTGGCGTGGCTTGACCAGTACATCGGCAGGTAGAAGCCGGAGTAGAACAGAAACGACTCGAGGAAGACGCTGGCCACCTTGCGCATCAGCGGGTCATCGGAGCGGTAACGCTCCAAGATGAGCTCTGACTTTGCCTGCAGGGTCGGATTCTCTTCACTCCAGCGGAACGCGTCATCGACATCACGCGTAGCGCACAGCGTGGAGAAGATCGAGCTGTAGGAGCGCGCATGTACCGACTCCATGAAGGCGATATTGGTATATACCGCCTCTTCATGAGGCGTGCGGGCATCTTCCATCAGCACCGGCGCGCCTACGCTGCTCTGGATAGTATCCAGCAGCGTCAGGCCGGTGAAGACACGGATAGTCAGCTGCTTCTCTTGCTGGGTCAGCGTATTCCACGACTGGATATCGTTGGAAAGCGGCACCTTTTCCGGCAGCCAGAAGTTGCTGGTCAGGCGGTTCCATACTTCAAGATCCTTGTCATCCTGAAGACGGTTCCAGTTGATCGCATTGACCCGCGATAAGCGTTGCATGGTGGTCATCAAATAACTCTCATCAAAAGCGTCGCATTAAGTACGAAGTGTCCGGTAATGCCTATCACAGCGTGCAGGAGACGCAGCCTTCCACTTCGGTACCTTCCAGCGCGCTCTGGCGCAAACGGATGTAGTAAAGCGTCTTGATACCCTTACGCCAGGCGTAGATCTGGGCCTTGTTGATATCACGCGTGGTGGCGGTGTCCGGGAAGAACAGGGTCAATGAAAGCCCCTGATCTACGTGCTTGGACGCCTCGGCGTAGGTATCAATAATCTTCTCGGGACCAATTTCGTAGGCATCCTGGAAGTAATCGAAATTGGCCTCGTTCAAGAACGGCGCCGGGTAATAAACACGTCCCAGCTTGCCCTCTTTGCGGATCTCGATTCTCGCCGCCACCGGGTGAATGCTGGAGGTTGAGTTGTTGATATAGGAAATCGAGCCCGTGGGCGGCACTGCCTGCAGGTTACGGTTATAAAGACCGTGACTCATGACCGATGCCTTGAGCTCCTGCCAGTCCTGCTGGGTAGGCAGCTCGATGCCGCTACGCTCGAACAGGCCACGCACCTTGTCGGTACGCGGTAGCCACTCTTGCTCAAGATACTTGTCGAAAAACTCGCCCGTGGCGTAGGTGGAGTCCTTGAAGCCGTCAAAGGTCTCGCCATGCTCGATGGCCAGGCGGTTCGAGGCGCGCAGCGCATGAAACGCGATGCAGTAGAAGTAGAGGTTGGTGAAATCCAGCCCCTCATCCGAGCCGTAGTAGATGTGCTCACGCGCCAGGTAGCCGTGCAGGTTCATCTGCCCAAGGCCGATGGCTCGCGACTTGGCATTGCCTTCGGCAATAGAGGGCACGCTGCTCAGGTTGCTCATCTCGGATACGGCAGTCAGGCCACGAATCGCGATCTCGACGCTGGTACCGATATTGCCCGCATCCATCACCTTGGCGATGTTCATCGACCCCAGGTTGCAGGAGATATCCTGCCCCATGTCCTTGTAGCCCAGGTCATCATCGTAGGAGGTCGGGGTATTGACCTGAAGAATCTCCGAGCACAGGTTACTCATGTTGATACGTCCGGCAATCGGGTTCGCCCGGTTTACCGTGTCTTCAAACATGATGTAGGGGTAGCCCGACTCGAACTGCAGCTCGGCAAGCGTCTGGAAGAAGGCGCGCGCATTGATCTTGTGCTTGCGGATACGCGCATCGGCCACCATTTCATGGTACTTCTCGGTGACGCTGATATCGCCAAACGGCACGCCGTACACGCGCTCGACATCGTAGGGCGAGAACAGGTACATGTCGTCGTTGCGCTTGGCAAGCTCAAAGGTGATATCCGGAATGGTAACGCCCAGTGACAGCGTCTTGATACGGATTTTCTCATCGGCATTTTCGCGCTTGGTATCCAGAAAACGCAGGATATCCGGGTGGTGCGCGTTGAGGTATACCGCCCCTGCTCCCTGGCGAGCGCCCAGCTGGTTGGCGTAGGAGAACGCATCTTCAAGCAGTTTCATGATCGGGATGATGCCCGACGACTGGTTCTCGATACGCTTGATCGGCGCGCCGGCTTCACGAATGTTGGTCAGCAGAAAGGCAACGCCACCGCCGCGCTTGGAGAGCTGCAGCGCCGAGTTGATCGAGCGGCCGATCGACTCCATGTTGTCTTCGATACGCAGCAGAAAGCATGACACCAGTTCGCCGCGCTGCTGCTTGCCGCAGTTGAGGAACGTGGGCGTGGCGGGCTGGAAACGGCCGCTGATGATTTCATCGACGAGTGATTTCGCCAGCGCCTCTTCACCACGCGCCAGTGTCAGCGCGACCATGCATACGCGGTCTTCGTAGCGCTCGAGGTAGCGCTTGCCGTCAAAGGTTTTCAGCGTATAGCTGGTGTAGTACTTGAAGGCGCCCAAAAAGCTTGGGAAGCGAAACTTGTAGGCATAGGCCTGTTCGAACAGCGCTTTTACAAAGGCAAAGCTGTACTGGTCCAGCACCTTGGCTTCGTAGTAGCTCTCCTCGACCAGGTAATCGAGCTTCTCTTCCAGCGAGTGGAAGAAGACGGTGTTCTGGTTAACATGCTGCAGGAAATACTGACGCGCCGCCTCACGGTCCTTGTCCAGCTGCAATTCGCCGTTGGCCCCGTACAGGTTAAGCATCGCATTCAGTGCATGGTAGTCCAGCGTGCGCGTTTCGGTCGTTCCTGAAGCAGGACGCTTGGCTTCGGCCACGTTTTTCGAGGCTAGGTTTGTCGTTTCCAAAACTCTTCTACTCCTTTGCGGACCCTGGCCACATCATCGTCGGTACCAAATAGCTCAAATCGATACAGCAGGGGCACATGGCACTTTTCTGAAATGATGCGGCCAGCTAGGCCATACGCATCGCCAAAATTGGTGTTACCGGCAGCAATGACGCCGCGAATAAGGCGCCGATTGTGTTCATCGTTAAGAAAGCGAATGACCTGCCCTGGCACTGCGCCCTTCACCCCACCGCCCCCGTAGGTAGGCGTAATCAATATGTAGGGGGTGTCGATACGCAGCGTCGGTTCCTCGCGCCCAAGCGGAAGACGTTGGGCGGCCAGGCCAAGCTTTTGTACAAAACGATGAGTGTTACCTGACTTGGTGGAAAAATAGACAATGCTGCCAGCACGTGATGATTCAGCAGCGGCGTCTACCAGCATGAACGTGTTTTACGCCAGGGCTTGAATGCGATCCGGGCGGAAACCTGACCAGTGGTCGTCGCCGGCTACCACAACGGGAAGCTGACGGTAGCCAAGGGCTTCTACTTCTTCTTGGGCGCCGGATTCGGCCGTAATATCGATAACGGTATACTCTAGACCTTGCTTGTCCAGGGCGCGGTAGGTAGCCGTGCACTGAACACAAGCGGGCTTGCTATAAATTTGAATTTCCATGGCTATTTCCCCTTTTCATAGCAGCATTTTTGGGGTAGTGCATATCTAGTGCCCTACCCGCTCTGAAGACACAACGCATACTATATATAGCCCATGAGAAAATCAATTCAAGCATATATGGTATTTTTTCATCCACAGGTTATTGACAACTCATGCCCAGCATTACCCCCTGACATGAAAAAAGCCGCCCCCAAGAGGGGCGGCTTTCATACAGGCGCTAAAGCGCCCTGTTCTGCTTTGTCAGGCGTGCAATCAGGCAATGGCAGCCTGATAGCGACGCTCAACGTCTTCCCAGTTTACAACGCTGAAGAACGCTGAAATGTAATCAGGACGCTTGTTCTGATATTTCAGGTAATAGGCGTGTTCCCACACGTCCAGACCCAGCAGCGGCGTGTTGCCGTGCATCAGCGGGCTATCCTGGTTAAGGGTATTTTCAACAACCAGTTTTTTCTCGGGTGTGACGCTTAGCCACGCCCAACCACTGCCGAAACGGCCAACGGCGGCTTTCTTGAACTCTTCCTGGAAGGCTTCGAAACCGCCCAGCTCGCTTTCGATGGCGTCAGCAACATCGCCCTGGGGCTTGCCGCCACCGTTGGGAGACATCATCTGCCAGAACATGGAGTGGTTGGCGTGGCCGCCACCGTTGTTGATGACCGCCTGGCGCTTGGCTTCCGGCACGCGATCCAGGTTGGACACCAGCTCTTCGATACCTACCTCTTCAAGACCGGTACCTTCAAGAGCGGCATTGAGGTTGTTGACGTAAGTCTGGTGGTGACGCGAATGGTGAATTTCCATGGTCATCGCATCGATGTTCGGCTCGAGCGCATCATATGCGTAGGGCAGCTCGGGAAGTGTATGTGCCATGTTGTCATCTCCTTGAGTGGCTTTCGTTGCGTTCACTACATTAGGTGCGGCCAGCCGACACCATTTTCAACCGCCTTGGCGGCGTTTTCTCATACCGTGCCAGTACTTTAGCTAACTACGCCGCGTTTATCTAATGCAAGGCACGAAAAAGCCGGCTCTCGAACGAGCCGGCTTTGATCACTACTGCCATCGCGAAAATTCAAGCCGGCTTACAGCTTGCTTTCGAGCTCGGGCAGAATTTCGAACAGGTCGCCTACCAGGCCGTAATCCGCGACCTGGAAGATCGGCGCTTCGTCGTCCTTGTTGATCGCGACGATGACCTTGGAGTCCTTCATGCCTGCCAGGTGCTGGATAGCACCGGAAATACCCACTGCGATGTAAAGATCCGGGGCAACGATCTTGCCGGTCTGGCCGACCTGCATGTCGTTGGGTACAAAGCCTGCATCCACTGCGGCGCGTGAGGCACCAACCGCTGCGCCGAGCTTGTCCGCAATCCCTTCGAGCAGCTTGAAGTTCTCGCCATTGCCCATGCCGCGGCCGCCGGAGATCACCACCTTGGCGCCGCCAAGCTCCGGGCGGTCGGACTGGGCGAGCTCTTCCTTCACGAACTGCGACTGGGCATTCTCGATCACCGTATCAACGGCTTCGATGGTGGCGCTGCCTTCATTGCTCACCGCATCGAAGGCGCTTGCGCGAATTGTCATCACTTTCAGGGCATCGTCACTTTTTACCGTGGCGATAGCATTGCCCGCATAGATCGGACGCAGGAACGTATCGGCGCTTTCCACCCCGATCACTTCAGACAATTGACTGACGTCCTTCAGTGCTGCAAGGCGGGGCAGTACGTTCTTGCCCGTGGTAGAAGCGCTTGCAAGCACGTGGGTGTAACCTTCGGCCAACTCTACCAACAGCGCCCCCATCGGCTCGGCCAACTGATAGGCGTATACGGCATTGTCCGCCACGCGTACGCGGCTTACGCCCTCAAGCTTGGCCGCCGCTTCGCCAGCCGCCTGCACGCCCTCACCGGCTACTAGCACGTCAATATCACCACCGATGGCTTTCGCTGCCGCTACCACGTGGGCCGTAGCGCCGGCGAGCGCGCCTTCGTGTAAATCTGCAAGTACCAGAATGCTCATGAAATCCGCTCCTATCAAAGTTCTTGAAGATTGTCTTAAAGAACCTTGGCTTCGTTTTTCAGTTTATCGACCAGCTCGTCTACCGAAGCCACCTTGATGCCCCCCTTGCGCTCCGCCGGCGACTCCACTTTCAGCAGGCTGACCCTGGAAGCCACCTCAACGCCATAATCGGCCGGCGTCTTGACCTCCAGCGGCTTTTTCTTGGCTTTCATGATGTCCGGAAGCTTGGCGTAGCGCGGCTCGTTGAGACGCAGGTCGGTGGTGACGATGGCCGGTAGCGTGAGCGCCACGGTCTGCAGACCGCCGTCGACTTCGCGGGTAACGTTGACCTTGTCGCCCTGGACGGCCACCTCAGAAGCGAAAGTGGCTTGCGGCAGATTGGTCAGCGCAGCAAGCATCTGACCGGTCTGGTTGTTGTCGGTATCGATGGCCTGCTTACCAAGAATCACCAGCCCCGGCTGCTCTTCTTCCACTACCTTGGCCAGAAGCTTGGCCACCGCCAGCGACTCGACGCGCTCATCGGTCTCAATCTGGATAGCGCGATCAGCACCGAGTGCCAGCGCCGTGCGCAGCTGCTCCTGAGATGCTTTCGGACCAATGGTCACTGCGACCACTTCCGTGGCCACGCCCTTCTCCTTCAGGCGTACGGCTTCTTCCACGGCGATTTCGCAGAAGGGATTCATGGCCATCTTGACATTGGTCAGATCGACATCGGAGTGATCCGCCTTGACGCGGATCTTGACGTTGTAGTCGATGACGCGTTTAACCGCGACGAGTACTTTCATAGATTCCTCGCTTGGCTTGAAGCATAAGCCGTTAACCAGAACCGATACCCGCCGGGCGGATACCGCTTATAAGATAAGCCTCACCATGGCAATGGCGACGACCGGAATATTCATGCAAGCGTTTGATAGGTACGCAGATAAAAAACCCTACTAATCTGCCACAGCCAGGCTTGCCGCAACAATACCCCTTGGCTAGCGCAATGGTCGAAGCCGCGTACAGCGCCAGCTTTTCAAGCGCATGACGGGAAACGCGGCTTTTACCATCGTAGGCGTGACCTTACACAGGTATTATGCCTATCATGGGAGATAACCAGAAGCAAACGACCGTTTTAAATTAAGGCCGTGTTTTTATAAGGCACTGCACTTATGAGAATAAGGAGAAGCCAGGTGGAAAATGTTGAACGCGATGTCATGGATTTTGATGTAGTGATTGTAGGTGCTGGCCCCTCCGGGCTTGCCGCTGCCTGCCGCCTGATGCAACAAGCCAAGGAAGCCGAACACGAACTGACCGTCTGCGTTGTGGAAAAAGGCTCTGAAGTTGGCGCGCATATTCTGTCCGGCGCGGTCTTTGAACCCCGCGCGCTCAGCGAGCTTTTCCCTGATTGGCAGGAGCGCGGCGCGCCGCTGAACACGCCCGCCATTCGCGACGATGTCTATCTGCTCAAGGATGCTCAAAAGGCGCAAAAGCTGCCCAACTCGCTGGTACCCAAGAGCATGCACAACACCGGCGGCGACATGACCCGCTACGTGATCAGTGCCGGCAACCTGTGCCGCTGGCTGGCCGAACAGGCAGAGGAACTTGGGGTGGAAATCTTCCCCGGCTTTGCCGCCCAGGAAGTCATTATTGAAGATGACGCCGTGCGCGGCATTGTCATCGGCGACATGGGCGTTTCCGCCGACGGCACGCCCAAGGATGGCTACATGCCGGGCATGGAGCTACGCGCCAAATACACTCTATTTGCCGAAGGCGCCCGGGGGCATCTGGGCAAGCGGCTGATCGAGCACTTCTCGCTCGATGCCGGACGCGACCCGCAGCACTACGGTATCGGCCTGAAAGAGCTCTGGGACGTGCCGGCCGACAAGCACGAGCCGGGGCTGGTAGTGCATGGTTCTGGCTGGCCGCTGGGCAAGAGCACGCCCGGCGGATGGTTTCTGTATCACGCCGAGAACCAGCAGGTGGTGGTTGGCCTGATCATGGACCTCTCCTACCAGAACCCCTGGCTTTCGCCGTTTGACGAATTCCAGCGCATGAAGCACCACCCGGCACTCAGCCAGTACCTGGAAGGCGGCAAACGGGTAGCTTATGGTGCCCGCGCGCTGACCAAGGGCGGCTTCAACTGTCTGCCCAAGATGACCTTTGCCGGCGGTCTGCTGATCGGCTGCGATGCCGGCACGCTCAATTTCTCCAAGATCAAGGGCCTGCACACCGCCATGAAATCAGGCCTGGTGGCGGCAGAAAGCGTGTTTGAAGCGCTCAAGACAGGTGATGAAGGTGCTCAGGAACTGACAGGCTTTACCCAGAAATGGGAAGCCAGCTGGGCCTACGCGGAGCTCAAGGAGAGCGCAAGCTTCGGCCCTGCCATGCACAAGTACGGGACAGTAGGTGGCGGTGCCTATAACTTCGTCAACCAGCTGCTGGGCAACAAGCTGCCTTCGGTTCACGACACCACCACCGATCATGGCGCACTGAAACCGGCAGACGAGTTCGAGAAGATCAACTATCCCAAACCTGACGGAAAGCTCTCTTTCGACAAGCCCTCTTCGGTGTTTCTCTCCAACACCAATCACGAAGAGGATCAGCCGTGCCACCTGCGTCTGGATGACCCGAAAATCCCGATCGAGCACAACCTGCCCAAATACGCCGAACCGGCCCAACGCTATTGCCCGGCCGGCGTGTATGAAGTGGTGGAAGATGATGCCGGCCAGCCACGCTTTCAGATCAACTTCCAGAACTGCGTGCACTGCAAGACCTGCGACATCAAGGACCCGGCTCAGAACATTACCTGGGTAGCCCCGGAAGGCGGCGGTGGTCCCAACTACCCGAACATGTAACGCTCCCCACCCTTGGCGCAGCAAGCAGTGGTCAGGCCTGCTGCGCCGGTGGGTCCAGACGCTCGATAGGCGCGCGGCGGGCAATCAATCGCCGCCGCCCAGCCTGGGCAAAGCGCACATCGATTACCGGGTCGGCGGGATTGCCCTCCACCGAGGCCACCTCGCCTTCACCAAATACCGCATGGTGTAGGCGCTGACCAGGGTAGAAATGTTCATGGGCAGTATAAGCAGCCTTGGGTTCCTGCACTTCCGGCACGCTTAGCGTGATGTCAGACCGCCCCAGGCGCTCAAGATAACGCTTGACGATAGCCGGCGAAGCCACGCGCAGCGTGGCACTCGAAGGCGCAGGCTCGGCCAGGCACTCGGCCACCCGCATACTCTCCTGCCAGGCGCTTTCAGCAATGAAGCGGCTCGGCCGATGCGCCCCGCCATCGTGCAGCACTAACAGCTGCTCCTCGGCACGCGTGATGGCCACGTAGAAAAGCCGGCGCTCCTCTTCAAGACGCTCGTCGCTCAGCGGCGTGTCGCGGCTGTAGTGCGGAAAATCTTCCTCATTGACCCCCGCCACCACCACCAGCGGCCACTCCAGTCCCTTGGCGCCGTGCACGGTGGAAATCAGCACGCCGTCCGCCTGGTTCTCGACCGGGCGCTCGAGCAGCTCGATAAACGCATCCGGGTCTTGGACGCTCTGGGCCTGCTCAATCAGCACGTCGAGAAGCCGCACGTCTTCTTCGCCCTTGTCACGCCGGGCCGCAGCACGCTTCAAGGTCTTTTCCGCCTCTATGGTTTCCACCACATGGCCAAGCAGCTTGGCCGGCGGCCAGCCACTCAGCCTTGGAAGCTCACAAAGCAGTGCCCAGCGCTTTTTCAGCGTACGCCGCTGCAACGGTTTTAACTCGGTCAGTACCGAGTCGTGCCGCTCGGGCCAGCTTTGCGTCACTGCCAGCTGATGGGCGAGGCGCTGGAGCCGTTCACGCGCGACAAACGGCGTGGGCTGGGAAAGCAGCAGCAGAAGATGTTCGGGGTCGTGCAGCAGCCCCGGCCGGCGGGATAACTTCAGGTAGCCGACCAGGGCCTGTACCAGCGGCAGACGAAACACGAAGCGGTCTTCGCGCAGCAGGCGAAAGGGTATGCCCGCCTGAAGCAGCGCCAGTTGAAAAGGCACCGACAGCGCCCAGCTACGCACCAGGAGGCTCGCTTGATTGAACGCCCGCCCCTGGGCGCGCCAGTCCACCAGCGTATCCAGAAGTCCGGCACTGCCCTGCCCGACGGCCAGGCGCGTATCGGGATTGCCCGCCGCTGCCAGGCACAGCTGATCCGGACGGCGCTGGTTCGCCACGATTGCGTGGTTGGCAGCCAGCGCCAGCGCGTGACCATGGCGGAAGGTGGTAGACAGCGGGTAGTCAGTCGCCTGGCCGAACGTCGCGGTGAAGTCTTCGAGCATGGTGTCCGGTCGGGCACCACGCCATTCATAGATACACTGGTTGGCATCCCCAACGGCCATGACCGAAGCCGTGCTTCCGGCCAGAACGGCCAGCAGCCGCTGCTGGGCGGCATTGATATCCTGGTACTCATCGATGATGACGTGATCCAGAAAACCCTCGACCCGCTGACGCAGCGCGCTATCTGCCTCCAGCGCTTGAAGCGGCCGATAGAGCAGATCGGCGTAGGTCATCAACCCTTCAGCATGAAGCATGCGCTCGGCTTCGTTGAACGCCGCAGGAAAGTAGTCGGTGTCGGGTTCGTAGCCAAGCCGCTGATAGAGGGCATCCGGCGCGGCCATCTCCGCTTTTACCAGATTGCAGAAGTGCGCCAGCGCCTCCAGGCGGTCGCCTTCGATAGCGGCATCGCGCCGTTCGACGTTTTCACGCAGCACGTTCAGGCTTGCCTGACGCAGCAAGCGTTCCAGCTGCCAGTCTGCCGACAGCAGCCGACGCGGGGCAAGCGCCCCCCAACGACACAGGCTCTGGGTCAGCCGGTGGCCAAGGGAATGGAACGTGCGCACCCCGGGCAGCGCCTGCCCTGCCGGCGCCATACTGGCCAGGCGGTGATGAAAGTCATCCCGCGCCGAGCGGTTGAACATCAGCACCAGCATGCGCTTGGGCGATACACCGTTTTCCAGTAGATGCAGCACCCGAGCCGCCATGGTCGTGGTCTTGCCCGCCCCCGCTACCGCTGCCACCCGCGCGTGGCCCTCACGATGATGAACGACGGCATGCTGTTCAGCGGTCAGCTTCACGAAACCTCGCCTGACAGGTCATCATCGCTATCAATCAGGCCCAGCACATGCCAGCTTCCCGCGCTCCAGAGACCAATTTCACTCTGCCCATCGGCGCGCGGCTGCACACTTGCCGCCTCGACCAGCTGGTAGAACACGTTGCGATGCAGCCTGGCCGCAAGCCCATGGCGTACATCGATGGCAGGCACCTGCTCTTGCTGGGGCGTCGCACTCATGGATAGTGGATGCTCCGCATCCAGACGCACCACGTCGTCAAACTGGGTGGTCAGCCACCAGGCATCGTCACGATAGTCTGCCTCGACCGCTACAAAAGGCAGATCTTCCACCTGAATCCGCCAGCGCTCGACCGGGGTAACCAGGCAGTAACCTTCCGGGTCGTGACGCAACAGGGTGGAAAGCAGGCGAGCAATGGCGGGTCGGGCAAACGGCTGCCCCTCATGCAGCCAGCGACCGTCTGTCTGAATGACAATGTCCATATCCCCCGAAAGCGCAGGCTGCCACGCTTCAAGAGGAGGAATGCTTGCTGCACCCTGACGCTGCTGAAGTAATCGGTCAATATTCATCGCACCCGCCTGACGCTTGCGCCACTTGAGAATTAGACCAGCCCGGCCTGGGCCAGCGCCTGCTGAACATGCGCTGGCGCATCCGGAGCGGCCGCCTTGAACAGCTGATAGAAGTTGGCGGTGGTCTGCATGGCCACTTCATCCACGCTGATACCCCGCACCTTGGCAATGCATTCAGCGACTTCAACTACCCAGGCCGGCTCATTGGGCTTGCCACGATACGGCACGGGGGCAAGATAAGGGCTGTCGGTTTCGATCAACAGGCGATCGAGCGGAAGCTTCTTCGCAAGCTCCCGCAGCGCCGCTGCATTGTTGAAGGTAATGATACCCGACAACGAGATATAGAAGCCAAGGCGCACCGCTTCCCGCGCCATGTCCAGGTCTTCGGTAAAGCAGTGCAGTACGCCACCCACCTTCGGGTCACTGCACTCGCGCAGCAGCGCCAGCGTATCCTCGCGGGCTTCCCGGGTATGCACGATCACCGGAAGCTCGAGCTCTCGGGCGGCGATCAGGTGGCGCTTGAAGCGCTCGTGCTGCACCTCGACCGGCACGCGATCAGGGTAGTGATAGTCAAGCCCGGTCTCGCCAATCGCAACGGCGCCGTACTGTTCGGCTGCGTCCTGAATATCGCGGACGCTAGGCTCCTGGGCGGGCGTATGCAGCGGATGAAGACCTGCAGAAATGGCCACATCCTGATGTTCGCGGGCAATGGCGGCAAGCCCTGGCATATCCTCGAGCGTGACGGCAATGGCCAAGAACTGGCTGACGTCTGCCGCCCGCGCCGCCTTGAGCGTCGCCGCCACGTCGCCTTGGTGGGTATGTTCGGACAAACGGTCCAGGTGACAGTGTGAATCTACAAACATGAATGTCTCGATACTAACAAATGAAAAGGCCGCGTGGATGATAGGTCAAAGCGTGTAGCCAGGCGCCGCCGCGGCCTGCCCCGCCAGCAGTCCTTCGATCCGCTCACGCAGGGCGTTGTCGTGCAGCGCAAAGTGAACACCGATTCCCGGCATGCGATCACAAGCGCCCTGAACCGGTGATATCCAGGCAACCTTGCCAGCGACCTCGACAGGTGCATGCGCCTCGGGTAGCGTCAGGAATACATGCACCTGGCTGCCCAGCGCGCAGGGCGTCTCGGTAGGGACAAAAATGCCGCCGTGCTCCAGAAAAGGCATGTACGCCGCCTGCAGCGTGGCCATATCTGGAATTTTCAAGGCAAAGGCTTTCTGCATACTCATGACAACCTCGCAGCTAGAGCCATCAAGAGCGCAGCAGCGCCGCCCAGCGCACCAGCCAGGCTTCCAGCACAAGCTGCGGATTGGGGTTGGCACCCACGGCTAGAAGGCGTCGCTGCTCACGGGCATAGTCGAGCAGCCGAAACCAGTCCTGAACGCGGCCATTCTTGACCGCCTGGCGATAGAGAGATTCAAGATCCGGGTTGTGCAGAGCGCTGGCATCGCCTGAAATCCCCAGGCGAATCAAGTCTTCGAGCCAGGCAATACCGTACCACAGGATGGCGTCTATCGCCTGACGGTCAAGGCGTGCCGCCTCGGACACCGGCTCTGCACCGCGCACCAGCTGCTCAAAGCTGTCGTGGATCTGATGGCGTAGCGCCCGCTCGTCCGGCGAGGCCAGCTCGACGGCCAAAAGCGGCAGACCACCGGAGACTCGCCACCAGAAATGCGCCTCGTCCTGCCCGCCCAGCTTTTCGATCAGCCAGCCGCGGCACGCCTCAAACGCCACGCTTGAAAGCGGCCACTGCTGGCAGCGTGAACGGATAGTCGGCAGCATGCGCGATGGCACATCTGCAAGCAGGATAAACAGGGTGTTGGCACCCGGCTCTTCAAGACTTTTGAGCAGCGCATTGGCGGCGGCCACGTTCATGCTTTCCGCCGGCGATACCACGATAACCCGATAACCGCCCTGTTGAGCGGTCTGAGATACAAAGCGATTGACCTCGCGAATGGGATCGATACGTATCTGGCGCTTGCCCTCCTCGGGCGAAACGCGCAGCAGATCCGGATGATAGCCCGAGGCCAGCATCGAACAGCTATGGCAGTGCCCGCACGCCGATGCACCAGGCTTTGCACACAGAGTGCGAGTAATTAGCGCCTCGGCCAGCTGCTGCTTGCCCACCCCGTGGGCGCCGCTCAGCAGAATGGCATGAGGCATACGCCCTTCATCGGCCAGGCGCACCAGCTGCTGCCAGGTATCCGCGTGCCAGGGCAGTACGCCATCTAACGCCATGCGGCCACCCGCTTGGCAAGTTCCTGTTCAATATCTGCCTGCACATCCTCAAGCGGCTGATGCGCGTTGATCAGTGCAAAGCGGTTCGGCTCGGCGCCAGCACGCTCGAGATAGGCACGGCGCACCGCCTGGAAGAAATCGCCCTGCTCCTGCTCAAAGCGGTCGCGCTGCTCTTGCCGACTACTTAGCCGAGACTCCAGCCGCGACTGCGCCGCGCTCAGCGGCATGTCGAGCAGCAGCGTCAGGTCAGGCGCGAGGCCTCGCTGCACGAAGGCTTCAAGCTGGGCAATACGCTCGAATGCCACACCTCGTCCGCCGCCCTGGTAGGCAAAGGTGGCGTCGGTGAAGCGGTCACAGACAACCCAGGCACCACGTGAAAGTGCGGGTATGATCTTTTCTGCCAGATGTTGAGCACGGGCGGCAAACATGAGCAGCAGCTCAGCGTCAGTATTGAGCGCCTCTTCAGGCGCAGGGTCGAGCAGCAGCGCACGAATCGCTTCGGCACGGGGCGTACCGCCGGGCTCTCGGGTGCTGACCACTTCGATGCCCTGCGCTTCAAGCGTGGCCACCACAAACGCCATATTGGTGGACTTACCTACGCCCTCGCCGCCTTCCAGGGTAATAAAGCGTCCCCGTTTAGTCATTGCGATCCCTTAATCAACGCATACACCGTTGAGATAAACTTCATAAAACGTGACGCCTGCTATCAACGATTGCGGATGTAACGGTTCACTGCGTTGTTATGCTCACGCAGCGTTCGTGAAAACTGGTGCGTCCCATCACCTCGCGACACGAAGTAGAGCGTGTCGCCCGGCAGCGGATCTACCGCCGCTTCAAGCGAGGCTCTGCCCGGCATGGCAATGGGCGTGGGTGGCATACCATTGATGACATAGGTGTTGTAGGGCGTGGCCTCGCGCAGATCGGCGCGCGTGATACGCCCCTCGTAACGCTCGCCCATGCCATAGATGACGGTCGGGTCGGTCTGCAGGCGCATGCCCTGCTCCATGCGCCGCTTGAACACCCCGGCAATCTCGCGGCGCTCTTCCGGTGCACCGGTCTCGCGTTCTATCAGCGACGCCATGATCAGCGCCTCGTAGGGCGACTCAACCGTCAGGTTGTCAGCGCGCTCTGCCCATACCTCATCGAGAATGCGCTCCATGCGCGCCAACGCCTGGCGCAGAATGTCGACATCGCTCATGCCCAGGTGATAGCGGTAAGTGTCGGGGAAGAACCACCCCTCGGGGAAAACGCCCTCTCTGTCCAGCAGCGTCATGATCTCGTCATCGCTCATCCCCAGCGTGCGATGCTCAAGCTTGGGGGCGTTATCGAGCAGGTCGCGCAGCTGGCTGAACGTACGTCCTTCTGGCAGCGTCAGCGCGTAGGTCACCACATTGTTACTGCCGAGCAGCGCGATCATTTCGAGTCCGCTCATGCCCGGAGTAAGCCGATATTCACCGACACGCAGCCGCGGTACGCGCTCGGGCTGTACACGGGCAAGTAGCTGAAACGCCCAGGCGTCATCAATAATACCCTCGGCTTCCAGCTGCCCGACCACCTGATTGAAGCCTGCACCAGCAGGCACCTGGTAAAGCGCGGGTTCATCAAGCGCCAGCGGGGCCTGAAGGCGGCTTTGCCAATAGACATAGCCGCCTGCTGCCGCCGCCGCTCCCAGTACCACTAAAATGCCAACAGCGGCCAGTAACCGTTTCAACATATCACCTCAACAGAAAAGGAGGGCCTACTGCGCCGCATAGCCCAGTAGCCGGTGGGCCGCCACCTGAAAATCATCCACTGGCTCAAGCGGCCAGGTTTGCTTTTGGGTACCGGTATGACACACAAGCGTGATCACAGGCCAGACGCCCTGTACCGAATTGGCCACCCAGAGCCGCTCGAGCGTGGGTAGCGCAGCTACAGGCAGTGTCGCCTCGCGCACAATGCCCTGCTCGATCAGCGCGTCGCGCAGCGTACCGGCCACGCCACACTTATCCAGCCGGGGAGTATATATACGCCCCTGGCGTTGCCAGAAAACGTTCATGCTGGTGGCTTCGACCAGCTCGCCATGCATATCGGCAAGCAGCCCTTCGGCGATATCTGCCGATTGCCATTCACCGCGCGCCAGAACGTTCTCCAGCCGATTCAAATGCTTGATACCCGCCAGGGCGGGTTGATGCCCAAGGCGCAAGCGGCATAGCCGTACCGTCACCCCTTTCTGCCAGCGCGCAGTGGCGGGCACAAAGGGCGTGCGGCGGCTAAGTAACCGCGGCATCGGGGATTCGGGTAACGCATACCCTCGACCTCCGCTCCCGCGGGTAACGATCAGCTTCAGTACTTCAAGCGGTGTCTCGGCGATTCCTTGCCAGGTGGCGTCAAGCGCCTCCTGACAAGGAACCGGGATGCCCAGACGCTGGCATCCCCGCCTAAGTCGTGCCAGATGATACGACCAGAGCACCGGCTTACCTTCACGCAGCAGCACGGTTTCGAACACGCCATCCCCATACGCCAACCCGCGATCATCAAACGGCACCTGGGGCTGCGTCATCGAGCGTTATACCTTCTTGAACAGCAGCGAGCCGTTGGTACCGCCAAATCCAAACGAGTTGGAGAGCGCGATATCAATACGCATGTTGCGCGCGGTATGCGGGACGTAATCCAGGTTGCAGCCTTCCTGGGGGTTATCCAGGTTGATGGTGGGCGGTGCGACCTGATCACGAATGGCCAGGATGCAGAATACCGCCTCCACAGCACCCGCAGCACCCAGCAGGTGGCCAATCATGGACTTGGTAGAGCTCACGGCAACGTCTTTTGCCGCGCTGCCCAGTACATGCTCGACCGCACGACTTTCCGCCAGGTCACCCGCAGCGGTGGACGTTCCATGAGCATTGATATAGTCCACTTCGGAAGGATCCATCTGGGCATCCTTGATCGCATTGCTCATGGAGAGCGCCGCTCCCCGGCCATCTTCAGGCGGGGCCGTCATGTGATAGGCATCATCGCTCATGCCAAACCCGGCAAGCTCGGCATAAATATGCGCGCCACGGGCCTTGGCGTGCTCGTACTCTTCGAGTACCAGCACACCGGCGCCGTCTGACAGCACGAAGCCGTCGCGGTCGGCATCCCAGGGGCGGCTTGCCGCTTCGGGGTTGTCGTTGCGCGTCGACAGCGCACGGGCAGCAGAGAAACCGCCCAGGCCCAGCGGCGTGGTAGCCATTTCTGCGCCACCACAGATCATCACGTCCGCATCGCCGTAGGCAATGGTGCGGGCGCTGTAACCGATATTGTGTGTACCGCTGGTACAGGCGGTCGTAATCGCAATATTGGGGCCCCGGAATCCGTGCTGGATTGCCAGGTTGCCTGAAATCATGTTGATGATCGAGCCCGGCACAAAGAAGGGCGACACGCGCCGCGCCCCGCCCTTGATCAGCGCGTTATGGTTATGCTCGATCATCGGCAGGCCACCGATACCGGAGCCCATGGCCACACCAATACGCGGCGCGTTCTCTTCGGTGCAGATAATACCGGCGTCCTGAATCGCCTGGGCACCCGCCGCCATGCCGTACTGGATAAACAGGTCCATCTTGCGGGCTTCTTTGGGGTTCAGGTAGGGGCTAATATCAAAATTCTTAACCGAACCGCCAAACCGTGTATTGAAACTGCTGGCATCGAAATGCTCGATGGGCGCGATACCGCTCTTGCCCGCCGTGATATTCGCCCAGGTTTCATCCACGCTATTGCCCACTGGGGTCACCAGGCCTAACCCAGTTACCACTACCCTTCTTCGCGCCATTAGCTTTCCTCCAGGCATCCATGGTGACTCGACCCATCCGGGTCAGTTACAGCTGAAATTTAGGTGACTAGTATAACGGAGAATGAACGCCATGTTCATTGTGTAAGCGCAAAGCAAAAAAGCCGCCCTTCAAAAGGGCGGCTTTTAAGGGGGGTGCGAGCACCACACCCTCGTTCAATGCATCAACTTGCCCTTACTGGTGGGCGTTTACGTAGTCGATGGCTTCTTGAACCGTGGTAATTTTTTCAGCTTCTTCGTCAGGAATCTCAGTATCGAATTCCTCTTCCAAAGCCATTACCAGCTCAACGGTGTCAAGCGAGTCGGCACCCAGGTCTTCAGTGAAAGAAGAGCTGTTCTGGATGTCTTCTTCTTTAACGTTCAGGCGCTCGGCCACAACTTTCTTCACGCGCTCTTCAATAGTACTCATCAACGTACTCCAGTCGTTCACATTAGCCGTTTTTGATAACCAGCTATTTGGAAACCGCAAGCCAAAAGCTGCGGGGTAGTTTATAGACGCCCTTAGGCAGACGCAACCGCTATGCCCAAGGCCATCAACGCATATTCATGCCGCCGTTCACGTGCAGCGTCTCACCGGTGATGTATCCTGCTGCATCACTGGTCAGAAAGCCCACCGCGGCGGCGATCTCTTCCGGCCCGCCAAGACGGGCCAGCGGAATCTGTTTCATCAGCATTTCATGCTGGGCTTCGGGCAGCGCTTCGGTCATGTCGGTGGCGATAAAGCCCGGCGCCACCGCATTGACGGTAATTGCCCGGGAGGCCACTTCCCGCGCCAGCGCGCGGCTGAAACCTTCCATGCCTGCCTTTGCGGCGGCGTAGTTAGTCTGGCCCAGGTTACCCATGGTTGCCACTACCGAACTGATCGACACGATACGCCCGAACCGTGCCTTGGTCATGCCGCGCAGACACGCCTTGCTGACACGATAGACGGACTTGAGATTGGTATCCATCACCGAATCCCACTCATCCTCTTTCATGCGCATCAGCAGATTGTCACGGGTAATACCCGCATTGTTGACCAGAATCGTCGGGGCGCCAAAGCGCTCCGTGATCGCCTTGAGCACCTCATCGATGCTCGTCTGATCGGTCACGTTGAGGCAGAGACCTGCGCCTTCAATGCCCTGCTGCTTAAGGTCGGCATCAATTTTTTCGGCGCCCGACTCGCTGGTCGCAGTACCTACCACGACACGTCCCTGTCGACCCAGCTCATGGGCAATCGCTCTGCCAATGCCACGACTGGCACCGGTGACCAGTGCAACCCTGCGTTCCTGCGTCATAATGTTTAGCCTTTAACCATTTGCTTTTTTGATTGTACCAATAAGCAAGCGTAGCGAAAAATCAGCGTATCAGGCGTTGTTCGCCTGCCCTTCTCGCGCCAGCTCCAGCGCCGCATCCAGACTGTCCGGATCATTCACCGCCAGCCCTTTGGCTGAACGAACGATACGCTTGTTCAGCCCGGTGAGCACCTTGCCAGGGCCGCACTCGATAAACACATTAACAGATTGCGCCGCTACGGCTTCAACGCATGAAGACCAGCGAACCGGTTTGTAAAGCTGCTCGATCAAGCGAGTGCGCAGCGTATCAATGTCGGTATGGGCCTGGGCATCCACGTTCTGAATGACCGTATAGCGCGGTGCACGCAGCTCGATGCCCTGCATGGCCGAGGCAAGACGCTCGGCCGCCGGGCGCATCAGCTCACAGTGCGAAGGCACCGACACCGGCAGCGCCATGGCGCGCTTGGCGCCCGCTTCCTGACACGCAACAATCGCGCGATCAACCGCTGCCTTGCTGCCGGCAATCACTACCTGGCCTGGCGAATTGTAGTTGACTGCGGAAACGATGTCGCCCTGGGCAGCCTTGGCACAGGCCGCTTCGACGGCGGCGTCCTCAAGACCCAGAATAGCCGCCATGGCGCCTTCGCCTGCCGGCACCGCTTCCTGCATGGCCTCACCACGCAGGCGCACCAGCTGCACACCTTCTGCAAAGCCCATGACGCCAGCACACACCATGGCACTGTATTCGCCCAGGCTATGGCCGGCCATGACAGTCGGGCGTGGACCTTCAAGCTCCTGCCATACCCGCCAGATCGCAACACTAGCAGAAAGCAGCGCAGGCTGCGTACAAGCGGTTGCATTTAGCGCCGCTTCAGGGCCCTCCTGCACGACTTTCCACAAGTCGTAACCGAGTGCATCCGACGCTTCCTCAAATGTTGTTCCCACCACACTGTAGCGCTCGGCCAGCTCTCGCAGCATTCCAAGCTGCTGAGAGCCTTGCCCGGGAAAAATGAGGGCAAGGGGTTGAGACATGTCGTTCACCTTTGCTCTTGTAGGCGTTTGCTCGTCTGAGCGATAGGCGCGGTTATCAGCACATCCTGCTGCCTTCCATAACCCGCAAAAATTGCCGGCGCCTGCGCTGGCACCAGCTGAATACTGACCCCGTGAAAGATAAATGCAGCCACCGCTAGCGGCGCTGCCAGCGGGCCGCCATTCGGGCAGGCAGGTTGTGCTCCACTTCGCTCAGCGCACGCTGAATGGCGTAGTAGAATCCTTCCGCCTGGGTACCGCCGTGACTTTTCACCACGATACCCTGCAAGCCCAGCAGGCTCGCGCCGTTATAACGCACAGGGTTCAACTCCTGCTTGAGATATCGCAACACAGGTTTGGCCAGTAGGCTTGCCAGGCGCCCGCTGAGGCGAGATTCAAACGCCATCTGCACACGCTCGACCAGCATACGGGTCAAACCCTCGCTTGCCTTGAGAACCGCATTACCCACAAATCCATCGCATACCACAACATCAAGGCCGCCATCGAACAGATCGCCGCCTTCGGCATACCCCTGATAGGCAAATGCCGAAGCGTCTGGATATTCACGCAGCAAGCGGTCCGCTTCGCGCACGCTGGCACTGCCCTTGGTTGCCTCGGCGCCCACGTTAAGTAGCGCAACCTTGGGTAAAGCCACCTCATCAACGCACTGCGCCATGGCAGCGCCCATCACGGCAAAATCGACCAGTCGATGGGCAGGCGAGTCCACGTTGGCGCCCAGATCCAGCAGATAGCAGCGCCGCCCGTGGCGCGCAGGAATGGCCGTACTGATGGCTGGACGGGATACGCCAGGCAGTGTTCCCAGAGATCGCCGGGAAAGCGCGACCAGGGCTGCTGTATTGCCCGCACTGACACCTGCCGCCGCCTCACCGTCTTTCAGGCTCCTGAGCATGCACGCCATGCTGCTCGTTTGACCGTGGCGCAACGCCCATGCCGCACTGGAGGTCTGCGCGATACTCAACGGCGCATCGCTTACCACCAAACGTGACGTTGCCGCAGCCAGAGGCTGCGGCAAGCGTGAAAGCTCAGCAATAACTTGCTGATGCGGACCAAACAGAGTCAGCTCAAGATCAGGATGTTCCATCACTGCTCTTGCAGAGCCTTCGATAACGGCACGGGGGCCTTGGTCGCCTCCCATCACATCAATCGCTAGGCGCACAAGGCACCCACTCTATCTGGCCGCTTTGTCGGGTAGTTAAGGCTTATACCTCAACCACCTTGCGACCACGGTAGAAACCATCAGACGCCACGTGGTGACGCAGGTGAGTCGTACCGGTTTCCTGATCCTGGGACAGGGTCGGAGCGCTCAGCGCATCGTGGCTACGACGCATGCCGCGCTTGGAACGGGTTTTACGGTTCTTTTGAACTGCCATGGGTGTTTACTCCAGGGTATGTTAGGTAATGGTGCTTACTTTTTGCCTTTCAAAGCGTCTTTGCCTTTCAAGACATTGAGCACCGCGAAAGGGTTCGTGGCTGGCGCTTCTTGCGCCTCGCCGTCTGTTTTGCTGACCAGCTGATCCGCCGAGACATGACAATCAGCCTCATCGTGATAGACCACCTGCGGCAGGCTAAGGATAAGTTCATCCTCGACGACCGTCAGCAGGTCCAGCTGTTCATTTTCCACCAGCACCGGCTCATGGCTGGCAGGCAGCTCGGCAGCCAAGGCTTCGTCACTGATCATTCCGAGCAGGAACTCACTGGACACGTCTTGGCTCAGCGGCACCAGGCAGCGACGACAGGCCAACGCCAGAGTCGCTTGCAAATGGCCACGAATTTCGCGACGACCTTGGGCATCTACACCAAATTCCAGTACGACATGACAGTCGCCGGTCTGGTCCCCTGCCTCTTCGGCAAGGCGTGGCAGCTTATCAAGCGCCACTAGGCCTTCTAGTCGTTCGCGGCGGGCTGCAAGCTTATAAGGCTCAACCCGGCTGGGGAGTTGTGAGGTCAACATAGGCGCGCAATGATAGGCACTCCCCCCGCTGGTGTCAAAGCCGTCGACATATTTCTTCATGGTTTCTCGCATAAAAGGTGTCGAATAGGCACAACTGCCGGCTTTCGCTACACTCGTTCTGATTCCAAACCGCCAAGGAGACATCGCGTGCCGCTTACTCAAGACGCTTCGCTGGTACTCGCTTCAAGCTCTCGCTTTCGCCAAGCGCTGCTTGACCGCCTGCAACTGCCCTATCAGTGCCACTCACCGGATATCGACGAAACCCCAAAAGCCGATGAAACGCCCGAAGCCCTGGTCCACAGGCTGGCGCTTGGCAAGGCCAACGCCGTGGCCGAGCACTATCCGCAGCACTGCATCATCGGGTCAGATCAGATTGCGCTGTTTGAGGGCGACATTCTGGGCAAACCTCATACGCCCGAGCGCGCCTGCGCCAATCTCGCACGGTTTTCCGGCAACCGCGTTACTTTCCTGACCGGCCTTGCGCTGCTCGATACGCGCACTCAGCGCCACTACACCCATATCGAGCCCTTCGACGTGGTCTTTAGAACGCTGAGCCACCGGGAAATCGAGCGCTACGTAGCGCTCGAGCAGCCCCTGGACAGCGCCGGCAGTTTCCGCATGGAGGGGCTAGGCATCACGCTGTTTGAAGCGCTTGAAGGGCGCGACCCCAACGCACTGATCGGCCTTCCCTTGATTGCCCTTTGCGACATGCTGCGTCAAGCAGGCATGGACCCGCTCGACGCTTAGCGGTGCAAGCTTACTCGGCCTGATAGCGCAGCGGCGAGCTTGCGGCACTCACGCCCAGCACGTCAGCGGCCATCTGGGTAAAGCGCCGCGTCAACCGGTCAAACGGATCAAGACGCGGCGTATAGTCCTCCCAGCTCGCCTCTCCCACCTCTTCGCGGGCGATCTCCTCAAGACTTGCCAGCCGATCCACCAGGCCAAGCTCTAGCCCCTGCTCGCCACTCCAGATAAGCCCCGAGAAAATCTCTGGCTGAGTGCTCAGCCGATCACCACGCCCGGCGCGCACATCGTCGATGAACTGCTGGTGGGTCTGAGTCAGAACGCCCTGCCAGAACGCCGCGGCGTCTTCGTCGAGCGGCTGGAAGGGATCCAGAAATGCCTTGTTATCACCGGCCGTCATTACCCGACGCTCAACGCCAATCTGGCTGATGGCGTCCTGAAAGCCAAAGCCTGCGTAGATGACGCCAATCGAGCCGACCAGGCTTGCCCGGGAGGCGATGATCTGGTCAGCGGCCGAGGCAATATAGTACGCCCCGCTGGCCCCGATATCCTCGATCACTGCCAGAATGGGCTTGTCGCTCTGCTCACGCAGCCGCATGATTTCCGCATAGATGCGCTGGGACTGGACGGGGCTGCCGCCGGGGCTATCGATGTGCAGCACGATGGCAGCGGCGCTGTCCGATGCCGAAGCACGCTCAAGCCCATTGATGATACGCTCGGCATTCGCCGGTGAATCGCTGGCAATCACCCCGTTGACTTCGATAACCGCCAGGTGACGCTGCGCAGGCGGCGCGTCGGCAGGGTCAGACCAGTACAGGTTGTACACCACGCTCGCCACCAGCAGCAGCACGGCAAACAGCAGCAGCAAGCGGAAAAACAGTTTCCAGCGGCGCGAGCGACGCTGCTCGGTAAGCACACCGCCTACCCAGCGATCCATCATCTCGATCTGCGCCAGCCGCTGGCGCTCCCGAAGCGTTTCAGCACTGTCACCCACCGCCCCGGATGCTGCAGAGTCATTCTGATGGGCGGCCACCTCCGGCCCCTGAGTCCAGCGATCCCGGGATTGGTCGCCGGTATCGTTTAGGTGTGCATCCGTTTCATCACGGCGTGAATCATCGCTCATGTCTTATCCTTTCCATGTGAGCCAGCGCGAATAGTCATGCCACTCGCACCGTTTAGCCATAAAGCCAGTCAAACAGGTCTGCTACGTTATGAGCCACCCATCGGGGCTGGCTGGCGGCAAGCCTTGCCGGCGCGTGCACGCCGTAGGTGACCGCAACACGGTCCATGCCAATGGCTCGCGCCATTTCCAGATCATACTCCGTATCCCCCACCATGACCGCTCGCTCGACCGGCACATCAAGCTCTTGAAGAATCTCCTCGAGCATTTGCGGGTGCGGCTTGGAGCGCGTCTCGTCAGCGGTGCGGCTGGCGTGAAACCAGGCGCCGCTGCCCGTTTCGGCAAACACCCGATCAAGGCCCCGGCGGCTTTTACCGGTGGCGACCGCCAGGCGCTGATGCGGGCGCTCCCGCAGGCGCGCCACCTGTGCCTCGACGCCTGCAAAAAACGGCATGGGCGTCGTATTTCCAGAAACAAAATGGTGCGAGTAGCGCTCGCGCAGCCGCTCAGCCTGTGCCGGACCAATGCCAGGGCACAGTTTGGCAATCGCCTCGGGCAAACCCAGGCCGATGATATCTTCAACCGCCGCGGCCTCAAGCTCGCCCCACTCAGCCTCAAGGGCAGCCGCCTGCATGCAGGCAACAATCTTGGGCACCGAATTCATCAGAGTGCCGTCCCAATCAAAAATGATCAGCTCGTAGCGCATGGTCGCCTCCTCTTCTGCCCGTTTGCGTTAGCCCCGCGCCCGCTTGAGTATGTCTTCCAATACTTCCGGCAGCGGCGCCTTGACGGTTACCGGACGACCGTTGGTGGGCTCAGGGAACGTCAGTGAACGCGCATGCAGAAACAGACGGCTCACACCCAACTGCTGCGTCAGCTTGGCGCTCTCGCGGGTGGAGTACTTGTCATCGCCCAGCAGCGCATGACCGGCATGGGCGGCGTGAACGCGAATCTGATGCGTGCGCCCGGTCACGGGCTCGGCTTCTACCAGGGTGGCCTTCTCGAAGGTTTCCACTACCGCAAAATGGGTGCGCGACACCTTGCCATTAGGGTCAACGCGTACGCGGCGTTCGCCGTTACCTGCGTCGAAACGATCCAGTCGGGCACTTTCATAGGTCTTGCGCGCCGGCCAGCGACCGTTCACCAGCGCCAGATAGCGCTTATCCATGCCATGTTTCTTGAGCGACTCGTTGAGCGTCACCAGCGCCTCGCGGGATTTGGCCAGCAGCAGGCAGCCCGAGGTATCACGATCAAGGCGATGGACCAGTTCGAGAAAGCTCAAGTCGTCACGCACCTGGCGCAGGGCCTCGATCAGGCCGATCTTGACGCCGCTGCCGCCGTGCACTGCAAGTCCCGAGGGCTTGTTGAGCACCATCCAGTCAGGGCCTTCCATGATCACGCTGCCTACCAGCACATCGCGCAGGTTATCGCTGACTTCCTTCACCGCTTCGCGGGGCGCCAGGCGCAGCGGCGGCACGCGCACCAGGTCGCCGGCCTGCAAGCGGTAGTCGACCTTGACGCGCTTTTTGTTAACCCGGACTTCGCCTTTACGCACGATGCGGTATATCAATGCTCGAGGAGCCCCCTTCAGGCGCGTCATCAGAAAATTGTCGATTCGCTGACCCGCCTGCTCCGGGGCGATATCCACCCACTGTACTTCACGCCCTTCGGCCATTACCGCGTACTCCTGCCATTACGCCAAAAAGCGCATTCTAGCGTAGACCAAAGGGCATTGCGTCAATTGCTGGTGGTTGTCTTTACTGTTATATTCCAGAGCGTTCACTTGCAAGACGCGGCAGCTTGTTACGTATCACTGTTTTTACAAGCGTCAATACCGCGTTTAGCCAAAGCGCCTGCCCGACCAACACGCAGGCCTGAACATGAGAAACGGTGCCAGTGTACGCATTGGCCGTTTCCGAACGTATTAAAATGCAGTCACTCTGTCGCGGCATGACGACGACAGATTTGCGAATGCCTCGCCGATACCGGCAGGCAAATGCTTAAAAAAACGCTACGCCCAGCGCAACCCCTTTCCTGTTGTCACAGGATACTGGCTTGCGCTGGGCGACTCAGTTCAACGCTGTGCCGGCGGCCAGCGTGGACGAATCGAAGAATGCTAGGTGTAGGCGGTGTCAGCAGGGCCGGATGGACGTGACAGCCACCGAAACACGTCCTGCCTCCGCCACGTACTCAACCTGTCAGCCGGGTGGGCGATCACGCCCTCCCGGCTTGCCGTGTCAGCATAATCATGCGCCGAGCACAAGCACGCAGCACCCGCGATTCGTCTACGTTAACCTTAGACGGTTTGCCGGTACGCAACGCCATGCGAGACAACATGAAACGGATGCTTATCAATGCGACCCAACCCGAAGAGCTTCGGGTCGCGCTGGTTGATGGACAACGCCTTTACGATCTGGATATCGAATCCGGAGCCCGCGAGCAGAAAAAAGCCAATATCTATCGTGGCAAGATCACCCGCGTAGAACCCTCCCTTGAAGCGGCTTTTGTCGACTTTGGCGCCGAGCGCCACGGTTTTCTGCCGCTCAAGGAAATTGCCCGCGAATACTTCGTCAAGGACGTTTCCGGACGCCCTAATATCAAGGAAGTGCTCAAGGAAGGTCAGGAAGTCATCGTTCAGGTGGACAAAGAGGAGCGCGGCAACAAGGGTGCCGCACTCACCACCTTTATCAGCCTGGCGGGCCGCTTTCTGGTATTGATGCCCAACAATCCAAGAGCCGGCGGCATTTCACGGCGCATCGAAGGCGAAGAGCGCAGCCAGCTCAAGGACGCCATGGGCCAGCTGACCGTGCCCGACAAGATGGGCCTGATCGTGCGCACCGCAGGTATCGGTCGCAACCCTGAAGAGCTTCAGTGGGATCTCGACTACCTGGTTCAGGTGTGGGAATCGATCACCACCGAATCGGCCAAGCGCCCGGCGCCGTTTTTGATCTACCGCGAATCCAACGTCATCATTCGCGCCATGCGCGATTACCTGCGTCAGGATATCGGCGAAGTGCTGATCGACAGCCCCGAGATTCACGCCGAAGCGCTGGGCTTTATCCGTCAGGTAATGCCCTCCTATCAGCAGAAGATCAAGCTTTATACCGATGAAGTGCCGCTGTTTTCGCGCTTTCAGATCGAATCCCAGATCGAGACCGCCTACCAGCGTGAAGTGAAGCTTCCCTCCGGCGGCTCGATCGTCATCGACCATACCGAAGCGCTGGTTTCCATCGACATCAACTCGGCCCGCGCTACCCGCGGCAGTGATATCGAGGAAACCGCTCTGCAGACCAACTCCGAGGCGGCGGACGAAATTGCCCGTCAGCTGCGTCTGCGCGATATCGGCGGCCTGGTGGTGATCGATTTTATCGACATGGGCCCGGCGCGCAATCAGCGCGAAGTGGAAAACCGCATGCGCGATGCGCTCAAGCTGGATCGCGCCCGCGTACAGATCGGCCGCATTTCACGCTTTGGCCTGATGGAAATGTCCCGCCAGCGTCTGCGGCCTTCGCTGGGCGAAACCAGCGGCGTGGTCTGCCCGCGCTGTAACGGCCAGGGCACCATCCGCGACGTGCGCTCGCTGTCGCTCTCCATCATGCGTCTTATCGAAGAAGAGGCGATGAAAGAGCGCAGCGCCCAGATCCGCGCGATCCTGCCGGTACCGGTAGCCACCTATCTGCTCAACGAAAAGCGCAGCGTGCTATCGGATATCGAGTCGCGCCAAGGCGTGCGCGTGGTGCTGCTGCCCAACCCGGACATGGACACACCGCACTACGACGTTCAGCGCCTGCGCGATGACCATCTCGATGAAGATGACAGCCAGACGCTCTCAAGCTTCGAGCTGTCTACCGACACCGAAGTCGGCAAGGAGCCCGACCCAAGCTTTGCAGCGCCTGCACAGCGTGCCGAAGCCGCCGTTAAAAGCGTGGCTCACAATGCCCCGGCACCTGCTTCGCTGCAAACCGAAGAGCCTGCGCCCAAGGCCGCCGCACCGGCAGCCGCCCCAGCGGCACCCTCTGCCGAGCAGCCCAGCGTGATCGGCCGCTTCATCCGCGGGTTTGCCAAGCTGCTTGGCGGCGATGAGGCAAGCACAGCTCCTGCGCCCAGCGAGACCAAGCCCGCTGCGCCGCGCAAGCCCTCCGAGCGTAGCGGCCAGCGCGTTACCCAGCCGAATGGCGAAAAGCAGCGCCCCCCGCGTAGCGAGCGCAGTGATTCTACCAAGAATGACTCTGCCAAAAGCGACTCAGCCAAGGGCGAGCCGCGCGCCAGCCAGTCGCGCAGCGCTGCTACGAGTGACGACGCTAGCGACAAGCGCAGTGGCCCGACCCGGACACGCAACCGCCGCCGTAATCCGCAGCAGGATGACGCGAAAGCACCGGATACAGCGGCCAAGGGCAGCCGCCAGAAGGATGCGCCGACAGCCAAGGACGACAACCGCGACGCCCCGGCCAAAGCCCCCCAGAAGGAGTCGCGCCGCGATGCCAACCGGGATAACCAGCGCAACCAGGAAAAGCCGGCTGACGCCAAGCCAACCCGGGAAGCCGCAGCCAGCGAAGAACAGCCCGCTGCCAAAGACGACGGCAAGCCAAAGCGTACGCGCAACAACCCGCGTAACCGTTCGCGCAAACAGGCGGTCAACCCGCAGGCTGAAGCCGAGCAGCTGAAACTTCAGGCCGAAGCACCTGCCGAGGTGCAAGGCGCCGACGCAGCGCAGCAAGCGCAAGCGGCCGAGGCAAAAGCCGACCAGCGCGAAGCGCCGGCGCAGCCTGAAAACGTCGAAAAGGCGCATGCAGCGAACCAGCAGCACGCAGAAGAGCTGCCGGTGGCGCAAGCCAAGGCAGAAGCGCCCCAGGATAGCGACACCCAGGCCACCGATACCCAGCCGGACGAGTCGCCTATCGAGCGGGTGAAAACGCCGGAAGCTACACGCCCAGCCGACGACAGCAGCTCTGAGCATGAGACGGTTTCTGAAGCTACGACAACGCCGGAACTCGAGCCTGCCAAAGCGGCTGACGAATCCGTCGCGGATCAAAAACCCGCAACGGAGATAAGCGAAGCGGCAGAAACGGTACCGACTCAGGAAGCCACAACTGACTCGGATAATGAGGCGTTACCGCCTCGCTCGGCCAAGGTCGAGACGCCAGAAACCGTGCAAGCATCAGCGCTTGAGGAAAGCGAGCAGCACCTCGGGGAGAAGTCCCCGGCCGAAGCCATTCCGGCTACGGGTGATGCCGACATCATGCCTCAGCAGATCACGGAAGCGGACAGCGAGACGGATAAAGCGCTTGCGCCCTCGCCCACCGAGTTTGCAGAAAGCACTACTGCAAGCGAAGCGGCAACCGATGAAGCCACCGGCCGTGAAACCGCTCAGGCGCCGGAGGCTATCGCGCCAGCCGAGAAGGCATCCGCTGCTGAAACGGTGAACGAGTCGCTGCCTGCTGAAACTTCCCGCCGTGAAGACGCCTCTGCTGAGCCTGAAGCAAGCGCAGAACCTGCAGCCGTCGCGCAGGACGAGACGCTGCCGGAGGCGGTCAAGATAGAAGACTCAGCCGCAAAAGCCGATGAGCCCGTCGCAGAAGAGACACCGGCTGCCCGCCGCCGTCGCCGCCGCCGGGCGCATAACGACCCGCGCGAGCTGCGCAAACAGCAGGAAGCCGGCAAAGAGTAATTGCTTTTCCGGCACAAAAAAACCCCGCTTCGGCGGGGTTTTTTTATGGCTGCGTTTTTATGGTTACGCTAAGGCTGGATGATGCGCGGCTCAGGTTCAAGCACAACACCAAAGCGCTCGCGCACCTGCTCGACGATGCGCTCGGCAAAATGTAAAAGCCCTTCACGATTACCGCCGCCCTGATGCACCAGCACCAGCGCCTGACGGTCGTGTACGCCAAACGCACCTTCTTGCACCCCTTTCAAGCCACACTGGTCAATCAGCCACCCCGCTGCCAGCTTGGTCTGCCCACTCCCTTGAGGAAAGTTCGGCATAGCTGGATAACGCGATAAAAGCGCATGTGCCTGCTGGTCGGGAACCAGGGGATTCTTGAAAAAGCTCCCGGCATTGGCCAGCAGGTCAGGGTCCGGCAGTTTCTCCTGACGAATCGCCGAGACGGCGCGAGCAACGTCCATAGGGGTGGGCGTCTTGCTCAACCGCGCGGCAAGATCTCCGTAATGGAGCTTGGGCGTCGGCTGTCTTGACAGACGCAGCACCAGCCGGGTGATGACAACGCGGCCGCTCAGCTCACGCTTGAAAACGCTGTCGCGATAGCCAAATGCACAGTCGGCCTGGTTCAGCCAGCGCACCTTGCCGGTATTGAGCTCCATGACCTGTACTGCGCAGAGGCTATCGGAGAGTTCGACCCCGTAGGCACCGATATTCTGTACCGGGGCCGCACCGCAGTCGCCCGGGATCAGCGCAAGGTTCTCGATGCCCCATAACCCCCGCGCCGCCACGTCCTGCACCAGCGCATGCCAGTTGACCCCGGCACCCACATGGACCAGCACCTCATCGCCTTCACGGGTCAACCATAACTGGCGAAGCCTGGGGCGCAGGGCAAGCCCGTTAAGTGCAGGCGGCAGCAGAACGTTACTGCCGCCGCCCAGCAGGGTTATCGGCCACTGCTGGCGGCTTGCCTCGCCCAGTATTTGACGCAGGGCACCAAGCGTTGCGGGCTCGGCATAGCGCGCGGCGATACACGGCAAGCGCAGGGTATTGGCAGCAGACAGATCAGCGTGCGTCTTGATAAGCGGTGTGCCTTGGAAGTCAAAAGCTTTCACGCGCGGCCACTTTGCAGATGTTGAATCAGGCCGGGCGAGCGGCAGATATTGCCCATAAAGGCGAAAAGTACCCGCGTCACAAAGGCTTCCTTGTTTATGGAAAGTGAGTAGTTAAAGGGATGCCGCTAACCGGCAGGCGCCAGCAGTGCGCGCACCCGGTCAAGATCTTCCTGGGTATCGACTCCGGCCGGGTTGACCTCGCACGCCAGCGCCACTTGAATGTGGTGGCCGTGCTGCAGGGCACGCAACTGTTCGAGCTGTTCGAGCTGCTCAAGCGTTGACGCCGGCCAGTCAAGATACGCGGCCAGAAAGCTCGCTCGATAAGCGTAGATACCGATGTGGCGCAGCCAGGCATCGGTTTCAAGCAACGCAGGCTTGGCCTTGAACTGCTCGCGGTCCCAGGGAATAGGCGCGCGGGAAAAATATAGCGCCCGCCCCTGCAAGGAGCGCACTACCTTGACCACGTTGGGATTGAACAGCGTTTCCACGTCACTGATCGGTTCAGCGAGGGTGGCAATCGATGCGCCTTCGTCTTCGGCAAGGCGCAGCGCTACCTGGTCGATCAACGCCGGCGGGATCAGCGGCTCATCGCCCTGCACGTTGACCACCAGCTCATGGTCATCAAGCCCGAGGAGCTGGGCAACCTCGGCGAGCCTGTCGGTACCGGAGGGGTGCTCCGGGCGAGTCATGACGACCTCGGCCCCATAGGGCATGAGCGCATCGCGAATACGCGTATCGTCGGTGGCAACCACCACTCGACTTGCCTGGCTCTGACAGGCTTGGCGCCATACGTGTGCCACCATGGGCTCGCCGGCTATGTCCAGAAGTGGCTTGCCGGGCAGTCTTGAAGAGCCGAAGCGGGCCGGTACAATCGCAGTAAAGCCAGGAAATGCCATTAGATGCCCCCCGCGCGCCCCGGCGATGGCGGCAGCTTTTCATCGGCATCCATCACCCGCGCCTCGCCCGGCAGCATGACGGGAATCCCCTCCTGAATGGGGTAGGCCAGTCCATCGTAATGGCAGCGCAGCTCCTGCGCCTCGCGGTCATATTTGAGTTTACCGTTACACAACGGGCAGACCAGCATTGCCAGCAATTCCTTATCCATGCGTAGATCCCCTTCAGGATAAAGCCGACAGTTTGGCTGTCAGCCAGTGTTCAAAGTCTAGCGGAAGCACGGCTTCCACTTCCAATACCCAGCTATCCGGCGGGGCAATGTCCAGGCATTTGACCGCATCTTTGGCTGTCATTACCACGGGCCGCCCGTGGGCGGCGGTAAAGGTTTCGGCGCTGAAAGACTGATGGTCGGCCAGCGGCTGCATTTCGCCCTTCACCCCTAAATCGCTTAACGTGGCAAAAAAGCGTTGGGGATTTCCAATGCCGGCCACGCCAAGGATCGGCAGGCTAAACGGCAATGGCGCAAGCGGGAAACGCTCGGCGTCACTTAACCGGCGCCAGCTCACGGGCTGAAGCCGCATGGGCGTAATGCTGACCGGCCGGTCAAGATCAAGGGTACGCTCAAGCGTGCCATTGGCAATCACCGCATCAACGCGCAGAAGCCGCTCGGGCGACTCGCGTAACGGTCCGGCCGGCAGGCAGCGCCGATTGCCAAGCCCGCGCTTGCCATCGATCACTACAAGCTCGATGTCGCGCCCCAGCGCCAGATGCTGTAGCCCGTCGTCACTTAAAATGATATCGCACCCGGCGTCTACCAGCGCCTTGACGCCGCGGGGGCGGTCAGGGTCGGCCACTACGGGCAGGCCGGTTTGCTGGGCCAGCATCACCGGCTCATCGCCGCTGTGCGCGGGGTCAGTGCGGGCTGTCACGTGCAGCGGGTAGCGCCCGCTCTCGCCGCCATAACCGCGAGTTACGATGCCCGGCGACCAGCCCTTATCCACCAGCCAGCGCCCAAGCCAGGCCACCAGCGGCGACTTGCCCGTACCGCCAAGGGTAATATTACCTACCACGATGACCGGCACCGGGGCCTGCCATGCCGATTTTGCACCACGCCGATACGCCGCTTCGCGCCGTGCCATGACCCGTTGGTAAAGCGCACCCAGCGGGCGCAGCGGCCAAAGCCAGCGGCTATCCTGATAGGCCCCTTTCAGCCAGCGCTCGGCCAGCGTCATGGCGTTTCCTGAAACTGCAGTTGATGCAGCGCCGCGTAGGCACCCTTGGCTTCCAGCAATGTCTGGTGCGTGCCCTGCTCGATAATCCGCCCCTGATCCATCACCAGAATCCGGTCGGCGCGCTCGATGGTCGATAGCCGATGGGCAATGACCAGCGTGGTGCGCCCTTCGCATACGCGCTCGAGCGCTTTTTGAATATAGCGCTCGGACTCGGTATCCAGGGCCGAGGTGGCCTCATCCAGAATCAGCACCGGGCTGTCCTTGAAGATCGCCCGGGCAATGGCCAGACGCTGACGTTGGCCACCGGAAAGCATGACCCCGTTTTCACCCACCACGGTCTCATAACCCTGGGGGAGCTTTTCGATAAACTCGCTGGCATAGGCCGCCTGAGCCGCAGCTTCAACAGCCTGACGGTCTGGATTGGCAGTGCCGTAGGCAATGTTGTCGGCAATGCTTGCGTTGAATAGCGTCACCTGCTGGGATACCAGGCCAATCTGCTGGCGCAGCGGCCCCAGCGCATACTCATCGATGCTTACGCCATCAATCAGAATGCGCCCTTCACTTGCCCGGTAGAAACGCGGCAGCAAACTGACCAGCGTGGACTTTCCGCTACCCGAGCGGCCCACGATGGCAATGAGCTCGCCCGGGGCAACCTTGAGGTCAATGCCATGCAGCACTTCGGGCTGGTCATCGGCGTAGCGAAAGCTGACGTTATCGATCACCAGCTCGCCGTGCAGACGTTGCGGCGCATGCGTGCCGGTATCCTGCTCGGGCGCTGTATCCATCAGGCCGAACAGCTCGGAAGCGGCGGCAATGCCTTTCTGGATATCGCTATTGATTTCAGTGAGCTGGCGCACCGGCTTGATCATCAGGGCGGCGGCGGTAATAAAGGCCACGAACTCGCCCGGCGTCATGTTGGCCATCAGCGAGGGGGCCATGGCCAGCCACACCAGTAGCGCCATGGAAATGGCCACCAGCATGAGAATGACCGGCGAGCTGATGGCCCGCGTCATGGCCTCTTTCATGCTCTGCTTGCGGTTCTCTTCGCTGACGCGCTCAAAGCGCCTTGACTCATACGCCTCGGCACCGTGGGTGCGCACTACCCGATACCCCGACAGCGCCTCGGATGCCACGTGGGTTACATCACCCATGGAGCTCTGAATACGCTTGGAAATACGCCGGAAGCGCTTGCTGACGTAGCTCACCACAGCGGCAATAATCGGCGTCACGCCCAGAAACAGCAGCGTCAGCATCCAGTTGGTCCAGAACAGATAGCCGATCAGCCCGACCACGAACAGCCCTTCACGCAAGATGACCGTAACCGCGTTGGTCGCAGCCCCGGCAACCTGCTCCACATGGTAGGTGACGCGCGAGACGAGATGCCCGCTTGAGTGGTGATCGAAAAAGCGCCCCGGCAGGTGCAGCAGATGGCCGAACACATCGCAGCGCAGGGTATGAACCACATAGCGCCCCACGTAAGCCATGAAATAAGTGCTTAAAAAGGTGCCCAATCCGCGTGCGGCGAACATCAGCACGACGAACAAGGGCAAGAACAGGCGAAATGAGGCGTCCGGGTTCTGAATCCCGTCAATCAGGCGCTTCATCATTTCCGCAAGCGCCGTGCTGGAGGCGGCATACACCACAAAACCGGCAACCGCCATGGCAAACGCCCGCCAGTGCGGCCTTACATAACCCAGCAATCTTTTATATAGAACCCAACCTGAATCAGTCACACGCGCTCCTGGCAATAGTGTGCAATGCGCTGGATTCTACCTCAAGGCGAGGCGCTTCAACACCGCTTAGCGCTTACCGGTAGCTTCCGGGTCGGTTTGACGTGCAGCTGCCGGCCTTTCTGAAACCAGAAACGCAGCGCGCCGTCGTGCCCGGTACTCCACAGGCAGCTCTGCTGACGACTGAAGCGGCGCACCACGCTATCCACCGGATGCTGGAAGGCGTTATTACGCCCGGCGCTGAATATCACGTGGCGTGGCGAGACATGCTGGACAAACTGAGCGCCGGAACTGGTCAGGCTGCCGTGGTGGCCGGCCACCAGTACGCTCGCAGGCGAGTCAATATCCTGAAGAAAGCGTCGCTCGATATCCCGGCTCACATCGCCGGTAATCAGCAGGCGATGCGCGCCCTGGCTCACCTCCAGCACGCAGGAGCGATCATTGGCGGAGTAGTTCGTTGGCCCGGCCGGCGGCCACAAGAAACGGTAGGTAATGCCATCTTGCTGCCAGGTTTGCCCACGCTGACAGGGCGTGGCGTTCACCGGCAGCGCTTCCCCCAGCGGGGCATACCAGCGCTCGACATGATGATCTTCCAAAAGCGCACCAATACCGCCGGCATGATCACTATCGGCATGACTGACAATCACCTCATCGAACCGCTGACCCGGCGCCCAGAGCGTTTGCAAAGGCATGAAGCCCGACTGAAAGCGCGGCCCGGTATCATAGAGCAGGCGATAGTGTGCGCTACGCAGCTCGATCAGTTGCCCCTGCCCTACATCGTGAACCGTAACGCGCAGCGCGCCTTCAGGCGCAGTGCCTGGCAGCCACCAGGGTAAAAGCGCCAGCAGCAGCGCAGCACCCGCTCTTATCCAGAGATAAATCCCCGGGAGCCCCCAGCTAAGCGCCAGAAGCAACAGTGCAGCGCTCAGCGGATAGACCAGCGAACGATCCGGCTCCCAGAGCGGCCATAGATCAACCGCAAGCGCCAGCAGGGTGTAGAAGATGGCCAGCGCCTGCTCAAACAGCCACCACACCCCCGTACCTAAAAAAGGGATGGGGGTGAATAGCCACCCCAGCAGCGCCAGCGGCACCATGATGGAGCTGACCCAGGGTACCGCCACGAGATTGATAAGAGGCGCAGCCGGAGCAATCCGCCCGAAGGCCATCAGCACAGCGGCAGCCATCAAGGGCGCCAATAAAAGCTGCGAACGCACCAGAGCATGGAGCCAGCCTTGGATGCCTTGCGGGCGCGCGCGCCCCTGCCAGATGATGATCAACCAGGCAACGGCGATAAACGATAGCCAAGAGCCCGGGCGCCACAATGAAAGCGGGTCTGCCAGCACCACCAGCCCAAGCGCCAGCCACCAGGCCTGCCAGGCGCTCGGCGCGTGCCGCCCGCTAAGCACCCAAAGCCCAACGAGCGTCATGACCATGGCGCGCAGCGCTGGCGGCGCCAGCCCGGCAAGCCACGCGTAGCCAACCGCTGCCGCAGCGGCCACCCACCAGGGCCATGTCCTCATTCGCCAGTTCAAGGGAGTTAAAACCCGCGCCGCAGTGCGCGCAAGCAGCAGCGCAAAGCCGGCGACCAGGCCGACGTGCAAACCTGAAATCACGACCAGGTGGGTAGTCCCGGTGGCATTGAGGAGCGTCCAGTCCTCCTGGGTCAGCCGGTCGCCCTCGCCCAGCGTCAAGGCGGAAAGCCAGCGCCGGGTCCGCTCTTCAAGCGGTGAAGCCTCCAGTACCTCAAGCGCTTTGCGACGCAGCGAAAAGCCGGCAGGCGCTATTCGCTCGGGTGCGGGCTCACTGCGCACATACCCCGTGGCGTGAATGCCTTCGCGCCACAGCCACTGTTCAAAGTCGAAGCTTTCAGGATTGGCAAAACCGCCCGGGGGCCGCAGGCGCAATGTCATGCGCCACCGCTCGCCCGCCTGATAGTCACCGCCAGCGTAAGCAGTGACCCGCACTTTGTTGAGCATTCGGCACTTGGGCCGCTGCTCGGGAGATTCACACTGGTCAATACTCAAAAGCAGGCGTTTTGAACCGGCCAGGGGGGTGACGCCAAGAAGTACCGCTTCAACGATAACGTCTTCACCGTTCAGCCCATCCGGCAACTGGCTGGCCCACTGCTGGTGAATGCCTGCAAATACCCAGCTGGCGACTATCAGCCAGAGTGCCGCGCCGGGGCGACGGATCACGACCAGTAGCGCGGCTATAACGCCAACACTCAGAAACGCATTCAACGCACCGACACTACCGCTCCAACCGGCCGCTACAGCGCCTGCAAGCGTTGCCAGCGCCGCCGGTATCGCAACGCCCAACGGCATACGACTCTCCTTGGCATGAGAACTTCACCTACTCGGCATAGCCGAAGCGCTGCGCTATATGGATAATAGGCGGCACTTATGGTCAAGAGTACCTGACATGCCGCGCCGTTTCCTGCAGCGCTACATGCCTAAACCCGACACGTTAAGGCGGCAGCGGTCCCTGCGCTTCATGGCGCCGCTGATTGCCGACCCCGGGTTGTGGCTTTTAACTCGTCGAAGCGTTGCCAATGCGTTTAGCGTCGGGCTGTTCTGCGCCATGCTGCCGATTCCCTTTCAGATGGTGGTTGCCGCAGTAGGTGCACGGCTGAGCAGATGCAATCTGGCGCTATCGGTCAGCCTTGTCTGGATCACCAACCCGCTGACCATGCCGCTGATTTTTTACGGCAACTACCGCCTGGGTACTTTCCTGATGGGCGCGCCGGTGCGCGAGGCGCCCTCGCGTATTTCAACCCGCTGGATCGCCGAGCAGATGCACGACATGCTGCCACCGCTGCTGGTGGGTTCACTGGTCACCGCGATTATGCTCGCGCTGGTCGCCAATATCGCCATTCGCCTGATCTGGCGCTGGCACGTCTCCTATAACTGGAAACGCCGCCGCCTTAACAGGCGACGGCGTCGGGCACGCATCGAATCTGAATTCGACGATTAAACGGCGGGGAGTTGCTCTACCAGTTTGCCCGCATCCAGCTTCAATACGCGGTCCTGATGCGCGGCCAAGCCGACGTCGTGGGTCACGATGACAAAGGCACAGGCGCTCTCCTTGGCCAGCTCGTCCATCAGCGCAAGGATCGTGGCCGCCGTGGTCTGGTCAAGGTTACCGGTAGGCTCATCCATCAGCACCAGGCTCGGGTCGGTGACCAGCGCACGGGCAATCGCCACACGCTGACGCTCGCCGCCGGAAAGCTCGCCGGGCTTGTGATCTGCCCGCGCCTTCATACCTACCCGCTCAAGGATCTGCATGGCCCGCTTTTCGGCCGTCTTTTTCGACTGCCCGCGAATGATCAGCGGGAGTGCCGCGTTCTCGACCGCGGTAAACTCCGCCAGCAGATGGTGGAACTGGTAGACAAAGCCGATGTAGCGATTGCGGAACTTGCCCAGTGCAGCTTCATTGAGGGTGGAAAGCGGCTCACCCGCGATGACCACCCGGCCATCGCTTGGCCGGTCCAGCCCGCCCAGCAGATTGAGCAGCGTGGTCTTGCCCGAACCGGAGCTGCCCACGATGGCGACCCGCTCACCAGCGCGCACCGAAAGGTCGAGCTTGTCGAGCACGGTCAGGTCCTGAGGCCCTTCGCTATACACTCGAGTAAGCCCCTGACAGTCGAGCATGACAGGACGCTGCGGCGCACTTGATGACGTACTTGTAGACGCACTTGAAGACGTACTGTAAGACATAGATGAATCCTTATTCATAGCGCAAGACATCCGCTGGCTGAACGCGTGCGGCACGCCAGGCTGGGTACAGCGTCGACAAAAACGTCAGGCCAAAGGCTGCCAGAACGATGTTGCGCACGTCATCCCACTGCAACTGAGACGGCAGATCGCTGATGAAGTAGACGCCCGCATCCAGGAACTGGATACCAAAGGTCGCCTCGAACCAGCCGATCAGATCGGACACGGTCAGCGCCAGCAGGATACCTACCGCCACGCCAATCGCGATGCCAATCAGACCGATGGCCAGCCCCTGAACGATAAAGATTCCCATGATCGAGCGCGGCGTTGCGCCAATGGTGCGCAGAATGGCGATATCGGCGCGCTTGTCGGTCACGACCATGACCAGCGTCGACACGATATTGAACGCCGCTACGGCGATGATCACGGTCAGCAGTAGCGCGATCATGCGCTTTTCCATCTGAATGGCCTGGAACAGGTTGCCGTGGGAGGACGTCCAGTCCGTTCCCCGGTAACCGGGGCCCAGTTCATTGACGATATCCTGGGTCTCGCTGCCCGCGATAAACAAGTCGCTTAGCTCAAGGCGCAGACCGCCTACCGCTTCGCCCAGACGCGCCAGGGTCTGCATGTCTTCGATATTGGCGTAGGCCAGATTGGCATCAAGGTCAGCACCAACGCTAAAGATACCGCTGACGGTAAAACGTTTCAGGCGCGGAAAGACACCGGCCGGTGTAATCGATGCCTCAGGCACCAAGAGCGTCACGTAATCGCCTACACCCACGCCGAGTTGGCGTGCCAGCATGGAGCCCAGCACCACGTTCCACCCGCCCGGCACCAGGTCATCCAGGCTGCCTTGGCGCATATGCTTCCCAATAATCGATACCTGGTCTTCCCAATCAGGGTTGATGCCGTTGACCATCGCGCCCTGATTACGCCCGGCCGCCGAGAACATACCCTGCTGCTCGACATAGGGTGCGGCGCCAATCACGCGTTCACGCTGGATCAGGCGGTCCGCCAGCGCTTCCCACTCGACAAGCCCTTCGGTGGATTCAATCTTGGTATGCGGCACCATTCCCAGAATGCGCGTGCGCAGCTCGTGGTCGAAGCCGTTCATCACGGAGAGCACCAGGATCAGTACCGCGACACCCAGCATCAGCCCGAGCATGGAGGTCAACGAGATAAACGAGATAAAGTGGTTTCGGCGTTTGGCGCGCACGTAGCGCAGCCCCACCAGAAAAGGCAAACGATCAAGCATGGCGTCATTCCTTAGTAATAAGCCGCTCATGGTACGGTTTTTTTCAGCATACTGCATGCAAAACGGCCAGTGAAACGGAGCATTGTCGGCGCTTTGCCAAGCCATGTAAGGCTTGCAAGTTACCCCTTGACGCCCTACATTGCGCCCATTTATGTCGCTTGCCCCGGCAAGCGCCATTTTCCTGCTTCATTTTTCCATTTTCACTACCAGGAGACGTTGCGACGTTGGCTAACATGACTTATCGCCTGCTGCCCGAGTGGCACCCCCAGGATGGCCTCCAGCTGACCTGGCCACGCCCGGACGGCGACTGGGAAGCGCTGCTTGCGCGTATCGAAGCCGTGCTTGAGCGCATCGTGCTGGCAACCGTCGATTATCAGCAGGTGGTCATTGGCGTGCCCGATGACGCCACCTGCGCCCGCGTGAAGGCAACGTTTGAGGCGTATGGCGTACCCGCCGAAAAACTCACTCTGGTGGTTGCCCCCACCGACGATACCTGGGCGCGCGACCACGGCCCGATCACCGTACTGGATGAGGATGGAAAGCCGCTGCTGCTGGACTACACCTTTACCGGCTGGGGCGGCAAGTTTCCCGCCGAGCACGACAACCGCTTGACTCAGGCACTGGCCGATGCTGGCGTCTGGGCGTGCCCGATCTCCTCACGCAAGATGGTGCTGGAAGGCGGTGCGATCGAAACCGACGGCGAAGGCACGCTGCTGACCACAGAAGCCTGCCTGCTCAACCCCAATCGCAACCCGGATCTTTCCCGGGCGGACGTGGAGGCCCAGCTGGCCGAAGATTTTGGCGTTGACCGCGTACTGTGGCTAGCCAATGGGCACCTGGAAGGCGACGACACCGATAGCCACGTCGATACGCTGGCGCGCTTTTGCGACCCCGAGACCATCGCCTATATCCGCTGCGATGATCCAGCTGACCCGCATTACCCGGCGCTGAGCGCCATGGAGCAGGAACTCAAGGCGTTTCGCCAGCGCAGCGGTGAAGCCTATCGCCTGATACCCCTGCCCTGGCCCAAGGCGTGCCATGACCCGGAAGATGGTCACCGGCTACCGGCCACCTACGCCAACTTCCTGATCATCAACCAGGCGGTGCTGGTCCCCACCTATGGCGACCCGGCGGATATGGCCGCGCTGAACGCGCTGGCCGAGGCCTTTCCCGCTCATACACTGATCCCTATCGAATGCTCAAGCGTCATTCGCCAGCACGGCAGCCTGCACTGTCTGACCATGCAGTTGCCCTGCGGCACGCTTGCGGCCTCTCGACGCTAAGGAGCCACCATGTCTACGTCCTTGAAAACTGATCTTACGGTTGGCGTTGTCCAGCAGCCCGCATGGCCCGACAAGGCCCAGAGCCTGGCGGCCAGCGAAGCAGGCATTCGCGAGGCGGTCAGCCGCGGCGCCCAACTGGTCATGCTCCAAGAGCTGCACGCCACCCATTACTTCTGTCAGTTTGAAGACCCGGCCCTGTTTGATCTGGCCGAGCCGCTGGATGGGCCAACCGGTCAGCGCCTGGAGGCACTGGCCCGCGAGCTTGATATTGTGCTGGTGGGGTCACTGTTTGAGCGGCGCGCACCCGGGCTTTATCACAACACGGCGGTGGTGTACGACCGTGACAAGGGCCGCGTAGGCCAGTATCGCAAGATGCATATTCCGGACGACCCGGCGTTCTACGAGAAATTCTACTTCACTCCGGGCGACCACGATGCGGCACGTAACGAAGGCTTCACGCCGATTGATACGTCGCTTGGCCGGCTGGGCGTGCTGGTCTGCTGGGATCAGTGGTACCCGGAAGCCGCACGCCTGATGGCGCTGGCCGGTGCCGATCTGCTGCTCTACCCCACGGCCATCGGCTGGGACCCAAGCGACGATGATGCCGAAAAGACCCGTCAGAAAGAGGCCTGGACGCTGATTCAGCGCGCCCACGGCGTGGCCAACGGCCTGCCGGTCATCGTAGCCAACCGGGTAGGCTTCGAGGCCGACCACTCCGGCGTAGGCGACGGCATTCAATTCTGGGGCGGAAGCTTTGTGTGTGGCCCTCAAGGGGAGCTGCTGGCCCACGGCGGTGAAACGGCCGAACAGCTGGTGGTCACCATCGACATGGCGCGCAGCGAAAACACCCGCCGGATCTGGCCCTACCTGCGCGACCGCCGCGTGGATGCCTACGGCGACCTTACCCGGCGCTTTCGCGACTAGGCCCTGTCTGAAAAAATACCTGGCCGCCGCGCTCGGTAGCGCCTGACGGCGCACAAAAAAGCCTGCCGGGCGCACTTTTGCGTTCCGGCAGGCGTTTTCTTACCGCTTTCAGTGCTTTTCCGAGCGTACTTTACTTCCAGAAATCGCGAATCGACGCGATGCCCTGAGCACCCACGGCGCGGGCATGGTTGGCATCAAAGCGCGTCATGCCGCCAAGCGCAAATACCGGCATGCCGGCGCGCTCGACCAGCTGCTGGAAATCGTGCCAGCCGATGGGCGCGACTTCCGGATGCGAAGGCGTGGTACGTAGCGGTGAAAGCGTCACGAAATCACAGCCCAGCACGGTCGCCTGAGAGAGCTGGGTCTGATCGTGCGTAGAGGCGGACAGCCACTTGTTTTCGGCGATCGGGCGTCGATCAAGCTGCATCAAGCGCTCGCTGGTCAGGTGAATGCCGTCGGCATCTATCTGATCCAGAAGCGAAGGCTCGCCATTGAGCAGCAGGCTGGCACCGTACTGACGGCAAAGTGCCAGGGCGCGCTCGGCGCGAGCCAGGTAGCTCGCCTCATCAAGCTCCTTGGCGCGCAGCTGTACCAGTCGAATATTGTCTTCCTTGAGCGCCCGCTCCAGAAACGCATCGAAGCGCGCCTCATCAGGCTCTTCCATGGTAATCAGGTATTCGGTGGGCAGCATGACCGCACGCAGAATAGGCAGATTGGCCGCCGGGAAGGGATAGTTGACCAGCTCTTCCATGGGCACCCAGCGCACCGCCTGACCTTCACGACCAAAGGGCTCCCCGGCAAACTCATGCACCTGCCATACGTCCAGCAGGATATGCTTGTCCGGATATTCGTGATGCACCCGGATCAAGGGCTGAGCGCGAATGATCTCGACACCCAGTTCCTCATGCAGCTCACGCTTGAGGCCTTCAAGCCCGGTTTCATAAGGTGCCAGCTTGCCGCCCGGAAATTCCCAAAGGCCGCCCTGGTCCACATTTGAAGGCCGACGTGCGATAAAAACCTTCTTTTTATCCGCACTCACCATGGCCGCTGCTGCAACATGAACCCGTCGTTTTACCATTACATTCATTACGTCTTTTCCACTGTGTGCGCACCGGCTGCTCGACGCCGGTGCTAACTTGCTGCGTGAGCTCGTTTAATGGCCGCTGATAAACGGCGGGTTTATCAGCTAGCTTCGATAGTCCGCGTTGATCGTCACATAGTCATGGGAGAGATCCGAGGTCCAGACCGTCGCACTGTGCTCGCCACGCCCCAGGTCAATCCTGACAGTAATCTCTTCCTGCGCCATGACCGCGCTGCCCGCAGCTTCAGTATAGCCGCTGGCACGTCCGCCATCTTCCACAAGCCGCACGTCGCCCAGATCAATCACTACCCGGTTGACGTCGAAATTCTCGACAGGTGCTCGGCCTACAGCGGCCAGAATGCGGCCCCAGTTGGCATCCGAGGCGTACAGCGCGGTTTTCACCAGCGGTGAATGGGCCACGGTAAAGGCAACGTCCAGCGCTTCCTGGCGGCTCTGAGCGCCATCCACCTGCAGTGTGACAAACTTGGTGGCACCTTCGCCATCGCGAATGATCGCCTGGGCCAACGCCGTCATGACCTGCTGCAGCGCTTCACGAAAAGTGGCGATATCGGCGTCACTTTCTACCACCGCCCCGACGCCCGTCGCGGCGAGCATGCAGGCGTCGTTGGTCGAGGTATCGCTATCCACGGTAATGCAGTTGAAGGAGGCATCAACGGTCTCGCGCAGCAGGCGGTCTAATAGCGCCTGCTCGACGGTTGCATCGGTCACCACGAAGCCCAGCATGGTCGCCATGTTGGGCTTGATCATGCCCGAGCCTTTGGTAATACCGTTGATGGTGACGGTTCCACCGCTGAGCGCCACACTCACGGTGGCGCCCTTGGCGCGGGTGTCAGTGGTCAGAATGCCTTCACCGGCGTACTGCCAGGCCTGGCTTTCGTCAGACAGCGTCTTGCAGGCAGGCGCAAGACCTGCCAGCAGACGCTCCATGGGTAGCGGCTCGCCAATAACACCGGTGGAGAAAGGCAGCACCTGGTGCTCCTCGACTCCAGCCTCTTCAGCCAGCGCCTTGCAGCTGGCGTATGCATCATCCAGGCCACGCTTGCCGGTACCCGCATTGGCATTGCCGGTGTTGATCAACCAGTAGCGCGGCGCCGAGTGCACCTCGCGGCAGCGCTCGATATGCGCCTTGGCCACGGCTACCGGCGCCGCGCAGAACGCATTTTGCGTAAATACGCCGGCCACTGTGGCCGACTCGGGCAGCGCGATCACCACCATGTCACGACGACCCGGCTTCTTGATACCCGCCATTGCACTTCCCAGGCGCACCCCCGCGAGAGGGGGCATCACTGGAAAAGGACTGTTTCCCACCGCCATGATCGTCTCCTTTACCTGCAGGTTGCAGGGCTGATTAGCTTAATTTACCGCAGCACTGCTTGTACTTCTTTCCAGAACCGCAGGAGCAAGGGTCGTTGCGGCCGACCTTGGGGCCTTCGCGGCGTGCCGGGCGCGCGTCCTGCTCGGCTTGCGTCTCGCCCCCTGCATTACCCAGCGGCTCGGCAGGCGCTTGATCATGGCGATTATCGGCAGTCTCCTTCTCGCGGGTCAGCTCTTCACGACGCTTCTGCTCCAGGGCGTCGACCTCTTCTGGCTGACGCACCTGAACGTGGCTGAGAATGCGTGTCACGTCCGCCTTGATGTTGGTCAGTAGATGCTGGAACAGTTCGAAGGATTCGCGCTTGTACTCCTGCTTGGGATTTTTCTGCGCGTAACCGCGCAGGTGAATACCGCGGCGCAGATGGTCCATCGACTGGAGATGCTCTTTCCAGCGGGTATCCAGCACCTGAAGCATGACCTGCTTTTCAAAACGGCGAATCAGCGTAGGCCCAGCGGCATTGACCTTGGCGGCATACGCTTCGCGATGCATGGACTGCAGGCGTTCGCGCAGCTTCTCCTCGCTGAAACGCTCATCTTCCGCGGCCCACTGGGTAACCGGCGCGTCCAGGTTGAACTCGGTTTTAAGATGCGCTTCCAGCCCCGGCAGATCCCACTGTTCGGCCAGGCTCTGAGGCGGCACGTAGTCGCTGATGGAGTCTTCCATCACTTCTTCGCGGATACCGATAATCGCTTCGGAAATATCGTCAGATGCGAGCACTTCGTTGCGCTGTTCATAGATCACGCGGCGCTGGTCATTGGCCACATCATCATACTCAAGCAACTGCTTGCGGATATCGAAGTTGCGCCCTTCGACCTTCTTCTGCGCCCGCTCGACGGCGTTGGAGACCATCTTGTGCTCGATAGCCTCACCGCGCTCAAGGCCTAATGCCTGCATGAGACGCTTCACGCGGTCTGAACCAAACAGGCGCATCAGGCTATCTTCCAGCGACAGGAAGAAACGGGTGGAGCCCGGGTCACCCTGGCGGCCGGCGCGGCCGCGCAGCTGGTTATCGATACGCCGCGATTCGTGGCGCTCCGAGCCAATCACGTGCAAACCGCCCGCTTCCAGAACGTCATCGTGACGCTTCTGCCACTCGGCTTTCAGGGCATCGATCTGCGCTTGAGACGGGTTGGAAAGCTTGGCGGCTTCCGCTTCCCAGTTACCGCCCAGCATGATATCGGTACCCCGGCCGGCCATGTTGGTTGCAATGGTAACCGCGCCGGGGCGCCCGGCCTGAGCAATGATCTCCGCTTCGCTCTGGTGCTGTTTGGCGTTGAGGACGTTGAACTTGAGGCCCGCATCGCGCATCAGGCGCGCCAGGTATTCAGAAGTCTCGATGGAGGCCGTACCGACCAGCACGGGGCGCCCGGCTTCGGTTTCAGTACGCACATCCTTGATGATCGCCTCGTACTTCTCTTCCGCGCTCAGGTAGACCAGATCGTTGAGATCCTTACGTGCCAGCGCCCGGTTGGTCGGAATGACGATAACGTCGAGACCGTAAATCTGACGGAATTCGAAGGCTTCCGTGTCTGCCGTACCGGTCATGCCGGCCAGCTTTTCATATAGACGGAAGTAGTTCTGGAAGGTGGTCGAAGCCAGGGTCTGGCTTTCGCGCTGAACGGTAACGCCTTCTTTCGCCTCCACCGCCTGGTGCAGGCCTTCCGACCAGCGCCGCCCGGGCATGGTGCGGCCGGTATGCTCATCGACGATGACCACCTGGCCTTCCGATACGATGTAATCGACATCAATCTGATAAAGGTAACGGGCACGCAATGCAGAGTGAACATGCTGAAGCAGGTTAAGGTTCTGAGCAGCGTAGAGCGACTCGCCCTCTTTCAGCAACCCTTCGGCCTGCATCAGCTCCTCGACCCGATTATGCCCCTGCTCGGTCAGCTCAACCTGCTTTTGCTTCTCGTCGAGCAGAAAGTCGCCAGTGGCGGGCACGTCTTCATCTTCCGAGACTTCGCCTTTCTCCAGCTTCTGGGCAAGGCCGTTGACGACGTTATAAAGATGGGTGTTTTCATCCACCGCACCGGAGATGATCAGCGGCGTGCGGGCCTCATCGATCAGGATGGAGTCCACCTCATCGACAATGGCATAGTGCAGGCCGCGCTGTACCTTGTCATCCAGCGAGAACGCCATGTTGTCGCGCAGGTAGTCGAACCCGAACTCGTTATTGGTGCCGTAGGTAATATCGCACTTGTAAGCGTGACGCTTCTCTTCACCGGTCTGGCCTGCAAAGATGACCCCGACGCTAAGGCCCAGAAATTCGTACAGCGGGCGCATCCACTCGGCATCACGGCGGGCCAGATAGTCATTCACGGTTACCACGTGAACGCCCTTCTCGGGCAGCGCGTTGAGATAGACAGCAAGCGTTGCCACCAGGGTCTTGCCTTCACCGGTCTTCATTTCGGCAATGCGACCGCGGTGTAACGTCATGCCGCCAACCATCTGAACATCGAAATGGCGCATGCCCATTACGCGCTTGCTGGCCTCGCGCACGATGGCAAAGGCGGTAGGCAATAAATTGTCCAGCGCCTCGCCCTCTTTCAGGCGCTTGCGTAGCTCAAACGTCTTGCCCTGCAGATCACCGTCCGACAGCCCTTCAAGCTCGGCTTCCAGCACGTTCACGCTCTGCACGTTCTTGTGCATGCGTTTTACTTCACGGTCGTTCTTGGAGCCGACAACTTTGCGTAACAAATTATTAATCATGAAATTTCCACATCATCACGAGCGACCCGAAGGGTTTCGCCCTGTTCCGTATTAGGCAAAAGAGGGAGGTATCAGAAAATCGGATAGGTACTGGGCGGCCCACGCTGGGTCAGCACATCCCGGGCGGCTACCCGGCGATGGGCAACCCGGGATTCAGGCAGATCAAGGCGTAATGCCGCGATGCGCTTGATGCGACGGGACCAGCGCTTAAGCGCGCGCTTGCGCCTGGCGATCCAGAGTGACTTGGCGCGCAGGATGGCGGGTACCCAGAAACAGACACAGGCGCCGCGCTCGGCACCGCGAAAGGCATCGGAAGGAACTAAACTGCTGGGTAGCAGGCAGCTCACCAGAAGCCCGGCCAGCCACCAACGCGCTAGGCCATGACGACGCTGACGCCGCGGCATGGCTGAAAATTCATTAAGCGTTGATGACATACTGTGGGTTGGCTCCTTGGCATGTTAGGCTCTGCATCCAGTAACGCGATCCGATGTATATGGTTACTGATCAAGAAATTAAAAGGGTTATCTTAGGAATCAAGCGTATGAGTATAAAGGTTAAGCGTTCTCACGCACAGCCCATCTCCCGACTGCTCAACAAGTCCGGGGATATCGGCAATCTTATGCGCCAATCCCGCTTGATCGATCAGGCCCAGTCTCACTTGAGGGCCCATCTGCCCGAAGAAATGCGCAGCTACATCTTTGTGGGCGGCTTCAAGGAGGGTCGGCTGACGCTGATCAGCGGCCAGGCAAGCTGGCTGACCTGGCTGCGCTTCGAACAGCGCCGACTCTTGACACTGCTTCATCAACTGCCTGGCTTTGAGTCAGTCAGCGGGTTTAGCTTCAAGGTACGCCCGGTGCGCCCGGTTCAAGTGCCGCTGCGCAATACGCGCAGCCTTTCAGCCGATGCCGGAAAGACCCTGGCAGAATGCGCCAGCGACACTCAAAACCCGTCATTACGCAAGGCCCTGGAGCGGCTCGCTTCCCACGCGCCTAGCCAATAAGCCAATTGGCTGCCCTAAACGCAAAAAGCACCGCTAAGCGGTGCTTTTTTTATTCAGGACAGGCAAGTCAAACCATCCGTTACGCCATTGCTGATGCCGCGTAAGAGATCGGAGCAACCGCTTTTTCGCCCTCGAAGGTAACGATTTCATAAGCATCCGGCTGCGCCATCAGCTCACGGCACAGCTGATTGTTGAGCGCATGACCAGATTTTATGCCATGAAACTCGCCAATCAAGCTGTGACCCAGCTGATATAGATCGCCGATCGCATCCAGCACCTTGTGCTTGACGAATTCATCTTCGTAACGCAGGCCACCTTCGTTGACGATACGGTAATCATCCACCACGACGGCGTTGTCCAGGCTACCCCCCAGCGCCAGATTATTGGAGCGCAAGAATTCCAGGTCCTTCATGAATCCGAAGGTCCGCGCTCGGGAGACTTCCTTGACGAACGAAGTGGTCGAAAAATCGATCTGCGCCGTCTGCTTCTGCTGCTCGAATACCGGGTGATCGAAATCAATGGCAAACGAGACTTTAAAGCCCTGGTGAGGCAGAAAGACCGCCTCTTTATCGCCATCCGTTACCGATACGCGCCGCTTGATACGAATGAACTTCTTCGGCGCATCCTGCTCGAGAATACCCGCGGACTGAATCAAGAAGACAAACGGGCTGGCGCTGCCATCCATGATGGGTACTTCAGGTGCGCTCAGATCAACGTAGGCATTATCGATGCCAAGGCCTGCAAAGGCGGACATCAGATGCTCAACGGTCGCTACCTTAACACCTTCATAGGAGAGCGCTGTGCAAAGCTTGGTGTCTTCAACGAGTTCAGCACGGGCGGGTACGTGAACCACAGGATCCAGATCGGTTCTTACAAACACAATCCCGGTGTTTGCCGGCGCCGGGCGCAAAGCCAGATGGACTTTTTTGCCGGAGTGCAGACCCACTCCAGTGGCGCGGATAACATTTTGTAGGGTGCGTTGTCTGATCATGGGCAGTGGTCGAACTCTAATAACGGAAGTACCGCAAGGAAGAAAAGAAGTTATCGAACAGCGTTCACTTTAACAGCAAACGAGCGTTTTAATCAATAAAACACTCGTTTGCTGGCCGCGTGAACCCGCTGGATGCTTCAATCCGCCTGACGGCGCAAGAATGCAGGAATGTCCAGATAATCGTCGGCGTCAGCCGCGCGACTCTTCTCTTGACGCGGTTTGGGCGCATGCTCCGGCGCTTCAGCACGGGCGGTGGCCTGTTGGCGCATTACGGTAGGCTGCTGCAGCTTTCGGTAATCCGATGACTCGGCGGCTGAACGGCGCGCCGGCTCGCGAGCAGCCACTTTGGCCTTATTACCGTCAAGACCAGCGGCGACGACAGTAACACGCAGCTCATCGGACATTTCCATATCGATGGAAGTTCCGACAACGATGGTCGCTTCCTGAGAAGCAAATTCCTGAACCGTGGCGCCTACGTCGTTGAATTCGCCAATCGACAGATCAGGGCCAGCGGTGATGTTGACCAGAATGCCGCGCGCGCCATGCAGATCGATATCTTCGAGCAGCGGGCTGCGAATAGCCTTCTCAGCGGCTTCCCGAGCGCGGTTCTCGCCGGTGGCGCCGCCGGTACCCATCATGGCCATACCCATTTCAGACATGACGGTGCGTACATCGGCAAAGTCGACGTTGATGATACCGGGGCTCGTGATCAGCTCGGCAATACCCTGAACCGCGCCCAGAAGCACATCGTTGGCAGCGCTGAAAGCGGTAAGCAGAGTGGCGTTTTTACCCAGCACGGATAAAAGCTTCTCGTTGGGAATGGTGATCAACGAGTCAACGTGCTGGGAGAGTTCTTTCATGCCCTCTTCAGCGGCGCGCATACGCTTGGGGCCTTCAAACGGGAAGGGACGTGTCACGACCGCCACCGTCAGAATCCCCAGCTCCTTGGCTACCTGCGCGACAACCGGCGCACCGCCTGTACCGGTACCACCGCCCATACCGGCGGTAATGAAGACCATATCGGCGCCTTCCAGCAGCTCGGCGATCCGGTCGCGATCTTCCATGGCGGCCTGGCGCCCCACTTCGGGGTTGGCACCAGCGCCCAGCCCTTTGGTGATTTCACCACCCAGCTGTAGAACCGTTTTTGCGGATACGCGCTTGAGCGCCTGGGCATCGGTGTTGGCGCAGATGAACTCGACGCCTTCGATGTTGCTTTCCACCATGTGGTTGACCGCATTACCGCCGCCGCCACCAACCCCGACTACTTTTATGACCGCACTACTCGAGGGTGCGTTATCTACTAATTCGAACATAAGCCCCGTCTCCTGAACCGCATTTGCGGCCCTGTCAGAAATTTCCTTTGAACCAGCCTTTGATTCTCGCCAGCGCCGAATGGCCTTCCTTGATATCACGCCGGGCAAGCTCGTTGCGCCCTTTATGAGCGGCAACCACTCCCCCGTGGCTTTCTAGACCTTGCCCATGCCGCACTTCTTGCAACGCATAATGCAATAAGCCGACACCTGTCGCATAGATGGGGTTACGCACTACGTCCGCCAAACCTCTAACGTTTTGCGGACAGGCAATACGAACGGGCATGTGGAAAATCTCCTCTGCCAACTCGCTTACACCCTCCATACGTGAGGTGCCGCCGGTGAGCACCACACCCGCGGCAACCATGTCTTCATAACCACTACGGCGTAATTCGTCTCTTACCAGTGTGAACAGTTCTTCATAGCGTGGCTCGACCACCTCAGCCAGCGCTTGACGCGAAAGATCGCGCGCCGGACGATCGCCCACACTGGGAACCTTGATCATTTCATCGCTTGCAGCCAACTGGGTCAGCGCGCAGGCGTACTTGACCTTGATTTCTTCAGCGTGCTGGGTCGGTGTACGCAGCGCCATGGCGATATCATTGGTGACTTGATCACCGGCAATCGGGATGACTGCCGTATGGCGAATCGCGCCTTCGGTGAAGATTGCCATATCCGTCGTGCCGCCACCGATATCTACCATGCAGACGCCGAGTTCGCGCTCGTCTTCTGTCAACACGGCCATGCTGGACGCCAGTTGCTCCAGAATGATGGCATCGACATCCAGCCCGCAGCGCCGCACACATTTTTCTATGTTCTGCACGGCATTGAGTGCCGCCGTTACCAGGTGAACCTGAGCTTCCAGACGCACCCCGGACATGCCCAAGGGTTCGCGAATGCCGCCCTGAGCGTCGATCGAGAATTCCTGCGGCAGTACGTGCAGCACGCGCTGGCCTTCGGAAATGGCCCGCGCTCTGGCGGAATCGATCACGCGGTCTATGTCGGAGGGGGTCACTTCGCGCTCTTTGATGGCGACTACACCATCGGAGTTCATCGAACTGATATGACTACCGGCCACACCTACATAGACCGAGTGAATATCACAGCCGGCCATCAGCTCGGCCTCTTCGACGGCCCGCTGAATGGACTGAACCGTTGACTCAATATTGATCACCACACCACGTTTCATGCCACGTGAAGGGTGCGAGCCGATACCGGCAATCTCTATGCCGCCATCGTCAGTAGGTTGCCCGACAATTGCGACGACCTTGGACGTTCCGATGTCCAGCCCGACCACCATATTAGATGCATTGGGTGAGCCTGCCATGAGTCGGGAATTCTCCTTGTAATCTTCTTAATAATTAAATAAACAGGGGTATATAAACGTAAACTAACCCATCACTCGGGATACAACTTAGCAGCCAATTAGCGTTAACGGCTAACTATCATTAAACACCGCTGAAAAAGTTTAAATCCAGGGCAAATCTTCAAACGCCCATAGTATAGAAACAATCGCTCGAATACGACTAGTTCAAGCCCACAATAATGGGCTTAGCGAGTAATTTAAACCCCGGATACGGGTTTTTCAGCGTTGGCGACTACTCACATCGACAAAAAGAGAGCGGCCAGACCGCCCCTTACTCTTCGGGCGTTTCGAAATCGCTCTCTCCATGCCAGGCAACCGCAACGCCGTTGGGGTAACGCAAGTCAATATAGCGAATATGTTCGCCAAACCGCGCCAGTTCGCGCTGCCAGGAAGCCGATAAGCGCGCTAAGCGAACTTCATGCTCACGCCTTCCCAGCATTACCCAAGTGCCGTTATTCAACTGCAAGCGCCACGCGCCGCGTGGCTCCAGGCGAAGCTGCGAAAGCCCCAGTGCCAGACTTTCAAAATGTGGCGTCAACCGGTAATAGTAGGCCAGCACCTCTTCGCTGCTCCCTTCGGGGCCGGCAAGGTCCGGTAGCCCAGTGGGCACGTCGAGCGGAGCGAAAGGAAACGGCTCGCCTTCAGGGTTAAGTAGAAAGTCGTCGTTCCAGCGGGCTACCGGCTCTTGCTCTACCAGCTCAAACACTAAAGCGTTCGGCCACTCGCGCGAGATACGCACTTCGTGCAGCCAGCCTATCTGCATGGCCCGGTTACGCAACACGCCCAGATCCGCCGACAGCCAGGTTGCCCCCTGTACCAGCGGTGCAAGCTGGGTACGCAGGTAATCGGCACTCACGTACTCCCACTCACCACGAATGGAGACACGTTCGATGGGCCGATCAAGCCAGAGCCAGAGTGCGCGCCCTCCGGCACCTACCAGCAGCACCAGTAAAATGATGCCGAACCAGGCATTACGCTTTTTCATACGGCCTCGTCATGACACGCCCTGCTTTCCAGCCGTCTCAAGTATCTGCACTACCAGTTCATCAAACGTAATGCCCGCATGGGCAGCCGCCTGGGGAACGAGACTATGGTCGGTCATGCCCGGCACCGTATTGACTTCAATCAGCCAGAACTGGCCATTTGCATCGCGCATGACGTCTACCCGCCCCCAGCCCTCACAGCCGATCGCCGCAAACGCTTCACGGCAGAGCTTGGCAAGCTCGGCTTCATCCAATGCTGAAAGCCCGCAGGGCAAGTGGTACTGGGTCGTGTTGGAGATATATTTGGCTTCATAATCGTAAAAGCCACCGGGCACCTCCACACGAATGGCCGGCAGCACCTGTCCATTGAGCAATGCCACCGTGTACTCATCGCCAACCACAAACCGCTCGGCCATGACCCGGGCATCAAACTGGGCAGCTTCGTGGTAAGCGGCTTTTAGCGCCTCACGAGTTTTGACAATACTGATACCGAGGGTGGAGCCTTCGTGCACTGGCTTGACCATCATCGGCAGACCAAGCGTTGCCACGACACCGTCCCAATCTGCATCATCATCGAGCATGATGCTTTGCGGCGTAGGCAGTCCAGAGGCCTGCCACACCTGCTTGGTGCGCTGCTTGTCCATGCCCAGCGCCGAGGCAAGCACACCGCTGCCGGTGTAGGGTATGTTCAAAAGCTCGAGCGCACCTTGCAGCGTGCCATCTTCACCGCCCCGGCCATGCAGGGCGATGAACACTGCTGACGGCGCCAGCGCCTCAAGCCCGGCCAACCCCTTGTCGCGCAGATCGTAGCCCTGGGCATCGACGCCTTGACGCTTGAGCGCCTCGAGAACCGCCGCACCGCTTTTCAACGACACCTCACGCTCGGCGGATGAGCCACCGTACACCACGACCACGTGACCTTTAGAGGCGTAATCGGTGCTCATAGCGCCACCTCGCTCAATGCCAGTTTTGCCTGCGCGAGGGAAAGGGATATACCGCCGATATCGCCTGCGCCCTGGGTAATCAGAATATCGTCGGGCCTAAGGACATTGGCCAGCAGCGCAGGGAGCTCCTGCTTGTGCTCGACAAATAACGGGTCGACCTCGCCGCGCTGGCGGATCGAGCCTGCCAGCGCCCGGCCATCTGCACCGGGAATCAGCGCTTCGCCGGCACTGTACACATCCAGCAGCACCAGCGTATCAACCTGGGACAGCACCCGGACAAAGTCTTCATACAGATCGCGGGTGCGGCTATAGCGGTGAGGCTGATAAAGCATGACCAGCCGACGCTCCGGCCAGCCAGCACGCACCGCACGAATCACCATGTCCACTTCCCGCGGGTGGTGGCCATAGTCATCCACCAGCATGATCTCACCGGGGGCCTTGGGTGCCGGAAAATGGCCATGCACCTGAAAGCGCCGCCCGACCCCGGCAAAGCTTGCAAGCCCTCGAAGGATAGCGTCATCGCTGACGCCAGCATCGGTTGCCACCACGATCGCCGCCATGGCATTCAAGGCGTTGTGACGCCCCGGCATGGCCAGGCGAACGTCAAGGGGTGCCGCACCGGCCGGACGCAGAGCGGTAAAGCTCACTTCGCCGCCCTGCTGGGTAAAGTCGACGATACGGTAGTCGGCATCGGCATCAAATCCGTAGGTCACGAACTGGCGCTTGACCTGTTCGCACAGCACGCGTACGTGGGGGTCGTCGATACACAGCACGGCCAGTCCGTAGAACGGCAGGTTGTGCAGAAACTCGATGAAAGTGCTTTTCAGTCGTTCGAAGTCGCCGCCGTAAGTCGCCATATGATCAGCGTCGATATTGGTGACGATCGACACCATGGGCTGAAGATGCAAGAACGAGGCGTCAGACTCATCGGCTTCGGCCACCAGGTAGTCGCCCTCGCCCAGGCGGGCGTTGGCACCGGCACTGGTCAAGCGACCGCCAATCACGAAGGTCGGGTCCAGGCCGCCTTCGGCCAGAAGCGTTGCGGTCAGGCTGGTGGTCGTGGTCTTGCCGTGCGTACCGGCTACGGCGATACCGTGGCGAAAACGCATCAGCTCGGCAAGCATTTCTGCACGCCGTACCACCGGTACGCGGTGCTCGTGCGCCCAGCGAATTTCCGGATTGGTCTCATCCACGGCGCTTGAAACCACCACCACATCAGAGCCTGTAACGTTTGACTCGGCATGGCCGATCTCCACTCGAATACCGCACTGGCGTAACCGCTCAACGACGGATGAAGCCTTCATGTCGCTCCCGCTGACGCTGTAACCCTGATTTGCCAGCACTTCGGCAATACCGCACATACCCGCGCCGCCAATCCCCACGAAATGAATACGTTGAATACGACGCATACCCGGGCCGCTCGGGCTCAGGCGCGGCGCTCGGGGTTGGGTTACTGAGTCGGTCACACTGCTTCTCCTTTATTGAGTATCGCCAGGCATCCTTCGGCTAGTCGCTCCGTGGCATCCAGATGGGCCGCTTGGCGCGCCCTGGAAGCCATCAGCGCAAGCGTTGCGGGCTCTAGTAGATCGCTTAAATAGTGGGTCAACCGCTCAGGGGTAAGCGCCGACTGGACAACACAAAGTGCCGCCCCCGCCTTGACCAGCACATCGGCGTTGACCCGCTGATGATCATCAACGGCAAACGGAAAAGGCACCAAAAGGGATGGTTTTGCCGCAGCGGCAAGCTCGGCGACCGTCAAGGCCCCTGCCCGGCAAACCACCAGATCCGCCCAGGCGTAGGCGGCCGCCATGTCATCAATAAACGGGGTCACCTCTGCAGGCACCCCGTACCGGCTATAGCCTTCAAGCGTCTGCGTCTCGCGCGATTTTCCCGCCTGATGGCGTATTTCCGGGCGTTTTTCCAACGGCAACGCAGCCACCGCCTGGGGCAGGCGCTCATTAAGCGCCACCGCCCCGAGCGAGCCACCCACCACCAGCAGACGCAGCGGACGCCCTGCCAGCTCTTCGGCACAGCGTGGTGCATCCCCGATCGCAGCGATCTCTTCGCGCACCGGATTGCCGATCACCTCCGCTCGCTCGCCAAAGGCCTCGACAAACGCGGCGTAGCTGCGGGTTGCAAGCCGAGACAGCACGCGGTTGGTCAGTCCGGCCACCGCGTTTTGCTCGTGAACGACCAGCGGGATTCGCGAAAGCCAGGCGGCAAGCCCGCCCGGGCCGCTGGCGAAGCCGCCAAGACCCACCACCAGCTGCGGCTTGAAGCGCTTGATGACGCGCCGCGCCTGGAGCACGGCGCGGCTCAGATTTACCGGCGCTTTCAGCCAGCCGGCCGCACCGTTGCCGCGCAGCCCGCTTACCGCAATCGTGTGCAGCTTGATGCCCGCCTCGGGCACCAGGCGGTTTTCAATGCCGCGGGGGCTACCCAGCCATTCCACTTCAACGCCTTGGGCGTTCAGCGCGCGCGCCAGTGAAAGCGCGGGAATCACGTGTCCCCCGGTTCCGCCCGCCATGATTAAAACGCGTTGAGGTGCGATCGTGGTCACACACGACTCCTTATGCTTTACGATAATCGCGGTTCGCGACGTGACTTGTAGGGGGTCGGCGCGCGGCGCGGACGATGCCGCGTCTCTGCATCGACGCGCAGCAAGAGCCCGATCATCATGCCGATGACCAGCAGGCTCGATCCACCATAGCTGATCAGCGGCAGAGTCAGCCCCTTGGTGGGCAAAAGCCCCGAGCTTACCGCCATGTTGATAAACGCCTGCGAGGCGATAACAAAGCCGATGCCGTAGCTTACGTAGGCGCCGAACAGGTGGCCGGCAAGCTCGGCCTTGCGCCCGATCCACATGGCTCGGCCGATCAACAGCGTAAACATCAAAATGACGGCGATGGCGCCGATCATGCCAAGCTCTTCGGCAATGACCGCAAAGATGAAATCGGTGTGCGCTTCGGGCAGGTAGTGAAGCTTCTGCACGCTGTTGCCAAGCCCTGTGCCGGTCACATGGCCGCGGCCAAAGGCAATCAACGCCTGGGTCAGCTGATAGCCGGTCGCAAACTGATCGGCCCAGGGGTCGAGAAAGCTGGTCCAACGCGCCAGGCGGTAAGGCTCCAGCACCACCAGCATGACAGCACCCGAGGCAAGCAGCCCGCCGCTGCCGATCAGTAGCACCAGTGACGCCCCGCTCATCATCAGCATGCCGATCACGCAGGTGGTATACACCACCATGCCGCCAAAATCCGGTGCCAGAAACAGAAGCCCTGCAGGCACCGCAAGCACCGCAATCGGCCGCCATAGTGTAAAGGCGCGCTGACGTAACTCGTAGGCAAAACGCGACATGAACATGGCCATGTACAAAATCAGCCCGACCTTGCCAAGCTCGGAGACCTGGAGGCTGGGTAACGGACCAGGGAGCCTGATCCAGCGCTTACTGCCGTTGATCTCCTGCCCAAACAACAGTACCGCAACCAGCAGCACGATACTGATCAAAAGGATAAGCGCCGCATTCTGCCGCCATACTTCCAGCGGCACGCTCATCATGAAAATACAGCCTACAAAGGAGAGCAGCAGAAATATGCCGTGTTGGCGAAAGTAGTAAAAGCTGTTGTCCAGAAGGCCAACGGAGGCCGAGCTGACCATGACCCAGCCAAGCCCGGCAAGGGATACGGCCGCAACGATCAGCCAGATATCGCAGGGAAAATTACGCGTGGTAACAGCCTGGTGAAAACGCTGTAGACGGCTCATGGCGATGCCTCCGCTGCCTTATGCTCAACCCAGTGACGAAACGCCTCACCGCGGGCCTGATAGCCAGAAAACTGATCAAAACTCGCACACGCCGGCGACAGCAGCACGCAGTCACCGGGCTTGGCAATTGCAAACGCTGCCTCCATTGCCTGGACAAGATTCTCCACCTCACGCACCGTCACCTTCGGCGAAAGTGCCTTGACAATCCGCCCACGATCCTCTCCGAACAGCAGCGCCAGGCGAGCGCACCTGGCTAAAGGTTCGGCAAGCGGTGTGAAATCCGCCCCCTTGCCTACCCCGCCTGCCAGCCAGATCAGTCGCCCTTCAAGAGTGGCGCCCAGACCGCTGATCGCGGCAAGCGTTGCCCCGACGTTGGTACCCTTCGAGTCGTTGACCCAGGTAACACCGCCAAGGGTTGCAATGGTTTCACTACGATGGGCAAGGCCGGTAAATGCCTTGAGCGCCTCGACCATGGCAGAGGCCGGAAGCCCCAGCGCCTGCCCCAGGGCAAGCGCGGCCAAGGCGTTGGCGTAGTTGTGCTGCCCGGCAAGCTGTAGCTCGCTGGCCGCTACCCAGCGGGTCTGCCCCTGCATCAACAATAGTTCGGTACCCTGCCATACCAGGCCCCACTCGTGTTCACCCGGCGGAGTCACCGAAAAGTAAACGACCTTCGGCCCGTCTTGAACGGGCCAGGTCAGCGGATCATCACGATTGACGATGGCGTATTGCGCCTGACTGAAAATGCGCTGCTTGGCCAGGCGATAATCCTGCATGTCGCCATGCCGATCCAGGTGATCATCGCTCAGGTTCAAAAATGCCGCCGCGGTTGCGCCTAGAGTCGGCGTGGTTTCCAGCTGAAAGCTTGAAAGCTCCAGCACGTATAGCTCGGCATCCGGCTCATCGGCCAGCAGATCGAGTGCGGGCGTGCCCAGATTTCCGCCCACCGCAACGCTCACGCCAGCGGCTTTCGCCATCTCGCCAAGCAGCGTGGTTACCGTGGATTTGGCATTCGAACCCGTTATGGCGGCAATCGGTGCGGCATTGCCCCCGGCGCGCTTGGCGCGCACAAACAGCGCGGTTTCGCCCACAAGCCGGGGCTCGCCGGTTTCTGGGTTCAGCGTATCGATCAAGCCTTCAAGGCCGGGCGAGCGAGGATCGACGCCCGGGCTTACCACTACTTCAAAGGCACGAGTGAAGTCCAGCGCGTGAAGCGGGCCGCAGTGCACGTCAACACCGGGGTAGGCGTGATAAAACGCATCAAGGCCCGGCGGAACGGCGCGGGTATCCGCCACCATGAACGGCCGCCCGATACGCGTCAGATGGCGGCAGATGGCAAGCCCGGAAACGCCCAGACCGACAACCACGGTCACGCCGCTAGGTACTTGAATAGGCACTTGCCCCATGTCTGGCTCCTTTGCGTTCTACGCTCAAGGCTGCAACGGCCATCGTCACTGCGCCGGTTAACGAACCTTGAGTGTCGCAAGCCCCAGCAACACCAAGACAACGGTAATGATCCAGAAGCGCACGATCACGCGCGGCTCGGGCCAGCCCTTCAATTCAAAATGGTGATGCAGCGGCGCCATGCGAAAGATGCGCCGCCCGGTCAACTTGTACGAACCGACCTGCAGGATGACCGACACGGTTTCGAGCACGAAGATGCCGCCCATGATGAACAGCACGATTTCCTGGCGCACGATTACCGCTACCACGCCAAGCGCTGCGCCCAGGGCAAGCGCCCCCACATCGCCCATGAATACTTGAGCGGGGTAAGTGTTGAACCACAGAAAGCCAAGCCCCGCACCGGCGATGGTAGCGCAGAAGATGGCAAGCTCGCCGGTACCATGGATGAACGGAATATGCAGATAGTTGGCAAATACGGCATTGCCGCTTGCGTAGGCAAATACCGAAAGCCCCATGGCGACCAGTACCGTAGGCATGATGGCCAGACCATCCAAGCCATCGGTCAGGTTGACCGCGTTCGAGCTGCCCACGATCACGAAGTAGGTCAGCACGATGTAGAACACCCCAAGCGGCAGCGCGATATCCTTGAACAGCGGCACCAGCAGACTGGTTTCCGCAGGCGTCGCTGCCGTGAAGTAGAGCACCAGCGCCGCGCCAAGCCCGACAACGGACTGCCAGAAGTACTTCCAGCGGGCGGGCAGGCCTCGGGGATTCTTCTCGACCACCTTGCGATAGTCATCCACCCAACCAATGGCACCAAACCCTAACGTGACGGCCAGCACTACCCAGACGTAATGATTGGAAAGATCACCCCAGATGAAGGTACTGATGGCGATGGCCAGCAGAATCATCACGCCCCCCATGGTGGGGGTACCCGCCTTGGAAAGATGCGACTGTGGGCCGTCGTCGCGCACGGCCTGACCGATCTGGCCGTCTACCAGGCGGCGGATGACCCACGGCCCCAGCCACAGGCAGAGCATCAATGAGGTAAGCGCAGCCAGAATGACGCGCAGGGTCAGATAGTTGAAGACCTGAAAGCCCGTTTGGTACTGGGCCAGGAAGTTCGCCAAGTAAAGTAACATGAACGGCGTTTACCTTATTTCATCCGAGCGTAGCGCGGCAATGACGTTCTCCATGCCGGCGCTGCGCGACCCTTTCACCAATAGCGTGGTGCCGGGCGGCAAAGTATTAATGATATGACGCGCGAGCGTCTCGTGGTTGTCAAAGTGCTGCCCGCAACCAAAGGCATCACCGGCGGGCCGCGCTGCATCACCCAGTGTGAGCAGCTGGTCGATGCCAAGCTCGGCCGCGTGGCGGCCCACTTCGGCGTGCAGGGCGTGCGAGTCAGCGCCAAGCTCCCCCATCGCGCCCAGCGCGCACCAGCGCGGTGCTGGAAACTGCATCAGCGTCTCAAGGGCCGCTTTCACCGCCCCAGGGTTGGCGTTGTACGTATCGTCCAGCAGCGTGGCACCGTTCAATCCAGGCACCACGCTTAGCCGTCCCTTGAGCGCCGCCATAGTTTGCAAGCCGTTGACCACAGCATCAGGAGCAACGCCCGCGGCAAGCGCGGCAGCCGCTGCGGCAAGCGCGTTGCTGACGTTATGCTTGCCAAGCATGGCAAGCTGCACGCGTCCCAGCGCCCGGCCATTTTCGACAAGCGTGAAAGCATACCGCCCCTGGGAGTCGCAGGAAAGTGCCGCGGCGTGGACATCCGCTCGGCTATCAAATCCGAAGCTGATCACGCGACGCGGCGCGGCACAGGCGGCCCATAGCGAATAGTAACGGTCGTCGCGGTTGAGTACCGCCATACCGTCAGCACCAAGCCCTTCAAGCAGCTCGCTCTTGGCCTGGGCTATGTGGCCCATACCGCCGAACTCGCCAACGTGAGCGCCGGTGACGTTGGTGATGACCGCTACATCCGGCCGTGTCAGCCGGGCTGACCAGGCAATTTCACCCAGGTGGTTGGCCCCTACCTCGATAACCCCAGCCTGATGCTCGGGCGTGAGGCGTAAAAGGGTGAGCGGCACGCCAATATCGTTGTTCAGATTGCCGGTCGTGGCCAGCACGCTGCCCAGCGGCGCCAGCAACGCCGCGGTCATCTCCTTGACCGTAGTCTTGCCGCTATTGCCGGTGACGGCCACCAGCGGCAGCTGGTGCTTTTGACGCCAGACACCGGCAAGAAGCCCGAGTCCCAGGCGGGTATCCGGGCACACCAGCTGTGGCAGCACGCTCTCGACGGGGCGCTCGACCAGGGCGGCAACGGCGCCCTCGCGCCGCGCCTGTTCGACAAAATCATGGCCATCGAATCGCGGCCCCTTGAGCGCCACGAACAGACAGCCAGGAACGATATTGCGCGTGTCGGTGACCACCGCACTCAGTTCAAGAGCGGCGTTTGTTTCAGGCACTTCGATAGTCAGCGCGCATGCCGCCTCTGCAAGTGTCCAGGTCATTGGCCGCTTCTCCGCACGGCAAACGCCTTGAGAACTTCATCTTCATCGTTATAGGCATGGCGCACGCCGCTGATTTCCTGGTAGGCCTCGTGACCCTTGCCGGCAATCAGCACAATATCGCTCTCGCTGGCCTGACGGATGACATGATCGATTGCGCGGCGGCGATCGCCGATATCCAGCGGCGCGGCGTCGGCAGACAGCCCTTCAATGATCTGCTGGCGAATCAGCTCGGCAGACTCGCTGCGCGGGTTGTCATCAGTCACTACCACGACGTCCGCCCACTGCTCGGCGGCCTTGGCCATCTCGGGCCGCTTGCCGGTATCCCGATCGCCGCCGCAGCCAAACACGCACCACAGCTTTCCGGCGTCGCTTACATGGGCGCGCAGCGCTTCAAGCGCGTTATTGAGCGCATCCGGAGTGTGCGCGTAGTCGATGACAACGCTGGGGGCGGCAGGCGAATGATAAAGCGCCATGCGTCCCGGCACGGGATCAAGCGCGGCGGCGGCCTCGAACAGGGCATCCAGGGATTCTCCCAATCCGTACAGCACGGCCATGGCCAGCAGCACGTTGTCGAGGTTGAAACGCCCTACCAGGCCAAGCGTGAGCATCCGCTCGCCGTCCGGCGTGGCAATCATCGCCTGCTGCCCCGTCTCGCTCGACTGAACATCCATCACGCGCAGCGTGACCGCCTCATCCTGGCCGGACGCCAGTACGCGCACACGGGCATCAATACCTGCCAGCATCAGTCGTGCCAGCGGGTCGTCGGCATTGACGACCGCAAGCTCAAGCTCTCCACGCCTGAAAAGCTTGGCCTTGGACGCCGCGTAGGCGGCCATGCTGCCGTGGTAATCCAGATGGTCGCGGGTAAGATTGGTAAATACGCCGGTCGTGATATTCACGGCGTTCAGACGTTGCTGATCCAGCGCATGAGAAGAGGCCTCGAGCGCCACGCGTCGAATGCCCTGGGCCGCAAGCTCGCCAAGCGCCGCCTGTAGCGCCAGCGGCCCGGGGGTGGTCAGGCCAGTATCCGTAAGCTGGCCGGGGCGCCCCACACCCAGCGTCCCTACGATGCCAGCGGCCGTTCCCAGCGCCTCGCTCAGCGCCGCGATATAATGAGTCACCGAACTCTTTCCGTTGGTGCCCGTAACGCCGATAACGTCCAGATCATCCGGCACGTCATAAAGCCGTTTACCCAGCTCGCCCAGGCGCATGCCCAGGTGAGGCAGGTAAAGCACCCGCTCTTTCAAGGCGGCGTCGCTGTCGCGTGCCTGCGCCAGTACCAGTGAGGCGCCCTGTTCAAGCGCGGTCTTGATAAATTCGCCGCCATCGCGCTGGCTACCGGGAACGGCCACGAAAACATCGCCAGTCTTCAACGTGCGCGAGTCGCTCACCAAGCGCAGCGAGTCGGGCAACGCCGGCATCTGATCAAGGGAAGTGCTCGGCCATACCTTGCCAAGCGCGTCCCACAATTGGGTGGGCGTCAACGTCATGCCATCTCCTTAGTCATGCTATTCGTCGTCGACCTCATGGTCTGGCGGCACATCAAGCAAGCGCAAGGCGTTGCCCGTGACGCTTGAAAACACCGGGGCGGCAACGGCGCCACCGTAGAACTGGCCTGCCTTGGGATGATCGATCATCACCACGGTCACGATACGCGGGTCCGAGATGGGCGCAATCCCGGCAAACACACTGCGATAGGCGTCCGTGGCATAGCCGCCCTGGCCTGATTTACGCACCGTACCGGTTTTGCCGCCCACGCGGTAGCCTTCCACGCGCGCACGCCTGCCGCCGGAGGTTGGCCCGACCGACGTTTCCAGAATGTCCAACAGGTCATTGGCCACGCTTGGCGAAATGGCGGGAATACCCGCTGGCGCTTGAGGCAGGCGCAGCAATGAGGGCGGCAACCGCTCGCCGTTGTTGGCAAGTGCTGTGTAGGCGCTTGCCAGTTGAATCGCCGACACCGATAGCCCGTAGCCATAGGAGAGCGCGGCGCGTTCACTGCGCGACCAGCGCACGGGAGCCGGCAGGCTGCCGGTCGACTCTCCAGGAAAGCCCGTACCCGGTGACTGACCAAAGCCCAGCTGGTTATACTTTTCCCAGATCGCCGTGTCGCTCAGTTGAAGCGCCAGGCGCGACATACCGATGTTCGAGGATTTTTCAAGGATGCCCGGCAGGTCGAGCTGACCATAGTTGCGGATATCACGAATGGTGAACTGATCGATGCGCATCCAACCCGGCGAGGTATCCACCACAGCATCACGGTTCACGATGCCGCTTTCCAGGATCGCCGCCATGGCCAATGGCTTCATGACCGAGCCCGGTTCGAACACATCTACCAGTGCCTGGTTACGCAGGCCGCGGGGATCAAGTCCGGTGCGGTTGTTGGGGTTATAGGAGGGTAGATTGGCCATGGCGAGCACCTCACCGGTGCGTGCATCCATCATGACCAGCACGCCGCCATCGGCTTCGTTTTCCGCTACGGCCGCCCGCAGCTCGCGGTACGCCATGTACTGAATGCGCTGATCGATCGACAGCACCAGATCGCCGCCGGGCTGAGCATCGCGCATGATGCCAAGTTCGCGCACCAGCCGCCCACGGCGGTCCTTGATGACCCGACGCTGACCCGGGTGGCCTGCCAGATAAGGCTGGTAGGAGAGTTCGAGTCCTTCCTGCCCGACGTCATCGACGTTGGTCACGCCCAACAGCTGAGCGGCCACTTCGCCGGCCGGATAGTAGCGTTTGTACTCACGCTGGGGATAAACGCCCGGCGTGCGCAGATCAAGAATGCGCTGAGCGGCTTCCGGAGTCATCTGGCGACGTAGATACATGAACTCGCGCCCGCTGTAGCGTTCGATACGCGCAGCGAAGTCGTCTGGCGTCATGCCCAGCGCCTGGGCCAGCATGAAAAGCTGAATGCCGTCGGTGGGTAGTTCCTGCGGGTTGGCCCATAGGGTAACGACTGGCGTCGAGATCGCCAGCGGCTCGCCGTTGCGGTCGGTAATCATGCCACGGTGGGCAGGAATGGCCTCGTGACGCAGGGTGCGCGCGTCGCCCTGACTTTGCAGAAACGGACGATCAATCACCTGGAGCAGGGTGATTCGCCCCATCAAGGTAATTGAGGCAAGGCCCACTATAATCAGAATGAACAGAAAGCGGCCGCCACCCAGCGGTGGCGCCACGGGTGCCTGACGGGACATCCCTCCCCGACGCTCGCTTCTCATGGCCGGATTACCTCGACATCATGAACATCGGGAATACGCATATCCAGGCGTTCAGTGGAAATCTGTTCGATACGGGCCGGAGTCGACCAGGCGCCCTCTTCCAAAAGCAGCTGCCCCCATTCGGTTTGCAGCTGGTTTTTTTCCTGCTCGAGCTGCTGGAGCTGGGCATACTGGACTCGTGTCGTGTGCGTAATGATGACGATCGCCAGACCGCTTGCAATACAGGCCAGAAACAGCAGGCAAATAGCGATAGGCCACGCCCGCAGGCGCAGCTTGAAAGGCCATTCGGCGCGTAACGTTGAAGCCCAACGTTCAATCCGATCCATGCTCATGGTTATACCCGTTTACGGGCAGCTCGCATAACGGCGCTCCGCGCCCGCGGGTTGCCAGCCACCTCTTCATCACTTGGACGTACGCCTTTGCCCAGGGCCTCAAGACGACGGTTTAACTGATCATCACGAATGGGCACACCGCGGGGAAGATGGGTATCGCCGCGCACGTGGTGACGAATAAAGCGTTTTACGCGCCGGTCTTCCAGGGAGTGAAAGCTGATGATCACCAGATGACCGCCGGGCGCCAGCGCCTCAAGCGCTGCGTCTAAGGCAGCGTCAAGCTGATCAAGTTCGCCGTTGAGGTAAATTCGTAGTCCCTGGAACGCCTTGGTTGCCGGATGACGGCCTTTTTCCCAGGCGGGGTGCGCGGCTTTCAACACCTCGGCCAGGTCCACCGTATGGGTAAATGGTGTTTCTGCGCGCCGCTCGACCACTGCACGCGCCAGGCGTTTGGCATAGCGCTCTTCACCGTAGGCCTTGAAGACGTGAGCAATATCGGCCTCTTTGGCACGGGCCAGAAATTCCGCCGCGCTTTCGCCCTGCGTCGGGTCCATGCGCATATCCAGCGGGCCGTTGCGCATGAAGCTGAAACCGCGCTCGGGATCATCCAACTGCGGAGAGGAGACGCCGACATCCAGCAGCACGCCGGAAAGCTTGCCGTAGACACCCTGCTCGCGGGCGTAGTCTGCCAGATGGGCAAATTCACGCTGGGTAATCTGAAAACGGGCGTCGTCGATGCCAGCCGAGGCTGCAATCGCCTGAGGGTCACGGTCCATGGCCATCAACTGGCCTTGCTCATCCAGGCGGGAAAGAATCAGCCGCGAATGACCGCCCCGGCCAAAGGTGCCGTCCAGGTAGATGCCGCTTTTGTCGTGTACAAGGGTATCGACAGCCCCTTCCAGTAATACGCTGGTGTGGTGAAACGGGGAAACGACCTGGTCAGCGTCAGGAGAAGGCATGGTACTCTCACACAAAAATTAGAGGGGCGCGCTGATGCGAGCCCCTTCATGGAAATGGGGAGTCGGCCGATAAGCCGGGTTCTGTCGTGGACAGTCATTCCTCTAGGCGCGTTGTCACCAAAGCGCTCAAGCAACCTACCCGGACCCAGCGCGGGCCACGCCATTGGGTCCCTATTTGGTCTTGCTCCGAGTGGGGTTTACCATGCCACGCACTGTTGCCAGGCGCGCGGTGCGCTCTTACCGCACCCTTTCACCCTTACCGGCCCTTTGAGGTTTATTTCAAGGGGCTTAGGCGGTCTACTCTCTGCTGCACTTTCCGTCGGCTTACGCCGCCCAGGCGTTACCTGGCACTCTGCCCTATGGAGCCCGGACTTTCCTCCCCTCGCCCATCCAAAGATGGGCAAGCGGCGACTGTCTGGCCAACTCCGGCGGCAAGCATACCAGCGCCCTTGCTTTGCCTCAATGCTCGGTTTTAATTGCTTGCAGCCGCGCGTACCACTCCTGCTTGCGCCCACCCAGCATTCGGGCCACTATCGCCGCGCCCTGCTTGACACCCACCCCTTCATCCAGCAGCGTTTTCATCAGCTCATCGGCACTTATATCCTGATGCTCGCGCTCGGTGACCGGCGGCGCGCCAGCGACCATGACCACGAATTCCCCGCGCGCCTGGTTGGGATCTTCCGTCAGCTGGGTGATAAGCGCCTCGGGCGTGCCCTGTAAAAATGTTTCAAAGGTCTTGGTGAGCTCCCGGGCCAGCACCACCGCGCGCTCGGGGAAACTCTCTTTCAGGGCGTCAAGGGTATGCATGATGCGGTGCGGAGATTCGTAGAACACCAGCGTCTCTTCCCGCGTGCTCCAGTCTTCCAGCACCTGGCGCCGCGCGCCGGGCTTGGCCGGCAGAAAGCCGCCAAAGACGAACCGATCAGTGGGAAGCCCCGCACCCGAGAGCGCCGCGATCAGCGCACAGGCGCCGGGGATCGGTACGATATGGCGCCCGCGCGCGCGAAGCTCGCGCACCAGCACGAAGCCCGGGTCGCTGATCAGCGGCGTGCCGGCATCGCTGATCAGTGCGATACTCTCGCCTGCGGCCAGGTAGCCATCCAGAGTATCCACACGGCGTGCCTCGTTATGCTCATGCAGCGAAAGCATCGGCGTACTGACCCCTAGATGGGCCAGAAGACGCCCGCTATGGCGCGTATCTTCGGCGGCAATGCGCGATACTTCGGCTAATACCCGGGCTGCACGCGGCGTGAGATCGTCCAAATTCCCAATTGGGGTGGCAACCACGTACAATGTGCCCGGATTATGGTGTGTCATCGTGACTCCCGATTTGTTAATGGCTTGCTCTGACGGTGCGCTATGCTTGTGCCAGGACAACGAAACGCTGACCAGCGGCGACAGCGCAAATGAAAACTAAGGAAGGATACATGAAACACTCTCTGCGTGGCGTATTCGCCACTGCCCTCACAGCACTTCTGATAACCGGCTGTGCGATGCAGTCGCCCAGCGTGGTCGACCGCGCCGATGACCGCGATGCCGGCCGCCTGCTGAGCCAGGCAGAGCAGCAGGCCCCGGATCAAGCCGCCAAGACACGCCTGGAAGCTGCCAGCATCCTGGCCCAGCAAGGCCAGCGGGATAACGCTTTCGAAGCGGCAGGCAATATCGACGTTGCGCTTCTCTCCGAAGCCGACCGCGTTCGCTGGGCGCTGTTGTTCTCGGAGCTTGCACGCGCCATGGACGACCCTCGCGCCGTGCTGCGAGCAACCCAGGTGTTGAACGATGACCTGCCCATGCAGGACGACCAGCGCGAAACGCTGGAAGAGCGCCAGCGCTGGGCGCGTAATGCCTTGAACGAAGGCGACCCGGAGCTTCTGGCGCTGCCAAGCCTGGAAGGCCAGGAAATACGCCGCATCGTCGTTGCCCTGCCGGAATCCGGCCCGCTCAGCAGCGTGGCCAACACACTGGCCACCGCCATGCGCCGCCACCATGAAGTCAGCGGCGATAACGTGGAGCTAAGCTTCCTGGACGCCTCTCAGTACTCCATGGATGAGCTTTACCAGCGCGCCGAGCAGATGAATGCCCAGTTGATCATTGGCCCGCTGGCCAAGGACCAGGTAACCCAGCTCGAGCAGCGCGACAGCGTACCGCTGCCCACGCTTGCGCTCAATTACGGCAGCAGTGAGCAGAACAACGCCGCACGTCTGTTCCAGTACGGCCTCTCTGCAGAAGATGAAGCCCGCCAGGCCGCACGCCGCGCCTATCAGGACGGCCATCGCCAGATGTCGATGATGGTACCTGACAACGACTGGGGTCGCCGTGTAGGCGAAGCGTTCTGGAACGAGTGGCACCGTCAGGGCGGCGAGATTACCAACGCCGTACGCTACAACCCCGAAAGCTCGGTTTCCAACGCCGTCAAGACGGCCCTGAACGTGAGTGGCGAGCGTGCACAGCTAGGCAATATCGATGCGCTCTTCCTGCTGGCCCTGCCTGACTACGCGCGTCAGGTACCGCCCACCATGGATTACTACTACGCGCCCAACCTGCCGATCTACGCGACCTCGCATCTGCATGAAGGCCGACTGCAGACCCGTCGCGACCAGGACCTCAACGATGTCATGTTCGTAGATATTCCCTGGCAGATCCCGGATGCCGCCGTGGGTGGTGAAGAGGTATTGCCGTTCTACCCCACTTACCAGCGCCTGCGCGAAGAGTCCGACGCCTCCATGTTCCGCCTCATGGCCATGGGCGTAGATGCCTACGAAATCGCCACGCACCTGTCCGACATTGCCTCGCTTGACGGCATGCGCGGCAGCACCGGGACGCTCTACCTGACCGGCGATGGTCGCATCTACCGCGAACTGCCCTGGGCCAAATTCCAGAACGGTACGCCGACCCCCATTCTGATCCCCGGCCAGAGTGACAGTGACGAATAACGCCCAGACAGCACGCAAGCGCGGCGCAGCCATCGAGCAGCTAGCTGCAAGGTGGCTGCAAGCGCAAGGATTGATGCTCGTCACCCAGAACCACCACGTAAAAGGTGGCGAGCTTGACCTGGTAATGCGTGACGGGGCAACGCTGGTGTTTGTCGAAGTCAAACACCGCGTGACCACCCAGTACGGCCACCCGCTGGAAACCGTCACACCTACGAAGCGAAAGCGCCTGGTGCGAGCCGCCACGCTGTATATTGGAAGATACGGCCTTACATCTCCCTGCCGCTTTGATATTCTTGCCATTACCGGCACGCCGCCTGATCTCGTCTTCCAGTGGGAGAAAGCGGCTTTTGACGCCTATTGATTCTATTTCAACCAGGAAGCCCTGATGGACTTTCAAGCACGCATTCTCGACCACTTCAACGCAAGCATTGACACCAAGACCTACGCCAGCGAAGTACTGCCACCGTTCATTGAAGTTGCCAGCCAGATGATGGTTCAGTGCCTGGTCAGCGAAGGCAAGATCCTTGCCTGCGGCAATGGCGGTAGTGCCGGCGACAGCCAGCACTTTTCATCGGAGCTGCTCAACCGGTTCGAGCGCGAGCGGCCAAGCCTCCCAGCGCTTGCCTTGACCACCGACACCTCGACGCTGACCTCGATTGCCAACGACTACAGCTACAATGAAGTGTTTTCCAAGCAGATCCGCGCGCTGGGACAGCCGGGCGACATACTGCTGGCGATCTCGACCAGCGGCAACTCGGCCAACATCGTGCAGGCCATTCAAGCCGCTCACGACCGTGAAATGACGGTAGTTGCCCTGACCGGACGCGATGGCGGTAACATGGCCTCCCTGCTAGGCCAGGACGACTGTGAAATTCGTGTGCCGGCCACCTCGACCGCCAGAATCCAGGAAGTCCATCTTTTGGTCATTCACTGCCTGTGCGATCTTATTGATGAACAGCTGTTTGGCGCCGCCTGATCAAGCAGACGCGTCTTTACTTTTTACCGGATAAGGAGTCATTCACCATGGCCCTGCGCTTTTCTTCTCGCAAGCTTGTGGCGGCTACGCTGTTTACCGCTGCGCTAATCAGCGGCTGTGCAACCAACACCGCCTCCAACCCTTCCAATTACGGCCAGCGCAGCGACGATGTTCAGGCAGTGGATGCCACCATCGAGCGTGAAGCCGAGCGCGCCCTTGATCGCGCTGACGCCCGCCTGGGTGATGCCCGCATTCGCGCCCACAGCTACAATGGCGCGCTACTGCTGGTTGGCCAGGTGCCGAGTGAAGAGCTGCGCACCAAGGCAGGCGATGTGGCCCGCAACCTGCGCGGCGTCAATCAGGTGCATAACGAGCTGACCATTGCCGCTCGACTCCCGGCCAGCCAGCGCCTGACCGATACCTGGCTCACCACCAACGTGGTCAGCACACTTGCCACCAATGACCGCATCGATTCATCGAAGCTCAAGGTCACCACTGAAAACGCCAGCGTTTACCTGATGGGCATGGTCACTCACGAAGAAGCCGACCGCATCGTCAATGCCGCCTCTTCGGTAGGCGGCATTCAGCGCATCGTAAAGGTGTTTGAATATATCGATTGATCGATCAATCGCCGTAAAAAAAACCTCGCACGTTACCGTGCGAGGTTTTTTAATGCGCGCCGTGCTGGCCACCGAGTTACTTGACGACGCGGAGCGTAGGCTTTTTCTTCGATTTCGATGCGGTCTTGGGTGCCTTGGCCTCATCACCCAACTCCTCGTCAGGCACCGGCTCGGTCACCGAGAGCTCGGGCTTTGAAGGTGTATCACTCACCTCTTCAAAGAGCTCCTCGTCATCGCCTTCTTCACTGAGTTCCGGCTCGTGACCAAATACCATCCCCACGCCATTTTCGCGAGCGTAGATGGCAATCAAGGCCGGTATTGGCACCATCACCTGCATGGGCTGACCACCAAAGCGCGCGTTGAAACCAATCGCCTGGTTTTCCATGAACAGATCGCGCACGGCCGTCGGCGCCACGTTCAGCACAATCTGACCGTTCTGAACAAACTGGCGCGGTACTTCTACTCCCGGCTGAGTCGCATCCACGACCAGATAGGGCGTCAATTCGTTATCCAGCAACCACTCGTAGAGCGCTCGGGCGAGATAGGGGCGACTCGATTTCATAAGACTCCCTCCTCCTGACAAGTTAGACCCCGCCACCAGGGCAGGGTCAGGTAAATTCAAGCACGCATCTCTTTTTCACGCTCGTTCAGGGACGCCTTGAACGCTTCGCGCTCAAATACCCGCGACATGTAGCTCAAAAGCGGCTTGACCTGCTTTTCGGGCAGCTCGATATTAAGCTCCGGCAAGCGCCAGAGGATAGGCGCAAGACAGCAGTCCACGAGCGTAAACTCTTCGCTCATGAAGAAAGGCATATCTTCAAAGATGGGCGAGATACCGATCAGGCTTTCACGCAGCTCTTTTCGCGCCTTCTCTGCCTCTTTCTTCCCACCGCTGCGAATCAGATCCACCATGGGGCACCACTCACGCTCGATCCGGTGCATCCACAGACGACTCTGCGCCCGGGCGACCGGGTAAACGGGCAGCAACGGCGGATGCGGGAAACGCTCATCCAGGTACTCCATCATGACCTTGGATTCATACAGCACCAGATCACGATCCAGCAGCGTCGGTACGCTGTTATACGGGTTGAGGTCTGCCAGATCTTCCGGCGGCTGCTCCTCGTTCACATCAACGATATCAACAGCGACCCCCTTCTCAGCCAGAACAATGCGCACACGATGACTGAAATGATCATCACTACCAGAGTAAAAAATCATCGACGACCGCTTGGCCACAACACCCATGAAAGCATCCTCGCATCAAAACAATTATGGATAATAACACGCCAAAGCTACCTTATGGTAAGGCAGCCTGTTTTAGGGTTACCGCTTGTTTCATCACCACCGGACTAACGCACATCCCGCCAGTATTCACGTTTAAGCAGATACGCCATCACGCCAAAGACAAACACAAATATCATCACCCCAGGCGCCACACCCTGCGCCTTCAGCCTGGAGGGCTCGCTGACATAGGCTAGAAAATTGGTAATATCGAAGACTGCCTGCTCAAACTCGGCGGGTGACAGCAAGCCTGGGCGCGCCAATGCAAGTTCACGGCACTCCTCGGGCCTGCTCAGCACCCGAGAGGCACCCTGCGGGCAGCCCATCACCTGAACACCCTGAAGAGGCTCGAGCACATTGGGCATGGCCACCGACTCGACAAGGATATTGTTGACCCCAAGCGGCCGGCTTGGGTCTTCATAAAACCCCAGCAGATAGGCGTAAACCCAATCAACGCCGCGATGCTTGGTGGCAAGCGTCAAGTCCGGCGGGCGGACGCCCCACCACTGCTGCGCCTCCTCCTCCTTCAGCGCATTGACCATAGGGTCATCGAACGCCTGCGCCGAAGAGAACACGAGGTGCTCTTCCATAAGCGCTTGAGGAATATCCAGATCTGCCGCTGTGCGCGAATATCGCTGGTACTCAAGCGTGTGGCAGCCAAGGCAGTAATTCACATAAAATTTAAGCCCACGCTGAAGCGACGCCTTATCGTTCAGGTCCGGCGATACCGAGCGCGCATCGCTCCCCAGCGCCACCAAAGGCATCAACAAAAGCCAGAGCACCAGCATCCAACGCTTCATCGGCCAACCACCCTTTCAGGCACGGGCCTGGTCTTCTCCCAGCGGGTATAAAATGGCATCAGCAGGAAATAGGCAAAGTAGGTCGCGGTAAACAGCTGCGCCAAATGCGTGCGAACAGGCGTCGATGGCAGTATACCCAACACACCCAGCGCCACGAAACTTACAACGAAAAGCCCGAGCATGGCTTTTGACGCCCAACCCTTGTAGCGCATGGAGCGGGCCGGGCTACGATCAAGCCAGGGCAAGACAAACAGTACGGCAATGGCACCCGCCATGAACACAACGCCCAGAAAGCGCGCATCCAGCCCCAGAAGAGAAAAGTTGACGGCGCGCAAGATGGCGTAAAAAGGCGTGAAGTACCACACCGGCGCGATATGCTCGGGCGTGGTGAACGGGTCGGCCGGCGCGTAATTCGGCGCTTCGATGAAGAAGCCGCCCCCTTCAGGAAAATAGAAGACTACGCCGCAGAACACGAACAGAAAGACTGCCACACCCACTAAATCCTTGAGCGTATAGTAAGGGTGAAACGCAATACCATCCAACGGCCTGCCTTCGGCATCGGTATGCTCGCGGATCTCGATACCTTCTGGATTGTTCGACCCCACCTCATGCAGCGCCACGATATGCAGCACCACCAGCAGCAGAATCACCAGCGGCAGCGCGATGACATGCAGGGCAAAAAAGCGGTTCAAGGTGACGCCAGATACCAGGTAGTCACCGCGCACCCACTCGGCAAGGCCAGGGCCGATACCGGGAATAGCCGAAAACAGCGAGGTAATGACCTGCGCGCCCCAGTAGGACATCTGCCCCCAGGGAAGCAGATATCCCATGAAGGCTTCCGCCATCAACACCAGATAAAGCGCCATGCCGAATATCCACACAAGCTCCCGAGGCGCCTTGTAGGAGCCGTAGAGAAGCCCGCGAAACATGTGCAGGTACATGACGATAAATAGCGCCGATGCGCCTGTGGTATGCAGGTGGCGAATCAACCACCCCCACTCTACGTCACGCATGATGTACTGAATGGAAGCAAATGCTCCCTCGGCCGAAGGGTCGTAACTCATGGTGAGCCAGATCCCGGTGAGCACCTGATTGACCAGCATCAATAACGCCAGAGAGCCAAACAGGTACCAGACATTCAGATTTTTGGGCACATAGTAATTGGCCAGATGATCTTGCCATAGCCTGCGTGCCGGAAAGCGCCTATCCATCCAGCCCTGGTTTTCTTCCCGCTTCGGCGCTGCCATCAGCCAAGCTCCCCGTCTTCACCTACTTCGATAATCGCATCGCTCAGAAAACGATACGGCGGCACCTCGAGGTTGGTCGGCGCCGGCATATTGGTATACACGCGCCCTGCAAGATCAAAGCGCGAACTGTGACACGGGCAATAAAAACCGCCGGGCCAGTCATCGCCCTTGGGCTCGGCGGCATCGGGTTCCGGCCGATATAAAGGCGAACAGCCAAAGTGGGTACACAGGCCAACCAGGACACCAATATCGGGCCTGCGCGAACGAAGCTTGCCCTGAGCGTAGGCTGGCTGCTGCGGCTGACGGGAATCGGGGTCGGCCAGCGCGGCGGGGGAAAGCGCCTGGATACGCGCAATCATTTCCGGCGTTCGACGGATGATCCATACGGGCCTGCCCCGCCACTCAACCGTCATCCGCTGACCCGGGCGTAGCTTGGATATATCGGCCTGAACCGGCGCACCGGCAGCGCGCGCCCGCGCACTTGGCTTCCCTGCGGCGACAAAAGGCACGGCCGCTCCCACTACGCCTACCGCACCAATGACGGAAGTAGCCCCAACAAGGAAGCGGCGCCGAGCCTTGTTAATGCCGTGATCAGCCATGCAGAACCTCTCCCATCCAAGAAAACGCCGCATCCATGATAGCATCCGGTCATAGGTTTGCTGATGCGCTATATCAAGTGAACCGCCGTTTTCAAAGCACTTTGAACAGCACGTCAGCTCGCCCTGCCCGCTTACTGCTATTCAAAATACTTTGGAAAGTACAATAAAAAAACGCCCAGGCCGGTGGCCTGGGCGTTTTGCCGCATCGCGTTGAAAAATTAACGCTTGGAGAACTGCGGACGACGACGTGCTTTGCGCAGGCCGACTTTCTTACGCTCAACTTGACGCGCATCACGCGTTACGTAGCCAGCGGCACGCAGCGTGGGACGCAGGTCTTCGTTGTAGTTCATCAGGGCACGAGTGATGCCGTGACGAATGGCGCCAGCCTGTGAAGAACCGCCGCCACCAGCGACAGTAACAAAGATGTCGAACTGGCTCAGGGTTTCAGTCAGCTCTAGCGGCTGACGAACCACCATACGACCGGTCACACGACCGAAGTACAGGTCGAGGTCCTTGTCGTTGACAGTAATTTTGCCAGAGCCCGGCTTCATAAACACGCGAGCGGTGGAAGTCTTGCGGCGCCCGGTACCGTAATACTGCTGTGTCATGGCGAAGATTTCCTCAGATGTTCAGTTCAAGCGGCTGTTGAGCAGCATGCGGATGCTCGGCACCGGCGTACACTTTTAACTTGGAGTACATGGCGCGACCCAACGGACCTTTCGGCAACATGCCCTTAACGGCGAACTCGATGATGCGCTCGGGCGCATGATCAAGCATCTTGTCGAATGTCATGGAGCGCAGGCCGCCCGGGTAACCGGTGTGGCGATAGTAGGTCTTAGCCTTCGCCTTGTTGCCAGTCACTTGGACTTTTTCAGCGTTGATGACAACGATGTAGTCGCCGGTATCAACGTGAGGAGTAAATTCGGGCTTATGCTTGCCACGCAGGCGGCGAGCAATCTCGGTTGCCAGACGACCGAGCGTTTTGTCCGTAGCGTCGACAACATACCAGTCGCGCTGGACGGACTGCGGCTTAGCACTGAACGTCTTCATGGATGAAATCACCAGATTAAGTGTGTTGGGCAACTCACACCGCCAGGCGGTGAAGCGCCGTCCCTATTTTTTTTGGTTGCCGGACCAACCCGACAACATGTAGCGAGGCGGCATTCTACAGCAAGCCCTCGAACAAGTTAAGCCCTTTGACGCTTTTTCTTATCCTGGGCTGACGGGCCTGCTCAGGGCTTGTGCGGCAAGGCCAGATACTCCCGGGACTGCATCTCCTGAAGGCGCGACAGCGTACGCTGAAATTCGAACGTGAGCTTGCCGTCACTGTAAAGCTCCTCTACCGGCACTTCGGCAGACATGAGAAGCTTCACCCCGCGGTCGTAGAACTCATCGACCATATTGATGAAGCGGCGCGCCTGGTCGTCCTGCAGCCCTCGCATGCGTTTGACATTGGAGACCAGCACGGTGTTGAAGCCTCGCGCAAGCTCGATATAGTCATTCTGGCTGCGCGGCCCGTCGCATAGCTCAAGAAACTCGAACCAGGCAACGTTCTCATGCAGACGGCGCGTCTTCAGCACACGATGATTGATTTCAAGCGGCGCGTCGGTTTCGCCCTCGTTACCGGCAATCTCGCGAAAGCTGCGCGAAAGCTCCTGCTCGGCTGATTCATCCAGCGGCGAGTGGAATATCTCTGCACGCTCGAGCGCACGCAGCCGGTAGTCGACGCCGGAATCGACGTTGACCACCTCGCAGTGGCGCTTGACCAGATCGATGGCGGGAAGAAAGCGTGCCCGCTGCAGGCCATCCTTGTATAGATCATCTGGCACGATATTCGAGGTAGCCACCAACACCACCCCCCGCTCGAACAGCGCCTCAAACAGAGTGGCCAGAATCATGGCATCGGTAATGTCCTTGACGAAAAATTCGTCAAAGCAGATCACCCGGGCTTCAGAGGCAAACTTGCCGGCAATCAGGGTAAGCGGGTTCTTCTCACCTTTATAGTGAGTCAGCTCGTTATGCACCCGCTGCATGAAACGGTGAAAGTGAGTACGCATCTTTTCAGGAAACGGCAGCGACTCAAAAAAGGTGTCCACCAGATAAGTCTTGCCGCGCCCCACCCCGCCCCAGAAATAGAGCCCCTGCACCTGAGGCAGCGCAGGCTCGCCTTGCGAGGAGGATTTACCAAACAGCCCGGCCATTCTGGCCTTGAACCCACCGCTGGCAATGACCGCCTTGGGTACGGTAGTCGGCGTCTTGATCAAATCATCATAAAGACGCTGCAGGTGCTTGACCGCCGTTTCTTGAGCCGCATCGTGCTGAAAATCTTCCCGTGCGAGGTCGGCACGGTAGCGCTCCATGGGGGTTGGCCGCGATGTCTGACTCACCTTTTGGCCTGCAGAAGTAGCTGACATTTGCTTGCTCCAAAGCGTATTGCGCGGCGTTGACGAGGCGGCCAAGCGCCTTTCAAAAAAAGAAGATTATACGCTTCGCACACGCTAAGCGCATGGTTGGATTGACCTAACCAACTAATCGACGCCTATAATGAAGCTTGTTTCGTTCGCAAACCGTTAACTCAAGGGTAACGGGGCGCACCAAGTGTCAGGGAGAAAACTGTGGAAGCAAGCTCGCCTTATACCTTTGCCATTATTGGCATACTTATCGGCTTCGTCATCGGTTTGGGATGCTATCGTTTGTTTAGTAAAGGAGAGCGTCACAACGCCTCCCTACGCCAAACGCTTTTGGAACGAGAACACCAGATTGCTGAACTGAAGAAAGGCATGGGCGGTCATCTGACCGGCGTTTTCGAGCGCCTGGACAGCATCCGTGCCGAAGCCGACCAGCTAGAGAAGCAGATTACCGAGGAGGTGCAGGAGTGGCACCTGGGCAGCAACACTCCAGCGGCTCTGAAGGAGCGCCAGATGCCAGCCCAGCCCGCTACATCAGGTGCATCCTTGCCGGAAAACGAGAGCGCCCCGGCAACCCCTCGTGACTACGCTGACGGGAAGAACGGCACGCTGTCGGAAAATTTCGGCTTGAAAGAGAGCACCACCGCCCCACAGCCGCCCCGCTACTAGGCACTAGATTTAGCGTAAGCGGCGTTGAACCCCGCCGCCTTCAGGTCAGGCGGGGTTATCTATATCTACAAAGCGATGCTCGATCGCGTACTCATCGGCCAGCCATTCGCCCAGCGCCTGAACGCCATAGCGCTCTGTAGCGTGATGTCCAGCGGCGATGTAGTGAATTCCCAGCTCACGGGCCAGATGCGTGGTGCGCTCGGAGATCTCACCGGAAACAAATGCCTGCGCCCCCGCCTCAAAGGCTTGAGTAATCATGTCCTGCGCCCCGCCAGTACACCAGGCAATCCGCTCGATATCGCCAACGCCCGGGGCTTCAATCAACAGCGGCGCCCGCTGCAAGGTGCTGCCGATCTGTTCGCCGAGGGCGGCCAGGCTTTGCACTTGAGGCAGACGCCCAGACCAGAGCAAGCCCTCGCCCAGCTCACCGTCCAGGCAACCCTCTACCTTCCAGCCCAAGCGGCGAGCGAGTTCGGCGTTATTGCCCATTTCGCTGTGCGCATCCAGCGGCAGGTGGTACGCCAGCAGGTTGATATCGTGATTGATCAGCGTCTTGATACGCCGATGTTTCATCCCGGTGATGGCAACCGGCTCGTTTTTCCAGAAGTAACCGTGATGAACCAGCACCAGATCGGCTTGCCAGGCCACCGCCTCATCAAGCAGTGCCTGGTTCGCCGTCACGCCGCTCAGTACGCGCTTTACCTGCTCGCGGCCTTCCACCTGCAAGCCGTTGACGGTGTAATCCTTGAAAGTGGCTGATCGCAGCTGGTGATCGCAGGCGGCAACTATCTGATCGCGATGGGTCACAAAGACTCCTTTAATGATTCGCCGGGGGTCGTGAGGAACAAGGCTATAAAGTGTTACCATAATGCCATAGTAAAACTCGTTTCGTGTTATCGCGAACCTCACGTTTCCCAAGATTGCCACCCGCTGAGGAACACTTGCATGCACCGCTTCGTGCTGCCCTATTTATGGCCCGTTTTGACCGGGGTGCTATTGGCTGCCCTGCTGCTTTTCATCTTTCCAGACAGGCTGTCCAATCCGTTTTCAAGCGCTCCCCCGGCACAGACACCGCCTCCGGCCTCGCCACTGGTAACGGCCAGCGAGCAGGCCAGCAGCCGCCCTGCACCGGAAATTCGCCAGGCCGCACCGCTATCACGTGATCAGGGGCCGGCGAGTTACGCCAACGCCGTCAGCCAGGCTGCGCCCGCCGTAGTCAACATCTACTCGTCGCGCATTGTCGAACGCGACCAGCACCCATTGATGTCGGATCCTTTTTTCCAGCAGTTCTTCAACGGTGACGACGCCACCACGCATCAGCGCATGCTGTCGAGCCTGGGTTCAGGGGTTATCGTCAGCCACGACGGCTATGTGCTGACCAACCACCACGTGATCAACGGCGCCGATGAAATTCAGGTGGCGCTGCGCGACGGCCGCGAGACCCTTGCTGAAGTGATCGGCACCGACCCCGAAAGCGATTTGGCGGTGCTGCGCATCAGCCTGGATGACCTCCCGGTCATCGAGATGACGGATTCCGCCGACGTGGCCGTGGGCGATGTCGCCCTGGCGATCGGTAACCCGTTTGGCGTCGGCCAGACCGTGACCATGGGTATCATCAGCGCCACCGGCCGCAGCCATCTTGGCCTGAACGCCTACGAAGACTTCATTCAGACCGATGCGGCGATCAATCCCGGCAACTCGGGCGGCGCGCTGGTGAATCCCGACGGCGCCCTGGTAGGTATCAATACCGCCATCTTTTCGCGCTCCGGGGGCTCGCAAGGCATCGGCTTTGCCATTCCTGCCAACCTGGCCCATAGCATTCTCGATGAACTGGTCACTCAAGGGCGGGTAATTCGCGGGTGGCTGGGCATTGAAGCGCAGGCGCTCTCCAGAGAGCTTGCCGCGTCGTTTGGGCTGCGCACTCCCCAGGGCGTGATCGTGGCAGGCGTGGTCAGCGGTGGGCCAGCGGACAATGCCGGCCTGGAACCCGGAGACATTCTGCTCTCTATCGATGGCCAGGCGGTACTGGATGCCCGCGCCACCATGAGCAATATTGCCTCGATCCCACCCGGCACCTCCCTTCCGCTCACCATTGTGCGTAGCGGCGAGCGAATGGACGTTACGCTTGAAGTGGGCGAGCGCCCGGTGATGGACAATGCGCCGGCCGGCGAGCGTCCGAAGGATTCGTGACGCCCGCCTGAGCGTTTACTTTTCGATACGGTACTCGGCTGACCGCGCGTGGGCGGTCAGCGACTCGCCGCGGGCCAGTACAGAGGCGACCTTGCCAAGCGTTGACGCGCCTTCACGCGAGCAGTTGATGATCGAGGAGCGCTTCTGAAAGTCGTACACCCCCAGCGGGGACGAGAAGCGCGCCGTGCCCGACGTCGGCAGGACGTGATTGGGTCCCGCGCAGTAATCCCCCAGCGCCTCGGCAGTGTAGCGGCCCATGAAGATAGCCCCGGCATGACGCACGTCATCCAGCCAGCTTTCCGGGGCATCCACCGAGAGTTCAAGATGCTCCGGGGCAATCCGATTGATCAGGCTGATCGCGTCTACCTTGTCTTCACAAAGAATCAGCGCACCGCGCTGACCAAGCGATTCGCGCACGATCGCTTCACGCTCGAGGGTCGGCAACAGGCGCTCGATGGCCTCCTGCACCGCGTTCAGATGCTCAATATCCCAGCTCACGAGAATGGCCTGGGCATCTTCGTCATGCTCTGCCTGGGAGAAAAGATCCATGGCGAGCCAGTCAGGATCCGTGCGGCCATCGGAGACCACCAGAATCTCGGAAGGCCCGGCGATCATGTCGATCCCCACCTGACCAAACACGGCCCGCTTGGCGGTGGCCACATAGATATTGCCAGGCCCCACGATCTTGTCCACCCGCGGCACCGTCTGCGTGCCGTAGGCCATGGCGGCAATTGCCTGAGCGCCGCCGATGGTGAACACATGATCCACCCCTGCCAGGTGCGCGGCCGCCAGCACCAGCTCGTTGACCACGCCATCCGGGGTGGGCACCACCATGACGATTTCGCGCACACCCGCCACGTGCGCCGGAATGGCATTCATCAGTACGGAGGAAGGATAGGCCGCCTTGCCGCCGGGCACGTAGATACCCGCGCGATCAAGTGGCGTCACCTTCTGTCCCAGCACCGTACCGTCGGCTTCTTCGTACTGCCAGGAGCCGGGCTTCTGACGCTCGTGGTAAAGCCTGATACGCTCTGCTGCACTGGCAAGCGCCTCGCGCTGCTCGCCGGGCAGATTCTCAAACGCTTGCTTGAGGCGCTCAGGGGTCAGGCACAGCGCCTGCATGGAATCAACCGAAAGACGGTCAAAGCGGTTGGTCGCATCGATCACCGCGGCGTCGCCACGCTGTTTGACGTCGGCCAGAATTTCATCGACCCGTGTCTGCACGGCGTTATCCGAAACGCCCTCCCAGTCCAGCAACGCGTTCAGGCGCTGCTCGAAAGTGGCATCACGCGTCGAGAGACGGGCAATCGTGGGCAAAGCCTTTTTTGACGAAGCCCCCGTTGAAGAAGACATGGTGCTCATAAAGACTCCCGCATCATTGCGTAAGCAGTGCTTGGCGTTTTTTCACTGCGCTGTCCAGACGGGCCAAAAGCGGCTTGATACGCTCGTGCTTCATGGTCATGGCCGCCTTGTTGACGACCAGACGAGTGCTGATATGAGCAATCAATTCGCGCGGCTCCATACCGTTGGCCCGCAGCGTATTGCCGGTATCCACAATATCGACAATCTCGTCGGCCAGGTTCATCAAGGGCGCAAGCTCCATGGCCCCGTAAAGCTTGATGACTTCAGCCTGAATGCCCTGCTCGGCGTAGTAGCGCCTGGCAATATTGACGAACTTGGTGGCTACACGGCGGCGGGCCAGCGCTGGCTGCTGGCCGGTTACCCCGGCGGTCATCAGCTTGCAGCGGGCAATGTCGAGATCCAGGGGCTCGTAAAGCCCCTCGGCACCGTGTTCGAGCAGTACGTCCTTGCCGGCAATTCCCAGGTCAGCGGCGCCTAGCTGAACATAGGTCGGCACGTCGGTTGCACGAATGACCACCAGCTTCACATCCGCCAGATTGGTGTCGAACAGAAGCTTGCGGCTCTTGCCTAGATCCTCCGCCGGCGTAATACCGGCGTCCGCGAGCAGCGGCAGCGTTTCGTCCAGAATACGCCCCTTGGAGAGGGCGAGAATCAGTTGCTTACTCATTGTATTGGCCAACGGTTAATAGTATGGCTTAGCCGGGAATACGGCGAATACGCGCGCCCAGCAGCTGCAATTTCTCTTCGATACACTCGTAGCCACGGTCAATGTGATAGATGCGGTCGACCAGCGTTTCGCCTTCCGCCATCATGGCGGCAATCACCAGCGAAGCGGACGCACGCAGATCGGTTGCCATCACCGGCGCGCCGGAAAGCTTCTCCACGCCCTTGATCAGCGCGGTATTGCCTTCAAGAGCGATATCGGCCCCCATGCGGTTGAGCTCCTGCACATGCATGAAGCGGTTCTCGAAGATAGTTTCCACCACCCGTGAATGACCTTCGGCCACGGCGTTCATGGCAACAAACTGGGCTTGCATGTCGGTCGGGAATGCGGGGTAAGGCGCGGTACGAATATTGACCGCCTTGGGCCGTTTACCGTGCATGTCCAGAGCAATCCAGTCGTCGCCGCTGGTGATCTCGGCACCCGCCTCTTCAAGCTTGGCAAGTACGGCTTCGAGTATGTCGGCGCGCGTGCGCTTGACCTTGACCCGGCCGCCGGTCATGGCCGCCGCTACCAGAAAGGTCCCGGTCTCGATACGGTCCGGCATGACGTCGTGATGGCAGCCGTGAAGCTTCTCGACACCTTCAATCACGATGGTATCGGTGCCATGCCCGCGGATATTGGCGCCCATCTTGATCAGGCACTCGGCGAGATCGACAATCTCGGGCTCACGCGCGGCATTTTCGAGAATCGTCTTGCCGTCGGCCAGAGTAGCGGCCATCAGCAGGTTCTCGGTGCCGGTAACCGTGACCGTATCAAAGAAGATCGTGGCGCCTTTCAGGCGGCCGTCCACACGGGCGCGAATGTAGCCGCTTTCCACGCGAATCTCTGCTCCCATGGCTTCCAGGCCACGAATATGCAGATCGACCGGCCGCGAACCGATGGCGCAGCCGCCGGGCAGCGAGACGTCCGCCTCGCCAAAGTGGGCAAGCAGAGGGCCAAGCACCAGAATGGAGGCGCGCATCTTCTTGACCAGCTCGTAAGGCGCGTGACAGCGGGTTACCTGAGAGCCATCCAGCTGGATACTCAGCTTCTCGCCCATCACCGGCTCCACCCCCATGCGCCCGAGCAGCTCAAGCGTGGTGGTGATGTCCTGAAGATGCGGCAGGTTGCCGATGACCACCGGGCCATCGGCCAGCAGCGTGGCGCACAGTATCGGCAAAGCCGCATTCTTGGCGCCGCTCACCCACACTTCACCGTCTACCGACCCGTTGCCGGTAATGATTAACTTATCCATGAGGCCGCCGTTACTGGGCGTTTTCCGGCGCGGAGGACCACTGCGCCGGAGTGAAGGTTTTGATGCTAATAGCGTGCAGCGCGCCCGAGGCAATTTCATCACTCAGTGCTGAATACACTAGCTGCTGACGCTTTACCGGAGAGAGACCTTCAAAGGCTTCACCGACTGCAATCACCTGAAAATTACAGCCCTCACCCTGTATATGAAATTCACACCCATCGATACGGGATTCAAGCAGTGCTTTTACCTCATTGGGTTGCATGAGACAGGAAACTCCTTCGACGTCGTGGTAAATGATAACAATGAGGCAACATGATAAAGAAAAGCGGCACGCTTGGCGATGCCAAGGGCGCCGACCCTACTCGGTGAGGGCCGGCGAATGGATCAGGGCATCAAGCTCGGAGAGAGCAGCCAGACGCTCAAGCGGAGCAGAGAGAGTGATAGCGCTCACCTCGATGTGGTGGCGCTTGCAGGTACGCAGCCATTCAAAGAGTACGCTCATGACAGCGCTGCTGGCCTTTTCGACGCCGCTGAAATCGAACCCGACGGCCTTTTCACCGCCGGTTTCAAGCCACTTCGCACCGGCGGCGGCCAGTTCGGCCGCCGCGGTCATGCCTACATCGCCAGTCACACGCAGCGTGCTCTGCTCGACATCAAGCGTGGCTAGAGGCTGTGACAGTAGGCGTGTCACGCATCGCCCCCCTGCTCCAGCTCTTCAACGCCAATTTCCGGCGCCCAGCCACGAATGACGGCATCGTAATCGCGGTTGTTTTGACGCATGGCCTGGTCAAACTGGTTGCGGAAGGTAAGGCCCAGGTTGATGCCGTTGACGATCACGTTGACAACGCGCCACTGGTTATCCGCAAGACGCAGGCTGTAGCTTACCGGGTATACCTGGCCGTTGCTGGCCACCACTTCCATATCCACGCTTGCCTGATCGTCATAGCGCTGGCTGCGCTGGGTATCCAGCACGCGCAGATCCTGATAGTCGAAGGTAACCAGGCCGCGGGTATAGGTATCAATCAAGGTCTGGCGGAATACATCGGCAAAGCGGCTACGCTGCTCGGGGGTTGCATTACGGAAGTAGCTGCCCATGACGCTTGCGCCGATGTAACGAAAGTCCGCCACGTCATCCAGGCTTTCGTTGACCAGCGCTTCCAGCTCATCAATGTTGCTGGAGTAATAGTCGCGCTTGCCTTCAATTTCGCCCATGAGGGAGTCGACGTTCTCACGGATCATCGCTTCAGGACTCTGGGATTGCGCCTGGGCCTGTAAAGGGAGAGCCATTGCCAGCGCCAGCAGAGCCACCAGCCAGGGGAATTTCAAAGCGGTCATCTTACGCATCGTGCTTACCTCGAAAAAGCGGTTAGTGGTTAGTGATTAGTTGGTTGCCATGTTGGACACAAATTGCTGGATAAGTTCTTCCAGCACCAGCGCCGACTGCGTATCACGAATGGTATCGCCATCACCCAGCACTTCAGGGTCACCGCCGATACTCAGACCGATATACTGCTCACCGAGCAGGCCGGCAGTCAGGATGGCGGCGGTAGTATCTCTTGAAAGCTGGCCCTCCAGATCATTATCCAAGCGTAGCGTGACTTTGGCGTCATACCACTCGGTATCCAGATCGATGGACTCCACGCGCCCGACCGTCACCCCGGCCATGGTGACGCGGGCACGAGGCCTCAAGCCGCCGATGTTGGCAAAATTGGCATCAAGGCGGAACGTTTCAGAAGGGGCGCTCAGACTCATGCCGCTCACACGAAGCCCTAGGAACACAAGACCAATGATACCCGCCAGCATGAACAGGCCCACGCCAAACTCCACGGTTTTACTGCGCTTCATGAAATCACTCCACCCTTAAAGACCACCGAACATCACGGCGGTTAGTACAAAATCAAGCCCCAGTACCGCAAGCGACGAATACACGACTGTGCGCGTGGTAGCGCGCGAAATGCCTTCTGACGTAGGCACCAGATCATAGCCCTGGAAAACCGCGATCCAGGTCACGACGATCGCAAAGACCAGGCTCTTGATCATGCCGTTACCCACATCGTTCATGAAGGAGACGCTGGCCTGCATGTTGCTCCAGTAAGAGCCCTCAAAGACGCCTAGCCATTGAACACCCACCAGATATCCCCCCCAGATACCTACCACGCTAAAGCCCACGGTCAGTATCGGCAGGGCGACGAAGCCGGCCCATAGCCTGGGCGCGATCACCCGGCGCAGCGGGTCAACGCCAATCATTTCCATGCTGGTCAATTGCTCGGTGGCCTTCATCAGGCCAATTTCTGCCGTCAGCGCAGAGCCCGCCCGTCCTGCAAACAGAAGAGCCGCCACTACCGGCGCCAGTTCGCGTAAAAGCGACAGCGCCACCATCTGCCCAAGCGCCTGCTCAGCGCCAAAATCGACCAGAATCGTATAACCCTGCAGCGCCAGCACCATGCCGATGAATAGCCCCGACACAATCACGATGGCAAGCGACAGCACCCCGACAAAGTGCATCTGACGTAGCCACAGGTACCACCCTTCACGGGAAGGCACACCTACCACCGATTGGCCCAGAAAAAGCCCGGCCCGGCCCAGGGCTTCCATGACATCACACCCTTTGCGCCCAAGCCTCACGATACGGCCGACAACGCCTTGTTCAAATTTCGACTGCATTACCTGGCCCTTGTCGCGGTAGCGCCAAGAATATCGCTGTATAGCGTCTCGGCGGGATAGTGAAACGGCACCGGCCCATCGGGCTCACCGTGTACAAACTGGCTTACCCGCGGGTCCTGGTTGGCATTCAGCGTGTCCGGCGTGCCCTCCGCCACCACCTGACCATCGGCCAGTAGATAAAGATAGTCGGCAATGCTCAGCGTCTCTTTTATATCGTGAGACACCACCACGGACGTCAGCTTGAGCGCCTCATTGAGCCGCTTGATCAACTGCACCAGCACTCCCATGGAAATGGGGTCCTGACCAACAAAGGGCTCATCGTAAAGAATCAGCTCCGGGTCCAGCGCAATGGCCCGGGCCAGGGCTACCCGCCTTGCCATGCCGCCGGAGAGCTCGGCGGGGGTAAGATGGCGCGCACCGCGCAGCCCCACCGCCTGAAGCTTTAAAAGTACCAGATCGCGAATCATTGCATCGGGGAGGTCGGTATGAACCCGTAGCGGGAACGCCACGTTTTCAAATACGTCCAGATCCGAAAACAGCGCGCCGCTTTGAAACAGCATGCCCATGCGCTTGCGCAGCGCAAACAGCGCCTTGCGTGATAGCCGTTGAACATCCTGCCCGTCCACCAGAATACGCCCCCGGTCCGGCGTCAGCTGTCCGCCGATCAGCTTCAGCAGCGTGGTCTTGCCAGTACCGCTGGGGCCCATGATCGCGGTAACCTTGCCCTGCGGAATAATCATGTCGATGCCGCGAAAGATCTCATGGCTCCCACGCGAGAAGTGCACATCGTGTATCTCAATAAAGGGAACATCCGTCATGGGTGGTTCGACTCCCCTAGTCGCTTGTGTCGAGCGTGCCGATGAGGCTTTCAGCCTATTCTACAGTTTAAAAACAGTGTTTTCGAAAAATTATCGAACATCGTATCTTAACTCGATTGGCACTAACAGACGAGCGCGCGTTCCAATGGCGCATGAAAACCCTTTAAAGCGCTATGCTTACAGACGTGCACTAAATGGTATTCTTGTGCGTTAAATGCCCATGCTTCAATTAAACTGTTTCAATCAAAAACGAGATGTTCATGCACCAGCCCTCTTCCACTCTTAGCCTCCTGCGTGAAAGCGCTTTACGCACGCTGCAAATCGAACAGGCGGCCATTGGCGGCCTGCAAGGCAAGCTTGACGAGAGCTTTGACCGTGCCTGCGAATTGATGCTGGCCTGCCAGGGCCGCGTAGTGGTGACCGGCATGGGCAAGTCGGGGCATATTGCCGGCAAACTGGCAGCAACCCTGGCCAGCACCGGCACCCCGGCCTTTTTCGTTCATCCGGGTGAAGCGAGCCACGGCGATCTTGGCATGATTACCCGCACCGACGTGGTGCTGGCGCTGTCCAACTCCGGCGAAACCGCCGAGGTAACGGCGCTGCTGCCCCTGCTCAAGCGCCTGGGCACGCCGCTTATCAGCATGACCGGAAAGCCCGCATCGACGCTTGCCAAGCATGCTGATGCGCACCTGGACAGCGGTGTCGAGCGTGAAGCCTGCCCGCTTGATCTGGCCCCGACCAGCTCGACCACGGCCGCACTTGCTCTTGGGGACGCACTGGCCGTTGCCCTGCTTGAAGCGCGCGGTTTTACCGCCGATGATTTTGCCCTTTCGCATCCCGGCGGCAGCCTGGGCAAGCGGCTCTTGCTGCGGGTGCGCGACTTGATGCATGACGGCTCGCGGCTGCCTCAGGTAGCGCTTGGCAGCCCGCTGCGTGATGCCCTGCTGGAAATCACGCGCCAGGGCCTGGGATTTACCTGCGTGGTGGACAGTGAAGGCCGACTTGCCGGGGTTTACACCGATGGCGACCTTCGCCGTACACTGGACCAGTTCCACGACCTGCGCGAAGTGGCCGTGGATGATGTCATGACCCGGCCTGGCAAGCGCATCGGCCCCGACATTCTGGCGGCCGAAGCCGTACGCATCATGGAAGATAGCCGGATTACCGCCCTGGCGGTAGTGGATGACGAGCAGCGGCCGATTGGCGCGCTCCACATGCACGACCTGCTCGCCAGCGGCGTTATCTGAACGCCAGACCTATATGTATCAATACGCTTATTTATCAATACGCTTACTGACAAGGAGTCTTTATGGCCCTCCCCACTGCCTTGCTTGACCGGATTCGCCACGTACGCCTGCTGGCCCTTGATGTTGACGGCGTACTGACCGATGGGCGGCTCTATTTCCAGGCCGACGGCGTCGAGATCAAGGCGTTTCACACTCAGGACGGGCACGGCCTGAAGCTGCTCAAGCGAGTGGGCATTCACGTGGCGTTGATCACCGGCCGCGATTCACCAATGGTCAGCCAGCGTGCTGCCTCTCTAGGCATCACTCACGTTTTCCAGGGCTGCGAGGACAAGCTCACCACGCTGAAGGCGCTTTGTCAGCGGCTGGATCTGGATCTGAGCCAGGTCGCCTACTGCGGCGATGACCTGCCCGACCTGGCGCCGATCAAGCGCGCAGGCGTCGGCATCACGGTACCCAATGCGCCAGATTACATGCACGGCCACGCCGACTGGATTACCGATCGCCTGGGCGGGCATGGCGCGGTGCGGGAAATCTGTGACACGCTCCTTGAAGCCCAGGGCCACTGGGGCTCGGTGCTTGACACCTACCTGCACGGTCGCCCGTAATGTTCAGGCGGATCAGAAAGCGCGTCTGGCTGGCCGGGCTGGTCATTGCCCTCGGGGTGCTGCTGGTCTGGCTTGATCCGCGCAGCACGGATGAGCGGCCGGTCGATCCAGCGGCCCAGGCTGAGGAACCCGGCCACGTGCTGGAAAACGCCGAAATGACGCTTTTTGGCGAATCGGGTCGGGTCGAGCAGTCGCTGAAATCGCCGCTGCTGGTGTACATTCCCCAGCGCGCCACGGCCGAGGCTACCCAGCCCGTGGCCAGCCTTTACGACAACGAAGATCGTGAGTGGCTCGCCAATGCCGATGAAGGCACGCTGAATACCGATACCCAGGCACTCACCCTTTCCGGTGATGCAAGGCTTCTAGCCCCCTCCGAGGGCTGGCAGCTGGATACTGACGAGTTGCATTACGATGGCCTGGCGCGCCATGCCTGGAGTGAGGCGCCCGCACTGCTGCAACAGCCGCCCCAGCGCATGAGCGCTACGCGCATGGACGTCTGGCTGGATACCAGCCAGGTCCGCTTAACCGATAACGTACGCGGCCACCACCCGCCCGCGACACAGACCCCTTAGGAGTCGCTATGAAAGCTCTATTTCGCACCGCGCTTTTCGCCCTGGCGGTGCCGCTCTCGGCAGCGGCCCAGACAAGCCAGGCCCCGGTTGAAGTGGAAGCCGACCGGCTGGACCTTGACCAGCGCGCCGGCACTGCGGTCTATTCCGGCAATGTCGATATCCGTCAGGGTGAGATGCAGCTTCGCGGTGAGCGCGTTGAAATTCAACGCAATGACGCCGGTGAGCTCTCGCTGGTGACAGCGACTGGCGAGCGCGCCTACCTGCGCAACCAGCAGCAGGGACAGGAAACGCCTATCGAAGGCTGGGCACGTCGGGTGATCTATCACGTGGCGGAGCGTCGCGTCGAGCTTATCGATCAGGCCGAACTGATTCAGGGCGGGGACACGTTCAACGGTGGACGCCTTGAGTACTTCCTTGATCGCGAAGTGGTTCAGGCACGCTCGGATGTCAGCGGCAGCGAGCCGCAGCGTATTCGCATGACACTTCAGCCAGCGCAATAACAGGAGCGGTCGATGGCTACTGCGGAATCAGCGCCGATTAAAACCCTCTATGCCAAGCATCTGGCCAAGAGCTACAAGCGTCGCCGGGTGGTTCAGGATATCAGCCTGGAGATTGCCCAGGGCAGCGTCGTAGGCCTCCTGGGCCCCAACGGCGCTGGCAAGACGACCTCTTTTTACATGATCGTGGGGCTGGTCAAGTCAGATGCTGGTACCGTCAGCATCGATGAGCTGGACCTTACCCGCGCGCCCATGCACGAACGCGCCATGGCCGGTATTGGCTACCTGCCTCAGGAAGCCTCGATCTTTCGCAAGCTCTCGGTGGCCGACAACATCATGGCTATCCTGGAAACGCGCAAGGAGCTGGATGGTGCCGGACGCGAGCAGCGCCTGGAAAGCCTGCTGGAAGATTTTCACATCACCCATATTCGCGACAACCTGGGCATGAGCCTGTCAGGTGGCGAGCGGCGGCGGGTCGAGATTGCCCGCTCACTGGCCACAGAGCCTGCCTTCATTCTGCTCGATGAGCCGTTTGCCGGGGTAGATCCCATTTCAGTCGGTGAGATCAAGAGCATTATCCGGGCACTTAAAAAGCGCCATATCGGCGTGCTGATCACTGACCATAACGTTCGGGAAACGCTGGATATCTGTGACGTTGCCTATATTGTTGGCGACGGGCATATCATTGCCGGCGGAAGCCCCGAAACCATCCTGAACAACCAGAAAGTCAGAGAGGTTTATCTGGGCGCCGATTTCCGTCTTTAAACAGTGACCTGCAGCAAAATTATTATCAATGGCATGCTTATTGCACTTGCACATGATCATGACTCGCACTAGTGTGAAGCTTTCCGATTAACGAGTGGTTCTCAGATGGTCATGAAAGCTTCTCTTCAATTGCGTATCGGCACGCAGCTGACCATGACACCCCAGCTGCAGCAGGCCATTGCTCTGCTGCAGCTCTCCACATTGGATCTGCGCCAGGAAATTCAGCAGGCGCTGGATGCCAACCCGATGCTGGAGCAGGAAGACGAATTCGGCGAGCAGGCCGCCGTTGAACCGCAGGAAGCGGAGTGGTCAGAGAGTATCCCCACCGAACTCTCGGTGGATAGCGACTGGTCAGATACCTACCAGGACATGCCAAGCGCGGCGGGCAGTGGCAGCGATGGCCCCGATTTCGAACGCCAGGCCGCCGGCCAGAGCCTTTACGGGCATCTGCTCTGGCAACTCGCCATGACTGATTTCAACGTCCGTGAGCAGCTGGTGGCGGAAAGCCTGATCGATGCGCTCGATGCCAACGGCTACCTTACGCAGCCGCTCAACGATATTCGCGACGGTTTACGCGCCCAGGGTCTGGACGGCCTCAATCAGCGCGAGATGGAAACCATCTTGCTGCGCCTGCAGCAGTTTGAGCCTACCGGAGTATTCGCTCGCGACCTGCGCGAATGCCTGATGCTGCAGTTGGCAACCCTGCCTGAAGACACACCCCTGCTGGTTCCCGCCAAGCGTCTGGTACGTCAGTTCCTGGAAGCGCTGGGTAAAAACGACATGCGTCTTCTGAAGCGTCGTCTTGGGCTGGATGACGAGCAGCTCGAGGATGTCATCCATCTGATTCGCAGCCTGGACCCGCGCCCCGGCAGCGCCTACGGCCCTACCGACGACAGCTACATCACGCCGGATCTCGTGGTACGTCACGACAACGAAGGCTGGCATCTGGAGCTCAACCCTGACGCCCTGCCGCGGCTGCGCATCCAGCCCGACTACGCCAGTCTGATCAAGCGCGCCGACAAGAGTCAGGACAACCAGTTCCTGAAAGAACATCTGCAGGAGGCGCGCTGGCTGATCAAGAGCCTTTCCAGCCGCAACGATACCCTGCTGCGCGTGGGCCGGGAGATTGTCACCCGTCAGATCGGCTTTCTTGAGCATGGTGAAGAAGCCATGAAACCGCTGATTCTGGCGGATATCGCCGAAGCCGTTGAAATGCACGAATCGACCATTTCACGTGTTACCACACAAAAGTATATTCATACGCCGCGTGGCGTGTTCGAACTCAAATATTTCTTCTCCAGCCAGATCAGCGGCCAGGATGGTGGCGACAGCCACTCGAGTACCGCCATTCGTGCCCGGCTGAAAAAGCTGATTCAGGACGAGCCGCCAGGCAAACCGCTTTCAGACAGCCGACTGGTAACGCTACTCGAAGAAGGCGGCATTGCCGTTGCCCGCCGTACCGTAGCCAAATACCGCGAGTCGCTGGGCATTCCCTCATCGAGCGAGCGTCGCCGTTTGAGATAGCCATTTAAAGCAGACGCTTGAAATAGAAACGCCAAAACTCGCCCTCAGGGCTTTGCAATAGCGTAAAAAGGGTTACAATCGAAATACAGTCCGATGGATAAGGAGCACGTCAATGCAAGTAAATATCACTGGTCATCACGTAGAACTGACTGACGCCTTGCGTGACTATGTTAATGAAAAGCTTGAACGCGTCGAACGTCATTACGACAACATCACTACGGTACAAGTAACCTTATCCATAGAGAAGGAGCGTCAGCAGGCGGCGTGCACCCTTCACGCGGCAGGCGCCGATCTGCATGCCGACGCCGAAGATGTCGACATGTATGCCGCTATCGACGCTCTGGCCGATAAGATCGATCGTCAACTCGTCAAGCACAAGGAAAAAGCACAAGCCCGCGCCCAAGGCGCTGGCGTGCGTTAATTCAATGACGTTGGAAACCATTCTCCCCCCGGAGCGCGTGCTTTATGACGTACCCGGGGGCAGCAAAAAACGGGTGCTGGAGTTTTTCAGCACCTTTATTGCGCAAAATACACCCAGTCTGGATAGCCAGGAAGTCTTCAGCCGTCTGATTGGCCGCGAGCGTCTGGGCAGTACGGGCATCGGCAACGGTGTTGCCATTCCCCACGCGCGCAGCCCTCACTGCGTAACGCCTATCGCCGGTTTTCTGAAGCTGTCCGAGCCGGTCGATTTTGATGCGATCGATGGCGATCCGGTCGATCTGGTGTTCGTGCTTCTGGTACCGGAAGAAGCGGATGATACGCATCTTTCGCTGCTTGGGCAGGTAGCCACCATCATGAACGATGCGCAGACGCGTCAGGCCTTGCGAAAAACCGGCAGCCAGCGTGAGCTACTTGACCTGCTTGCCAGCAAGATTCGTGAACAGGCAATACCGTAACCTACTCGCACAGCAGCGTATCTTCTCGCTTTCATCCCCTCATGCTTTTATGCAAAGAGAGTCACTATGCAACTGGTGATCATCAGCGGCCGCTCAGGGTCGGGCAAGTCCATTGCCTTACAGGCGCTTGAAGATATCGGCTACTACGCTATCGACAACCTGCCCGCCATGCTGCTGGGATCGCTGGTTGATGAACTCTGTGATGAAGGTGGACGTACGCACCTTGCGGTAAGTATTGATGCGCGCAATCTGCCGGGTGCACTTGAGCGCTTGCCCGTACTTCTTGAAGAGCTGCGCCAGCGCCCGATCGATTGCCAGGTCATCTATCTGACCACCGATGCCCGCATTCTTCTGGAGCGTTACTCGGCCACGCGGCGGCGCCACCCGCTGACCCGGGGCAGCCACATGACACTTGAAGAGGCGATTACCAAGGAAGAAGAGACGCTCAACGAAATACGCGATCTTGCCGACTTGATGATCGATACCTCGCGGCTTTCAGTCCACGATCTGCGTCGTCGCATTACCGATCAGGTAGCTCACCAGCGTAAGGACCAGCTGACGCTGACCTTCGAATCCTTTGGCTACAAGCGTGGCGTGCCCATGGATGCCGACCTGGTATTCGACGTACGCTGCCTGCCCAACCCCTACTGGGATCCGACGCTGCGTCAATATACTGGCCGTGACGCCACCATCATCGCCTTCCTGCGTGGCTACCCGATTGTCGAAGATATGACCCAGGATATTCAGGCGCTGCTGGAACGCTGGCTGCCGGCTTATCAGAACAGCCAGCGAAGCTACATGACCGTCGCAATTGGCTGTACGGGTGGGCAGCACCGTTCGGTGTACGTAGCCGAGCAGCTGGCCCAGGCGCTGGTACCGCAGATAGGCGATGTGCAGTTGCGCCATCGTGAACTCGGGTTGCAATACACGCTTGGCGGCTCTCAGACAGCACCGACGGATATCGCGACACTTGCCGAGCAGAAATCCGGCATCCCCTGATCGCCCAGCTTGTATGACACCACTCGGACAAAAGGAACCAGGGTGCCAGAAAGAACCTTAACCCTTACCAATCAGCGTGGTTTGCACGCCCGCGCCGCCACTAAACTCGTCACCTGTGCGCAGCAGTTCGACTCCCGGGTGTACGTCTACAAGCAGACCCAGAAGGCCGACGCCGCCAACATCATGTCGCTTCTCATGCTGGCGGCCCCCTGCGGCACGGTATTGACCGTCGAAGCCGTCGGCGATGACGCCGAAGCGGCGCTGGATGCGCTGGAGGCACTCTTCAAGGCCCGTTTCGACGAAGACGCCTGACCACCGGCTTTCAGCCGTACTCCTCATCTATCGGGCACAACCATGCAGTTAATCCAGACCGGCAAGTATTCTCGGGTGCATTTTGATTCTGAGCTCGATCATTTCATCAAGACGTTTCAGCCAAAGGCTTTCGACAAGCTCCGCTATCTGTTGCGCATCCGCCCCTACCCGGGGCTCAACTTCGCGCTCGTCGCTTCGCGCCTGAAGGCGCTGGGCATCGCGACACCAACGATTACCGAGGCCCGCCCCTACCGGCTGGTGACCGAAAACATTCACGGCGTGCCGCTTCGGCAACTGATCCTCGGCTCAACAGACCTGCAGGAGCAGTACCTGGATGCTCTGGTCGCCTTCGACCGCGAGGGCATTCACTGTCGCGGTCTGCATACCGGCAACTTTCTGGTCCGCGATGGCTGCCTGTTCGCCATCGACCTTGATGCCTACAAGGCACCGCGCTGGTGGCGCTACCCGCGCCGCGAGTATCTGGACTGCCTGAGCCGCTCGCTCGAAGGCGATGAGGCCTTTCTGTTCAGCCGCCTTCTCGAGCGCCTTGAGCTGGACGAGAACTACCGATCCAAGCGCTAAACCTGGGCATCGAGCCAAGGTTCACTTACTAAAAAGCCCACGACATGATCGTGGGCTTTTTTATCAAACGGTGCGCACCGGATTCAGCTGCCGGCCACCGTCATCGCATCGATCAGCCAGCTGCCCGTGTGGACACTGCCACGCGTATCGGTATCGCTGCCAATACCCACCAGGCCAGAGAACATGCGCTCCAGATTGCCGGCAATGGTGAATTCCTCGATCGGGTACTGAATCTCGCCGTTTTCGACCCAGAAACCGGCTGCGCCCCGTGAGTAGTCCCCGGTCACGCCATTGACCCCCTGGCCCATCAGCTCGGTAACCCAGATACCGCGGCCCATCTCCTTGAGCAGCGCTTCGCGGCTTTTGAGCGGCGCATCCAGGCGCACATTACGCGCACCGCCAGCGTTACCGGTGGTTTGCATGCCCAGGCGCCGGGCGCTGTAGGAAGACAGCATGTAGCTTGCGATGCTGCCCTGATCGATAAAGCGGTTGTTGCGGGTCTGCACGCCTTCGCCATCAAACGGCGTACTGGCCGTGGCGCCCACTTCCATGGGCCGCTCTTCGAGGCTGAACCACTCCGGGAAAAGCGGCGTTCCCAGGCGGTCGCATAAAAAGGAGGACTGACGGTACAGGGCACCGCCTGCCAGCGCGCTCAAGAGATGACCGATCAATCCGCCGGAGAGCGAGGGATCAAACAGCACCGGAAAAGTACCCGTGGGCGGCCGCTTGGCGCCAAGCCGGCGCAGCGTACGGGCTGCCGCCTCGCGGCCGACCTCTGCCGGGTCGCGCAGCGCCGCCGGGTTACGTGACGAGGTGTAGTCGTAGTCGCGCTGCATGCCGCTTTCATCCTGGGCAATCAGCATGCAGGAAAGTGAATGGCTGCTGCCCTTCTGGGTGCCCAGAAAGCCATGACTGTTGGCATATACCCGCACGCCTTCGCCGCTGGACAGCGATGCACCTTCTGACTGGCTGATGCCTTCAACATCGCGCCCGGCCTGTTCGCAGGCAAGCGCCAGTTCGATCGCCTGCTCGGTGGTCAGCGCCCAGGGGTAGTGAACCTTGAGATCCGGCAGCTCGGTTGCCATCTGATCGGCATCCGCCAGGCCCGCCGCCGGGTCTTCCCCGGTGTAGCGAGCAATCGCCAGGGCTTTCTCGACCGTTGCCTGAATGGAGGCGCTGCTTGCGTCACTCGATGACGCGCTGCCCTTGCGCTTACCCACGTAAAGCGTCACGGCAATGCCCTGATCGCGGGAAAGCTCTACGGTTTCCACTTCGCCCAGACGCACGCTGATGCCGATACCCTGATCGACGCTTGCCCCTACCTCGGCGGCATCGGCGCCCAGACGCTTGGCCAGGGCCAACGCCTCTTCTGCCCGCGTCGTCAATAAAGCCTGCTGCGCGGATGCATCAAATGCCTGTGCCATGTGGCCTCCTTTTTCGCCCGAATCACGTCGGCGAATCAATGTTATGGTCGCAGCCTGATATAATGCTGCCAACAAATCTTGTCAGTGAGCCCTGTTTAGCTAGCAAGCCCACTTCAGTCAGTAAGCCCAATGTAGTCAGTGAGCCCTATTATGCCGAAAAAACGTCCCGAGCCTTTTGATACTCAGGAACCCGAAGAAGAGCGGCCGAGTAAATCGCAGCTCAAGCGCGAAATGCACGCCCTTCAGGCCCTTGGCGAAACCTTGATTGCCATGCGCCCTGCCGAACGCGCCCGCTTTCCGCTTTCCGACGACATGCTGCGCGCTATCGATGAAACCGCGCGCATCCGCTCTCATGAAGGCCGTCGTCGCCATATGCAGTATGTCGGCAAGCTGATCCGCAAGGAGGACCTGGCCGCCATACAGGGGGTTTTCGACGCAATCGAACAGGAAAAAGAGCAGCGCGACCACGCGTTCCATCGGCTGGAAAAATGGCGTGACCGCCTGGTCGAAGAGGGTGATCCCGCCGTTGACCTGTTTATGGCCGAATACCCTGACGCTGACCGCCAGGCACTGCGCCAGCTAGTGCGCAACGCCCAGCGCGAACGCGATCAGGGCAAGCCGCCTACCAGCTCGCGCAAGCTGTTCAAGCACCTGCGCGAAACGCTGGCGCTTTAATACCGGTCAAGACTGCGTGCCACCAACGGTCAGCTCATCCAGCTTCAACGTGGGCTGACCTACACCGACCGGCACGCCCTGCCCCTCTTTACCGCACACGCCCACGCCGGTATCCAGCGCCATGTCATGGCCGATCATGGATACCCGGCCCATGGCTTCCGGGCCATTGCCAATCAGCGTGGCGCCTTTTACCGGTGCCGTGATGCGCCCATCTTCGATCAGGTACGCTTCGCTGGCCGAAAACACGAACTTGCCCGAGGTGATATCCACCTGGCCGCCACCAAAGCTGACCGCATAGATCCCGCGTTTGACGCTCTTGATAATATCCTCGGGCTCATCCTGGCCTGCCAGCATGACCGTGTTGGTCATGCGTGGCATCGGCAGGTGGGCAAAGGATTCGCGCCGAGAGTTACCGGTCGGCGCCATGTTCATCAGCCGCGCATTGAGCTTGTCCTGCATGTAGCCAGTCAGAATGCCATCTTCGATCAGCGGCGTGTTCTGCCCCGGCGTACCCTCGTCATCGATGCTCAGCGAGCCGCGCCCGTCGGCAATGGTGGCGTCATCCACAATCGTGACGCCTTTCGCTGCCACGCGCTGCCCCATGCGCCCGGAAAATGCCGAGCTACCCTTGCGGTTGAAATCCCCCTCAAGGCCATGGCCAACCGCCTCATGCAGCAGGATGCCCGGCCAACCCGAGCCCAGCACCACAGGCATCTGCCCGGCCGGGGCATCGACTGCCTCAAGGTTCACCAGCGCCTGGCGCACGGCCTCCTTGGCGTAGCGCTCGGCCACGCCTTCATCGCGCAGCCGGGCCATGGAGTAGCGTCCACCGCCGCCCGCGCCACCGCGCTCACGACGGCCATTCTTGACCGCAATCACGCTGACGTTGAAGCGTACCAGCGGGCGAATGTCTGCGGCCAGGGTGCCGTCGCTTGCTCGTACCAGAACGACTTCGTAGGTGCCGGAAAGCGAAGCGCTCACTTGAGTCACGCTTGGGTCAGCAGCGCGCGCCGCGCGGTCGGCCTCTTTCAGCATGGCGACCTTCTCTTCGGCGCTAAGCCCGGCAAGCGGGTCCACCCCTGCATAGTAAGACGCGGCACTGACCGGCTGAATTTTCTGGCCGGGCAGGCGCTTGCCGCTGCGTACGATGCCGGACGCCGTGCGTCCGGTATCCACCAGCGCATCGGCACTGATCTGGTTGGAGTAGGCAAAGCCGGTCTTTTCACCGGCCAGGGCGCGCACACCAACCCCACCATCGATGTTGTAGCTTGCTTCTTTTACTTCACCATCTTCCAGCACCCAGCCTTCTTGCCAGGTACGTTGAAAATACAGATCGGCATAATCCACGCCAGCGCCCATGGCGTACTCAAGGCCTTTATCAAGCCCATCCAGATCAAGACCACCCGGGGTAAGCAGGATGGAAACGGCGGACGCTATATCGCTGTTCAGTGCGGTCATTGGGGGCCTTCTAAGGTAACCTGCGGCGAGGTCCAGGGACCTTGCACGCGATAATGAATGGTCGTTGCTCGATCCAGCGCATCACCCAGCAGCTGGTCGGCAATAAACAGAGCGCCCCCCACCATCGGGGCGCCTACCGCTACGGCGGCAATGGGCAGGGTTTGCGTCACCGGCAACGTTACGCCAAGGCGTTGATCCAGCTCCTGGCGCAGCAAATTCACGCGCCCGGTCAGGGTCAGATTGGCGGCGGGTGCTTCAATTTTCAATGGTCCGCGCAGCGTCAGCTGACCATTGGCAATGTCTGCCGAACCATACACTCTATCATAGGCCGTGCCCTGCCCGGTCATGTCGGAAAAATCCAGACGCAGTCGACGCAGAAGGTTGTCAAGGTTGAGCAGACCCACCAGGCGCACCGGCGCTGATTCCAACTTGACGAAGCGACCGTCGCGCAGGTCAAGATTCAACCCGCCTTCGGCACGACGCAGGTCAAACTGCCACGGCGCGCCGGCCCAGCCCAGATTGGCGGCGGCGGCGCTTGTACGGCTGCGAACCACTACTGGCTGGTCCAGCCGCTCCAGCGCGCTGCCCACATCGCCCCCTTCAATGGCCAGGTGAGCACGAGTTTCACTCTGTGAGGCATCACCTTCCCAGTAGAGTTCACCGCGAGCGGTCAGTTGCCCCAGGGTAAGCTCCACCGGTGCCAGCGAAAGGCGATCACTATCGGCTTGCCAATAGGCTGAGAGGGGTCCAAAACGGCGCTCACCCATGCCGATTTCGGCCAGTCTCAGGCGTCCATCGGGCATGCTGGCAAGCCAGTCGGGCATGCCCATTGGCGGCGGCTGGTCGGTTTCCACAGCGTGCAGCCAGGATTCAGGCGATACGCTCGGGACATCATGCTCGGTCTCGGTCAGGTCGAGCAGCCGATCCACGGCCAGCTGCTCGACGGTGATATCCAGCGGATAGCGCGCCTGGGGCTGGTACTGCACATGCCCGGATACCAGATCACTGTGTACCGCCGCACTCAGCGTATCGCCCTGAACGCGCCCGTCGAGGTTCAACGCACCGATGCAGGCCTGCTCGTAGACGAGGCAGTCGGTGTCGAGCGCTATCTCAAGCGGTGGAGCCTCGCCCATCGATTCACCTCCCCCTTCACCGCTTCTTGAAACAAGCGGGTCGAGAGCCTGCTGCCATGCCAGGGGATCAATGCGCGCAACGCTTGCGGCGATGTTCAGCCCCGGCTTTGATGGCCACTCGGGCACATCAACGTCAGCGCCTGCGATGTGCAGATTACCGGCAATGGTGTGAGGACGGTTGAAGAGGCGCAGATGCGCCCTGTCTGCCAGGCGGCTCTCCACGCGGTTATTGTCGAAATTGGCCTCAAGCGTCCAGGGCCAGGGCTCTCCGGCGCGCTTGCTAAAAGGCTCGGGCAGGTGGCTTGTCACGTTCCGCAGCTGGCTATTCAGGCTCAATGAAAGCATGGGCTCAAGGGTAACGCGCCCCTGCCACTGAAAATCTCCCTCGGCCACCTGGCGACTCTGCTCGAGCGGTATATTCGCCAGCGAAAACAGCGGCGCCACTCGAGAGCGCCCGCGCAGCGCAATGCCATCGCGTTGAGTGTGCATATCGGCGCTGACCTCGCCGCCCAGAAAACGGCCTCGGGCAGTGCCTATCAGCGCCATGCTGTCGGCATGCTGCTGCCAGGTGAGCTCGCCTTCCGCTTTCTCGAGGGCAATATTCAGCGGCGTGTAGAGAATGCGTGAAAAGACCGGGGTGGCGTTGACTTCAAGCTTCAGCGCCTCGGGGGTTTGCAGGGGTAACGACAGAGCAAGATTACCGTCCACCTCCCCTTGGGCTTCAAGGTCGTCAAGCAGGCTCATGTCCATGTCGGGAATGGCCTGCAGAAAGGCTATGAGCGAGGCGCCGTCGCTGTGCAGATCTCCCGAGACGTTGAGCGTTTCATCCTGCATGGTCAGCTCACCGCCGGAGGCCGTCACCCCGTGGCTCTGAGCATGATCTATCTGCGCTTCAAGCACCTGATTCTGCCAGCGAAGGCGCCCTTCAACCTCCTCGAGGCGCGGCCAGTCCGGCGCAATCGGAAGATGCCCCTGGGTAACTTCCAGCGCCAAGGTTGTCGATATATCCTCGGCAGTAACATTATCGCCCAGCGGCAGGCTAAGCTTCAGGGAGCCGGTAGGCACCCTGCCGCCAATATCATCCAGCAGCCAGTCGCGCAGCTCCTGATCAAACGCCTTGAGCGGCAGCCACTGCGCCAGCGGGCGCTCAAGTGCATCAACATTGGCAAAGTCGATATCCAGACCGAAGTGCCCGCTGCGCTCGCCGGCGACAAGACCAAAACCGCCGCTGACCTCAGCCCCATCCCACTCCACGTTGAGATCACGCCCGCTGATCATGGTATTGGGGCCGTCGTAGACCCACTCGACAATGCCATCAGCGTGATCGAGCTCCATGGGCGCCATGAACAGGTCAGGAAAATAGAGCGTGCTATCGCCGACACTATTGAACGTGACGCGACCGCGAAAATCACGCGCCTGCACCCAGGCATCCAGCGGGCCGCCGCCCGGCGCCTGCTGCCAGGGGGATACTTGAAGATTGGTCAGCGCCGCATCGACGCCCCAGCTTCCCTCCCGCTGGCCCAGGCGCAGCCCCTGCACCTGGCCTTCCGGGGCCAGCGTCTGCAGCACACGCGTTACCGATTCGGGCAAAAAGACGTAGTCGCGCCAGGCCGTCAGTGAGGCAAGCTCAAACGCGCTGGTGCGCAGCTCCCAGCGGCCCGGTTGATGGGCAAGATACCAGTGGCGCGGCAAGGCAGGTCCTTCCACGGCGCCAGCAGGCTCTGCCCACTCGACGCTCTGGGCATCGCCACTCAGCCACGCCTCACCGCCGTCACCATCACGCTGCCACTTGCCATTGGCCACGATATTGCGCAACACGGCGTATTCGACATCGTGACGCAACGTCAGTTGGGGAACACTCACCGCCAGCCGAGACTCCTGTAGCTTGCCCTCATACCAGCGCCCCCACAGGCGTGCATCTCCCCCCGCTTGTTCCAGGTAAGGCACGTGCTCCGGGCGAAACATCTCGGCAAGCATCAATAGCTGGTCAAACTGCACTTCAAGCTTGAGCGTGGCGGTAAAATCGTTGATACCGCGCTTTCCGGGTTCCATTTCCGCTAGCACCTGGGCGGCGGGCAGCACGGTATCTTTCTGTTCAGGGCGAGCCTCCAGAATATTCACTGCCCCCTGCAGCTTGGTACTCTGGGCATCGCCCGTCAGCAGCAGCGTTTCGGCATACAGAGTGACGTTATCCTGCTGGCCATGCAGCATGACGCGGGTATCCTCCACCCAGATACGCTGACGCAGCAGCCACTCGGTCCAGGCATCAATCCTTACGAGATCGACTTCCGTCTCGGGTGCCATATCAAGTGGCAGGTGAGCGGGGGTCGGCCACTGCCAGTTGCCTTGCTCATCCTGGTAGAGATGAAACTCGGTATTCTGAAATCTGACATGGCTGAAAATAGGTAGAAGACTGCGCAGCGAAGCCACTACGTCCAGGCGAAGCTCGGCTTGGTCCAGTGAAAACAGCGACTGTCCATCCGGCGTGGTGGAGCTAAACCCCTCAAGCTCGAGAACAAGTTCACTGCGCGCCATGGAGAGCGAAAGGCTTTCAATTTCTACCGGCGCGCCAATCTGGCGCTCCAGCCAGGCTTCAATGCGCGGCGTGAACGTATCTACCTGGCTAAAGGCTAGCCTCAAAAGCAGAAGGAGCACTGCCGTAAGGCCCAACCCCCAGGCCAGCAGCAGTAGCCCCCAACGCGTCAGCAAACGAATGGTCATGGATTACATCAACACGATATCGTACTGCTCTTGCGAGTAGTGCTGCTCTACCTGGAAGCGGATAGTCTTGTTGATGAAGGTTTCCAGGTCGGCCACGGCGGCGGACTCTTCATCCAGCAGGCGGTCGACCACCGGCTGGGAGGCCAGCACCATGTAGGTTTCCGGGCTATAGGCCCGCTCTTCGCGCAGAATCTCGCGAAAGATCTCGTAGCAGATGGTTTCCGGCGTTTTCAGCGTTCCTCGCCCGCTGCAGGTGGGGCATGCCTCGCATAGCGTCTGCTCAAGGCTCTCTCGGGTGCGCTTGCGGGTCAGCTGCACCAGGCCAAGCTCGGTCACCCCCGTACACTTGGTCTTGGCGTGATCGCGCTCCAGCGCCTTTTCAAGCACGCGCAGCACCTGACGCTGGTGCTCCACCTCGATCATGTCGATGAAATCGATGATGATGATCCCGCCCAGGTTGCGCAGGCGCAATTGACGAGCAATGGCAGTGGCTGCCTCCAGGTTGGTCTTGAAGATGGTTTCCTCAAGATTACGGTGCCCTACATAGCCGCCGGTATTGACGTCGATGGTGGTCATCGCTTCGGTCGGGTCGATGACCAGATAGCCGCCGGACTTGAGCTGCACCTTGCGTCCCAACGCCTTCTGGATTTCATCCTCGACGCTGTAGAGATCGAAAATCGGCCGCTCGCCGGGGTAGTACTCGATCTTGTCGACCGCATCGGGCATGAACTCCTCGGCAAACTCGACCAGCTTGACGAAATTCTCGCGGGAGTCGATACGCACCTTTTCGATCTCGTCACGCATGACATCGCGCAGGGTGCGCATGAAAAGCGGCAGATCATCATAGATGACGCTGGGCGGCGCGGCGGTCACCTTGCGCTCGGCGACCTTGCGCCAGATGCGCAGGAGAAAGTGCATGTCACCGGCAAGCTCTTCATCGCCGACGCCCTCGGCCGCCGTGCGCACGATAAACCCGCCGCTTACCTCAAGGGTCTGCTCGGCGATGCTGCTGTCCAGCAGGGCCTTGAGGCGTTCGCGCTCACGCTCGTCTTCGATACGCTGGGAAACGCCGTGATGGGGCGAGTCCGGCATATATACCAGATAGCGCGAAGGAATCGACAGATGGGTCGTCAGGCGTGCCCCTTTGGTGCCAATCGGGTCCTTGGTGACCTGCACCACCAGCGATTGGCCTTCGTGCAGCAGTTGCCCGATGGTCTGCTGTTCGTCGCTTGGCGTTCCGGACGGCATGACCTCGTGAGCGTGGATGAACGCCGCGCGCTCGAGGCCAATATCGACAAAGGCAGCCTGCATACCAGGCAACACGCGAACCACTCTGCCTTTGTAGATATTGCCTACGATCCCGCGCCGCCGTGAGCGCTCGATAAGCGCCTCTTGCAATACACCGTTCTCGACGAGCGCAACGCGGGTTTCCATTGGCGTCAAATTGATGAGGACTTCACCGCTCATGCAAAATTCCTTCTTGATTCACGTATTCCACGCCAGTCATGCAGGCAATGAGACGATTAGGTGTGCGAGTTATAATGCCCCATCCAGATAGGCACCCCCTGTTGATGCAGCAACTGCGCCGTTTCATACAGCGGCAGGCCAACCACGGCTGAATAGCTGCCCTTGATCTCTTCAACGAACACCGCCGCCAGGCCCTGGATGGCGTAGCCGCCGGCCTTGTCGGCAGGCTCGCCGGTCTGCCAGTAGCGGCTGATCTCCTGCCCCGTGAGCCTGCGCATGGTGACGTCAGTACTCACGCAGCGATAAAGCACACCGCAAGGCCCGGTAACCGCCACCGCCGTCATCACCTGATGGGTCCTGCCGGAGAGTCGGCCGAGCATGGACGCCGCTTCATCGGCATCCGCAGGCTTACCCAATATAGCCCCATCTACCACCACCGCGGTATCAGACCCTAGTGTGGGTAACGCTGTGTGAGGCATGGCAGCTTCTGCCTTGGCGATGGCCAGCCGCGTTACATAAGCTGTGGCCTGCTCACCTGGGTAGGGCGTTTCATCCACCTCGCTTGGCCGGACACTCACCTCCACGCCGATGGAGGCAAGCAGATCCCGGCGCCGGGGAGAAGCCGACGCCAGGCACAGCACGGGGCTTTTTTCCTGAAGCGATGCTGAGTCCATTCTCAAGGCCCGAGCAAACGTTTTTCAAGCGCCTTGAACATGGTGGCAAGCCATGGCCAGAGAAAGGCGCTGATCAAGGAGGGAATCAAGAAGGAGAGGTGTATCGAAAACTCGCCGGTCAAGGTGCGCAGCCACTGCTCGACCAGTTGCACCAGGCCGAGCAGCACCAGCACCAGCACCGACTGCTGAACCAGCGAGTAGGCGCGAAAACGGGGATAGACCAGTGCACACAGAAACGCCAGCAGCGACAGGATCAGCGCATGCTGACCAAGCGCAGTACCCTCGATCAGGTCCAGCAGCACGCCCAGCACAAAGCCGTGGAAGACGCCAACCCGATCCGGCACGCGCATGCACCAGTAGATCAGCATCAGGCCAATCCACTCCGGGCGAAATACCTGCCAGCCTTCGGCCAGGGGCATTACCTGCAGGCAAAGCGCCAGCACCAGGCTGAACCATACGACCACCAGCGGTATGACGGGAACACGCGCCATCAGCGCTCCTCCTCGACATCGGAAGGCTCGACCGGCGCCAGCCGCTGAGCGGCGTGAATAGCTTTTGCCGAAATATCCATGGATTCGTCCCAGATAGGGTCGTCCACCTCTTCACGCGGCGGCGGAAACAGCAGCAGAAAATGCCGCGCCCGCTGAAGCTGCGCGGTGGGCTCAGCGCTCACTCGGGCAAACGGCTGACCGGGGTCGTGGTAGACCTCGGTCACTCGGGCGACGGGATAGCCTGGCGGAAATCGCCCGGCAAGCCCGGAGGTCGTGAGCAGGTCGCCTTCGCGAATATCGGCTGTATCCGGCACGTGAAGCACGTTCACGCTGCCGTAACGCCCCGCCCCCTGCACAATGAAGCGCAAGCCGTTACGATTGATCTGAACGGGCAGTGCGTGACTGGCATCGGCCAGCAGCAGCACCCGGCTTGAGTAGGCGGAAACGGCGGTGACCTGCCCCACAAGGCCGGAGGCATCAATGACCGGCTGCCCTACATAAGCGCCGTTACGATGCCCACGGTCAATCACCATCTGGTGGCTGAAGGGGTCGTTATCCAGCGACAGCAGCTCAGCGGTAATATAGGGAATCTCACGCCGCTCGCCGGCTTTCAGCAGCTCGCGCAGCTCGCTGTTTTCAGCCGTCAGATTGGCCATGCGCTGGCCACGATGGGAGAGCGTAAGAATCTGTTCACGCAATCGACGGTTTTCATCGACCAGCGCCTGCTGATCCGACAGCGCGAGCGCGCCCCAATTCAACAGATCGCTAGGCACGCTAACGACCCATTGAACAGGTGCAACAACCATCGTCATCTGGGCGCGCACGTCTTCCATGCGGGTAAAGCGATGATCGGCAAACATCAAGGCGCTTGCCGCCAACACGCAGAAAAACAGCCGATAACCCGGCAGCGAGGCGTGTGAAAATAGCGGTTTAATAGGCAATCCCCCGCGATAAACCGCTACAAATCAGTCGCTTGAGAGCAGCTCAAACGTGTGCTGATCAATCATTTCAAGCGCTTTACCGCCGCCTCTTGCCACGCAGGTAAGCGGGTCTTCGGCCACGATGACCGGCAGCCCCGTCTCTTCGGCAATCAGCTTGTCGAGATCACGCAGCAGCGCGCCGCCGCCGGTCAGCACCAGGCCACGCTCGGCAATATCCGAGGCAAGCTCCGGTGGCGACTGCTCAAGTGCGCTTTTCACAGCGGCGACAATCGAGCCCAGCGTCTCCTGAAGCGCTTCGAGAATCTCGTGAGAGTTCAGAGTGAAGCTGCGCGGAATGCCTTCGGCCAGATTGCGCCCACGCACGTCGATCTCGCGCAGTTCGCCGCCCGGGTAGGCGCAGCCGATCTCTTCCTTGATTCGCTCGGCGGTTGCCTCACCAATCAGGCTGCCGTAGTGGCGGCGCACGTACGCGGTGATCGCCTCATCAAAACGGTCACCGCCTACGCGTATGGATTCTGAATAGACCACGCCGTTGAGCGAGATAATCGCGATTTCAGTGGTACCACCACCGATATCCACCACCATCGAACCCTGAGCTTCCTCGACCGGAAGCCCCGCGCCAATGGCCGCCGCCATGGGCTCTTCTATCAGAAACACTTCACGGGCACCGGCACCTTCGGCAGACTCACGAATGGCGCGTCGCTCCACCTGGGTGGACATGCAGGGCACGCATACCAGCACACGCGGGCTGGGCGTCAGAAAGGTGCTCTGGTGTACCTTACGGATAAAGTGCTGAAGCATCTGTTCGGTGACGGTAAAGTCGGCGATCACGCCGTCTTTCATCGGCCGAATGGCGGTAATATTGCCAGGCGTACGCCCCAGCATGCGCTTGGCGTCAGCACCTACCGATGCCACGCTACGCATATTGCCGGATTGACGGATGGCGACTACGGACGGTTCATCGAGCACGATGCCACGACCGCGTACATAAATCAGTGTGTTGGCCGTACCCAGATCGATCGACAGATCGCTGGAAAACAGCCCCCTCAAACGTTTGAACATGGATGTTGTTACCTAGTGCAGACCGGGAACCCTGTGCGGATGCAAACGGTATCACCGCAACCCCCTGGCAGCAAGCACGAGTCGCGCTGAACACTGCCCGTGGGGGCCAAAATGTGGTACCTTTTGCGGCTATTTTCCACGTCTGATACTTAAGACGTTTTTTTCGATGACTGACTGTATACCGCACAAAGCGGAATATGTTCCATCACGTTTTAGCGAGGAAATTTCGATCATGGCGCTTGAAGAATCTCATGTGCGCCGGGCCGCGCACCTGGCCCGACTCGCCGTCAGCGATGACCAAGCCACCGGCTTTGTAGACGATCTAAGCCGCATTATGGACATGGTCGATCAGCTTCAAAGCATTGATACTGAAGGCGTTTCACCACTCTCACACCCGCTGGACGCGACCCAGCGCCTGCGTGCAGACGAAGTAACGGAAACCAACCAGCGCGATACTTTTCAGCGCTGTGCTCCGGCAGTGGAAAACGGCTTGTACCTGGTTCCTCGCGTCGTTGAGTAACGACTTGAAAAAAATATCCCAGGGTTTTCAAGCCGCTGTTTTCATACTTTTCTTTCGTTTCCGAACGGAGCATTTGGGTCATGCATGATAAAACGTTAACGCAACTCGCGGCGTCTCTAAAAAGCGGCGAGTTTTCCAGCCGCGAACTGACCGCACACTATTTGCAAAAGATCGAGAAGGCCGACGGCAAGCTCAACAGCTTCATTACCGTGACCGGTGAGCAGGCGCTCAAGCAGGCAGAAGCTGCCGATAATGCACGCGCCGCCGGCGACAAGGGCCTTTTGACCGGCATTCCGCTGGCACTCAAAGACATTTTCTGTACCCGCGACGTCAAGACCAGCTGCGGCTCCAAGATGCTGGATAACTTCATCGCCCCTTACGATGCCACCGTGGTGGAAAAGCTTAACGCTGCCGGCACCATCAGCCTGGGCAAGACCAATATGGATGAGTTCGCCATGGGCTCTTCCAACGAAAACAGCCATTATGGCCCGGTCAAGAACCCGTGGGACCTGAACGCCGTGCCCGGCGGAAGCTCCGGCGGCAGCGCCGCGGCCGTGGCCGCAGGCCTGGTCCCGGCGGCCATGGGCACCGACACCGGCGGCTCGATTCGTCAGCCGGCGGCGTTCTGCGGTATTACCGGCCTGAAGCCCACCTACGGGCGCGTTTCGCGCTACGGCATGATTGCCTACGCCTCGAGCCTTGATCAGGCGGGCCCCATGGCGCGCAGTGCCGAAGACTGCGCGCACCTGATGAACGTGATTGCCGGGCACGACGTCCGCGATTCGACCAGCGTTGCCCGCGGGGTGCCGGACTACACCGAAACCCTGAACGCGCCGCTGTCAGGCCTGAAAATCGGTCTGCCCAAGGAGTATTTTGGCGACGGCCTGGATCCTGAAGTGGAAAGCGCCGTACGTGAGGCGGTCAAGGTGTACGAATCCCTGGGTGCGACGGTACGTGAAGTCAGCCTGCCGCACACCCACTACGCGATTCCGGCCTACTACGTGATCGCCCCGGCCGAAGCCTCCTCGAACCTTTCCCGGTTTGACGGCGTACGCTTTGGCCATCGCTGCAAGGATCCGGTCGATTTGATTGACCTCTACAAGCGTTCGCGCGCGGAAGGCTTCGGCGAAGAGGTCAAGCGGCGCATCCTGATCGGCACGCACACGCTGTCCGAAGGCTTTTTCGACGCCTACTACACCAAGGCGCAAAAAGTTCGACGCCTGATTCGTCAGGACTTCCTCGATGCCTTTGAAGATGTCGATGTGCTGATGGGTCCGGCCTCGCCGACCCCTGCCTTTGACCTCGGCGCCAAGAAGGACCCGGTGTCGATGTATCTTCAGGATATCTACACCATCGCCGTCAACCTGGCCGGCATTCCCGGTATCAGCGTGCCGGCAGGCCTTGCCGGCGGCCGCCCTGTGGGCCTGCAGATTCTGGGCACCCACTTTGCCGAAGCGCAGCTTCTCAACGTGGCGCATCAGTACCAGCAGGCAACGGACTGGCACCTTCAACTTCCCGCCTTCGCCGAGGAGCACGCCTAATGCAATGGGAAACCGTAATTGGGCTTGAAGTCCACGTTCAGCTCGCGACCCGCTCCAAGATCTTCTCCGGCGCGTCCACGGCGTTTGGTGCCGAGCCCAACACTCAAGCCTGTGCCGTCGATCTGGGTCTACCCGGCACGCTGCCCGTGCTCAACGAGCAGGCGGTGGCCATGGCCGTCCAGTTTGGCCTGGCGGTACATTCCGATATTGCCGAAGTATCGGTGTTTGATCGCAAGAACTACTTCTACGCCGATCTGCCCAAGGGCTATCAGACCAGCCAGATGTACCACCCCATCGTCGGCCCGGGTGCAGTGGACATTACGCTTGAAGATGGCACCAGCAAGCGCATTCGTATCCACCACGCTCACCTGGAAGAGGATGCCGGCAAGTCGCTGCACGAAGACTTCATGGGCATGACCGGCATCGACTTGAACCGCGCCGGGACACCGCTTCTTGAAATCGTTTCCGAGCCGGATATGCGCAGCGCCAAGGAAGCGGCCGCCTATCTCAAGGCGATTCACTCGATCGTTACCTATCTGGGCATTTCAGATGGCAACATGGCCGAAGGCTCCATGCGCTGCGACGTCAACGTATCGGTGCGCCCCCAGGGACAGGAAGCGTTTGGCACGCGGGCGGAAATCAAGAACGTCAACTCGTTTCGTTTTGTCGAGCGCGCCATTGCCTTTGAAGTGGAGCGCCAGATCGAACTGATCGAAGACGGCGGCAGCGTCGTTCAGGAAACCCGCCTGTTCGACCCCGAGCGCGACGAAACCCGCAGCATGCGCACCAAGGAGGAAGCCAACGACTACCGCTACTTCCCCTGCCCGGACCTGCTGCCCGTGGTGCTGGACGAAGCCTACCTTGATCACTTGCGCGGCCAGTTGCCGGAACTGCCGGCGGACAAGCGTGAGCGCTTCCAGAACGAGCTGGGCCTCTCCGCCTACGATGCCAGCGTGCTGTCAGCGAGCCGCGAGATGGCCGAATTCTTCGAGGAAGTACACCACGTGTGCGGTGATGCCAAGCAGGCGGCCAACTGGGTGCAGGGCGAGCTTGCCGGCGCGCTCAACCGTGAGAACCTGAGCATCACCAACAGCCCCATATCAGCACGTCAGTTGGGTGAGCTGGTCAGCCGAGTAGTGGATGACACCATCAACGGCAAGGCGGCCAAGCAGGTCTTCCAGGCGCTATGGAATGGCCAGGGCGAAAATGCCGATGAAATCATAGACGCCAAGGGTCTCAAGCAAGTGACCGACACCGGTGCCATTGAAGCAATGATCGATCAGGTCATCGCCGAGAGTCCGGCCCAGGTCGCCCAGTACCGCGACGCCGAGCCGGACAAGCGCGGCAAGATGATTGGCTACTTTGTCGGCCAGGTCATGAAGGCGTCACGCGGCACGGCCAACCCTCAGCAGGTCAACGGCGTGCTGAAAGCCAAGCTCGACGCGCTGGTTTAAGCGGGTTCTGTTTGGCAGTAATAAAAACGGCGACCCAAGGGTCGCCGTTTTTGTGGCCAGTGCTTGACTAGCCAAGCTGGCCTGGCGCAGTAAAGCGCTTCAAGTACGCACAGCCCGCCGCCCACACTTCGGCTTCGAGCTCGGCGATGGCGGCCGTGGCAAACCCTACCCCCTGCCCGGCTTTTCCCTCTACCAGCAGCCCGGTTAGCTCGCCTACAAGCGGCATATGGCTGACAAGCATGATAGGCGCCCCATCCGGCTGGTTCAGCAGCCATTCGCTGACGCCTGCCGGATCGTCATCGGGAGTAATGACATCAAGGGTCGCAACCGGGCAGCCAAGCGCCTTGGCAATCAGCTCGGCGGTCTGCTGAGCGCGGACGTAAGGGCTTGCATACACAACGGGCATTGCAAGCTCGCCCTGCTCCGTACGCTTAGCCAGCCAGTGCCCCATGGCCGCCGCCTCCTGCTCGCCACGGGGCGTCAACGCCCGCTTGCTGTCCGGAAAGCCCGGGGCCGCCTCACCGTGGCGCATGATCAAGAGACTACTCATGCCAACCTCGATTCTTCTGATGGGCCTGCTGTACCGCTTCCCGGGGTAGAATGAACTCCACGTCGCTGCTCTGCTCGCCCATCATCAGCGTGCGTGCCATCTCTTTCGCGGGCACGCCGTCGAACAGAACATGGTAAAGCCCTTCGGCAAGCGGCATGTAAACCCCCATTTCCTGGGCCTTGGCGCATACCAGCTTGACGGTATTGACCCCTTCGGCCACCTGCCCCAGCGCCGAGACGGCCTCCTCGAGACTGCGCCCCTCACCCATGGCGTAACCCACGCGGTAGTTGCGCGACAGGCTGGAGGAGCAGGTAACGATCAGATCGCCCACCCCAGCCAGGCCCAGAAAGGTCATCGGGTTGGCGCCCTGGGCCACGGCAAAGCGGCTCATCTCGGCAAGCGCCCGGGTCATCAACATGCTGCGGGTGTTTTCGCCCATGCCCAGCGCCGCCGCCATGCCAGCGGCAATCGCGTAGATGTTCTTGAGCGCCCCGCCAAGCTCGACGCCGTGGCGGTCGTTGCTGGCATACACGCGGAAGTAGCGGCAGCCCAGCGCCTGCTGCACGCGGGTGCGGGTCAGCGCATCGGCGCTGGCAATCACCGTGGCGGTCAGCTGCTTGTCGGCAATTTCCGAGGCGAGGTTCGGTCCGGCGATCACGCCAATATGCGTAAAGCCGGTTTCCTGCTCCAGCACCTGGCTCATCAGGAAAAAGCTGTCCTGCTCGATACCCTTGGTCGTGCTGACCAGAATCTGGCTGGCCGAGAGCCAGGGCTTGGCTGCCTGCACGACACTGCGAAACGCCTTGGAAGGAATGGCGATCAGGACGAGCTCAGCCTCTTCAAGCACCGCCTGGAGATCCGTCGAGGCGGTGACCGCCGGGTTGATCGCGTAGTGTGGCAGGTAGCGGCCATTACGGTGCTCCTGATTGATCTGTGCGACCAGCACTTCATCGCGCATCCACTGACGCACCTGGGCGCCGTTGTCCGCTGCGATGCTGGCAAGTGCCGTGCCGAAACTGCCGCCACCCAGCACCGCGACCTTGATTTGCTGCTCAGCCATAGGAGTGTCCTAAGAGTCTTGCCAAATATCTGACTACTTTACCAAAACAAACGGCCCGCCTGGGAATCCAAACGGGCCGTGATAGATCAAGCGACTGAGTTTACGCCGTCAGTACGCTGTTCAGACGCTTCACATAAGCCGCCGGGTCGTCCAGGTGGCCGCCTTCGGCGATGATCGCCTGATCAAGCAGAATGTGCGCCAGATGGGTAAAGAGCTCACCCTCGGCGCTTTCCAGCCGGGCGACCAGCGCATGCTCCGGGTTAAGCTCAAGAATCGGCTTCACTTCGGGCATTTTCTGACCAGCCGCTTCCATGATGCGGCGCATCTGGTAGCCCATTTCGTGCTCGGGCAGCACCACGCAGGCCGGAGAATCGGTCAGGCGGTGAGTCACCTTCACTTCCTGAACACCGTCGCTCAGCGCCTCTTTTACCCGCTTGACCAGATCTTCCTTGGCCTTGGCGGTCTCTTCCTGGGCTTTCTTCTCGGCTTCGTCTTCCACGTCGCCAAGGTCAAGCTCGCCTTTGGCGACATCCGCGAACGACTTGCCGTCGAATTCGGTCAGGTGGCTCATCAGCCATTCATCGATGCGGTCAGACAGCAGCAGAACCTCGATGCCTTTCTTGCGGAAGATTTCCAGATGCGGGCTGTTCTTGGCTGCGTTGAAACTGTCAGCTACCACGTAGTAGATCTTCTGCTGGCCTTCTTTCATGCGCTCGACGTAATTCGCAAGCGATTGATCCTGGGTGGCCGTGTCGTTGTGCGTGGACGCAAAGCGCAGAAGACCGGCGATTTTTTCGCGGTTGGCGAAATCTTCGCCCGGGCCTTCCTTGAGCACGCTGCCGAAGGTGTTCCAGAAGGTCTGGTACTGTTCGCTGTCCTTGGAAAGCTTGGTAAGCATATCAAGCGCGCGCTTGGTCAGCGCACCCTTGATCTTGTCGACCTGCGGGTCCTGCTGCAATAGCTCGCGGGAAACGTTGAGCGACAGGTCGCGGGTATCCAGCACACCCTTGATAAAACGCAGGTAGAGTGGCAGGAACTGCTCGGCGTCGTCCATGATGAACACGCGCTGTACGTAGAGCTTGACCCCACGGGCGCCGTCACGCTCGTACATGTCAAACGGTGCGCGTCCCGGCACGTAAAGCAGGCTGGTGTACTCGAGCTTGCCCTCTACCTTGTTATGGCTCCAGGCCAGTGGGTCGCTGAAGTCATGGGCGACATGCTTGTAGAACGCCTTGTACTCGTCATCGCTGACCTCGCTCTTGGGGCGCGCCCAGAGTGCGGTAGCTTCGTTGACGGTTTCCCAGGTCGTGACTTCGCTGCCCTCGATGTCGTTGCCTTCGTCATCCTTGGCTGTTTCCGTCTTCGGCATGCGCACGGGTACTTCGATATGATCGGAGTACTTGCGTACCAGGCTCTGCAGACGGTAATCGTCGGCAAACTCCTTGGCGTCTTCCTTGAGATACAGGGTGATTTCAGTGCCGTGGGTCTCACGCTCGATATCGGCTACGGTGAACTCGCCTTCACCCCTGGAGCGCCACTCGACACCCTCGGAGGCTTCAGTGCCCGCCTTGCGGGTGCGCACGGCCACCTCATCGGCCACGATAAATCCGGAGTAGAAGCCCACACCGAACTGACCAATCAGCTTGGCATCCTTCTGCTGCTCGCCGGACATCTGCTTGAGAAACTCAGCGGTGCCCGAACGTGCAATGGTACCCAGGTTGGCAATGACGTCTTCGCGGTTCATGCCAATACCGTTATCGCGCAGGGTAATGGTATTGGCCTCACGGTCGTGCTCGATTTCAACGCGCAGCTCGCTGTCGCCTTCGTACAGGGCGTCGTTATCCAGGGCGGCATAACGCAGCTTGTCGCAGGCATCGGCGGCGTTGGAAATCAGCTCGCGCAGAAATATCTCCCGGTTCGAGTACAGGGAGTGAATCATCAGATTAAGCAGTTGCTTGACTTCGGTTTGAAAGCCTAGAGTTTCTTCGTGGGTCGCAGTCGTCATACGCCTAGCCCTCTTCAATTACATGGTGCCGGGTGCGCCCGCCTGACGGCAGGCGCAAAAATTCGTGTGAACTGAATATGGGGATAAGCGGTGCGATTTCAAGAAGGTGTGTGTGCAGAAGTGGCAATATCGATATTGCCATTTTTCCAGTTGCGGTAATCTGCCAGACGCTGATCGATACGGTTGAGCAGCCAGCCAACGATGACGACATCGTCGATAAGACCAATGAAGACGATAAAATCGGGGATAAGATCAAACGGCATGGCAAGATAGGCAAGCGCCAGCGCCATCATGCCAAAGGCCGACCAGGGTACGGGACGAAAGCGGCCCGCGATGACATCGCGAGTCATGGGCACGAAGATCTTGAGCGCTCGGCCAATACGCTTGACTGCCCACACGCGGGATTTAAGTCGACGAAATAACCACCAAGTGGATAATCGAGCCATCGTAATTGAATCCTCCAAGTGTCACGATTGTCTGAACAATATTTGACCATTTAGTTCACTATAGCGGATGTGAATCCGTCAGCGATCAAGAGAGAGTGCTATGCAGGCATCGCCATTTCGAACTCCCTTTCGCGCGCTTTGCGCGGCCTTGTTAGTGGGCTTGCCCGCCGTGTCGTGGGGCGCTTCCGATACCGCCATGCGCGATGCGCTGGAAGCAGCGCGCCAACAGCAGTGGAACCGCGTGGATGAACGCGCCATCGAGGGCCATGTGCTCAGCGGCTACGTCGAGTACCATCGGCTGCGCAATCAATTGCCCAACCTGTCGCCCGGCCAGGTTCAAGGCTTTATCGACCGGCATGGCGACTCGCCGCTTTCAGAGTGGCTGCGTGGCCAGGCCATTGCCAAGTACGGCCATGCGGGCCGTTACAGCGATTTACTGGCTGTGGCTGACGGCGAGCCTGCTGGCACTGCGCGCCAGTGCTACTACTACGCTGCACTGCTGGATTCACAGCCCCAGGCCGCTTCCGAGGCGGGCCTTGCCCTGTGGCTTGAAGGCAATTCTCAACCGGATGCCTGCGACCCGCTTTTCAATCGCTTGCGTGCCAACGGCACTATCGATGAAGCGGCTATCTGGGATCGCAAGATGCTCGCCTGGCAAGCCGGTGAAGCAGGCCTGTCGACGTATTTAAGCAGCCAGCTCAGCGGTCAATGGCAAACGGCCATCGAAACCGCTGATCGGGTAAGCAGCCAGACGCGGGCGATTCTCTCCGCACCTGCCTGTCTTGGCCCAGAGTGCAAGGCCACTGCGGCCTTTTATCAGGCCGCCATGCAGCGCTTTACCCGCGAAGATACGCCCGCCGCGCTGGCCGCTTGGCAAACCATGGCTCCCAACCTGAACCTGATGCCCGATGACCGCCAGGTTATTGAAGAAGAACTCGCGTTTTACGCGCTGGTGCGTGATGTACCCGGGGCGATCAGCTGGGTAGACAGCGTTCTCCCTTCGCTTGAAAGCGAGCGCGTGCTTGAACTTCGCGTACGCCGCGCCCTGGCCGAGCGCCGCTGGCAGGACGTGATACGCTGGATTGCGGCCATGCCTGCCGGGCAGCAGGAGAACAGCCGCTGGCAGTACTGGCTGGCGCGCGCCAACGAGCAGCTGGGCAATCAGGATGCTGCCACCGCTCGCTATCGCCAGGCGGCCGAGGACCGTAGCTTCTTCGGCTTTGCGGCGGCTGAAAAGCTGGGCCAGCCTTACCAGCTCAACCTGGAGCGCAACCATTTCGACGATGCCTCCCGCGAGCGCACCGCGCAGCTACCTGCGGTACAGCGTACCGAGGCACTGCTGCGCATTGGTGAAGACGGCCTGGCCAACAGCGAGTGGCTCTACGCGGTGCAAAACGGCTCGCATCAACAGGCCCGCGCACTGGCTGACTACGCCGACCACCAGCAGTGGCACGCGCGCCTGGTGCAGACCACCATTGCCGGCAACATGTGGGATGCGCTGGACTGGCGCTTTCCGCAGGCCTACCGCGACAGTTTCATGCACTGGGGTAATCAGACCGGCGTGGACCCCTACCTGTTGATGGCCATCACCCGTCGTGAAAGCGCCTACAACCCGGTAGCGCTGTCGCCGGCCGGTGCACGTGGGCTTATGCAGCTGATGCCGGGCACAGCGACCCTGGTAAGCCGCCAACTGGGTATCAGCGACCCGGGGCCTTACGGCATTCTCGACCCTGAACTCAATATTCGCCTGGGCAGCACTTACCTGCGCGACAAGCTGAATCGCTACCAGGGTAACCGGCTGGCCGCTGCTGCGGCCTATAACGCAGGCCCGGGGCGTGTGGATCAGTGGCTGGGCAGTGGAATGGAGTCGTTTGACCTGTTCGTGGAAAGCATTCCCTTCCGGGAAACCCGCGACTATGTACAGGCGGTACTCAGCTACCGGGTCATCTTTGAAAGTCTGGCCAATGGCGGCAATAGTGAAGGCGTTTCGTTACTCAGCGAAAACGAGCAGCAGGTGCGCTATGACCGCGCCCTGCTGGCCCGGCGCTAATCTTTCGGCTTTTACCTTGAGCGCCCGGTCAAACCGGGCGCTGCTCCATGGCCAGGCGAATACCAAAGGCTATCAGTACCGATCCCGTGGCCGCATTCAGGGTCTGGGCAAAGCGCGGGCTTGATAGCCATTTGCCGGCACTGCCTATCATCAGCACCACACCAATCTGCCAGATATTGGCAATCACGAAATGTACGCTTGCAAGCCAGAGCGACTTCGACAGCGCCGGGTCCCCCGGAGAAATGAACTGTGGCAGGAAGGCCATGTAAAACACGATGGTCTTGGGGTTGAGCACATTGGAAAGCAGCCCCTCTTTTACCGGCTGCCATAGGGAAACGGTGCTCTTCACCCCCGCGACACCTTGCACCGGTAAAGGCTGACCGCGCCGTGCGGCTAGAAGGCTTGTCACCCCCAGCCATACAAGATATCCCGCCCCGACAAGCTTCAGCAGATGAAAGGCCCAGGCCGACTGCAGCAGAATCAGCGAAATGCCCAGTGCCGAAATGGTCGCATGCACAAACAGGCCGCAGCAGATCGCCACACTGGTGATTACACCGTCACGAACCCCACCCCGCGCGGTATTGCGAATGACCAGCAGCGTATCGACACCAGGCGTAATGGACAGCAGCGTAATGGCAATCAAGAAGGCCACAAACTGCGAATCCATCAGACTCATTAACGTCATAAAAAGGCACTCAAAAAGGGGTGAAGAAACTTTAGATCATCACTGGACGATCCATTTTTTTACATCTACATTGTTTTAGCGGGCAGGCACAATGACTGCTTGTCTGAACATTATAAGCACGTTAAGGAAACGCATAATGGCAACTGGTACTGTTAAGTGGTTCAACGACACGAAAGGCTTCGGCTTCATCTCTCCCGATGACGGCGGAGACGATCTGTTTGCCCACTTCTCCGAAATTCAGGCTGAAGGCTTCAAGACCCTGCAAGATGGTCAAAAAGTCAGCTTTGAAGTGACTCAGGGTAAAAAGGGCCTTCAGGCTTCCAACATTCGTCCTGCCTAAGCAGCCGCGAATGAAGCAAGGCCCGCGTTCAGCGGGCCTTTTTTGTGCGCGTTCTTTATAGGACCGGTAACCTCACTGACCTTCGTTTTCACTCGGCGTCTGCCGTGTGCGCCCATTAGAGCGCGAATCCGCGTCAGTTTCATTATCCAGAATAGCGCCGCGGCTACGGCTATCGTCATGCTCGCGCTCGATCTCCTTGAACTGCTCTTCAAGGCGCTGCTGCGCCTCTTCAAAGCGCCGCTCGGTATCCTCGATCAATGCTTCTACATCGGTGGCTTCAAGGTTATCGTCCAGGCGCGTGCTTTCGGGCAGGCTGCTTTCGACCTCCCAGTCCGTGGTAAAGGTTTCTTCATCCACGGCTGGCCGCTCAGCGTCCTGCTGCTCGACTTCCTGAAACTGCTCTTCCAGGCGACGCTGCGCTTCTTGAAAGCGCTGCTCGGTTTCGGCAATCATGTCATCAACATCCGAGCGCGTGGCCTCGCCCGGCATGGCACCGCCTTCCTCCAGTACGTCATCGGGGTCGGCTGCCAGCGTATCCTCATTGGCGGTGACCTCTTCAGCCACGCTTTCATCGCGTGCGGCCGGGTCGGTTTGCATATCGCCGCGTAGCGACTCGGCACGCTCCAGCTCTTCAGCAGCCTGGCGCGCCTCGACATCATCTTCCATCTCGTCGGGGCTTGGCATCTCGGCTGCATTCTCGGCGGCTGCCGGGGCTTCCTGCTCCTGCACCACTTCATCATCGGCCACCGATGATTCGTCAGGCGCTACATTGGCCTCTTCCTGGGAATCTCCGCAGGCGCTGAGCAACAGCGACAGCGCCGCAACAGCGGGTATCCATAGACGATTAACCATTTCCCTCTCCTTGAATAACTCGTTTAAAGACCGCGCATCAATGCCGATCGTTGGTCGACAAAAGCGCACAGCCTTCGGGTAACAGTACGCGCAGTGCCAAGGGCACCACTTCGGCGCTAAAGCGGTCGTACTGACACGCCTCGCCATCCAGCGTCAGCGGCCAGGCCGGGTCGTCGCGCTGGGTAGTGACGGTGAGCTGGGTCGCCGTAAAATAGCGCACGAATTCGCCGTTTGCCGGAAAGCTCTGCAGCTCGCTCACCAGCGTCGGCAGCTCGGTCACCGAGCTGAAATCCCGAACCAGCAGTATATCGAGACGCCCATCGTCGAGCTTGGCGCGGGGCGCCAGCACCTGGCCGCCACCGGACTGGCGGCCGTTGCCGATGGCCAGCAGCAGCAGCGATGCCGCTTCTTCCTGATCACTCCAGTGCAACGTGCCGCGATAGCTGCGATGCCGCCAGGCCTTGAGGGCGCCCATCAGCGAATAGGCACCGCCTCCCAGCAACCGCTTGAGCGTCTTGGGGGTCGTGGAGGTGATTTCAGCGCCAAACCCGCCGGTGGTCATGTTGACGTAGTACTTGGTGGAACTCGCCTCGCCCTCCTCGGCGGTGACGCGCACTACATCGACGGGATAGGCATTCAGCGTCATCGCCGCCGCAAGCGCAGGCCCCGGCTCCAGCGGTAGCCCGGTTGAGGTAGCAAAATCGTTGGCACTTCCCAGCGGCACGATACCCAGCGCCGGGCGCTTGTCATGGGCCACGCGCATCAAGCCATTGACCACCTCATTGACCGTACCATCCCCACCGCAGGCAATGACATGCGTGATACCCGCGTCAAACGCCTCTTCGGCAAATTGCGCCGCATCGCCGCCTTCCCAGGTCGAGCGTACGGTAATATGCATCCCTGCGTTGCGCTGCTCTTCAACAGCGTCGCGTAATGCCGGGTTACCGGCAGACTTACCGTTCACAATAAGTAAAAAACGCTGCTGTGAGTCTTTCACCAATGCATTCCTTTCATGGTTGAAGGGCTGGTACTGCTCACGCCAGCGCTTTTGCGACTACCTCGTATACATTAGAAGATAGCGGCTCTTGCTTGATCCGCTCAAGCTGGTGACGCATGAGCGCCTGGCGCGCTTCGTCAAACCGCTGCCAGCGGGTAAGCGGAGTCACCAGCCGCGCGGCGATTTCGGGATTCAGACGGTTAAGCTCGATGACGACATCGGCCAGTAGTGCATATCCCTTTCCATCCAGGCGATGGAAGTTGACTCGATTCTGCGCAAAAGCGCCCACCAACGCACGTACTTTGTTGGGGTTGCGAAGTGAAAACGCCGGGTGCTGCATCAAAAACTCCACCCGCTCGAGTACATCAGGCTGCGGCCTGGTCACCTGAATGGTAAACCACTGATCCATTACCAACGGATCATGCGCCCACTTTTCACCAAACGCCTTGAGTGCCGGGCCGGAAAGGTCGTCGCGGTCGCTGTGCACCAGAAGCGTAAGCGCATGACGCACGTCGGTCATGTTGTGCTTGGCCGCCACCTGCTCCTGGCAGAAAGCGATGGCCTGATCATCCTCAATCGCCATCAAGTAGCCAAGCGCTACGTTCTTGAGGCTGCGCTTGGCGATTTGTTCAGGCGTAGGCGCATAGGGCTCGTCCGAGCGATTGGCTTCAAAGACCGCCATGAACTCATCACGCAGCGCAAATGCCAGTGATTGACGCACGAATTCCCGCGCCGCGTGGATGGCATCCACATCCACAATGGGCTGCTGCTCGGCAATGTAAGCTTCTGAGGGCAGGGTCAGCATCTCGGCCAGCACGGCCTTGTCTGCACTTGCTCCGGCCCCGGTCAGCAATGTTTTAAAGGCGTCCGTCACTCGCGTATCCATGACTTTTTCAACGCCATTGCGATGAGCGGCGATCAGGTCATCCAGCGCCAGCATGGCCAGGCGCTGACCGGCATCCCAGCGGTTGAAACCGTCGCTGTCGTGCGTCAGCAGAAACGCAAGATCCTCGCGGGAGTAGGGAAAATGCATTTTTACCGGCGCCGAGAAATCGCGCAGCAATGACGGCACCGGCGCCTCGGCCACATCGGTAAATACGAAAGTCTGCTCGTCGTCACGCAGGTGGACGACGGCATCCTTGCCTAGCTTCTCGCCTGCCAGGGTCAGCGTCAGATCCTGCCCGGACTTGGTGCCGACAAGCCCCATCCGCACCGGGATATGCAGCGGCTGCTTTTGAGTCTGCCCCGGCGTTGCCGGAGTGCGCTGACGCAGGGTGAGATGATATTCGCTATGGGCGTAGTCATATTCACCGTAGGCATCGATTTCCGGCGTACCGGCCTGAGAGTACCAGCGCATGAACTGACCGAGGTCTTCACCGGACGCCTCGGCCATGCAGTTCACGAAGTCTTCAATCGTGACCGCCTGGCCATCGAAACGCTCGAAGTAGGTATCGGCGCCGCGGCGAAAAGCATCCCACCCGACCAGATTACACAGCATGCGTACAACCTCAGCGCCCTTCTCGTAGATGGTCAGGGTGTAGAAGTTGGTGATTTCGATATAGTGATCCGGGCGTACCGGGTGCGCCGTGGGGCCTGCATCTTCGGCGAACTGGGCAGTGCGGAAAAAAGACACGTCTTCGATTCGTTTGACCGGCGCCGAGTTGGTATCGGCGGAAAAGCACTGGTCGCGAAAGACCGTGAAGCCCTCTTTCAACGATAGCTGGAACCAGTCGCGGCAGGTGACACGGTTGCCCGACCAGTTGTGAAAATATTCGTGGGCCACGATGCCTTCGACATTCTGAAACGCGGCATCGGTGGCGGTATCCGGGTGAGTCAGCACGGCGGCGGAGTTGAAGATGTTCAGCCCCTTGTTTTCCATGGCGCCCATGTTGAAGTCGTTGACTGCCACGATCATGAACAGGTCGAGATCGTACTCGCGGCCGTAGGTCTGCTCATCCCAGGTCATGGAACGCTTGAGCGACGCCATGGCGTGCTCGGTTTTATCCAGGTTCTCCTTCTCGACCCAGATCTGTAGCGTCACGTTGCGCCCGCTCATGGTCGTGAAAGTATCTTCGACCTTGTGCAGATTGCCCGCCACCAGAGCAAACAGGTAGCAGGGCTTGGGATGCGGGTCGTCCCATTTTACGAAGTGGCGGCCATTTTCAAGCTCGCCCCGCTCTACCGGGTTGCCATTGGCCAGCAGCACTGGTTCGCGCTGGGCGTCCCCGATCACCGTAACGGTAAAGGTCGCCATGACATCCGGGCGGTCCGGGTAGAAGGTAATCCGCCGAAAACCTTCCGCCTCGCACTGGGTGCAATACATGCCGCTTGACTGGTACAGACCTTCCAGCGCCGTGTTCGCACTGGGGGCGATTTCGACCTCGCTCTCGAGGCTGAAGCTGGCCGGCACGGCATGAATTTCAAGGCCGTGATCATCCAAGCGATACTCGGATTCAGTGAGCGGCGTGCCGTCAATGGCAAGCGAAATCAATGTCAGATGCTCGCCCTCGAGCACCAACGGCGCCTTGCCATCGGCCTGGTCGTTGCGTTCAATCAATAATCGCGCTTTTACACGGGTGGCGGCAGGGTCAAGATCAAACGTCAGCTCGGTATGGGTAACGCGATAGGCGGGCGGCTGGTAGTCGCTTAAATAAACCGGCTGCGGATCAGACATAGTGCGTAGCTCCTGTGGTAAACGATTGTTGAAGGTCGGGAATCGGGCAACGCGGCGGCGCTGCCCTTGTATGTTTAGTCGCGAATAGTTGCTGTCGCGAATAGACTCAGTCGCGGAAGTTGTCGAACTGCAGCGGCAATTCGGGGCCTTCTTCGCCACGCAGCAAGGCCATCACGCTTTGAAGGTCGTCGCGCTTCTTGCCGGTCACACGGACTTTCTCGCCCTGGATCTGCGCCTGTACCTTGAGCTTGCTTGCCTTGATACGCTTGACCACATCCTTGGCTTCGGCCTGATCAAGCCCCTGCTTGAGTACCACTTCCTGGCGGGCCTTTACACCGGAAAGCTCCGGGTCCTTGATATCCATGCAGCGCGCATCGATACCCCGTGCAATCAATCGGCCGCGCAGTACGTCCAGCATCTGCTTGAGCTGAAAATCAACCTCGGCCTCCAGCTGGACTTTCTCACCTTCAAGGGCAAAGCTTGCGTCAACGCCTTTGAAATCAAAGCGTGACTGTACTTCACGATTGGCCTGGTCAATGGCATTGGTAGCTTCGTGCTGATCAAATTCCGAGACGATATCAAATGAGGGCATGACAGTTATCCTAGCAAGACATGACTCGTTATTTTAGAGCAGCAAGCCCCCTACCGGCTAATCCTGTTGCCGATTCGTTCCAAAAATTCCACATGCGTTAGTCAAAAACACCCCGCGGCACCCGCTTTATCCGCCGGCTACGCATTATCAGCCACATACCGTAACCTATAGGCGTGTTAATCGACCGACGCGGTACAGGAGCAACGATGACAGACCGTAATACGCGCCATAAGGCATCCATGGAAAAGCTCAAGGCCCGCGTGGACGAAAAAGTGGCCAATGCCACCGAGCAGCGCGGCCTGCTGCTGATCAATACCGGCAACGGCAAGGGTAAAACCACCGCCGCCTGGGGCACCGTCACCCGCTCTCTGGGCTACGGTTACAAGGTAGGCGTTGTGCAGTTCATCAAGGGACTTTGGGAGTGCGGCGAGCGCAACCGCCTGGAAGCCGACCCCAACCTTGAAGTAGCCATCATGGCCACCGGCTTCACCTGGGATACGCAAAACCGTGAAGCCGACACTCAAGCGTGCCAGGCAGTATGGAAAGACGCCGAACGCATGCTGGCCGACCCAGACACTTACCTTGTGGTGCTGGATGAGATCACTTACATGCTCAAGTTTGGCTATCTGGAGATCGCCACCGTCAAGGCCGCGCTTGAAAACCGCCCGCGTGAGCAGACCGTCATCATTACCGGGCGCAATGCGCACCGTGAACTCGTCGCCATGGCCGATACCGTGACGGAAATGCAGGAAGTGCGCCACGCGTTCAACAACGGTTTGCAGGCGCGGCGGGGTATCGATTTTTAAACGCTAATTATTCAGATAGCAAAGAGCGCAAAAGGGGCGCCGAAGCGCCCCTTTCGTAGCGGCCCAATCGCTTACACGCAGAGCCTGCCTGTTCTGATGCGTATCATTCGCCGTCAAACGGGTTACGCAGCACGATGGTTTCAACGCGGTCGGGGCCGGTTGAAATGATGTCGATACTGGTACCCACCTGCTCTTCCAGGAAACTGATATAAGCGCGCGCGTTCGCCGGCAGGTCTTCGACCTTCTTGGCACCCAGCGTCGACTCTTTCCAGCCCGGCAGGTCGTGATACACCGGCTCGACGGCTTCATAGCCTTCTGAATCGACCGGGTTGTCCAGCACGTCACCATCCTTGCTGCGATAGCCCACGCAGACGCGGATGTTTTCCAGTCCGTCGAGGACATCAAGCTTGGTCAGGCAGATGCCGGAGACCGAGTTGATCTGTACCGCGTGGCGCAGGGCCACCGCATCAAACCAGCCGCAGCGGCGCGGGCGGCCGGTGGTAGCCCCAAACTCGTGACCACGCTCAGCCAGGTGGCGGCCGTGGTCGTCAAACAGTTCGGTGGGGAACGGGCCAGAACCCACGCGCGTGGTGTACGCCTTGGTGATACCCAGCACGTAATCCAGATAGAGAGGGCCTACGCCGGAGCCCGTAGCCGTACCACCTGCGGTGGTGTTGGAGCTGGTAACAAACGGGTAGGTGCCGTGGTCGATATCCAGAAGCGAGCCCTGGGCACCTTCAAACAGGATGTTCTCACCGGCCTTGCGCAGGTCGTGCACCATGCTGACCGTGTCGCACACCATCGGGCGCAGCTCGTCGGCCATCTGCATGGCGCTGTCCAGCACTTCCTGGAAATCGACTGCCTGCTCGCCGTGATAATTGACCAGCACGAAGTTGTGATAATCCAGCACTTCACCCAGCTTGGAGGCAAAACGCTCGCGGTGAAGCATGTCGCCCAGGCGCAGGCCGCGGCGGGCTACCTTGTCTTCATAGGCCGGGCCGATACCACGGCCCGTGGTGCCGATCTTGGCAACGCCGCGGGCTTTTTCACGCGCCTGATCAAGACGCACGTGGTATGGCAGAATCAGCGGGCAGGCCGGCGACAGGCGCAGGCGTTCGCGCACCGGTACGCCCTTGTCTTCAAGCTCGCGGATCTCCTTGATCAGCGCCTCGGGGGAAAGCACCACCCCGTTGCCGATCACGCAGGTTTTGCCTGGACGCAGTACGCCAGAAGGGATCAGGTGAAGAACGGTTTTCTCACCGTCGATCACCAGGGTATGGCCGGCGTTATGGCCGCCCTGAAAACGCACTACCGCCGCCGCTGACTCGGTGAGCAGGTCGACGATCTTGCCTTTGCCTTCATCACCCCATTGGGTACCCAGGACTACGACATTCTTACCCATTATGCACTCGTCTCTTGTGTCAGGGCCGTTGTCTGCCAACAGCCATCGATAAACTCAAGACGGCGGTCACAGTCGTGCTCCGCCGGCCCAGTACGCTGCCCAGGCAGCGCTTGAATCACGCGTTCTCCCTGCTCTCGCAGTGCGACTATAACCGCATTGAGAGACTCATCTTCCTGCGCAGGTGCCCAGATTGCGCCATTGGCGGGTGATGCCAGCGCCAATGATGCCAGCTGCTTCAGATCCATGGAGAAGCCGGTGGCAGGCCGGGCGCGGCCAAAGGCGCGACCCGTATCATCATAACGCCCGCCCTTGGCCAACGCATGGCCGTAGCCTGGCACGTAAGCGGCGAACATCATTCCCGTGTGATACTGATAGCCGCGAAGCTCGGCAAGATCAAAATAGAGTGACACGTCAAAGCGGGCCAGTATGCCCTGGTAGAGCGCATCAAGCTGATCAAGCGCGGCGGTGACCGACACTGGCGCCCCGGCAAAACGCTCACGCGCCTGACCGAGTATGCCGGTATCGCCGTGCAGCTCGCCCAAGGCCATGAACATATCCGCCAGCACCGGATCGCCCACGCTGGCGCTTACCTGCTCGGCCAACTGGCCCGGCGATTTGAGGGCCAGCGCTTCGAATAAAGCACTCTCCTGCTCATCGCTGAGGGCGGCGGCTTCCACCAGGCTACGATAGATACCGATATGACCAAGCGCCAGGTGTATCTCGTCGGCGCCCGCGGCCTTCAGGCTTGAGAGCGCCAGGTGAATGATTTCACTATCGGCCTCGAGGCCAGCATGACCAAACAGCTCGACGCCTACCTGAACCGGGCTACGCCCGCCCTGATGCTGATCGGCCTTGGCGCGTAGCACGTTGGTGCAGTAGCAAAGCCGCACCGGGCCCTGGCGCTTGAGCGAGTGGGCATCCATGCGCGCCACCTGCGGCGTCACGTCCGCCGAGGCACCCATCATGCGGCCGGTCAACTGGTCAGTCAGCTTGAAAGTCTGAAGGTCAAGGTCGGTACCGGTACCGGTCAACAAGGAGTCCAGAAACTCCACCGGTGGCGGCATTACCTGGTCGTAGCCCCAGCAATGGTAGAGGTCGAGCAGCGCACGGCGCAGTTCTTCCATGCGGCTTGCCTGAGGCGGCAGCACCTCATCCATGCCGTCGGGCAGCAGCCAGCGGTCAGCGATGGTCATGTCAACAATCCTGCAAGACGATGAAGGCCCCGGACGCGATAAACGCACAAATCCTGAATGAGGGCCACAAAAAAACCGGGCGAACGCCCGGTTCAATTAAGTCTACCACGTTTAACACCGGGATGAACCCCGCCTGCGTCATGCGGCACTGTTCATCCCTGCCTGTTGTTACGTGGGCTTATTCGTCGCCGCCTTCCCCTGCGTTGGGAGAAGCGCTGCGCAGGTAGCGGAAGAAGTCGCTGTCAGGCTCCAGTACCAGCAGGTTGCCATCGCCCGAGAAGCTGTCGCGGTAGGCGTTCAGGCTGCGCCAGAAGGCGAAGAATTCCTGATCCTGGCCATAGGCTTCAGAGAAGATGCCGGCCGCTTCGGCGTCACCTTCACCGCGCAGGGTTTCTGCCCGCTCGTTCGCCTGGGCAATAAGTACCTGGCGGCGACGGTCGGCGTTGGCGCGAATACGTTCGGCCTCTTCCTGACCCTGGGCACGCCATTCACGCGCTTCGCGCTCACGCTCTGAACGCATCCGCTCGAATACAGCGGCTGAAACGTCGTCAGGCAGGTCGATACGCTTGATACGAATATCGCGAATCGCCACCCCCAGCTCTTCGCGCATCAGCTGGTCCAGCTCTTCAGTCGGGCCAATCATCAGGTCATCACGGCGCTCAGCAATGATTTCCTGAAGGTTCAGACGGCCAAACTCGTTACGCAGGCTCTCGTCAACACGCGGCTGAATGAGGCGAATGGCCATCATTTCGTCGCCCGCCGTGGCTTCGTAGTAGCGGGTAGGGTTGACCACCTGCCACTTGACGTAGGAGTCGACGATGACGGCCTTCTGCTCAAGCGTCAGATAACGACTGGTATCGGTATCCAGGGTCAGCAGGCGCGTATCGAACTTGCGCACCGTCTGCGCGATCGGCATCTTGGCATGAAGCCCTGGCTGAATGTTCTCTTCAACCACCTCACCAAAGCGCAGCTTGACCGCGCGCTCGGTTTCATCGACGACGTACAGCGTGTTGCTGGCAAGCCATGCAACGGCGGCCAGGGTACCTACAATTAGCAGGGATCGATTGTTAATCATTTACCGGCCCTCCCTGCGGATGGAGCTATTGCCTGAGGATGAATTGCTGCTGCCTTGCCCACTGCGCAGGTTCTCGATCACGCGCGGGTCGAGCTCTTCACCACCGGCATTACTGCTGTTGTTGCTGCTGTTACCATCGGTAGAACTGCTGCGCTCGCTGTTGCCGCGCATCTGGTCCAGCGGCAGGTACATGAGCGGCGCGTTTTCGCTTACATCCAGAAGCACCTTGGGCGTATTGCCAAACACTTCCTCGATGGCATCCAGATACATGCGCTCGCGCATGACTTCCGGCGCATTGCGGTACTCGGTCAACAGCGCATTGAAGCGGTTGGCCTGACCCTGCGCTTCGGCCACGACCGATTCGCGATAACCCTGACCCTGTTCGACTACGCGTTGAGCCTGACCTTGGGCAGCCGGGATGATCGCGTTGGCGTAGGCCATGCCTTCGTTGATCGTGCGCTGACGATCTTCGCGGGCACGAATAACGTCATCAAAAGCATCGATGACCGGCGCAGGTGCCGAGGTAGATTCGATGTTGATGGTTTGCAGATTGATACCCGCGCCATAGGCGTCAAGGTACGTCTGCAGACGGCTGGCGACCGAGCTACCCAGAATCTCACGACCAGAGGTCAGGATATCGATCATGTCCGTACCGCCAACCACGTGACGCAGAGCGGAATCAAGTGCGTTCTCGATGGAAAGCGCCGGGTCGCGCACGTTGAGCACGAAATCCTTCGGATTAGCGACCTGATACTGTGCCGAGATTTCCACTTCGACGATATTCTCGTCGCGAGTCAGCATCGACTGGGTCTGGGAGACAGAGCGCACGCGGGTGACGTTGACCATGCGCACGTCGTCGATCAGCGGCGGGTTCCACTGCAGACCGGGATTGACGATGCCCTGATATTCACCAAACCGCAGCACGACACCACGTTCGGACTGGTCGACAAGATAGAAGCCGGAAGCTGCCCAGATAGCCAGCGCCACGACCACCAGCAGGCCAGGCAGAGCCAGCGCGTTACGCGGTTTACCACTACCGCCACCCTTGTTGCCGCCGCTGCCCTTGCCCTTCTTGCCACCGCCGCCAAGCATGCCGTTCAGCTTGTCTTGAAATTTCTTGAGTGCTTCATCAAGGTCGGGAGGCCCTTGATTGTTGCCGCCGTTGTTGTTGCCACCGCCCCCTCCGCGGTTGCCATCATCGTTGCCACCACGGTTTCCACCGTCGTTGCCACCGCGTCGGCCGCCAGCACTCCATGGGTCATGCTGGTTGCCACCACCAGGCTCATTCCAGGCCATACTTCGTCTCCACTAAGGTGCTCACCTGCGCAGGGCCTGCCGTAGCAGCACCCCGCGCTTTTTTGAAATTATTGCTATCTCAATTTGTTATTACCATCGTCATACGATCAGACGCTGCGAAGTCGGATGGGTAGCCTGTTACCACTCATCCGTTTCGCGCAGCGCTTCAGGCAGATACGTATTGGCGCGCTCGCCAAGCTGGGCCATCAACTGATTGAAATCGCGCCGAGGCAGGCGCACATCCAGTACCGAGTGCCCCTGCTCATCAAACGCCTCCTCACGCACGGCGTTAAGCTCATGCAGCCCGGCGCGCAGCTTGCCCTGTTCCGGGGTCAGCGTGAGCGAGAAGCCGATAACGTCACTAGCCAGTCGCTCGGTGAGCGCTTCGTGAAGCAGCTCCAGCCCCTGCCCCTGCTGGGCCGAAAGCCAGACGACCTCGGGCACGCCATGGCCGTCGCGTTCGATACGCGGGGCGCTGTCAAGCTTGTCGATCTTGTTCATGACCTTGAGTACCGGCACGCTGTCCGCGCCAATCTCTTTTAGCACGTACTCGACCTGATCGACATTCAGTTCGCGGTCGGGGTCGGCCGCATCGATCACGTGGACCAGCAGCGTGGCTTCGGCGGCTTCCTGAAGCGTGGCCTGAAAAGCCTCGACCAGCTTGTGCGGCAGATGGCGGATAAACCCCACCGTATCCGCCATGACCACGGGGCCGACATCTTCGATTTCAAGACGCCTGAGCGTCGGGTCCAGCGTGGCAAACAGCTGGTCCGCGGCGTATACCTCAGCATCGGTCAGCGCATTGAACAGCGTCGATTTACCCGCATTGGTATAGCCCACCAGCGATACGCTGTGAATCTCGGCGCGGGCGCGTGCCCGGCGGTTCTGTTCACGCTGGCTACGCACTTTATCCAGGCGTTTGTTGATGGCCTTGATACGTCCTCGGAGCAGGCGACGGTCGGTTTCCAGCTGTGTTTCGCCGGGCCCGCGCAGGCCGATCCCGCCCTTCTGGCGCTCAAGGTGCGTCCACCCGCGCACCAGGCGAGTAGACATGTATTCTAACTGGGCAAGCTCGACCTGCAGCTTACCTTCATGGGTTCGTGCCCGCTGCGCAAAGATATCCAGGATAAGACCGGTACGGTCAAGAACCCGGCATTTGAGCTCACGCTCAAGGTTGCGCTGTTGGGAAGGACTCAAACTGTGATTGAAGATCACCAGTTCAGCCTGATGAGCCGCGAGCATGGCTCGCAGCTCTTCCAGTTTGCCCGAACCGATAAAGGTCCGGGAATCCGGGCGCTGACGACTGGCGGTGAGTAGCGTCGCAGGCTCTGCACCAGCAGAGCGCACGAGCTCAAGAAACTCACCTGGGTCTTCACGTGCCTGCTCATCGTGAAAGTCTACGTGAACAAGTACCGCCGTTTCACCGGCTTCTGGGCGCTCAAAAAACAATCAATACCTCGAGGATTCTATTGCTCATCCAGCGGTGTCAAATGTCCGCATCGGGTGCGGCTGGATCCTGTGCCGGCAAACGCACGTTGCGTGACGGCACCACCGTGGAAATAGCATGTTTATAAACCATCTGACTTACGGTATTACGCAGTAGAATGACAAACTGGTCAAAGGATTCGATCTGGCCTTGCAGCTTGATGCCATTGACCAAAAAGATGGAGACCGGAATGCGCTCTTTGCGCAAAATATTCAAGTATGGGTCTTGAAGGGACTGCCCTTTGGACATGTTGCTCTCCCTAAAACTGTCGTTGGGGTTGGTTATTAATGGCGTGCCCTACTGGTGCTACGCCGCAATCTGTTGCCCGAAAGGCCTGGTCACATGGCCGCTCGAAAACACTCGCTTACGAAATCACTATCTTACGCTAAGCACCGCTTTCACGCACGAATTTCAGCGTCTTATCCACCACGTCGCCCTGCTGCGAATCAATCCAGTTGAGATTCTTCCAGCTTCTCAACCACGTCAGCTGACGCTTGGCGAGCTGACGCGTCGCGATCACTCCGCGCTCTTTAAGCGTAGGGTAATCGTACTCGCCGTCCAGATATTCCCATGCCTGCCGATAGCCGACGCTTTTCATGGCGGGAAGATCGATATGCAGGTCATCACGCTTTTTGAGGGCGCTTACTTCCTCTATCAAGCCCTCTGAAAGCATCGTGGTGAAACGTTTTTCGATGCGGCCATGCAAAACGCTTCGGTCCGCGGGCGACAGAGCTATCGACAACACCCGCCAGGGAAAGGTTTCCGGCTGCTGTTCTGCCCATAGTGCGCTCATGGGCCTGCCGGTTGAGTAATAGACCTCCAGCGCGCGCATCATGCGCTGGGGGTCGTTGGGATGAATGCGCTGAGCCGACACCGGGTCCACCTGCCTTAACGCTTCGTGCAGTGCGCCCAGGCCCTCGGCTTCGCGCTTCAGTGCCAGCTGCTCGCGGATGGCAGGGTCGGCCGCGGGCATCTTTGCCACGCCTTCCACCAGGCACTTGTAGTACAGCATGGTGCCGCCCACCAGCAGCGGGACCTTGCCCGCCGCGCTGATTTGTCGCATCTCGGAGAGTGCGTCTTCACGAAAATCTGCCGCGGAATAGGGCTCTGACGGATCGCGCAGATCGATCAGCCGATGGGGCGCGCGGGCAAGCTCTGCGGCGCTGGGCTTGGCGCTGCCGATATCCATGCCGCGATAGACCATGGCGGAATCCACGCTGATCAACTCATGGCCCAGCCGTTCGTGCAGCGCTATCGCCGTATCGGTCTTGCCGGCCGCGGTCGGGCCCATCAGGAAAATCGCCCAGGGGCGCGTATCAGCCATAGGGTGGCAAACTCCGCCATGCTTGAAAGAAGGGTAAGAAACTACTGGCCGCGCAGAAACAGCTTATCCAGCGCTTTCATGCTCATCTGAGTCCAGGTGGGCCGGCCGTGGTTGCATTGGTCGCTGCGCTCGGTGCGCTCCATATCACGCAGCAGCGCGTTCATTTCGGCTACGGTCAGGCGCCGGTTGGCGCGCACGCTGCCGTGGCAGGCCATGGTAGAGAGCAGCTCATGGATCCGCACTTCCACCTGGTGGGTGCGCCCAAAACGGGCCAGCTCCTCGAGCATTTCACGTACCAGCGCTTCGGGGTCCGCCTGGGCAAGCAGCGCCGGTAGCTGGCGAACCAGAAGCGTTTCCGGCCCGGCGATATCCAGCTCTATGCCAAGTTTGGAAATGGCCTCCTGCTCGCTTTCGGCAGTGGCCACCTCTGCCCGGCTGGCGGCCAGCGAAACCGGCACCAGCAGCGGCTGCGTATCGATACCGTTTGCCGCTGCCAGCTGGTCTTTCATGCGTTCATACACGATGCGTTCGTGAGCGGCGTGCATGTCCACCAGCACCAGCCCCTGAGCGTTCTGAGCCAGAATGTATATGCCATGCAGCTGCCCCAGCGCAAAACCCAACGGCGGTGCGCTGGCAGGGTCGCTTTCCGGCATGGCCAGCGGCGCCTCGCGCACCTGGTTGGCGGATAACGCCTCGCCAGCTCTCGCGCCTGGCGCCTGAGGCGTCAGCAGCGTCTCTTCGTGGCCGGGATGCAGCGCCTGATACCCCTGCATGAAGCGCCGCACCTTTTCCGCTCCCGGGTGGCGGTCGGGTGCCTGCGGCGGGGCAAGCGCCATGCCCTGCTGCTGCCACGTGCCAGACGCTTTACCCGATTCTGGCGAGTTGGCCGCGGCGTCTTCGCCAGCCCCCGGCTCGGCAGGTGAAGCATTCAGGGGCTGAGGCGCTTCAGCACCCTCCTGCGCATCGCTTTCGGCCGGCCTGGACGCGGCCAGGCAGTGGTGCAGGCTGGAGTAGAGAAAATCATGCACCATTCGGCCATCGCGAAAGCGTACTTCGTGCTTGGTCGGATGCACGTTGACATCTACCACGTCCGGGTCGAGGGTCAGGTACAGCACGAATACCGGATGGCGGCCGTTATACAGTACGTCGCGGTAAGCCTGGCGCACCGCATGGGCGACCAGCCGGTCGCGCACCACGCGGCCGTTGACGAAAAAGTACTGTTGATCCGCCTGGGAGCGCGAATGGGTAGGCAACCCCACCCAGCCGTTCAGGCGCAGCCCGCCCGCTTCGCGTTCGATATAGCGGGCATGCTCGATGAAGTTCTTGCCCAGCAGTGAAGCAATGCGCCGCTCCTGGGCGGCCGCCGAGTGGCCGGAAGGCAGCTGATGCACCACTTTCTGGTTATGGCGCAGCACCCAGGTGATGTCGTAGCGCGACAGCGCCTGGCGCCGAAACGCCTCTTCCACGTGGGCAAACTCGGTCTTTTCAGTGCGTAGAAACTTGCGCCGCGCCGGCGTATTGAAGAACAGATCGCGCACCGCCACGCTGGTGCCGCGCGGGTGCGGGGCGGGCGTCACCCTCGCTTCCATTCCCCGCCCTTCGGCCACCACGCGCCAGCCGCCGCGCGGATCGTCCTCGGCGTTGGAGACAAGTTCAAGGCGCGACACCGAGCTGATCGAGGCTAGCGCCTCGCCGCGAAACCCCAGCGAGCTGACGCCTTCCAGATCTTCAAGGCTGCCGATCTTGCTGGTGGCATGGCGCGCCAGCGCCAGCGGCAAATCCTGTTCGCCAATACCAATACCGTCATCGCGCACCTTGATGAGCCGCGCACCGCCCTGCTCGATCTCCACTTCGATACGCTGACTGCCCGCATCGATGGCGTTCTCGATCAGCTCCTTGGTCACCGAAGAGGGACGCTCGACCACCTCCCCGGCAGCAATCTGGTTGGCCAGGCGAGGGTCGAGCACATGAATACGCGGTGATGCAGGCAACTCGGACACAGGCACCTCAAGAGTTGGGAATACGTAAGACCTGGCCGACGCGAATGACGTCGCCGTTCAGATCATTCGCCTGACGCAGCTGGCCTACCGGCACGCCGTGGCGCACCGCAATCGAGGAGAGCGTATCCCCGGACTGAATACGGTACTCGTTGCCCGTGGGCTGACGCTGATGGTCACGCTGCCAGGCAAGCCGGCTGGCCGGCGGCGGGTTGCGTTCGAAGTGAGCGCGCAGGCCGCCAAATATGGCATCCGCAAGCCCCTGCTGGTGCACCGGATCACGCAGCCGGCGCTCCTCGCTCGGGTTGGAAATAAACCCGACCTCTACCAGCAGGGAGGGGATATCCGGCGACTTGAGTACCATGAAGCCTGCCTGCTCTACGCGCGACTTGTGCAGCCGATTGATCCGACCCAACTGCTCCAGCACCTGCCCGCCAATCGACAGCGAGTCGTTGAGCGTGGCGGTCATGGTCAAATCGAGCAGCACGCCGCGCAGCACCTGGTCCTTGTCGCGCAGCGACAGGTTGCCATCGACGCCGCCAATCAGATCAGCGCGGTTTTCGCTGTCGGCCAGCCACTGGGCAGTTTCAGACGTAGCGCCTCGCTGGGAAAGCGCATACACCGAACTGCCTTCCGGGCGCGGGCTGCTGAAGGCATCGGCGTGCACGGATACGAAGAAGTCCGCCTTCTGCTCACGGGCCAGCTGGGTACGCTGGCGCAGGCCCACGTAATAATCGCCGTCGCGAATCAGCACCGCCTTGAAGCCTGGCGTGCCGTTGACATCTGCTGCCAGTTTGCGGGCGATATCCAGCACCACATCCTTCTCGCGCGTACCGCCGGGGCCGATGGCCCCCGGATCCTCCCCCCCATGGCCGGGGTCGATGGCGATGATGATATCGCGCTGTGGGTGGGGCTGGGCAGGCTGCACTTCCACCGGGGCAGGCGTTGCCGGAGCGGGCGAGGCTTCGCTGCCCGGCACCTGCGCCTGGGCTTGGGTATTGCTGCGCTGCGCGAGCATTTCCTGATCGCGAATCATTGCCTCGATAGGGTCAATGGGGTTTTCGACCGCGCTCTCGCCCGGGTATTCGAGATCCACCACCAGGCGATGTCCGTACTGATCGTTGGGCGGCAGAACAAAATGGCGCGGCTCGACGGAACGATTAAGCTCCAGCACCACGCGCAGCCCGCCGCCGTCCCGCGCCCCGGTGCGTACGGCCTCGATCGCACTTCCTTCAAGGGGCAGCGTGGAGGCGTCGGTATCCAGGCGGCTCTCGTCAAGGTCGATGACCAGCCGGTCCGGGTTCGCCAGTGAAAAGACGTTGGCATTGGTGGCGCCGGAAAGATCGAACACCAGGCGCGCGTGGTCCGGCGCCGCCCATAGCCGCATGCTTTCAACGGTGGCAGCGTGGGCCGATGACATGCCGGCCAGCAGCGCGACCAGTCCAGGCATCAATAGACGCCCCAGGCAAGCCATGTGTTTACTCGGCATGGCGAGCACCGTCCTGTGACTGATGAGAAGAAACATGTGCATCAAGCGCTTGAAGGATACCCTTGCCCTGCGCACTCTCGGCGCGCAGCGTCAGCTGACGCCCCACCTCGCCCACCGCGAGCGAAAGGCGAAGATCCGGGGCAGGCAGCCAGCCTTCGCCACGGCTTGGCCACTCGATAATGCATAGCGCATCGTCGGACAGCACATCGCGCCCACCGATGAACTCAAGCTCTTCAGGGTCTGCCAAACGGTAAAGATCCAGATGATAGACACGCTTGAGCCCAAACTCATAGGGTTCAACAAGCGTGTAGGTAGGGCTCTTGACTGCCCCTTCATGCCCGTAGGCGCGCAGGATCCCGCGGGTCAAGGTCGTCTTGCCGGCGCCCAGGTCGCCTTCGAGATAAACGCGCCCACGTCCCTGCAATGCGCGTCCCAGCGCTTCACCAAAGGCGACCTGCGCCTCTTCATTATCCAATTGCACCTGCATGCGGGCTGCCTTTACGGGTTGATCAATTCTCGCGCATAGGATGCCAGATCGCTTGCCAGCAAGCCACGTTCTCCTGCACCCTTTGCCGCCCGATCGGCGGCCAGCGCGTGTACCAGGGTTCCCAGGCAGGCGCTCTGTTCCACCTCGCCACGCTGGGCCACCAGGGCACCCAGCATACCGCTGAGCACATCACCCATGCCGCCACTGGCCATACCCGGGTTGCCATACGGGCATACCGCAAGGCCTGCCGAGCTTGCCACCAGGCTCCCCGAGCCCTTGAGAATCACCACCCCGCCGCGGGCTTTCTGCAAGGCGCGCGCCGCGGCAGGCCGGTCCGCCTGGACCTCGGCGGCCGAGCAGCCCAGAAGGCGCGCGGCCTCGCCGGGGTGTGGCGTCAGAATCCAGTTGTCGCGCCGTTCATCGGGCCAGTGGCTGGCCAGCAGGTTGAGCGCATCGGCATCCACTACCAGCGGCGCGTTGGCGGCCAGGGCATGCTGGAGCACTGCCTGCCCCCAGGCGCCCTGCCCCGTGCCCGGCCCCACGACCAGCACATCGGCCTGCTGGGGCAGCTCGTCAATATCTGCCACCCCGCGCACGCCGTGGGCCATCACCTCCGGGCAGCGTATCAGGCTCGCCGTAATATGCTCCGGGGCGGTGGCCAAGCTAACCTTGCCAGCCCCCAGCCGCGCCGCTGCCTGAGACGCCAAGAGCGCCGCACCACCAAAGCCCGGCGCGCCGCCCAGCACCAGCACGTGCCCCATGTCCCCTTTGTGGCTGGTGCGCGAGCGCGGCGCAAACGCCTCTTTCAGCCAGGTTTCATCAAGACGCCAGGCAAACGGCGGGATATCGAAAAAGACCTCGGCCTTGACGCCCAGCGGGCGAAAGTCGATCTCACCGGTGTAGGCTGGCGCCTCGCCGGTGTGCAGGCCAACCTTGTCGCCGATGAACGTCACCGTGCCATCGGCCTGCACCGCCTCACCCAGCACCGCGCCGGTGTCGGCGGCAAGCCCCGAGGGGATATCGATCGCAAGCACAGGCTGACGGGCAGCATTGATGGCGCCAATCGCCTGGCGGGCAGGCCCGGTCACTTCATTACGCAGCCCCGTACCCAGCAGGGCATCGACAATGACTTCACCGGTAAATACGCACTCTGCATGCCACTGCTCGCAACCCACCCCGGCAGAAGTAGCAAGCTCCGCCGCACGGGCGGCATCGCCGGCAAGCTCATCCAGCGCCTTGAGAGAGATACGCTGCACCTTGAGCCCGGACTGGATCGCCAGCGCGGCCAGCACGTGGCCGTCGCCGCCGTTGTTGCCGCTGCCGCACACCACCGTGACGCTACGCGCCTGGGGCCAGCGTGCCCGGAAGCTGTGCCAGGCGCTGGAAGCGGCCCGCTGCATCAGGGCGAAGCCTTCGATACCGCCGGCAATGGTGCGGCGATCCAGTTCCCGTACCTGCTCGGCCTTGAACAGCGGGCGTAACGTGGAAGCACTCAAGGTGAACACGATCTCTCCTTTGCATGTTGTGATGGCAGCCAATGCGTTAGCATAGCGTGCCAAACGCTCGACCGTAGACCGATGATGCCCAGTTCCCCTGCTTCTGCACATTCCCGCCCATCCATGCCCCACGATGAGCTGGCCCGCCTGGCCGACCTGGTAAAGACCTGGGGCCGCGAGCTGGGTTTTCAGCAGGTCGGCATTACCGATGTCCAGCTGGATGCTCACGAACAGCATCTGGCCACCTGGCTGGATAAAGGGTATCACGGCGAAATGGGCTTCATGGCCAAGCACGGTACCAAACGCACCCGCCCGGCTGAACTCGAGCCCGGCACGCAGCGGGTGATCAGCGTGCGTATGGATTACCTGCCGCCGGAGGTGGAAACCACCAAGGTGCTGGGCCAGCCCGGCAACGCTTATGTATCGCGCTATGCGCTGGGCCGTGACTACCACAAGCTGATGCGCAAGCGCCTGGCCCAGCTTGCCAGGCAGATAGAGCAGGAAGTGGGCACGTTCGGCTACCGCGCCTTCGTGGACTCCGCCCCGGTAATGGAGCGCGCCCTGGCGCAGAAGGCAGGGCTTGGCTGGTTTGGCAAGAACGCCATGCTGCTCAACCCGAAAGCGGGTTCACTGTTCTTTCTCGGCGAGCTGTACACCGACCTGCCCCTGCCCGTGGACCCACCCTTCGAGCAGGAGCATTGCGGCAGCTGTAGCGCCTGCCGCACGGCGTGCCCCACCGGCGCCATCGTGGATGACAAGGTAATCGACTCACGCAAGTGCATTTCCTACCTGACCATCGAGCTGCAGGGCGCCATTCCGGTGGAGTTTCGCCGCGCCATGGGCAATCGGGTGTACGGCTGCGACGACTGCCAGCTGGTCTGCCCATTCACGCGTTTTACCCGGATTAGCCGCGAGCAGGATTTCGCTCCCCGCCACGACCTGGATCGCGCCTCGCTGATCAGCCTGTTTGCCTGGGGCGAGGAAGAGTTTCTGGACAAGACCGCCGGCAGCCCGATTCGGCGCATCGGCTACGAGCGCTGGCTACGAAATCTTGCTGTGGGCCTGGGCAACGCCCCCTGGAGCGAGGCGGTGGAAGCCGCACTCTGGGCGCGTCGCGCCTACCCAAGCCCGCTTGTGCGCGAACACGTGGCCTGGGCGCTGGATGAACAGCGCCACAAGCGCGGCGCGCGCATTGCTACTGCCGCCCCCTGATACGCGGGCTGCCTGGTTCCTCTGTGCCCTACTCCTCTTCGTCCTGCTCGCTCGCTACGCGCAAGAAGGTGTTGCGGTAGTGGGAAAGCTCGGCAATCGACTCCTTGATATCGTCCATCGCCAGGTGCACGTTGCGCTTGCTGAAACCTGCCAGAGCGCCCGGATTCCAGCGCTTGGCAAGCTCCTTGACGCTTGAAACGTCCAGGTTGCGGTAGTGGAAGAAACTCCACAGGGCGGGCATTTCGCGCTCCAGAAAGCGGCGGTCCTGGTGGATGCTGTTGCCGCACATGGGCGATGAGCCGGCCACCACGTACTGACGCAGGAAATCCAGCGTCTGCTGCTCGGCGGCCGCGGTTTGTACCTGGCTTGCCTTGACCCGTGCTACCAGCCCCGATTCGCCGTGCGTCTTCTGGTTCCACTCATCCATACCGGCCAGCAGGCTGTCTGGCTGCTTCACGGCAATCACCGGGCCTTCGGCCACCACGTTCAGGTCCGCATCGGTCACCAGTGTAGCCACTTCGATGATGCGCTCCTTGTCGGGGTCCAGGCCGGTCATTTCCAGATCGATCCAGACCAGCAGGTCGCTGCGCGGTTCGCTACCATTACTCATGCTTTTCTCCACAATCGCCACCGGGTCGAGTTACCCGGCGTCCGTTAACAGGTACACTGTCCCCATTGTACCGAGCATCAGGTGGTCATGAGCAAACGTAAATTGAGTCGCCAGCAGCAATGGCGAGTAGACAAAGTCCAGGCAGAGCGTGCAAGCCGCGCTGAAAAGCGCGACGTGCGCGATGCCGAGAAGCTGGCCGCCGGTGAATACGGCGCCGAACAGCCCGGCCGGGTAATGGCCCATTTCGGGCGTACCCTCGAGGTGCGCAACGCCGAAGGCGCTCCGGTGCGCTGCCACCTGCGCGCCAATCTGGAAGGCATGGTGACCGGCGACCGGGTAATCTGGCGGGCAGGCCAGGAGGGCTCGGGCGTCGTGGTGGCCCGTGAAGAGCGCGACACCGTACTCAAGCGCCCGGACGCCCGCGGGCAGCTAAAGCCCGTGGCTGCCAATATCGACCAGATTTTGATCGTGTTTGCCGTCGAACCCGCGCCGCACCCCAACCTGATCGACCGCTATCTGGTGGCCGCCGAAGCCACCGACATCGCGCCGGTGCTGGTGCTCAACAAGACCGACCTGCTGCCGGAAGACGGTGGCGAGCTTGGCAAGCTCCTGGAGCGCTACCGGGCGCTGGGCTATCCGGTAGTGCGCACCACTACGGCCGATGAAGCAGGGCTTGATGCTCTGCGCGCACAGCTTGAAGGCCGAACCTCGGTATTCGTGGGGCAAAGCGGCGTGGGCAAATCCTCGTTGATCGACCTGCTGCTGCCCGATGAATCGTTGCGGATCGGTGCGCTTTCCGAAGATTCGCGCAAGGGTACGCACACCACGACCACCGCCCGGCTCTACACCATGAACCGCGACGAAGTCACCGACGGCGAGCTGATCGACTCCCCCGGCATTCGCGAGTTCGGCCTGATTCACCTCACCGAACAGGACGTGACCGACGGCTTTATCGAGTTTCGCCCCTTTCTGGGCCACTGCCGCTTTCGCGACTGCCGCCATCGGGAAGAGCCGGGCTGCGCTTTACTTGAAGCGGTGGAGACAGGCAAGATTCACCCAGAACGTTTTGCCAGCTATCGACGCATTCTCGATAGTCTCGACGCCTGATTTCAAAGGAGCTGCCCATGAGCAACGCGCACCCATCGTCGGAATCGAACCTGCTGCCGCTGATCGTTGAACCAGAGCAGCTCAAGGAGCATCTGGAGGATCCTCAGCTTCTGATTATTGACGTACCCGTGAATCCGGACAGCTACCGCCAGGGCCACGTGCCGGGCGCGGTCTACCTGGATTTTCGCTACCTGATGCGCGGTGAAGGCCCCGTGCCTAACGACGTGCCCGACGTCGAGTTTCTCTCCCGCCTGTTCAGCGCGCTGGGGCTTACCCGCGACACTCACGTGGTGGCCTACGATGACGAAGGCGGCGGCTGGGCGGCGCGGCTCTTGTGGACACTGGAACTGATCGGCCACACCCGCTACTCCTACCTGAACGGTGGCATTCATGCCTGGCGCGACGACGGCCTTGATGAAAGCACCGAGCAGACGCAGCCCACGCCCAGCGACTACCATGCCGAGATCCTCAACCCTCACGCGCTGATCACTTTTGAGGAGATCAAGGAGAAGCTGGACGATCGTCAGTTTGCGGTCTGGGATGCACGCTCCAAGGGCGAGTACGACGGTGAGAAAGGCAACAACAAGCACCTTGGCCACATTCCCGGCGCGGTGAACATGGACTGGACCCACGCCATGGATAGAAGCCGCGCCCTGCGCATTCGCGACTACGCCGAACTGATCACCGAGCTTGAAGCCATGGGCCTGACACCGGACATGGAAGTGGCCACCCACTGCCAGAGCCACCACCGCAGCAGCTTTACCTGGCTGGTGGGCAAGGCGCTCGGGTTCAATATCCGCGGCTACGCGGGCTCCTGGGGCGAATGGGGCAATCGCGATGATACGCCCATTGAAAAGTAACCTTCCCGCTTGCCGGACTTACGACTGCAAAAGTAATTAACGTGACGCTATCTCAAAAACTCTTTTCCCTGATTCAATACCCGCTTCCCCATCATGCGATTTCGCGCCTGACGGGCAAGGTCGCCCAGAGCGAAACGCCCTGGCTGAAAAACGCGCTGATCAAGGCGTTCATCCAGCGCTTCAACGTCGACATGAGCGAGGCGCTCGAGCCCGAGCCCACGGCCTACGCCAACTTCAACGCGTTCTTTACCCGAGCGTTGAAGCCCGGCGCGCGCCCGCTCGGCGAAGGCATTCTAAGCCCGGCGGACGGCGCACTTTCACGCCACGGCCGACTTCAAGCGGGCCAGCTGGTGCAGGCCAAGGGCCACACCTACTCCGCCCAGACGCTGCTGGGCGGTGATGCGGCGCTGGCCGAAGAGTTCATGGGCGGAAGCTTCGCCACCGTCTACCTCTCCCCCAGCGACTATCACCGGGTACACATGCCGGCCACGGGCACGCTGCGGGAAATGATCTACGTACCGGGGCGCATCTTCTCGGTCAACCAGGCAACCGCGCGCTACGTGCCCAACCTGTTTGCCCGCAACGAACGCCTGGTGTGCATCTTCGACTCGCCCCAAGGCCCGTTCGCCATGGTGCTGGTAGGTGCAATGATCGTCGCGGCGATCGAGACGGTGTGGTCTGGCCAGGTAACCCCGCTTGCCGGTGTGCCACAGCGCATGCGCTTTGACAAGACAATCACGCTTGAACGCGGCGAGGAGATGGGCCTTTTCAAGCTCGGCTCGACGGTGGTGATGTGTTTTGCCAACCCGGTCACGTTTGAAGACTACCCGCCGGAAACGAAGATCAGCATGGGCCAGACACTGGGCGACTTTACCCACCCGCCGATGCACTCCCCCTCCTCAATCTGATGGCGTCACGCCCGCCAGAAAGATCGTGACGCAGCGCCGTGCCCGAGCACTGCACTGCGTCTCATCAACCTGCAGGCGGCGCCCCAGCAGCGCATTGATATGCCACTCGCCCAGCAGCATGCCCATGAACATCCCGGCGGTCTCATACGGATCATCCACGACCAGCCGGCCCTGGGCTGCCTGATCGCTCAGGTAGTGGGCCAGGGCCTGGCGGGTATGATCAGGGCCGCGGCTTAAAAACAGCTCGCCAAGCTCGGGCGCACGCTCGGCTTCGAACGCCAGGCCACGCACCAGTCGGATGACGCCCGGGTCGAACACCAGCACCAGCATGCGACGGCCCAGCTCGAAAAGCACCTGCTCCGGGGCCTGACGGTCGCGCCGCCCCTCCTCCAGCACTGCCCAGGCGGTAGCAATATGGCGCTCCATGGCCGCAGTAAACAGCTTTTCCTTGTTACCGAACTGCTTGTAAAGCGTCGCCAGCGACCCCCCCGCCCGGGCCACTACTTCGTTGACGCTGGCCCCAGCATAGCCCTGCTCCAGAAAGACATCCCGAGCGGCGTCCAGCAGACGCTCGCGGCGCGCCTCACCGCGTGTGGTCAGCGTTGCGGTATCAGAAGACGTTGAGCGAGACATTTTTAATATTTACCTGTAGCGTGCTAACAAAGTAGCTATGTAGTGTAGCATTCATTACACTATGAAGCTTCTTTTCCGGCGGCCAACCCGCCAGAACGACAGGCGTGACGCGTGAGGAGAGAAATAGCCATGACAGCAGATGGCGGACAGAATCAACATGAGGCGTCGGAAACGCTGAATTCCGATACGCCCAAGAGTGCTCACCGGAGCCGAAAGCTACTGCTACTTTTGGTGGGGATCGTAGCACTCGCCGCACTTGCGTGGTGGGGCGTGGGCTGGTGGCAGGTCGGGCGCTTCCTGGAAGAGACGGACAATGCCTACGTGCGCACGGATAGCGTTGCCATACGCGCCGAGCTTGCGGCGCGGGTGGTCGAGGTCATGGTGGATGACAACCAGGTGGTCAAACGCGGCGAGCCGTTATTGCGCCTGGATGATGCCAGCTACCGCGATCAGGTTAACCAGGCGCAAGCCCAGCAGGCCGTTGCGGCGGCCTCCATTGCTCAGTCGCAGCGTCAGGTTGAATTACAGCAGGCGGCCATTGATCAGGCAGCCACCCAAGTGGACGCCGCCCAGGCAGAAGTCGATCAGGCGCGAGCGCACCTGGAGCGCTCCTCCTCGCTTGCCGCCAGCAATTACGGCTCGCGCCAGCAGCGCGAAGATGACCAGAGCGCACTGCGGGTGGCCGAAGCCAACCTGGCCAGCCGCCGTGCAGCGGTCATCTCGGCTCAGCGCCAGCTGGCCGTGGCGGAGAGCGACGTGGTCCGCGCCGAGGCCAACCAGGACGCCGCCCATGCCGATCTCGCCTATGCCCGTCACCAGCTCGATAAAACGCTGGTCAGCGCACCGCGCGACGGGGTGATCGGCAACCTGCGGGTCGAACCCGGCACGTTGGCCCAGCCTTCGCTGACGCTGCTGCAGCTGGTGCCGCTCGAGTCCGCCTTTGTTACCGCCAACTTCAAGGAGACCCAGCTCGAGCGCATTCGCATCGGCCAGCCGGTGGCCGTGCATCTGGACGCTTACCCGAACATCACCTTTGACGGCATCGTCGAGAGCCTTTCCCCGGCCACCGGCACCGAGTTCAGCCTGCTTCCCCAGGACAATGCCACCGGCAACTTCAACAAGATCGTGCAGCGCGTGCCGGTCAAGATCCGCGTGACGGGCCCTGTTGAGGCGCTGGGCCTTTTACGTGCCGGGCTTTCGGCAATCCCCGAAATCGATACCCGCGAGCTCGAACCCACCACCGAGACACCGTCCACCCGCAGGGCTGCTCCGGCCATGGCGCGTGAGCAGCCTGGCTCATGAGTGCCGCCCCCGCCGCTGCGGGCCCCAGCGAGATGCCACCCTGGCGCCAGCGGATTGGTTTTATCGCTGCGGTGTTTGGCATGTTCATGGCGATTCTGGATATCCAGATCGTGGCAAGCTCGCTCAACGAGATTCAGTCGGGACTTTCCGCCAGCGAAGATCAAATCTCCTGGGTACAGACCGCCTACCTGATCGCGGAGATCGTGATGATCCCGCTGTCCGGCATGCTGATGCGCATTCTCTCGACACGGGTGGCGTTCACTCTCTCCTGCGCCGGTTTTACCCTGGCAAGCCTTGGCTGTGCGCTGGCCACCTCCATCGAACAGCTCATCGTGCTGCGCGCCATTCAGGGGTTCATGGGTGGGGCGATGATTCCGATCACCCAGGCGGTCAGTTTCTCGATCTTCCCGCGCCGCGTGATGGGCAGCGTGCAGGCGGTGATCGGCATGGTGGTGACCATGGCACCCTCGATTGGCCCGACCGTAGGCGGCTACATCACCGAAACCCAGAGCTGGCACTGGCTGTTTCTGGCCAACGTGATCCCCGGCATCCTGGTGTGCTGGGCGGCCTGGACCTTTCTGGATATCGACAAGCCCAACCACGCCTTGGCGCGCCGCCTGGATCTGATCGGGCTGGCGCTGATCGCGGTATTTCTGGGAACGCTTGAGTTCGTGCTCGAAGAAGGCCCTGGCGATGACTGGTTTGCCAGCCGCCAGATCGTGCTGTTCAGCTTGGTCTGCCTGGGTGCCGGCATCTGGTTCTTTACGCGCACATTACGAAGTGACCATCCCATCGTCGATCTGCGCGCCTTTGCCAACCGCAACTTTGCCATTGGCGCGGGCATGGGGTTTATCATCGGCATCGCGCTTTACGGACTGGTGTATATCATGCCGCTGTTCTTTGGCTATGTGCGGGGTTACTCCAGCCTGCAGATCGGCCAGGTCATGTTCGTCACCGGGCTCACCATGTTCCTGTGCGCTCCCATCGTCGGCCAGCTGTCCAACCGACTGGACCTGCGTATTCTGCTCTTTTTCGGGCTACTGCTGGTCGGGGTGGGCACCATGATGAACGCCAACCTGACCGTGGAGTCCGGCTTCTGGCAGTTCTGCGTGCCGCAGATCGTACGCGGCGTAGGGCTGATCATGTGCATCATACCCGCCTCACGCATCGCGCTTGGCACCCTGCCACAAAGTGAAGTGGGTAACGCAAGCGGGCTATTCAACGTGATGCGCAATCTGGGGGGCGCCATGGGGCTGGCCCTGCTCGATACCGTGCGTGATATCCGCGAGGACTTCCACTGGAACCAGCTGATTCCGGCTATCGACACCGGCCGCGAGGTGGTCGTTTCCGAGATCGCCAAGTATGAAGCCATGCTCAGCGGCACGGTGCCCGACGCCTACCACGCCGCCGTAGGGCTTCTGGCCCAGCGAGTGGCGCAGCAGGCCCAGGTGCTCGCCTTCAACGATATATTCACCTGGCTTGGGCTGATCTACATCGTTACGGTGCCGCTGGTGTTTCTGCTCAAACGCCTCGACGCTTGATACTCAACAACCGGGTGTGGCAAACGCCAGTACGTCTTCAAGGCGCGGCTTGTTCAGCGCCCGCTGAATCAGGCGGTCGATGCCCAGCGCCACGCCTGATCCTTCGGGCATGCCGTGCTCGAGGGCGGCCAAAAGGCGCTCGTCGATATCCACTTCCGGCAGCCCCAGACGGCGGCGCTCGGCGTTATCTTCCTTGAAGCGGGCGCGCTGCTCGCTGGCATCGGTCAGCTCGTGGTAACCGTTGGCAAGCTCCACGCCATCAAGGTAAAGCTCGAAGCGCGATGCCACCCACTCGCCGTCGCTGTCCTGGTGCCGGCGCGCCAGCGCCGCCTGGCTTGCCGGGTAATCCATCACTACGCTCAGTTCACCCCGGCCCAGGGAGGGCTCGATCACCATGCTCATCAATAGATCCAGGCAGGTTTCGCGGCTCTCATTGGCAAGCGCACCCGCAAGCATCTGGCCGCGTTCCGCCGCCAGCCCGCGCAGCTTTTCAAGCGAAAAGGTAAATGGGTCGATCGACAGGTGAGCATGAAACAACTCGCGATAGCGATAGGTGACAACAGGCCTTGCAGCAGACGGCATCAGCGCCGCTACCAGCGCGGTCGTTTCCTCGATCAGGTCGGCCAGCGTAAAGCCCGGTCGGTACCATTCGAGCATGGTGAACTCGATGTTATGGCGCGAACCCACTTCGCCATCGCGAAAACTGCGGGCAAGCTGAAAAATGGGCCCGCTACCCGCAGCCAGAAGGCGCTTCATGTGAAATTCCGGCGAGGTTTGCAGCCACAGCCGTCGCTGGCCTTTATCGGTGCGAGCCTGCGTGGCAAGCGACACCAGATGCACATCGGTGCTGCCGCCCTGCCCCAGCACCGGGGTTTCCACTTCCAGAACATCGCGCACGGCAAAAAACGCCCGCACGCTGGCAAGCAGGCGGGCACGCTCACGCAGCGTTGCCATGTCTGCACTGGGTCGCCAATCAATGGCCATCACCGCTCCTTGGACAAAATAAAAGCCACGCAAATGCGTGGCAATAATGTAGTACACGATCACTGAGTGCGTAGTCGATACACGGGCGCTACGCACTCATTTAACGCGGCTGTCAGGCGCGGGAAACGTACTCGCCGGAGCGGGTATCGATTTTCAGCACTTCGCCCTGGTTGATGAACAGCGGCACACGTACCACGGCACCTGATGAAAGTGTAGCCGGCTTAGAGCCGCCCTGGGCGGTATCGCCCTTCAGGCCCGGGTCGGTCTCGACCACTTCAAGCTCGATGAAGTTGGGCGGCGTGACGGAGATCGCCTTGTCGTTCCACAGCGTAATGGTGTAAGGCACCTGCTCCTTGAGCCACTTTTCAGTGTCGCCGAGGGCTTTCTTCTCGACCGCGTACTGCTCGAAGGAGCCGTCGGTCTTCATGAAGTGCCACATGTCACCGTCGGTGTAGAGGTACTCCATCTCCAGATCCATGACGTCGGCGCCTTCCAGCGAGTCGCCAGACTTGAAGGTACGCTCGCCCACGCGACCGGTCATCAGGTTGCGCAGTTTCACGCGGTTGAACGCCTGGCCCTTGCCCGGCTTGACCAGCTCGTTCTCGACGATCGAGCAAGGATCGCCGTCGAGCATTACTTTCAGACCGCCCTTGAATTCATTGGTAGAATAGTTAGCCATGTTGCCTCTCAATGATCTATTTCAGTTATCGATTACTGGAGCCGATGCGTAAAGGCATACTGCGCCTTGCGGGCGCGGTACTGCTCATATCGCGCCGTTTACACTGCATCGTTCAATAAGTGCGCGCATGATAACCCGAAGGAGGGCTTTTTTGCAGGAGAACATTATGATCGTTGCCTCGGATAATCACGAGCGAGCAAGCCAAGCGCAGCCCTCGTCGTGGCAACACCAGCTTTCTCACGCCATCCGCGACCCCAAGCTACTTTGCCAGCGCCTGGGGCTTGATGACGCATGGCTTCCGGGCGCGCAAACCGGGCATGCACTGTTCGAGGTGCGCGTGCCGGAAGCCTACTTCAAGCGAATTGCCCACAACGCGCCGGACGATCCGCTCCTGCGCCAGGTACTGCCGCTGGGCGACGAGGCGCTTGCGCGCCCGGGCTATGTGACCGACCCGCTTGAGGAGGCCGACCACCGCCCTGCCCGCGGGCTGATTCACAAGTACGCAGGCCGGGTACTGCTGATCGCAAGCCCCACCTGCGCGGTGAACTGCCGCTACTGCTTTCGCCGCCACTTCCCCTACAGCGAGAACGCCCCCTCCCGCGCCCAGTGGCAGGAGGCGCTTGACTACTTGCGCTTTGAACCCAGCATCACCGAGGCGATTCTTTCCGGCGGCGACCCGCTGGCGGCAAGCGACCGTCAACTGGCCTGGCTGGTCAACGAGCTTGAAGCCATCCCGCACCTGAAGCGCCTGCGCATCCACACCCGTTTGCCTGTGGTGATTCCGGACCGGGTGGATAGCGCCTTGCTTGGGTGGCTTAGTAACACGCGGCTGCAGAAAGTGCTGGTACTGCACATCAATCATGCCAACGAAATCGACCCGGCGGTGATTGATGCCTGCGCCCGGCTGAAAGCGGCGGGGGTGACGCTCTTGAACCAGAGCGTGCTGCTGCGCGGGGTCAACGACGAGGTGAGCGCGCTCGCTACTCTCTCCGAACGGCTGTTCGAGGCTGGCGTGCTGCCCTACTACCTGCACGTGCTCGACCCGGTGCAGGGCGCGGCGCATTTCGACGTGCCGGATGACGAAGCGCGCGCCTTGGTTACCCGCCTTCGTGATCATCTGCCGGGATTCTTGATGCCGCGACTGGTGCGGGAAATTCCCGGCGAGGCGAGCAAGACGCCGCTTTGAGGATTGTTAAAGCGAGGCGCCAGCGCAGACTGTCAGTGTCTGTCCGGTAATGGAACGCGCCTGCTCATCCAACAGAAACGAAACGCTGGCCGCAATTTCTTCTGGCTCTATAAAGCGCCCCATTGGAGGTAGCTTGGGCGCTACCCCTTGTCGATTTGGGTCTTCGAGCATGGGAGTCCGCGTAGCGCCGGGGGCGATCAGATTGACCGTGGTCTGCCCAGCCATGAGTTCCAGCGCCCATGAACGCACCAAGCCCTGCTGGGCCGCCTTGGATGCGGCGTAGGCACTTTTGCCCAATGCGCCTTGCTGAGTTCGACTACCGATCAAAATAATTCGCTTCAAGGGCGCCTGTTCGGCCAGCAGCTTTTTGACCAGCAGCGCTGGTGCATCAACGTGCAGCCGCCACATTTGCTGGGCAAGTTCATGTTCATACGCCTGGATATCCCCCGTGTGCATGATGCCCGCTGCATGAACGAAGGCATCGAAACTGCCTGAATCAAGCTCAAGCGGCGTAGAGGCCAGCGCACTCAAATCGGCCTTTACCCAATTAAAATTCCCACTTTCAATCGGCGGAGAGCGGCGCGAAAGTCCGGTCACCTCATGCCCCTGATCGAGCAGGTGGCGGCATATCGACAAGCCGATGCCTGAACTGCATCCTGTCACTAATACATGCATGAATATACTTCCTGCGATTATCTGTAGGCTAGGTTCTGATCACCTCGAGAGTGACGGCGCGCCGGCGCTTGAACGCCTCCAGCCGGTCGTCGCTGGCCTGGTCGTCGGTAATCAAGGTCCAGTGGCTTAGCATGGGTGTCCAGTGCTGCTGGCGTGCGTTGCCCAGCTTGCTTGAATCGGCCAGCACGACTACGTGCAGCGCGCGACGGATCATCATCTCCTTCAGATAAGCCTGTTCCGCGCTCGCCTCGCAAAGCCCCAGGTCTGCCACCACGCCGTCGGCGCTCATGAACAACTTGTTCACCGACAGGCGCTCGAGCGCCGCCTGCGCCATCACGCCATAGGTGGTCATGCTGGCCGCACGCAGGTCACCGCCAAGAAAGGTCACCTTACAGTCTTCGATGGCAGCCAAAGCCGGCATGGCCGCCAGATTGTTGGTAAATACATGCAGACCACGGCGCTGACCCAATAGCTTTGCAAGGGCCGTCGTGGTCGAGCCGCCGTCAAGCAGCAGCGTGTCACCATCCTCGATATGCTTTAAGGCGGCACTCGCCAGATGGGCCTTGATATCACCCCGCTCGTGCTGGCGCTGAAGCAGTGAAAGCTCCGGCTCGCGCTTGCCCACCACCGCCGCTGCCCCACCGTAGGTGCGCACGATATGACCGTCATCAGCCAAAGCGGTAAGATCGCGCCGCACCGTCGCCTCGGAAATATCGAAGCGCTCACACAGCGTTTCGACATCCGTTATTCCGCTGTGCACGGCTTCCAGCATTGCTTTGCGGCGATTGACCACCTTCATAGCGACTCCTGTAAAACCTGACCAAGAACGAATCCTGCCGTTACTGTGAGAAGGAGACCCCGTGACGTTTGGCTACGATATCGGAAAGCTCCGGCACGAAGCTTTCCCCCGCGCCCTCTGCCAAGGCGCTTGCGTAAAGTGCCTCGATGGCGTGGGCCACGCCCGCCTTCACGTTCAGATCGTCCGCCAGATTGGCCACGTAGCGAATATCCTTGCCGGCGTTGGCCAGCGAAAAGCGGTGAGCATTACGGTCACGCTCCAGCACGTACTGGAAGAACGTCTGATAGAAACCGCTATCCATACGGCTGCCGCGGATCACGCTATCGAACACTTCCGGCGTCACGCCAGCTTTCGCGCCAATGGTCAAGGCTTCCGAATAGATAGCGCCGTACCCCATGGCCAGAAACTGATTGAGCAGCTTCATGGTGTGGCCAGCGCCTGCAGGGCCCACGTGTAGAATCTTGCTCGCCCAGCACTCAAGGACCGGGCGCACGGCTTCCAGTGTTGCCTCATCGGCACCGACGATCGCCTGAAGTTCACCAGTTTCGGCTTGAGTAGGCGTTCCTCCGAGTGCGGCATCGATGAACGTCACCCCCTTGGCGGCCAGGGTTTCATTCAGCCTTTGAGTCAGGGTGGGCGCCGAAGTCGAGCAATCCACGATGATCAGCCCCTCGTGAGCGCCCAGAGCCAGACCCTGCTCGCCCTCAACCGTCGCTTCGACCTGGGGGGCGCCGGGCACGCAGATGAAGACGATATCCGAGCGTTCGGCCACGGCCTTGGGAGAGTCCGCCGCCTGGGCGCCCTGCTCCAGAAGTGGCGCCATATTCTCACGATTGGGATCGAAGAGCGTCATGGCGTAGCCGCCCTGCATGATATTACGGGCGATGTTGGCCCCCATCAGCCCCAGACCGATAAAACCGATACGTTTCATGAAATATTCTCCTTGTTAGACGACTTAACCGATCTTTCACGGCGGTTGGCAAGATCGATCGCCTGGGTCAACGCTTCGAGCAGACTTCGTTCATCAGCGATGCCCTTGCCAGCGATATCGAAGGCGGTGCCGTGATCCACCGAAGTGCGAATCACCGGTAGCCCCACGGTGACGTTGACACCCGCCTCGAGCCCCATCACTTTTACAGGGCCGTGGCCCTGGTCGTGATACATCGCCACGACCACATCGAAATCCCCGCGGCCCGCGCGGAAAAACAGCGTATCAGCCGGCAGTGGCCCCTGAATGTCCCAGCCGCGCGCGGTGAGCGCCTCGATGGCCGGGACGATCTTCTCTTCCTCTTCACCGTAGCCAAACAGGCCGTTCTCGCCGGCGTGGGGGTTGATGCCACAAACGCCAATACGCGGATTATCGATACCGGCGCGTACCAGCGTTTCATGGGCACGCTCGATGGTGCGCGTGACAAGCCCCGGCTCGATCTTGCCAATCGCATCAATAAGCCCCATATGGGTGGTCACGTGAATGACGCGCAGGTTCGGCGTAACCAGCATCATGGAGACTTCATCGATTCCGGTCAGGTGCGCCAGCATTTCGGTGTGACCGGGAAAGATATGCCCGCCGGCGTGCAGCGCTTCCTTGTTGAGCGGCGCGGTGCAGATGGCGTCCAGCATGCTAGCGTTGGTCAGCTCGACGGTGCGCGCGATGAACTGGTAAGCGGCATCACCCGCCACCGGGGATACCTTGCCGTAGGGCAGATCCTCCGGGATCAGTCCCAGATCGATGCAATCCAGCGTGCCGGGGCGAAACGTGGCTTCTTCCACATTCTCGATCACGTTCAGTACAAGCTGGCTGCCGACGATGCCGCCAGCCTTTTTCAAGCGCTTAGCATCACCGATCACCAGCGGCCGACAGTTCTGGTAGACGCTAGCGTGAGCAAGCGCCTTCATGATGACCTCGGGGCCAATGCCTGCGGCATCCCCCATGGTGATACCTACAACTGGAAGATAACTCATCGTTGTTGTACTCCGACGTAAGTAACTAAGTGCGTCGATGAGCCTGGCAAGACTCGCCGACGAGTGAATCGTCAAGACGCTGATGTGCTAGATAGCGCCACGCCTGATAGAGAGAGGAATCCTTGCCAAAACCGCCAGCCTTGGTCACGACGGGCAACCCATGGTCGTCAAGCGATAGCACCACGCCCGGCTCGAGCTCATCAGTCAGGCTCAGCCGTTCGATCCCGCCGGCGCTCAGCAGCGCTTTCGCCGTTTCACCGCCGGTGGCAATCAGACCGCCCAAGCCCCCTAGCTGCGGCCCCAGGTAGTACGCCAACCGACGCGATAGCGCATAGCCGTTTATGGAAGCATCCGGGGTTTGCTGGTCAAGTGTGACCAGCACGTCTTCGCCCCGTTCGAGCGCTGCTTGAGCGTTGAGCAGTGTGTCGGGCGCCGTCGAGGCGTTCAATAATGCGTGGATATCTACCCGGAAGACGCCAAGCGCCTCGCCAGCTTGCTGGGTGAGATAGTCGATCTGGCGATGCGAAATCGGTGACATGCTTCCCACGACCACAAGCACGGGGCCATTGACTTCAGTGCGTACGGGAACCGCTGATGAGGAATCGCTCCCTGCATAGTGGCTCAAGGCTTGTGATAACCCCGCCGAGCCCACCCAGAAAGCCCCTTCGATAGACTGGGTTGCGCTGGCGATGCGCTTCAGGTCTTCGTCGGTTTCGGCGTCACATACCACTGCGCGCAATGTATTTTCACGCTGCTCGGCAAACCAGCGAGTCAGCGTCTCAATCGAGCTTTTGCGAAGTGTCGCGAGCGGCAAGTGAGCCGACTTGACGCCCTGGTGAGCGAGCATGACAACGATATCGGCCCGGCCGGCGAGCTGCTCGTTGCGCCATACCTCGCTCTCCTCGACCGGGGTCTGATCAATGTACTGCCTGGCCTGGCGGGTCACGCGCTTCATGGCGGGCATGGCGGGGGCAACGATCGCCATGCCGGCCTCAGGTATGAGCGCTGCAACCTCCTCGGCCCAGTTACCGCGCAGGGTAGAGTCGATCTTCTTGTAAAGCTTGAGATCTGAAGACCCGTTCAAGCGCCAGGTTTCAAGGCATAGGTTGGCCGCCTCAACAGGCGGCAAGTGGCGAGAGTCGGTATCGAAGACCGCTATATGACTATCGGCCCTGCTCTGCGCAGTAAGTTCGACCGTCGTCGACAAACCTTTCGCGGCGTAGCTCACCGCGCAGTCCGCTGCGCCCGACAGGTCGTCGGCCAGAATGACAAGCTGCGTCTTGCAAGGTGGCACTGATCGATCCTGTCCCGTCATTAGCGATAAACCTTGAGCAGTTCATCAAGACGCTGGCGCTCCTGATCGCTCAGTGGCAGCGCCGGGGCACGCGTGGGGCCAGCGGGCATGCCCAAAAGCTCGGCGGCGGCCTTGAGCACCACCGGCATGGTAGCCATACCGAAGGCGTTGCGCAGAACGCGCAGCTTCTCTTGAGCTTCACGGGCGGTTTGCATGTCGCCAGCCTGGTAGGCGTTATAGATCGTCATGACCACGTCCGGCACGGCGTTGGTGGTTGCCGCCACAGCCCCATCGGCTCCAGCGAGAAGCCCCCACAAAATGAGCGAATCCGTACCGGTAAAGACGGCGAAATCGTCACGTTTCAGGCCAATCAACTGCGTCAGACGATCAAAGTCGCCGCCGCTATCCTTGATACCTTGCACCATCGGCAGGTACGAAAGCTCCGCCACGGTGTCGATAGTGATCGTGCCGCCGGTCTTGGCGGGGATGTTGTAGAGCATGAACGGCAGCTCGGCTTGTTTCTCGATCGCCGTGTAGTGAGCAATCAGCTCGCGCTGGGAAACCGCATTGAAGTAAGGCGTGATGATCGAGCAGGCATCGACACCTACCGTCGCCATACGTGCATTTAGCTCAATCACGCTCTGCGTGGTGAAGCCGCCGGTCCCGGCAATGACCGGCACACGTCCTGCCGCCTGCTCGACGACCACTTGCGCGACATTGATTTTTTCGTCATCCGTTAAAGCGAAGAACTCTCCGTTAGTGCCCAGCGCAAAGAGCCCATGCACCCCCTTTTCGATCAAGGTATCCACCAAAGTGCGCAAGGCAGACTCATCAACCTTTTGTTCTTGGGTCATGGGGGTAATGAGAGCGGGAATGATGCCCTTGAATAGCGTCATGAGGCTGGCGTCCTTAACGAGGATGAACATTCTTTTCGATTGAATCGATCACAAAAATGATTGATTCAAAAAAATATCGCAAGTTAACGAAGCATAATCGATGACTTATTCCATGAAAAATAAGACCAATTATTTGATTTAAATATATTTTACCGAACAAAAACTTTGGTATATGAGACAAAAGTGCAAATGCACAACATGATCGATGCGATCATTTTATTGTCATTAGAGGTCGGTAGCGATCGATATAGGCAGTTACCACCTCTTGAGAATCGTCTTCATTCATTAATGCATTGCACAATAAAAAAACCGGAGATCAACATGACGGTACGCAAGTCACTCGGAGCACTTCTCGCCTCCTCGCTACTTATTCCCATGACCGCCTTGGCCGACTATCCCGAACGCCCGATCGAGCTGATCATCCCCTTTGGTCAAGGCGGAGGAAACGATCTGGTTGGGCGCGCGTTCGCTCAGTCGCTTGCTGAATACAGCGGCGTGGACGTGCTGCCTGTCAATCGTACCGGAGGCAGCGGTGCGGTCGGCTTTCATGCCGCTTCATCGGCACGTCCAAACGGTTATACCATTGCGATGATCAATAGCTCTCTGGTTGGCAATCCCCACATCATCAATGGCTTCCCGGCAAGCGTTGAAGATTTTACGCCCATCTGTCTACTTTCCGCCGAACCCGTGGGGATCGCCGTCAGCGCCGACAGCGATATCGAAACGCTTGAAGACTGGGTGACCATCGCCCAGGAAGATCCTGACCGGTTGGCACTGGGTTACACCTCCATCGGTGAGCTGATCGCCCTTTCGGCGGGTAATGTTACTGACACCGATCCGACGCTTATCCCCTACTCAGGTTCAGGCGACTCCATTACCGCCGTCATTGGCGGACATGTGGATGGTGCTGTCGTGTCCGATGCCGAAGCCTACTCACAGGTACAAGCAGGCCAGCTACGCATGCTGGCGTTCTTCAGCGACGAGCGCTCGCAGAGCCTGCCGGAGGTACCCACCTCCGCCGAAGAGGGATACCCGCTGGATATCGGGCTGTTCCGCGCCATCGGTGCGCCCGCCAATATTCCCGAGGAGGTAGAAAACTATCTGATCGATGCGTGTACCCAGATTGCCCAGAAGGATGAGTTCAACGAACGCATGAACCGCATTGGCTTCAATGTTCAGTTACGTACCGGGGATGATTTCAGCGAGTGGCTGACACGGCAAAGCGAAGCCTTTGTTGCCGCTGCCGATCTACTCGAGCAGTAAACCACGCCAAATGGGCTGGAGTATTCGGACGGCAATCTGAGTGCTCCAGCGTTTCTATAAGGACCGTACCGCGATGAAGTATCAGATCCTTAAATATCGGCTGAAAACCATAGAGTTCTGGACGCTGCTGCTGCTTTTGGTGGTAGGTAGCTATTTTCTTGTTCAGGCGCTGGGCATGCCGTTTGAGATGCGCCGCACCATTGGACCGGGTTTCATTCCGACTATCGTACTGGTAGCCCTGATCAGTTTTACCTTTATTGCCCTCGTACAATACCTGGTGAACCGCAATCACAAGATATTCGTCAATTTCCCCGACGGCTCTGAAGACGACACCACCTTCAAGATCCTCTTTCAAGCGCTTAACCAATCCCCCGGTACGCGGCTCGAACTCTGCAACCATTCCGGCCTTGGTCGTTTCTCTGCGTTGAGCGTCATCCAAAGAAGTCACCCGGACACATCACTCCTGGCCGTCTCGTCGAGAGCCACTCAGGAAAACGCCGAGCTTGCTGCCAGGCAGCATCTGACCGGCTTCACACCCTTCTCGCTGCTCTACTTTGACGCCTACGTTCTGGTCAAATCTGCATCCCAAGGGGCTGACGATGCAGCACTGGGCTCAAACAGCCGCATTGGCTACGACAGCTTGATCGAAGATACGGTCTTTTTAGAAAAGCTCAAGAAGCGCCAAGATGGCCAGACGTCCTCCGACGGCCAGTGGCAGCCGATGGATATAAAAGACCTGCGTAGCGATCTGGAGGCTGGAAAACTTGATGCCGTGGTTGCGGCCCGCTCAGATTTCGAGCAGGCGATTCAAGCCGGGAAAGCGATCGTGATGGAAACCTTTGACGGTCAATCTACCCCTTCAAAGGAGACGATGCTGATCTACGGCGAATGGGCTGCCCTTTTCGCCCCGGCAGCGCAAGCCAGAGACACTCAAACGGCAAACGTGGCCCGCTTGCAAACGGCCACGCAGTCGGAAGCCTTCACCGCTCAGCTTCAGAATGTGCAGCTACCTTGGCAGCCGAGCGAGACGACTAAAGATATCGGCAAGCTCACGATGCTCGCGCACCAGGGCACACAGGGCGTCACGGTCAAGGCGAAGCCCGCCCGTAACCGCGCTCATGCCATTCCCGTGACGCTAGGCGCGATTGCGCTATTCCCGTTTTTGATGAACGCCATTGGCTTTATTGCCACGTCCATTCTGGTGACGTCACTTATCATGGCGCTCCTGCGAGCCGAGTTCAGTCTTACAAGCCTTGTCAAAATTGGCGTGATCAATGTCGTCATCGCGGTAAGTACCTATCTGGTGTTTTACCACGTCTTCAGCATCCCCCTGCCCTTAGGGTCGGTCTGGTAAGGAGTTCGGTATGTTCGAATTATTATTACAAGGGTTTGCCTCGCTCCTGGACCCACTGCTGTTACTGCTGCTGGTAGGCGCCGTGGCCATTGGTATCGTAGTGGGCGCCATGCCAGGCATTTCACCCTCGCTAGGGGTAGCCATTGCCAGCCCGCTCACCTTCGTATTTGATCCCTTTACCGGTATCAGCTGCCTGCTGGGTATCTACATTGGCGCCGTTTTCGGCGGCTCGATTCCTGCAACGGTCATCGGCATTCCCGGTTCGGCCATGGCCGTCACCACGGTGTTTGATGGCTACCCTATGGGCCGTAAGGGCAAGGCCGGGCTTGCGCTTGGATTGAGCACCATATCCTCGTTCGTGGGCGGTGTGCTCGCCTCGCTGATCTTGATCGTTCTCGCCTACCCCATTTCGCAGTTTGCACTATCGCTGGGGCCTCGGGAGTACTGTGCCATTGCCGTACTCGCATTGATGGCCGTGGCATCGCTGACCGGCGGCTCGTTCCTGAAAGGTGCTATCGCCTGTTTGATCGGCCTTTTCCTGGCTACCGTAGGACTTGACGAGATCAACGGCCAGCCACGCTTTACCATGGATACCCCCTATCTGATGGGCGGCATTCCCTTCATCGCAGTGATCATCGGACTCTTTGCCATCCCCGAGATCATGCAACGTTTCGAACGCATCTCTCATCGCAGCCAACCCATCGTTCAGGTCTCGGAAGTCATGCCTTCATGGAGCCTGTTGCGGCGCCTGCTGCCCGCCCAGCTACGCTCGACCGGCATCGGTACCATCGTGGGTGCCATACCTGGCGCGGGTGCTGATGTCGCCTCGCTCATCTCCTATAGCCAAGGGCGCAATATCTCCAAGAACCGGGATAAATTCGGCTCCGGCGAGCCCGAGGGCATTGCGTGCTCTGAAACGGCCAACAGCGCCTCCGGCGTTGGCGCCTTGATCCCTTTGTTGACCCTTGGCCTGCCGGGCGGCGCGGTCACGGCGGTCATTATTGGCAGCTTCATGATTCACGGCCTCCAGCCTGGCCCGCTTTTGATGCGTGACCACGCGCCGCTGGTGTATCAGTTCTTCGCCACCACGGTCATTGTCAACTTTATCGTCCTGTTGATCGGGCTTCCCGGCGCCAAGCTCTTCTCTCGAGCGCTTCAGGTCAAGGAGAGCATTCTGCTGCCGATCATCCTGCTGATATGCATCATCGGCGCCTATGCATTGCGCAATAACGCCTGGGATATTCTGGTCATGCTGGGCATTGGTGTATTCGGCTACTACATGGCGAAAGCCGGTATCCCACGTGCACCTATTGTCATCGGCATGACGCTTGGGCCCATTATTGAAAGCGAGATTGCTCGCGGGCTTTTGATCACACGCGGTAACTACCTGGATTTCATTACGCCGATCAGCGCCGTGATCTGGGCAGTCGCACTATTGCCGCTTTACTGGCCTCTGCTGCGCTTTGCATTTCGCCGCCTCAAAGCCCGCCCGACCTATCACAACAAGCCTATCTGATACCGTAAAAAGGATGACGCATGAGCACGCTCACACAAGACACACTCACGGGTGGCCTGCATACCGCCGCCATCGACGGTAGTCGCCTTGAGGCCTACCTGCCCACTCCCTGCCTGCAAAACCATGCTTCGTTTCTGCACGAGCTGCCTAACGGCGACCTGCTCTGCGCCTGGTTTGGCGGCACTCAGGAGGGGGTGCCCGATATATCCATTCACATCTCTCGGCTGAAAAAAGGTAACGACCAATGGTCGGAGCCGGTGAAACTATCCGACGATGGGACTCGCTCCGAGCAGAACCCGGTGCTCTTTACAGCGCCAGATGGCGCGCTGTGGCTGCTCTATACCGCCCAGCTTTCCGGGCATCAAAACACGGCCATCGTCAGGTATCGTATCTCTCAAGATGGCGGAAGACAGTGGAGCGAGCCCTGCGCGCTTTTTGATACGCCAGGTATCTTTATTCGCCAGCCGCCCGTTTTTACACGCCAGGGCAACTGGGTACTACCCGTTTTCGTGTGCCGTGTGGCCGAGGGAGAACGCTGGACGGGCAACGACGACATCAGCGCCGTCATGGTTTCTGAAGATAGCGGCACCACCTGGCATCAGCACGACGTACCCGACAGCGTGGGCTGTGTGCATATGAATATTCAGCCGCTCAAGGATGGCACTTACCTGGCGCTCTACCGCAGCCGCTGGGCGGATGCGATCTACTCAAGCCGCTCCGAAGACGCTCTCACCTGGAGCGCACCGAAAGCGACCGAACTTCCTAACAACAACTCTTCCCTTCAGTTTACCTGCCTGGATAACGGCCACTTGGCGCTGGTCTACAACCACCGCCGGGCGGACCTCGAAGGCGAGCGCCGGGCCTCGCTTTATGACGATATCGAAGACGCCGAGGACCATGGCGAACTCATCGATCAGGCAAGCAAGCATGGGAAAGCCGCCTTCTGGGGCGCACCGCGGGCACCCATGACGCTTGCCCTTTCAACCGATGGCGGACATAGCTGGCCAATAAAGCGCGACTTGGAAATCGGCGACGGCTACTGCATGACCAACAATTCGGTCGAAAAGAAAAACCGTGAGTACTCCTACCCCACGATCATTCAAGGCCAGGATGGAAAGCTGCACATCGCCTTCACCTATTTCCGGCAGCGTATCAAATATGTGCGGGTAGCCGTCTCCTGGGCATCCGCCTAGCCGCATCGTGGGGGTTCTGCGCTACTGACTGGAGGCTTTTCACGTTAGTTATCGGGCGCACCCGCTGCCTTGCGCGGATGCGCCTTGTCCAGAACATTCAGGGCGGTCCGTATCACCGGCATCAACAGCCACAAGAGAGGCACCATTACCCACCGCCAGATAAATCGCGCAGCCATCAGCACCGGCAGCAGCACGATGAACCATACCCCAAACTGGCCAAGCCATACCGGCAGGCTTAGCCACTTCGCCGCGTTGGCACCCAAGGCGCTGATCAGTGAGGGGTGGCGAACCACCACGTAGGCGGTGGTGGTCACGGCGGCTATCTTGGCCATGCGGGGGAGGCTGGCAAACCGTCCGGCGCCTGCGGCGATTCCCTGACGCATGCCTGCCCTCACGCCCTGTGCTTCAGCGCTGCCAACTCTGGCACCCCGCGCTAGACGCCCGGCACGCAATACCTTGACGGTACTGGCCATCAGCAGAAGATCCACCCCAGCCCAGCCGATGTCGCTTGCCCCGATCGCTTCATCGCGGCGCCACTGATTTTCCAGATGGCGCAGGCCGCTGGTGAAAAAATCGCTGATACCCGCCACAACGCGCTCGCCCTGCAGCCAATGCACCTCGCCCTCGGCATCCACCACAAACTGGTTGAGCAGGGCGTGCCCTTCGGCATCGAGCAGAGCAATGCCGATCTGCCCACGCCGGTGCGGTGTCCACTCGGCGTCACCTTGCGCCTGTTCGCCCTCCTCGCTCCACCAGCGGCTCAACTGCTGATAGCGCTCGCCTACCCAGTGCTGAGCGCGAAGCGTTGCGACATCGTGGGCGCGAAAGTAACTGATTGGCAGCACTGCATCGGGGCCGAAGCGCACCAGCACGTGCTGGAATTCGGGTAGCGCGGCGTACTCAAGCAGCGCCGCGCGTGCGATATCGCCGTAGCGCAGAATGGCCAGATGCGCACTCATCCATAGCGGCTGATCCTCTGCGTAGGCGAGAAACACGCTATTGAGGGCAGCGGATTCCTGAGCAAGAGATGCCTCTATGGAAGGCAGAGCGCTGCGTGCTTCCAGGCGCATCAGGCGCGGCGCGTAGGTATCCGTTGATGCCAGGGCCGAAAATCCGCCTGCCAATCCCACTGCCACTATCAAGACAAGTAATCCGCTACGCACGCGCTGCTCTCCTGCTGGGCCTGTTAGACCCAAGATGGTTTGACGGGGCAGCCGCACACGCTGTACGACTCACTGAGGAGGTTCATTCAAGAACTCCAGCGCCTGGCGCGTGGCCGGCCACATCACGCTGCCGTGATTCTCGCCGGGAAAAACCGTCAGGCTTACGTTGACGTCTTGCCGGGCGCCGAACCACTCAGCGAACGCCCGGGTGTTGTCTACCATGGCGCGCGTGCGCTGACGGCTAACGCGTTCGCTCGTATCCGGCTGGTCATGGCCTGGCTGCTCGTCTTCCCCTACCCCGAGCATCAGCCGCGTGTCTGGCAGCGCAGATGATACCGCGTAGCGGCTGGCGAGCCTATCGAGCGGCGTATCCCCATACCACCAGAGTGACGGGCTGATGGCGATATAGGTATCAAAGCTTGAGGGCCGGGTAAGCAGCGCGTGAAGTACGAACAAGCCGCCGTAGGAGTGGCCAAGAATCGCCTCCTGGCCTGAATCAACTGCAAAGCGTTGCTGAATGGCGGGCTTCAGGCGCGTCTGGATAAACTCCAGAAAGCGCTCCGCCCCGCCAAAGGCGTACTGGGAGTGGGCGCCATCCGCCGAGATATCAGGAGTAAAGTCCTCACTGCGCCGCTCTCGATTAAAACGCTCGGTATCCGGGTAGCCAATCGCCACGATGAGCAGCGAATTGCTCGCGCCATCCGGCTCCTGGCGTGTCAGCGTATCGCGCGCTGCCTGTACCAGCGGAAAGCGCGCGTTACCATCAAGCAGGTAGAGAACCGGGTAACCCGCATCCGGCGGCGCCGCGTCGGGTATCGAGACCTGGATCAGGTACTCACGCTCCGGTTCAGGCGCGGTGAGCAGAAACTGGGAAGTGCCCGGCAGCGTCACCTCACCAGGCGACGCGCTGTAGGCCATGATTGGGCACCAGCAAAGCAACAAAGGCAGCCATCGCAAGCCTCCTTCTGGTGATGACCAACTGCGCCACGGTTTCCCATGGCGCTTTATCAAATACTTAGAAATCATAGCGTAGCGATGCCACCACGTTGGCCGGGTTGCCTGGCATGTTGAACGTCCCGTCGCTGCCTACCCGGTTGTAGTAATCACGATCCAGCAGATTATGAATGTTGAGCTGCCCGCTTAGTCGAGAAGTAACGTCATACCCCACCATAGCATCCACTACCGCGTAGCCGGGCGCTTTAATGCCGTTACTCGAGGCAAAATCACTCATTGCCGTCACGCCGCCTCCGATTCGCAAACCGCCCAGCGTCTGGCCGGCAAAATCGTACTGGGTCCAGAGATTGACGATATTGTTGGGCATCAAGAGAAACAGCCCATCTTCACGATCCGATGAGCGGCGCTCCACCTTGGTGTCCAGATAGGTATAGCCGGCGATGATGTCCCACTGATCGGTAAGACTTCCTGTGACCTCGAACTCAGCCCCCTGAATGCGCATCTTGCCCACGGATTCTGAATAGTTGGCCGCCGGGTCCGTCGGCGCTGCCGCACGGTTCTCGTCATACAGGCGAAAAGCGCTGATACGCGCGTTCACATCACCGCCCAGGTAGCTACCCTTGATGCCCACCTCGTACTGATCGCCTTGCCGCGGAGAGAGCAGGTCGTTGTTGATATCGCTTTCGGTTTGCGGCTTGAAAACCTGTGAGTAGCTGGCATACGGCGAATGCTCATTATCAAGATCGACCACAAGGCCCGTATAAGGCGTTACCTCTGTACCGCTACGGCTCTGCTCTGAGCCTGCCGCAAGGTCTTCGTAATCAAGGTCATAACGACTTACCCGCCCACCGGCAATCAGCGCCAGCGGCTGCACCGGACGCAGGGTCAGCTTGCCATAAAGCCCGGTTTCCTCGAGCGTGGTATTGGCATGCGAGTAGCCCCGGCCACTGGTACGTGCGCTATCCAGTATATCCACGAAGGCCAGCGCGTTCAGCTCGTCACGTGTGACGCGCCCACCGGTCAGGCTACGCGCGCGTCCCGACTCCATGTCAGTGTCAAAGCGCTTGTAGTCACTGCCCAGTACAAATTCGCTGACGTTGCCAAACGCGGAAAACGGCTGACTGTAGCTTGCGTCCACAGCCACTGACTGCTGATCGATCACGCTGCCGGTACCCGCCACGGTCAGCGTATCGCTGGCATTCAGGGCGCTTCCGCCAAAGGCGTAGTTGTAATCGGCGATACGGTTGGAGTAACGCGCGGCCAAGCGTCCGAAGCCGCCTGTGGCAAAGCGGTGAGTAAGCTCGGCAATCCAGTCGTTCGAGTGGCTATTGAAGTCGTTCCAGCGTGCGCCGTAGAAATCCGAACGCGACCCGTACAAAAGCTCGCCACTGCTGCCCACCGGGTGGCCGTTATTCACCGTGATGTTCTTGGTGTTGTGAAGGTAGCCAAGCCCTAGCTTGGTGGCGTCATCGAGATCGATATCCACGGCCGCATAAAGATCGTGCTGGTCATTGGCGTTATTATTCACAAATTGGCCGTGTTCGGCATGATCAATGACCAGGCGCCCTCGTATGCGCCCCTCTGCATCGATGGGCCCAGACAGATCCACCTGGCCTGCGCGCTGCTGGTCGCTGCCCAGGCTGCCGCTCACATGCCCTTGAACATCGTGCGTGGGGCGCTTGCGTACCAGATTGACGATGCCGCCCATCTCGCTGGTGCTGTCAAACAGCCCCGACGGGCCACGCATGATCTCGACACGGTCAACGGCCGAAAGCGTAGGTACCGACCCGGTGATGCTGGTCATGGGTGCGGGCAAGCCGTCAATGCTGGCCTCGTCGTACTCATAGCCGCGCGCATAAATGGAAGAGCGGCCGTTATCGTTGGAGAGTACGCGCATGCCCGGCGTACGGCGGCCCAACTGGTCCAGCGTGGTAAAGTTTTGATCCTCGATGGCATCGCGCGTGACCACGCTGACCGATTGGGGAATATCACGCAGTGAGGCGGGCGTTCGGGTGCCGACGGTTGCTGCGTCAACGCTATAGCCGCCGGTCACTTCAGAGGGCAACATTTCATAGAGGCGGTTGCCTTCCACCGTAACGGTATCAAGCCGCGAGGCGTCCTCTACCGCCTGCGCCCACATGTTGGGCGCAAAGCTGAGTAGAACGGCAACGCCGCCAATCACTGTTGCCAAACGATAACCCGATATCACTGATGCCATGCTGCTCCCCTTTGGTTCCCTTGGTTTAACGCTCGCCTTGCGAATGAGAATCCGTTGCAATAAATTTTACGGCAGCGCATTATGCCACTCACTCGTTCAGCGCACCTTTGCACATCGGGCAGCTTGCTTTGCAAACGCGGCAAATGGGCGTATCAGGACTCACTCCCGCGAAAGGGCATACATGGGTGAAACGTCAGCGATACATGAGATCAGCGCCGCCGATCTGCGCGCGCTTTCTGCTCCGCTGGTCAAGCGCCAGCGGCTCGAAGCGCCCGCTTGGGATCGGCGTTCAGCGCTTTTAACCGGGCGAATGTGGGTGGCGGAGGTCGAGCCGGGTATGCAGCTGCGCCTGGCCGATATTCAGGATCGGTTCGGGCTGACCAGCCAGGCGGTACTGCCTGCAGGGATCAAGATTGCTCTGGTGATTGGCGGAACTGCACGCGTTCGCTACGGCGCGGTGGAAACTCGTCTGGGCCCGGAGGCCCCCCACTGCGGTTTGATGGTTACTCTTCCTGAAGCGGCAAGCTTCACACGCCTGGGTCAAGCGGGCGCGTCTGAACGCACGTTGACCTTGAGCCTTTCGCCCCACTGGCTTGCCCGCCATGGGCATCGCGAGCTGGTAATGTCTTGCCTGAGCACGCCAACGCTCAGGCATTGGGCGCCCTCCTCGGGGCTTGTTGCGCTGGCCTCAAGGCTCTTTGCAGTGGATGAAAAAGCACCCACAAGCGTCGCGGCACGCCTGCAGCTTGCGGGGCTTGCCACAACGCTTGCGGGTGAAGCGCTGGCCTGCCTGCCTCAAGCGGATTCAAGAACAACCTCCTCCATCATGCCGGACCACCGGCTGGCCAGGCTCATGAACCTGATCGACAGCGGCCAGGCGAAAGGCGTGCCCCAGGCAGCGCTTGCCGAACAGCTGGGCATGAGTTTAAGCACCCTTCAGCGGCGCTTCTATCACCAGCAGGGTGAAGCGTTGGGAAGTTTTCTACGTCGGCACCACCTTGATCTGGCCCGAAACGCCATGGCGCAGCAGGCCATCAGCATTGACGCTGCCGCTGCGCTTGCTGGCTACACCAGCGCTGCCAACTTCACCACGGCCTTCAAGCGTGAATATGGTGTAGCACCTGGGGAGTATCGGCGCGCCCATCTGCGTCTCATCCACTGAGCGTCAAGGGAGTGTCATCATTGATCCGTATCGTTGCCTGCTGGCATAGCAATGATGACAACTCCGGAGAGATGCATGAAACACGCTTTGACGCTGCTGGCCTTGGTGCCCGGCATGGCCCTGGCTCTAGAAGCAGGTTCGCAGGATATCCGCCACGTTGGCGTGGGCGAACTGCACCCGACGCAGCCCGCGCTCGGCTATCGGCAGATGGATTACAAGCAGGGTCGCTTCGCGGTGGACCGTGAGAAGTTTTTTGACGAGTTTTGTGAAACCGGCGGTCAGGGCAGCATTGCTCTATTTGACGAGGCGTCTTCGTTAAAGGATGCCGATAGCTTTACCTGCACCGATGCTCTCGGCACGCATCCAGAGGACATGAAGACCGCCGTGATTGCGCCAGATGGCGAAATGTACCTTACCGATGGCCACCACACGTTCAGCAATTATCTGGCCCTTGAAGGGCGCGAGCTCAGGGTGCCGGTGCTGATTACCCATGACTTCAGCAACCTGCCGGATATGGAGAGCTTCTGGGCGACCATGCAGGATGAGCGCCTGGTCTGGCTCGACGCGCCTGGCGGGGCCATCACCCCTGAAGAGCTGCCCGAACGGCTGGGGCGCGACGCTCAGGCGGACGACGCCTACCGCTCACTGGTCTATTTCACCCGTGGCGTGGGGTATAAGAAGCCCGCTACCCCGCCGCCATTTCTGGAGTTTTACTGGGGCCAGTGGCTTGTTGACCAACTGCCGCTCGAAGCCTTGGACCTGAGCACCCTGGAGGGCTATGGCGAGGCCGTTACCCAGGCTGCAACGCTGATGGTTGAAGTGCCCGCCGACACCGTCATTGCCGATACCGCCACGGGGCCGCTGACCGCTCGGGAAATGGGCCAGCTACCCGCCTTCAATGACAAGGAGCTCGAAAAACTGCTCTCGGAGCGCGGCAAATTGACCTACGCGTTTTCTCTCGATAAGTAGTAATCTCACCGGCTGCCTTGATCTCGTTGGGTAGCCGGTGACGATTCCGCTGCAGGTGGATCACGCTGCGCCAAGGCGGCTTCCATGCGATCGAGCTGGGCCTTGAGCCCGTGGACGTCGTTACGTAGCGCCTGCAGTTCGGCCTCTTCGCCTTCGCCGTTATCCAGCGCCATCTGGGCGCTCTCTTTTTGCATGACGTCCAGCACGATGCCGATCATCATGTTGAGAAAGATAAAGGCATTCAGGAAGATGAAGGTAAGAAAGTAGATCCAGGCGTAAGGGTAGACCTCCATGGTGGGATACAGCACGGCGGTTGCCCAGCTCTCGAAGGTGGCCACCTGAAAGAGCGTCAGCATGGCAAGCGCGATGTTACCCCACAACCCTTCATCCACGTTATGAAAGAGGAAACTGCCAATCGCGGCATAGATATAAAAGATGATGAACATCAAAAGGACGACGTAACCCATCCGGGGGATGGATTTCATCAAGGCCACCAGCAGCATCTGCAGCTCGGGGATCATGGATACCAGGCGCAATACGCGGAAGATTCGCAACAGCCGCGCCAGCAGTACCATCTCCGAGTCATCCATGGGGATCAGGCTTGCGGTGACGATCAGAAAGTCGAACACGTTCCAGCCCTTCTTGAAGAAGCTGATCAAGTTGCGTTCGGCGGCCATTCTGATCAAAATCTCGACCAGGAAAAATATCGTGACGGCAATATCGAGATAGAGCAGCCACTGCTCTATACGCGACGTCTCTTCGTAGGTTTTCGCGCCAATTACCAGGGCGGAGAGCACGATAATGGAGATGACAACGCCTTCGAAAATCTTGTTACTACGCAGCTTTTCGAAGCGATCCTGCCAGGTATTGAAGGGTTCACTCATGAAGCAAGGAGTCTCTGAACGGTTAACGTCACCACTTTATACTAAAACCCCATAACGACCATACAAGTGATATCCTCTTGTTTCACTTAACGTATCCTGCGCCACCGGTATGCCCTCGGGCGACCTGGTGGCATTTTTTAGTTTTTAATTGCGCTGGATGGATCCCATGACACTGCTGTGGATAGCCCTACTGCCCCTGTTGGGCGTACTGGTGCCGGCACTCACTGCCCAACGCGGCCGCACGCTGTGCTCGCTTGCCACGGGCATCGTGCCGGCGATTGCCCTGCTGCTTACGTTGATGCAACTGCCCGCTCTGCTGGCCGGCGAAGCATTGCGCGTAAGCGTTATGTGGCTGCCTGAACTGGGGCTTGAGCTGGCTTTTCGCCTGGATGGACTCTCGCTGCTGTTCAACCTGCTGATTCTGGGCATTGGCCTCTTGATTCTGCTGTATGCCCACTTCTATCTTGCCAAGGATGAGCCTTACGGGCGCTTTTACGCCTTTCTGATACTCTTCATGGCGTCGATGGTCGGCATTTCAATGTCTGACAACCTGATACTGCTCTGGCTGTTCTGGGAACTTACCAGTCTTTCGTCTTTCCTGCTGATTGGCTTTTGGTCGTACCGTGGCGATGCACGCAAGGGCGCGCGGATGGCGCTGACCATTACCGGCGCCGGCGGGCTGGCGCTGCTGGCAGGCCTTTTGCTGCTGGGCGACATGGCGGGCAGCTACCGAATGGACGATGTGCTGGCAAGCGGCGCGCAGATCGTGGCCGACGGCCGCTACCCGCTGATGCTGGCGCTGGTGCTGCTGGGCGCGTTTACCAAATCCGCCCAGTTCCCCTTTCACTTCTGGCTTCCCCACGCCATGGCGGCACCGACACCGGTATCGGCCTATCTGCACTCGGCCACCATGGTGAAAGCCGGTATTTTCCTGATGGCGCGCCTGCACCCGGCCATTGCGGGCAGCGAGCTGTGGAGCGTCGTGGTACCGCTGGTGGGGTCGATTACACTGCTTTACGGAGCCTGGTTTGCGCTGTTCAAGACTGACCTGAAAGCCATTCTGGCGTTTTCCACCATCAGCCACCTGGGGCTGATCACCGTGCTGCTGGGCATCGGCAGCCCCATGGCGGTACTCGCTGCGCTGTTTCATATCGTCAACCACGCCACCTTCAAGGCGGCGCTGTTCATGAGCGCCGGCATCATCGACCATGAAACCGGCACGCGGGAACTCAAGCTGCTGGGTGGCCTGCGCAAGACCATGCCGGTCACCGCACTGCTGTCTACGCTGGCGGCAGCGGCCATGGCGGGGGTGCCACTGTTCAACGGCTTTCTTTCCAAAGAGATGTTCTTTACCGAAACCCTGGCGACACCGGTGCTGGGCGGGCTCAGCTGGCTGATTCCCGCCCTTGCCGCGGTAGGTGGCATCCTGTCGGTCGCCTATTCGGTTCGCCTGGTGCACGCGGTGTTCTACAAGCCCGCCAAGGAAGCATCGCCCAAGAAACCTCACGAGCCACCGCATCTGATGCGCCTGCCCGTGGAAATACTGGTGGCGCTGTGTGTAGTGGTCGGCCTGTTCCCGGCATTCTTTGCCACCAACCTGCTGGATCTGGCCACCCAGGCGGTGCTGGGCGAGCCGCTGGATTTCCATCTGGCCATCTGGCACGGCGTTAACCTGCCGCTGGTGATGAGCATCATCGCCTTCGCGCTGGGCTTTGTGATGTATTGGCGCCACGCCGATCTGCGCCGTTTCCTGCAGCCCTTTGCAAGCATCGATGCGCGGCGTGTATTCGAGCGCTTCATGGTGACCTTGAGCTACCGCGCCGAGCAGAGCATCGCCGCGCTGGACGGCAACTCGCTGCAGCGCTTCATGAGTTGGCTGCTGCTGGCCGCCCTGTGCATGGGCGTACTGGGCCTGGCGCAGATGGATATCCTTTCGGGCAGCAAGAGTAATCAGCCGTCCGATGGCATTCTGGTGTTTGGTGCGGCCATGCTGATCTTTGGCGGTATCGCCACGGCGGCCACCCACCGCTATCGCCTGATATCGCTCTTGATGCTATCGATTGTCGGGCTGTTTGTGGCGCTGACCTTTGCCCGCTTCTCTGCCCCCGATCTGGCGCTTACCCAGCTCTCCGTTGAGGTGGTGACCATGATCCTGCTGATGCTGGCGCTGTTCTTCCTGCCCCAGCGAACGCCGCGCGAATCAAGCCCTTTGCGCAATGTACGCGACATGCTGCTGGCGGGTGCCTTGGGATTGGTGGTCGCCAGCCTCAACTACGCGGTCATGACTCGCGAAACGCTGTCGATCTCAAGCTTCTTCATGGCCAACAGCGTACCCGGCGGCGGCGGCCATAACGTAGTGAACGTTATCCTGGTCGATTTCCGCGGCTTCGATACCCTGGGTGAAATCACCGTACTGGCGCTCGCGGGCCTGGCGATCTTCAAGCTTCTGAACCGCCTGCGCCTGTTCATGCCGCACAGTGACGGTGAAGGCCGCGTCTGGTCACCGGACCGCTACCCGGCCATCCTGACCTCGATTTCCATGACCCTGCTGCCGCTGGCGCTGCTCGTCTCGGCGTTTATCTTCCTGCGCGGGCATAACCAGCCGGGCGGCGGCTTTATTGCTGGCCTGATTACCGCAGTGGCACTGATTCTTCTCTACATGGCGCGCGGCGTGGAATGGGCCCAGGCCCGTCTGGACTTCCCCTTCCAGCCGGTCGCCGTGGTAGGTGTCGCCATCGCCACTCTGACCGGGCTTGGCAGTTGGCTGTTTGGCTATCCGTTCTTGACCTCGGCGTTTGGCTATTTCAGCTTGCCGGGCATCGGCAAGTTTGAGCTGGCCACTGCCCTGCTGTTTGATCTGGGTGTCTATCTGGCGGTAGTGGGCGCCACGCTGATGATTCTTGCCAATCTGGGCAAGGTCACCACCGCGCACCGCCCGGTTACCGACCCTATAGAGTCCGACACGCCCGCCCCGACACCTGCCAAGGAGCCCCGCTAATGGAGACCCTTTACGCGATTACCACCGGCGTACTTACTGCGTGCGGTCTTTACCTGACGCTGCGCGGGCGCACCTTTCCCGTGGTGGTCGGCCTGACGCTGACCTCCTACGCGGTGAACCTGTTTCTGTTCTCCATGGGCGGCCTGACCACCGACGGCGCCACTATCGTGCACGGCGATGGCAACTACGCCGACCCCCTGCCTCAGGCGCTCGTACTCACGGCCATCGTCATCGGCTTTGCCATGACCGCGTTCGTGGTGATTCTTGCCATGCGTGCCCGCAGCGAAGCGGGTAACGACCACGTAGACGGCAAAAAGGAAGACCGTGAATGATGCAACATCTGATTGTTTTACCCGTCATCGTGCCGCTGGTCGCGGGCATCCTGCTGCTCTACCAGCGGCAGGGGCTGATCCGCTACAAGCGCATCGTCAGTATTCTGGCCACCCTGCTCACGCTGGCGACCGCCGTTGGCCTGGTCAACGTGGCCGTTCAGGGCGAGATTGTCTACTACGCTCTTGGCGACTGGCAGCCGCCTTTTGGCATCGTGCTGGTACTCGACCGGCTTTCGGCACTGATGCTGCTGGTGACGGCACTGCTGGCCATCGGCGCGGTGATCTATGCCTGCGCAGGAGACGATGAAAAGGGCAGCAACTTTCACGGCCTGTTCCAGTGGCAGTTGCTGGGCATCAACGGTGCCTTCCTGACCGGCGATCTGTTCAACCTGTTCGTGTTTTTCGAAGTGCTGCTGCTGGCGTCCTACGCCCTGCTGCTTCACGGAGGCGGTAAGGCGCGCATTCAAGCAAGTGTTCACTACGTGGTGCTGAACCTGGCAGGCTCCTCGCTGTTCCTGATTGCCGTGGGCATTCTTTATGGGGCCACCGGCACACTGAACATGGCCGACATGGCGCAGCGCCTGGCCAGCCTTCCAGCCGAACGCCAAGGCCTGGTAACTGCCGGCGCGCTGATGCTGCTGGTGGTATTTGGCCTGAAAGCGGCCATCATGCCGCTCTACTTCTGGCTGCCGCGGGCCTACGCCGCCGCACCCGCACCGGTAGCGGCGCTGTTTGCGATCATGACCAAGGTAGGTATCTACGCCATTCTGCGCGTCTATACTCTGCTGTTCAGCGACAACGCCGGTGCGCTTTCCGCCCTCGAGCAGCCCTGGGTATGGTGGCTGGCACTGGCCACACTGGCCGTTGCCGGTGCGGGCGTTATTGCCGCACGCGATCTGCGCCTGCTGGTCGCTTATCTGGTGCTGATTTCCGTGGGCACGCTGCTTGCTGCGGTGGGCATCCGTACGCCTGCGGCCATCTCGGCACTGCTCTACTACCTGATTCATACCACGCTGATCACCGGCGGGCTCTTCCTGCTGGCCGACATGATCGGACAGCAGCGCGGCAAGGCAGGCACCCGGATCGTCAAGGGACGCCCCATGGTGCAAGGCGGCGGGCTGGCCCTGCTGTTTTTCATCGGCGCTATCGCGGTGATCGGCATGCCGCCGCTTTCCGGCGCCATCGGCAAGGCATTGGTACTCAATGCAGCGGAAGGCACTCAACGGCTGTGGTTATGGCCGCTTCTGCTGCTGGCAAGCCTGGCCTCGCTGATCGCCCTTTCCCGGGCGGGCTCGACCATGTTCTGGCGGAGCCACCGGGGAAGCCTGAGCGGCAGCGTATTGCCGCGCCGCCAGTGGTTTGGCGTAGTCTGGCTGCTGAGTGCTGCCCCGCTGCTGGTGGCTCTGGCAGGGCCAATCAGCGAGTACACCCAGGCCACCGCCGAACAGCTTGCCAACCCGCAACGCCTGATTGATACGTTACTGCCTGCCGCCGAGGAGGCTTCATGATTACGCCGCGTTCCTGGCTACCCACGCCGGTTCTATCCATTCTGCTGCTCATCGTATGGCTGCTGCTGGCGCGCAGCTATGCATTCGGGCAGTTCGTGCTGGGCGGAGCATTGGCGATTCTCATTCCGCTGCTGACCTATCGCTTCTGGGATTCCAAACCGCGCATCAAGAAGCCCTTCAAGCTGCTGCGCTACGGGCTGCGCGTGCTGGGTGATATCGTCACCGCCAACTTTGAAGTCGCCTACCTGATTTCCAACCCGTGGCGCACGCTCAAGCCGCACTTCATCGAGTATCCTCTGATGCTGGAGGAGCGCTTCACCATTACCCTGCTGGCAAGCACCATCAGCCTGACTCCGGGTACGGTATCGGCCAACCTGCGTATGGATGGCAAGTCACTGTTGATCCACGCGCTCAACGTGGATGACGAAGATGCGCTGATCGAGCAGATCCGGGAGCGCTACGAGCGCCCGCTCAAGGAGATTTACGAATGCTAGAGGTTGCGCTGTATATCACGCTGACGCTGGTGGTCCTGGCGCTGTTGATGAACCTGTTTCGGCTGGTGGTGGGCCCGGCCATGCCGGACCGGGTACTCGCCATGGACACCATGTACGTCAACTCCATTGCGCTGATCGTGCTGCTCGGGCTGTGGCTCAACAGCAAGACCTACTTCGAGTCGGCGCTGCTGATCGCCATGCTCGGGTTTATCAGCACCGTGGCCGTGTGCAAGTACATTCTGCGCGGGGATATCATCGAATGATCCCATTTTCATCCCCGCTGACCGCTCGCCAGAAGGAGGCATAAAATGCAGCTAGTGATAGAAGCGATAATTTCGCTGCTACTGATTGCCGGCGGCGTATTCGTGTTTATCGGCTCGCTGGGCATGGCGCACCTGCGCGATTTCTACATGCGCCTGCACGGCCCCACCAAAGCCACCACGCTGGGCATCGGCTGCATGCTGATCGCCTCCATGGTGTATTTCTGGAGCATGGAAGGTAAGCCCGATATCCAGGAAATGCTGATTACGCTGTTTTTGTTCATTACCGCGCCGGTAAGCGCCCACCTGCTGGCCAAGACCGGCCTGCACATGCAGTTGCCGCATACCGATGCCACCGAGGGCAAGCCGTTCGAGCTTCGCGATGAAGAGGTTGGCGACAAGCCGGTTCCGCATCCGGATAAAGGCCACGGCTAACGGATGCCCCATCGGCAACCCGTGCGTGTATAGCGAAGTATCCAAGCGCTGGCCTGACCGCCAGCGCTTTTTTATTGCCCGCTATACGCTTTAACAATTCGCAGAGATGGTAGTGGTCGCTAACGCTTTCGGGTAAGCTCCACTCGTTTTTTAATGCCTTGAGGTGAATGCATGTGGAGCCTCCTACGCCTGCCCGCGCTTACACTTTCGCTATGCGTGCTGGCCGGTTGTTCAGACCCTAAAATCGACACCAGCTCAATGCCGGCCGCCGTGGTCTCGATAGAGAACGTGCGCGAATCCCTGCCCGCCTACAAGCGCGACGAGTTTGACAAGGCGCTGGCGATCATGGCGATGCCTTCGTTCAGCAGCATGGCGCTATTGAGCCCCAAGCGCATGAACGGCGCGGAAATTGCCGAAGCGGCGAATGCTCAGATGCACGGACTCACGGGCGATCAGATCATTCATCGTGCCGATGAAATACTGCGTGAAAGGCGCGCCCGAGAGCGAGAGCAGGCTGTGCGTACCCTGACCCGCCTGAGCGAAAAGCGGGCCCAGGCCGAGCATGATGCCGCGCAGCTGGCGCGCTTTCGTATCGATAGCGCCCGCTACACCATGAGCCAGAGCCCCTACGGCTCGCCGGAGCCGGTCATCGATCTGGAAGTGACCAACGGCACGGATGAGGCGATATCCGAGGTGCGCCTGCGAGGAGTGGTGACGACAGATGATCGCGCCACGCCCTGGATCAACGATACCTTCTACTACGTGATTTCAGGCGGGTTGGAGCCAGGTGAAACGGCCAAGTGGAGTCTGGCCCCCAATCGCTTTGGCGTGTGGGGCAACACCCGGATACCTCAAGATGCAACGCTTGCGGTAACCCTTGAAGGACTCAAGGACGCCGAGGGCCATCCACTATGGACAGCACCTGCCCTGAGCGAAAGCGAGGCGGCCAAGCTTGCCAGGCTGCATCAGGAGTATCAGGGCATCGCCCTGACAGAAGAGTAGTGCATCAGGCGGCGCTTGGCGGCCGCCTGACGGGGTTAACCGCGTTCAATCAATCAGGTCGGCCTGGCGATAGCCGATCAGGTACAGCACCGCATCGATACCCAGAGTGGAAATTGCCTGGCGCGCCTGGGCGCGAACCAGCGGCTTGGCACGAAACGCAATCCCCAGCCCCGCCTTGGCCAGCATCTTCAGGTCGTTGGCGCCATCGCCCACCGCAATGGTCTGCTCCAGCGTAAAGCCTTCGCGAAGGGCAATCTGCTCAAGAAGCTCCGCCTTGCGCTCGGCATCCACGATAGGGGTGCGCACTTCGCCGGTCACCTTGCCATTCTCGATGACCAGCTCATTGGCATGAACTTCATCAAAGCCCAGCCGCTCCTGCAGGTAACGGGCAAAGTAGGTGAAGCCGCCGGACAGAATCACCGTGCGATAGCCAAAGCGCTTGAGGTTGACCATCAGGCGCTCGACGCCATCCATCAGCGGCAGCTCCTCGGCGATGCTGGCAAGTACCGACTCGTCCAGGCCCTTGAGCTTGCTCATCCGCTCACGAAAGCTCGCCTGAAAGTCCAGCTCGCCGCGCATGGCGCGCTCGGTGACGTCTGCCACTTCATCGCCCACGCCGTGGCGCCTTGCCAGCTCATCGATCACCTCGGCCTTGATCAGCGTAGAGTCCATGTCAAAACACACCAGACGCCGGTGCCGGCGCCAGATCGAGTCTTCCTGAATGGCGATGTCCACGCCGTGCTCCGCGCCAAGCGCCAGTGCCTTTTCGCGCAGCGCTTCAATATTCGCCTCTTCACCGCGCAGCCAGCACTCGACGCAGGAGCCACCCTGGGGTGCCTGCCCATCCAGGGATTCACGCCCGGAAAGGCGGTGAATCAGCTCGACGGTCAAGCCGAACTCGGCGGTCAGGCTGCCAACTTCGGCCAGGATACCGGCAGGCAGGCGGGGGGCCAAGAGCGTCAGGATCAGCCGCGGCTGACTGGCATCGCTGCTCCAGCGCTGATAATCCTCGGCATCGACAGTAATCGCCTGAACATCCAGACCCAACGCGTCGCCCGCTTCACTTAGCGTTGCTTCCAAAGCGCTATCGTGATCAAGCCCTACCAATGCTTCCAGAGAGAGCATGCCAAAGGTCACGCTCTGATTGATATCCAGAAGCTGCGCGCCCGTGCGGCCCAGCGCCTTGCCCAGGCCTTCCAGCTGGCCCGGTCGGGCCATGCCGGTTGCCCGAATCAAACAACGTCTTGCCATGTGCTACTCCCCTGCCTCAAGCTGGTCAACTTTTTGGAAACCGCGCGGCAGCTTGCTGCCCCGCCGGCCTCGTTCGCCGCGATAGTACGCCAGATCATCCGCTTTCAGCGTGAGCTTGCGCTTGCCGGCATGAATCAACAGCGCATCGGTTGACGAAAGCACGGTGATATCGCGCACAAACTCCTCCCGCCGCGCCGCGCGGGGGCCAGGGATATCCAGCATCTTGTTGCCTTTGCCCTTGGCCATTTCCGGCAGTTGCTCCAGCGGGAACAGCAGCAGCCGCCCTTCGTTGGAAACCGCAGCCACCCACTGGCCTTCACCTTCAGGCACTTCGACAGGAGCCATGACGCTGCACCCCTTGGGCAGACTGAGCACCGCCTTACCGGCCTTGTTCTTGCCGGTCAGCGCGTCAAGCCGGGCCATGAAACCGTAGCCACCATCGCTTGCCAGAATAAAGCGCCGCTCCGGCGGGGCGAGCATCAGCCCGGCCATCTGAGCGCCTGCCGATACGTTTGCCCGTCCGGTGACCGGTTCGCCCTGCCCACGGGCACTGGGCAGGTTGTGAGCAGCCAGCGTATAGGCGCGCCCGGTGTCATCCAGTAGCACCAGCGGCTGGTTGGTCTTGCCTCGCCCGGCCAGATGGAAGCTGTCGCCCGCCTTGTAGGAGAGCCCTTCCGGGTCGATATCGTGGCCCTTGGCCGCACGGATCCAGCCCTTGTCGGAGAGCACCACGGTGATCGGGTCGGCCCCCAGCAGCTCCACTTCGGAAAGTGCCTTGGATTCGGCGCGCTCCACCAGCGGCGAGCGGCGCTCGTCGCCGTGCTCCTTACCGGCGGCGCGAATCTCTTTTTCGATCAGCGTGGTCAGCTTGGCATCGCTACCCAGCAAGGTCTGAAGCCGCTTGCGCTCTTTCTCGAGCTCATCCTGCTCGCTGCGAATCTTCATCTCTTCAAGCTTGGCAAGATGACGCAGGCGCAGCTCCAGAATGGCCTCCGCCTGGCGCTCGGAGAGCCCGAACGCGCCGATCAGCGCGGCCTTGGGCTCGTCCTCTTCTCGAATGATGCGAATGACTTCGTCAAGATCGAGATAGGCCGTCAGCAGGCCTTCCAGAATATGCAGGCGGTCTTCCACCTTGCCCAGGCGGTGCTCAAGACGCCGGCGTACGGTGCTGCGTCGGAACTGCAGCCATTCGTCCAGCAGTTCGGGCAGCGGCATGACCCGTGGGCGGCCATCCAGGCCGATCACGTTCATATTGACCCGCACGTTCTTCTCGAGATCCGTGGTGGCAAACAGGTGCGCCATGAGCGATTCGACGTCCACACGGCTGGAGCGCGGCTCGATCACCAGGCGCGTGGGCTCTTCGTGGGTCGACTCATCGCGAAGATCGGCCACCATGGGCAGCTTCTTGGCCTGCATTTGCGCGGCGATCTGCTCGAGCACCTTGGCACCGCTGACCTGATAAGGCACCGCGGTGATCACGATATTGGCGTCTTCGCGGAGGTAGCGGGCACGCAGCTTGACCGAACCCCGTCCGGATTCGTAGAGCTTGCGCAGGTCTGATCTCGGCGTGATGATTTCTGCATCGGTCGGGAAATCCGGCGCGGGCATGAATTCGAGCAGGTCCGTGGTCGTGGCACCTGGGTTGCGCAGCAGATGACAGGTCGCCTCGACCACCTCGGAAATATTGTGGGGCGGGATGTCCGTGGCCATGCCGACGGCAATGCCGGTGCCGCCATTGAGCAGCACGTGGGGCAGCTTGGCAGGCAGCACGATGGGCTCCTGCATGGTGCCGTCAAAGTTCGGCGCCCAGTCGACCGTGCCCTGACCAAGCTCGCCCAGCAGCACTTCGGCAAATTTGGAGAGCTTGGCTTCGGTGTAGCGCATGGCCGCAAAGGATTTGGGGTCATCCGGGCTACCCCAGTTGCCCTGGCCATCCACCAGCGGGTAGCGGTAGCTGAACGGCTGAGCCATCAGCACCATGGCTTCATAACAGGCGCTGTCGCCGTGGGGATGGAATTTACCCAGCACGTCACCTACGGTACGCGCCGACTTCTTGTACTTGGCATTGGCGTGCAGCGCCAGCTCGCGCATGGCGTAGATGATCCGCCGCTGCACGGGCTTCATGCCGTCGCCAATGTTGGGCAGCGCACGGTCCAAGATGACGTACATCGAGTAGTCGAGGTACGCTTTTTCGGTATAGTCGCGCAGGGATAGACGTTCGACGTCCCCCTCCGCTACCTGAATATCCATGGTCATCGGGGGTTATACCTCAATGTCTGCGAGGTTGCCGTAATCTTCCAGCCATTTCTTGCGGTCGCTGGCACGCTTCTTGGCGAGCAGCATATCCATCATTTCCATTGTGCCATCGCCCTCTTCCAGGGTGAGTTGCACTAGGCGACGGGTTTCGACCGCCATGGTGGTTTCGCGCAGCTGTAAAGGACTCATTTCGCCCAGGCCTTTAAATCGCTGAACATTGGGCGTGCCGCGTTTTTTCGCCAATTGCTTGAGCACGGCGGCTTTTTCACTCTCATCAAGGGCGTAGTGCACCTCTTTACCTAGATCGATGCGGTAAAGGGGCGGCATGGCGACAAATACATGGCCGGCATCCACCAGTGCAGGGAAGTGACGAACAAACAGCGCGCACAGCAGCGTGGCGATGTGCAGCCCGTCGGAGTCGGCGTCGGCAAGAATACAGATCTTGTGGTAACGCAGCTTTTCAAGATCAGCGCTACCCGGGTCTGCACCAATGGCAACGGCGATGTCATGAACTTCCTGAGAGCCGTAAATATCGTGGGTCTCGACCTCCCAGGTATTCAGGATCTTGCCGCGCAGGGGCAGAATCGCCTGGGTGTCGCGATTGCGCGCCTGCTTTGCGCTGCCACCGGCGGAGTCGCCCTCGACCAGAAACAGCTCGCTCAGGGCCGGGTCCTGGCCCGAGCAGTCCGCCAGCTTGCCGGGTAGCGCGGGGCCCGAGGTCACCTTCTTGCGGGCCACCTTCTTGGCTTTCTTCTGGCGGTTCTGGGCGGCGCTGATGACAAGCTCCGCCAGCTGTTCGGCCTGGTCGATATGGTGATTGAGCCACAGCGAGAACGCATCTTTCACCACGCCGGACACGAAGCCTGCAATGGTGCGCGACGAGAGGCGCTCCTTGGTCTGCCCGGCAAACTGGGGGTCGAGCATCTTCACCGAGAGCACGAAGGAGGCGCGCTCCCAGAGATCGTCGGCGGTCAGCTTGATGCCTCGGGGCAGCAGGTTGCGGTATTCGCAGAACTCGCGCAGCGCGTCCAGAAGCCCGGAGCGAAAACCGTTGACGTGGGTGCCGCCCTGGGGCGTGGGGATCAGGTTGACGTAGCTTTCCAAAAGCGATTCGCCGCCCTCCGGCAGCCACTGAATGGCCCAGTCGACGCCGTGCTCGTCATCGTTGAAGTGGCCCACGAAGGGCGCGCTTGGCAGCACCTCGTAGCCGTCGGTCGCTTCGGCCAGATAGTCGCGCAGGCCATCGGCGTAGGCCCACTCGGTAGTGGTACCGTCAGGCTCGATCAGCGTCACCGCAAGCCCCGGACACAGCACCGCCTTGGCGCGCAGCAGGTGCTTGAGCCTGGAAAGCGCAAGCTTGGGGCTGTCGAAGTAGCTCTCATCAGGCCAGAAGCGCACCAGCGTACCGGTAGCCCGCTTGGGCGCCTTGCCGATTTCGTGCAGTTCTTCGACCTTTTCGCCGAACTCGAAGGCGATGGCGTGACGCGCGCCGCCGCGGGTCACTTCGACTTCCAGGCGCCTTGAGAGCGCGTTGACCACCGAAACGCCCACCCCGTGAAGACCACCGGAGAAACGGTAGCTCGAGGAGGAGAACTTGCCGCCGGAGTGCAGCTTGGTAAGGATCAGCTCCACCCCGGAGACGCCGTGCTCGGGATGAAGGTCTATCGGCATGCCGCGGCCGTTATCCTGCACCTCGATGGCTCCATCGCTGTGCAGCATGACGCGAATCGCGGAGGCATGGCCGGCAAGCGCTTCGTCAACGCTGTTGTCGATCACCTCCTGAGCAAGGTGATTGGGCCGGGAGGTGTCGGTGTACATACCGGGACGCTTACGTACCGGCTCGAGCCCGGACAGGACTTCGATAGAGCTCGCGCCGTACTGAGAGGCATCAAACTGGGTCATGTAACGTCGGTTCCTGAAGGGTAAAGCTGGCAGCCGCCGGTGACTGGTACAGGCGGCCGACAAAGATCGCTAGGATAGCAAAAAGCTGTATATCCAGCCATATCTATTGCTTGGCGAAGAGAGACGCAGCGCGCTTTTTTTATAGCTGCCAGAGATAGTTACTCATCCTGCTCGGCGGCCCAGAACGCTTCGATCAAACCACGGCTGGAGGCATCCATACGCGAGACATCCCCTTCGCCTTCGATGATCGCCTGGGTGTCGGTGGCAATCTGCTTGCCAAGCTCCACGCCCCACTGGTCAAACGGGTTGATATCCCAGATGACCGCCTGCACGAACACCTTGTGCTCATAAAGCGCGATCAGCGCGCCCAGGCTGTGCGGGGTCAGCTTGTCCAGCAGTACCGTGGTCGAGGGCTGGTTGCCGCGATAGCGCTTGTGTTCCGGACGCGGGCCATCATCCTCGAGTGCGTCATCCCCCAGCATCAATACCCGCGACTGAGCAAAGCAGTTGGCCAGCGCCAGGCGATGCTGGGATTTCAGATGACGGCGGGTATCCGGGTCTTCCACCTCGTCGTAGCGCTTGAGCGGGGCAATGAAGTCGCACACCACCGGCTGAGTGCCCTGATGCAACAACTGGTAGAAAGCGTGCTGGGCGTTGGGACCCAGCTGACCCCAGAGTACCGGGCAGGTCGAATAGCTGACTGCCTGGCCCTGGCGGGTGACCGACTTGCCGTTGGACTCCATCTCGAGCTGCTCGAGGTAGGCGGCGAAATACTCGAGGCGACCATCATAGGGCAGAATCGAATGGGCGCGGATATCCAGAAAGTTGACGTTCCAGATGCCCGCCAGCGCCAGCAGCACGGGCAGGTTGTCTTCCATGGGTGCTTCACGAAAGTGGCGGTCCATGGCATGCGCACCGGCCAGCAGCTCGCGGAAGTGGGCCATGCCAATCACCAGCGCAATCGGCAGGCCAATGGTGCCCCACAGCGAGTAGCGCCCGCCCACCCACTCCCAGAACGTGAGCTGATGATCCGGCGCGATGCCCCACTCGCTCATTTTCTGGGGACTTGCCGACACACCGATAAAGTGCTGGCGCACGATCAGCTCGGCGCTTACCGCCGGGGTACTGACGAAATCACCCTGCTGGGTCAGGCGGCCAAGTAGCCAGTCCCGCGCCGTGTTGGCGTTGGAGAGCGTATCGATGGTGGTAAACGACTTTGACGAAAGCACGAAAATCGTCGTTTCAGGATTGAAGCGGCTCAGGTAGTCGGCCAGCTGCGAGCCGTCCATGGTGGAGGCGAAGTGCACTTCTACCGGATGAATGTCGTCCGGGCGGCAGTCGGCGAGCGCATGGGTCACCATCAGCGGCCCGAGATCCGAGCCGCCCACGCCAAGGTTCACCACATGACGAATCGGCTTGCCGGTTGCCCCGCGCCACTGCCCTGCGTGCAGGCGGCACACCAGGCGCTCCATCTGCTCGAGACTTTCATGCACACCGGCAACGATATCCTCTCCTTCGACATTGAGCGTGGCGTCTGCCGGCAGGCGCAGCGCCGTGTGCAGCGCCGGGCGGTTTTCGCTGACGTTCACCCGCTTGCCGCTCAGCAACGAATCAATGGCTCCGGGCACGCCGGCATCGTGGGCCAGTGCCAGCAGGTGCTCAAGCGTATCGTCGTCCCAGCGCTGCTTGGAAAGGTCCAGCGTCAGCCCCGCCACCTGGCGAGTAAATGTCGACCAGCGGCTGCGATCCGTGCCAAACAGCGTTTTCAGATGGACGCCCTTCAGCTCCTCGGCATGCTGTTTGAGCGTCTGCCATGCGGGCAGTTTATCGGGGGTAGCGCGTGATGCTGAGGCCATTTGCCCTCTCCTGTGGCGGCGAAGCATGCAGCTCGGGTCTGTTCTGGTCAAATCAGGGCGCGTAAACTATCCCCCCTTTTTGATGACTCCCGGCTTGCCAATGAGTAATGCATCTTACCGTGACGCTATCTTTTCGACACCCCTTGATCGAGTAGCGCGCTTCTCCTTCGATGAGCAGGTGGTTGCCTGCTTCCCCGACATGATCCGCCGCTCGGTGCCGGGCTACGGCCAGATTCTCGGCATGCTGAGCCTGATTGCCCAGCGCCACCTGCGCCACGGCGCCCATGTGTATGACCTTGGCTGTTCGCTGGGCGCCTCGGGTCTGGCCCTGGCCGGCGCGCTGAAACCCGACGCATTTCGCTACACCGGGGTGGATCTTTCCCCCGCCATGGCCGAACGCGCCCGACAAACCTTCAGTGAAGAGTGCCCCGATTACGCCATGAGCGTGGAAGAGGCGGATATTCGCACGCTGAACTATGCGCCCTCGGGCATGATCATTCTCAACTTTACCCTGCAGTTCCTGCCGCCGGCAGACCGCGATGCGCTGTTGAAGCGCCTCTATGAAGCGCTGGAGCCCGGCGGCGTGCTGATTCTTTCGGAAAAGACCATCGATGCCGACGAGCAGGACAACGCCTGGCGGGTCGAGCGCTATCACGACTTCAAGCGCGCCAACGGCTACAGCGATCTGGAAATCAGCCAGAAGCGCACCGCGCTCGAGAACGTGCTGGTGCCGGATACGCTGGACGCGCTGCACGAACGCCTGCAGCAAGCCGGTTTCCCGCGTTCGGTGACCTGGTTTCAGTACCTGAATTTTGCCTCGGTCATCGCGTTCAAGGAGGCATGAGTGGAGATTTCCGACGACCACCGCGCTTTATACCAGGCGTTTCTGGACCAGGGCCTGACCACCTGGCTTGCCCGGTTGCCCGAACAGCTTGCCAAGGGGCTTGACCGCCAGCGCCACGGCGATCTGCCTGCCTGGGAAAAGGCCGTGGCCAAACTGCCCGCCCTGCCCGCCGAGCGCCGTGTTCAGCTTGAAAGCGATACACTGACAGTGGAGCTCGACCTCAGCGAAAGCCAGCAGCGCCAGTGTTTCAACCTGCTGAAAAAGCTTGCCCCCTGGCGCAAGGGGCCCTATTCGCTGGGCGGCATTACTATCGATACGGAATGGCGCTCGGACTGGAAGTGGCAACGCGTCGCCCCGCACCTGGCGCCGCTCAAGTACCGCAAGGTGCTGGACGTAGGCGGCGGCAGCGGTTACCACGCCTGGCGAATGGCCGGCGCCGGCGCGGCGTTTGTACTGGTGATCGACCCTTCACCGCGCTTTTACTGGCAGTTCCAGGCGGTACGCCACTTCGTAGGCGATGCCGACGGCGGGCGCACTCAGTTTCTTCCCGTGGGCATTGAAGACGTACCGGAAAATCTCGGCTTTTTCGATACCGTGTTCTCCATGGGAGTGCTTTATCACCGCGCCTCCCCTTTTGAACATCTTCAGCAGCTGAAAGCGGCCCTGGCCCCCGGCGGCGAACTGGTACTGGAAACCCTGGTCGTCGAAGGCGACGAGCAGACGGTCTTCGTGCCCGGTGAGCGCTACGCCGCCATGCCCAATGTCTACTTCCTGCCCTCTTCCAAGGCGCTGTGCCACTGGCTCAGCCGCTGCGGCTTCACCAACATCCGCGTGGTGGATGAAGCGGTCACCACGCTCGATGAGCAGCGCTCCACCGAGTGGATGACCTACCAGTCGCTGACGGACTTTCTCGACCCCGATGACCGCACCCGCACCATCGAGGGCTACTCCGCACCGCGGCGGGCGGTGATCATGGCCAACCGGCCTGAATAGGTTGTATTTGTGACATTCACCTACGCAGAATCGCCAGCCAGCGGCCCAGATTCAACATGCTGGCAAGCGATGCGGCAACGTAAGTAAAGGCGCAGGCGGTGAGCACATGACGGGCGCCCGGCATGTCGTAAGGCGGCACGTACTCTTTCAAAAGCGGTAGCGCGCGGTTGAAGCTGGCGTCGAACTCGACCGGCAGGGTTACCAGATGCACTACCGCAGCAGTGCCAAAGCTGATGACCGCCATGGCGATCACCAGCGCCAGCCCGCCGGGCAGGCGCGTGAGCAGAAACAGAAAGGGAGCGGCCATCATCAGTAAAGCGCCGAGCTTTTCGGCTTTCTGGGCTACGCCTACCAGGCGGCTACGCGCCAGCAGTGGCGCATAGCCCTGGTGGTGCTGAATGGCGTGACCTACTTCATGGGCGGCAACAGTCACTGCCGTTAGCGAGCGGCCATCAAAGTGTTCATCTGATAGCCGCACGCAGCGTGCTTGCGGGTCATAGTGGTCGCCGTGTTCGGTGCGCTCAACCGTGACGCCCTCTACGCCTGATCGACGCAGCAGATGCTCGGCAAGTTCGGCGCCGCTGCCGGGATAATCATCGCGCCCCTGGCGATGCTTGTTGAGCACCCATTTGGCCCACAGGTTGGGCAGAACGAAGATGGCAAGCGCAGCAAGGATAAGCAGAACGAACATGGTATTGAGCTACCCGACAGTTGAAGCATTCGTTTTACCATGCGTGCCGCTCAAGCAACACCTTAACCGTTGGCCTCACGCCGCTCCTCTTCACGGTGCTCTTTTACGTCACGAATAACCGCCTCGAGACCGCGGGCGGAAATATCCCCGTTGGCATGGGCGTGCTCGGCAATCAGTATGCTGTCCGGCGCCAGCACCAGCTCACACTGGGTATCGGCAAGCTCTTCGTGCAGCCGCTGAATAGCCTCTTCACGCTTGGGGTCCTTGTCCACACGGCGGATATAGATCGCCTTGATGCGGCCGGGGTAGGCCTTGACGATTTCGGTATACACCTCGGGGTCGTGCTGGCCGCTATCGCCGATCAAAATACACGGCAGCTCATCGAACAGCGTGAGCATGCGGTCTATCAGCAGGCGCTTGTGTGCTTCAGCCTTGCGCGGCCAGGGATGGCGTAACGAAATCCCCCATTCGCGCAGAAACAGAATCGGCCCGACAGGAATACGGTTGAGCTGGAAAAACGCTTCCAGCATCTCGTAGATGGCCCACGGCCCCCGCGAAACATACAAGATGGGGCGTTCAGCCTTTTCGGTTTCGCCACGGTGCAGCGCCTGATACAGCGATGCCACGCCGGGAAACGCCGTGCGCCGATGCGGCTTGCGCACGAACAGGCGATAAAGCATCTTCAGCTTTTCTGCTACCCCGGTGAACATCACCGTGTCATCGATATCACTGATGACCAGCAGATCCGTTTCCGGCGGCGGAATATAGACCTCCACATCGGTACGTACCGGCGACTGACCTTCGGCATGAACACAGATATCAGCCCGATGCCAGGAAACGTCGATGGGGAGTGAGTGGGTAATCGGCAGGTGGGCATCGAAATAACCGTCGCGATCCGTCGTGAGGGTCAGCTCGTTTTCACCGATTCGAATATCGACCTTTGCATCGGCCAGGCCGCGGCGAAAAATACGCCGGGTGACGTCCGCAGTGTCGCGTAGAATACCGCGCCGAGGGATGGCGCGGCCAAGTGCAGCCTGACGAAACACTCGCCCCATGACAAATACTTCATCAGAAGAACCGTAGCCACGGTAGGGATGCACCATCATCCCCCCGTGGCCACGGTCTCGCTTCATGGGTTTTGCGATAACGTGGACAAGCCTTTTGACAAAACTTGTCCACGGCGTTAGCCAGGACATTAGGCGTGTTGGCCTGAATGACGACCTTCTTGCAGCTCTTCGAGAAGCTTGGCGTTGAACGCATCCAGATCTTTCGGAGTGCGGCTGGTGACCAGGGCGTTATCGCACACCACGGCCTCATCTACCCAGTTGGCACCGGCGTTACGCAGGTCCTGGGCGACGCTTGGTACTGAGGTCATCTTGCGACCTTCTACAACGCCTGCGTTAATGAGGATCCAGGGCGCGTGGCAGATAGCGGCAACCGGTTTGCCCGCCTGGAAGAATGCTTTAACGAAGCTCAAGGCGTCTTCGTTCATGCGCAGCTCGTCCGGGTTGAACAGACCACCCGGCAGTACAAGGCCGTGATAGTCAGATTCGCTTACATCGGACAGTGATTTGTCGGCGTCGTAAGTGTCGCCCCACTCGGTTTCGGCCCAGGCACGGATGCCCTTACCGTCAGGCGTTACGACATGCACCTCAACGCCTGCTTTTTGAAGCGCTGCCCGCGGCACGCTCAGCTCGGACTCTTCAAAGCCGTCGGCGGACAGAATGGCGACGCGTTTACCGTTTAATGCTTGATTCATCATGCTCTCCATTTCGTGATGAGGTTTGCGTTAACCAACGCCTTAACAGTGTGGACCATCTTGTACAATCGTCAAGCATGCAAACCTGACCAGACCACTAGCCACCTACTCACGCGTTGTACAACACCGCCCCCAGCTTGCGAATATCGTAGCCTCCCAGCGTATCGGCCTGCTGTTTGAAACGTGCCTGCTGGGTAAAGTCGATCAGCGCCTGAATCGGCGGTTCGAAATAGCTTCGCCGGGGCATCAAAAGGTCAAACGATTCGTCGTGCAGGGGGATGAATGAAAGCTGCTGGCGACGCGCGGCGGCCTCGACACCCAGCCCCACATCGGCATCCCCTTGGCGAATGCTCAGTGCCAGGTCATCTTCGCTTTGCGAGGCATGAGGCGCCCAGCCAATTCGGCGGGTATCCATGGCGGCTTTCTCGAGCAGGCATTTAAGCAATTGCGCCGCACCGGCATCCAGTTGGCGGTGCGCCACCGTCAGCTCTTTTCGCGCAAGGTCCTGAAGCGACTCGATCTTGAGAGGGTTGCCCGGCGCTACCAGCAGCCCCTGGCGCCGCTTTGCCCAATGCATGATGACCAGGTCGCGCATACCGCCAAGTCCCAGCATGGCCGGGTCGTTGTAGCTCTGCGTCTCGGGATGAAGCAGGTGCACGCCGGCCAGTAGCGCCTTGCCATCAACCAAGCGGCGTACGCCGTCCCAGCTACCGTGGCAAAGCAGCGCCAGCTCGCTGCCGCTTTCACGCACGGCCCACTCCAGTAGCGGGTCCTGGCTACCTGCCAGCACCGTGGGCAACGCCAGCCGCTGGGCCTGGTCCCCTTCCAGGTGGTTGAGCAGCCACATATCAATTCGCTGGCGGGGAAACAGCAGCTTGCCCGTCGCGCGGCTGCAGGGTATCTGCCCCTGGCGTACCAGGTCGTAGACCTTGCGCTCTTTGAGGCGCAGATAGTCAGCCACTTCGCTGGTCGTCAGATACTCCCTTAACATGATCACACTCCCCATTTACTGCATATGGCTGCATATATTTCAGCTGTCAGTGCATTTAGCCAACATAACGTAAATAATGCCGCCTTGAAACATAACCCTGCGGAATATCATGGCGGCAAGCGATAACCCTTTTTACACGGCACTGACGATGATCATGAGCATGGATCAGAGGCTTTTTGACATTGTCACCCTGTCGCTTCAGGTATCGCTCATCGCCGTGCTGGTGGCCAGCCTATTGGCCTTGCCCCTGGGCGCCGCTCTCGCGCTTTGGCGCTTTCCTGGGCGCAATATCGTTATCGTGATGCTCAATGCCCTGATGGGTTTACCGCCCGTGGTGGCGGGGCTTTGCGTCTACCTGCTGCTTTCGCGCGCCGGGCCACTGGGACACTGGGGGCTGCTGTTTACGCCCAGCGCCATGGTAGTGGCTCAGGTCATTCTGGTGCTGCCCATCATCGCCGCCCTGACGCGCCAGCAGGTGGAGTCCCTGCACCAGGAGTATGCCGAGCAGTTGCACTCGCTGGGCTTGAGCCCGCTGCGCATGATTCCCACCTTGTTATGGGATGCCCGCTTCGGACTTCTGACCGTGGTTCTGGCGGGTTTTGGCCGTGCCAGTGCCGAGGTAGGGGCGGTGATGATCGTGGGCGGCAATATCGATGGCGTCACCCGGGTCATGACCACCAGCATCGTGCTGGAAACCAGCAAGGGTAACCTGCCACTCGCACTCGGCCTGGGCATCATCCTGCTGAGTCTGGTCACCCTGATCAACGCGCTGGCGCATGTGGTCAGTGAAATGGCTAAAAGGCGCCTGGGATGAACGCTGAAACGACCATGTGCAATGACATCGCCCCCCTGCATTTCGATCAGGTACGTTTCGAACACCGCGGCCATCGCCTGTTGATGCCAACCAGCGTGTCGTTTTCAGGCTGCCGGCGTACGCTGATCATGGGCCCCAACGGTGCGGGCAAAAGCCTGCTCATGCGCCTGGCCCACGGGCTTTTGCGCCCCAGCGGCGGGCGTATCCATTGGCAAGGCACGCCGCCGGTACAGGCCATGGTGTTTCAGCGCCCGGTGCTGCTGCGCCGCTCGGCGCTGGATAACCTGACCTACGTGCTGGCGGTTCATCGGGTGCCACGCGCCCTGCGCAAGGCCCGCGCGCTCGATGCGCTGGAACGCTTCGGCCTGGCTGCCTTGGCCAAGCGCCCGGCGCGAGTGCTTTCCGGCGGAGAACAGCAGCGCCTGGCGCTTGCGCGGGCCTGGCTGCTCAATCCTTCAGTGCTGTTTCTGGACGAACCCACTTCAGCCCTGGACCCGGCAGCCATCAAGGCGGTGGAAGACGCGGTCAATGCCTTTCATCAGCAGGGCACGCGTATCATCATGGCCACCCATGATCTTCACCAGGCGCGCCGCCTGGCCGACGATGTGCTGTTCATGTACAGCGGCCAGGTACTGGAACACTCCCCCGCAGAACACTTTTTCAAGGCGCCACAATCGCCCGAGGCAGACGCCTTTATCCGGGGAGAGCTTGTGTGGTAACCACGCAGGCTGCGCCCCATTACCCGCAAGGAGCAGACGAATGCAGAAAATGACAACCATGATAACTGCCGGCTTGGTCAGCCTTTCCTGGAGTGCCTCTCTGCTCGCCGAGGATGACTTCATCACGCTGGCCTCCACCACTTCCACCGAGAACTCGGGCCTGTTTGATGCCATCATCCCCACTTTCACCGATGCCACGGGCATCGACGTGCGGGTGGTCGCGGTAGGCACCGGTCAGGCATTCGAGATTGCCCGCCGTGGCGATGCCGATAGCCTTCTGGTTCACGATACCGCCGGCGAAGAGCAGTTCGTGGCCGATGGCTACGCCACTGAGCGCCAGGATGTGATGTACAACGACTTCGTACTGGTCGGACCCAGCGACGACCCGGCGGGCATTCGCGATAGCGAAAGCGCGGCAGAAGCCTTTGCGCTGATCGCCGAGAGTGAGTCGCCCTTCGCCTCACGTGGCGACGACAGCGGCACCAACCGCGCCGAGCTACGCATGTGGGAAGACGCAGGCGTCACCGCCCACGGCGAGTGGTACCGCGAGCTGGGTAGCGGCATGGGCCAGACGCTCAACACCGCCGCCGGCATGAACGCCTACACCTTTACCGACCGTGCCACCTGGGTCGCGTTTGAAAACCCGCAGGATTTGACCCTGCTGTTTGAAGGCGACGAAGCGCTGTTCAACCAGTATGGCAGCCTGCTGCTGTCCACCGAGAACAACCCGCATCTGAAGCAGGATCTGGCCAACGAGTGGCACAAGTGGCTGCTGTCTGAAGAGGGCCAGCAGGCCATTGCCGATTTCGAAGTCAACGGCCAGCAGCTGTTCTTCCCGAACGCCAAGTAAGCTTGCCCAAAAAAAGCCGCCGCTAGTGATAGCGGCGGCGTTTGCGTTGAGAACATTCGGCTTAGAACATTTGACTTAGAACAGCTCGCGAATGTCCTTGGCTTCCCAGTGCGGGAAATGCTTTCTTACCAGGGCGTTCAAGTCGCGCTCAAATGCGGCCCAGTCGGTGGTGGGCGAGTTGCCCCTCTCGCCGGAGGCCACCGCCCGAATCATGCCTGCCCCGACCGTCACATTGGTCAGCCGGTCGATAATGATGAAGCTGCCGGTACCCGGGCTGGTGCGGTAGTCATCCACCGGGATAGCCGCGGTCAGTTCCACTTCGCAGCGGGCGATGGCGTTCAGCTCCAGCGCATCCGCCGTGTTTTTCTCCAGTGTATTGACGTCCACCTGATACTCGATACCGCGCACCTGGCCGGAAAGATCCCGGGTGGCGAGCTTGAAGTCATAAAGCTTGCCCGGGGTCAGCGGGGTTTCATGCATCCACACGATATCGGCGGTGAAGGTATTGGAAAGCGGCACGTCCGCCTCGGCGCTTACCAGCCAGTCGCCGCGGGAGATATCGATCTCATCTTCCAGGGTAACGGTAATCGCCTGGCCCGGGTAAGCCTCGCTCAGGTCGCCATCGTAGGTAACCACGCGTGCCACTTTGGACGTCTTGCCGGAAGGCAGCGCTTTCACTGCCTGCCCCGGGCGCAGCACGCCGGCGGCCAGGGTGCCGCAGTAGCCGCGGAAATCGAGATTCGGCCGGTTCACGTACTGCACCGGCAGACGCAGATCGCTCAGGTTCTGGTCGCGGCTGATCTCGGTATTTTCAAGAAGCTCGATAAGCGTCTCGCCGCTGTACCAGGGCGTCTGCTCGCTACGGTTGACGACGTTGTCGCCATTGAGCGCCGACATTGGCACAAACCGGATATCGCTTGCCTGAAGGTTGGTGGCAAAGGTGCGGTACTCTTCCACGATTTCGTTGAAGCGCTGCTCGGAAAAGCCCATCAAATCCATCTTGTTGACCGCGATCACCAGGTGCTGAATGCCCAGCAGGTCGGCAATGAAGCTGTGGCGACGCGTCTGGGTCTGAACCCCATAGCGCGCATCGATCAGGATGATGGCCAGGCTCGCGGTGGAAGCGCCGGTGGCCATGTTACGCGTGTACTGCTCGTGTCCCGGCGTGTCGGCAATGATGAACTTGCGCTTGTCGGTAGAGAAGAACCGGTAGGCAACGTCAATGGTGATACCCTGCTCGCGCTCGGACTGCAGACCATCGACCAGCAGCGCCAGATCCACTGTGTCGCCGGTGGTACCGCTGGTCTTGGAGGCCTGGGTAATCGCTGCGAGCTGATCTTCGAAGATCATCTTGGAGTCGTGCAGCAAGCGCCCGATCAGCGTCGATTTGCCATCGTCCACGCTGCCGCAGGTAATGAACCGCAGAAGGTCCTTGTTCTCGTGCTCGTGCAGGTACTGCTCGATATTGTCGGCGATCAAATTGGACTGGTGAGACATCAGAAGTACCCCTCGCGCTTTTTCTTCTCCATGGAGCCTACCTGGTCGCGATCAATGGCGCGGCCACTGCGCTCACTGGTACGGGTCAAGAGCATTTCCTGAATGATTTCCGGGAGCGTAGCCGCTTCAGATTCCACCGCGCCGGTTAGCGGGTAGCAGCCCAGCGTTCGAAAGCGTACCGACTTCTCTTCGGGCACTTCATTGGGTGCCAGCGGCAGGCGGTCGTCATCGACCATGACCTGCATGCCGTCGCGCTCGACGATCGGGCGCTTGGCGGAGAAGTACAGCGGCACGATTGGTATCGACTCCAGATAGATGTACTGCCAGATATCGAGTTCCGTCCAGTTGGACAGCGGGAACACGCGAATCGACTCGCCCTTGTTGACCTTGGCGTTGTAGATGCTCCAGAGTTCCGGGCGCTGATTCTTGGGATCCCAACGGTGGTACTTGTCGCGAAAGGAGTAGACGCGCTCCTTGGCGCGCGACGCTTCTTCATCACGCCGGGCACCGCCAAAAGCGGCGTCGAAGCCATACTTGTCCAGCGCCTGCTTGAGCGCCTGGGTCTTCATGATATCGGTATATTTCGCGCTGCCATGGTCGAACGGATTGATATTGGCCGCCCGCCCCTCTTCATTGGTATGCACGATCAGCTTCATACCCGCCTCGGATGCCATGCGGTTACGAAATTCGATCATTTCGCGAAACTTCCAGGTGGTATCCACGTGCAACAGCGGGAATGGCGGCGTACCGGGATAGAACGCCTTGCGCGCCAGATGCAGCATGACCGAAGAGTCCTTGCCGATCGAGTACATCATGACCGGATTGCTGAACTCAGCCGCCACTTCACGAATGATGTGAATGGACTCGGCTTCAAGCTGTTTCAGGTGGGTCTGGCGCGCGGCGCTGAGCGCGCCGGGCGCCTCGCGCCGCGGCGTCGAAGAGAGTGTGGAGAACTGAGTCATGGTCTGCTACCTCACAAAACAAGCCGATTGTTTTAAGCTTGCAGTACACGCTGAATTAAAACGCTATACGTTCGATTGTGAGTAGAGTAACGCTGAGTCGATAATAACCCAAAAGAATTAATAACTATCTTTTTATTCTTTTATTGCCTAAACGTCGACGCGCTCGACCCAGGTTTCCCACTGCTCGCCGCTCAGATCCACTACCCGATAGCCGGGCCGTGAGGCTTCATCAATGGCAAAGGCCTCGGCGCCGGGCATGAACTGGTCCGACATCGCCGGGCAGCCGTACACGCCGATGCGGCTCTCGCCTACCTCAAAGTGTTGGGCGTGAGCCTGATGCGCATGACCAAACAGTACCATCTTGACCTGAGGATAGGCGCTCAACACCTGCCAGAAGGCTTCGCGATCCTGCAGGCCAATGGCATCCATCCAGGCAGCACCCACCTCTACCGGCGGATGATGCATGGCAATCACAGTGGGCCGGTCATCCGCTTCAAGCTGTTCGGTCAACGCCATCAGTCGCTCGCTACCCAGCTCACCGTGAGGCTGGCCAGCCACCTGGGTATTGAGCATCAGCATGCGCCACTGCTGCATATCCACCTCATCCAGCAGCGGGTGTTCGGCGCGCATCAGCTCGACCTGATCGTGATTGCCCGGCAGCCAGAACCAGGGGCATGGCAGCGCGGTCATGGCCTCTTTGGCAAGCGTGTAGGAGGCCGGTGTTTCGTCCTGGCTGATATCGCCGGTAAACACGATGATATCCGGCCGTTCGGCCATGACCGCGGCGAGCACCTGCTGAAAATGCTCCCAAGGCACGCCTGCCCGGGAACGGGCATCGATGTCTGCATGCAGGTGAGCATCGGTAATCTGCACCAGTCGCATCAGCGCATCTCCGGCAGATCGTAGGCATGCCCATGGGCCAATCCGTGCGCCAGCCACTCACCCAGAAAACGGTTGAGCTGAAGCTTTTCATCCGGCTGATGCATGCGGGCATTGGGGTAACGGTAGCGCCCGCTGAAGTGACGCTCGCGCTGAAAATCAGTGACCTCGGCCATACGCACATCGTGATACAGATGCACACGCATGCGCGGGCCTGCCATGATGGTATCCAGCGGGCCGCTTTGGGTAACGTCGACCATGGTAGTGTAGGGCGCCTGCTCCACTACCGTCAGCTGCAGGTCGCCGAAATGGCGCTCGTCACTGCTTAGCGCAATTTCACGACGCTGACCGCTCTCCATATCGCCCACCAGGCGTGAAAGGCGCAGGTAGTTGGCGCTGCATTCCCCCTGGAGCGATTTCAAATCGGTGACGTAGGCTGTTCTCGCCATGCTCACTCCTCGTCGTTTTCGCTATGCATGAGCGCTCGCTGTGAGCCTGCACGCAGCGAGGCGCGCTGCCCCGCCAGCCAGTGCATTCCAATCAAGCACATGGCGTTGTCGAGTCTTCCCTGGTTCAAGAGTTCCCAGGCGGTGGGATACGCCACCACGTGTACGCGAATATCTTCGTGCTCTTCATCCAGCCCGTGAATCCCTCCCAGCCCTTGAGTATCTACCAGCCCGCAAAAAAGCGTGACGCGCTCATTGCAGGCGCCGGGGCTTGGGTAATAAGTGTGCAGCAGCGTCAGCTCACCCACCGTGCAGCCCGCTTCTTCCTGAGCTTCACGCCGGGCAACCTCTTCAAGGGATTCGCCCTGCTCGACAAGTCCTGCCACCAGTTCAAGCTTCCAGGGCGAAACCGGGTCATCAACAGCGCCTGCTCGAAACTGCTCGACAAGCACCACCGCATCCCGCGCGGGGTCGTACAGCAGCACACCTACCGCATCAAAGCGGCTATGCACTTCGCGGTGCATGGGCTTGCTCCAGCCGCCTTCGAACAGTCGGTGGCGAAGTTCGAGGGCTTCCAGGCGGAAGAACCCCTGATAGAGCGGCTTGCGCTCGATCAGTTCAATATCGTCGCGGCCAAATAGCGGCGTGTTCAGCGATGAAGTTTCAGCATTGAATGCCATGCGGCACTCCCAGTAGTCACAATCGTTCCATTATCAATGCTTGCTACCGGGAATGCCAATCTGGCCGGGGCGGGATTACATTCGGCTCAACATGGCCTGGGCATCGCGGCGCAGCGCTTCATCGGAAAGCTCACGCTGAGCACGCGGCGTGCCGTTCACCGCACGCTCGGCGTGTTCGCGGGCCGCTTCGGTATCGCCTTCATCAAGCAGGAACTCGGCATAGTAGTAGTTGACATCGATCCCTTCCGGGCGAACCTCGACGGCACGCTGGAACATTTGCCGGGCTTTTTCGCTGCTGCCAAAACTGATCGGGCGCCCCGGCACGTTGTCGTAAAGCGCACCCAATGTGACGTAGGCAGAACCGTTGCCGCCCTGCGGGTCAAGCGCGATGGCCCGTTCCAGTATATCGCGTGCATCGCTGGCTACACCCAATGCGCCCAGCCCGCCACGTTCACGCGCATAAGAGGCCAGAATGATGCCCTGCCACACCAGCAGGTCGGCCTGATCAGGATGTTCGCTGACCAGGGCCGCGGCCTCACCGGACAAGGTCTTCAAGGTGCTTTCGCGCTGATTGGCCGGCAGATCGCTCATCGTATGTTCCCAGCGATTCTTCAGCGAGAAAAGTTCGCTCTCGTAGCCAAAGGCCGTTACCGAGGCCAGCGCCAGCGTGCCGCTGAGGGCGGCGGTAATCAGTAAACGTGAAACGGGTATGACGCGCATGACAGTCTCCTGGATTATTTTTATCAGCGTAGCGGTTAAGGGGTAAATCGCCTACTCCGACAATGTAACGAACGTTTGAATGATTCGCCAGTCACCCTTCGCCGTATTCTGCTTTGCTCGCAGCGCCTGGGTTCACGTAAGCTACCGAATTGACTCAAGAGAGCATTCATATGAAAGGCCGCAACATGACCCGCTGGCGCGACCCGGCCAAGGACCCGCGCCAGGAGCCCAAGAGCAACCTGATCACGGCAGAGGGCGCCGCCCGGCTGCGCGGCATACTCGATCACCTCTCGCGGGTGAAACGCCCGGCGCTTTCCACCAAGGTGGGCGAAGCTGCGGCCCTTGGTGACCGCTCTGAAAACGCCGACTACACCTACAACAAGAAAGAGCTCAACCGCGTGATCGCGCGCATTCGCTATCTGACCAAGCGGCTGGATGAGCTTCAGGTGGTGGACCGGCTGCCTGCGGATACCGGCAAGGTCTTCTTTGGCGCTTTTGTCAGCCTCGAGGACGATGAGGGAGAAAACCTTGATATCCGCATCGTCGGCCATGACGAGATCGATACGCAAAAGCGCTGGATCAGCATTGACGCCCCCATGGCGAAGGCGTTACTGGGCAAGCAGGTGGACGACGAGATCACGGTGCTCACCCCCAACGGCGAAACGTTCTATATCGTCACGGCGATTCGCTACGAAGGCGCATAGTCAGTAAAAAGAACAGTCAGCAAGACGCGTTCGACCACCATTCTCCGTTCATGAATATTTGATGAAACGCTTGTCGTCGCTTCATATGTCCATAATACTGGACATATGGAAATAAACGATGCCACCTCAAGTTTCAGCGCGCTTTCCCAGGCAACTCGCCTGGAGGCGCTACGCCTGCTCTTGCGTCATGAACCCGAGGGCTTGCCCGCCGGCGAAATCGCCCGCAGGCTCGATGTCCCCCACAACACCCTTTCGGCGCATCTCGCGGTACTTGCCCGAGCAGGCTGGGTAAGCTCGCAGCGCGAGAGCCGCTCGATCATCTACCGCGCAAACCTTGGGCACATGCAGCGGGTGCTCACCTTTCTCGTCAGCGACTGCTGCAACGGCGACCCTACGCTATGCGCGCCGCTCGTCGATGCCCTGACAACCTGTTCATCATCCTCAACGAAGGAGCCAACGCCATGACGTCCTTGATCTACCACAACCCCGATTGCGGCACCTCACGCAACACGCTGGCCATCATGCAGGCCTCCAAGGAGCCGCTTGAAGTCGTCGAATACCTCAAGACCCCGCCCAGCCGCGAGCGGCTTTGTGATCTGATAGCGATGATGGCCATTGCACCCCGGGAGCTTTTACGCCGCAAGGGAACGCCCTTCGACGAGCTTGGCCTGGATGATCCGGCGTTGAGCGACGATGCGCTGATCGATGCCATGCTGGAACACCCGATCCTGATCAATCGCCCTATTGTCGTGACCGCCAAGGGCGCTCGGCTCTGCCGCCCCTCGGAGCGGGTCTTCGGTCTGCTGGCCACACCGGTCGCCCGCTATACCAAGGAAGATGGGGAAGTTGTTGCGGCCAAGGATCATGTCGATGTCTAGAACCGGCGACTCTGATGATCTTCCCAACATCGAGCCTGCACGCCTGCACCCTGTCGATATCGACCGCTTGGCCGGCTCTGATGCGCCGCGCCATCCACCTCGCATTCTGGTGCTCTACGGCTCGCTGCGCGAACGCTCCTATTCGCGCCTGACCGCCGAGGAAGCCGCGCGGCTGCTGCGCTGGTACGGCTGCGAAGTCGAGCTTTTCGACCCGTCCGGCCTGCCGCTGCCCGACGACGCCGAGGCCGACCACCCCAGGGTGCAGGCGCTTCGCGATCTGGCCACGTGGTCCGAGGGCATGGTGTGGGTCAGCCCGGAACGCCACGGCGCGATGACCGGTATCATGAAAACCCAGATCGACTGGCTGCCGCTGTCATTGGGCGGCGTGCGCCCCACCCAGGGCAAGACCCTGGCGGTGATGCAGGTCTCAGGCGGAAGCCAGAGCTTCAATGCCGTCAATCAGATGCGCATTCTCGGGCGCTGGATGCGTATGGTGACAATTCCCAACCAATCCTCGATCCCCAAGGCCTTCAACGAATTCGACGAGGCCGGGCGCATGAAGCCATCCCCCCTCTATGCCCGCGTTGTCGATGTCTGCGAGGAGCTGGTGAAGTTCACCTGGTTGACCCGAGGCCATTCGGCCTACCTGACCGACCGCTACTCCGAGCGCGTGGAAAGCGTCGAAGCGCTCTCCGAGCGCGTCAATCAACCCACCCTCTAGAGTGAGCGTGCAACATGCTGGCATTGGCAATATTCATCGTGACCCTGCTGCTGGTGATCTGGCAGCCGAAGGGGCTGGGCATTGGCTGGAGCGCGTTGGGCGGCGCAGTGGCAGCGCTGCTGACGGGTGTCGTGCAACTGGCCGAGGTCGCCATCGTCTGGGAGATTGTCTGGGACGCCACGTTCACCTTTGTCGCGCTGATCATCATTTCGCTGATTCTCGACGAAGCCGGCTTCTTTGCCTGGGCCGCGCTTCACGTGGCGCGCTGGGGTAATGGCCGGGGGCACCTGCTCTTCCCTCTGGTGGTCGTGCTGGGTGCCTTCATTGCGGCCTTTTTTGCCAACGACGGCGCGGCCTTGCTGCTCACGCCCATCGTCATCGCCATTCTGCTGCGTCTGAACTTCACGCCGCCCGCAGCATTGGCCTTTATCATCGCCACCGGGTTCGTGGCGGATACTACAAGCCTTCCGCTGGTGATCTCCAATCTGGTCAATATCGTTACCGCCAACTATTTCGGCATCGGCTTTGATCGCTACGCCCTGGTCATGGTACCGGTCAACCTGGTGTCGCTTGCGGCCACCCTCGGCGTGCTCTGGCTCGCCTTCGGCCGCCGAATACCGGCAAGGTACGCGATGGACAAGCTCGAAGCGCCGCACTCGGCGGTGAAGGACCCGCTGGTGTTCAAAGCCGCCTTTCCGCTTCTGGCGCTGCTGATGGTGGCCTACTTCGTCACCGCCCCGCTGGACGTGCCCATCGCTTTTGTCACCGGTACCGCGGCCGTGCTTCTGATGGCGCTTGCCGGGCGCTGGTGGCGCGGCGGCCGCGGTGCGGTCGTATCGGTCAATCAGGCGCTGCGCGGCGCGCCCTGGCAGATCGTGCTGTTCTCCATCGGCATGTATCTGGTGGTTTACGGGCTGGGTAATGCGGGCTTGACCGGCTACGGCGCACAGGCGCTCGAGTGGCTCGCGGGGCAAGGCAATATCGTCGCCACGGTAGGCACCGGGTTTCTGGTCGCCCTCGTTGCATCCATCATGAACAATATGCCGTCCACCCTGGTGGCAGCACTTGCAATCGACCAGGCAACGCTTCCCGCGCTGACCCAGGAACTGATGATCTACGCAAGCGTGATCGGCAACGACCTGGGGCCGAAGTTCACTCCCATCGGCAGCCTCGCCACGCTGCTCTGGCTCCACGTGCTGGCGCGCAAGGGGTATCGAATCAGTTGGGGGCAGTACATGAAGGTGGGGCTTATGATCACCCCGCCGGTATTGCTGGCAACGCTTCTGGCGCTGGCCTTCTGGCTGCCGGTGCTACCGGCGGGTTAGGTGGGCGGCCCTCAAGCACGTATTACTAGCGAAGCAGCGTCTCTGAACACTGGTTACTTGCTGGCAGCATACACCCGGAAACGGCGGTTATCGGCCAACACCTCGAAGCTGCCAAAAGAGCTTTCGAGCAGCGCCGGGTACGGCAGAAACCCGTTGGCGACGATGATGAACTGCCCGCCTCTAGCCAGCTGCTCTGGCGCTTTTTGAATCAAGCGCTGGCTGGGGCCGTAGCTTACATCGCGCTCTTGATGAAACGGCGGGTTGCTGATGATCAGGTCGAACGTCTCGCCATCAAGCGCGCTGTACACATCGCTTTGCAGCACGCGTCCTTCCAGCGCGTTGGCCGCTAACGTGCGCCGGGTAGCTTCCACCGCAAAGTCGCTGACGTCCACGGCGGTGACCGTATGACCCTTGCTTGCAAGCCAGGCGCTGATGATGCCGTCGCCGCAACCCATGTCGAGTATTCGCCTGGGCACCTTGGGTAACCTGCTTGCCAGGCTTTCCAGCAGAAGCTGCGTGCCTTCGTCCAGCTTGCCGTGGCCAAACACGCCAGGATGGCTGACCAGGGTCAAACCCAGTGCATCGAAGTGTTGCCAAGCGGCCTGCACGGCGTCACTCGCTCTTTTTACCGTACGCGTGGCATAAAGCGAGCAGCGCCGAGCGTTATCCAGCTTGTCGCAGGCCATGCCCAGCTCTTCGAGCACCTTGGGCACGCGCTTGATGCCGCCGTTGTGTTCGCCGACGATCTCGAGCGACGTTTCCTCGGGCAGCGTCTCGCACAGCCACTCTACCCACCAGATGCCCAGCTTCAGCGCCTTGGGCCAGAACAGCACCGCGCGATCAAAAGAGGCCGAAAGCGCAAACGGGCTGTTGGCGAGCTTGCCGCGCTCGTCCCAGGCCTCGACCACGTTGAGATCTCCGCTTACCGCGCCAAGCGTGTGCTCCACAAGCCAGGTATCAAGCGGCGGCGCGATGGCAAAGTGGTGCGTGTAGTCGCTCTGCTGGCGCTCCAGCAGTTGACAGGCGGGTAGTTGCGCGCTCATTGGACGGCCTCCGATTTGGTTAACGTATAAAGCAGATAGCGGCCCAGCCGCCAGTGGGGATCAAGGCGGCAGTACTGTTTTTCCAGAGCCAGCAGGGTCTCGCGCTCGCCGTCACTGGCTGGCGGATGGCGCAGGTAGTCCTGAAACACGCGGATGCCCGCTACCTCGGTGATCACCAGTTGGTTTTCCGCGCCCCACGCCTCGATCTGTGCGTGGGTGACCGGCGATATCGGCGTCAGCCGCTGGCGCTTGCCCATTCCTTCCAGGCGGTCGCTCAGCGCCTTTTCCAGATTGCCCTTCACGGCATTGGAAAAGCGCAACGCATCGCGGTTGAATACCATCAGGCTGAGCTGCCCACCCGGGGCCAGCAGGTCGGCCAGAACGGCAATGGCCGCACGCGGATCGCCCAGCCACTCGAGCACGGCGTGGCAAGTAATCATCGGCCAAGGCCCAGGGGTTTCATCAATAAGCGCCTGCAGCGGCGCGTTCACGTAGCGAATCGCCTCATGGGGAAGCCCCTTCGCCTCACGGTGCCACTGGCGGGCGTAGTCGAGCATGTCAATGGAAGGCTCGGCCATGGTGACCGAATGGCCGCGCTCGGCAAACCAGGCCGCCTGCTGGCCAAGTCCGCCGCCAATATCCAGTACGCTCTGCTGATCCAGGCGCAGCATTTGCGGTAGCAGGTAATCGAGCATGGCAAGGCGCAGCTCGCCGCGCGGCGCCTGATAAAGCGAGCGGGAAAACTTGTCGACCAGGCCATCGAAGTAACGATCACCTGCATGGGTCAATTCATAAGGGGTTGGCATGCCACGCGCATCGCTCATGCAAAAGCGCGTAGTTTACCCTTCTCGAACGCGAAACGCTTGCCGGGGCAGGTGCATCTGCCAGTTTTCCTGCTGTTCCAGGGCAAACGCCAGCTGCATCAGCTGTTTATCTTCACCAAGGCGGCCAACTATCTGCACGCCGATCGGCAGGCCGTTGGCGCCAATATGCATTGGCACCGACATGGCCGGCTGGCCGGTAAAGTTGGCAAGCTGAGTGAACGGCGTGCGGCTCAGGGCGTCCGCGGCCATGCGCTTGAGCAGCCCCCCCTTCAGCGCCAGCCACGCCGCGCCGGGTATTGCCAGAAGCCCCATCAGCTTCTCGCGTGCGCCCGATGGGTAGAGTTCACCCAGCCGCGGCGCGGTATCCGCCGTGACGGGCATCACCAAGGCATCATAACGCTGATGAAAGTCACTCATCTGCCCGGCAGCCACGAACCATTCCCGCTTGGCCAGCTCGTAGGCCCGGGCCGACAGCCTTGCACCCAGCCGGCCGATGGCGCGAGTGGACGGCTCTATCGCCAACCGATGCACAGGCGTGTGGGTCTGACGGCTTATCCACTCAAGATCCGCCGCCAGATGGCCTAGATAAAGCGTCAGATAGCTTTCCACCAGAGCCTCACCATTCACGGGAGGGTCGCACCATTCAACCTCGTGGCCCATATCGGCCAGATAAGCTGCCGTCTTTTCAACGGCTGCACGGACCTCGGCGCTGACCCGGGTTCCCAGGCTGCGCCCCAGCGGTTCGCCAAGCGACAGGGCAATGCGCTGGGGCTTGGCGGGGGATGCAAGCGCTGCCAGATAGCCAGTCTCGCGTAGAACGGGGTAAGGGCCTGCCGGCGTCATGCCGTTGATCTGTTCCAGAAGTGCGGCGCTGTCGCGCACGCTGCGGGTAATGGCGTGCTCGATCACGGCCCCCTGCCACACTTCGCCAACCCCCGGGGCCAGCGGCACTCTCCCCCGAGAAGGCTTGAAACCGAACAGGCCGCAGTAGCTGGCAGGTATGCGGATCGAGCCGCCGCCGTCGCCCGCCAATGCCAGCGGCACCATACCGCTGGCCACCGCCACCGCCGCTCCGCCGCTCGAGCCGCCCGGCGAATAGCCTTCACGCCAGGGGTTGACCGGGTGCGGGAAGGCCCTGGGCTCGGTAATACCCATTAAACCAAGTTCCGGCGTGACGCTCTGCCCGACGATCACCAGTCCTGCCGCACGGGAACGGGTGATCAGCGGAGCATCTTCGAGGGCGCACCAGCTCATTAGCGCGGCGCTTCCCGATGTTAAAGGCTCGCCCGACAGCCCCATCAACAGATCCTTGGCAAGCGTCGGGACGCCAGCAAAGAACGCATCATCCGCCATCTGGCGGCTCTCAAGCCGAGCCTTTTCGGCGCGCAGCCTGACCACTGCGTGCAGAGCCTTATTGCGCCGCTCGATAGCGTTCAAGGCGGCTTCCAGAAGCTCCTCCCGGCTTATCTCGCCCCGGCGTACCAGCTCGGCAAGGCCCGTGGCATCAAAGCGCTGATACTCGTCGCATCTCATGGCAGCTCCCTTTTTCTTTTTCTCCAGCATACGCGGGGGCAAGGCGAGTTCAATCTACCACTTTTGGCGATATTGCCTTTAAAGGGCGAAACCTCTAACGTGAAACGTTAATGGGAACGTTCCCAACTCACTGCAATGAACGGATATCACGCCCTTGTCGCCGTCTCGCGCCACCCTGATCGAAGTCGCCACGCTGGCAGAAACGTCCAAATCCAGCGTCTCGCGCTTTTTCGGCACTGAGCGTAACAAGCTCTCGCCTGCGCTTTGCGAGCGTATCGAACGCGCCGCGCACACGCTTGGCTACCGCCCCAACCTGATGGCACGTGGCCTGAAAGGCGGCGGCTCGCGCCTTTTGGGCATGCTGGTCGCCGATATCCGTAACCCGTTTTCCGTGGCGCTGGTGCACGGCGTCGAGCAGGCGGCGCGCGCCCAGGGTTATTCGCTGATCGTGTGCAATACCGATAACGACCCGGCACTCGAGCAGACCCAGCTGGCAACGCTTGCGGCCTATCAGGTGGAAGGGTTGGTCATCAACGCCTCGGGCCAGCCGGAAGCGCCTCTGCAGACGCTGATGCACAGCGGCGTTCCGCTGGTGCTGCTTGATCGTGAAGTCAATCAGTTGAAGGCTGACGTGATCGGCCTGGACAACGCGCAGGCCATCGATATGGCGCTGGATCATCTGGCTTTGCAGGGCTACCGCTCGGTGCTGTATGTCAGCGAATCCCCCACTCAGGCCAGCACTCGCCAGGCGCGACTCATTCGCTTCAAACAGCAGGCGCGCCCGCGCGGGCTGACTCGCCGGACGCTGCTGCTGGATAGCCTCGAACTCGAGGCGGTGATGCCCACCCTGAAAGCCTTTGCCCAGTCCGCGGGTCCGACAGCCGTGCTGTGCGGCAATGGTAACGTGACGCTGGCGCTTGCGCGCGGCTTTCAGCGCCTCGGGCTTGCCATGGGGCAGGTCGGTTTGATGGGTATCGATGAGCTCGACTGGTGTGCGCTGATCGCCCCCGGTATCACTACCCTCGCCCAGCCAACCGATGCCATCGGCGCCGCCGCGGTAACCTGCCTGCTCAATCAGCTCAAGGGCACAACACCCGCTACCGTCATCCACCGCCACGCACCCAGACTGCTCGCGCGCGGCAGCACGCAGCGTTCACCCACCCTTTCATCATTTACGCCCGAACAAGCAAACAACCCATGAGTACGCCCATGTCCCATAAAACGTCGTCTCCCGCCATTCTCACCTTCGGCGAAGCCATGGCCATGCTGGTGGCCAATACACCCGGAGAACTTTCCGGGGTCGAGAGCTTTCACCGCCGCCTGGCGGGTGCTGATAATAACGTCGCCATCGGCCTCTCCCGCCTGGGTTTTCACGTAGGCTGGCTGAGCCGGGTAGGCAACGACAGCCTGGGCCGGTTTATCCAGCAAGCCCTGAAAGCCGAGGGAATCGACGAGCGTTATATCCATCTCGATCCCCAGCACCCTACCGGGCTGATGTTCAAGGAGCGCGCCGAGAACGGCGCCGACCCCAAGGTGGAGTACTTCCGGCGCGGCAGCGCGGCGAGCCACCTGAGTATCGAGGACGCCGCGGACATCGATTTTCAGGGACTCACGCACCTGCACGCCACCGGCATCACCCCGGCGCTCTCCGAAAGCGCCCTCGAACTGACACGCCACTTGATGCAGACGGCGCGGGAAAGCGGCGTCAGCGTCTCTTTCGACCCCAACCTGCGCCCCTCGCTCTGGCCAAGCGAGGCGGTCATGCGTGATACCTTGAATGAGCTGGCACTCCACGCCGACTATGTACTGCCAGGGCTTTCCGAAGGCCGGCTCTTGACCGGCGGCGAAACACCCGAGGCGATAGCCGACTTCTATCTCGAGCGCGGCGCCAAGGCGGTGATTATCAAGCTGGGCCCAGAAGGCAGCTACTACCGCGGCAACCTTGACGGCACCCTGGAGAGCTTTCTGGTGCCCGGCCAGCCCGTTGCCAACGTGGTGGACACCGTGGGTGCCGGCGATGGCTTTGCAGTGGGCATCATCAGTGCTTTACTGGATGGCCTTGCGCCGCGCCAGGCGCTCGAGCGTGGCAATCTGGTAGGTGCCCAGGCCGTGCAGGTGGTGGGCGACATGGAAGGCCTGCCCGACCGCGCCACGCTCGAATCGCTCGAGCGTTAACGGCTTACATCGACAAGACCCACGCCGACAGGAGAGAGCATGAAAAAGAGCATCATGGTAATGGGGCGCCTAGACGCCCGACAGGAAGCGGAACTCGCCGAGCACTTTACCCTGCTGGAGCACTCAGGCTCGCTGGATATCTCCCGGGCGGAGGTACGCGAGGTGCTTGCCAAGACTCATGGCATCATCGGCTCGGGCCTGCCCGTCACGCCGGAACTGCTGGACGCCGCGCCAGCACTCCAAGTGATTTCCACGGTATCCGTGGGCTACGACAGCATTCCCGTCGATGAGCTGACCAAGCGCGGCATCCTGCTGTGCAACACGCCGGACGTACTCACTGAAACCACGGCGGACCTGGGTTTTGCCCTCATCATGGCCGCAGGCCGACGCCTGGTCGAGCTTGCCGAAGTGGTCAAGCAGGGTAAATGGCAGTCGAGCATCGGCCCGGAACTCTTCTCAAGTGATATACACGGCAAGACTCTGGGTATGGTCGGGTTTGGGCGCATAGGCGCCGCCATTGCACGACGCGGCGCGCTGGGGTTTGGCATGCCCATTCTTTACTCGAACGCCTCCCCCAAGCCGGCGCTTGAAAAGGAGCTAGGCGCCAAGCGCTGTGAGCTGGATACACTGCTCGCCGAATCCGACTACGTATGCATTACCGTTCCGCTCACCCAGGAGACGGAAAAGCTGATCGGCAAGCGCGAGTTCTCGCTGATGAAGCCGTCTGCCATTTTCGTCAATATTGCCCGCGGCAAGGTAGTCGATGAAGCAGCGCTCATCGAAGCGCTCGAGAACGGTACGATCAAGGCGGCCGGGCTGGATGTCTTCGAGCAGGAGCCACTGCCCAGCTCCTCGCCCCTGCCACATATGGCGAATGTGGTCGCACTACCGCATATTGCTTCTGCCACGCATGAAACGCGTCAGGCCATGGCCCAGCGTGCCGTGGACAACCTCCGCTTGGCACTACAGGGTGAAGAGCCCATCAATGCGGTAAATGAAATCGCATAACGTGCTACCACCAACACGGATAAAGCAAAAAGCCCCGCCGATGCAGTTATCGGCGGGGCTTCTTAATGCTTGGCTTACTTGGCAGTCAACTGCCGCACCGCAAGCTCTACCCCTCGCAGCTCGGCAAGCCCGCGCATTCGCCCGTAAAGCGGGTAGCCGGGGGCGGTGGTGCGGGCCTGGTCGTCCAGCAGCTGGTGGCCGTGGTCCGGGCGCAGCGGCAGGCGCGCCCCGCCCTCTTGTTCCCGGCGGCGCTCCTCGTCCACCAGTGCCTGGATGACACCAACCATATCCACGTCGCCGGCCAGGTGCGGCGCTTCGAAAAACGAGCGCGGGTCCGCTTCGCGCTTGGTGGCGCGTAGATGGATGAAGTGGATATGCGCGGCAAAGTGGCGGGCCATGGCGACCAGATCGTTGTCCTCACGCACCCCGTAAGAACCCGTACAGAAGGTCAGCCCGTTGGCGGGGCTTGGCACGCAGTCCACCACCCACTGGGCATCTTCCCGGGTCGAGACCACCCTGGGCAACCCGAGCAGCGGGCGGGGCGGGTCATCCGGATGAATCGCCATGCGAATCCCTACCTCTTGTGCCACCGGAATCACCGCGCGCAGGAAATACCCCAGATGCTCGCGAAGCCTGGGTGCATCAATGCCCGCGTAACCGGCCAGCACTTCCCGGAACTGTGCCAGCGTGTAGTGCTCCTCGGCGCCGGGCAGCCCGGCAATCAGCGTATTGATCAGCTTGTCGCGGCCAGGCTCATCCAGGGTGTGCAGGTACGCCTGCGCCGCACGCTTGTCTTCCTCGCTGTACTCCGCCTCGGCTTCGGGGCGTTCGAGCAGATAGAGATCGAACGCGGCAAAGGCGGTTTGATCGAAACGCAGCGCCAGAGCGCCGTCCGGCAGCGCGTGGGTGAGGTCCGTGCGCGTCCAGTCGAGCACCGGCATGAAGTTGTAGCACACGGTATCGATCCCGCAGGCGGCAAGATTGCGCAGCGTCTGACAGTAGGTTTCGATCAGCGCGTCGCGCTCGGGCAGGCCTTGCTTGATCGCCTCGTGCACCGGCACGCTTTCCACGACCGACCAGCTGAGCCCCGCCGCCTCGATCATCGCCTTGCGCTCGCTGATCGCCTCGATCGGCCAGACCTGATCGTTGGGGACGTCGTGAAGCGCGGTGACAATGCCGGTCGCGCCGGTCTGGCGAATCTCGCCAAGCTGGATCGGATCCTTCGGCCCGAACCAGCGCCAGGTATGTTCCATAAAGCGGTTCCCTATTCGTTGGCCAGCGCCGCCAGTGCGCCACTCAGCCCATCGGTAGATAGCGTGCGGTAGGCCGCAAGCACCGCGTCAGCAAACGGCTGGCTGGCGGCAAGCGCAGGCGGCACGACGTCATCGAGCGCCAGAAACGCATTGATCAACGCCGACGGCGCGTTGCCGTGAGCATGATGCAGCTCGGCAAACCGCTTGGCCATCGGGTCGTCCACCGGGTAGGTCTGACCGTTCAGGTCATGTCCGGCGGTGTAGCGAATCCAGGCCGCCACGCCGAGTGCGGTGCAGGGGGACGCCAGGCCTGCCCGGGTACGCTCGAGCGCACCGCCAAGCCAGCGCTGGGGCAGCTTCTGGCTGCCGTCCATGGCGATCTGCTGCAAGCGGTGGCGCAGGCTGTCGTTGGTAAAGCGTGCCAGCAGCGAATCCGCGTACGCTTCAAGATCCGTACCTTCAGGCATCTCCAGCGTCGGCGCGGCCTCTTCGAGCATATAGCGGCGCAAAAGCGCGCGCAGGGCCGGCTGGTTGATAGCGTCATACACGGTTTCGATGCCGTCCAAGGCGCCTAGATAAGCCAGCAGCGAGTGGCTGCCGTTGAGCATGCGCAGCTTCATGGTCTCGAACGGCGCCACGTCGGCGACCATTTCCACGCCGTCGGCTTCCCAGGCTGGCCGCCCGGCGGGAAAGTGATCCTCCACTACCCACTGCGAGAACGCCTCGCCCACGACGGCGTTGGGGTCATCGACGCCCAGCGCCGCCAGGCGCTCGAAATCGGCATCCGTCATGGCCGGCACGATGCGATCGACCATGGAGCTTGGAAACGCCACCTGGGTATCGATCCACTCGGCAAGCGCAGCGCTGCGCTGTTGCGCAAGCGTGACCACGGCTTTACGGGTACGCGCACCGTTGTGGGGCATGTTATCGCAGCACAGCACGGTAAACGGCGCCACGCCCGAGGCGTGACGCCGGGCCAGCGCTTCCACCAGCAGGCCGGGGGCGGTGCGCGGCTCCTGAGGAGAGGCGATGTCCCCCGCTACCATGGGGTCTTCCAGGCGCAGCTCGCCACTGGCCGGATTCAGAAAGTAGCCCTTCTCGGTCACGGTCAGGGTGACGATGCGCGTCGCAGGTGAGGCCATTCGAGCAAGCAGCGCGTCTCTATCCCGCCCCCAGCGGTTTGAGCCATCGCGTCCCGAGAACAGCGTCTCTTCGATTACGCCTATTTCACGCAGGGTCAGCGTTTCGCTGTCGGCATATTCCGCCACGTGGTAGCGATAGCCTTCGGCTTTCAGGCTATCCACCAGCTCGACGCTGGCACGCAGGTTGGCGCTGCACACGCCCCACTCACCGTCACCGCTGCGCTGGCGGTAGCGCTCGAGATAGACCGCCTGGTGGGCGCGGTGAAACGCGCCCAGGCCCAGGTGAACGATGCCGATCTGGCCGCTGTTTGCGGCGGCCTCGATGCGTTGGGTACTCACGGCTAGTTACTCCCCATCAGCAGATTGGGCAGCCACAGCGAGATGGCCGGCACATAGGTCACCAACATCAGTACCGCCAGGTTGCACAGCAAGAAAGGCACGATGGCGCGGGCGACGGTCAGCATGGGCAGCTTGCCGATACCGGCAACCACGAACAGACACACCCCGACCGGCGGCGTGGTCAAACCGATCATCAAGTTGAGCACGGCAATCACGGCAAAGTGCACCGGGTCAACGCCCACACCGGTCGCCACACCCACCAGCGCCGGGAACAGAATGATCAGCGCGGCGATGGTTTCCATGAAGGCGCCGACGAACAGCAGAATCAGGTTGAGAATCAGCAGCACGATCAGCGGGTTTTCGCTGATGGAGAGAATCAGCGTGGCAATCATCTGCGGGATCTGCTCGCTGGTCAGGATCCAGCCGAACAGGTTGGCCAGGCCCACCATCAACAAGAGCGCCGATGACGTCAGCACGGTGTCGACCAGAATGCCCGGCAGCTTGAGCCAGGTGAGGCCCTTGTAGACGTACATGCCCACTACCAGCGCGTAGACGCAGGCGACGATCGAGGCTTCGGTGGGGGTAAAGAAGCCGCCGATGATGCCGTAGAGGATGATCACGGTCATCAGCAGCGCCCAGAACGCGGTTCTGGCTTCGCGCAGAAGCTGCAGGACCGGCACGCGCTTCTCCTTGGGGTAGCCGCGGCGCACGGCCAGAATGTACACCGTGATCATCATGGCCAGGCCCATCAGAAGCCCCGGCACGGCGCCGGCCAGGAACATCCGGCCTACGGAAATACCGCTCAGGGAACCCGCGATGATCATCGGCACGCTAGGCGGAATGATCGGCCCGACGGTGGATGACGCGGCGGTGACCGCGGCGGCAAACGGCTTGTCGTAGCCCGAGCGCGCCATGCCGGGAATCATCACCGAGCCGATGCTCGCCGAATCCGCCACGGCGGTGCCGGAAATGCCGCCAAAGATCATCGAGCCCCCCACGTTGGCAAGGCCCAGCCCGCCGCGGATATGGCCCAGAAGCGCGTTGGAGAAGCGCACGATGTGTTCGGTGATATTGCCCACGTTCATCAGGTTACCGGCCAGCACGAAGCCCGGAATACACAGCAGAACGAAGGTATCGATGCCCGCGTACATGCGCTGGGGCACGATGGTCAGCGAAATGCCTTCCATCAGCAGATAAGCAGTGGAGGCGATGCCGAGCGCAAAGGCGATGGGCATGCCCACCACCAGCAGTATCAGAAAAACGCTGAATAAAATGATGACTTCCATGCTCAGGACTCCTGTTCACGGGGGGCGGAGGGGCGACACATCGCGAGGATTCCCTCAAGACACCCCAGGGCGCTGTAGAGCAGGAGCAGCGCATAGGTGACGACCGTCGAGAAGAAGATATACAGCATGGGAACGCGCAGCGTGGGGGACGTCTGCCAGGTACCGTTCTGGGCATACTGCCAGGCGTAGGGCAGCACCATGAAGGCGAACACCCCAATCATCAGACAGATCAACGCCTGGAACGCCGCCTTCATGCGCGGGCCAAGCATATGATGGAAAAGCTCGACGCTGATATTGCGGTTTTGACGCATGACCACGCCCACCGACAGCGCCACCATGTAGATGAACAGATAGCGCGAAAGCTCTTCGGTCCAGGAAATGGAGATCGGCAGAAACAGCCGCGAGCACACCTGAAGCAGCACCGTACCCGCAATGGCGACCAGCGCCAGCACGGCAAGCGTCAGAAAACAGGTATCCACCCAGCCGATCAGGCGCCCGAGGGGGCCTTGCAGCTTGGGCACCGTCGACATCGCATCCAGACTGTCGAGCGCTTCTTGCTCAAGCGTTTTTTGATCCGAGCTCATAAACGTATCCTCGTGGGACAGACTGCGTTTGCAAATATAACTTGCAGACAGCTCTTGCAGACAAAGCTTGCAAACTGACGATGGGCCGGCCTGCGGCCAGCCCATCGTCGTTACCAACGGTCTTACAGGTCTTGAATGGCGTCGAACAGTTCGCGCTGTTCAGGCGTCAAGGCTTCCAGTACCGCCGGGCGAGCCGCTTCGGCAAAGGCATCTACATCCACCTCGATGAACTCCATGCCACGCTCTTGGAGGGCCTGTTCCAGACGTTTCTGATCCTCGACAAACAGCTCGGACTCATAAGCCTGCATGGTGTCAGCCGCGTCGCGCACCACCTGCTGCAGATCTTCAGGCATGTTTTCCAGCTGGTTGCGGCCAATCACCACGTAGATCCAGCTGCGCACGTGACCGGTCATGTTGACGTAGTCCTGCACCTCGTTGAAGCTCGCGCTCTCGATCAGGCTCAGCGGATTCTCCTGGCCTTCCAGGGTGTTCTGCTGAAGCGCGGTGAACACTTCGCTGAATGCCATCGGCGTCGGGCGTGCGCCCATGGCCTGCCAGGTATCCACGAACAGCGGTACGTTAGGTACGCGCAGGCGCAGGCCGTCCAGCTCTTCTGGCGTGCGGATCGGGCGGTTGGAGGTCAGCTCGCGGGCGCCGCGCTCGAACCAGGCCAGCGGTACCAGATTGGTACGCTCGGTGATCTGCTCCTCGATTTCAGCGCCGATATCACCGTTGACCACGGCGTGCAGGTGGTCGGAATCGCGGAAGGCGTAAGGGACGGCCATCATGGCGGCCTTGGGCGCCCAGTTCTGCAGGCTCTCCCCGGTGATGGTCATGTCCGCCGTGCCCAGCTGGATACTGTTGATCACATCCATTTCGCTGCCCAGTTGCTCGCTGGGGTAAAGACGAACCTCGATACGCCCGTCGGAGTTGGCTTCCACTTCCTCCTTGAACTTCTCGGCAGCCTGGTGCCAGATGTTCTGCTCGTTGGCCAGGTGGCCAAAGCGCAGCGTGTAGTCGGCGGCCAGCGCCGACTGCGCGCTGAGAAGAACCGTTCCAAGTACCGCACTGGTTAATAGCTTCTTGATCATGTTGATCGCTCCTGCACTTCTTGCGTTGTTGATTGTTAGTCGTGCTTGACTGTTTTGACACAGGTTAGTGAGATGGCGTGGTAAGGCACCCTCAGCTACTGATCTGAATCAGCACCTTGCGGGCTTCTTCAGGACGGTGATCGAGCATCTCGATGGCATCGGGCATCTCGCCTAGCGGTAACCGGTGGCTCACCAACGCCAACGGGTCCAGCTTGCCACTGGCCATGAGTGCAAGCACCTCCGGAAACTTTCGATTATTGAGCCGCGAGCCGACCAGCGTCAGCTCTTTCTTGATCACTTCAAGCTGGATCAAATCGCTTGGCTGTACGCTGAAGCCGAGCAGGCCGATACGGCCAGCCGGGGAGGCCAGGCGCAGCATCTGAGGCAGCAGCGCAGGCACACAGGCGGCATCGGCGATCAGCGGCACGCCCTCGCCTTCGGTCAGCGCCAGAATCTCTTTTTCGACATCCTGGGTGCGGCTGTTGAGCACGTGGGTCGCCCCCAGCGCCTTGGCCGCGCTCAGACGTTCGTCGATGACATCGGTGACGATGATCTCGTCGATGCCCATGGCGCGGGCCATCTGCAGGATGGTCATGCCGATCATGCCGGCGCCCAGGATCAGAAGCCGGTCGCCGCGGTGCGGCTGCATGCGGTCCAGCACGTTGGCGGCAATGGTGTAAGGCTCGACGAGTGCGGCGGCGTCCAGCGCAATATGCTCGGGCACCTGATGCACGTTCGCCGCCGGCACGCAGACGAACTCCTCAAAACCGCCGTCGCGATGCACGCCGATCACTTCCAGCGCGCTGCACACGTTGGGCCGGTTGATGCGGCACGGATAGCAGGTGCCGCAACTGATGACGGGATCGACACACACACGATCACCGACGCTCACGTCCGGTACGCCCTCACCCAGCGCTTCGATAACGCCGGCAAACTCGTGGCCGGTGATGCGTGGAAAGCGTACGAAGGCGTTGTCGCCGTGGATGATGTGCATGTCCGAGCCGCAGATGCCGGCGAACGCCACGCGTACCAGCACCTCGCCTGGCGCCGGAGTGGGAACGTCAACCTCGGCGACCTTGAAGTCGTGAGGCGCATTGACCTGAAATGCTTTCATGGATGCAAGACTCCTTACCCGTTCTTTAGATCACCAATGCCAGAGGGTGCCGTCTTCCAACCGGTTCACCGGAAGACTCGCGCGCTTGTAGGGGTACTGCTTGGCCAGTTCCTCGTCGATATCCACGCCGTGCCCCGGCGTTTCACCGACGATGAAGTGGCCATCCTCGAAGCGGTAGTCGTGGGGGAACACCTCGTTGGTGGTGCGGGTGTGCGGCATGTACTCCTGAATACCGAAGTTGGGCACCCAGGTGTCGAAGTGAATCGCCGCGCCCAGGCACACCGGCGACAGATCCGTCGGTCCGTGGAAACCCGTGCGTACGTGATAAAGCCCTGCCAGATCCGCAATTCGGCGCACATGGGTGATGCCGCCTGCGTGAGTGAGCGTGGCGCGGATATAGTCGATCCACTGGTTTTCAATCAGCGCCTTGGCGTCATGTATGCTGTTGAACACCTCGCCTACCGCCAGCGGTGTGGTGGTGTGCTGGCGTATCAGCCCGAACGCTTCCTGGTTTTCCGCCGGTACGCAGTCCTCGAGCCAGAACAGGTGATAAGGCTCCACTTCCTTGCCCAGGCGAGCAGCCTCGATGGGCGTCAAACGGTGGTGCACGTCGTGCAGAATATGCAGGTCATCACCGAAGCGCTCGCGCACGGCGGCAAACAGCTTGGGCACGTGGTTCAGGTACTTGCTGGTGCTCCACACATGCTCGGCGGGCAGATCGGCATCCGCAGGCTCGTAGGGCTCGCCATCTTTCTTGGCCACGCCGTAGATGCTGGCGATACCCGGCACGCCGGCCTGAACGCGCACCGCCTTGTAGCCTTCGTCGACATGGCGGGCGACCTCTTCAAGGCACGACTCGATATCGCGCCCCGTGGCATGGCCATACACCATCACGCGCTCGCGGCTCTTGCCGCCCAGAAGCTGGTAAAGCGGCATACCGGCAAGCTTCGCCTTGATGTCCCAAAGCGCCATGTCCACGGCGGCAATCGCGCTCATGGTGACCGGCCCGCGCCGCCAGTAGGCGCCGCGATACAGGTAGTGCCAGATATCTTCGATGCGCTGCGGATCACGACCGATCAGCGCAGGAATCACGTGCTCATCCAGATAGGCCACCACGGCCATTTCCCGGCCGTTGAGCGTGGCATCCCCGATCCCGTAGGTGCCTTCGTCGGTGACGATCTTCAAGGTGACGAAGTTGCGCCCCGGCGAGGTGACAATGGTATAGGCGTGTTCGATCTTCATGGGGTTGCCTCCTCAATGAGGGATACCGTTTCCTGAGCGTCGAACATCTCGGGAAACCGCTTGACTAGGTCGGGAAGGGAAACAAATATCTCGCGCAGATGGCGGCGCATGGCCTGCTCGGCCAGGGCCACGTCGCGGGCTTCGATGGCGGCCATGATATCGGCGTGCTGATCGATCAGCCGGGCGATGGGCGTGGTGTCGGGCACGCTCAGGTAGCGCACGCGGTCCAGCTGCGCCCTCACCTCTTCGATGACTTTCCAGGCGGCCTGCTGGCCAACGCCCAGCGACAGCGTCTTGTGAAAGCGCTCGTCCAGACGATAGAAACGAATGGTGTCGTGGGGTTCGATGCAGCGGCGCTGGCGCTCCAGCAGATCATGCAGCTCGTCGAGCACCTCCGGTGCCAGCCCCTTGGCCGTTGCCTGGCGCACCACGGCAACTTCCACCGCTTCGCGTACAAAGCGCGCCTCCAGCACCGCACGCTGGGAAATCTTCACCACGTAGGTGCCGCGCTGGGGCCGAACCTCGACAAGGCCCGCTTCAGAAAGACGGATGAACGCCTCGCGCACCGGCTGGCGGCTGACTGAAAAGGCATCTGCCACTTCCTTTTCAGAAAGCGCCTTGCCCGGTGCCAGCACCATCTGGATGATCGACTGACGCAGCACATGGTAAAGCCGCTGGCGAACCGATTCGGTCTCTGGCGTCTCCTGCCATAGCGCATGTAACGTGGTATTGATGTTGCTCATCTGCAGCAGCCTGGGTGAAGGGGCCTGGGCCCTTAACTGATATAACTAGTATGGTAGTATGGCGAGACAAACAAAAGCCCCGCCACGCTATACTTTGGTTGAAGGTGACCGATCATGAAACGCCAGCTTTATACCGGCTCGAATTACAAAAAAGCCTTGAATATCGAAGACCTGGAACGCATCGCCAAAAAAAGACTGCCCAATTTCGTATTCGAGTATGTATATGGTGGCAGCGACGACGAACACACGCTGCGCCATAACCGTGCGGTGTTCGACCAGTATCTGTTCAAACCCAAGACCATGACGAACGTGGGCGTGCGGGATCTGAGCACGACGCTGATGGGCGGCACGTTTCAGATGCCTTTGGCGATTGGGCCAACCGGATTCAATGGCATGCTCACCCGGGAGGGTGACCTGAAGCTCGCCGGGGCCGCCCGCGATGCAGGCATCCCCTTCATACTCAGCAGCGTGTCCACCACACGCCTTGAAGATATCGCCGCCATTGAAGGGCTCACGGCCTGGATGCAGATCTACTTCTATCGCGACCGCGACTTCGTCAAATCGATGATCAGGCGCTGCGCCAAGGCGGGCTTTGACGCCATCGTGGTCACCACGGACAGCGCCATTTACGGTAATCGCGAGTGGGACGTGCGCAACTTCCGCCGCCCGATGAAGCCCACGCTTGCCAACCTGCTGCATCTGCTGACCAAACCCGGTTGGATGAAGGATGTACTGTGGCCTGACGGGCTGCCCACGTTCAAGAACCTGGACGACCTGCTGCCGCCGGACAAGCGCAACGCTCAGGGCGCCTCGCAGATCATCGGCCCACAGCTGGATCCCTCGCTCAACTGGGAAGATATCGCCTGGCTGCGCGAGCTGTGGCCGGGCAAGATCATCCTCAAAGGAATTCTGGCGCCGGAAGAAGCAGAGCACGCCGCCAGCCTGGGCATAGACGCCCTCGTGCTGTCGAACCACGGCGGGCGCCAGCTCAACCACTCGCTTTCGCCCATGGACACCCTGTCAGAGGTAAAGGCCTGCGTTGGCGAGCGCTGTGAGCTGTTCGTGGACAGTGGCTTTCGCCGCGGTACCGATATCATCAAGGCGCTGGCACTCGGCGCTGACGGGGTATGGCTTGGGAGAGCCACGCTTTACGGGTTGGCAGCCGGCGGGCAAGCTGGGGCTGCGCATGCACTTGCGCTGCTCAAGAAGGAGATGGAATCGACGCTTGGGCTTTTGGGCTACAGTCGCTTGGACGAGCTCGAAGCAGGCTGTTTGAGGCGCCGCACGTCTCTATAGCCGTACGGCTTTATAGCAGTACCGCCCCGCTATCGAAGTGGGGCGGACACGTGCAGGTCAATACAGCCGCGCCTTGATGAGCGGCTTCAGCAGATAGCTCAACAGCGAGCGTTCACCGGTCTGGATATCCACATTCGCGCGCATGCCGGGGCGAATAGGCAGGGTTTCGCCGTGGCGTACCAGGTGAGTTTCATCGGTGACGATCAATACCTCGTAGAAGGCTTCCGTACCACGCGGGGTCTCCTCCTCGATGGTGTCTTCGCTGATCTGTTCGACCCGGCCCTTGAGGTCGCCATAGATGGTGTAGTCGTAAGCGGTGATCTTGACGCTTGCCGGCATGCCCGGCGCCACGAACGCGACGTCCTGAGGCTTGACCCGGGCTTCAATCAATAGCCGGTCTTCAATAGGCGTGATTTCCATGATCGGCTCGCCGGACTGGATCACCCCGCCCAGCGTCGTCACGAGAATATCATTGACCCGCCCGCGAACCGGGGAACGGATCTCGGTGCGCGTGAGCTGGTCGCGCCGCTGCAGCATGATCTGCTCGAGTGTGCTCAGCTCGGCCTTCTTGGTGGCAAGCTCTGCATAGGCCTCTTGCACGTAGGTATTACGCAGCTCCGCTAACCTGCCCGCAAGGCCTGCAATGGTCTGGCTGAGCTTCAAGGACTCCATCTCGCTGACCGAGCGGCTGCGCACCAGCGGTTCCACCAGGGCCAACTGGCGCCGCGCCAGCGCGATCTCTTCATTCATCGAGCTCTGCGCTTCACGCAGACGCCCGCGCCGGGCGGTGAACAGCGCCTGCTCCGAGCGGGCAAGGTCACCCTCCGGGTCCATCTCCTCGGGGAACTCGATCTCCCCTAGTTCGAGCACTTCCGCCTCCAGACGCGCAATGGCGGCCCGGAGCACCTCGATCTGGCTTTGCGTCTCGAGATAGGCGCTGCGAAAGCGCGTCTCGTCCAGGCGCACCAGGGGTTGGCCGACCTCCACCCGGTCGCCACGGCCGACCAGCAGCTCTGCGATAATACCGCCCTCGAAGCTCTGAATGGTCTGCAGGCGCGTGAAGGGCACCACCTTCCCATCGCCTTTGGTGACTTCGTTGATGGTGGCCCAGGCAGCCCAGCCAATGAACGCGGCAAACGCGAAAAGGCTGACCCACAAGATGACGTGGCTGCGGCGTGGCGTCAGCGTCAGGCGCGGGTCGCCAAGCTCTCGGCGGATCGTTTCACTAGGTGTCACGGCGGCGCACTCCCTGAGGTTTTCTGGCGGGGACCTTGACCTGATTGCCGCTGACTACGCCTTCCACTGGCCCGTCCATCGCCACTCTCCCGTCGCTGAGCACGACGGCCCGCTTGGTAAGCGCCAGCAGAGAAGACTTGTGGGTGGAGAGAATCAGCGTGCGGTTCTCGAGCCAGTCGCTGAGCGTCTGAATCACACGTCGCTCGTTGGCCTGATCATAAGCGGCCGTGGGTTCGTCGAGCAGCACGATGCGCGGGTCCTGAAGCAGCAGCCGGGCAAGGCCGATAGCCTGACGCTGGCCGCCCGAAAGGCTGCCGCTACCTTGAATGGGCAGATCGAGCCCATGCGGGTGGCGGCCAACGAAGTTGCCAAGCCCCACGGACTCCAGCGTCGCGAGCAGCGTATCATCGCTGTGAACCTGCCCATCCAGCATCAGGTTCTCTCGCAAGGTGCCATAGAAAAGCGCGATATCCTGAGGCAGATAGCCGATGGCACGGCGCTTGTCCGCAGGCTCCAGCTGGGAAATATTCACGTCATCAAGCAGGATCTGACCGGTATCGGCATCGCTTAGCCCCGCCAGCAGCCGCAGGAGCGTCGACTTGCCCGCCCCGTTGCCGCCCAGTAGCGCAATGCGCTCGCCAGCGGCGATATTCAGCGCCTCGATGTTCAGCGCCGGCGGCCCATCCTGCTGATAGCTGAGCTTTACCCCCTCGAGTTCATAGGCTCCCGCAAGGGTGGCCTTGTGAACAAAATTGCGCCCTTCGGGTCGCTCCACAGGCGCCTTCATGACGTCGTCAAGGCCCTCCAGCGCCACCTTGACGTGCTGCCAGCGCGTGAGAATACCGGCGACCTGGCTCATCGGCGCAATGGTGCGCGAAGCCAGAATCGTGCAAGCGATCAAGGCCCCTACCGTCAGCTCCCCCGCGCCAATGCGATAGACCCCGACGATCACCACGCCGATATAGCAAAGCTGTTGCACAAAGGCGGCACCGAAGCTGAGCATGGAACCGAGCGAGCGCATGCGCACGCCGGCATCGGCAAGCTCTGCCGAAAGCGAATCCCAGATGCGCAGATGGCGCCCTTCCGCCCGCGTGGTCTTGACGGTTTCAAGATTTTCCAGCGTCTCCAGCACCACCCCCTGCCGGATGGCACCCTCGCGCAGGTTCTGGCGCGCCAAGGCGGCAAGGCGCGGCTGAGCAAGCAGCCCAGGCAGCACCATCAAGATGACCGCCGCCAGCGGCACCCAGGCAATCGGCCCGCCGATATAGGCGATCACGCCGATGAAGAGAATGACGAAAGGCAGGTCGCTGATCGCGCCGATGGTCGAGGACGTGAAGAATTCGCGTACCGATTCGAACTCGCGCAGCTGGCTGCTGAAAGCGCCGGTAGAACCCGGCTTGGCTGCCAGGCGCAGCTGCATGACCTGCTCGAACAGGCGGGACGAGAGGCTAAGGTCAAGCCGCTTGCCCGTGGTGTCGATCAGCCGCCCGCGCAAGACGCGCAGAACAAACTCGAGCGTGGCGGCCAGTGCCACGCCGCTGGCCAGGATCCAGAGCGTATCAATGGCATTGTTGGGCACTACCCGGTCGTAGACCTGCATGGCAAAAATGGCCGTGCCAATCGCCAGCAGGTTCGCCATCAGGGCGGCAACCCCTACCTCCATGTAGGTTTTCCACTGTCGGCGCACTGGCCCTTTGAGCCAGTGCTCCTTGCGCTCACGGGCGAAACCGCCGGCGCGACTGTCGGCGCGGTAAACCTGCCTGGCCACCACCGCCACGCCGGTATAACGCGCAGCAAGCGCCTTGAGAGGCAGGCGCTCCTGACCATCACCGCTTTCCGGAACGAGGATCACCACGTCCTCCCCGTGCTGCTCGACCAGCAGGCATACCGTTCCGTTTTCCAACAGCAGCATGGCCGGCAGCAGCCCCTGGCAAAGCCGCTGGATCGAGAGCTCGACCACCCGCCCGGCCATGCCGACCCGCTTCAAGGCGCGGGGCACCGTACCAAGAGGCAAGCGCCCCTGCTCCAGCGCAAAACCGTCGGTCAGCTCTACCGGGGTAGTCGGCCGACCCAGTTGACGGCACAAGAGCGCCAGGCCATCGTTGAACGCTTCGCCTGCGATGCCTGGATCAAACGCAGGGTCAGGCGGCGTGTCGGACTTTTCAGCTAAACTTTCATCACCGCTACTCTTCTCTGCGCGCATGCGCCGTCCTTAGGAGGTGCTCTACCTCGTTTTGTGATGCGTTCATGAGCCTATCAAGCAGCCCCAGCTGCGCGGCCGCCCGAAACTGCATACGCAACCGTTCGGTCTTGAGGTCGATCAACTGGCGTTCGGCCTCGAAGGCGTCGCGCTGCAGGCTCAGCAGATCGAACACGTCACGCAGCCCGATGGAGAACTGCTCTTCGTAAACCTCTACCACGTTGCCCGCATTGCGCAGCTGCGTTTCCAACGCCTCCTGGCGCCAGCCAAGCGCCTCATGGCTCTCGATCAGCGAGGTGAGCGAGCGGCTCAGGTCGCGCCTGGCGACCTGTACTCCCCACCGCGCGGCCTCCACGCGCTGCTGAGCAGACTCCGTGCGGCGCACGTTGGAAAAGCCCTGAAACGTGTCCATGCGGAGTCGCAGCGCCAATACGGCATCATCTTCCATGGTGCCGCCGATCTCGCGTCGCAACACCGACCCTTCCAGGTTGAGCTGAGGCTTGAGCGCCGCGCGTGCTTCTGCACTATCTGCGCGTGCCTGGGCCACGCGCTCCTCCCCCTGACGAAACTGAGGAGAGGCGATAATCACGCTTTCCAGAAGCTCGGGCGATTCTCGTAATACAGCGGTCAGCGCCGGCGGCGCCGGTAGCGTCAGGTCACTCGGGGCGCTGCCTACCAGGCTGCGAAACTGCAGCACCGCGTCGCGTCGTGTTCCTTCTTCAAGGGCCGCCTGCTCACGGGCACGCGCCAGCTCCAACGCTGCCCGGTCGCTTTCCGTACGGTCGGCATAACCCACCTGGCTGCGCGAATCCGCCAGCCGCTCGATACGCTGTAACGCTTCGATGTGCCGATCTACGACCGCTTCACGCTCCCGGGCATTGAGCACATCGAGATAGACCTCGGCGATATCCAGTGCCGCCTCCTGAGAGACGAGCACCAGCTCTTCTTCAAACTGGCGAAAGGCCGCCGAGGCGCCATCTACCTGGCTGCTTACCCGCCCCCAATCGTAGAGCGTCTGGCGTGCGGTCAGATCATAACCAACGTTACTCGTCGAGAAATTCTCGGGGCCGGCAGACAGGCCCACCGTTGGCCAGTAGCCGTCCCGGGCGATATCCACTTCGGTTGCTGCCTCTGCCAACTCCTGTTCAGCCTGGGCGACCAGCGGATTGATCGAAAGCCCCCGGCGTACCGCTTCATCAAGCGTCATGCCTGCCGCTGAAAGCGGCGCAAGACACAACAGCCAGCCAACCTGTCGAATCCACCTCCTTTTTTTACTTGTTGAACTACTGTCTAACGGGGGGCCGAAAAGCGCCGGGCCAAGGCGCTTTTCGGTGAGACAACGTTTGCTTTCCATGCGATGGTTAATCAAGCCACCTCCACCACGTTGATGCCTTGTTCGACGAACAAAACGCCATCCTGATTAACGTACTCGTTGAATACCACCCCACCAATGGTCTGAGCCGTTCCGGTACGTGACCAGCTGCCGCCAGCAAGCTCTACCCGATCCTGGCCGTCCCCGGTGATCTGGAGAACATTGTCGTTATCGGTCAGCTCGATCAGGTCCTGACCGCCCAGGCGCAGCGTATTCGCACCGTTGGCCTTACCAAGCGAGATACGTTCGACGTTGCGAATATCACCCACGGTCGAACTGGTCAGGTTCAGGTTGATGCCTGTACCGAGCGCCACGATATCGAAGCCGTCACCACCGTCGATGCTGGCGAACTGGGTGTTGCGCAACACGACAACATCGTCTCCCGAACCGGTATTGATGACATCCCGTCCACCGGTGCTGATCACCACGTCGTTACCATCATCGGTGGTAAAGGTCTGGTTGCGCGCACTGCCCTGAACGATATCGGCGTTATCACTGCCATCGTAGAAGGAGTTGGTCACCGGCAAGGGATTGGTACTGCCAAGCACACCTCCTATGACACCGCCTAACGTATTCGTGATCGCCCCCGTCACATTGCTGAATACCGACTCCGCAGAGCCAAAGTTGACCACCTCCGTTGTACTGTGAGAACCGTTGGAACGTTCCGCAGTAAAGCCCACGTTGACGCCTTGGTTACCTACAAGAAGCCCGGTCGCACTATTAAGCAGATTGCTCAATACACTCGTACTGACGGAGAAGCTGCCGTTCGAGTTGACGTTGATGGTAGCGCTGCGTAGCGAAGTGAAGAGATCGTCTTGATAGACGTTCAGCCTTACTGTCTGGGCACCTACCGCGCTGCCTTCAAGGAACGACTGTAACAGCCCCAGTAGAGGAGGCGTTCGGATCTGAAGCCCCGTAGGTGGCGCTACGCTGGTCGGCACGATGACGGTCTCGGTGGTATCGCCCCCTACTACCGCGCGAATCTGGCTACCGGCTGTCGCCGGCTGGTTGAGCACCAGCCGCCAGTCGCCCTCCGCATCGACCCGCGTATTGTAGGTAGTGCTGCCTACCTGAACCGCGACCACAGCGCCCGCTTCGCCACCGCCACTGATGATGTAGCCGGCGGTCTGGTTGATGGTGGGCACGAAATCCAGCGCGATACCCGGGTTGATCAGCAGCGTCGTATCGCCAAGGCTCACCTGTTGGAAGGTCACGCCATTCACGACGGTCGTGCCACCAAATACCGCTGCGCCGGAGATATTCAGGCTGTTGGTAGCGCCGCCGAATATTTGCAGTGTGCCGCCATCACCCGCCAGGGCGTTGGCCGTTTCAGCATCCAGCGTCAGCGTACTGCCGGTATTGCCCAGGTTCACACGCTGGATGTTGCTGATACGCGCGAAATCGGCAAGATCCAGGTTCAGACGGCTCTCGATCAGCAGCGTATTGGTACCCGCGCCGCCGTCGATGCTGACAAACGCATCGCTTCTCAGCACGATCAGATCGTTACCGCCCAGCGCCTGCACGGACTGGCCAGCCCCGGCGATCAGCACATCCGCTTCAGCCGTACCGTTGATCGTGGTTTCACGCACGCTGCCAAACGTCAGCGTGGCAAGCGAGCCGCCCAGAAGCGCCACTTCGGTCGTACCCACCACGCCGTTCGGCGAAGTGTACTCGAGCGTAAGCGTTGCGCCGCGCCCGGTCAGAAGCCCGGTTACACCACCCAGCAGGTTCAATGATGTAACTGCGGAGGTCAGGGCGGCGCCCAAGTTGAGCGTCAGCGCCCCGGTGGGGCCTGACGTAACAGGCACTGCCACCGAGCCAAGCCCAACGATATCTAGTGTGGCGGAGAGCGTACTGCCCTGCGGGAGTACCACGTTGGTGAGCGCGGCCACCACGCCGGTACCGCCCACTACGAGATTGGTGATCGGGCTCAGGTCCAGCGTGGAAAGCGGTACCGGCAGAAGATCCACCAGGTTCGCGGTTACCGGCGAGAAGGTGCGGTTGCCCTGGGCATCGGTCGCCACCGCCGTAACCGAAGCCGTCAGCAGGTCGTTCAGGCTGAAGCTCAAGCGAGGGTCGGCAAGCAGATCAATGGCAAACGCACCGTTAGCGTCAGAGTTGACCGTTACGGTCTGGGTCACGCCGGCCAGGCGAACGCTGACCGCAATGGAAGCACCGGGGTCGGTCACGCCAACAAGCGAGCCGGTGAAATCAAGCAGCGACACAACCGGACCCAGAATATTGAAATCGTTCAGCGTCACGATCTCGCTTTCATTGCCAGCGCGGTCATAGGTAGAGAGCTGCAGATCGAGGCTGCGTAGATCCAGCAAATTACCCAGATCGTCGCCCAGCAGCTCCTGCAGATTGAGCGCAAGGGCAAACAGATCGATGACCAGTTGACCACTGGCGTTACGGGCCAGAAGGCCAGGATAGTCGTCAGTATCCAGAATGCGCAGCGTATCCTGATCGTCTTCGATACGCAGGCGGATACCTTCGCCGGGATTCAACAGCGTATCGAGCAGAATACCGTTGCCGCGCACCTCGACCTCTCCCTCGACGGCATTGCCGGGCACGATGGTATCGATAACGAAGTCGATCTCTTGCGAGTTCGCGCTATCGCCAATGCGTACCCTTGCGCCGGCAGGCTGGAAGGCATACTCGAGGCCAATATCGAGAGCGAAAGTAGCATAACCATTGGCAACATCCGTCGCCGTCAGCGTGTAGGTCACCGTGGCGATACCCGCACCTGCAGCCAACTCTCCACCGGCTCTGGCGAATACATCAAGGGTAACCACCTCGCCTGCCGAGACAGGCAGGCCGCCAAAGCCGACTTGCACCTCGGCCCCCGTCGCTTCAAGCCCGTTGATCCAGCCATCTTCAGAGGCCTCGATGACCAGTACCGGTTGCAGGATGGTAATGGGCAGCGACGGACTGATGCCTCCCGTACCAGGGTTGCCGGCAAGATCGGTGTAGCTGCCATCAGCGAGCGTAATGGAAGCCGAACTTGCCAGGCCATCGGGCCGGAAGGTGGCGGTCCAGGTAGTACCGCCGTTGTTATTGGTCAGGTTGGAGAGACGTCCGCCGGTCACGGTGAAGTCGCCGAGCGCAAGCCCGGTAATCGCCTCGCTGAAGGTGAACGTCACCTCGGTGGTTTCCGCCGAGGTCAAGGGCCGGCCATCGACGGCGAAGCTTACGGAGGTGAGCGACGGCGGGTCGATATCGACCGTGATACCGCCAAGGCTTGCGGCAACGCCGGGGTTACCCGCCACATCGGTATAGCTGCCGCCGGGAAGCGTAATGCTGGCCTGTCCGGATATGCCCGGCTGGAACTCGGCCGTCCAGGTGAGATTATCCTGGGTCGTCAAATTGGCAAGCGTGCCGCCGGCTACCTGAATATCACCCAGTGTGAAATCAGTCACCGCCTCACTGAAGGTAAACGTCACCAGCGCTGCATCGCCACCACCGATCAGCGTCTCCGAAATGGTAATGGTCGCGGTTGGACGGAGCGTATCCAGCAGCACTTCGACAGGCGCCGACTGGCCGACGTTACCCACCTCGTTGGCGACCGTAGCCACGACCTCGAAGGTCCCATTGGCCAGGTCGCCCAGGAAACCGGCCGGCGCCTGAACGCTCCAGGCACCGTCTACCACAGTACTTTCGAACGTGGCGCCGGCAATGCTGACCGTCACCAGCGCGCCCTCAGGTGCCCCCTCGACGGTGCCGGTAATCACAAGTCCGTTGACGATGTTCTGGCCGTTGACGACGTTGTCGTCTGCTAACGGATCGATCGTAATCAGCGGCGTATCGAGATTGACCACGAACTCATAGTCAGCTTCGATCACACCCACGTTGCCCGCCGCGTCGCTTGCCAGCAGTTCAAAGGCCACTATGGGCGGCGTTGCACCGGCCAAAAGGCTACCCAATACCGGTACGCTGAAGGCACCGTTGGCGCCTACGCTGGTGCTGTACTCGGCTCCGTTGATGGTGATGTTCAGGGTATCGCCCGGGCGGAACTCCCCTTCGACACGCCCGGTGATCGCAACGCTCTGGTTGGATTCGACAAGGTTGATGATGTCGTCGCCGGTAATCGGGTCGATCACGATCTGTGTGGTGGTTCCATCCGGCGGGATCGTATCGAGGATGAAATCGATGGCGTTGGAAACGGCCGATGTATTGCCCGCCCCATCGGTAATGGTGGTGGTCAGCGTGTAGCTACCTTCCGGGTAGTCGCCTTCCAGGATCAGCATGACCATGCCATCGGCTACGTCTTGCGAGGTAACGGTATAATTAAGTGCCGGAATCGCCGCGTTACCGTTAAACGAGATCGTCAACGTATCGCCCGCTTGGGTACCGGCGGTGAGCATGACATCCAGCTCGATACCGTCATCGGCGGCCTCGGCATTGATAAATCCACGAAGCAGTTCCGGCAGCACGATATAGGGCGCATCAGAACCCTGCTCACCGCCGGGGCTGGTGATATCAACGCTGACCGGAGCAAGCTCGCCACTGGCGCTTGTGTTGCCCGCGCCATCGGTCTGGCGCACCAGCGCTTGTCCAAGGGCGTAGTCGCCTTCCGGTAGAACGAAGCTTGTGCCCGTACCCGCCTGCCAGGTGGTGCCACCATCCAGGCTGACTTCCCAGCTTGCGTTCGCTTCCAGGCCATCGACGCGCACGGTGCCGTCGGCGGTCACGCCACCCACATCGCCGGTGTCATTGACCAGCGTCAGGACAGGCGCCTCGGGGGCGGTGGTGTCAACGGTCACCGCCGGCAGTACGCGGGTGCCGCTGGTCAGGCCTTCGGCGTTGGTCTGGCGTACCAGCACATCGCCCGCGGCATACGCATTTTCGGGCAGTACAAAACGCGTGCCGACGCCGTCGACCCAGCTTTCACCGCCGTTCAGGCTGTATTCCCAGGTGCCGCCATCAACCAGATTACCCACGTTGACAGTGCCATTGGCGGTCACGCCGTCCAGCGCACCGGTGTCTTCCTCGAGGGTAAGCAACGGCGCCCCCGGAGCTTCCGGCTCCACCGGCTGGTCGATGGTGAGATCTATCGTGACCGGGCCGAAGGGGGTGACATCACTGGTATTGCCAGCCGCATCCGTCTGGCGAACCTGTACGTCGCCGGCGGCGTAAGTACCCTCCGGCAGCACGAAGCGATCACCGGTGCCATCCGTCCAGCTAGCGCCACCGTCCAGGCTGTACTCCCAAGTGCCGTCGGGTTCGAGTTCGCCCACCAGCACGGTGCCGTCGGCGGTGATGCCATCCGGCTCCCCGGTATCAACGGCAAGCGTCAACGAGGGGGCTACCGGTTCGACAGTGTCGATAATGACCGGGCCAAGCGTGGCGACCGGGCTTACGTTGCCTGCCGCATCGAACTGACGAACCTGTATGGCATTGAGCGCGTAATTGCCGTCGGGCAAGGTGAACCCCTCTCCCGCGCCGGCCTGCCAGCTAATGCCACCATCAAGGCTATATTCCCAGATCGCATCGGGCTCAAGCCCCGCTACGCTGACCGTACCATCGTTGATGATATCGCCATCGAGCGCCAGGGTAACGAGCGGAATGGCGGGAGGCGTGATATCGACCACCACCGCGCCCAGTTCGGCCGGTTCGCCAACGTTGCCGGCGCGATCGGTCTGGCGTACCTGAACCTCACCTGCCAGGTACTCGCCTTCAGGCAGGATAAAGCGTGTGCCTGTGCCGGGTAGCCAGGTCTCGCCACCGTCCAGGCTGACCTCCCAGGTAGCGCCGTCTTCGAGCCCGCCAATGGTAAGAGTGCCGTCGTTGGTGATCGGGCTGTCATCCGCCAATGTAACAGTGGGTGCTGCCGGTGGGGTCTGATCGATGACCACCGCCCCGACTTGAGCCGGGGAGCTGACGTTGCCCGCGCCGTCAGTCTGACGAACTTGAATGTCGCCGATCGCATAGGTTCCTTCCGGCAGGGTAAAGCCGTCTTCCGTGCCGGGCAGCCAGGTCTCGCCACCATCCAGGGTGTATTCCCAGGTGGCGCCGTCGAGGATGCCGTCGACCTCTACCGTGCCGTCGCTGGTGAACGGTGCCTCACCGATCAGGGTGACAATAGGTGCGGCCGGCGGCGTGGTGATGACAGAAATCGCTCCGGCGCTGCCGGTGTCGCTGACGTTGCCCGCGCCGTCGGTCTGACGCACGACGATATCGCCCGCGGCGTAGCCACCCTGGGGAAGGATAAAACGATCCCCCGTGCCCGCCTGCCAGGTGGTACCGCCGTCCAGGCTGATTTCCCAGAACGCATCGGGGTCGAGGTTACCAATCAGCAGCGTGCCGTCGGCGGTGATGCCGTCAAGCGCGCCGGTGTCATTGACGAGCGCCACAGTCGGCGCATCCGGCGCGGTGGCATCAATGGTGACCGCACCCAGCGTCGAGGTGCCGCTGGTAAGGCCTCCTTCGGTCTGGCGTACCAGTACCTGGCCGGCGGCGTAAGTGCCTTCGTCCAGAGTGAAACTGGTGCCGGTGCCGTCGATCCAGCTGTCACCCCCGTCCAGACTGTATTCCCAGGTAGCGCCATCGACCAGACCATTCACATTGACCAGGCCATTGCTGGTCACGCCGTCAAGCTCCCCGGTATCTACCGCAAGCGCCAGGGTGGGTGTGGCCGGGACTTCCGGATCCACGGGCGGGGTAATGGCGAGATCGACGGTAATCGGGCCGAACGCGGCCGAGTCGCTTGTATTGCCCGCTGCATCCGTCTGGCGAACCTGTACCTGCCCGTCGAGATAGACGCCTTCAGGCAGCACGAAGCGGTCACCCAGGCCGCGCTGCCAGGTGGCGCCGCCATCCAGGCTGATTTCCCAGAACGCGCCGGGTTCCAGGTTGCCCACCTCGATGGTGCCGTCGGCGGTGATACCGTCACCAATCACGCCGGTGTCATTGGCAAGGCTCAGCGTCGGGGCGTCCGGCGCGGTGGTGTCGATGACCACCGCGCCGAGGCTGGCCGGTGCGCCGGTGTTGCCGGCGGCATCGGTCTGGCGCACCTGGACATCGCCCAGGGCGTAGTCGCCTTCTGGAAGGATAAAGCTATCACCCACACCCGGTTGCCAGCTCTCGCCGCCATCCAGGCTGACTTCCCAAGTGGCGCCGTCTTCAAGTCCGCCGATGTTAACGGTGCCATCGTTGGTGATCGGGCTGTCATCCATCAGGCCGATGACCGGTGCGGCTGGCGGGGTGATATCGACGACCACGGCCCCGACTTGAGCCGGGGAGCTGACGTTGCCCGCGCCGTCGGTCTGACGAACTTGAATGTCGCCGACCGCATAGGTTCCTTCCGGTAGGGTAAAGCCGCCTCCCGTGCCGGGCAGCCAGTTCTCGCCGCCATCCAGGGTGTATTCCCAAGTGGCGCCGTCGAGGATGCCGTCGACCTCTACTGTGCCGTCGTTGGTGAACGGTGCTTCGCCGATCAATGTGACAACAGGCGCGGCCGGCGGCGTGGTGATGACGGAAATCGCTCCGGCGCTGCCGGTGTCGCTGACGTTGCCCGCGCCGTCGGTCTGACGCACGACAATATCACCTGCGGCGTAGCCACCCTGGGGCAGGATGAAACGATCCCCCGTGCCCGCCTGCCAGGTAGTACCGCCGTCCAGGCTGATCTCCCAGAACGCACCGGGTTCGAGGTTGCCGATCAGCAGCGTGCCGTCAGCGGTGATGCCGTCAAGCGCGCCGGTGTCGTTGACGAGCGCCACAGTCGGCGCATCCGGCGCGGTGGCATCAATGGTGACCGCGCCCAGCGTTGAGGTGCCGCTGGTCAGGCCACCTTCGGTCTGGCGTACCAGTACCTGGCCGGCGGCGTAAGTGCCTTCGTCCAGAGTGAAACTGGTGCCGGTGCCGTCGATCCAGCTGTCACCCCCGTCCAGGCTATATTCCCAAGTGGCGCCGTCGACCAGGCCATTCACATTGACCAAGCCATTGCTGGTCACGCCGTCAAGCTCCCCGGTATCCACCGCAAGCGCCAGGGTGGGCGTGGCCGGGGCTTCCGGGTCCACGGGCGGGGTAATGGCGAGATCGACGGTAATCGGGCCGAACGCGGCCGAGTCGCTTGTATTGCCCGCTGCATCCGTCTGGCGAACCTGTACCTGCCCGTCGAGATAGACACCTTCAGGCAGCACGAAACTGTCGCCCAGGCCGCGCTGCCAGGTGGCGCCGCCATCCAGGCTGATTTCCCAGAACGCGCCGGGCTCCAGGTTGCCCACCTCGATGGTGCCGTCGGCGGTGATACCGTCGCCAATCACGCCGGTGTCATTGGCAAGACTTAGCGTCGGGGCATCCGGCGCGGTGGTGTCGATGACTACCGCGCCGAGGTTGGCCGGTGCGCCGGTGTTGCCGGCGGCATCGGTCTGGCGCACCTGCACATCGCCCAGGGCGTAGTCGCCTTCCGGCAGGGTAAAGCTCGTACCTGTGCCAACGATCCAGCTCTCGCCGCCATCCAGGCTGACCTCCCAGGTAGCATCAGGCTCAAGCCCCGTCACCTCGACAGCACCGTCGTTGGTGATCGGGCTATCGCTGACCAGCGTAACGGTGGGCGCTGCGGGCGGTGTGATATCGATCGTGACCGCCCCAAGCTCGACCGGCTCGCTAACGTTACCGGCGCGGTCGATCTGACGTACCTGCACATCGCCCAGGACGTAGGCGCCTTCCGGAAGGATAAAGCTATCACCCACACCCGGTTGCCAGCTTTCGCCGCCATCCAGGCTGACTTCCCAGGTAGCGCCATCTTCAAGCCCGCCAATAGTGACGGTGCCATCGTTGGTGATCGGGCTGTCATCCGCCAGTGTAACGGTGGGTGCTGCCGGTGGGGTCTGATCGATGACCACCGCCCCGACTTGAGCCGGGGAGCTGACGTTGCCCGCGCCGTCGGTCTGACGAACTTGAATGTCGCCGATCGCATAGGTTCCTTCCGGCAGGGTAAAGCCGTCTCCTGTACCGGGCAGCCAGGTCTCGCCGCCATCCAGGGTGTATTCCCAGGTGGCGCCGTCGAGGATGCCGTCGACCTCTACCGTGCCGTCGCTGGTGAACGGTGCTTCGCCGATCAGTGTGACAACAGGCGCGGCCGGCGGCGTGGTGATGACGGAAATCGCTCCGGCGCTGCCGGTGTCGCTGACGTTGCCCGCGCCGTCGGTTTGACGCACGACGATATCGCCTGCGGCGTAGCCACCCTGGGGCAGGATGAAACGATCCCCCGTGCCCGCCTGCCAGGTAGTACCACCGTCCAGGCTGATTTCCCAGAACGCATCGGGTTCGAGGTTGCCGATCAGCAGCGTGCCGTCGGCGGTGATGCCGTCAAGCGCGCCGGTGTCGTTGACGAGCGCCACAGTCGGCGCATCCGGTGCGGTGGCATCAACGGTGACCGCACCCAGCGTCGAGGTGCCGCTGGTAAGGCCTCCTTCGGTCTGGCGTACCAATACCTGGCCGGCGGCGTAAGTGCCCTCGTCCAGAGTGAAACTGGTGCCGGTGCCGTCGATCCAGCTGTCACCCCCGTCCAGACTGTATTCCCAGGTAGCGCCATCGACCAGGCCAACCACGTTGATCAGGCCATTGCTGGTCACGCCGTCAAGCTCCCCGGTATCCGCCGCAAGCGCCAGGGTGGGCGTGGCCGGGGCTTCCGGGTCCACGGGCGGGGTAATGGCGAGATCGACGGTAATCGGGCCGAACGCGGCCGAGTCGCTTGTATTGCCCGCTGCATCCGTCTGGCGAACCTGCACCTGCCCGTCGAGATAGATGCCTTCAGGCAGCACGAAACTGTCGCCCAGGCCGCGCTGCCAGGTGACGCCGCCATCCAGGCTGATTTCCCAGAACGCGCCGGGCTCCAGGTTGCCCACCTCGATGGTGCCGTCGGCGGTGATACCGTCGCCAATCACGCCAGTGTCATTGGCTAGGCTCAGTGTCGGGGCGTCCGGCGCGGTGGTGTCGATGACCACCGCGCCGAGGCTGGCCGGTGAGCCGGTGTTGCCGGCAGCATCGGTCTGGCGCACCTGCACGTCGCCCAGGGCGTAGTCGCCTTCCGGCAGGGTAAAGCTCGTATCTGTGCCGACAATCCAGCTCTCGCCACCATCCAGGCTAACCTCCCAGGTGGCGTCTTCCTCGAGCCCACCGACTTCCACGAGGCCGTTATTGGTAATCGCGCTGTCATCGACCAGCGCCACGCTCGGTGCCGCAGGCGGCTCGAAATCAATCACTACCGCTTCCAGCGCCGCCACTGGACTGATATTCCCGGCACCGTCAATCTGACGCACCTGAATATCGCCCGCCGCGTAGCGGCCTTCGTCAAGTGCAAAGCTGGTACCGCGGCCCGCTATCCAGGTTTCGCCACCGTTCAGGCTGACCTCCCAGCGCGCACCGGCTTCGATACCGCTGACGAGCACGATGCCGTCGTTGTTGACGGTGCCCCCCAATAGATCGATGACCGGCGCATCGGGAAGCGTGGTATCCACCACGATCTCTCCCAGGCGTGCTGGCTCGCTGACGTTGCCGGCCCCGTCGGTTTGGCGAACCTGTACCGTTCCATCTGCATAGCTACCGGGCGGAAGAATGTAACGCTCGCCGGTTCCCATCACCCAGGTCGCGCCGCCGTCCAGGCTGATTTCCCATACCGCGCCAGTTTCCAGATTATCAAGACGCAGCGTGCCGTCGTTGGTCAGGCCGACGATATCACCGGTGTCGTTGACCAGCTCGACAGTCGGAGCATCAGGCGCCGTCGTATCGATGGTGACGGCTCCCAGGGTCGAGGTGCCGCTGGTAAGGCCGTTGGCGTCGGTCTGACGTACCAGCACCTGGCCGGCCGGGTAGACACCTTCCGGCAGGGTAAAGCCGCTACCATTGCCGGTTAGCCAAGTGTTGCCTCCGTTCAGGCTGTACTGCCAGGTCGCGCCATCGGCCAAGCCACCAACAAGAACAGCACCGTTATTCGTCAAGCCGTCCACTTCGCCGCTATCATTGGCCAGGCTTAACGTAGGTGTCGCCGGCGCTTCTGGATCCACGGGCGGGTCAATGGTCAAATCGATGGTCACCGGACCGAATTCAGCGACCGGGCTCTGGTTACCCGCTGCATCGACCTGGCGAACCTGGACCTGGCCATCCTGATAGACGCCTTCTGGGAGCACGAAGCGGTCGCCCGCGCCGCGCTGCCAGGTATCGCCACCGTCCAGGCTGACTTCCCAGAAGCCACCCGGCTCAAGATTGCCTACCAGAATGGTACCGTCGGCCGTTACACCGTCGATATCGCCGGTGTCATTGGCAAGGGTCAGCGTCGGCACCGAAGGCTCAGTGGTATCCACTACCGTCGCCCCCAAGGCAAGCGGCTTGCCTACATTACCGGCGGCATCGGTCTGACGTACCTGAATCTGGTCGGCGGCATACTCACCTTCAGGCAGCACGAAGCGGTCGCCTTCGCCAGCGGTCCAGGTCTGGCCGCCATCGAGGCTGAACTCCCAGGTGGCATCCGGTTCCAGGTTACCGATCTCGACGGTACCGTCATTGGTAATGCCGCCGTTACCGGCAAGGCTCGCGGTCGGTGCAGCGGGCGCAGTGGTATCGATGACAACCGCGCCAAGCGCTGCGGAAGCGCTGATATTGCCCGCACCATCGGTCTGGCGAACCTGAACCTGCCCGGCTGAATAGGAGCCCTCGGGCAAGGCAAAGCGATCGCCCGTACCGGCTTGCCAGGTCTCCCCCCCATCCAGGCTGACTTCCCAGGTAGCGCCAGGCTGCAGGTTGTCCACGGTGACCGTGCCGTCGTTGGTAAGATTGCCGCCCACCAGATCGATCGTCGGCGCCTGCGGCGGCTGGGTCACGACGGTCACGGCGCCCAGCGGGGTCGAGTCACTCGCATTTCCGGCGCTATCAATCTGGCGTACCAGAATATCGCCGGCCGCGTAGTCCCCTTCCGGCAGAAGGTAGCGCTCGCCGGTTCCGCGCAGCCACGTAGTGCCGCCATCCAGGCTGATTTCCCAGGTGGCCGCCGGGTCAAGATTGCCTATCCGCACGGCGCCATTGGCGGTGACGCCATCGATACCACCGGTATCGGCTTCCAGCGTAATGGTGGGTGCGGCGGGGGGCGTCGTATCGATGATCACCGCGCCAAGAGTAGAAATACCGCTGGTCACACCGGCAGCGTCCGTCTGGCGAACCAGCACCTGGCCTGCCGCATAGGTGCCTTCGGCCAGGGTGAAACCGTCGCCCTGGCCGGCCAGCCAGTTGGCACCGCCGTCCAGGCTGTACTCCCAGGTGCCACCTTCTACCAGGCCACCTACCAGCACGCTGCCGTCGCTGGTGATGCTGTCGATATCGCCGGTGTCGTTGGCAAGCGCCAGGGTGGGCGTTGCCGGCGCCTGCGGGTCGGTCGGTGGCTCGATGGTGAGATCGACCGTGACGGGGCCGAGCCCGGTGACCGGGCTTACGTTGCCCGCCGCATCGACCTGACGCGCCTGCACTTGGCCGGCGTCATAAACGCCTTCCGGCAGCACGAAGCGGTCGCCGCTGCCTGGCTGCCAGGTCTGGCCGCCATCCAGGCTCACCTCCCAGCGCGCATCGGGGTCGAGATTTCCCAGCAGCACAGTACCATCGGCGGTTACGCCATCGTCATCCGCGCCGCTGGCCAGGGTCAAAAGCGGTGCAGGGGGTGGCGTGGTATCGACAATCAACGTGCTCAGATTCGCCGGTGCGCTGACGTTGCCCGCGATATCAGTCTGGCGTACCAGTATTCGGCCGGCCGCGTACTCGCCTTCAGGCAGTACGAAGCTTGTGCCCTCACCGGCGATCCAGGTCGCCCCGCCGTTCAAGCTGTATTCCCAGGTCGCCTCCGGCTCGATACCTTCTACCGTAACGGTGCCATCATTGGTAATGATGCTGTCGCCCGCCAGGGATAGCTCGGGCGCAACAGGTGGCGTGATATCAATAATGACCGGGGCAAGCGATGCGATGGGGCTTAGGTTGCCCGCTCCATCGGTCTGGCGTACCAGCACCTGCCCGACCTCGAATTCACCTTCCGGCAGCTCGAAGCTCGAGCCACTGCCGATGGTCCAGGTATCCCCGCCATCAAGACTGAACTCCCAGACCGCTCCCGCTTCAAGATTGCCGACGGTCACGGTCGGTTCGTTCGTGATGGCCGCGTCGCTATCCAACTGCAAGGAGGGTACTTGAGGCGCGGTCAGATCGACGGTCAACGGGTCAAGGCTTATGGCCTCGCTGGTATTACCGGCTCGGTCGCCTTGTCGAACCTGTACCTGCCCCCCCGCATAATCGCCCTCGGGCAGGATGAACCGATCACCCACACCTCGCTGCCAGCTCTGGCCTCCATCCAGGCTGACCTCCCAATAGCCCCCCGGCTCGATATTGCCGATAACAATAGTGCCATCGGCAGTAATGCCTGCAATATCACCAGTATCGTTGGCGACATCGATAGTGGGCGCTTGCGGCGGGGTAGTATCGACAATGACGCTGCCCACGGTACGCGTACCGCTGGTCAAGCCATCAGCGTCGGTCTGACGCACCAGTACTTGCCCTGGCGCGTAGTCGCCTTCAGGCAGTACGAAAGTATCGTCCACGCCTACCAGCCAGGTGCTACCACCGTCGAGGCTATACTCCCAGGTACCGCCTTCGACCAGGCCACCCACCGACACGGTACCGTCCGCAGTAATGCCATCGGGCTCGCCGGTATCATTGGCAAGCGTAAGCGTCGGGATAGCGGGAAGGTTGGGGTCATTCGGGTTATCAATAATCAGATCGACGGTGACCGGTCCGAATTCTGTAACGTCGCTTACGTTACCCGCCGCATCGATCTGGCGCGCCTGAACCTGTCCGGGGGCGTAATTACCTTCCGCCAGAATGAAGCGGTCGCCGCTGCCGCGCAGCCAGGTCAGGCCACTATCCAGGCTGTACTCCCAGGCGGTACCGGGTTCGAGATCTCCCACGATGACCGTACCGTTGGCAGTGACGCCATCCAACCCGCCCGTGTCGTCAAGCAGGCTCAGTAAAGGCGCATCCGGGGCCGTGGTATCGACGATCACGGCGCCCAGGTTGCTGGTACCGCTGGCGTTACCTGCCGCGTCGAATTGGCGTACCAGCACCTGGCGTGTGGCGTAGGCGCCTTCCTGCAACAGGAAAGAAGCAAAGATACCGGCAAACCAGGTATCGCCACCGTCCAGGCTGTACTCCCAGCGGGCACCGGGTTCAAGGTCATCGACATTGACGGTTCCATCGCTGGTGATGCCTTCAACGTCGCCGGTATCATTGTCCAACGCCGTCGTGGGCGTTGCTGGTGGTGTCGTGTCAACCACAATGGCGTCCAGCGCGCCAGCGGCGCTGGTACTGCCTGCCGCATTGGTCTGACGTACCTGCACCTGCCCCGGGCCGTAATCCCCTTCCGGCAAGACGAAGCGATCACCCTGTCCGCTCACCCAGGTCGCCCCACTATCAAGGCTGTATTCCCAGGAATTGCCAGCATCGAGATTGCCAACCAGTACGCTGCCATTGCTGGTAATACCATCATTCCCGCTCGTGTCTTCCACCAGCGTCAGGGTAGGCGTGTCCGGGGTGTCCGGGTCACCGGGCAGGGAGAGATCGGGGTCGATGGTGACCGCCCCCAACTCGCCGATTTGGCTGACGTTACCTGCCGCATCGGTCTGACGTACCTGCACCTGGCCGCTGGTATACTCGCCTTCGGGCAGAATGAACCGATCACCACTGCCCTGCTGCCAGGTTTCACCGCCATCGAGCGAGACTTCCCAGCGCGCGCCTGCTTCCAGATTACCAATGATGATCGTACCGTCGGAGGTCACGCCATCCGGCGCGCCCACGTCGTTGGCAAGCGCCACCTCCGGCGCGACAGGCGGTGTCTGGTCGATAATCACGCTGCCTAGTGTACGGGTGCCGCTGGTATTGCCATCGGCGTCTGACTGACGCACCAGCACCTGGCCTGCAGCATAGGTGCCTTCGGCAAGCTCAAAGCTTTCGCCCGTGCCGGTTTGCCAGGTGGTACCGCCATCCAGGCTAATTTCCCAGGTACCACCTTCCACCAGGCCACCGACCAGTACGGTACCGTTGGAGGTAATGCCGTCCACTTCGCCGGTGTCATCGGCAAGTGTCAGGGTAGGAATGTCAGGTAGCGTTGGGTCTTCCGGATCAACGACTACGAGATCGACGGTGACAGGCCCAAACTCAGCCGCATCGCTGACATTGCCCGCCGCGTCCGTCTGGCGAATCTGCACCTGACCTTGTGCGTAATCCCCCTCAGGCAGAATGAAGCGGTCGCCGGTACCCGCCTGCCAGGTCTCGCCGCCGTCGAGGCTGAATTCCCAACGTACGCCAGGCTCGAGGTTGCCCACCAGTACGGTGCCGTCAGTGGTGACACCATCAACATCGCCGGTATCGTTGGCAAGCGTCAGCGTGGGCGGCGCGGGCGGCGTTTGATCGACAACGATGCTGCCCAGAATGCCGGCCTCACTGGTCAGGCCCTCCGCATTGGTCTGGCGAACGCGCACCTGCCCTGCCGGATATTCACCTTCAGGTAATACGAAGCTTCCACCGTCACCTGTCAACCAGGTCTCGCCACTATCCAGGCTGTACTCCCAGGTAGCGCCTTCTTCAAGGCCATTGACCGCGATCGTGCCGTCACGGGTAATACCGTCAATGGCAAAGCCTGTGTCATTGACCAAATTCAGCGTGGGCGCGGGTGGCGTTTGCTCATCAGGGTCGCCCGGCTCGTCAGGATCGCCCGGCTCATCGGGATCGTCTGGATCACCTGGTTCGTCGGGATCTCCCGGTACATCGGGATCATCCGGGTCGCCCGGTACATCGGGATCATCAGGGTCGCCCGGTACATCGGGATCGTCCGGGTCGCCCGGCACATCGGGATCGTCCGGGTCGCCCGGCACATCGGGATCGTCCGGGTCGTCCGGCACATCGGGATCGTCCGGGTCGCCCGGCACATCGGGATCGTCCGGGTCGCCCGGCACATCGGGATCATCCGGGTCACCCGGTACATCGGGGTCGTCCGGGTCACCCGGTACACCGGGGTCGTCTGGATCGCCCGGTACATCGGGATCGTCCGGGTCGCCCGGTACATCGGGATCGTCCGGGTCGCCCGGTACATCGGGGTCGTCTGGATCGCCGTCGGGCGGGGTATCAGGGTCTAGGGGGTCACCGACATCATCTTCACTGTCATCCACCGGGGGCGGCGCAGAAGCGCTGGAGGAGCTATTGGCAGAGGTAATGGCGGCCGCTCCAACTGCGCCTAAAGCGATGGGAAATACGGCGTCTTCAGCATAGAAACCCGCTTTTTCACGGGAGTGTTCGAAGCCTGAATATTCACCTACAGGATAGTACGTTACGTAAGTAACGGTGCCATCAGATAGGGTAGTAAGTTCAACGGGGATCAACTGGTCATTGGCGCCCGTGAGATAGAGCTCGTTTTCCGCTCCACCCGGCATATCGTTATAAAAACCGACAATACGCAGGGTTTCACCATTAGCCATTTCAATAACCAGATCGCTGCCATCGCGGAGCATGGATAGCACGTCTTCAGGGGCGAGTTGCAATAGCACCTGACTGGGTTGTGAAAGAGTAATGCTATTTTCTACTTCGAAGGCTGCAACGTCAGCGACATCGTTTCCCAGCGCAGATACTTTTGCAAGAAAAGACATATCCCGCCTCCCTACCCTTAAATGATATTAGTGTTGTCCTCCTTTATCAGTAGATAAACATAATCAGCAGGTCAAGAATCGCTAATTATCTTTTACTCATATGAATAGAAAAGGGCGGAAAGATAAAAATATGCCCAAGCCCTATACGCAATTAAAACCTATAAAATCATTTACTTAAAAATCAACAAGAATTAAAAAAATTAAATTCTATACATTAAATAACTCATTGTAAGAAATCTCTTACATCAAAATAAGAAATTTCCTACAGACCTGTAGAATTAACAAATATCAGACAAATTGAACAAAAAAAATACCATCGAGATTTAAAGCAGCACTGATTGGTTAGTCAGTAATTCAATTTAAACCCTATATATTCCAAGCCTCATACGACTGTTTTATTAATGCATTAAAAAGCCAATATTTCTTTTTTTAAATATATACTTAGAGCGGATAAAGATTGTTCTAATGCTTAACGCACCCATCACCCCATCGTTGATTACGCTCTACTACTGAAGCCAATGAATATCTAGCGGATTAGGGCAGGCAAATTGGTGCTCCAGGTATCGCTGCGATGCCCAGGAGATTTAAAGCGCTTTTCGTGAAGTCGCGCTATTATCTGGCGTGGAAGCATTACCGCTTCAGGACACTCGTCGACGGCCTCTTTTGTGAGGATTGCCATGAAATATCGCTATACCGCAGCCCTGCTGCTATCTACCCTGTTCGCTCTGCCTGCCTATGCGGCCTGCCAGAGTGATGCCGTCGACTATGACTTTCCTGCCCAGCGGCTGGATGAAGCCCTGCAACAGCTTGCCCACCGCTCCGGCTGCTTCATCAATACGGACTTGACCCGCATCGCCGACGAACAGGCGCCAGCACTCAGCGGCACCTACCGCCCCGAAGAAGCGCTCTGGGAACTGCTGAAAGGCACCGGTTGGGAAGGCTACCCCACTGATGAGGGGCTTGAAGTCTCCGAGCGCGAACAGGCCTGGGTCAAGGCACGTACCCAGGCGCTGCGCGAGGCGGTCGAGAAGCGCGATACGCTGAGTGAAGACGAGCGCAAGGCCTACCTTGAGGAGCTTGCGTCTCTTGAACAAAGCGTCACCGAGCTTGCTCGCGAGCAGGGCTTCATCAGCGCGGGCGAACATGCAAGCTATGAGCGCAGCCTGAATGAACTGGCCGAAAGTCTGGAAACCGACGACCAGGCGTAACCGATAAACCACAAAGGCCTGGGCGTAGCCCAGGCCTTTTTTATTTGGTGACTAACATCCTCACCCGTCAGGCAGCTTCAAGCGCCTTCGCAGGTCCAAAATGTTCAAAGTGGCGATGGGTTTGCGCCACCCCCAGGCGTTCCAGGCTGTGATTGATGGCCGCCATGAAACCATGCGGTCCGACGAAGTAACAGCGGGTATCGGGCATCAGATACTCGGCCAGCAGCGCCTGGTTTATCCGACCTTGATGGTCCCCCTGGCCCCCCTGCTCGTATACGGTAATCGCGGTCAACTGCTCCGGGTAGGATGCCGCCAGCTCATCGAGCGTATCAGCAAACGCGCGGCTATCCATATCGATGGCTGCATGCAGGTAGGTAACCCGACGGCCCTGGCTGAGCGCCTGTTTGGCAATCGGCAGTAGCGGGGTCTGGCCGATGCCGCCGCTGATCAAGAGCAAGGGCTCATCACCGGCTTGAAGCGTCAGCTCTCCGGCCGGCGGTAGCAGTTCGATGGTATCGCCTACCGTTAGCTGATCATGAAAATAGCGGCTGGCAACGCCTTGCGGCTCGCGCTTGATGGATAACCGATAGGTGCGGCCATTAGGCACGTCCGAAAGGCTGTAGTGACGGAATACCGGCTCACCATCGATGCAAAGCTTCACCCCGATGTACTGCCCGGGCGTATAGTCAGCCACCGGGCCACCATCTTCAGGTTCCAGAATAAACGAGCGGATAACGCGGCTCTCCTGGCGCGTATCGGCAATCCGAAAACGCCGTGTGCTCCGCCAGCCACCGGGCTGCTGTTCAAATTCCTGATAGCGCGTTGCTTCCAGGTCGATAAGCAGGTCCGCAAGCTCCTGATACAGCGCTCCCCAGGCATCGGCAATTTCTGGGGTTACGGCATCCCCCAGCACCTCACCAATGGCCGCCATCAGGCACTCGCCCACTATCGGGTAGTGCTCGGGCTGGATATCCAGAGACACATGCTTGTTCACCACGGTTTCCATGATCTGCCGCGCCGTTTCCGGGTTCTGGCGTACACCCACATAGGCAAGAATCGACCCCGCCAGCGCACGTGGCTGGCCGCCATCCTGTTGGTGCGTCTGGTTGAACAGCGGCATGACCTGCGGGTAGCGCTCGAACATCAGCGGGTAGAACCGCGCGGTAATCGTATTGAGATGCTCCGCTACCACGGGGGCAGTGGCGGCGATGGTCTGTTCTTGTGCCTGTGTCAGCATAACGGCCTCTTTTCAACGGCTTGCTAAAGATTCATATTGAATGCATCTTTAAAATAACAAGCCTTTCGCGATGCGTACATGAGCTGCGTCAATAAAACGCGCAGTTGTCGGTAGATAGATCCGTACTCACGGGGCGAATCCGCTTTACTGCATCAAACTGCCGCCGGCATCGTCATCCAGAGCAATCCCTTCGACGCCAATATCACTCTCCAGCGCCAGCAGATAGTGGCGTAACGCGCGGCGCGTCGCTTGTTCCCGAAGGCTATGGCGCACCCGGCCAGCTACCTGTTCAAAGGGCAACGCCCGCCCTTCCCGACGCTCGTCGATACTCACCACGTGCCAGCCGTAACGCGATGCCAGCGGGCGCTCGTGCAGCCCTTCGGGCAAGTGCTGCAAGGCACGGTCCAGCTCGGGTACGGTCTGACCCGGCACCAGCCAGCTCATATCACCGTCCATCTCTTTCGAAGGGCAGGCAGAGTGATGCTGGGTAAATTCGGCAAACCGCTCCGGTATCAGCGTCAGTTCTTCGAGCAGCTTTTCGCCCAGCCGGTACGCATTATCCCGGCCTTGCGAGTCATCGGGTGCCGCCGCCAGCAAGATATGCCGCACGCGTAACTGGGTAGGTTCGCTGAAACGCTCGCGATGGGTGTCAAAAAAGCGCTGACAATCCGATTCATCAGGCTCGGGCACGTCCAGTTCCTGTTCGAGCAAGGCGGCAATCGCTGCATCCTCCTGCGCCTCTGTCAGGTTCCGGGATGACATCAGACCCAACATATCAGCCCGCTGGCGCAGCAGCTCCCTGACCACCAACGCCCGGGCCGCCTTGAGCTGGGCCTCCCCCGCCGTTTCAGCGGGGTGGTACTGCATCTCAAGCGCAATCGCTGCTTCATCGATACTGGCGTCGCCAACGCGTACCAGAGGGGCCGCGGCAGCACCGGGTAGCTGTTCGATATCAATCATCTGCATGGTATTTCTCCTCTGGCCCTGGCCAGGTAAAAGCCGCCTTAGCCGCGACGACGCACGAGTTGATAGCGCCGGGTCACATACCCAAACGGCGCGCTCCACACGTGCACCAGCCGGGTGAACGGGAACAGCAGAATAATGGTCAGGCCCAGGAAGATATGGATCTTGTAGATCCACGAGACTTCCTGCATATAGTCCGCCGCGCCGCCGCTGAAGAACACGATGGCCTGCGCCCAGCTGGAAAGCGTCAGCATCATCTCGCCGTCCATATGCCCCAGTGAGAAGAAGATGGTGCCCATACCAAGCCCCGCCTGAACGACGAGAATACCCAGAATCAGCGTGTCCATCAGGCTCGAGGACTGGCGAACGCGGGGCATGAAGATACGGCGATACAGCAGCATGGCCCCGCCCACCAGGCACATGGCCCCGGCGATCCCGCCGACCACGATCGCGACCAGCTGCTTGGTGCCGGCGTGCAGAAACGGCGCATACACCCAGTGCGGTGTGAGCATGCCCACCAGATGGCCGAAGAAGATCACGATGATACCGATATGAAACAGATTGCTGGCCAGGCGCATGTTTCTCGAAGACAGCATCTGGCTGGAGCCGGTCTTCCAGGTGTACTGGCCGTGATCAAACCGCAGCAGGCTGCCCAGCAGGAACACCGTGCCCGCAAGGTAGGGGTAGTAACCGTAGATGAGGTGAATCAAGTAGTGCCCAATCGCGTCATACATGGCGGCTCTCCTGTTAACGATTGCCGGAAGGAATGGGTGACGCCGCCGGCATGATGCGCACGGCCTCGCTCGTGACGGTATGCTTGCGCTCGGCCAGGCGGCGGCCTTCGGCAGACTGCAAGGCGCAGTCTTCATCCGACGCCGCCGAGAAGCGCACGGCTTCTTCTTCCCATACCGCATCCAGCGCTTCAGGCGTATTGTCGGGCTTTTCCTGCTTGACCTGGGGCCGGTGCTCCTCGACATCGCCCTCGGCGCCAATCAACGCCAGAAGCGACAGCGGCACCAGCGCATGACCCGCCTCCCGCTCTTCCAGCCGGGCGGTCAGCAGCGCCAGAATATGACGTATCTCGCCCAGCCAGCGGCCGATCTCGGCCTCATCGCACAGGGAAAGATACTCAAGGAACACCGGCAGATGGTCCGGCAGCTCGCGGGCATCCAGCTCGAAACCCGCCGCGCTGTATTCGGCCATGAGATCGACCATGGCCTGGCCACGGTCGCGGGACTCGCCGTGAACGTGCTCGAACAGCAGTAGCGACGTTGCGCGCCCTTTATCGAACAGCGCCACGTACTCGGCCTGAAGCTCCAGCAGATCACCGTCGTGCAGTTGCTGGCACCACTGCATCAGCGATGCCCTGAGTGTCGCCCCCAGGCGGCACTCGGCGTTGATGACTTCGATAAGCTCGCCGCAGGCATCCTGCAGCGCCTGGGTTGGATAATCGAGCAGGCGGGCCAGCACCCGCAGACTACGCATGCCTTGAACGGAGGTTGGCGGCAGATTCATCAAAGCGGCATCATTCATGACGACCCTCCTCGAGCGGTTGCGGTTCGAACACGCCGACCGGCTTGACCAGAACGCTGGTCTGCTTGCGGCCGTTGAACAGGTTGGGCTGGCTTTCACCGTGGCAACCATCGCCAAAGGTAAAGCCGCATCCGCCCCGCTCGGGGAAGGCATCAACCGCCATCTCACGGTGGCTGGTGGGAATCACGAAACGATCCTCGTAGTTGGCAATGGCCAGGTAGCGGTACATCTCTTCCACCTGGGCTTCGCTGAGCCCTACCGCATCGAGCACCTCGGCATCAGGGGCGCCCTCCACGTGCTTGCTGCGCATGTAAAGACGCATCGCCATCAAGCGCTTGAGTGCCAGCACCACAGGCGCCTCTTCGCCGGCAGTCAGCAGGTTGGCCAGGTACTTCACCGGGATACGCAGCGATTCGATTTTGGGCAGAATACCGTCGAATTCCACATGTCCCGCCTCGGCGGCAGACTGAATCGGTGAGAGCGGCGGCACGTACCACACCATCGGCAGCGTGCGGTATTCAGGGTGCAGCGGCAGCGCCAGCCCCCAGTCGATGGCCAGCTTGTAGACCGGCGAGGCCTGGGCGGCCTTGATCACGTTTTCCTGAATACCATCGCGCCTGGCCTGAGCGATCACCTCCGGGTCGTGCGGGTCGAGGAAGATGTCGCGCTGGCGGTGGTAAAGGTCGCGCTCGTCGGGTGAGCTTGCCACCTCTTCGATGCGGTCGGCGTCATACAGCAGCACGCCCAGATAGCGAATGCGGCCCACGCAGGTCTCGGAGCAGATGGTCGGTTGGCCGGACTCGATGCGCGGGTAGCAGAAGATGCACTTCTCGGACTTGCCGCTCTTCCAGTTGTAATAGATCTTCTTGTAGGGGCAGCCGGAGATGCACATCCGCCAGCCGCGGCACTTGTCCTGATCGATCAGAACGATGCCGTCCTCTTCGCGCTTGTAGATCGCCCCACTCGGACAGGACGCGACGCAGGTAGGGTTCAGGCAGTGCTCGCACAGGCGCGGCAGGTACATCATGAAGGTGTTTTCGAACTGCCCGTAAATGTCCGCCTGCACCTTGTCGAAGTTGGCATCCTTGCGCCGCTTGGCGAACTCGGTACCCAGGATCTCTTCCCAGTTCGGGCCCCACTCGATCTTTTGCATGCGCTTGCCGGAAATCAGCGAGCGGGGTCGCGCCACCGGCTGATGCTCACCGATCTTGGCGGTGTGCAGGTGCTGGTAATCAAACGTGAACGGCTCGTAGTAGTCGTCGATTTCCGGCAGGTCCGGGTTGGCAAAGATATTTGCCAGTACCCGCCACTTGCCGCCAATGCGTGGCTCGATCCGGCCATCGGTACGGCGCATCCAGCCACCCTTCCACTTGGCCTGGTTCTCCCACTCCTTGGGATAACCGATGCCGGGCTTGGTCTCGACGTTGTTGAACCAGGCGTATTCCACCCCTTCACGACTGGTCCAGACGTTCTTGCAGGTCACCGAACAGGTGTGGCAGCCGATACACTTGTCCAGGTTCAAGACCATGCCTACTTGGGAGCGAATCTTCATTTCATGGCCTCCTTAGTGCTGTTCTCAAGAGCCACGTTCTCCTGGACGCTGTCATTGCCTTCGCCATCCAACCAGTCGACGTGTTTCATCTTGCGCACCAGCACGAACTCATCGCGGTTCGAGCCGACCGTGCCGTAGTAATTGAAACTGTAAGAGAGCTGCGCATAGCCGCCGATCATGTGGGTGGGCTTGGGGCAGACCCGGGTGACCGAGTTGTGAATGCCGCCTCGAGTACCGGTGATCTCGGAGCCGGGGACGTTCACCTGGCGCTCCTGAGCGTGGTACATCATCACCATGCCCGCCTTGACCCGCTGGCTGACGATGGCCCGCGCGGCAATCGAGCCGTTGGCGTTGTAGACCTCGATCCAGTCGTTGTCCTCGATCTCGATCTCCGCAGCGTCCGCCTCGGAAAGCCACACCACCGGGCCGCCGCGGTTGAGCGTCAGCATCAGCAGGTTGTCCGAATAGGTGGAGTGAATGCCCCACTTCTGGTGCGGCGTGAGGAAGTTCAGCGCCTTGCTCTTGAAGCCGTTGTCAGCGGGAAGCTGGAAGCCCTTGGCAGCCTTGGTGTCAATGGGCGGACGATAGACCAGCAGACTTTCGCCGAAGGCGCGCATCCAGGCGTGATCCTGATAGAACTGCTGACGGCCGCTCACGGTGCGCCAGGGAATCAGCTCGTGTACGTTGGTGTAACCGGCGTTATAAGAGACGTGCTCGTCTTCAAGGCCTGACCAGGTCGGGCTCGAGATGATCTTGCGCGGCTGGGCGACGATATCGCGGAAACGGATTTTTTCCTCGTGCTTGGGTCTTGCCAGGTGGGTATGGTCGCGTCCGGTAATCCTGGAGAGCGCATCCCAGGCTTTTACCGCCACCTGGCCGTTGGTTTCCGGCGCCAGGGTCAGAATCATCTCGGCGGCATCGATGGCACTGTCGATCAACGGGCGCCCTTTATGGGGGCCATCCAGCTTGCGATGGTTGAGCTTGCCCAGCAGCTCGACTTCAGCCTCGGTATTCCAGGCGATGCCCTTGCCGCCATTGCCGATGCTTTCAAGCAAAGGCCCAACGGAGGTGAAGCGCTCATAGGTTTCCGGGTAGTTGCGCTTGACCTCGATCAGCGAGGGCATGGTCTTGCCGGGGATCGCCTCGCACTCGCCCTTTTTCCAATCCATCACCGCCGGCTGGGCCAATTCGCCTGGCGAGTCATGCTGCATGGGCAGCGTGACCAGGTCGGTCTCCTCGCCCAGGTGGCCGACGCACACCTTGGAAAACGCCTTGGCAATGCCCTTGTAGATATCCCAGTCGCTGCGCGACTCCCAGGCCGGGTCGGTCGCCGCGGTCAACGGGTGAATAAAGGGGTGCATGTCCGAGGTATTGAGGTCGTTCTTCTCGTACCAGGTTGCCGTTGGCAGCACGATATCCGAGTAGAGGCAGGTGGTAGACATACGGAAATCCAGCGTCACCAGCAGGTCGAGCTTGCCTTCCGGCGCCTCGTCGCGCCATACCACTTCTTCGGGTTTCTGGCCGCCGAAGTCGCCCAGGTCCTTGCCCTGAATACCGTGGCGGGTACCCAACAGGTACTTGAGCATGTACTCATGGCCCTTGCCGGAGCTGCCCAGCAGGTTGGAACGCCAGATGAACAGGTTGCGCGGGAAGTTCTGCGGCGCGTCCGGGTCTTCTGCCGCAAAGCGCAGTTCGCCACTCTTGAGCTGTGAAACCGCGTAATCGGCGGTCGACATGCCTGCCGCTTCGGCTTTTTTCGAAAGGCGCAGCGGATTGGTGTCCAGCTGCGGGGCCGACGGCAGCCAGCCCATGCGCTCGGCGCGCACGTTGAAATCGATCAGGCTGCCCGGGTAATCCTCGACCTTGGCCAGCGGCGAGAGGATTTCCTTGATTTCCAGCTTCTCGTAGCGCCACTGGGAGGAGTGGTTGTAGAAAAAGGACGTCGAGTTCATGTGGCGCGGCGGGCGCTGCCAATCAAGGCCAAAGGCCAGCGGGGTCCAGCCAGTTTGCGGGCGCAGTTTTTCCTGGCCCACATAGTGCGCCCAGCCGCCACCGCTCTGGCCGATACAGCCACACATGACCAGCATGTTGATCAGGCCGCGGTAGTTCATGTCCATGTGGTACCAGTGGTTCATGCCGGCACCGACGATGATCATGCTGCGTCCGTGGGTCTTGTTGGCGTTGTCGGCAAACTCACGGGCAATGCGGGTGCACTGCTCGGCCGGAACACCGGTGATTTTCTCCTGCCACGCCGGGGTGTAAGGGCGAATCTGGTCAAAGGAGGTCGCGCCATCGTCCTCGCCATCTCCGGCAAAGCCACGGTCGATGCCGTAGTTGGCACACATCAGGTCAAAAACGGTGACCGCCAGCAGGTCGCTGCCATCGGCGCGCTTCAGCCGTTTGACGGGTAGATTGTGGAACAGCAGGTCGTCAGCGGCGCCCACGCCCGCCCCTTTGACGTGCTCGAAGTGCTCGTGCTCGATACCGCCGAAGTAGGGAAACGCCACCCGTGCCACGCTATCGTGATGGGCAGCCAGGCTCAGAAGCGGCTTGATGTCGGTGCCTTCGGCGTCCAGCGATTCAAGGTTCCACTTGCCCACTTCATCGCCGGTTTCGCCCCAGCGGAAACCGATGGAACCGCGCGGCACTACCAGCTGGTCGCGGGCTTCATCCCAGGCGACGGTTTTCCACTCGGGGTTGTTTTCCTGGCCGAGCGCCGCATCAAAATCGCTGGCGCGCAGCTGGCGGCCGGGTACAAAGCTGCCGTCTTCCCGCGCCTCCAGTTCCACCAGAAACGGCATGTCGGTATAGCGGCGAACGTAATCGGTGAAATAGGCGCTGGGGTTCTCGAGGTGGAACTCCTTGAGGATGACATGCCCCATGGCCATCGCAAGTGCTGCGTCGGTGCCCTGCTTGGCCGACAGCCACTCATCGGTCAATTTGGAAACTTCGGAATAGTCCGGGGTAATCGAAATGGTCTTGGTGCCCTTGTAGCGCACTTCGGTGAAGAAGTGCGCATCCGGGGTACGCGTCTGGGGCACGTTGGAACCCCAGGCGATGATATAGCCCGCGTTGTACCAGTCGGCGGATTCGGGAACGTCGGTCTGCTCGCCCCAGGTCATCGGGGACGCCGGGGGCAGGTCGCAATACCAGTCGTAGAAGCTCATGCACACGCCGCCGATCAGCGAAAGGTAGCGGCTGCCCGCGGCGTAGCTGACCATCGACATGGCGGGAATCGGCGAGAAGCCGATGATGCGGTCCGGGCCGTACTGCTTGGCGGTGTAGACGTTAGAAGCCGCCACCAGCTCGTTGAGTTCATCCCAGTCACCGCGCACGAAGCCGCCCATGCCGCGAGCACGCTTGTACTGCTTGGTCTTGGCCGGGTCTTCGACAATAGACGCCCAGGCATCTACCGGGTCCGGGTTGGCCTTGAGCGCTTCACGCCATAGCGCCAAGAGCGGCTTGCGAATCAGCGGATACTTGAGGCGATTGGCGCTGTACAGATACCAGGAGTAGCTGGCCCCGCGCGGGCAGCCACGCGGTTCGTGATTGGGCAGGTCAGGCCGGGTACGCGGATAGTCGGTCTGCTGGGTTTCCCAGGTCACCAGGCCATTCTTGACGTAGATTTTCCAGCTGCACGAGCCAGTACAGTTCACGCCGTGGGTGCTGCGCACCACCTTGTCGTGCTGCCAGCGGGCGCGGTAGCTATCTTCCCACTGGCGAGATTCGCTGCGTAGTTCGCCGTGCTCGTTGGCAAAGGGCTCGCGGGACTTGCGGAAGAAATTCAGCCGATCTATGAAGTGACTCATGGTCGCTCTCCAGGCTCCTCGGAAAATTGCGTACCCTAAACGGGTTCCATGGAGAGAAGTCTGCGTGATCGATCAGCAAATTACTGCGTGGTTACCTCCATATACCCCCCTTCTACCCCCAAGGTGATAGAGCGGCCGGTACAAGGGAATAGACCCACGGAGGTGGCGAGTGACAGCCGGTTTGAGCAAGGCACTCTTCTCGCTTGACAGAGCATCCGATACGGCTTAATCCTGAATAGGAGTATCACGACGTGATATACAAGCGTTGATGACAACGCCAAACGAGCGGGAGATGAACTCATGACCCCTTTAGCCGTTATTCAACTGCCTTTCACCCAGCAGGGCGGCTGGAAGCGTTTGCAGCAGCGTAGCCCTTCCATCGCCACGCTGGCCTGGTGCCTGGTATTACCCATGTCGTTAGTTCCGCCCCTGATGCTTTATTATGCTGGCACTCACTACGGGGATGTTTTCGTATCCGGCTTCGCCGACCGGCAATGGCGCTTCATCACTACCATCCTGTTTCTGGCCGAACTGCTTACCTTCTTCGTGATGGGCTGGTTGATTCACGCGGTGGTCAACAGCCATCGCGAACTTTCCATCAGCTACCACGATGCTTATCTGTTAGCGGCACTGGCGCCGCTTCCCTTGTGGTCTGCTGCAATCGCATTGCTGATCCCTAACCTGCTATTGAATGCCGCTGTAGTGCTGGCAGCACTTGGCATCTCTTGCAGCCTGGTTTACCACGGGTTACAGGCCCTGTGTGAACGCAAGGCCAATGATGTCACTACCATGTCGGCTACTTACACCGTCATGGCCGCCGGGGTGCTGGCATGGGGCTTGTTGATGGCTATTGTATGGGCCTACTGAAGCCGGATTCGGGCTTGAATTCGGGCATAGCACCATGGAGAGTTATGCCCCTTCAGGTAAGCCAGGAGAGCGGGCTATGCCGAATGGCGGCCCCCACCATATACACGAAGGTGGCTACCGCCGCGACGGCGGCCAAGGCACGCACTCTGGGCGTTGGGCCCCGCTTGATTGCCACTGTTCCAATACCGATATAAGCCAGCAGCGCCAGCAACTTGGCACCCAGCCAGGGAAGCTGCCAGGGCCATACGGAAAGTAGCAGCATCAAGGTCACCCCGAGCCCCAGCAGGGCCGTATCAATGAGGTGCGGTAACACCTTGACCCAGCGGGCATTGAGTCGCGGGCTTTCCTGTACTGACCACCAGGCGCGCAGCACGAAAAACGTGATACTCAGCGCAGCAGCACTCATGTGCAAATGCTTGATAAGAAAATAGTGCTCCATATCAACCTCGCCTAGCCCACGTTAACCGCGTTACCCTGCGGGTCGAACACAAGAAAAGAAGTGATATTACCCATTTGCAGAGATTCCATTATGCGCTGGAGCTGCCGCTCTACCTCGGCGTCATTGCCCGGGTCATCCATGGCCGCTGCAAACATCAGATCCCATTCGATTTCGGTACGGCGCGACTCCTCGGCCAGTGCCGCCATGCTGCTCAACTCCTCGGTCGATTTGTCCACGCAGATCACCGGCACCAGCACACCGCCTTCTCCCTGCTCAAAGCGGCGACGCTGCTCGGCATCGGGGAAATCGGGCAATTCCGCGCGCACAAATACAAACAGCAGCCGCTGGGGCTTAGGCTGCCTGCGGGCTTCCAGGAGTAAATCGGCAAACGTTGCGATTGTCATGAAACGGGCCTTATCGTTAATAAGTTATGTTCGTGGTTCGGCAGGTGGCATTACTCAGGCGACTCGACGAAAAGCCATAGCAGCAGCGTTATCATCAACAGTGGAATCAACAGGCTAAGCGGTGCAACCCGCCAGCCGTAGGCTTCAACGACCAAAGGCACCATCTGAAGGGAAAACCCGATACCCGCCACCAATGCCAGGCATAGACCTATGCATAAGTGAATCGTACGGCCAGGCATCCAGCCCTCGGCATGAGCAACACCGGTAGCGATTACTGCGCCGCCTAGCCCAAGGCTTGCCCCCACCAGCAGGAATTGCCATGGCTGGCCAGCGATACCAAACCCGCCCAACGCCAGCGCCAGCGCCATCAATAGCCATTTCATCAAGCGACAGGTGTCACCTCGCCGGGCAATGCGCCACGCAGGCCAAGCCAACAGCATTCCGCTCATCAAGGGCACCCCTACATAGGCCGGCTGTATGGCGAGCAAGGCATATAGCGTCCAGATAGCCACCGCCAAGGCGCTTGCCAGCGGCATGATCAACATGGCAACCAGTAGCTGGTAGCCATTCAGCGACTCGGTTGATGTCTCAAGCGAGGGAGGGGGCACGGATGAAGGCATAGCGTTTCCCGGCTAGGGTATGAAGACATCAACAGACATGTAAGAATTGTCTGTAAATAGGGTATGCAGGTCAAAAAGCATCGGAGGTAGTTCGGCTATCCCTTAAGGAATAGCCCTCGCATCACCATGCGAGAAGTGACACTCTTCTCCACTTTTTATTACGCGCTATCGGAACCACCATGAAATTACTTCAACGTTCCCTGGTTGCTCGCATTATAGCGTCGCTGCTGGCCATTAGCGGCATGGCTTTTATCAGCATCACGCTAACCATGGCGATGTCCAGCGGCACCCGTGGCGACGCGGCTGCCATCAACGTTGCAGGTTCCCTGCGCATGAATGCGTATCAAATCATGGGGGAATTACAGCGCGCGGAGTATGCACCTGAAACGGCAAACGAGTCACGATTCGAAGCATTGATGACACGCTTTGACCAACGTCTGCATGGTGCCACTTTGCAACAAAGCGTTCGCAACGGTGACCGCCATGGCCAACTGGAGAACATCCAGTCTTACTGGCAGCGTATGCTCCGCCCCCGCCTGACCGAGGCGGGGGCTGGCGGCGAACGCGACCTGGACGCATTGCAAGCCATGATCACCACCGTGGTCAGCGACATCGATACCCTGGTGATGCACCTTGAGCAAAGTACAGAAGCAAAAGTGCGGTTACTGGGCATGATGCAGGTACTCTTTCTGGCGCTGATCTCCATTGTAGTATTGATCGCTCTCTACGATGTTCGCCACAATCTGGTGGTTCCGCTGCGCCAGCTCATGGTGCTTGCCCGCGAGGCTGCCCAGCGTAATTTTAACCACCGTTCACAGATACGAGGCAGCGACGAGCTGGCCTTGCTGGGCAATACCTTTAACAAGATGTCTGCCGACCTGTCTGCAAGCTACGCGGCGCTGGAAGAAAAAGTCTCCCGAAAAGAGCAGGAGCTTGAACGTAGCAATCAGGCACTGCGTTTGATGCACGATGCCAGCCGCTCACTGTATGGCGGCGGCAACGACCTGTGCTCCAGCGCAGCCCCCATGCTGCGTGAACTGGAAAAACTGCTGGATATCGGGCCAATAAGGCTTTCGCTGAACGATCCTTTCGACCAGCGGGAAATGGCGGTACTACAAACGCACTCCCACACTCGGCCGGAGTATTGTCGTGATCAGGAGTGCAATGCCTGCCTGATCGACCCCAGGCCTTTGGATATGGTGGCCTCTGACCAGGCCCAATGCCTGTTATTACCCATCAGCGTGGGCGATACGCTGCTAGGCACGCTGGAGGTGTGGTACCCCAAGGAAAAGCTGCACGACAGCACCCGCCGCCTGCTCACCATGCTAGCCGACCAGCTTGCCACGGCGGTATACCTGCAGCGGCGTATCGAAGAACAGCAGCAGACCACGTTGATCAACGAACGCACCATCATTGCGCGCGAGCTGCATGATTCTCTGGCCCAATCGCTCTCTTATCTCAAGATGCAGGTCGCCCGGCTCGAACGCATGCAGCAGAAGGAAGCCTCCCGCGAAGTCCAGGCTGCGGTATTTGATGAGTTGCGCAACGGCCTGAACAGTGCCTATCGCCAACTGCGCGAACTGCTCACCACGTTCCGGCTAAAACTCGAAGGGTCAGGCCTGCAGTCTGCCCTGCGTCAGACCGTCGATGAGTTCACCCAGCGCCTGGGAGCCACCGTCGAGCTTGACTATGACGTGCCGCCTTATCTGCTTAATCCCAATGAAGAAATTCATGTACTCCAGATCATCCGCGAGGCGCTGGCCAATACTCACAAGCACGCACAAGCCCACTGGGCGGCCGTCACGGTGCGTTTCGCCGATGCCCAGCTGCTGGTTCGCATCGAGGATGACGGCATCGGCCTGGAAGACGACAGCTCGCCACCCATGCATTATGGGCTGGTCATCATACGTGACCGGGCCAACACCTTGAACGGGGAACTGAGCATTGCCAACCGCCCCGCAGGAGGAACGGGCGTCGAGCTGGTATTCACGCCATTGACCGCCCGGCTAATTCAGCAGCAGCCCGCCTCGACCGCCACCCACTCTCATTCAGGTACAGGGACCTCTTCATGACACTGATAACCGCCAACGATACACCTGCCAGCCTGCTGATCATTGATGACCACCCGCTATTACGCCGCGGTGTGGCGCAGTTGCTTGAGCTTGAAGACGACCTGGAACTGGTTGGCGAGACAGGCAATCCTGAAGAGGGCATAACGTTGGCCCTCAAGCTTGAACCAGACCTTGTTCTGCTCGACTTGAATATGCCCGGCATCAACGGGTTGGAGGCGTTACGCCGCCTGCGCGAGGCCAACTACAGCGGTCGCGTGGTAATGTTTACCGTTTCCGACCATGAAGATGATGTGGTGGCAGCGCTGCGTACCGGCGCCGACGGTTATCTGCTCAAGGACATGGAGCCCGAGGACATGGTGCGCCAGCTGCGTCAGGCGGCGCTGGGTCGCATGGTGATCAGCGAGAGCCTGACCGCTCTGCTGGCCGAAGCCCTGCGTAATCAGCGTAGCGCCCCCACCACTCCTGACATTCAGAGCCTGACCCAGCGCGAACGCGAGATCCTCCAGCAGCTGGCGGCTGGCCTCTCCAATAAGCTTATTGCTCGCAAGCTGGATATTACGGAAGGCACCGTCAAGGTACACGTCAAGCACCTGCTCAAGAAGCTCAATCTGCGCTCACGGGTGGAGGCCGCCGTCTGGGCCGTTCAGGAAGGCCTTGATCATTAACCGACTCTGTGTGGTTACCTCCAAAGACTTTCAGGGTACGTTTGCGCTGACTCCCCCCTACCCCCGGTCGGTTTTTCAGCTTTAAAATCAACTACCTCGCCCTCATCAGCGACTACCTCTCAAGTGGTATGTCGCTGATTTCCACGCTCTTTCACCCCGTTTCCCAAACCCTTGCTCACGCGTATCTTTCGTCTTAACTGCTACCCGCAGAAAGGTTTGACGCTAAAGGGAAACCGCCATGAGCAAGAGAAATGCTGATATCGAAACGTGGGACATCGAAAACGATCAGTTCTGGGAGCAGACAGGCAAACACGTCGCCAACCGCAACCTGTGGATTTCCATACCCAGCCTGCTGATAGGCTTTGCCGTATGGATGATGTGGGGCATGATCGCCACCCAGATGCAGAACCTGGGCTTTGCGTTCACCACCGACCAGCTGTTTACCTTGACCGCGACGGCGGGGCTGGCCGGGGCCACTTTGCGCATTCCGGCCTCGTTCATGCTGCGCCTTGCCGGCGGGCGCAACACCATCTTCCTGACCACCGCGCTTCTGATCATACCCGCCGGCGGCACCGGTATTGCGCTGATGACTCCCGGCACGCCGTTCTGGGTCTTCCAGGCACTGGCGCTGCTTTCGGGCATCGGCGGGGGTAACTTCGCCTGCTCCATGAGCAACATTTCAAGCTTCTACCCCAAGAGCCAGCAGGGCTATGCGCTGGGCATGAACGCGGGGCTTGGCAATTTCGGCGTCACCACCATGCAGATTCTGGTGCCGGTGGTCATGACCATCGGCATTTTCGGCGCGCTTGCGGGGTCGCCCATGGAGCTGCAAAGCGCCAGCGGCACCCTGATCGGACGTATCGAGGCGGGTACCGACACCTGGATTCAGAATGCCGGTTTCATCTGGCTGGTGTTCCTGATTCCGCTCGCCTTTGCCTGCTGGTTCGGCATGAACAACCTGCGCACCATCACGCCCAACCCCGGCACACCGATTCAGGCATTCGGCAAGATCCTCGGTCTTTATGGCGTGGGAATCATCGCCACGGTGATTGGCTTGGCCGCGCTGAACTGGCTGAGCATGTGGCTTGCCCTGCCGCTGACTATCCTGGTGACGCTGGCCATGCTGCGCCTGCTGCCGGGCGAGGAGATAAAGCCCAACATCCAGAAGCAGTTCGCCATTTTCCGCGATAAGCACACCTGGGCAATGACGCTGCTGTACGTGCTTACCTTCGGCTCCTTCATCGGTTTCTCCGCGGCGCTACCGCTCTCCATCACCATCATTTTCGGCAACATGATGGACGTTGCCGCTGACGGCACCGTGACCCGCATCGTCAACCCGGATGCGCCCAGTGCCATGACCTGGTCCTGGATCGGCCCCTTCGTGGGCGCACTGGTACGCCCTATCGGTGGCTGGATCGCCGACAAGCTCGGCGGCTCGCTGGTGACTCAACTGGTGACCGTCGTCATGATCGCAGCATCCATCGCCGCCGGGTACGTGATGATGCTGGCTTACAACGCCACAGACCCCACCCCGTATTTCTGGATATTCATGCTGCTGTTTATCGTGCTGTTCACTGCAAGCGGTATCGGCAACGGCTCTACCTTCCGCAGCATCGGCTTCATTTTTGATGCCCAGAGCAAAGGGCCGGTACTGGGCTGGACAGCGGCGGTCGCCGGTTACGGCTCGTTTATCGCGCCGGTGATGATAGGCGATCAGATCAAGGCAGGCACACCGGAAGTGGCCATGTACGGGTTCGCCGTTTTCTACGCCATTTGCCTGGTCATCAACGGGTGGTTCTACCTGCGCAAGGGCGCTTACGTCAAGAATCCCTGAAGTTAGCCTGCCCCTTTTACGCCCGGGGCCAGGCTCCGGGTTTTGCCCCCTACCCCGATGCGGGAGGACACCATGAAGATCATGATTGCCTACGACGGTTCGCGAAACGCCAAGCTAGCGCTTGCTCAGGTCGTCAACATGTTCCGCTGCAACCAGCCGCTGCTTGTACTGGTCGGCGTCGTCGAGAACCCGCTCGATGCCACCGACAACAATGAAGCGCTTTTCCAACAGGAGCAGAACGACCTCAAGCAGCGTCTTCAGGAAGGCGTGGCGTTTGCGGCTGACGAAGGCTTCCAGGCCGAACAGCTGCTCGCCGAAGGCGACGCCCGCAAGATGCTGCTTCAGGCCACGCGCAAGATCACGCCGGACCTGCTGGTCATTGCCCGCCACAGCCACCAGCCGGATGGCGGCATTATCGCCAAGTCACTGACCTACTTCGTCGATGAACTCGACTACATGACCTTCGGCAGCGTCAGCTCGTTTCTGGCCCGGCGCGCCGAGTGTCCCTTATTGATCCTTCCCAGCCCTTGAGCAGCCTCTACTCACCCTTGGGACACAGGATGATACGACCATGAAAGTTTCCGCTGTATTCAAGTTTCGCAGCCCCGAAATCCGCGCCCTGCACCTGACCTGGATCGCCTTCTTCATTACCTTCTACGTATGGTTCAACATGGCGCCGCTTGCCTCGAGCATGCTCAAGAGCGTCGATTGGCTGACCCCGGACGATCTCAAGCTATTCGCCATCTGCAACGTCGCCTTGACCATTCCCGCCCGTATTATCGTCGGCATGGCACTGGACCGTTTCGGGCCGCGCCGGGTTTTCTCGGTGCTCATGGTCAGCATGTCGGTACCGGCGCTGGCATTTGCCTTTGGCAACAGCATGACGCAGCTACTGGTGGCACGCCTGGTGTTGAGTTCGATTGGCGCAAGCTTCGTGGTGGGTATCCACATGACCGCACTGTGGTTCAAGCCCAAGGACATCGGCTTTGCCGAAGGCTTCTACGCCGGGTGGGGCAACTTCGGCTCTGCGGTAGCGGCCATGTCCCTGCCGACCATTGCCCTGGGCATGTATGGCGGCCCCGACGGCTGGCGCTGGGCCATCGCCCAAAGCGCTGTTGTCATGGCCGCCTACGGTGTCTACTACTGGTTCGCGATCACTGATGGCCCGGACGCCCAGGCCCACCGCAAGCCGCGCAAGAGCGCCGCGATGGAAGTCAGTTCCTGGGGCGACATGATCAAGCTGATCATCTGGACCATTCCCCTGGTCGGCGTACTCGCTATCCTGGTCTGGCGTATCCAGTACATGGGCTATCTATCGGTCAACGGTGCGGTCATCGCTTACCTGGCCATCATCGCCGTCGTCATTTACCAGGTCGTCCAGATTCTGAGAGTCAATCTGCCGATTCTGCGCAAGGGTGTGCCTGACGATGACAAGTACTCGTTCAACAGTGTGGTTGCGCTAAACAGCACCTACTTTGCCAACTTCGGCGCTGAGCTGGCTGTGGTATCGATGCTGCCCATGTTCTTCGAGGCGACCTGGGGGCTGAATGCTGCAACGGCGGGAATCATCGCGGCGTCGTTTGCCTTCGTCAATCTGGTGGCTCGCCCCATGGGCGGCATGGTGTCAGACCGCATGGGGAATCGACGTTTCGTGATGCTGTGCTACATGTTCGGCATCAGCGTGGGATTTCTGATGATGGCCATGCTCAATGCAAGCTGGCCACTGATACTGGCCATTGCCGTGACCATCGCCACCTCGATTTTCGTCCAGGGGGCCGAGGGGGCCACCTTCGGTATCATCCCCTCCATCAAGCGGCGGATTACCGGCCAGATCTCGGGCATGGCGGGGGCCTACGGTAATGTAGGGGCAGTGGTCTACTTGACCATCTATACGTTTGTCACGCCGTCGCAGTTCTTCTACATCATCGCGGCCGGCGCGTTTATCAGCTGGCTGATCTGCCTTGTATGGCTCAAGGAGCCTGAGGGCGCCTTCGATGACGAGTACTACGTCTCATCCGTCGACCGCGCTATCGAAGCGCAGACGCTACAAAGTGCCAAGCCCTAGACGTTCGGACTATCGGTAGCATCACGGCTCTGCCTGACACGCATGAGGTTCAGGCAGAGCTTTGCAAGACCGCGTGGTTTTAATCCGGATCAGTAATGTCTTCTATCCAGGTCAAGGCCGCGACGGCCGTGGGAAACCCGGTGGTAGGAATGGCCAGCATGGCCACCTGCTTGAGCTCCTCGGCACTGATGCCCTCTTTCAAGGCACGACGAACGTGGGAGTGGACGGCCCCTTCGGAGCGCGAACCAATGGCCAGCGAGAGTTTCACCAGGCGCCGGCTACGTTCATCGAGCGGCCCGGATTCGGCACAGGCCTTGCCCAGCGAGGCATAGGCATCCCAGATATCCGGGTACTGGTTGGCCACATCTCCGGCGCCGGAAGGTAGATCGTGTTTGCTCATAGCGTAATACCCTAACGATAACGTGTATGAGACCACAGTATAGAAATAGGCCGCTTAAATACTACCCATCCAACGCAAAGGCAACGGCGCCAAAGAGGTATGCAATGACCATTGACGCTATACGCCCGCCTGATACCTGGATCAATCGAGGTTTTTCCAGAAAGGGAATGGCGTGTCTTCCTGTAAATGCCGCAACTCCGGTTGATGGGTTTGCGCAATCTGCGTTACCCGCTTTACACCCTCTTCCAGCAGATGCACCTCTATCTGCCGGCGGTCGTCGCGCCCTCGCCGCCGCTCGACCAGCCCCAGCTGCTCGCAGCGGTCAATCAAGGCCACGACACCGTGATGCTTGGCTTGAAGACGCTCGGCAAGCTCACCTACGGTTGCCCAGTCTCTTTGCGGAAAACCGCGCAGATGCAGCAGCAGTTGATACTGCAGGGCCGTCAATCCATGACGACGGCATATATCTTCACTGTGGCGCAGAAAGCAGCGCAGCCGGTAACGAAATTGCGACAGCTGTTCGAAGTCGCTTTTATCAAGGGAGGATTGCTGGCTCATGCTTTCAATTCTCTTTGTCAGAGGCTGATCGGTCACTTGGGTAGTAGACAGGGGTTCTTTTGAAAAAACAACATCACGCCATGATACATATAGGCATCATGCCCATAGCCATCGAGTTTATCTCTACAGCAGGAGTCTGAAATGAATGCACTGACGTTATTCAAGCTGCCGTTCAGCCACCGTGCCGGTTGGAAAGAGCTTCAAGCGTCCTCCCCTTCCATTGCTTTACTCGCGTGGTTCGTGGTCTTGCCCATGGCGCTCTTGCCACCTGTCATGCTCTATTTTGCAGGCACCCATTATGGGGATGCGTTCATGGCCGGTTTTGCCGATCGGGAGTGGCGCTTCATCACCACGGTCATCTTTCTTGCGGAGCTGGTAAGCTTCTTTGTCCTGGGATGGGTAATACACGCAGTCGTCAACGGTACCGAAGCGCTATCCATCCGCTATCAGGATGCCTATCTACTGGCAGCCCTTGCCCCACTGCCGCTGTTCGTATCGTCGCTGGTACTGCTGATACCCAGTTTATGGGTCAACGTTGGGGTCATACTCGCGGCGCTGGGCGTTTCCTGCAGCATGCTTTACCACGGGTTACAGGCCCTTTGTACCCACAAGGCATTTGATATGGTTACCATTTCAGTTACCTACACCATCATGGCGGCATGCGCTCTGGGATGGGGGGTCCTGTTTGCGCTTATCTGGGCTTACTGAATACCAACACTGCACCTACGTTTGCCGAGACATGCAATGCTGTCTAGTCTGTGAAGAGTCATGAACGATGCAATCGCACTGGTCATGTCTATCGCAGTACCCAAATCATAAGGAGAGTGGCGCTATGTCCAGCCCGGAACATAAGCAGAAGATCTGGAAGATGATCAAGGATATCAAAGTCGGCATGCTGGTCACCATGGACCACGACACGCCCCGCGCGCGGCCCATGCATCTGGTGCAGGAAGAGTACGACGGCACGCTATGGTTCTACACCCGCCGCAGCGCCGAAAAGGTGTTTGAAACCGAAAGTGATCATGACGTGTGCCTGAGCTTCTCCGACCAGGATGATGGCGTGTACGTTTCGCTTTCCGGCAAGGCCAACTTGAACGATGACCGCGAGCTGATTCACAAGTACTGGAATCCCTTCGTGGCCGCCTGGTTCCCGGAAGGCAAGGACGACCCGGACGTCACGCTTCTGGAAATCAAGGTCGAGATGGGCGAGCACTGGAAATCCAAGGAGAGCAAGACCTACCAGCTCTACGAGATTGCCAAGGCCAACCTCAAGAAAGATGCCACCCCGGATCTTGGTGAAAATGAAAAATTCGGTGGTTGATTCATTCGTAAAGCGCCCTGTTCACCGGGCGCTTTTTCGTTGCCTGGCCCTGGTGCTGCTCGGCGCTGGCCCGGCGTGGGCCTCCGAATCCGGTGAGTGCGAGCCCACGGAACAGCAGCAGGCGATGCTCGACCTGGTCAACGAGGCGCGACGCGAAGCCCGCCAGTGCGGCGAGCAATCCTTTGATTCGGTAGCGCCGCTTACCTGGAGTTGCAAGCTGCACGAGGCCGCCAAGGCGCACTCTGAAGATATGGCCGAGAAGGAATACTTCAGCCATACAAGCCCCGAAGGCGTGGGGATCGAGCAGCGCGTGGAAACCCAAGGCTATACGTGGCGCGCCGTGGGTGAAAACATCGCCGCCGGCCACCCGTCAGCCGCCGGCGCGGTGGAGGGCTGGCTACAAAGCCCCGGCCACTGCAGCAATATCATGAACAGCGCCTTTACCCAGATGGGCATGGCGAAAGCCGATAACCCCCAAACGCGCTACAACCACTACTGGACCCAGGCCCTGGGCCAGCCCCGCTAACGCCCCACTCCTACCGGCTTGATGGCATCCGCTATTGAGCCGGTGTCAAATCGCCATAGTGCACCGCCGTTACCGCGTTCTTGGGTGAACCATCCACCAGCTTGGTGCTGTAGGTCAGGTACACGAACGTCTCGGTTTCAGCATCGTGCATGCGCACCACGCGCATGTTCTTGAACAGCATCGAGCGGCGCTGGGTGAAGATCACTTCCTGCTCGTTAACCTCTGCCGGGTCAAAGATGATCTCGCCGGTTTGCCGGCAGGCCACGCTCGCCTCGCTGGCTTCCTCGGCAAGCCCTACGGCCCCTGAAAGACCGCCAATCTGGGAGTAGGAAATATAGCAGGAGATTCCCTGCACCTTGGGGTCATCGAAGCGTTCCACTTCAATGGTGTTATTCGGCCCCAGCATGCGAAATTCCGTGCGCACGCTGCCGATATGGGCATCCTGGGCAAGCAGCGTGGCGGGCAGCAGCGCCAGCAGGGCGGCAAGCGAACCAACGGCAGCGCCTCGAGACAACAACGGGAGCTTGGGCATAAACGTGACTTCCTTGGGCGTTAATATGAAGGGGATGAGAGAGTATCAAGTTAGAAGCCCAACAGGGAAACGCGCCGGCAGTACGCCCGGCGCGTTATCAATCGATTCACGGCATGGCGGTATACGGCTACGTATTCAGTGAACGCGCAACCCTTCCGTCTGATACAGCAGATTGACCTCTACCACCCGCCCTTCCACCAGGTGGCAATACTGGCGCGTCTCGCCCGCTTCCTGACGCGTGCGCACTTCGCCGCCCTCCTGCTCACAGTAATTGACGGCGATCTGCTGCGCCTGTTCAGCGCCCGCGGTAGTGCCCTGGGTCGAACACCCGGCCAGTACCATCCCTATCAAGACCAACAGGCCATAACGAGCCATGCGCTTCTCCCTTTGTGTTAATGCGTTGAGCGGGTGGTTGGCAGCGCCGATAAGGCCTGCGCTCTGTTCACTATAGTCAACGTTTGCGCTTTCAAGCCATGGGCAAGACGGTCATCATCTGAGCGGCAATAAGGCACCTGCACGGTATTCACAACCTGCATAGATGCTATGCAGATATCGGCAATTAGTGAATGGCTCGCCAATGCTATAGTGGGCTCATTCACAACTGCCGAGTATTCTCCCGGAGTTTCTGTGCGCGCTATTTCCTATCTAATCCGCCCCGAAATCTTTACCGCTCACCCGGCGTACCGCCGGGGCGTGGTGGCTTTTTCGGGCCTGGACAACTCTCGACCCCATCCGCAATTGACGCAGCTACTTCGCGAGAGTGAGCAGCTCTTGCGAACCCGGATATCGGGCAATCCCGCCGATGTTCCAGAAATGGCAGCTTGGCGCGACGCTTACCGCCAGTTTGGTGCCAAGCCTTCCGAGCACCGCAGTTCCATCGAGGCTCTGGCTCGTCGCGTACTCAAGCCCAGCAACCTTCCAGACATCAACCCGCTCGTTGATATCGGCAACCTGCTTTCACTGCGTTACAGACTGCCAGCCGGGGTGCACCCTATCGGCGAAGACACTACTTCCATCGAATTGCGCGAAGCGAACGAGCATGACCGATTTCTGCCGAATGTCGGTGAAGAAACGGAAACCATTCCCCCTGGCGAAATCGTGCTCACCGAAGGCGCTCGCGTGCTGACTCGGCGCTGGACATGGCGACAGGCAGGCGATACCCGCACACTGCCTACTACCTCTACGGTATTTTTCAATATCGACGGGCTTCCCCCCACGAGCGAAGACCAGGTAACCGCCGCGATTGCGGATGCCATCGACCTGGTGGAACGCTATTGTGGCGGCACACGCGTTGGCCACGCCGTGCTCGACGCCACGCGCCCGAGCGCGGTGTTTCAGATTGATCAAGACATCTCATGAATCCTGCCTTCAAGAACCTGAGCATCTCTCAGCTCACCGCGCTGGTCACGATTCTGGAGGTGCGTAATTTAAGCCATGCAGCACGACGCCTGGGCACTAGCCAGTCTACCCTGAGCCGAAGCCTGACACAGTTTCGCAAGGCGCTGGGCGACCCCCTGATGGTGCGCCAGGGCCGCGAGTATGTACTGACCGAACGTGCGCTGGCACTGGTAGAGCCGATGCAGGCCGTGCTCGAACAGCTTCAGAGCATCACGGCTACGCCAGATTTTCTGCCACATGAGTGCCAGCGCCGTTTCACCATGGCAGGCTCTGACCATGTTGCCCAATACATACTGCCAAGCCTGCTTGAAGATCTGGCATCAATGGCACCCGGCGTGAGTATCGATTTCGTCTCCTGGCAGGCCAATCGCTTCGATTGGCTCGTCAGTGGCTCTGTCGACCTGATTACCAGCATGGTCGAAGACGCGCCTGACGATATCCATGGCCGGGTGATCGGCGAGGATGTCGCCGTTTGCTGCATGCGCGGGGATCACCCGCTGGCAGCTACTAAAAATCTGACTCTCGACCAGTTTCTGGGCTGGCCCCATATGAAGATCAGTGCTGGAGGAGACAAGGACAGCTTTGTCGATGCTTACCTGCACCACAAAGGCTTGGCGCGTGAATTGCGGCTGACAGTGCCCTATTACTCTGCCGCGATGACCGCCTTGCAGGGTAGCGATATGCTGCTGGTACTACCCGAGCACATTGCCCAGACCTGGACCGAGCAGGCAAATCTTACCTGGCGCCCGCTAACGTTTCTCGATCACCGATTCCGCTACTGGGTGGCGTGGCACAGGCGTACTCATACCTCACAGGAACAACAGTGGTTCCGCCACTTCGTCTACCAACATTGTCGAGGATCGCAGTTCCTGAGCCCCAGCGGCTTGGCCAACGACGCGTGACGCCAGGTGATTCAAGCTCGTCTGTGCCCTTTATGGCATCAATAAGCCCTTGCCCAACGTAAAGAGAACCCCATGTTAACGCTGGAACAATTTTCCGGATTCCTTGTAGCGGCGCTTCTTATCACCGCCACGCCTGGCCCTGACAACCTGATGGTGCTGGGCATGGGTATATCCAACGGACGCAGGCAAGGAATCGCCTTTGGCCTGGGCTGTGCGGCAGGCTGCTTGAGCCACACGCTCCTGGCCGTGGTCGGCGTCAGTGCGCTGATTGCAGCCTCTCCTACCGCCTTCACGCTGCTGAAAACCGTGGGCGGATTGTATCTGGTCTGGCTGGGGATCAACGCCTGGCGCAGCAGCGGTTCAGCAGGCGTGAAAACCGTGGGAACAGTGGAAAGCTCGTTGAGTAGCCTGTTTCTCAAAGGCTGCATCGCCAACGCGATCAATCCCAAGGTGGTGCTCTTCTTCCTATCCTTTCTCCCGCAATTCGTGGTCGCCACCCACGGTCAGGTTCCCATGCAGCTGGCGGCATTGGGCCTGACCTTCACCTTGCAGGCCGCCGTACTGTTCTCTTTGCTAGGCTACTTTTCCGGCGCCGTTGGTCAATGGCTTACCAGACAGCGTAAGGCCAGCGTAATCCTTGACCGCGTTACTGGCAGCATTTTCATGGGGCTGGGCTTGAGGTTAATAATTCCAGGTTGATGCCGCGTATGCACGGTAGTAGTGGGGGCATGATTGATTGGGGTGTTGAAGGTAAAGGCCCTGGCAGGAGTCTAAAATACACTATAAGCAAATGATCTTAAAAAACAATTTATTAAATTGTAAAGAGGCAATATACCACCTCGTATACCATCCCTCCTCACAACCCACTGACGACCCACTGACGACCTCACATTGGATATCATCGTGCTATTCGTGGCAAATATGGATTGCTTATAGTCAAAAGCGATATTTTAGAAAAAAACAATGTAACGAGCGCGTGCTTTCGAGCGTCCTAATTGCCAAATTGTTAGTTCAGTTCTGGACATGCTGCTTTCTGGCCAACTCTTGCTCATGAATCATTTTTTTTGCTTTTTCTAGATCACCTTTCGAAGGCTCGGGCAGGTCTTGAAACCATTCTCCCCACCGATTCATTAGTGCATTAATTGAGATCTCATCATAGCTGCCACGGTGAAGCTGACCATTTATAATAGGGGCAAGCTCGTTGGCCAGTGATTTGTTTTCCATGTGACGCTTGAAAACCCAAATATAGATGTCAACCAACTCCAAGCCAACACTATCTGTACCAGCGGTGCATGTGATTGGAATAGTAGGCATATGGGTTAAATTCATTTCAGGTAAGCCTGGGCCGATGGCCCAAGGGACATCACGAGCCTCATGATAAAAATTAGCTATATACTCCTGAGCAGCATTAAATTGTGATTGTCTATCAACAATCACCTTACTGGCCTTTGTTTTTGCTTTTCCCAAACGAGAAGCTATTCCATGCATGACGGATTGGAACCCAACAAGGTTCGGCGATATTTGCAAAGCATCTTTCTTAGTGTCTACGTTATAAGAAATAGCATCGACATTGCTGACCACCCAAGACAAGCCATCCGTTATTATTTCTTGAGATCTAGCATCAGGTATGTCACTGACTCGCTCCAAAATAGTTTCGCAAACTTCGATCAAAAGCTTTTGTGCTTTTTGATCGTTAGCACTTATTCGTGCGTCCCAAGCCATTTTTAAAGTTTTCTCATCAAAAAGATATGCAACTTTAATTAAAAGAACATATCTTAATGGCGTCCAATAGGCATTCCAAGGTACGGCAGGGTTCATGCCTTGATCGAATACTTGGTCAAAAAAACTGATTAAGGCATGGTCTGCCTTGGCAACTCGGTAGAGATCAAAACCAAGACCATACTTTTTCTTAATCTTATTGATCTCTTGAGCTATTTCGACTAAACGTCCATTCCCCAGATCAGCCGCATGCAGCCTTTCAACTCCAAGTCTTTTTCGGAGAGGCTTTAAATCTTGTTCGGCAAGCAAATCTAAATTTAATTTCGAACGTAAGACTCCATAATATAAAAAAGGCTGGGACTCATCGAACAGATTCAAACCTGTATGCCCACTTTCATCTATATAAAAATACACTTTACCCTCCTAGAAAATTATATAGCATTCAGCGGCTATTCCGCTACAATATTTTATCAGTCTTTTCTTTCTCAAAATTAATATTAAAACTTAACTCTCGTTCAACATTTTGAGAGAAGTCAATATATTCAAACCCTTCTTTTGACTTAACATGATTAAAGCAGTTCAAAAAATCTTCATAATCTTCTTCACTCAAAAAATCCCTACTGTCTTTATCAGAGAATGGGACAATAAAAATATACATATAGAATGTAAATCTAAACTCTCCAACTAAGTACGGTAGTTTTTTATTATTATTATTTCTTAAATACAAATTCAGCTCTGGTCGTTTAGTAAAAAAATCATAGCTATTTAAAACAGCTATTTTCGGCAAGGCAGTAGCCTCCTTTTCATCTTTAATCCATCTAATAGTTTCACAAAAGTGGCTTACATGCTCCGAACCAATAACGCTTAAAGAAAACTTACACAACGTCTTGTAAATATTTTGTATTTTTATTTTGTTCCCGGTTCTGAAGACTGTACTTTCAGGTGTACCACTCTTTTCTCCACTTATAGAATCACTAACAACTGCAATTGATAAATTGTTTTCATTACTTTGATAAAAATGGAAATCAATTCCTTTCATTTCCGGGACTTCATTTTTTTTGTTCTTTATTCCAAACATCGTCCTTGCTAAATCGTGATAATAGATAAAGTCTCTTTCGATATTCTCGTCGAAAAACTTATTACAGTTATCGCACTCCTCGTTTAGTATAAGCTTTTTATTTCCAAGAGCTTCCGATATCGCATGAGCCTCCTGTGTAAAACTGACATCTGAAATCCCGCGCTGACAGAACCTACAAATTCGTTTATTTTTTTGCCCTTCGCCAATCTTTATTTTTTTATCTTTATCCAAATCAAATGTTATAATTTCATAATTATCCAGTACATCACCAAAAAATTTCTGCAATTGCTCCTCGTTTAAGCTGCTTTTACGACCATTAAGAATGTCTAACTCTTCTTCTAAATTATATTTTTGTTTTGTATTAAGCTCTATCGGAGGCAAGATAAAAAACCATTCATCTTGTTCTAATTTTCCGAATCTTGCACCTAGCTTTTGAACTGAAGGCAATACACTTTTATATTTTTCAATAAATACTTTAAGTCTTGCTTGGAATAAAGTTGTGTACTTCTGTTTATAATCAACACTGACCTCTTGTTTATCGACATCAAATTTAGCATCAAATACATAAAGTAAGTCAGTAATAATCTCACTCTGCTCTGAGGTGTAGCCAATATCAAGAATCCCTCCTAGCTGGCTTGTTGAAAAAAATAAAATCCCGAAGTTATTCATCGTCTTCCCTTATAATATATATACTAATTCAGGTGCGCCTAGGGCGTCATCTAAAACAATTCTTTATGCACATTCATTTACTATTTCATCATTGCATTATAATGCTCAATATACCCACACTCATCAAATATCAACCTCAAACCGTCTTTAAACACTTCGTAGTCAAATTCTTTAATATCGAATATATTTTGACCAAGAGAATGCGACTCTCTATTCATATACCTATAAAATGCCTTGAACCTATCTGCTGATAAAGCAGGTTTTTGAAAGACATCATTAAAGTCTTTCTTTTGAACAAAGCTAAAGAAGTATTCAATAATATTCCGCATACAGTTTGCTATGAGTGCTGGAGGAGTAGATTCGTCCTTTATCATTGACCAATATGTCTGATAGTCATTTTGAATTTCTTCATATTTCATACTTACGATTGAGCTACCACTTGAATTTTTAATTATTCTGTAAAGATTCTGAGTTGCATTTCTTTTCTCTTTATTCGTATGGGTCAGTTCGTAGAAAAAATACAAACTATGTGTTAAAACAATAACTTGCTCGCATAAATTTGAGTTGAAAAATATCTTTTTAATAAGCTGTCCAATATTAAATATGTATAGGTGAGAGAGACTTGATATAGGATCATCGATCGCAACAACCTTTTTCTTTGGACTACTTTCAGCCGCTTTCTCACCTTTACAAAGCTCAATGAAATATAAAAAGCTTATTACAGTTTTCTCACCTTCACTTAATGAATGGAATGCATCTGAATCTGTATCACTTCTGGCAACCCTGTAGAGATTCTCTCCATATTTGACAACAGAGAATCCAACTACTCCTATTTCCAGAAGAGCGTTATTAATATTATCAATTGCCTCTTCAATATTTACTGTTTGTTTTCTGAAAGTGGAAATATTACGATTAGCGGTGCTTATCTCTACTACTTTATTTGATTGGTCTGTCATTATCCCAGACTCTTCTCTTTGAAGCTTGATTTTCTCAGCTTCATATGTTGATAGCGTTTGGTCATACTCCCAGCGCATAAGCCTCCAAAAGCGAGCTTTTATTTCATTCAAAGAATTACTTTTGTTTTCCAATTTATTATTATGAGAGACAATTAATGAATCCAATTTGCTTATAGCATCATTTATCTGAAATATAGCATTATCACTACTTTTTAGCTCTATTGGCGTACTTGGGTTATTTAATTTATTCTCTATTAAAAGTGTGTTTTCTATGTGTATTGACTTTAATTGCTCAACCGCTAATCTCCATTGCTTTGAGATTTCTGAAGTTGTCACTATTAAATCATCAATATTGCCAAAAACAAGCTCTTCAGCAGCTTCTTGATAGCTTGCTTTCAATTTTTTTAATGCTGCAACATCATTTTCATATGAAAGGTCAAAGACATTTTTAATCGAATTAAGTAGTTCTTGAGTTACTGTATTCTCTTGGCAGAATGGACACTCTGCTGCATTCTCATAAACTTCTTCAGGGATATAACCAAGACCAGTTCTTACCCAATCTATGTTGCCCAGCTTGTTAATGAACTCTGCTACACTACCCTCTTGACTTCCGACAATTATTTTCTCAAACAGATCATTTTTCTCTATATTGGAACCAGAAAAGCTAAACTCATTTAACCTAGGAATCCTGACTGCATTATCCCCTTGTATTGAAGACACCTCGTTTTTAAGTTTTTCTATAGTATCTTCAGGCTTTTGGGAAGGCAATGCAATGCTTTTTATATGATCGAAAAGTTTTTCAGTTCTCTTCAACCCATCTAGACAATACTCTAAAACACGATCACCACCAGAGTAATTTGTTTTTATCTTCCAAACATTGTTTGTGGCATTTTCTTTTTGACTATTAAGTCTAGCTTGTATATCAACTAGCTTTTCGTCAATGGTTTCCTTATCTTCTTCTAATTTCTCTAGCTTTGTTGTCTCTTGCTTAATTTTCTGCAAAATATTTTTATTTTCTTTAGATAATGTAAATATCCCCTTCAAACCATCTTCTTCAAAGAAGTAATCATTTAGAAACTGTTGATTATAGACCAGTATTTCGCATTCATATTTTTTATTAAGCCTACAGTCTTTGTACTCTTTCAGGCTAGGATTATATAAGTAATTGGAAATAGTACTTTTACCTGTTCCATTCAACCCATAAATTAGGCAAACCTTATTAACAGGCGATAATTTTGAAGATTTTTTGTAGCTTGTAACATTTTCTATATGCAATTCAGTAATCATATTTTTCCCTATGCTTTAGTTAGTATTGAGACTGACAGGATGCTAAGTAGCACATTACAGGTGTTAGACTACCAATCGTATGATTGGATGAACGTTTCGGTAAGCTTGTCAGGAAAATGCTCTCTGTAAATTCATCCAAACTTATAATATTTTTTAATATTGATTCCTTAATATTAAAGATTTGCATGCCTGTTGCATTTTTCTGCACGCCTAATTGGGGTCGGGGATGGTTGAACTTCGAGAGAGATGACTCACTTAAAAAGCAAAAATCGAAAAACATAGGTGCTTTTGTAATAAAGGAATGACATTGCTTCTCTGTACCACCAACGGTGACCGGTGAATCGCAAATCAATGGTTACAAGCTAATTAGTTCCATCGGGCACTACTTCCCTACTTCATTATATTTAAGCAGTATTCCTCATTTAACTAAGCCTGTACAACCCAATCATCTGATACTTTAGACCACTCTGCGCCGCCGCTCACTGGAACGCCTAGGCACTGACAGGCCTTCTCAAGAATACCTTTCTAAGCTATCGGCCAGCCGATGGCCTGGCTTTAGGCTCTTGCCCTCTCTTCGGCCTATTGAAAGTGCATAACCCTGCATGAATTCGCATGATTTTCATGCACCCAATTTCCACCAGCCAGCCCAGCAGCGGCGCGGCTTGGCGGTGGGCGCAGGGGTGCATAAAAACCACTACATTTAGCGCGCGGGCGGGGCGGGGTGTCGAGTGCGCGGCGTGGGTCGCGGCCGGTGTGGGGGTGGATGGTTGGCAACATCGCCGCATGAGGCCCTGTAGGCGCTCGCACAAGGCTGGCTCCCCTTCCGCCCTCCTCTCACTCGCCTAACACGACAACGCCCCGCACAAAGGCAGGGCGTTGGCCATACGCTTGAGAATGGATTGGTTAGGCTTGGGCGCTGTCCAAGTCGTCCAGGCTCGGTACATACTCCATTTGCGCTTCTAGTTCTTTCAACCGGCGGTTAAAGCCAATGGGCGATGGGTATTCACGTTCGTTTGCTTCGCAGGCGAGCAATGAAGGCAACTGTAAAACCCCTGGCGTGGGCACCGGTTTGGCTTTGGGCATGACGTCCATCAATAGTTTGCCCAATGCAGCATGTTGGCGGCGCTCAATCTCTTCGCTAGTCCACAGTCGACTAGCATTATCCATCAAGGGATCGATACTGCTCCCTGGCTGGCTTGAAACATCAATTCCTAGCCTCGCCATGTGAGCATAATCGTTGTAAGTCCCTTCATGAATGCGTTTGAACAGCCTTGGCAGCTCAGCGCTCAAGGCGACCATTTCCTCACTATTGCTAATATCCTTAAGACATTTCATCAACCTCTTGCGGGATGAAATTTCCGCAAGACGACCGATAGCTCCCTCCAACGGTTGTCGGGCCAAATGAGTCTGCATCTTGAGCCATTCCTGTTGCGGCTCAAGCAGCTCGATCATTTCCTGGGTCTGCTCGGCTTCAGACGTCAACTGGCCTTTTTGCTTAAGCTGGTCACGTACCGCCTTGCTCTGCTCCCCAAACCCTTTCACGAAATCTTGCCGCCAAGCATCCTTCGTTGTGTTCGTCTGGTGCTGTAGGGCGCCGAGCGTTTTCCGTAGCTTGGCCAACCTGCCAGCCACGTTTTCGAGCTTCGAGCGCCGGGCGAGGTAAGTGGCGCGTAGCTGCTCGATCTCCGTCTCCAGCTCGGTTTCAGTTTCACCGCTCACGGCAGCTTCGGGGGCTTTGAAGTGCTTGTTATCTGTTGCTTGCATGGTGCATTGCTCCTGCTCAGGTGCTTGGGTGGTGGCTGGTGTCTGCTCAGTCATGTTGGCCTCACTGTTGGCATGGGTGCGCGGGTGAAACGGTGGAGCCAAAGCCCCACCAACGGGAAATGTTTAGCTGGGTGAAAAACGCCTGCCAGGAAGGGAAAGGGGTCGGCGTCACTAGATCGCTTGAAGTTGTTCGCAGTACGAACGGAATACGCTCACCTGTGTGTTTCCACCCTCTAGGTCGCAAAAATCGTGGCAACAAGGCAACAGGGTCTATTTCACTGATTTTAATAGATTTTTTAGTGGCAACACTGTTGCCACGGTTTTTTGAAATGGCAACAGACACACAACTACATAGGTATATAAAGATATGTGTTGCCATTGTTGCCACCTCTCTTATTACTAAGGCAACGCTAGAACCCGCGTGGTTGCTGGCCGTTGCCTTGTTGCCACTGTTGCCATAGAAACTAGGTTCACGCGTAGTTAGGTTCTTGAGCTTATGGGCCGAAACTCCTCTTTCCTGGCAGGCGTGAATTTCCCCTCTATATAATTCCTCTCTCTGACACTCGAAAAAGGCGGCAACACGGCAACAGCCATAAAGCCTATTATTTTCAGTGCCTTGTAGGCTGCCACCTGTAGCCGCTATTTTTGAAACGGCAACGGATAGGGAGAGAACGCCAGAATTCGCCCATGACGCTTGGTTTTTCATGGGTTCCTCCGCTCTGTCTCCAGCTTGTCGGGATCAATGACGAAAAAGCGCGTGCTCCCTCCTCCTGGCAGGCGGTAGTTTTTCTGGTTGCGACCATAATCCACCTTGGCCAACACACCGTAGGTTTCCAGGGTGCGTATCACCCGCTCTCGGCCATAGCCTGAGGCAGCCTCGCTCAGTGAAGCGCGGTTAAACAGGTAGAAGCGTTTTAAGCCCTCTATTTCGTAGTAACCGGCACGGTGCTTAACGTTGGGATTAGGCAAGGTAGCGGCGATGTCGGAAAAGCGGCTGTCACCGTGCATAGCGATAAAATCCGATAGCGCGCTAAGTATTTGACGATCTTCGGCGTTACCGTCACCGACCGTAAGTAACCACTCCTCAAACAGTTGGCGGCAGGCACTCGCGGCATCGTCGGGCTTCCAGGGTAAAAGCCCGTAACTAACGGCTATCTCTCCTGCCAGCGCGATAATGGCGAAACGATCCGCTACCCTGCCCGCTTGCGGCCCCTCCGCTGGAAAAGCATCACGCACCTCTGCAAAGCGCTGATAGAAAACGTCGGGATCAGTCTCTTTAATCAAGCGCTCCACGAACGCAGGCCCCACCATGCCGTAGTGGTGCGCGGTTGCTGTTGTCAGCTTCCTATGGAATGCGGCGCCACTCATGCCATGAACATCATCAAAGGCGCGATAGGTGCGGGTGCCCGCGTTTACGTCCACCATGCGCAGCTCTGCCCCGGCGTGGGCGGCATTGCCTGAAATGGCCGCATGCTCAGAAAGCGAGCGCTCCCCACTGGAAAGCGCCAAAACACGCCAATAAAGCTTGGGGCGACCTTCCCGCTCCCGCGTCATGGTGCCTTTGCCGGTGCCGTTAGCGATGGCGTAGGCCATTTCTTGTACCCGCTTGGGATCGGCGCGTTTGATCTCGTCCAGAATCAGCACCGTGTCATTGCGTGATGATGCCTCGATCTCGATACCACCCTTTGACATATCCCAAGAAGCCGCAAAACGGCTAGGGTCGCCCCACACTGAGGCGGCGATAGCCTGAGCCAGTGACTTACCGCTTGAGGAGTCACCCACCAAATGCACGCCACCGCCGTTTACGCCTACCTTTGAAAGCAGTGGCCCCGCCAGTGCGCAGCAAACAGACAGGATCAGTACCGGGTTTCCCTGGCAGTAGTGCGCCAGTTCGCTTTGCCAGCTTTCCAGCGTGCCCCGCTCAGAAAATAGGTGGGCACCCTTGCCGCTGTCCTGAAAGCGCACGTCCTGGCCGCCTAAGATTTTGCTAGGGAGAACAAATGCACCGCTTGCATCGTGCCAGCCCGGCTTGGTCGTGGTGGCCAGCACTCGATTTAAGTCGTGGTGACTGGCGATATAGGCAGGCACATAGCGCCGCTGGTGGTACTCCACTTTTAGGCCCTGGCGGAAAAGGGCTTTTAATATCTCCTCGCCCTTCCCGGCCAGTGCTTCCATGGGCATGACGTATTCAATGACCTTGCCCCGGTGCTTGAAGCGCAGTAAGCGGCCTACGCTGCCGTCATCACTGTTTAGCGTTTCAGCATCCACATGCAGCGGCGCACAGATCCATAGATCAAACGGTTGGCCAATATCATCACCTTGGCCCTGCTTAATACCGTGAAACCATGTGCCCGCTCGAAACAGCTTCCCATCTACCAGCGTTTGGCCTTCATACACGGCATAGCTTGGGCGCTCTAACGTGTCGATCTCCGGCGCAGTGGGTTGGCCAACTAGCGCAAGGTGGCTTTGCTGCTCGCGTTTTTTCTCACTCATGGTGGCCCCCTTGTTGGCGATACCAGCACGCCAAGTCGTTAAAATCGGTCAGGATATGCGGGGCTTCTTTCGGCCAAGCCGGGAACAGCACCAGTGCCCCAACCGCTAACGCGGCGGCATTGGCGGCAGTACGGCCAGGGTTTCCAGGGGTAGCGCGGTCGTCGTCGCCTGCAATGACCATTTCAAGGTGGCCATAGCGCTCACATAGGCCACGCGCAACCGGTTCTAAATTGCCCGCGTGCATGGCACACGCCACTGGCTCGCGGGTGTGGGCGTGGATCGTGGCCCCGGTGGCCCAGCCCTCACAGACATAAAGGGTCTTTCCAGGCATGACACGACCAAGCGGGGAGTAAGCCCCCAGCACCTGCCCGCCTTTCAAAAAACGCTTATTCCCTTGGGCATCGATCAGTTGCACGTTGACCAGCTCACCATCCGCATAAAGCGGCACCATTAACTGGCCTTTGGGTGTTTGGCGCAGTCGGTAAGGGCTAATCCCTTTGCTCACCAAATACGTATGGCCAGGGCAAGCAGGCTGGCCATTGAGCCAAAGTTGCTTGGCCAGTTGGGCGGCTTTTTGTTGGGCCGCTAGGCGTTGCGCTTCCGCCTGCTGGCGTAGCTGGCTTTTGGTGGGGGTAACTGCAATGGGGGGTGAGGTTTGCGCCTCACCGTTACGATGAAAAATGCCCAGCCCCAACCGTTGATCGATCATCATGGCGGCGTCTACCTGCCGACAGCTGCGCAGGTAACTAAGCAGCGACACAAGGTCGCCGCCGTGGGCGTCGGGATCAGCAAAATCGTTCCACTTGCCGCTGGCCAGTGACACACCAAACGAGCCTTTCCCCTGGTCGTCGCGGGCCGTGTTGCGTGCTACCCATTCGCTGCCCTGGCGCGCACCATCTGGCAGCCATTCAGCCACTAGCGTTTCGGCGTCATTAAGCGCGGCAATAGCCACTTGCTGGATTTTTTGAACGGTCGTCTTAGGCATGAGCGCCCCCCTTCCTGGCAGGCGCTTGTTGGCGTTTTTCGGCTACGCGGGCGGCCATGAGCAAATCAAGCGAGTCGGCTAACAGTAAGCGGCAAGACAACGCCACGTTAGCTAGATCACGTACATCAGCGCAGGCCCCAGGCGCATCTAGCGTGCTTAGTGTCATCATGAGATTGCTAGCTGCTTCCAGGCGGGTTTCGCACTGGTCGAAAAGATCCTCTGATCTGGCGCGGGGGTCGATCAAAAGACACTCGGCCTCGGTAAGGCAAACCGCATCTTCAAGGCGTGGGGGGATGGGTGAATTAAGCATTACCCACCTCCTCGACGCATAGGCGCTCAAGCTCGATGAGTAGTTGGTCGTGTTCTTGATAAGAGAGGGCGTTTAGCGCGGTGGCCATACGTGCCATACCCAACAGCTGCTGAAGCTGTTCAGGCTTACGGTTCACACGATAGGCAATCAGTTTTGCACCGATTAGCGCGGTAGCGATATGCGAGGGGGAAATTTGGGTGTGCGTGTACGCACCTTGGCTGTGATTGGCCATGGGTAAGACTCCTATTTGATCTTTGGAGTCACCAACAACCGTTCTCACACGATTGGAGGCGACTGTACGCAGGGTGAGAAACCGGTCAAATAGGAAACCGGCCACGCCGAAGCGTGCCCACGCACAGCCGCCATAACGACGCACTTCAGGCGGAAAAAAAGCGCCTGCAGTGATAGGGGCGCTGTAGCGCCTATTTGAACTCGGGTTCTCACGCCCGGCTGTAGATTTTGCTACAGCACTATCATGATAAGCATTCCCCAGTGTTCCTCGCAAGCTTTTGAGGCAGCAAATTACGCACAATTTGATAGGCTTCATGTCTTCCCTTTGATGTAACTTCGCTTGGCCCCAGTGCTCCCCGCTCTGGGGCCTTTTTTGCGATCTTTGGGCAAAACTTCCCCATACCCACTGGGCTTGGCCCAGCAGCGTTATGCCTATTTGGTAGGGTTAGGGGGTTAGCAGTCGGTAAGGATCTCGGCAGGTGGCTGGTGACGGTTGAAGCGCTCCAAGCCATCGCCCTGGCCATCTAACCATTGAGCGCTGATATCACCGGTCGAACCTTTACGGAATGCCTTTCTGCTGGGCGATTTGGTGGCGTCTACCATGGCGGCTTCAAGCTTGACCACATCGCCAGCGGTGAGCTTTAGCGTGGTGCCGTTGATAGTGAATTCAAATTGGCTCATGCGTGGCGCTCCGGCTGGTGTGTGGTCATGCGTAACGGGGTGGGGATGCCTTCTAGCCGCTGGCGTTTGCGCTCTTCCAAACAGTTGGCTATCCAGCTATCCACCTCCTCCTCTAGCCAAGCAACGCTTTTGCCGCCAATCGGCACCGGGGCCGGGAAAGTGCCCTGGCGAATACCGTCATAAATGGCCGAACGGCTTTTACCGGTTTTCTGCTCGACTTCCTTGCGACGCAGCAGGCGATTACCTAGCTGGATCTTGTTCACCGTTCTGAAAGGCGGTGTGTGAGTGGTGAGTTCAGGCATTGATTTGTGTCCTCGCTGTGTCATTCCAGGCAAGTGCCCTAGTGGCCCTATGAAGCTTGACGGTTATGAGAATGACGCGCCATCGGTGCGCGTTGTGCCACGATTCCCGCCCAACGGGATGGAACGCGAACGATTTTGGACAGCTAGCCGGGCATCCAAAGCGGCTTTGGATGACAAAGGAAAGATTGGTTTTTGATGAGCCATATGATGGGTTCCTTTAGCTAGTGGCGACGCTGCAAGCCTTACGCTTGAGACACCACTAGCTTGACGAGGAACGAGGAGGACTACCAGAAAGCGCTGTTGTAAGAACTGTATGGATATACAACAGAAAGTCACTAAGAAAGGTTGACACGCTGCTATAGCTTCAATATCGAAGCGATATCAAGTGACTCTGGCAGCTAACCAACAGCAAAAATGCACGTCATGCAAATTATTATATTAAAAATCATATACTTATAATAACTTCATTAAACGTTAATCACCTGCATGCGCTGTTGTATGAAATGCCAAATCCTACAACAAGAAGTCTCATTCTTTCGCGTGTTGACTGATTTCAAGGCTAGCGTTAGTGACGAACTGCGCCTTTCCCACCGACGCTTACACCCGCCTCAATCGCCATGAGCACCATGGAAGTATCTACGACGGTCGATTGCCCTTGATGGAGGTTTGTCATGGCAATGATATGTGCAAATTCTGCCGGAATATGCGAACTATCATAGCCATACTTTGAGAACGTATAACAAGCATCATCAGGCACCCAAACAGTAAACCCCAAATTACCCGCCGTTCTTACCGTTCCTTCAATTGATTGATCACTAGTCGCGCCACAGATAACCAACTGCTCTATACCGCGCTTCCTCAACCAAGGCTCTAACTCTGTACTCAAAAAAGCATCGGGTATGCTTTTATCAACAATGTGCTCATTGGGTAATGGCTCGAAGTCCGGTTGAAAATTAGAGCCTGGACTACCTGGAGAGAAAGGCGAATCTGAATTCTTTGATATATGACGCACGTGGATGACGGTAAGGGAATGCTCTCTCCAAGCATTAAGCAACCTAAGCATATGTGATTCTGCTTTAGGGTTATTGCGCTTTTGAGTGTAAGAGAAATATGCGTTTGCATCTTGCTGATCAATAATTATCAGCGCGCATTGGCTTATTTCTAAACTATCAAGCCTGAAACTCTTGAGATGCTCATCGTCAGTGAAGTCAGAGAACGTTTCGTCAAATTTAAAGCGCGCGCCACAAGCCTTATTCTTACACTCTCGGTAAGTGACATAGTAACCATTCGTCATTTTCCGACTTGAGCGGATCCTTGTCTCAGTGTTACAGCTTGGGCAATGAACAGGGATTTTGAGCCTCATTCTAACCTCGTTCCAATTTTCTCTAAGTAATCCGCCCAAAACTGCATCATGGCGGGCCGCTGATCCGGTGCCATGTGCTGGGCATGGGTGTAAACGCCTTCAATGCCAGGCAGCTTGTGCGATAGCTGTAGCTCTATCCATTCTCTGGGGTAGCCCAACTCTTTTAAGCCGGTGGCCACCACATGTCGGGTGCCGTGGGGTACGTGACGCCCTTCATAGCCCATACGCTTTAGAGCCATGCCAAAGGCCGCATCTGATAGCGGCTTTCTGGGATCGTTGCGACCAGGAAAAAGTAGCTTGAACGGGCCTGTTAGCGTGTGCAGGTAGCGCAGCGCATCAATGGCTTGTGTAGGTAGGGGCACTTGGTGTGCTTTGCCCATTTTCATTCTCTCAGCTGGGATCTTCCACACGGCGGCTTTCAGGTCGAACTCTGCCCACGCAGCTTTGCGCAGTTCCCCAGGGCGCACGGCGGTCAGCAATAGCAGCTTTAGACCAACACGCACCATGGGGCTTTTATCGTACGCCTCAATATTGCGCACAAGCTCCGGCAGCTCCTCTTGGGGTATGTGGTCAAAGCTACTCTTCTTGTACGGTTTAAGCGCCGTATTTAGGTCGGTAAGAGGATTGTAGCTAGCCCTACCCGTAATGATGGCAAAGCGGTAAATATCCCGGCAAAAAGCGTGTAGACGTCGTCTCTGCTCGAATTTGCCCGCATCCTCAAGGCCGCGAAGCATTTCCAGCCATTCCAGGGGCAAGATAGTTTCTATCGCACGATCTCCCACTTTGGGGAAAACATACATTTCAAGCACGCGCTTGCTGTCATTGGCACGTTTAGAGCTTTTTTTCCAGCGCGGCACCATCGCGGCATGCCACTCCATGGCCAGCACTTTAAACGTGTTTTGCGTGGTGTACTGCTGCTGGCGTTTGTCGCTCTGCTTCTGCTCTACGGGGTCAATGCCCTGGGATAGCTGCCGCCTTATGTCTGCCCGCTTCTCTCGCGCTTCAGCAAGGCTTACCTCAGGGTAAATACCCAGGCTGGTCATGTTGCGCTTGCCGTTGGGTCGCGTGTACCGCAAACGCCATCCACGGCGGCCATCAGGCCAGATCCTGAGTTCTAATCCCAAGCCATCAGAGAGGCTAATAATTTTCGTGCTTGGCTTGGTTGTGTTTATTTGTCGGATAGTTAGCGCCATGTTGGTATACCGAGCAACTTCGAATGGAGGTATATACCAACAGGTATACCACTTAGCACCGAGATTGGGAAGGAACAGCGAGGAACGATGAGGAGCTAAAAAACCATGTATTTCAGAGTATTGTACTCTTTTTTAGGCCTTCCCAGGACTTCTAAAGAACCCCAGTTGGCGTCCCTGGCAGGAGTCGAACCTGCGACCTGCCGCTTAGGAGGCGGCTGCTCTATCCTACTGAGCTACAGGGACTTGGCTTACAGAAGGGGCGCGTAGTATAGCGTGTTCGGTAAAACACTCCAACCCGCGCGCACGTTATTACACCCAGCCGAGCAGGCGCAGGGCAAAAATGCCCAGGGTGATGCTGATACTGGCCATCAGGGTGGTGATGGCGATGATGTTGGCGGCCAGGGCGGCGTTGCCGCCCATGGCTTTTACCATCACGAAACTGGCCGCGGCCGTGGGGCTTGCGAAAAACAGAAACAGCAAGCCAAGGCGCTCGCCGTCAAACCCCGCAAGCCAGGCCGCGGCGGTGGAAAGCACCGGCAGCACGGCCATCTTCATCAGGCTGGAACTCAGTGCCACATCGCTTTTATCGCGAATGCTGGACATGGAGAGCGTGGCGCCAATGCAGATCAGCGCCAGCGGCAGCGTGAGCGAGGCGAAGTAGTCACCGGAGGTCATCACCCAGCTGGGCAGGGAGATGGAGAGCGCGGTAAACGGCAGCGCCACCACCACGGAAATGATCAGCGGGTTGGTGGCAATATGCTTGAGAATGCTCTTCCAGTTGGTGGCCTGCCCCGGCTGGTAGGTAGCCAGCACGACGACCGAAAGCGCGTTGTACATCACGATCACCACGCCTACCAGCAGGCTACCGGCGGAAAGCCCGTAGTTGCCGTACATGCCCGCGGCAAGCGCCAGCCCCACTACCCCGCAGTTGCCACGAAAGGCGCCTTGCACGTAGATGCCCCGCTCGGCGTAGGGAATGCGGTAACACGCCCATAGCCAGCTCAGCACGAACTGGCAGAAGGTGGCCAGGGCGAAAAACAGCATCATCGGGATATCCAGCGCCACGCCTATATCGGCCTTGATCAGGCTGAGAAAGATCAGCGTGGGCAGCGTGGCCTTGAATACCAGCGCCGAGGCGGTCGATACAAAGGCCCGATCGATCCAGCCAAGGCGCTTCAGGCCGATTCCCAGAAACACCATGGCAAATACCGGCAGGGTGATATCCAGCGTCTGGGTAAACAGGTCAAGTAGGTTCACAGAGGTCGCTCTACCAAATCAGTACACTCACATTGATGTATCAGGGCGCCATGGTCTCAGTCGAAGATCGTCATGGGGTCTATTTCATCGGGTACGTTGACCACGACGCTATCCCGGCCCAGGCTCTTGGCGTCGTAGCTTGCCGCATCGGCGCGAGAAAGCGCATCGTCAATGCCGCTATCGTTATCGTTGAAGCTGGTTACGCCCATGCTCAGCGTGACCCGGTACTCCTTGCCTTCGTTGGTTACCGAAACTTCACTGACCGCCTGACGCAACGATTCGGCGATCAGCTGGGCCTGGGAAAGCGTACAGCTGGGCAGCAGCACGCCAAACTCGTCACCGCCCTGGCGCGCCACGTGGTCGCTGCGGCGTACTTCCCAGGCGATGATCTGGGCGATCCGGCGCAGCATTTCATCGCCCAGGGCGTGACCGCCTTCATCATTGATCGGTTTGAAGTGATCAAGATCAAACATCAGCAGCGCCGAAGGCGTACTGGTTTTCTGGAAATCGGCAAAGGCCTCTTCCAGGCGGCGCTCGAACCCGCGGCGGTTCAAGAGCCCGGTCAGCGGGTCGTGCTCGGCTTCCCAGCGCTGCAGCGCCTCCTGCTGGCGGCGCTCGGTAACATCTTTCACCACGCCTACCAGGCCAAGCGAGTGGCCGCCTTGGGTAAGCAGCACTACGCGGGCGTGAATATCCAGCCACAGCACTTCCTGGTCCAGCCGGGTAAATCTCAGCTGGCGCACAAAGTCGCTGCCGCTGCTCAGGCTGTACTGCCACATGTCGCGCGCGCCGTTACGGTCATCGTCATGAATCTGATCAAGCAGCGCTCCCATGGTCCAGTCAGAGGAGATGCCCAGCATACCCAACAGCGCCGGGTTCATGTAGGTAATGGCGCCATCGAAATCGGCAACGAACATGCCCTGGGGTACGGCACTCAGCACCGTGTCCAGAAAGGCCTGGCGTTCGTGAAGGTGCTCGACCAGCGATTGCCGTTCACCCTCCACGCGATTGAAGGTAGAGGCCACTTGCTGCAATTCCTGCATGGAGGTGGCCAGGTCAACACTTTGTCGCTTGCCCAGGCCTACTTCACCTATCTGGGTCTCCAGGTGATTGAGCGGGGTCAGGATACGCGCCAGAATCCACCACAAAAGCGGCATGATCAAAATGGCGAGCAGCAGCCACATCCATGCAAGCTGGCGAATAAAACCTGCCAGAGGAAGCTGTGCCTGATGATTGGGCAAGAAAAGCCCGATAACCCAATTGGCCGGCCATACCTGGGCGTAGGATTGCAGTCCAACCTGACCGTTGACCAGTTCCCCCACCCCGTCGCCCTGCCAACCGTCCAGCGCCTGATGAAGCAACGGGTTGTCCACCTCGCTTGAAACACGCGTATTGATAAGCGAGGAGATCGGATGATACAGAATATTGCCCGAAGCGGTGGCAACCCCCGCATAACCCTCTTCACCCAGGCGGACTTTTGCCAGGCGATTGAAAAGCCCTCCGGAATCCAGGCTGAGTACGCCGCCGATCATGCCAGCAAACTCACCGCGATCATCCAGGCGCGGTACGCTGACCACCACCATGGGCATCTTGCTCGCCCGGCCTATAAAGGGCTCGCTCATATGCGGCTGACGAGTACCACGCACCATCTTGAAAAACTCGCTTTCCGAGGTATCAAGCCCCACGCGGCCTACCACGCTTGGCCAATCGGCAACGACATAACCGTTACGGTCCATGACCACGATGCCATCGAACCAGGACATCAGCGTACCGTTATGACGTAACTCATAGCTCAGCCACTCCGGGTCGTCGCTGTAGCCGACTATCTCGCTCAAGCGTTGCAGAGCCTGAAAGCGCAGCTCTACCTGCTGAGTGACTTCATCGGCAAGCAAGCGGGCTTCATAACGCAGATGCGTCATATTGGTTTCAAGCACCATGGTTTTACCCACCTGCCATGCCAAACCCAATAGAAACGCCACCAGCGTCAGCAGGGTCACCAAAAGCCCTAACAGCAGCCGACCTTTTAGCGTTCGAAAAAAAGGCAGTTTTTTAAACAGAAAAGACAAAGACACCCATTATCCTTTTTTGCAGTACGTCCTTTTACTTACGCGGCATCAGCTATTTTTTTAAGAGGCCAAGTCACGAAAATAGAGTCATTGTGCGCGCAGATGAAAATAATAAAAGTAAATTTTTAAATCCATGTAGTTACTTGATTGAAAGAGCTAGATAAGTAAGCACTTACTGCGCCTAATTGATAAGCGCGGCTATTTCACGTATGTTCGCCCGCTGATCTCCGTTTTTAGACTAACGACGTACACCCATGGCGAAATACACGGCAGGCTACACCTCCGCAGGTATTGGCAGAATCGATACCCTTCATGCCCTGCTGCCTGAATTTAGCCAATTCTCCCGGCTGCGGCCACTGCAAAAGAGCCCCGACGCCGTGCTTGGCTGGGGGCTGAAGCCTACCAGCCTTCGCGCCAGGCGCTACGCCAAGCGCCATGGGCTACCTTATATAGCGCTGGAAGATGGTTTTTTGCGCTCGCTCGGGCTCGGCGTCAGCGGGTATCAGGCGCATAGCCTGGTGGTCGATCACACCGGCATTTACTACGATGCCTCGCGACCCTCGGATCTGGAAAACTGGCTCAATAGCGCCACCTTTACCGACGATGAGCTCGCTCACGCCCAGCGCTGCATGAAACAGCTCATCCACTATCGGCTTTCCAAATACAACCACGCCCCGGACCGCCCGGTTACCGCCCCGGCCTCGGCCCGCGTGCTGGTGGTGGATCAAACCGCGGGCGATGCCTCGATCGAGTATGGCGGGGCCGGTGCGCAAAGCTTTACCGAGATGCTCGAAGCAGCGCTTTTGAACCACCCGGACGCGGAGATTCTGGTCAAGGTGCACCCGGACGTGATTGCCGGCAAGAAGCAGGGCCATCTGCTCAAGGCGCAATCTAACCCGCGCTGTCATGTGGTGAGTGAAGACATCAACCCCTGGGCGCTGTTCGATCAGGTGGATACGGTTTACGTCGTCACCAGCCAGTTGGGGTTTGAAGCCTTGCTAGCCGGCAAACAAGTGCACTGCTTTGGCCTGCCCTTCTATGCCGGCTGGGGGCTTACTCAGGATAGGCTGCCCTGCACACGCCGGCGTGTCCGGCGCACGCTTACCGAGGTATTCGCCGCAGCCTACCTGCGCTACACGCGCTACGTTAACCCTTATACTCAGGAACCCGCCACGCTTGAAGAGACCATCGCGCTGATTGCTGACCAGAAGCGCCAGCAGGAGCGCCTGCGCGGGCAGTGGCTGGCCTGCGGTTTTTCTTCCTGGAAACGCGGTTTTATTCATCGCTTTACGGGCAGCGCTGCCCACGTTACCTATCAGGCGGCGCTGCCTGCCACGCCGCCCGAACAGAGGCTTCTGGTCTGGTCCAGCCGTATCGATGCCGCGTTTGAGCAGCAGCACAAGGCGCTGATGCCGCACCTGTGGCGCATAGAGGATGGTTTTATCCGCTCGGTGGGGCTGGGGGTGGATCTTGCCCAGCCGCTGTCGCTGGTGATCGACGCGCGCGGCATCTATTACGACCCCACCCGGCCAAGCGACCTGGAAACTCTGCTCGAGCACACGCCGTTCAGCGATGACCTGCTCGAACGCGCCGCTGCCCTTCGCGAGCGTCTGGTGGCGCTCAAGCTATCCAAGTACAACGTGCGCGGCACAAGCCACGTCGAGCTGCCAAGGGACAAGCGCCTCATTTTAGTGCCCGGCCAGGTGGAAAGCGACGCGTCCATCGCCACAGGCTCGCCTGACGTGCGCACCAACAGCGCCCTGCTGCGAGCAGTGCGCCAGGCCAATCCGGAGGCGTTCATTCTCTACAAGGCGCATCCGGACGTCATCAGCGGCGCGCGCATAGGCGCACTCGAACCCGATGCCAAACGCCTGTATGATCTGGATGCCAGCCACATGGATATCGCGACCTTGCTGGAACGTGTCGATGCGGTTCACACCATGAGTTCGTTGACAGGTTTCGAGGCACTTTTGCGCCACCGTCAGGTGGTTACCTACGGCATGCCGTTCTACGCTGGCTGGGGGCTGACTCAGGATGCCATGCACTGCGAGCGCCGATCTCGCCGCCTGTCGCTTGATGCGCTGGTCGCGGGCACGCTGATTCTCTACCCAAGCTATGTAGACCCGCAAAGCCGAAAGCTCTGTAATGCAGAAACCGTCGTCAGTCTGCTGGAACAGGCCAGAGCACAGCAACCGGCGCTGACATGGAAGCAGCGTCTTTACCGGCTATACCGCAATTTATTGATTGGAAGACATTAAGTTGAAGCAAAAGCGCGCATTCTTATTTTTACAGGGGGTCTGCTCGCCCTTTTATCAACGTTTGGCGCGTAGGCTTACCGACGACGGACACCGCGTGGTAAAGGTCAACTTCAACGCCGGCGATATTGCCTACTGGCAGCGCACCCACAGTGAAACCCACCTGTTCCGCGAGCCGCTAAGCGAGCTGCCGGCTTATATACAGTCGCTCTGGCAGCGCTACGCCATCACCGATCAGGTGATGTTTGGCGACCGGCGTCCGATCCACCGCCCTGCCGTGGAAAATGCCCCCGCAGCCGGGGTACGTACCCACGTGTTCGAAGAGGGCTATTTTCGCCCCTTCTGGATCACGCTGGAACGCGACGGCGTGAACGGTCATTCGCTGCTGCCCCGGGACCCCAACTGGTTTTACGATACCGGCAAGGCCTTGCCCGAACTGCCCGCGCCGGTGCGCTTTCGCTCATCGTTCAAGATCCGTGCGCTGCACGATGTGGCCTATCACCTGGCCGGGCTTGCCAACCCGCTGGTGGCACCGCGCTACCGCAACCACGCGCCGATCAGCGCGCCGGTGGAATACGCAGGCTATATCAAGCGCTTCACGCTGCTGAAGAAGTGGAAACCCCGGGACGCCGAGCGCATCCAGGGGTTGATCGAGAGCCAAAAGCCCTACTTCATTCTGCCGCTGCAGCTCAATACCGATGCCCAGATCCGAGACCATTCGCCCTACGCCAACATGCAGGAGGTGATGGATCACGTGATGGGCTCGTTTGCCGAACACGCTCCGAGTGACGCGCTGCTGTGCATCAAGAACCACCCGCTGGACATGGGCCTGGTGAACTACCCGGATATCATCGAGCAACTATCCAGATTCTATGGGCTGGAAGGACGTATCGTGTACCTTGAATCCGGCAATCTGGACGTGCTGATCAAACATGCTGAAGGCGTGGTCACGGTGAACAGCACCGTCGGGTTCGTATCACTCGAAAAGCAGTGCCCTACCTTTGCGCTAAGCGACCCGATCTATAACCTGGCCGGTCTTACCTGCCAGGAGAGCCTGGATGAGTTCTGGCACCAGCCGCCTCCGCCCAGCCAGCAGCTGTTTGACTACTTTCGCAAGACGGTGATGCACACCGTACAGGTCAACGGCGGCTTCTACTGCCAGCCAAGCATGGACCTGGCGGTCAACAACGCCGCCCATATACTGGAAGCCTGCCCATCGCCGCTGGAGAAACTGCTTTGAGCACTGCTGAACATCATGCCCTGCACCAACGCTGCGTACTGATTACCGGCGCGACCGGCGCCATTGGCGGGGCGCTTGCCAAGGCCTACGCGGGCAAGCATACGCATCTGATTCTTCACGGGCGCCAGCAGGCCGCACTCGCTACCCTGGCCGATGCCTGCCGCACGCTGGGCGCGCGAGTCACCACCTCCTCGGTCAATCTGACCGATGAAGCGGCGCTGACGCAGTGGCTGCAAGCGCTTTGCGCCACGCACACGCCAGATATCGTGATTGCCAACGCGGGGAAAAACACCCACCCCGAAGCGCCTGGGCAGCTGGAACCCTGGGCAGACGTGCAGGCGCTTCTGGATATCAACCTGAAGACGCCCATCGCCATGGCCCAGCACTTGGTACCCGCCATGCAGGCCCGCGGCAGCGGCCAACTGGTGTTCATCAGCTCACTGGCGGGATGGCACGGCCTGCCGACTACCCCCACCTACAGCGCCAGCAAGGCGGGCATCAAGGCCTACGGCGAGGGCCTGCGCGGCCTGCTGGGGCCATCCGGCATTGGCGTTACCGTGGTAATGCCGGGCTACGTCACATCACCCATGTGCAACGCCATGCCGGGTCCGAAGCCCTTTGAGTGGCCGCCTGAGCGCGCCGCCAGGGTCATCAAGCGCGGCATCGATGCCAACAAGGCGCGCATCAGCTTTCCGTTCCCCCTGAATTTCGGCACCTGGTGGCTGGCGGTATTGCCAGCCTCTATCTCCCAGTGGTTGATCAAGCGTCTGGGGTTCGACCATACCGATGATCTGGGAGGCGCCTGACATGACCGCCTCGTTAGTAACACAGCTGTTCTGGCCGCTGCTGGTCGGGCTTTTGGCAACGCTTGCCGGTGAAGCGCTGCTCAGCCCGCGCCCGCAGCCCTTGTGGCGGCGCGGGCTGGCGGCCAATAGCGTGCACCTGGGCAGCTGGCTTTTGCTGTTTGGCCTGTTCGTTCTGGTGCTCACGCGCCCCTGGTTTGCGGTCATCTTCATTCTTTCGCTGCAGCTGGTAGTCGTGCAGTCCAGCAACACCAAATCGAGCACTCTGAACGAGCCCTTCATCTGCCACGATTTCGAGTACTTCTGGGACGCCATTCTGCACCCGCGCCTGTATGTGCCCTTTTTCGGCACGGGCCTGGCCATTGCCGCCATCGCCGCCGGGGCAGCCGCCATCGGCGGTTTTCTGTATTGGGAGCCTTCGCTGGTGAGCCAGTGGGGCGGGCCTGCCTTCCTGCTGCATGCGGGCCTGCTTGCCCTATTGGGCGCGGTACTGGTAGCGCTTGGCTGGCGGGCACTGGCACCGATTACGCTGAACCCGGCAGATGACATGGACCGGCTGGGTCTGTATGCAAGCCTCTGGGCCTACGGCGTGGCGCTGATGCGCTCCGCCCCGCCAGCGCCGGAGCAGTCGCCTTTTCATCAGCTGTCCGAGAAGCTTGCGGCCCGCGGCCAGCGGCCTTCTGATGAGGCGCTGGCCAACGTGGTGCTGGTGCAGAGCGAGTCGTTCTTCGACCCGCGCCCCTGGTATCCGGATATCGCCGGCGGCCTGCTTGCGAATTTTGACGCCACGCGCGCCGAGGCCCTTCAGCACGGCGAGCTAAGCGTGCCCGCCTGGGGTGCCAACACCGTGCGTACCGAATGCGCGGTGCTGACAGGCCTTGCGCCCAGCGCCTGGGGCCCGCGTCAGTTCAACCCCTACCGCACGCTGTCGCGCCACCCGCTGCCAAGCCTTGCCAGCACCTTCAAGGCCGCTGGCTACCGCACGGTGTGCATTCACCCCTACCCCGCCAGCTTCTATATGCGCCACAAGGTGATCCCGCAGCTTGGGTTCGAGACGTTTATCGATATCGAAAGCTTCGAGAGCAGCGACCGGGAGGGGCAGTATATCGGCGACATGGCCGTGGCAAGAAAAGTTGGACGCCTGCTCGAGGATAGTGATAATAGGCCGCTTTTCGTGTTCGTGATCACCATGGAGAATCACGGGCCGTTGCATCTTGAAGCGCCGGTTCAGGAAAGCCTCGCGGCAGCGCTGCCCACGGCCCCCTGGCCGCTGCCCACACATTTACGTGATTTGGCCGTATACTTGCGCCACCTGGGCGAGGCCGACAAGATGCTCGAAAACCTCAAAAGTGCCTTGAAAGAGGCAAAACGGCCGGGGCTGCTGGGCTGGTACGGTGATCACGTGCCCATACTGCCCGCAGCGTACCAGTATTTTTCACCGCCTGCCGGCACTACTCCCTACATGTTATGGTCAACACATACTCGCCAGCGCGTGCAGGGACAAGCCGAAGGCCAGGTAGCGGCACACACGCCACCGGACGACCTATCGTCCGGAAAGGTGCCGCTGCGTGCCCTGGCCGCGAGCGACCTTGGCGTCCAGCTATTTGAACAAGCATTTGGACACGATATAAGTAGCGATGTGATCAAGGCAGAACCAGAACTCAGGAGCAAGAATGACTAAACGCGTTGCCATTATCGGCGCCGCCCATCGTTTTCCAGGAACAACCCCTGAAACGTTCTGGCAGGACCTGCAAGCCGAAAAGGATTTAGTCACCCAAGTGGCCCCCGACCGCTGGAGCCATGACGCTTTCTGGCACCCGGACAAACGTCACCCCGGCACCAGCGTGACCTTTGCCGCCGGTAGCCTGGGTGATATCAGCGGCTTTGATGCCGAGTTCTTTGGTATTTCCCCTCGTGAGGCAGCCAACATGGACCCCCAGCAGCGCATGCTGCTGGAACTTGCCTGGGAAACCATGGAGAGCGCGGGCATCAAGCCCGCCAGCCTGCGTGGCAGCCAGTGCGGCGTCTTCCTGGGCGTGGCAAGCCTTGATTACTCCTATCGCATGGCCGACGACATGGCGGCCATCGACGCCTCGACCGCTACCGGCAACACCTCGAGCATCGCGTCGAACCGCCTCTCCTACGTATTTGATCTTCACGGCCCCAGCATGTCGCTGGATACCGCCTGCTCCTCTTCCATGGTGGCGTTTCACCAGGCCTGTCAGTCGATCCGCAGCGGCGAAACCAGCATGGCGCTGGCCGGCGGCATCAGCCTGCACCTGCACCCTTATGGGTTCATCATCTTCTCCAAGGCCAGCATGCTCTCGCCCACCGGCCGCTGCCAGGTGTTCGATGAAGCGGGCAACGGCTACGTGCGCTCTGAAGGGGCCGGGCTGTTCCTGCTCAAGGATTACGACCAGGCAGTAGCCGATGGCGACAATATTCTGGCCGTCGTGGCAGGCTCGGCCGTCAATACCGACGGGCACAAATCCGGCCTGACGGTGCCCAACCCCACCGCGCAGATCGACCTGATGCGCCGCGCCTACGAACAGGCCGGCATCACGCCGGACGAAATCGACTACCTGGAAGCCCACGGCACCGGCACCGCGGTCGGCGACCCGATTGAAACCCGCGCCATCGGTGAAGCGCTGGGCAAGTACCGTCACTCGCCGCTGCTGATTGGCTCGGTCAAGAGCAACGTGGGCCACCTGGAAACCGCCTCCGGCGTGGCCGGGCTTGCCAAGGCGCTGTACAGCCTGCAGCACCGTGAAGTGCCCGCCACCATCGGTATCCGCAAGCTGAACCCGCGCATCAAGTTCGATGAGTGGAACCTTGAGGTAGTCACCAAGGCGCAGCCGCTGAAAAAGCAGGGCCGCCTGGTCATCGGTATCAACTCCTTCGGCTTTGGTGGAGCCAACGCGCACGTCATTCTGGAAAGCGCGCCGGAAAAAACCGCACAGCCCGCTGTCACACCGGCTCATGCCCTGCCGGTACGCCTGAGTGCCAAGAGCCCGGAGGCTCTGGCCGCAAGCGCTCGCACCTTGGCCGCGTTCCTGAACGAGAGCGATAGCGCCTACTACGATATCGCCCACACGCTTTATCATCGCCGCGAGCAGCACGGTTTCGGCGCGCTCTGCTTTGCCGAAACCCCGCAGGAAGCCGCCACGGTGCTTGCGCAGTTTGCCGAAGGCGAAAGCCCGGCAGGCGTGGTGACGCTCGAGCGGCTGAACAACGCCCGCGGGCCGGTGTTCGTATACGACGGCAACGGCTGCCAATGGGAAACCATGGGCCACGACCTGCTCGACACCGCCCCGGTATTCAGCGATGCCATCGACCGCGTGGATCGCTTGTTTCAGCAGTATGGCGACTTTTCACTGCGCGACGAACTGGCTGGCCGAAACGGCGAACACCGCTTCGAGCTGACCGAAATCGCCCAGCCGGCGCTGTTTGCCCTGCAGGTAGCGCTCACCGAGTGGTTGAAAGCCCAGGGCATTACGCCCTCGGCGGTATTTGGCCACAGCGTGGGTGAAGTGGCTGCCGCCTGGGCGGCGGGCAGCCTAAGCCTGGAAGACGCGGTGAAGGTGATCTACTACCGCAGCTACTATCAGGGCAAGACCCGCGGCCTGGGTGAGATGGCCGCCGTGGCCATGAGCGCCGAGGACATCGAACCCTGGCTTGCCCGGCCCGAATTTGCCAAGGTGTGTCTGGCGGGCGTCAACAGCCCCAAAGGCATTACCCTGGCCGGCGAACGCGAACAGCTGGCCGCTCTTGAAGCAGCCTTGAGCGACCAGAGCATTTTCGCCAAGCGACTGCCGCTGGATTACGCCTTCCACAGCCCGGCCATGGACAGCATCCAGGCCGGCGTCATCGAAGCGCTGGCAGGCATTACCCCTCGCCCGACCCAGCTACCCTACTACTCGACGGTTACCGGTCAGATCAGCCAGGGCACCGAGCTTGGCGCCACCTACTGGTGGAAGAACATTCGCGAACCGGTATTGTTCGACCACGCCGCCACGGCACTGATCGAGCAGGGCTACAACGTGTTTGTCGAGGTCGGTGCGCACCCCATTCTGCGCCGCTACCTCAACGAGTCGCTGCGCCAGCAGGAGCGCACGGGGCTCGTCATCGGCACGCTAGAGCGCCACAAGCCGGGCCTTGAATACCTGAACAAGAGCGTCAGCCAACTGCTGCTGAGCGGGCTTGCGCTGAATGTGCAGCATCTTTTCCCCGTGGAAGGCCAGCACGTGCTGCTGCCGCGCTACGCCTGGCAGCATACTCACCACTGGGTCAACAGCACTCAGGACAGCCAGGGCCTGCTTTCGCGCTACTACCAGCACCCGCTGCTGGGCTACCCGCTTGCCCAGCAGGAACACACCTGGGAAAGCCAGCTGGATACCAAGCGCGAGCCCTGGCTTGCCGACCACGTGGTGGGCGAAGGCGCCGTATTCCCGGGCGCCGGGTTTGTCGAGCTCACGCTGGCCGCCGCACTTGCCCAGCACGATACCCCGCTTCTGGATATCGAAGAGCTGGAAATTCGCGCGCCGCTGTTGCTGGACGGCCCCAACGGCCGCGCCATGCGCCTGACCCTCGACCCGGATGACGGGCGCATGGACATCCACTCCCGCGAGCCGGCCAACGGCAGTGAGTGGCAGCTCAACGCCGTGGCCCGCACCATGCGCGAAAGCCGGGGCTTTTTGCTCGAACGCCAGGCGCCGACACTGCCCAAGCGGGTACCGGACTACACCCTCGAAGACCATCTGCAGATGGCCGAGCGGATCGGCCTGCACTACGGCCCGGCCTTCCAGGCGATCAGCCACGGCTGGATCGAGGAAGACGCCGTCATCGGCGAGATCAAGCTTTCCAGCGACGTCGAGGCCCAGCTTGCTTCTCTGCACGTGCACCCCGGCATTCTGGACAGCGCCTTCCAGATGTTCATTCCGCTGCTGGCCCAGCACAGCGAGTTCGCCGCCCAGTTGGCGTTCGTACCCGTACGCGTAGGCCGTATTCAGGTGAACACTCAGGCCGGCACGCCCGTGCTGGCCCGCGCGGTCATGGGCAAGCGGGCACCGCACTCCTTCACCGCCGACTTTGAGCTGTTCGACGCCGAAGGCCGCGCCGTGGCCGTGCTCAGCCAGACCCGCTTCAAGGCGATTCGCCTGAACCGCGCCCATCACCAGCAGTTCAGCTACCTGGATGTCGAGCTTACCCCGGCACCGCTGACCGCCGCGGCCATGACATTGCCTGCCGAGTCGTTGACTCACCTGGCAGGCCTCGGTGAACGCTACGCGGCTCACACCGGCCAGCGCTACGCCCAGGAAATTGCCCCGCTGCTGGATAGCCTGAGCGAAGCGTTCAGCCAGCAGGGCCTGGCGGTGGAGGGCAGCGACGACCAGTTGGCACCGGAAACCATCTGGCAGCTGCTGGTGCAGGATTATCCGGACTACTTTGTCCCCATTCACCTGGTCGGGCGCCTGGGTATGCACCGCCAGGCGCTGCAGGGCGGCACCACGCCCCTCGATGAGCTGGGCATTTCCGCCGAGCATCTCGCCCGGCTGAACCGCGTGCTGATCGGCGAACCCGGCTGGCAACTGCTGGCGGGCGAACTCGGCGAGCTTGCACGCGCAGCCCTTGGGGAGCTTGCAAGTGGCGAGCGCCTTGCGCTGCTCGAGGCCGGCCCGTGTGCGCCGGCATTGGGCCAGCGTTTGCTTGAAGAGCTGGCACACTCCGCGCCAAACGCGCCTTACCACTACCGGGCGATGACCACCCACGACAGCGCCCGCTACCAGGCCGAGCAGCTTCAGGAGCGCTTCCCGCTCATGGACGTGCAGCCGCTGGACGGTGCGCCTCAAGCACTGGCGGGCACTGAAAAGGCCCAGCTGGCGTTCGTGAGTGCGGACGTTACCCAGCCGGCCCTGACGCGTCAGCTGATCGAGGCCCTGCCCGGCCAGCTCGCCCCCGGCGCGCAGGTCATGGTGGTCGCCATTGCCCCCAGCCGCTGGCTGGACGATGTGCTGGCCACCCCGGGTATCGACCAAACCGCCCTGGAGCCCGCCATTTTAAGCGAGTGGCTAAGCGCTCAGGGCCTGATGGTGTCTGCCCCCATCGAGCTTGAAGAGGGCATGACCGGTGCCTACCTGCTGCACGCACAGATGCCTGCCGCCACGGGCGCTGCCGAGCATGGCCCGGCGCCGTATCAGCTGATCGTCACAGACGCGGCTACCGATGCGCTGGCCCAGCGCCTGGCAAACGCGCTTATCCAGCGCCAGGCCAAGGTGGTCATCGAGCAGGGCGAACAGGCGCCGGCAACACTCCTGGACAGGGCGCTGGCTGAATTTGGCGATACCGCCGACGTACTTAACGTGATCGACCTGCGCGGCCTGAGTGGCGACAGTATCGAGGCACAGACGCAGCGCTGTCACCGCGCCCAGCAGTGGAGCCTGGCCCTTGAAGCCAAGGGGCTGAATGCCGCCACGCTCTGGCTGACCACCCAGGGAGTCAGCCCGGTATGGCAAACCGGCGAGACACCGCTGGCGCAATTCGACGATGCCGCCTTCTGGGGCTTCGGTCGCTCGCTTGCCAACGAGGCCGTCGGCCATACCGCAAGCCTGCTGGATATTCCTGGTGACGTAAGCGACGCCGCGCTCAACGCCTGGGCGGATTCGCTGACCTTCGCGGATCGCGAGAACGAAATAGTGATAACCGCAACCGGCGAGCGCTACGCCACGCGCCTGCGCACGCTTCCCGCCCCGGCACCGGCGAAAACTGCCCAGGCTCCGGCGCGCCAGGCGATGACGCTCGGCTTTGCTCTGCCCGGCCAGCTGCGCCAGCTGCAGTGGCGCCCGCGCGAGCTTGCCGACCTGAAAGCCGACGACGTGGAAATTCGCGTCAAGGCTACCGGGCTCAACTTCCGCGACGTGATGTACACCCTCGGCCTGCTTTCCGATGAAGCCATCGAGAACGGCTTTGCCGGGCCGACGCTGGGCCTCGAGTTCTCCGGCGAAGTCGTCGCCGTGGGCGAGAACGTGACCCACGTTGCGCCCGGCCAGGCGGTAGTCGGGTTTGGCCCGGCCAGCTTCAGCGACCGCCTGATGGCCAGCCAGCACGCGGTGGCCCCGCTGCCGAACGGCGTCAGCTACGCCGCGGCCGCCACCATCCCGACTACCTTCTTCACCGTGTACTACGCGCTGAAACACCTGGCGCGCCTGGAACCCGGCGAGAAAGTGCTGATTCACGGCGCGGCTGGCGGTGTGGGTATTGCCGCCCTGCAGATCGCCAAGTGGATGGGCGCCGAGATCTACGCCACGGTGGGCTCTGAAGAGAAGCGCGACTTCCTGCGCCTGATGGGCATCGAGCGGCTTTACGACTCCCGCTCGCTCACCTTCGCCGAAGAGATTCTGGAAGATACCCAGGGCGAAGGGGTGGATGTCGTGCTCAACTCGCTGGCCGGTGAAGCCATCAACCAGAACCTGCGCGCGCTGCGGCCGTTCGGGCGCTTCCTGGAGCTTGGCAAGCGCGACTTCTATGAAAATACCCATATCGGCCTGCGCCCGTTCCGTAACAACCTGAGCTACTTCGGCATCGACTCCGACCAGCTGATGAAGGTGCAGCCTGCCCTGACCCAGCGCCTGTTCGGCGAGATGATGGCGCTGTTCAACGACGGCACGCTCAGCCCGCTGCCGTTCACCGCCTTCAGCCACAGCCAGGTGATCGACGCCTTCCGCTACATGCAGCAGGCGCGTCAGATCGGCAAGGTGGTAGTGACCTATGAGCAGCCCATTGCCCCGCCCAAGAACGATGCGTTGGGTAGTGAAACGCTGACGCTGGACAGCAGAGCAAGCTATCTGGTCACCGGTGGCCTGGGGGGCTTCGGCCTCAAGACGGCCCAGTGGCTGGTGAGCAAAGGCGCCCGCCAGCTGGTGCTGCTCAGCCGCAGCGGCCCGTCAAGCGACGAAGCCCAGGCGGCCATGGCGGAATTCGAGGCGCAAGGCGTCGAGGTACTCGCCGCGGCCTGCGATATTACCGACCGCCCCGCACTTGCCGATGTGCTGGCTCGGGTCAAGAGCGAGCTTGGCCCACTGCGCGGTATCGTGCACGCCGCCACGGTGATCGACGACGGCCTGATTCGCAACCTGGACGCTGAGCGTATCCAAAAGGTGCTGGCCCCCAAGATCGAGGGCGCTCGCCACCTGGACGCCCTGACGCGCGACGGGCAGCTGGACTTCTTTGTCCTCTACTCGTCGGCTACCACGCTGTTCGGCAATCCCGGCCAGGCCAACTATGTAGCCGCCAACCACTGGCTGGAAGCGTTTGCCGCCAGCCGGCGCGCTGCAGGGCTTGCCGCTACCTGCGTACGCTGGGGTGCCATCGAGGATGTCGGCTTCCTGGCCCGCAACACCCGCACCCGCGATGCCCTGCAGGAGCGCCTGGGCGGTTCGGCGCTGCGCTCGGATGACGCGCTCAAGGTGCTCGAGCAGATGCTGGTCACCTCTGGCCCGAGCCTGGGTGTGCTGGAGCTTGAGTGGGGCGCGCTTGCGCGCTTTTTGCCCACCGCCGAGGCGCCGCGCTTCAACGAGATTGCCCGGGCAAGCGACGACGACGGCAGCGCCGATTCCGACGACGATATCAGCGCCTTGCTGGCGGATCTTTCGCCAGAGGAGCTGCACACCACGGTGACCGAGCTGCTGCGCGCCGAACTTGCCAGCATCCTGCTGATCGAAGAGGAGAAGATCGACGTCAATCGCTCGGTCTACGACATGGGCTTTGATTCGCTGATGGGCGTCGAGCTGATGACGGCGATCGAAAACCGTCTGGGCGTTCAAGTGCCGGTCATGGTGCTGAGCGAAGCCTCGACGCTGAACAAGCTTGCCGGGGTGCTGATTCAGAAGCTTCACCAGCATGACGATGATGTTGATGAAGCTCCGCAGGATGCGTTAGCCTCCCTGGCCGCGCGCCACGGCGCGGACGCCCTTACTGAAACAGCCGTCACTTCATCGACCACCGAGACGCCATGACTGCCCATCGCTCTGATCTAAAACGGCAGTTGCTGGAGCAGGCACGCAAGCGCACCGCGCCGCGTGCCGCTTCTCCCAACGGCAGCGCCAGCGCTGCCCATGCAACTGCAACGCCTGTAGCCGAGCGCTTTACACGCTTCGACGCCCACCCGGGCTATCAGCAGCTGGCCATGCTGCGCCAGGGCGCCGAGCAGTTGGGGCTCAAGGACCCCTTCTTCAAGGTACACGAAGGCATCGCCGGCGCTACCAGCGTGATTCAGGGAACCTCCTGTATCAACTTTGCAAGCTACAACTACCTGGGTTACTCCGGTGACCCCCGGGTGACCCAGGCCGCCGCTGATGCATTGACCCGCTACGGTACGTCGGTCTCGGCCAGCCGGGTGGTTTCCGGCGAGCGGCCGATTCACCATGAGCTGGAGCAGGCCATTGCCAAGGCGTACCAGGCCGATGACGCCGTGGCGTTTGTCAGTGGCCATGCCACCAACGTCTCTACCCTGGGTTACCTGTTAGGCCCCAAGGATCTGGTGCTGCACGACGAGTACATTCACAACAGCTCCCTGGTAGGCGCACAGCTTTCCGGCGCCAAGCGCATGTCGTTTACCCATAACGACCCGGAAGCGCTGGATGCCCTGCTGAGCCGCCATCGTCACCAGTTCGAGCGCGTGATCGTGGTGATCGAAGGGCTCTACAGCATGGATGGCGACATCCCGGACCTGCCGCGCTTCATCGAGCTCAAGAAGCGCCATCAGGTATGGCTGATGGTGGATGAGGCGCACTCTTTCGGCGTCATGGGCGCCACGGGCCTGGGCCTGCACGAGCACTTTGCCATCGACCCGACAGAGGTGGATATCTGGATGGGCACCATGAGCAAGACGCTCTCCGGGTGCGGCGGCTATATTGCCGGCAACAAGGCGCTGGTCGAGACCCTGCGCTACTTTGCGCCAGGCTTTCTCTATAGTGTGGGCATGCCTGCCCAGGTAGCGGCGCCGTCCATCAAGGTGCTCGAGCTGATGCAGCAGGAACCCGAGCGGGTGGAAAACCTCCACACCATTTCGCGTTACTTCCTGCAGCAGGCCAAGGCCCACGGCATGGATACCGGGCACAGCATCGGGGCCGCCGTCGTGCCCATCATCGTGGGCAGTTCGCCGCTGGCCGCCCACCTCTCGCATACGCTGCTTGAGCAGTACCATATCAACGTGCAGCCCATTCTCCACCCGGCGGTGCCTGAAAAAAGTGCCCGGCTGCGCTTTTTCCTCGCCCATGATCACACTCAGGCCCATATCGACCAGACGCTGGATGCGCTTGCCACGCTGCTTGCCCAAGCGCAAACCTGACACCATGCAGCAACGTCGCTCCCCTCTTGACGGTTCCGCCCTGAACGACTCGGCATCCGGTGATGCCGAGGAAGACGCTCAGGGCGCTCTGCCTAACTGGTACGTTATCCAGTGCAAGGGGGGCGAATCGTTTCGCGCCGCGGAGCACCTGACCAACCAGGGCTACGAAGTGTTTCACCCGGTGCTGGATGTCAAACGCCGCCGCCAGGGTAAACCGGTCATGGTGACCGAGCCGCTGTTTCCCTACTACCTGTTTATTCGCCTTGATCAGATCGTCAGCAACTGGCGGCCTATCCGCTCTACCCGCGGCGTCCTGCGCCTGCTCACCTTTGGCAACACGCCCATCGCCGTGCCCAGTGCCCTGGTGGAAGCCCTGCGCGCTCAGCCCCATCGCCAGGAAGGCATACACACCTACTTCAGCGCCGGGGAAAAGGTCACCATCACCGGCGGCCCTTTCAAGGACCTGGAAGCCATCTTCCAGCGCTGCAAGGGCGAAGAGCGCGCCATCGTGCTGCTGAACGTGCTGCAGCGGCCACAGCACTTAAACATGCCATTGGATCAGTTGCGCAAAGGCGACGCGTAAGGCACGGCTTCTTGAAGCGCTTGCTGGCTGTTCGCACGCCCTCTTCAGAAAGATTAACTCAGTAAAATTAACGATGCCGTTTTACGAGGCGTTTGCGCCTATGTAAAAGATTAATCAGCGCTTTTCATCCTACCTTCGCTATTGACGTCGCTTTCTTCCTTCACCTATAGTCTAACTTCGTTGAAAAATCGATTTTTTGAAAAATAAACGATAAGTAAATAAACCGTTTCGACCGCAGCGTCTCCGGCCTGCCATTTTTCGCTCTACTGCCTTCAAGGCTGCTCTCTCGGCGTGCCCGTCGATGCGAGCATTTGAATTTATCGCCTCATTTATAACAACCTGCAAAAGGAAAAAACGATGACGTTCAAAACGCTGTTCACCGTGTCTGCTCTTTCAGCGGCACTCGCCCTTCCCACCTTCGCCATGGCGGCCAACGAGTATCCCGAACGCCCGATCGAATTCATCGTGCCCTGGGGCCCGGGCGGCGCCAGCGACCTGATGATGCGCCTGGTCGGCCGGCATATGGAAAAGGAGCTGGGCCAGCCGGTGCCCATCATCAACATGCCCGGTGCCAGCGGTACCGTTGGGCTGCGTGAGGCTTCCCGCCGCGCGCCGGATGGCTACACCATCAGCCAGATCCACGAAGGGCTGCTGATTGCCCACCACTCTGGTGTGACCGAGCTCAACTGGGACTCTTTTGAGCCCATTGCCATGATGACCAGCGACAACTCCGTCATCATGGTCAGCGCCGACAGCGGCTGGGAAACGCTCGACGACATGCTCGAAGCCGTACAGAGCGAGCCAGGCAAGTACCGCATGGGCGTCACGCTGGGCGGCATTCCGCACCTGTGGGCCGTACAGTTCGAACAGGCCACCGATACTCAGTTCGGCTACGTGGGCTATGAAGGTACCGGCGAGCGCTTGCGTGCCCTGGCCGGTGGGCATATCACCATGACCATCGAGGACTACCAGTCGGCCAAGGCGTTTGTGGAAAACGGTGACGTCAACGTACTCGCCGCCGCCACCGAAGAGCGCCTGGATGAGATGCCCGATGTGCCTACCCTGCACGAGCTGGGCTATGACCTCGAGTTTCTGGTTACCCGCGGCATCGTCGTACCCAAGGACACACCCGAGGCCGTCATCGAGCGCCTGGAAAGTGCGCTGGAAAGCGTGGCACAAAGCGAAGACTTCCAGTCGGAAATCGTCAATATCGGCGGTACCGCACGTTTCATGAACCGGGCCGATTACATCGACTACCTGGAGCGTAACGATCAGTTCATCGAAGAGAACGCTCACCTGCTCGATTAATTACCGCGCTTACAGGAGGTCCTCATGGAGCGTAAGAGCCCAGACGCCGCGCTAGTGCCCACGCTGCAGCTAGCCTCGTATGTGGTGCTTGCGACAGGTGCGATATTCATGGCCTCCAGGGCCGGCTCACTGCCGGCCTCCCGCTGGGAGCCCATGGGTGCCGGTACCTTTCCGCAGCTCATCTTTTCATCCATTGCCGTCTTGTGCGTGGCGGCGTTCATCATGGAACTGGCCAAGCGGGGCATTCCCAGAACCACCCTGCACAGCGCCTGGCGGCGCCTTGTCGCGCTGAAGAGCGTGCTGGTGAACCTGGGCCTGTTCATTGCCTACATGATCAGTATGCCGTTTGCCGGCTTCATTCTCGGTACGTTCTGCTATCTATTGCTCGCCCAGCTGTTCCTGGCACCCAGGCGCCCGGTAACCCTGCTGATAGTGGTGGGAGTAGCGCTGCTGTTTTCAATCGGCCCGTACTATCTCTTCGCTGACGTGTTCAGCATCTACCTGCCCCGTGCCAAGTGGTAAACAGGTGACTTTATGATGGATGCATTTCTACTCGCCCTCGGCGGTGTCACCGAGCCCTATACGCTGATGCTGATGGCGGTGGCTACCTTTGCCGGTATTGTGGCCGCCGCCATTCCGGGCTTCACCATTACCATGGCCATCGTGCTGACGCTGCCGCTCACCTTCGCCATGCCGCCCATGCAGGGTATTGCGGTCATGCTTTCGGTCTACGTAGGCGGCCTGAGCGGCGGCCTGTTCAGCGCCGCGCTGCTCGGCATTCCGGGTACGCCTTCGGCGGTGGCCACTACCTTCGATGCCTTTCCCATGGCGCGCAGCGGCCAGCCCGGCCGCGCGCTGTCGCTGGGACTGTTTGCATCTTTCGTGGGTTCGCTGATCTCTATCGTGGTGCTGATCGTGGCTGCTCCGCCCCTGGCGCTGCTGGCCGTCAAGCTCGGCCCCTGGGAGTACTTTGCGCTGATCGTCTTTGCCCTCACGATCATTGCAAGCCTGGTGGGGGATTCGCTCCTGCGCGGGTTGATTGCCGGGCTGATCGGCATCGGCATTGCCACCATCGGCCCGGACCCGCTAATGGCCCGCGAACGCTTCACCTTCGGTTACGAGCTGCTCACGGCGGGCATTCCCTTTCTGGTGGTACTGATCGGCATGTACGCCATGAGCCAGCTGCTTTCCGAACTCGAGCCTACTTCGGCAAGCCAGCAGGCGTCCTCCTCCTCGCTGGTCAGCGGCGATATGCGCCCGCACCTCTGGGACGTGGTCATGAGCACCCTGCGTAAACCGTTCAACATCGTGCGCTCGTCGCTTCTAGGCGTGTTTATCGGCGCCGTGCCAGGGGCAGGCAGCTCGATCTCCAACCTGGTGGCCTACGACCAGGCCAAGCGCGCTTCCAAGCATCCGGAAACCTTCGGCAAGGGCGAGCCGGAAGGCGTGGTCGCCTCGGAAGCCGGCAACTCCTCTACCGTGGGTGGCAGCCTGATTCCGCTGATTTCACTGGGCATTCCCGGGTCGCCGGCGGACGCCGTGCTCATGGCGGCGATCATGGTGCACGGTATCAGCATCGGACCACGCCTGATTCTGGACCACCCGGATCTGGTGTACAGCATGTTCATCGCCATGGCGGTGGCGTCGTTCTTCATGCTGTTTATCGGCATATTGATGATGCGCGCCTTCATGCGGCTTTTGAACGTGCCCAAGTACATTGTGGTACCGGTGGTGCTGGCCTGCTGTGCGATCGGCACCTATACGCTCAACAACCGCCTTTCCGATCTGTATCTGCTGGCCGCCATCGGCACCATCGGCTACCTGATGAAGAAGCTGGATTACCCGCTGGCCCCGCTGGTGCTGGGCGTGGTGCTTGGGCCCATCGCGGAAACCAACCTGCGCCGCGCCTTCCAGACCAGTGCCGACTGGACGCTGTTCTTCACCCGGCCGATCTCGGCGCTGCTGCTGACCCTGGCCGTGGTGTCCGTGGCCTACAGTATCTACAGCTATATTCGTCAGCGCCGCTTGCTGGCGCAGCGCGCTGAAGCGGCACAGAATAGCGCCTACCAAGATGGCGTCTCTCAAGAATAAGGAATTGACCATGAATCTCGACCCCCACTACTACCCGGCGGCCTCCAAGCGCACCGTCACGTTCGGCAAGCGCGGCATGGTAGCTACCTCCCAGTCGCTTGCGGCCCAGGTAGGCGCCAACATTCTGCGTCAAGGCGGTAACGCTATCGACGCGGCGATTGCCACCGCCGCCGCCCTCACCGTGGTCGAGCCGACCTCCAACGGTATCGGCAGCGACGCCTTCGCCCTGGTGTGGGTCAAGGGCAAGCTGCATGGCCTGAACGCCAGCGGCCGCGCGCCCAAGGGCATCTCCTGTGAAGGCGTGCGTGACAAAGGCCACACGGAAATGCCCGCCCATGGCCTGGTGCCGGTGACCGTCCCCGGTGCACCGGGTGCCTGGGCCGCGCTTTCCGAGCGTTTCGGCAAGCTGCCGTTCGAAACGCTGATGGCCCCGGCCGCCGAACTTGCCGACGAGGGCTACGCGGTACTGCCCACCGCGAGCCGCCTCTGGGCCCAGGCGCATACGCGCTACGGCCAGTACGATAGCCCGGAATTCGCGCCCTGGTTCGAACACTTCGCCCCGGAAGGCCACGCCCCCAAACCCGGCGACGTGTGGCGCTCGCCGGAAATGGCCAAGACCCTGCGCGCCATCGGCGAAACCCGCGCGAAAGCGTTTTATGAAGGCGAACTGGCCGACGCCATGGACGCCTTCTCACAAAAGCACGGTGGTTTTCTGCGCAAGGAAGACCTCGCCGCCTTCACGCCGGAATGGGTCGACCCGATCAGCGTGCGCTACCGCGGCCACGATATCTGGGAAATTCCGCCCAACGGCAGCGGCCTGATCGCCCTGCAGGCGCTGGGCATTCTGGACGCCATGGGCGACGAACCACGCGACCCGGTGGAGTCGGTGCACCGCCGCATCGAAGCCACCAAGCTTGGTTACGTCGACGGCCTGCGTTATATCACCGAGCGCGAGCACATGACGCCCAGTGTCGAGCAGATGCTTTCGCCTGGGTATCTCAAGCAGCGCAGCGAGCTGATTGGCCATGACGCCATCGACCCGCTGCACGGCAACCCCCTGATGGGCGGCACGGTGTATCTCTCCACCGCCGATGATGAAGGCAACATGGTGTCGTTCATCCAGAGCAACTTCGAAGGCTTCGGCTCGGGCATCGTGGTCCCCGGCACCGGCATCAGCCTGCAGAACCGCGGCTGGTCGTTCTCGCTGGATGAAGAGCATGCCAACGTGCTGCGCCCGGGCAAGCGCACCTACCACACCATCATCCCGGGCTTCATCACCAAGGATGATCAGGCGGTCGGCCCGTTTGGCGTGATGGGTGGCTACATGCAGCCCCAGGGGCACGTGCAGGTCGTCGCCAACATGCTCGAAGACCACCTCAACCCCCAGGCGGCCTTGGATCTCCCGCGCTGGAAGTGGGTAGAAGGCAAGACCGTCGAAGTGGAACCCGGCTTCCCCGACCACCTCGCCCAGGCGCTCGAACGGCGCGGCCACCGCATCGTCCGCTGCACCGACGGCCTCACCTTCGGCCGCGGCCAGATCATCCTGCGCAACCCGGAAAACGGCATCCTCCAAGGCGGCACCGAACCCCGCGCCGACGGCGCCGTGCTTCCCGTTTGATTAATTGCCACGCGCTACGGTGTTGCGTCACATCCGATTGAGGCAACCAACCCGTAACGCGTGGTAACGAATCTTGCTAGGCACAAGCATATGAGGCACCCGCAGCGGCGGCCCGGCGCGGATGGCGGCTGGCAAGACGCCCCGATAGCGGCACCCAATCCGGCTTTTGCGACCTACCACCCAACCCCGGCAGCGCTCTCCGCGCTGCTCCCACGGGTGCGCCTGGCGGCTTACCACGCGCTACGGTGTTGCACCACATCAAACGTTGGCAATGAACCCGTAGCGCGTGGTAACGAATCTTGCGAGGCACGAGCAAATGAGGCACCCGCGGGTGGGCGGCTGACAAGACGCCCCGATGGCGGCACCCAACTCTGCTTTTGTGCCTCATTATCCAACCCCGGCAGCGCTCTCCGCGCTGCATCCGCGCCGGGCCGCCGCTGCGGGTGCGCCTGGCGGCTTACCACGCGCTACGGGGTGCGGGGGCCTCAAAAGCCTTGTATGCACCATTTTTGGTCGCTCGCTCATGCTCAAATCGTTTAAATATCGTGAAACACGTTTCCGTATTTTCGGCATTTCCTTACAAAAATCTACCACTTTCGTCTAACTTGCTGGCGTTTTTGACCTATTACAAACCGGCATAGGGTATGCAAGAAAACGCTTCGGAAGTTAAATAATGCAAAAGGGCTGGCCAGCCAATAACTTCAACTGTCATTACACGGTAGTCACACCCATGCCCTATGTTCACGATACCCTGACCCGCTTGCAGCGCAGCAGCCCGGCGCAAAGCGAGTTTTATCAAGCTGCTGAAGAAGTACTCGAATGCCTGCGCCCGCTGTTCGAGCGTTATCCGCACTATCACGACCACAGCATCATTGAGCGCATCGTCGAGCCCGAGCGCCAGATCTTCTTTCGCGTGAGTTGGGTAGATGATGCCGGGCGTGTACACGTCAACAAGGGTTATCGTATCCAGTTCAACTCCGCACTTGGCCCCTACAAGGGCGGGCTGCGTTTTCATCCGAGCGTGACGGCGGGTACGATCAAGTTCCTGGGCTTCGAGCAGATCTTCAAGAACGCGCTCACGGGGCTTTCCATCGGTGGCGGTAAAGGCGGTGCGGATTTCGACCCTAAAGGCAAATCCGACAACGAGATCATGCGCTTCTGCCAGGCTTTCATGACCGAGTTGCAGCGTCATATTGGCCCTACCTGCGACGTACCGGCGGGGGATATCGGCGTTGGCGGGCGTGAGATCGGCTACCTGTTCGGGCAGTACAAACGCTTGACCGGGCGCTATGAAGGCGTGCTGACCGGTAAAGGGCTGAACTGGGGCGGCTCGATGGGCCGCAAGGAAGCCACCGGCTACGGCGCGGTCTACTTCGCCCAGAACATGCTGGCCGCAAGCAATGAAACCCTGGAAGGCAAGACCTGCCTGGTATCCGGCGCGGGCAACGTGGCGATCTACACCATTGAGAAGCTTTTAGAGCTGGGCGCCCGCCCGGTTACCTGCAGCGACTCTCGCGGCACCATTCACGACCCGGACGGCATCGATCTGGACCTGCTCAAGCGGCTCAAGGAAGTCGAGCGTGCCTCGCTTGAAAACTATCTGGAACAGCGCCCCAGCGCCCGCTACATTCCGGCCAGCGACTACCCCGAAGGCGGCCACGCCGTCTGGCAGATCAAGGCGGAAGCGGCCTTCCCCTGCGCCACGCAAAACGAGCTGACCGAAGCCGATGCCGAAACGCTGCTGGCTAACGGCGTGCGCTGTATCAGTGAAGGCGCCAACATGCCCTCTACCACCGCTGCCGTCGACCTCTTTCTGGAAGCGCAGATTGCCTACGGCCCCGGCAAGGCGGCCAACGCAGGCGGCGTAGCCACCAGCCAACTGGAGATGGCCCAGAACAGCAGCATGGAGCAGTGGCCGCTGGAAAAAGTGGACGAAAAACTCAAGCAGATCATGGCCAATATCTACCAGCAGTGTGCCTCCACGGCGGAAGAGTTCGGCGACCCTACCAATCTTGTATTGGGTGCCAATATTGCCGGTTTCAGGAAAGTGGCGGATGCCATGATCGAGCAAGGCGTAATGTAATCGCCTTCCCCTGATAGATCGCTTACACTGGCGATGGCGAACAGTCCTCCCTTTTCGGGGAGGGCTGTTTTTATTGGTAGCTACAAAAATCGTTTATTTATCATTTAATTAATGTATACGATTGATTTTATTGCTTTCTAAGGAGAGTAAAATGGAGCAGCGTCCTCCAATCATCATCAACCGGCTAGATGCCGAGCGTCTGCAGCGGCTGATCGATAGCGCCACAGGCAAGGAGCTGGCCGTGGCCGAACTGCTCGAAGAGGAGCTGATGCGGGGCGAAGTGATTGACCCGGAGCTGATTCCGGATAATGTCGTCAGCATGAACAGCCAGATCCGCTTTACCGAGCTCACCCGCGGGCGCCAGATGATTCGCACGTTGGTCTACCCGCATGCGCTGGACTCCGTGGAAGACGCCATTTCTGTCATGGCGCCGATTGGCGCGGGTCTGATCGGCCTCAAGGTGGGCGATGTGATCCACTGGCCGATTCCCAACAACGCCACCGTGCAGCTACGCGTGGATGCCATCCTCTGGCAGCCCGAGCGCGAAAAGCAGTTCCACCGCTGATCCCCAACGCCGCCTGGAAACCTGGGCGGCCTTATTGAACCGTCCTTCCACTTGGGTGAAGTACCCTTCGCAAACCATTATGCTTACTGCTCCTACTCAACAGCATGGATGGCAGGAGGCCATGATGGCGACCCATCGACGCGCGCACGTACCTGGCGGCACCTACTTCTTCACCGTAGTGACCTATGCTCGCCAACCGCTACTGGCGGATCACTTGAACATCAATGCACTTGGTCGAGCGCTGCGTCGCGTGCGGGAAGAGCGCCCGTTCGTCATGGACGCCTTTGTACTGCTGCCCGATCACCTGCACTGCCTCTGGACGCTGCCTGAGGGCGATACGGACTACTCCTCCCGCTGGCGGGATATCAAGAAATACGCCTCGAAAGAGTTTCTGCTCCCACCAGGCACCCAAACCGCCTGGCAGCGCGGGTTCTGGGAGCACGTCATTCGCGATGAAAACGACTGGCAGCAGCATATGGATTACATTCACTACAACCCGGTCAAACACGGCTGGGCCAAAGCCCCCAGTGATTGGCAGTGGTCAAGCTTTCATCAGTGCGTAGAAAAGGGATGGTACGACAAGGAGTGGGGCCGACAGGAAATACCGGGCGTGGCGCATAGGGAGTGGGAGTAGCGCCAAACCTTGTAGCGCGTGGTAACGAATCTTGCGAGGTACGAGCAAATGAGGCACCCGCAGCGGCGGCCCGGCGCGGATAGGCGGCGGTTAGCCGCCCCGATGGCGGCACCCAGGCGTGCGCTTGTGCCCAATCACCCAACCCCGGCAGCGCTTTCCGCGCTGCATCCGCGGGTGCGCCTGGCGGCTTACCACGCGCTACGGTAGGTGGCCTTTTTGAGTAACAAGAGGCGCCATCGGTCGTGGCGTCTCAAACGTTTGGCAAACCCGTAGCGCGTGGTAACGAATCTTGCGAGGCACGAGCAAATGAGGCACCCGCAGCGGCGGCCCGGCGCGGATAGGCGGCGGTTAGCCGCCCCGATGGCGGCACCCAGGCGTGCGCTTGTGCCCAATCACCCAACCCCGGCAGCGCTCTCCGCGCTGCATTCGCGGGTGCGCCTGGCGGCTTACCACGCGCTACGGTTTTCGCATTACATTGGGCATTGTCGATAACCCGTAGCGCGTGGTAACGAATCTTGCGAGGCACGAGCAAATGAGGCACCCGCGGATGGCGGCTGACAAGCCGCCCCGATTGAGGCACCCAGGCATGCGCTTGTGCCAAATCAACTACCCTGGCAGCGCTACGTAAGCATCCCTTCAAAGGGCATTGCCGGTATCAATGCCCCCACACCACAAAGCTTGGGTTGAGGGTTTCGGTGGGGGTGGCGTAACTCAAGGGCGCGCCTTCGAGGGTGACGACGCGGCCGCCGGCCTGTTCGATCACGCCCTGGGCGGCGGCGGTGTCCCATAGGCTGGTGGGCCCAAGGCGCGGGTATGCGTCGGCGCTGCCTTCGGCGATGATGCCAAACTTGAGCGAGCTGCCCATGGGCAGGATGTCATATGGGCCTAGCTGCTCGAGCCAGCGCTCGAGATGCGGGTGGGCGTGGGAGCGGCTGCCCATTACCCGCCATTTGGCGCCCTCGGCAGGCTTTCCGGCAACGCGAATGGGGTATCGGCCGCTTTCATCCACCTTGAACGCCCCTACCCCGCTGGCGGCGATATACGCCACGTTGAACACCGGCGCCAGCACTACACCCAGCACCGGCTTGCCGTGCTCGATCAGCGCGATATTGACGGTAAACTCATCGTTACGCTTGACGAACTCTTTCGTGCCGTCTAGCGGATCGACGAGCCAGTAGCGCCCGGTGCCATCCGGCCCGGTAAATTTCTCCCCGCCCTCTTCGGAAAGAATGGGAATGGAGGCATCAAGCGCGTTGAGCCCCTGCAGAATGACTCGGTTGGCTGCGTTGTCCGCCGCGGTGACCGGGCTGTTATCGGCCTTGATATCTACCTCGAAATCCTCGGCATAGATGCGCAGGATGGCCTCGCCCGCCTCACGAGCAATCTCCAGTACCTGATTCAGCAAGTGATCCATAAAACTCCTCACCTTATGCGATGGTGAAAACGCAAGAAGCCGCCATCGGGGGCGGCTTCTTGCTTACACGAACGGGCAGTGCTTAGAGGTCGTAACCGGCTTCGCGCGCCAGGGTGGTGTTCGCCTGCAGCCAGCCTTCGATATGCCCGCAATCGAAGGTGCGGCCCTGCATGCGAAACGCCTGAACCTGCTTGCCTTCCTGCATCAGGCGGTCGATGGCGTCGGTGAGCTGGATTTCGTTACCCGCGCCCGGGGGTTGGTCGCGCAGCAGCTCCATGATGCGGTACGGCAGAATATAGCGGCCAATCACCGAAAGACGCGAAGGCGCATCTTCGGGTTTGGGCTTTTCCACCACGCCGCGCATGTCGGCGCTTTCGCCAGCGCTGGGTTCGTCGCAATCCACGATGCCGTAACGGTAAACGTCTTCCTGGGGCACCGCTTCCACCATGATCTGGGCGGCATTGCTGGCATCCCACAGCTCGACCATACGCCCCAGATCACAGGCAGTGCTGTTTGCCTGGGGCTTGACCAATACGTCCGGCAGAATGACCGCAAACGGCTCGTCCTGGCCCAGTAAATGCGCGGCGCAGTAGACTGCATGGCCCAGGCCCTGGGCATTGGGCTGACGAACACTGGTGATTTTCAGCTCTGGCGGAGCAATGGCCGCCAGGGTAGCCAGCAGTTCATCCTTGCCTTTGCTGGCCAGGGCATCTTCAAGCTCGGCATGCGCGTCGAAGTGATCTTCAATGGATGACTTGCCCGAGCGGGTAACCAGGACGATTTCGTTGATACCGGCGGCCAGCGCCTCTTCCACCACGTGCTGAATCAGCGGGCGGTCCACTACCGGCACCATCTCCTTGGGAATGGCCTTGCTGATGGGCAACAATCGCGTACCAAAACCGGCTACTGGAATAATCGCTTTGCGCACCTGGGTCATTACTAATTTCCTTATCGGGTTACGTTACTGGCGCCACTCGTTGATTTTACTCAGCAGCTGCTCTGTACTCGGGTCTTTCACGTTCTTGTGGGCCGCCGCTTCACCGGCAAGCAATTCATAAAGGCTGGTGGCCAGCTGCTTGCCAAGCTCTACCCCGGGCTGGTCAAAGGGGTTCAGGTTCCACAGCACCGATTGCACGAACACCTTGTGCTCGTAAAGTGCCAGCAATGCGCCAATGCTCCAGGCACTCAGCTCCTTGAGCAATAATAGCGAATTAGGGTGGTTTCCTCGATACCCCTGCGCCATATGCCCCCTAAGCGCTGGCGGAATGGCGTCATCACCCAGTGCGAAAAGCTGCGACTGCGCCAGGCAGTTGGCAAGCGTCAGCTGCTCCTGAGCAGCGAGTGCTTCGCTGACTTCCTCGGGAGCGTCTACATCACGACTAGCCACGGCCACAAAATCCGCGCTGACGGTATGCACGCCCTGATGCAGCAGCTGGTAGAACGCGTGCTGGGCATTGGGGCCTACATCGCCCCAGATGATCGGGCAGGTAGCGTGCGCCACCGAACGGCCATCAAGCCCCACACTTTTCCCGTTAGATTCCATCTCCAGCTGCTGCAAGTAGGCCGAAAGGCTTTTCAGTCGGCCATCGTAAGGCAGCACCGCGTGGGTCGGGATATTCAGAAACTGGCAGTTCCAGGCGCCGACCAGTGCCATCAAGGCAGGCAGGTTCTCTTCAAGCGGCGCATCTAAAAAGTGCTTGTCCATGGCATGGGCGCCGGCCAGCAGCTCGTCGAATGCTTTCATGCCTAGCTGCATGGCAACGCTGACGCCAATGGGCGACCAGATAGAGAAGCGCCCGCCAATCCAGTCCTTGAACACCAGTTGATGAACATGCGGAACGCCGAATTCGGTCATCTTTTCGGGTTTGGAAGACACCCCTACCAGCTGGTAGCGGCAAACGGTGGGGATATCCACTTCCAGCGCATCGCTCAACCAGGCCAGCGCCGTACGCACGTTGAACTGGGTGTCCGCCGTGGTAAATGATTTGGAAGCCAGCACCAGCAGTGTGGTCGCCGGGTTCAGGTGCTCCATCAACGGCAGTAGCTGGGCGCCGTCCATGGTGGATACGTAGTGAACGCCTACCTTGGCATGGCTTGGCCGGTCGGCCAGTGCTTCGCTGATCAGTTTTGGCCCCAAATCAGAGCCGCCAACGCCAATATGCACCACATCAGTGATGGACTGGCCCGTAGCACCAAACCACTGCCCTTCATGCACACGGGAAACCATATCCGCCAGACGGGCCCGCTGCTGCTGACAAAAAAGCGCAGCGGTTTCCATGCCCCGTGGCGGCATCTTGCCCTTCGGCCAGCGCGCCGCCATATGCAGGGCCGCCCGCCCTTCCGAGGTATTCACCTTTTCGCCCGCAAACAGCGCCGCCCGTTTGGGCTCTACGCCGCAGCTGCGCGCCCAATCAATCAACAGCTTGAGGGTATGCGGGGTAACCCGCTGCTTGCTGAAATCCACATGCAGCGTGCCGAAGGTAAACGCCAGGCTACTGGCGCGCTTTTGAGCGGAGGCTGAATCGCTATTGAGCAGGTCGCTCAGCGGCTGCGCCTGCAACTGCTCTGCATGGGCATGCAGCTCGCTCACGGGGGTATAGGCACGCGCGGTACGTGATAGTGCAGATATGTTCATGACTTCTTCCTTGAACGTAAAACCTGTTGGCACATCCATTTTGAATAAAGCAATCTTCAAGCCAACTTCACGGTTCCTACAACCGGTAGTTTACCATATGACGAATTTGCGGATTTTGCGTAGTGCAACAATGTTAAAAATGCATCTTCTCATGTTAAAGCCTCAACCCCGGCAGCGCTCTCCGCGCTGCTCCCGCGGGTGCGCCTGGCGGCTTACCACGCGCTACAGGTTTCGCACCACATTATGCATCGGCAATAACCCGTAGCGCGTGGTAACGAATCTTGCGAGGCACGAGCAAATGAGGCACCAGCAGCGGCGGCCCGGCGCGGATGGGCGGCGGTTAGCCGCCCCGATGGTGGCATCCAAGCATACTATTTGACCCCATCACCCAACCCTGGCGCTAGCCTTTCAATACATCCGCAAGCAAGGCGGTGGCGCTTTCGATCAGCTCGTCCAGGTGCTCGGGGCCTTTGAAGCTTTCGGCGTACACCTTGTAGAGCGATTCCGTGCCGCTGGGGCGGGCGGCGAACCAGCCGTTTTCGGTGGTGACCTTGATACCACCAATGCTGGCACCATTACCCGGCGCGGCCACCAATACGGCGGTGATCGCATCGCCTGCAAGCGCCTGGGCGGTCACGCTCTCACTATCCAGCTTCTTGAAGGCGGCTTTCTCTTCTGGAGTGCAGGCGGTATCCACGCGTTTGTAGAAGGGCTCACCAAAGCGCTCGGTCAGCGTGCGGTAATACTCGCTGGGCGTCTTGCCGGTGACAGCCAGGATTTCCGCGGCCAGCAGGCAGAGCGCGATGCCGTCCTTGTCGGTGGACCACGGTTTACCGTCCAGCGTCAGCAAGCTTGCGCCCGCGCTTTCTTCGCCGCCAAAGGCCAGCCAGCCTTCGTGCAGGCCATCTACAAACCACTTGAAGCCTACCGGCACTTCATAAAGCTCACGCTGATGGGACGCCACCACGCGGTCGATCATCGAAGAGGACACCAGCGTCTTGCCGATCTTGAGTGACGCTGACCATTCCGGGCGGTGGGTAATCAAATAATCGATACACACGGCCAGAAAATGGTTGGGGTTCATCAGGCCATTGACATCCACGATGCCATGGCGGTCGGCATCCGGGTCGTTGCCAAAGGCCACGTTGAAGCGGTCTTTTATATTGAGCAGGTTCGCCATGGCCGCAGCGCTCGAACAATCCATGCGGATCTTGCCATCGTGATCCGGCGGCATGAAGCTGAAGCCTGCATCCACCTGGGTGTTGACCACGTCAAGGTTCAAGCCGTAGTGGCTGGCCACCGCCTGCCATACCGGCAAGGCCGTGCCGCCCATGGGGTCCGCTCCCAACGTCAGGTTGGCTTTCTGGATAGCGGCAATATCCACCACCTTGCCAAGCTGCGCCACGTAGTGCGCGGTGAAGTCGTACTCCTCGGCGTGGCCCTGGGCCTCTTCCAGCGAGACCAGCGGCACTTCCCGAAGCCCACGCAGCAGGTAGGCATTGGCGCGCTGTTCGATCCAGGTAGTAGCTTCGGTATCCGCCGGGCCGCCGTGGTGGGGATTATATTTGATTCCACCATCTTCGGGCGGGTTGTGCGAAGGAGTAATGATCAAGCCATCGGCCAACGCCGCAGTGGGCAGCGGCTGCCCTTCGGGGCAGTTATGCTGCAAGATGGCGTGGCTGACAAGCGGCGTGGCGGTATACCCATAATCTCTTTCCACCAGCACCGGCACCTTGTTGGCGGCCAGCACCTGCAACGCGCACTCCCAGGCGGGGCGGGAAAGCGCGTGGGTATCGAACCCCAGAAACAGCGGCCCCTGGTAGCCGGCATCCAGCCGGTAGTCCACTACCGCCTGGGTAATGGCGTAGATGTGGGACGCGTTGAACGTGCGCTCGGTGGCGCGGCCGCGGTGGCCGGATGTGCCAAAGGCCACCTGCTCTTTCGCTACGCTGGCGTCGGGTTTTTCTGCATAAAATGCCTGTAATATTGCTTTCATCATTGCCTCCATGCTTAAACTATTCATATGTATATAACAATTAATAAAACAATTGCGTTGGAAATAGTGAACAAATTATCGCATTAAAAAATTTTTAAATCTTGATACTAAACAGAACTCTGACCTTTCCCCTGGATTAGTACCGCTGACTCAATGAGATTTTCCACATTACGCCGCCCTGTGAGCATATTCAACGGGGGGGCAGATAATTGAGTGAGCTGTGAGGGCGAACATGATTGTAATGGTTTCGCCACGCGTCTATCTCTGCTCTTGCTTCATGCAACGTCCTAAACCAGTGACGGTTGAGACATTCGTTTCGGAACTTACCATTTAAGCTTTCCACAAACGCATTCTGAGTAGGCTTACCCGGTTGAATAAAACCCAGCGACACCATCGCTTAATTGCTCCAGAAGAACATCGCTTTGCTGGTAAATTCGGTACCGTTATCGCAAATAATCCTGTGAGGCTTACCTCTTGCTTCGCACAACTGCTCTAAAAACCGAGCCACCTGAAGTCCACTAATCGATACGGAGACCAGTTGGCCCACTATTTCGCGTGAAAAGTCGTCGACAACATTCAGTATCCGAAAACGTCGCCCATTCGCCAGTTGATCAGCAACGAAGTCCATTGACCAACGCTCATTGACGCTTGTGGGCATCTTTAGGGGCTGCCGTGGGCGATGGAGTTTTTTACGCCGTTTAGTACGTACTTGCAGGCATTCTTCGGTATAAATTCTATACGTGCGCTTTCGATTAATGACCAGGCCTTCCGCTTTTAAAAGCGCGTGCAACAGCAGGTAACCATAAGCAGACTGCTGTGTAGCCAGTTCTTTAAGGCGTGCTCTAAGCACGCCGTTCTGGTTACCCTGAGCTGGGTACCGGTACGCCGTTCGGAAAATGCCTACACGTTGGCAGGCGGAACGCTCGCTGATCTGGTGGTAATCAACCAGATGTCGAGCAGCCGCTTTACGGGCTGTCGGCGTTACCACTTTTTTGACAGGACCTCCTTCATGGCCTCCACTTCCAAGAGCTTGTCAGCGAGAAGCTTTTTCAGCTTATTGTTTTCCGTTTCAAGCTCCCGTAGGCGTTTCGCTTCATTCACTTCCAGGCCAGCATACTTGCTGCGCCAGTTGTAGAAGGTGCCACTGGAGATGCCTAATTTTCGGCACAGGTCGTCCACATTGGCACCTGCCTCATGTTCCTTGACAGCACCAATGATTTGCTCTTCGGTATAGCGTGTCTTTTTCATAGTGAGATCTCCATTAACCAAGATTAGCGGTAAATCTCATCGAGCTCATGGTGTTAATTTAGGCGGAAAGGTCAATTTTAAAAAATTATTTCAATATTTAGTGCAAAGCATTAATGATGAAAAATTCATTATTTACAAATAAAAAAGCCAACCGAATGGTTGGCTTTCACGAGTTATCGATTAAGTAAGCTCAGCTTAATTTTCCAGCATCTTGAAGCTTAAGAACTCCAGACAATGCGCTATCATCACTAACCACAAGCAACGATGTCACATTAGCTTTAAACATGATGTTTTCTGCATCTGCGAACATCTCGCTTTCATTCACGGTTAACGGGTTTGGCGTCATGATATTCGCAGCCGTCAATCCATCGAAACTATTATGGTTGAAAAGAGCGCGGCGCAAATCGCCATCGGTAATGACGCCTTTAATGGTACCCCGATCGACCACGACGGCAATGCCCAAACCTACTTGGGTAATGGTCATGATAACTTCTTTCATATTGTCGTTGGGCGCACAGATTGGCAGCTCTGAATGCATTACATCCTTGACTCGCGTCAAGAGGCGTTTGCCAAGGCTACCGCCAGGATGGAACACAGCGAAATCCTGGGGCTTGAAATCACGGCGTTCAATCAAAGCTACGGCCAACGCATCTCCCATCGCCAACGTTACAGTGGTCGAAGTGGTGGGCGCCAAGTTGTTAGGACACGCTTCACGTTCAACGGAAACGTCCAACACCAGATCGCAATTGCGGCCGAGGGTGGAATCAGGATTACCTACCATGGCAATCGTTTTTACACCAAAATGACGAAGCGAAGGAATCAAACGGATGACTTCTTCCGTTTCACCACTGTATGAAATCAGAATAACGACATCTGTCGCCGTAAACATACCCAAATCGCCATGGTATGCCTCAGCAGGATGAACGGAAAAACTGGGCGTACCGGTAGAGGCAAGCGTGGCCGCTATTTTGTTACCAATAATGCCCGATTTCCCCATGCCTGAAACAACTACGCGTCCTGTTGTTTCAAGAATCATGTTCACAGCGTTATCGAAAGCACCATCCAGTCGGTTGCCCGTTGCTTCCAATGCCTGAGCCTGAACTTTAAAAACCTCTTTCCCGACACTGATACTCGACATGCGATTACATTCCTTTTCTTTCACGTTACTGGGCCGCTCCGCTTGAAACCGCGTGAAACCCTTCTGCTGAATTAAAAACATCGGCTTTGCCGTGTGCCGTCAGTATGACATCCGCCAGCTCACGAAGTGCCCCTTGCCCCCCTGCCAAGGTCAAAACACCGGTCGCCTTTTGCTTCACGTAACTTGGTGCATCCGCTACGGCATAGGAAAACCCGCAGGCAGCAAAGGCAGGTAAATCAATAGAGTCATCGCCTATGCATGCCGTTTGCGCCGGGCTGGCGCCGGCTTGCTGCATCAAATCCAGGCAGGCGGCATATTTATCTTTTACGCCAAACGCACAAAGCTCAATACCAAGGTCCGCCACACGTTTACGTAGTGTTGCTGAATCACGCCCTGATAGCACAGCCACGCGAATGCCACTCTCTTCGAGTAGCCGCATGCCCAGCCCATCACGCACGTGAAAACGCTTCAAGCACTCGCCTGTGGCATCGTAATAAATCCCACCATCGGTAAGTACGCCGTCTACATCCGTAATCAGCAGCTTGACGTTGGCTAAGGGCAATACCGGCGAATACGCCTTACCCTCCAATAACGCACGCACCTTTTCCAGGCACTCAGGAGTATCTACTCCCGGCCCTGTCGGGGCTACTTCAAAAGCGCGAATGCGTAAACCGGCAGCCAGTAAGCGAAGTTGCTCCAGCTGTTCTGTCTGCTCTAACGCTGATGCTGGCAAATGCGCATACTGTTCCAGAATACGCTTACGGTAGGCATACACACCCACATGCTTCTTGAAACCGGGGTGCTTATCTTTCTCACGAGGATAAGGAATGGGCGAGCGACTAAAATAGAGCGCGTTGCCCTCATGGCCCAGCACTACCTTGACGGCGTTAGGGTTCAGGGCCTCCTCATCATCAATGGCATGATACAGCGTGCCTACATCCACGGAAGTATCCGCCAGCATGCCTTGCGCAAGCTGTTCCACGTCTTCAGGGCGAACAAGAGGTTCATCACCTTGAAGGTTGATGTAGATATCGGCCTCTACCTGCGCCATTACCTCTACTAACCGATCAGTGCCGGATGGATGGTTCGGGGAGGTGAGTACGACATTACCGCCAAAGGCTTTTACAGCATCAGCGATGCGTTGATCATCAGTGGCCACGACAACGGTATCCGCTGAAGGAACCTGCTGGGCCTTCTCGAACACCCATTGAACCATTGGCTTACCTAACAGATCGGCCAATGGCTTACCCGGCAGACGGCTGGAGCCATAACGCGCAGGAATTACTAATGCCACACGGCGTGATTCAGACACAGCCAACTCCTTAGTCGATTTCCAGTGCTGGCATAGCCTTCACAGCATCATCAATAGCTTTAATCTGAGTAAGGAAAGGTTCTAGAAGATGCAGTGGCAATGCGCTGGGGCCATCGCATTTGGCATTATCCGGGTCTGGGTGGGCTTCCAGGAAAAGGCCGCCAATACCAACCGCCATACCCGCACGGGCAAGCTCAAGGGCCTGCTTACGACGGCCACCGGATGCAGCGCCCAACGGGTCGCGCTGCTGAAGCGCATGGGTCACATCAAAGATGATAGGCAGATTTCCGCAGGTGTCTTTCATGACACCAAAGCCCAGCATGTCAACCACCAGGTTGTCGTAACCAAAGCTGGTGCCGCGGTCACACAGCATTAGGTGATCATTACCCGCTTCCTTGAACTTCTCGACAATGTTGACCATTTGCCCAGGGCTCAAGAACTGAGGTTTCTTGATATTAATAGGCTTGCCTGTTTTAGCCAACGCCATGACCAAATCGGTTTGGCGAGCAAGAAAAGCCGGCAGCTGAAGGATATCCACCACTTCTGCCACAGGGGCCGCCTGCCAGGGTTCGTGAACGTCGGTAATCACCGGCACGCCAAACTCTTTTTTTACATCTTCAAAAATGCGCATGCCCTCTTCCAGACCGGGGCCACGGTAAGAGTGAATGGAAGAACGGTTGGCTTTATCAAAACTAGCTTTGAATACGTAAGGAATGCCTAACTTGCCACATACTTCTACATATTTTTCGCAGGCAGTCATCGCCAGGTCGCGCGATTCGAGTACGTTGATACCTGCCAACAGGGTAAATGTCTTATCGTTCGCGATAGAGATATTGTAGCCGTTCAAATTCATGATCATAATTCCGTCTTTGATGGTGGTTCTTTCCAATGTTCAAGCTGTGCCTGGGTGAACTTGGGCTTACGGCCCCTGTTCCAGGTCACTCCATGCCTGACAATTTTTGCAGGAGTCCCTGCGATTAGCACATTTTCCTCGGTAAATTCCTTATTTACAAAAGAATATGCACCCACGATGGAATCATTGGGGATTTGAGAGCCTTTGCTAATTAAGCTACCAACGCCTACCCATACATGGTTTCCAATTTTCACTGAACTCGGCGTATTAACACGCTTTCGAGTTTTAACATCGACTACTGAATGGGCATCAGTGGTTCGAATCTCAATGTCTCGTGAGAACATGCACCAATCACCTATCTCGATATTACAGCCCTCTTGGCACAAGATATAACAAGACTGAGTGGTTGTATGCTTGCCAAAAACAACTTTTTGATTACTTCCTTTAATCAAAACCCTACTTCTAATAACAGCTTCCTCCCCAATTACAATCTTATTATTATTCCCTTGAATAGAAATATTTCCCACATAAGTTGAGCCAGCGCCAAAGAAAACTTTATTGCCATCACCCTTTATGGTCAAAGAGCCAATTTTCTTAAAAGCCGAAACAAGATTGATAATATTACCAGAGCCAGTTGAGGAAACATTTTCTTTCCAACGAACTTGAGAGCCTGATGAACCTGGAGTGCTTTTAATTGAAGTGTTAGTTTTTCCTATGCTGTCCTTGAAACAAAAGAAAGATCGCAAGAGAAGAAAAACATTATTCATAATAAATACACCTATTTCTTGACATAATAATCTCCGATAAGGGCTAAGTCCTTTAAATCCTTATCTCTTAGAGAAAACATCTTACGTTTACGCACAACATCAATATCCGCAAACTTCAAACCCCGAACATAAACGAACATAGATCGATCATAAATCAAAGAATCATCAGAAACACTATAACCGATTGTCCTAAAGTAATCCTTAGCGACGATATCAACATTATCGCCAATGCACTCAGCACTATCTGAAAACTTTTCTTTTCTTATTTTTTTTGTCACTGCAACATCTAAGTCATCCGCTTTTTTTAAACCATAAATATTGAGCACTGCCCCACCTACCGCACACACATCTGAAGAAGATAAGCTTAATTTTTCAAGAATTAGCTTCAGTTCTTTAATCCATCTAGCAATATCATCAGTAAGAGCCACAGACCTATTTTGTAAAAAAATAGAATTTTCGTAATGAAAAAGCATGCTATTCATATGATACATTTCGTCTACTGTGTCAGAAACATGTATGATAAAAAGAGGGTCATACGCAAACAGATGACAATACTTTTCTCTTATATAATTTTTCACCACCCCACAGAAACCATTTTTATTATCTAAAAGCAAAACTTTCACAGCACAACCACAATTGACCAAAACTTCAGCTTTATTCGTAATTTTTACACTAAAGTCTGCTGGCTGCTCAAAACTATAAACATCTTTAATAAACTCTTGCAAACCAACGGAGTCAAAGCTCATTGTTTTTGAAAACACAATATCAACTTTGCCGCTAATATCAGAAACTATTTGCTCCCAATGATCATATACTGTCTGCCAAAGGATCGCTATATATGGTTTACAAAATGAGCTTAACACCCAATTATAAATCAGCTCATGAATCTCATGGCTATTAAAGCCACGATTTATAAACCAGTTAATATCCCGATCAACACCTCGCTCTTCTTTAGAAAGAACCACAGGGATTTTTTTCAACCCAAGAGCCATTGCTGCAGATATTCTATGCGCTCCGTTCAATATCCCACCATCTTTTGATAGTGGAATTGATTTATACGGGTCAAAACCATTCTCTTTAATATTAAACAATAGAGACGAAAAAAAATCATTGTAGTCTAGCAAGCTATGCTTTAAGGAGTTACCTGGCTCTTTCGCCTTGTTTCTGAGATAAATATGACGCAAGTATAAATCATGCCAATTAATACCAGAATTCCCTGTAAAACCATTTATCAAAGTTTTGGCATAACATGTCTTTAAAACAAGATCAAACGTTTAAATGTAAACAAATGACCAAGTTGCATTTCAAAACGATTGCTTTCATCAAAACTTAAAAGCTCATGCTGCGCAATAGCACTCCCTAGAGCAGATGACTGTTCATAAAACTCTCTAGCCTGATCAGCACTTCCTTTCAATGAAAACAACCTGGCCATTTCTAGATGGAAGTTAGCATTTTCCTTATCCAACTCTAAAGCTTTAGATATAGCTGCCTCAGCCAAATCCAGCTCACTATTTTTCACAAAACACAAATAAGACTTAAACAAACACTTAGACTTAGAGCTATCCATCTCAAAAAGAATTTTGAAATATTTAGACGCTTTAGAATAATTTAACAAATTTCACAAACTATCTGCATAGCAATAAACCCACTGGGGTCTGAAAGATTCAATACTAAAGCGTTCAAATAACTCCTCAAAGACTTTAGCGCAAGCCGACCAATTCTTCTGTTTATAATGCACAGATGCTAATTGTGCATTTATAAGAAGACTCTGGCTCAACGAGGATGCCTGTTCAATACAAATCAGAGCAGACTTATAGTCTCTCAGTTTTTCGTGGCACTGAGAAAGTCTATAAAAAATTGTTTTTTTATTTTGATAAGATGCCAAAGCTTTTTCATAACAATCAATTGCTTGACTATACTCACCTAAGCTTTGCTTGCACTCGCCTGAATGAAACAACCAAAGGCCAATAGAGCTTGTATTATTCATGCTCAAAAACAATGAGATTAGCCTCAATGCAGAGCTGTAATCCTGTATTTTTTTGAGGGAAATAACCCATTGGACTTTGTTTTTTTCAGGGAGTTGACACCCTTTTTGGCTAAGCTCATCATACAACGGCGCCACTACAGCCCATTCCCTATTAATGTATGCCTCTTGAGCGTTGCTAATTATAATTTTATTTAATTTTTTCATAAAATTTTATTTTTTAAAGCCATTTTAAAATTAATATTTTCCAAAATGCGTCCAGCAACATAAGAATAAAATGCGGCTTTAAAATGCTGTTTCTGATGTGTTTGCAGTTGCTTAGGAACCATTAGTGATGGTAAAACCAGATCAGAACCCAAACCTACAGAAAGCTTCTCAAACTCTTTAGTTATTTTAACTCTAGTAGGATTTTCAAAATACGTGTTAAAGGGGAAATTTAGAAACACAACAAATGCATTCGGGTTCTTTCTCTTCACATAATTAACAATTAAGTTAAAATTTTTGAAAGAAGCATTTGCAGTTAAGAGCTCAGTAACATGATCAAGACTTACATGGCCTGGCTCTATTAAATAACTCTTGACCAGTGGATCACGTGAATTAAAGAAAACAACGTTATCATTATTTGCAAACAATTTCGCAGAGACATCCATGTAGTTGTCAATAATAATGAGGTCTGTGTTTTCAATACACTGAAAAAAATTTTTACCCGAAGATAGTCTATGCGCACCAGAGCTATGAGATGTCTGATTTTTTATTATGTTAACTACACTAGAGTCTGGATCAATTTTGCGGGATTCATCTGACGAATCACTTAAAAGCTGTATTAATTGATCATAAAAATCATCCGTATACTTGTTATTGAAATACTTATCAACGAAAAAATCACTCCTATTGTGGTATGTGCAACTTACAAGCCTACTATTAGTAAGCATAGCAAAATGATTTGCTACGTATCTTGCATAACAAGATCCGAAAGTAGTAATTTGCATAAATACACCCTATTTTACTTTAATAGAATTCTGAGCTGTAAGTTGATAAACTGACGGCGAAAGAACTTCTATTCGACCATCTTTCAGATAGCTTCTGATCTCATCAATGCAGCTAAGAACATCATTTACATCTAATTTTATTTTTCCTGAAGACAAATCGTATTGCCACCACTTAAGCGTACAGAGACTTTTTATCGTTTCTTCACAAAATCTATATCTTATTAATTTGGCTGGAACGCCACCAAATATTGCGTAAGGTGGAATATCAGTGACAACGACAGCACCGGCAGCCACCACTGCACCATCGCCAACTACCACTCCCCTCTTAATAGTTACATTCCTACCAATCCAAACATCGTTGCCAATAGTGGTTTCAGAATGATTTTCTTGAAAAATATTCCCCCTCTTCCATCCCTGAAATTCTTGAGAATTTTTAAAGGGGCCATTATTTGAAAAAGCAAATAAGTGTGTCGAAAGCCGATCTAATGGATGATTCGTAGGTGCAATAACAACATTGGCCGCAATTGAGCAGAAACGGCCAATTTGTGTACCTCCATATAGCTCTGATTGTGATCCTATGTATGACATATAGCCAATCGCACACTTTCCTTTTACGACAGCAGCAATGCTACTGGGCGATTCCGCCATTAATTCACCACGAATATGAGCTGGCTTATATTTTATATCCATTATTTTCCTTTCATATTGGCGATATAGTTCACTAGATCTTCAAGTTCGCAAACGCTTTGACTCACTGGATCGTAATATTTGCTGAGGTATAGGTAAGAAAAGTAAAAAATCTCTTCCAATGAACGAGAATTGTCACGTCTAGAAACAGTAGTTTTATCTTCTGTAATGCCCCAACCAGAATAAAAAGGAACTCCATAGCAGGTAACTTTTTTTCCAGCCAAAAGAGCTTCAAAGCCCATTCCGGAAGTCCCCACATAAACTTCATCAACAATATCAAACAGTGCGTATGGGTTTATATCGTAGTTGACACAAAAGATATTATCTACATGTTGCGAAAAGGCCAACTTCTCATCGCTAAAGTAGCTTGACTTACCACCTTTTATTGCATCAGGGTGTTGCTTAATAATTATATCTGCTTTCGGATGTTTTATAATTGCATCTTTAAGCATTTTATCAAACGACTGCTCACTAGCCAGTCCAGACTCTACAGACTGATCACCGAATCGTTGATCCAATAATAATATTTTATAATTCCCCGGCTTTCCAATATTCAGTGGAATATCTGGGGCATGATTGTATTTAGAAACTCTCGCATTAACTATTTGTTGAATTGCACTCTTGGCTCTGTGCAACTCTTCTTGGTTTAAAACAATGTTGGAATTTAACAACTTCTCTAACCTTGACGGCTTTGTAGCATCATAGTAAGAAGTTAGATCATCTATAATTATAGATAAAGCAGGCTCTCCAGAAAGTCCAATATCAAGAGAGCGGATAAAACCATCTTCCAGGATTATAATTGGTTTACCCAATGCTCTAGCAAGCATTCTCTGGCTTGATTTACCTTCATTATTGCCAATACCCCATTGGAAATATGCTTCAGTAGACGAAAGCTCATTTGCTGATTCTAGACCAGCGCTACTATTGATTTTCAACCGAGCATTCAGCATTTCGAGCACGTGCTTTTGAACACCACTCCAAACTTTTAGGTTGCTTGGAATAGCCATAATATCAATTCTCTGATTACTTAGTATCTTAGCAAAAGGAGATGCTATTGGTTTGACAACAGTCTCTTTAGATGCAAGCTTGCTAAGTTGATTAGTTATACGGCTTGCAGCTAAGCCATCAAACTCGCCAACACCAAACATGTCAGATGCCCAATTAAAACCTTTTTCAGGTATCAAATATGAGCCATTATCTATACTAACAACCTGGTCTTCGATAGACTTTATATCTGTGGCAAAGGGGATACCTACCTTTTTCCATATCTGGTCAAAATCCACATATTTAATCGAAAAAGAGGGAGTTTTTGCTAAAACCGCTTCAAATAGCATTGTACTGTTTACTGAAGTAACTATATCTACATGATGAATTGTTTCTTCTGCATTTACAAAATAGCAATCAGCATCATCAATCGCAGCATCCTCTGACCTCGTTAACTTTTCCACTAAATCTTCACCAAGAATATTATCTTTGGAAGGTGGTAAACGTACCAAAAGCTGGTGGTTATGCTTTATACATATTTCGAACAAATCTTCGACAGCCTTCCTTTGTGAATCACGTGCTTTATTGACATCAAACTGTGAATCTAATGGCTGAGATGCAAACAAAGCAATTTTTCTATTCGGGTCAAGCCCAAATAACTGGCAATATTGCTCTCTTGATAACATCGGAAGATAGTTTTTATAAGCATCAAACTTTGGCGCTCCTACTTTTATAAATCTATCTTCTGGATACCCTCTTTCAATAAAAATGTCCTTTTGCAGCTGCCCCCAACCTAGAATAAGATCCACAGATGGAAGCATAGCATGTGTTTTAGGACACCAATAGTACTTATTTCTATCAGCAAAGACCGATTCATGTGGAATTAAGATTGTTCTTATGTCCAATTCTTTACAGACAGAAACGATAATCCTCATGACAGGTGACCAGTCAAATGTAAATATAAATGCTGAAACCTTTCCCTTTAGAGGTATTAGCTTTTTCGCAACCATTTTTCGATAAAGAATAGGATTATTCAGTGCAAATCTTAGAATATCCCTTCTATATTCTCCGGGCTCGCTCCCCCTTACAAGATCGAATGGAACTATATCATAAGCTTCATCATTCTTTATTTTACTAATCAGCGTGTTTCCATGTTCAGGAATCCATGGCATATACAAAAATATAGGTTTTTTTATTAGCCCACTTTCAGTAAACTCATGACTGATAGGATTATACCAAGCTGGCACCTCTACTTTCTTGCTATTTTTAAGCGACGGCTTTTTAGGAACAACATCACTTACTTCTTTTTTGGAAGCTTGTTTTTTATCTACCAACTGTTTTACTGGCTTTGCGAGCAATCTAACTACGTCTTTAAACTCTAAAACGCGACCATCTTCTATGCCATAATAAGAAGGGTAAATGAGATATGATACAGCAAAAATCTCTTCTAATTTTAAAGTTCGTTTTCGACGCGTATTAGATTGTCTGTCATCAGTTAGCCCCCACCCCGAATAGAAAGGGCAACCTAAAGTTGTAACTTTAATACCCCGCAATAAAGCCTCGAACCCACCCAACGATGTAATAGTGTAGACATGATCTACAGTTTCAAAAGAGTTTGCTAAAGGAATATCTTTAGTCAGAACTAAAGAAACATCTTCAACGTCTGATGGATCTGACTGATAAGGCCGGTGACCGTTCATTACATCGGGATGCGGTTTGTAGATCACTTGAGCATCTGGATTCTCTTTTACCGCTAACCGTACCATATCGTTATTGGTAAGCTTTTTCTCACACCCATACTGAATAGAAGCATCGTCTTCTACTTGTCCTAAAACCAGAATACGCTTTTTGGTCTTGGGCCCATATATTTTTTCGATATTGACGGATTGACTATTATTGTACTTGCTTACTCCTGTTTCGAGTAGCAGTTTGATGCCTTCTTTGGCCTGATCTAATAACTCCGCCTTACTTGTAAAATCGAAATTATTAAGCAAGTCTTCAAGATCTGAGGGACGCGTTGCGTCAAAATAAGGTGTTTTACTGTCCAAGCACAACGACATGGGCGGTGCTTTGGTGGCGCCTAGTTGTACGGAGCGCACGAACCCATCTTCTACAAACTTTGTTGATACTTTTTCTTCTCTCAAAAATTCCAATATATATTCCGGCGCTTTGAAGCCCCATATAAATACTTGGCATGACTCTTTTAGCGAGAGAATTTTCTTGCGGTACTGTGAGTTGAATTGGCTTTTCTTAATATCTTTAGGTAGAAAGATCAAATCATATTCTGAAAAGTACATGCGTAGGTAGGTTTTCCACGTACTGAAACCTACTACAAAAATCTTGGGCTTTCCTTCTTTCATTTTTTTATTCTTGGCAGCATCTTCAAAAAACATGACGGGATGTTTAAAAAACTTTGTCAGCTTACTCAATTTTCCACCTACTATATTTAATCAAAATATGAATCACGAAGGGCTGCGTACTGGTCACGCAGCTTCTGATATTCTGTTCGTGCTAGTTCCATTTCTTTTTTCGCCGCTAACACATCTTGTTCGTTAGCATTGTCACTCGCTCCTTGAGTATCTTTCGTTTCTTGATCTGCCAAGCTGTCATGGTATTCCTTAATCGCATCATCAACATTGTCGTACCAGACCGCATTGCCGTGATCGATCCATATGCCTGCATCACATAGCTCGCGGAGTATGCCTTCGCTATGCGACACGATAATAATGCTAGCCTTGCCTACCTTCTCTTTGAAAGCAGACGTAGCTTTTTTACGAAAGCGCAGATCACCTACCGAAGTTGCTTCATCGGAAATATAGACATCAAAATCAAAGGCCAGAGATAAACCAAAGGATAGCCGCGAACGCATGCCCGATGAATAGGTACGCACGGGCTCGTCAAAGGCACTGCCTATTTCCGCAAAATCCTGTACGAACCGAATGACTCGCTGAACCTCTTCGATATCACTTCCTTGCGCCCTTGCCACAAATTTGACGTTCTGCCGCCCCGTCATATTGTTTTGCATGCCGCCCGATAGTCCCACCGGCCAAGATACACGGCTGTGGCGTATTACCTCTCCCCTATCGGGCGTGTCCATGCCAGCGATAAGGCGCAACAGGGTGGATTTACCTGCGCCGTTGGGGCCAATCAATCCTACGCTTACCCCGGTGGGAATCGTCAGGTTGATGTCCTTGAGTACCCAGTCGCTGCCGTGGTGGTTGTGGTAGCGCTTGTAGAGGTGCTTGATTTCGATCATTGGTTTTTTCGATGACGGGTAAAGGATAAGCACTTAACTTTTTACCGTCACGCTCCTGCCTTTGCGCTTATAGAGGTTTTCAAGCTCATGCTTTAACGTTTCTCGGGCGGTTTGGTCACCGTGCACCAGGCGGATGATGCTGGGCCAATGGCGCATGCGTTTTACGAAGTTGAGCAGGTCTTTTTGATCCGCGTGGGCGGAGTAACCGCTGATGCTGGTAACCCCGGCCTTGATATCGATACGCTGGCCGTCCAGTTCTACCCAACCGCCCTGCGGGCCGTATTGCTGTATAGCGCGGCCTGGTGTTCCGGCGCCTTGGTAGCCTACGAACAATACCTGGTGGCGGGCATCATTCAGCATGGCTTTCAGGTAGTTCATGATGCGCCCGCCGGCACACATGCCGCTGGCGGCAATGACTACGGCGGGCCTGCCGTTGTTGGCCAGGTACTCGACGGTTTGCTCGTGTTCGGTGTGGCTTTCCACGGTGTGGAGGCTGGCAAAATTCAGTGGGTGGCGGCCTTTTTTCAGGCGGCTTTGGGCTTCTTTATCCCAGTAGGGTTTTAGCTCGCGGTATACCTTGGTGAAGCGGGCCGCCAACGGTGAATCGACGATGATTTCAAGCTTTTTCCACTGGCTGCCTTTGGCATCGTGAATGATGCCTTCCAGCTCATAGAGCAGTTCCTGGGTGCGGCCGATGCTGAAGGCCGGCACCATTACCGTGCCGCCGTTCGTCAGCGCTTGTTCGATGGCTCGCTTGAGTACGGCACGGCGCTGGCGGCGGTCCGGGTGGGTGCGGTTGCCGTAGGTGCTTTCGAGTACCAACTGGTGGCAGCCGCTGGACGATTTGGGCGCGGGTAGCAATGGCGCGTGCGGTGCCCCCAAGTCGCCCGAGAATACAATGCGCTGTTTTTCGCCGCCATCAGCGCTCTGGTAGGCTACCTCTACGTAGCTTGAGCCTAAAATGTGCCCTGCCCGCTTAAGTTTTATGCGTGCGGTGCCGATAGTGTTATAAGCAACGCGGTGCCACTTGCCGTAAGGCACGCTGACGATCTGCTGTTTTAGCTGTTCCTGAAAGCGTTCGATCAATTGGGCGTTGCGGGTAAAGCCGATCTTGAGCGCGTCTTCGATCACCAGTGGCAGCAGCTTGACGGAGGGCTCCGAGCAGATGATAGGGCCTTTGAAGCCTGCGGCCAGCAGGTACGGTAACCGCCCTACGTGATCAAGATGCACGTGGGTGATAACGAGTGCCTGAACGGTGCTGATATCGAACTCGATTTTCAGCTGTTCAAACGTGTCTTCAGGGGCGTCTTCGCCCTGGAATAAACCGCAATCAATCAGTAACGAGTGCTCGTTGTTCAATATCAATTGGTGGCAGCTGCCGGTTACCCCGGTGGCACCGCCGTGGTGAATGATATCGAGCATACCGCTCTCCGGTTTTAGTTCGTTTGAATGTCTTCAGTCGGGTGGCGAATTAGCCCTTACCATTTTCCGATCAATCGCGGTGATCCTTAATGATCATGATGATCATGCTGAGGATAAAAGCCAGAAAGATGGTGATAATGGCGAAAACCGTGCTGTTATAGAGCCGGTTGGGTTCGGTTGGGTATTCCGGCATCAGCGGGCTTTGCAGCACGCTTACCTGCTTGAGCTGGCGAGCCGCTTCCAGGCGGGTATTTTCAAGGGCGGCAAGCGCGCTTGAGTAGGTTTCCTGAGCAAACTGCGCTTGCAATTCCAATGTTTCGTATTCAGCGGAAACGCTATTGAGTGAATCCCCAGATGCTTGCGCGATGCGGTCTCGCTGCTCAACGATCTGGTCCCGCAGTGCTGATATATTGCGCTCTACCTGACGCAGTTCTGGCGATTGCTGGCTTTGGAAGCTGGAAAGCGCGCTTCGTTGGGCCTGCAGGCGGGCCAGGTCAGCTTCAAGCGTTGCTACTACCTGATTGATGCTGGCGACTGTATCAGTAGGCGATACCAGCCCGTACTCATTCTGGTACTCCAGAAGTGCTTGACGGGTTTCCGTGAAGCGCTCGTCCAGGCGCACCATCTGCCGTTCCAGAAAATGTACCTGCTCATCCGCCAGGCGGTGGCCCATTTCGTTCATGTGGTTTTCGCCCGCTTGCAGCAGTAGCGAGGTCATTTCATGGGCAAACTCGGGCGTATAGGCTTGCACCTGGATATTCAGTACGCCTGCGTACTCATCAAGCTCGACCTCTACACGGCGCAGGTAGTATTTGTGCAACTCTTCGATGGGCACATTAGCGTTACGCAGCTTGGCAAAAAAATCGCCGTGTTCATTGTAGTGCTGGCGAAGACCCAACTGCTTATCCAGAAGCCGCAGCATATCAACCGACAAAAGGTGTTCGCGAAGCAAAAGCAAATCCGCTGTATTGCCAGCACCCCCTCCCATTAGTGACGATAGGCTCAACTCGGGGGTAGCTACTTGCGGGCTTTCGAGTACAACGGTTGCTCGTGAGACATAGCGCTCCTGCGCCCATACGAACCAATAAAAACTCACAAGCAGGATGGCGATCAAGGCGACTGCCCATTGGGGCGATCTTTTAACAAACCGGGTGATTGAGCCTTGCATGGATTATTTAGCCTTTAATCGATCAACAAAACGTAAGTGCATCAGTAACCCCAGAGCATTCAGCGAAAGCGTAACCAGCCAGAAATAGAGCATGCTGGTACCGTGGATGACCTTATAGTTTTCGAAAAAACCAAGGCGTAGAGTTTCCAATGCGTGGGGAATGGGATTGAGCATTAAATACTCTAAAAGCCAGTGAGGCATTTGATTAAGCGGAAAAATCACACCGGAGATAATCAGCAGGGGCAGCGAAAGCATACGGATTACGCGGCCTATTTCAGGCACTAGCGTTGCAGCAACCGAGGTAAACAGCCCAAGCCCTAGCCCCAGGCTCCACAGCGAAAGCCACGCCGCCATGGCGCGTATGGCGTTATCCGGGTACATCTCGAGCCCTAGCATCAAGCCGCCGGCGATGAACAGCAGGAAAACGAACGTACGCAGCATGCCTTCCAGAAAGTTGCGCACCAGCACCGGGTCTACCGGCTGTACCTGGCGATAGGCAAACAGCGCACTATTACCTTCTATCGCCCCCATGCCACGCAGCATGCCTTCACGAACGAGGAAAAATCCCATTAACCCCGTAATCATCCAAGGGATAAAGGGAGCATTGATAATGAGCCTGTCACCGCTAATAAAGCTGCGAATGGCAACCATGATGCCAACCATTGCTACCGGTTCAAAAATCATCCAGAACCAACCCATGCGGTCGCTCATTGTGCGTGAGATGGCTTCACGCATGAACATGGCGTACCACACGCTGCGAGTGACCTGCCAAGGGGAGCGGGCGCCGCGGGGTGCCGTTGGGTTATCGGCCATTGGGGTTATCCTACGGTTTTGCTGCTGCAGACTTGGGGCGGCTTACGCCGCCCACTCGCGGGTGCCTCGCTTTGCTCGTTACCACGCGCTACGGGGCACCGCGCTTACCATTGACTATTCACGATTACAGATCAACCGCAACGCGAGTGGCGACGGCTACCTGGTAGAGGATCTGTGTGAGCGTGGCGGCCAGCTGCAGGTTGTGCGTGGGTGCGGCGGGCATGACGAGGATTTCATCACCCGGGCGCAGGTTCACCTTGCGGGCGTTTTCGACCGCGCCGTTCTGGCGAACGATCAGGATGTGGTCGTCGTCGGCGCGGTTGGTAAAGCCACCAGCGCTTTCGATGTAATCGATCACGTTCATGCCCGGGCGGTAAACGGCGGCCTGGGGTACCAGCACTTCACCACTGATCAGCATGGAATCGCTGATTTCAGGAATGGTGATGACATCGCCATCCTGCAAACGGATATCGGAAATGCGGCCATCGTAGGCCACGACCATGCGGCCACTGGGCTCGAGCTCGCGGGCGCGTTCTACAAAGTTCTGAATCAGCTCGGCTTCCTGGGCGCGCACCTGGGCTTCTTCGTTGGTGCTTGAAGAGGCGCTCAGGTAGGTGGTTTCCAGGCGGCGCAGGCTGTCTTCCATGGATTGGCGCTGCTGCTCTTTTACGCTTTCGCGCTGGAGTGAGATGCTTTCTACGGCGGTCATGCTCTCGGGCACGGCGATGGCGTCCAGCAGCTCGCTCAGGCGGGCATTGCGGGGTAGCGCATAGCGCGAAGGGCCGTAATAGCTGCCCTCCACTTCCACCACGATGGTTTCACTGCGCTTGTCGGCGCTGAAAAGCACCTCATCGCCGCTGCGAATGGTCTGGCCGTTGAACATGTCCAGGGGGTAGTACTGAGCGATGGGGCCGTCTTCACGGTTGCCGCGCAGCAGCACGTGGGAAACGCCGCTTTTCAGGCGCGCCAGGTTGACCAGTTCGGCACCGCTTAGCTGGTTGCCCAGCAGCTCGTAGCGGTGTTCCCGCTGTACATCGCCACCCACGGCAATCGCCGGGCCGCGCTCTTCCACCACGATGGTGTCGCCATCCTGGAATTGCGGGCGGGCGATGCTGCCGTTGATCAGGAAGTCGTAAAGATCCACCGTGGCAACGGTGCGGTCATCGCGCAGCACGCGGATCTGGCGGTAGCTACCTAAATCCTGGTCGATGCCGCCGGCCTGATCGAGAAAGTAGAGCAGCGAATCGTTGGGTGTACCGGCGTAGCGGCCGGGGTTTTCCACATAGCCGGTCACGAACACGGCTACGGGCTGCACCCCCTGCAGGTTGGTGTAGACCTCTACGTTATCCGGGTACACCGAGGTAATGGCGCCGCGCACGCTGTTGTCTACCTGCTGGCTGTTCTGGCCTTCGATATTGAGCGGGCCTGAACCGGGGATGAAGATATTGCCCTGGGCATCGACCGGCAGTACGCGGTCGAAATCGAAGGCGCCCCAGGCACGAACAGTGACCTGGTCGCCGGGTTTTACCTGGTAGTCGGAATTCAGGCCATCACCCATGGCGCCGCGAAAGCCGCCGGTGAACAGGTTGGCGCCAAACGGGGGCAGCATATCCGGGTCGCGCGGGGGCTGGCTGACGGGGCCGTAAGTGCCGCTGCGCCAGTCAGCGCGGGGGGTATCATTTACTTCTTCCTGCTGTTGACCCTGCTGCTGGCTTTGTTGCTGAGCAGGTAAAATGCTGTTGGGCAGGCTGATGCTTTGCGCCCATACCGCGCTTGCGGCGCTACTGCCGACGACGGCCAGGGCGACTACCGCAAGCGGGCGTTTGAGTATGCGGAAAACGTTCATTAGTAGCGCCCTTGCGTTGCGGTTGAATCCATTTGGGTAACGACGCGCTGATTTACCCAACCGTTAGGCGTTTGGCATACCAGGGCGGTGCGCGCATTGTTGCCCATTTCCACGACGCGCAGTTTGCGGCATTCGCGCCCACTGGCCGCCAGGTACGGTGCATCAGCCACTACTTCAACGTTATGGCCCCAGGGGCTACGGGCTACGTTAAGCACCGCCCCTGCTGGCGACTTGGAAAGAAAGTCGTTGAGGCTTTCATCCTGAAGCAGCGTGGCGGGGTCGTTGTTGAGTACATACTGGGCTTCCTGGGCATTGCTCTTCGGGTAGGAGGAGCAGCCGGTTACCAAGGCCACGCTTAACGCAGCCAGCAGCATGCGAGCCGGCCGCGCTATTAGAAAAGGGGTATTTGACATAAGGATTTCCAAAAAAAGGCACGCTACCGCCCAGGGATTGTAACGGGCGTATTCCCTTGCCCTACGCTGTGCGGATGAAATTTCATAACCTGTGCTACCAGAAATTGCACGCGCCATTGTAAGGGATTACTCGCTAACCCTCTACACTGCTTGCCTATACGCGAAGCATACCTATTTTCGGGGGGTCTTGGCCGAATTCGGCGCTTGTCTCTACGCGGTGTCATAAACGCTTAACAATCACTACCCTATGGTAAGCTCCTGCTAACGTTCGGCTAAGCGAGATACAGGATTATGAACATTACCGTCTTTGGAACCGGCTATGTGGGCCTGGTGGCTGGTGCTTGCTTGGCCGAGGTGGGCCATCAGGTAACCTGCATGGACATCAATCCGGAGAGAATCCAGCAGCTGGAGCGCGGTGAAAACCCTATCTTCGAGCCAGGCTTGAGCGCCATTCTGCAACAGAATAGAGCGGCTGGCCGGCTACGTTTTACCACCCATACCGCCGAGGCGGTCGCCAGTGGCGATATACTCTTCATTGCCGTTGGTACCCCGCCGGATGAAGACGGTACCGCCGACTTGCGCTATGTACTCAATGTTGCACGCAGCATCGGCGAGCACATGCAGGGCTACAAGCTAATTGTCGATAAGTCGACCGTGCCGGTGGGTACCGCTGAAAAAGTGACGGCGACGGTTACCGAGGCATTGCGCCTGCGCGGCGTTGAGCACCCTTTTGATGTCTGCTCCAATCCTGAATTCATGAAAGAAGGTGCGGCCATCGAGGATTTCACCCGCGGCGCCCGCATTATCGTCGGCACAGAAAACGAGCAGGTGAAGTCCTTGATGCGGGAGTGCTATGCCCCCTATAACCGCAATCATGACAAGCTGATGTTCATGAGTGTGAGGGCCGCCGAGCTTACCAAGTACGCAGCTAATGCCATGCTGGCCACTAAAATAAGTTTCATGAATGAAATTGCCTGCCTGGCTGAGCGCCTGGAGGTTGATATCGAAGATGTCAGGCGTGGCATAGGAAGTGACCCCCGCATCGGCTACCACTTCATTTACCCTGGCTGTGGGTATGGCGGCTCCTGCTTTCCTAAAGATGTCAAAGCGCTGGAGCAAACGGCTCGTCAACTGGGCTATGAGCCAGCGCTACTGGGCGCGGTTGAAGCGGTAAATACGCGTCAGAAGCAGACGCTGTTCACCAAGCTCAGCGAGCAGTTGGGCGACCTGCACGGCAAGACGATTGCCGTATGGGGACTGGCGTTCAAACCTGACACTGATGATATGCGTGAAGCACCTAGCCGCACACTGATGGAAGCGCTTTGGCAAGCAGGTGCCCGCGTTCAGGCATTCGACCCGGAAGCCATGAGTGAGTGCCGCCGCCTTTATGGTGAGCGCGATGACCTGATGCTTGCCGGAGACCGGATCCAGGCGGTTAAGGGCGCCGATGCACTGGTTATTTGTACCGAGTGGAAGATGTTTCGCAGCGTGGATTTTAACTGGCTGGCAGGACAGCTAACCGACAAACTGGTGGTAGACGGGCGTAACCTTTACCGCCCCGAGGCATTAAGTAACGCAGGCTTGAGGTATGTGGGGGTTGGACGCAGTAATCTTGCAATGGCACAGTAACGTGTTGCCTTTCCATCAGGCCTAGCCCGTAAAAGCAGACCCCGAATAGCCAGGCTATCCGGGGTTTTATTTCATACGCTTTCTGCTCAGCCCATGATCGCTTTAAGCGTGTTCATAGACTTCTGCTGCCGAGAAGGCGCTACCCGCCTGGTCTTTCTCGGAGAGGGCAAACGGCACCGGCAGCTGTGGCCATTCGATACCCAGGTCCGGGTCATCGAAACGGATACAGCGCTCGGATTCCGGGTGATAGAAATCGGTTGTCTTGTACAGGAAGTCAGCCGTTTCTGAAAGCACCACGAAGGCATGGCCGAAACCTTCGGGCACCCATAGCTGGCGATTGTTTTCAGCGGAAAGCTCAACGCCTACCCACTGGCCGAACTGCGCGGAATCACGACGCAGATCGACGGCTACATCCCATACGCTGCCCTGCACTACACGTACCAACTTGCCCTGGGCCTGCTCAAGCTGATAGTGAATGCCGCGCAGTACACCCTGGCGCGAGCGTGAGTGGTTGTCCTGCACGAAGTTGCGCTTGCAGCCGGTGGCTTCTTCAAAGGCCTGCTGATTGAAGCTTTCCATGAAGAAACCGCGTTCGTCGCCAAATACCTTGGGGATTAGAATCACCACCTCGGGCAGGGAGGTTTTTTCGACCTGCATCACTGGCCTCCTTTGGCATCTAAACGGTGCAGCAGATATTGACCGTAACCTGTTTTGGCGAGGGCCGTTGCGCTTTCACGCAGTGCTTCATCGCTCAACCAGCCATGCTGCCAGGCAATTTCTTCCAGGCAGGCCACTTTCAGGCCTTGGCGGTGTTCAATGGTCTGCACGTACTGGCTGGCTTCCAGCAGGCTGTCGTGGGTGCCGGTATCCAGCCACGCAAAGCCACGCCCTAACCGCTCAACGCGCAGGTCGCCGCGCTCCAGGTAGGCGTTGTTGATGCTGGTGATTTCCAGCTCGCCACGCTCTGAAGGCTTCACCTGGCGGGCAATCTCTACTACGTCGTTATCGTAGAAGTAAAGACCGGTCACGGCGTAAGGTGATTTAGGCTTTTCTGGCTTCTCTTCGATGGAAACCGCTGTGCCGTCCTGATCGAACTCTACCACGCCAAAGCGCTCGGGATCTTTTACCAGATACCCGAAAACAGTAGCGCCGCTGGCCTGGTCGGAGGCACGCTTGAGCTGCTCGGAGAAGTGTTGGCCGTGGAAGATATTGTCGCCCAGCACCAGGCAAACCGGAGCATCACCGATAAACTCTTCACCGATGAGGAACGCCTGAGCAAGGCCATCCGGGCTTGGCTGAACCGCGTATTCAAAACGCACACCAAACGCGCTGCCATCCCCCAGCAGGTTTTCATATTGGGGAAGGTCATCAGGCGTGGAGATAATCAAAATTTCACGGATGCCCGCCAACATGAGTACCGAGATGGGGTAATAAATCATCGGCTTGTCGTAGATGGGCAGCAGCTGCTTGGAAACGCCCCGGGTAATGGGGTGCAGGCGGGTTCCGCTGCCGCCCGCCAGAATTATGCCTTTGCGTTGCATCGTTGTTGCTCCTTGCTTGTTGCTCGGCGACTAACGCGAGCTTGCTATTTCTTCCACGGTAAGCGCCAGCTGGCTCTGCCAACTGGGCATCTTAATCGCCAGCGCCTTCTCTAGCTTGTCGACTGCCAGCCGTGAATTCAATGGGCGCGCAGCCGGTGTAGGATATTCGGTAGTCGGGATGGCTGAAACACCTTCGGGAGCAATTGCCAACGGTAGCCCAGCCTTTTTCGCTGACTTGAAGATCTCGTTGGCAAAGCCGTGCCAGCTGGTTTCTCCACGCGGGGCCAGGTGATAGACACCGCTCTTCAGGCCTACGCCATCACTGCTCAATCTAGTTAACGCTTGCTGGGCCACCAACGCAATCAGGCGGGCAGGCGTTGGCGCACCAATCTGATCACTGATGATGCTTAATGCCGAGCGCTCGGCACCCAGGCGCAGCATGGTGGCCAGGAAGCTCTTGCCGAAGGCACTATATACCCAACTGGTGCGGAAAATCAGATGCTGGCAGTGGCTGTCAGCGACTGCTTCATCCCCTGCCAGCTTGGTCGCGCCGTAAACGTTGCACGGCCCGGTGGCATCGTCCTCCTGCCAGGGTGTATTGCCTTCCCCGGTGTACACATAATCCGAGGAGTAGTGAATCAACCAGATTGAATGCTGCTGGCAATACTGAGCCAGCTGTGCGGGTAACTCAGCGTTTAGCCGTGCAGCCATGGCCTGGTCGGACTCGGCGTTATCAACCGCTGTATAGGCCGCCGCATTCACGATCACATCGGGCTGTTGCTTCGTTAGATACGCGTTGACGGCATCGGCATCGGAAAGGTCCAGCTCTGCCCTGCCAGGCGCCAATACGGCGCCTAGCGTTGCCAGCTGCCGCTTGAGTTCAAATCCCACTTGGCCATTGCCGCCAGTAACGAAAATCTTCATAACCAATTCCTTTAGGTCACAGTGGTCAGTCGGCGGGATTACAAGCTACCCAGACGCTCGCCTTGATAGCTTCCATCCTGCACACGCTGCCACCAGCTACGGTTATCAAGGTACCATTGAACGGTTTTACGCAGCCCGGTTTCAAACGTTTCTTCAGGACGCCAGCCAAGCTCGCGTTCGATCTTGTCGGCATCAATGGCGTAGCGCAGGTCGTGGCCGGGGCGATCCTGTACGAACGTGATCAGGTCACGGTAACTGCGTTCAGCCGGCACCAGCTCCTGCAGCAGGTCGCACAGCGTTTCGACCACTTCAAGGTTGGCCTTTTCGTTATGCCCGCCAATGTTGTAGGTTTCCCCCACGACACCTTCGGTTACTACCTTGACCAGCGCACGGGCGTGGTCTTCTACATATAGCCAATCGCGTACCTGTTGGCCATCGCCATAAACCGGCAGCGCTTTCCCCGCCAGCGCATTCAAGATCATCAGCGGGATGAGTTTCTCCGGAAAGTGATACGGCCCATAGTTATTGGAGCAGTTGGTCACCAATACCGGCAGACCGTAGGTACGGTGCCAAGCGCGTACCAGATGATCCGAACTCGCCTTGCTGGCCGAGTAAGGCGAGCTGGGCGCATAGGGCGTTTCTTCGGTGAAAAGATCTTCCGGACCTTCCAGGTCGCCATACACTTCATCGGTAGAAATATGATGAAAGCGGAATGCATCGGCCTTTTCCGGCGCGCTTGCCTGCAGGGCTTTCCAGTAATGGCGAGCCGCTTCCAACAGGGTGTAGGTGCCTACAATATTGGTCTGAATAAACGCTGCCGGGCCATCAATGGAGCGGTCGACATGGGACTCGGCCGCCAGGTGCATTACAGCATCTGGCTGGTAGCGATCAAAGATGGCCGCCATGATGCCTGCATCCGTAATATCGGCCTGCTCGAAGGCGTAACGCTCGCTGTCTTCAATCGCTGTCAGTGATTCAAGATTACCGGCGTAGGTCAGCGCATCCACGTTGACGACTTCATGATCGGTATGTTCGATCAGGTAGCGAATGACCGCTGAACCGATAAAGCCTGCGCCGCCTGTTACTAAAATATTCATCATCAATCACCACTCTTGCGGATCTTTCTAGCATCGATCCTTGATTAATCTTGCCGTTCCTGCATGTGGCACATATACAAAATACGCTATCGTTAAACGGTTCTACCTGAAAGCCACGTACTTAATGCTTGCCTGCCTTTCCCATGATGCCGTGAAGCAATCCCTGGGTCATTTTCATGAAATGCTGTCGGCGAGGCTTGGCATATAGCGTGTAGAAACCATACTTCAACAGAAGACGCCATGCATCCACGCACTTCCACTGGAATGGCACCCAGCCTGTGCGATAAAGCAGCACGGCATTGCGGAAGTGATAATAATGGCGTAGCGGGCTGTGCAGAGGAATCTTTCGCCCGCGGAACTCAATCGGCGCTTCGCCCAGACTATGTTCCATATGTGCGCTGCATACGCCATAGCTTTGGAATCCATGGTGCCCTGCCCGTAGCCCCCACTCTATATCCACATAGTCGATGAATAGATCATCTCGCATATCGCCTACCTGCTCTAGCACCGGCATTGGAATAAGGCACCCGGAAGCAATCAGGTAATCAACGGGTAAAACATCGCAGCCCGTTTCACAGCGATGTCGGAACAATCGCCAGTTACGAATTTGCAGAAACGGCGGTGGGTTCTTCTGGCGGCTATCCATGTACCTTGGGCCAGCGGAGGCCGCCGCTGGCTTATCGATCAGCGCAGCGTGCAGTTCGGCCACCATATCATGGGCGGGCAGGCTATCTTGATCCATCAACAGCACATGGCTTGCACCTTGCTGTTTCGCCCATTCAATACCTGCGTTTTGGGCTGCAGCAATGCCTACATTTTCATTCAAGGCGATAACGTGATCGGCGGCAAGTCCCTGGGCTTTATTCCAGGCGGCAATGTCTTCATCCGAACCATTATCGACAATGAGTATAGCTTTTACCTGGTTTTTAAGCCGGCCAACTAGCTGACCCAGCACGTCTAGTGCCGGGTGATAGGTAACGATGATGGCAGTCGTTTCTGGATTAGCCATGTCAGCTTGGGTTGGCATGCCGATACTCACTGGTTTGGATGATGCTACCCTCCGATGAGTAAAGACCGCTGTCTACATTGACAAGCATATCTGCAAGCTCTGCTGCCTGATCCTCGAAATACGTAAGCTGGCCTTTTTCCAGAATAATTTCATCGCCGGGCTGGTAGTTCTTGAATACGCGAATGGACTCCAGCACCGCTTTCTTCAACTCCACCCCTTCATCGGTGAAGGGTATGACGATACCATTTTCACCGGGAATGATGTCTTCGACGACGCCACCGGCGTCCGTTGCGATGACCCAGACATTGCGGGCAAGCGCCTCTCTGACGGTAAGACCAAAGCTCTCTTTCCACTGCGTCGGGAACAGAAGTACATCGATACTGGCAAAGAAACTATCGATCGTCTCCTGGGTGTAGGCCGGTACGATTTCTACCTTTTCAATGTTCTTGAATGTGCCGGAATCGTAGGTTGAAAATCCGAGATTCATGGCATTATCAACGATCACAAGCTCTGCATCTTCACCGTTGAGCTCGGTGAAGACTTTTCTGACAAGGTGCACGCCCTTGATTTCAGTATTGCCGCCGACGTAGCCAAACCGCACGGGGCCATCGTGCTGCAGCTTGGGCATGGGGCTTGGCCTGCGGACACCGTTCTTGTTGACCAGCACCTTCTTGTCTGAATAGCCGTTGGCAATAAAGAAATCGGCAAAGAAGCGGCTGGGTGCCAGCAGTGCTGATGCACCTCTAAGCGCGTCGTCCATCTTGTCTAGACGCTCGTTGTTAAGACTTGCGTTGTTTACGCAAACGGCACATACCCCTCTATCAATCACGTACTGCCCGCAGAACTTGCCATGCCGGTCAATCATGAATTGGCGGCCACACAGCCACCAGGCATCGTGAAGGGTAATGACGTACTTGATACCTTTTTCTTTGCAGAGATCAACAATCGGCAGGCCTATCCCCTGAATGCTGTGCAGATGCACGATATCTGGCTTGACCACATCCAGCACATCGCTCAACGCCTGTACGACGTTCGGATTGTCGAATTGCGCCCTGTCATCCAGACCATCAGGCAAACCCATGCCGTAAACATTGATGCCATCCGCTTCGTAGCGCCGAACCTGATAGGCCTCAGCGACATTGGTAGGCACTGCGGTAAACATGTGCATGTCGAAATCATCGCGCTGGTTGAGGCGCGTATTCATCTCTGCCGCTACCACCGTTGCTCCACCGAAAGCTCGGGGCTTGTAGTAGCAATTAACCCCCAAAACCCTGAGCTTTTTAGGCTCTGCCTCGTTGATTACGAGTTGGGAGAAGTCATGCAACAAGGGCTTTAATTGCTGGGTGGCGATATTTTCAGGCGAGTAGGCTTGCAGTACGAATGCATGGGCATTTGCCGCCATTTCTTCACGCAGCTCAGCGCTGTTGACCAATTGCGAAAACGCATCCTTCCACTCGTCGTCGGTTTCGCAAAGGAAGCCATCGACACCATGCGTAATAGCGCTGGTAAAGGCGGCCCTTGGCGAACAGACAGAGGGCACTCGTACAGCGGCAGCTTCCAGAAACTTGATATTGCTCTTGGAGTCATTGAATACGTAATGTTCCAGGGGCGCGATACTGATATCACACTCGGCCAGACTCTCTAGATACTCTTCATAGGAGCAGACAGGAATGCGCTCAATACGGGACTCAAACTGATCAAACTCGGTAGGCAGATCCAGTAGGCCGATCAATCGAAAATGCACATTGTCATGGGTAGCAAGAATGTCGAGCAGTGCCGGCACGGCTTCCTGGAAATCGACGTTATGTGTATTGGTACCAGAACCGTAGACGATACGCAGCGTGTCGTCTTTAACCGCGGTCTTGCGCTTTTCGTTTACCTTTTCAGCCACGACCAATGTCTGTTCGTCCAGTGCGTTTTCTATCACCTGGACGCTCTTCATGCCAGACTCTCGCATGGCTTCTGCAAGACCTGTGGTAGACGCAATGCCGTAATCACAGCTGAGCATGGCTTTTAAATAAAGCTCAGCTCCTGTTAGAAGCCCCTGAAAATCATCTTGCCCCAAGCCTGCCAATGTCTTGCTGTTAAGCAATACATCGCGGTTGAAGATCAGATCATCGACTTCCCAATACGTTGGGATATTCAGACGCTTGGCTTCTTCAATAATGCTGATTGCATTCGGAAAGCCTGGAACACGGTAAAAGATCACCATGGAATGCGTCTGCAGCGCCTTGATCGCTTTTTCAGCCTCGTTCCAGTCGATAGCGGTACACTCGACCCCCAAGTGCTCGAACATTTTCTGTTTTTGAGTGACACGATACTTCTTGCACTGCGGAATACTGAATTCGGCAACGATCAGCACCCGAGGCGCCAAGTACTCCGGTGACGGATGGCTCATAGCACCCAGGTAGACGGGGTCCGTTACGTGAGGCATGGTAACGGCTGATGTTGCTTCTACCAATCGAAAGCCTCGCTTGACGCCTGCGAAGCCTTCACGGCGGTAGATGGCAACAGCTTTGCGCGCCGTGCTTTTCACTCCGCCGCCCCGCTGTATTGCAGGCTTGACCAGCCTTGCTGCGCGCAGGCACTGCTTTATGAAGACATTACCATCACGCAGGGGCTTGGTCAGCTTCCAGCTTTTGGAACTCAATACTTCCGCCAGCTGGCGCTCCTTATCGACCAGGTGCTGCGTACGCTCCAGAAGCGAAGTATTGCGATCGTCAATATCTGTACTTAACAGCTCGAATTCGCTGTCTCTTTCCGCCAACGCTTTTTGCGTCGCTTCAATGACACTATCCCGCTCCTGAACAGCGCTTACGTGCTCTTGTATAACGCGGTCTCGTTCCCTAACAGCGTTTACCTGTTCTTGTATAACACGGTCTCGTTCCCGAATATTCGTGTTAAGTTCATTAACCAGGTCATCACGCTTGGCAATTTCCTGGTTGGCATTCGCCACAGCCTCATGGAGTTGAGTAATGACCCACTGCTGCTCGATCACTTCGCCTAGCTTGGCGAAATACTTGCGTATGAACGCATGACCTTCAGGCTGCGACCACTCCTTGACCAGTTCTAGAACGGCTTCAGGCTGCTCCTTGCCGACAAACAGCACACCCAGGCCAAAGGAGTGTTCAAAGATAATGTGCGGATAGTGATCTTTTAGCTCACTCCACAGTTTCCAGACGCCAAAATCTCGCTCGCGTACGTTGGTGTCATGAAACAGTACCACGGCTCGGTCGGAGAGCTTTGGCAGCCAGGTTTCAAAATCGTGCTTTACGGCTTCATAGCTATGCAGACCATCGATATGCAGAAAATCGATGTCGCCATCTGCAAAGTTATCTACTGCTTCATCGAAGGTCATTCTCAGCAGTTTAGAAAAGCCAGTGTAGTTTTCGTCATGGTGCTGTCTGACCACGTCGAATACATGCTCAGTGTATAAACCGGCGTGCTCGTCCCCTTCCCAGGTATCTACCGCATAACAACGAGTTGGCAGCCTGTTTCTATCGACACTTTCACAAAAAGAGAAGTAGGAATGCCCATAGTGGGTTCCTAGCTCCACCAGACAGTCGGGCTTAACGGTTTCAACCAGCCACGCCCCGAACGGAATGTGACCAAACCATGCACTGGGAAACTTCGAAGGCTCTTTCGAGACAAACGAAGACTTCAACATTTGCTGATAAATATTCATAAACTGGTCATCTCAATCTTTTTCATAGGGACGCCGACTAGTCCAGTGCTGACGCTGCTGCTGTGCGATTTCAAGACGATGGCGTCGTGCATCCAGTGATGCTGCACATGCCCCTGCTGGCTGCCTTCAGCGATGGCGACCGTCATGGAGTAGTCCCCCATGGGTAACACTGGCATTCTGAACTGGAAGCTAGCGACAAATACTTCGCCTTCGGCGATGTGTACCGGCTCTTCCAGGTATGTCAGATAAGTGTTGTCACCAAACAGATGCTGGCCCAACCGGTCCTTGACGAGGAATCCGACAATCGGACTGGTCATGTATGTATTAGAGGTGCATTCGATTCGTACCGTAACGTTTTCTCCACCTACCACCCAAGCCAGACGCTCGCCATTTTCATCTAAAAGGTGCGCTGAATTGATGATCGCACCGCCACTACCAAAGCCTTCGGAATTTTCATCGAACTTTACTATTTCGATGTCATTTCGATACTGAGTGGTGTTGATAAAATCCAGGCGCATATCTCTTGCGTCTTCAACAGAGCCTTCCTGTTCCAGGCCAGCTGTGCTTGCATTTTTAGCAGCTGACATGGGCGCAGTACCGTCCTGCTGTGAGATGTACATTGCGGCTAGATACTCTTTCGAGATGTCCTTTGGCTCACCTATCATTTTGATCTCACCCTTATCAAGCCATACAACTCGCTGACAAAGATTAATGATGGCGCCGGTGTCATGACTTACAAACAGGACAGTGCCGTTCTCCATGAATTTGCGTAAAAAACGCATGCATTTTTGAACAAAAAACGCATCACCAACCGACAGGGCTTCGTCGATGACCAGTATATCGGCATCTACATGGGCAATGACTGCGAAGGCAAGTCTTACAGCCATACCGCTTGAATAGGTTTTGATCGGTTGGTCAATGAAGTCGCCAATATCGGCAAACTCCACGATACTGTCGAACCGATCACTGACTTCGTCGGTAGTGAGGCCAAGGACGGTCGCGTTCATATAGACGTTTTCACGCCCCGTGAACTCTGGATTGAATCCTGAGCCAAGCTCTAAAAGGGCTGCAATGCGGCCACGGGTTTCAATTTTACCCTGTGTAGGCGTAAGTGTTCCGCAAATCATCTGCAGCAGCGTCGATTTACCGGAGCCATTGCGACCGATGATGCCAACCGTTTCCCCCTTTTTAACTTCAAAGGAAACGTTATTGAGCGCTTTAAACTCTTTAAAGTACTGCGCGCCACCCTGACCTATCAGCTTTTTCAACCGTGGAACAATAAATTGTTTTAGACGATCATTGGGCTTATCGTAAACCTGATAATATTTATGGATATTATCAACTTTGATTATTGTTTCATTAGAGGACATCTGCAAATCCTTTTCTGGTTTTCTGAAACCATGCGTATCCTGCCCAGGCAAAGACTGTAGAAAAGAAGGTGTAAATAGCCAACCCTGTCCAATCGGGCAAGCGTCCCCAAATCAATACTTCCCTTGCCTGTTCAATTATAAAGGTCAGGGGATTTAGAAGAATCAATATCTGATACTCTTCCGGCAACCTATCAATAGGAAAGAAAATAGGCGAAAGAAATAGTAGTACCGTTATGATGACACCAATAAATTGACCAATATCACGCAGGAATACACCTAAAGCGGCCAGCATCCAGGCAAGACCCAGTGAGAGAATGGCCAATGGAAAGAAAACGAAAGGGGTTAATACGATTGTCCATGGAGGAATGCCCGTAAAAAAGAGGTACGCAACCTGTAGTACGAGCAGGCTTATGGCGGTATGAAATATGGCTCCCCCCAATGCAATAGCGGGTAGAATCTCTAATGGGAACACCACTTTCTTGACATAGTTTGAGCTTCCCAGTATCAAGCCAGGCGCTTTGCTCAACACTTCGGCAAAAAAGCTATGTACGACAAGCCCCGCAAACAGGACAACTGCAAATTGAGTGCTTGTCTCTTCTTCAGTGACTCCCCAACGTGCATTGAATACCACTGAAAATACAAATGTGTATACTAGCAGCATAAAAACGGGATTTAGAAATGACCAAAAAAGCCCTAAAACAGAGCCTCTATAACGACCAGCGACATCACGCTTGGTCATCGTTATAATAAGATCACGGTGTTGCCATAAACTTTTCAGCAACGATCTAAATGATACTGGTTGGTTAGAGTGGGGGTTCATCAAATCCTCAACTTATCGTCTCAGGCAAATAGTTATCGTCTAGCTATAACTGAAATAGACTTAATAGATAGTTACTAGTTTTCGCCATCATGCTGAAAAGGTATTTTTTCTAGCATTCACCCCGTGTATACAGTTCATCAGCGAGAAGCTGGGTAAGAAAATTTTCATACGCCATCCATGGTAAAATTGATAAAAACTCAGGTATGAGCCGCTAGCTAGTAGCTGGCTACTATACAGCAGCAGGAGTTTTTTGAGAATTCTCAGCTTTTTTCTGGCCGCGTAGATCTCTTTCATGATTTCAGTCGATGTGTACCTGCTCCCAAAAGAAAATAAATATCATTACGATTTTCTTCCTGCTTTGACGCAACTTATTAAAAATATGTAATTTTATTGGGTCGTATTACAATGAGGTATCACCCTAAACAGGCGAGAGAGCATAGTGGTCAATAGCATAGGGCTCTGTGTGCCCACATTGAATGCAGGTGCCTTGTGGAATGAATGGCTAACACGCACGGTCCCGGCAGCCGCGGGATTCCGCATTTTGGTAGTGGACTCGTCCTCAGATGACGCGACAGCAGATGCAGCAAAAGATGCAGGACTTGAAGTGCTTTCGATTCCCCGCTCGACCTTTAACCATGGTGCCACGCGTCAGCGAGCGCTTCATCATTTGAATGACTGCGACATCGTGTTGTTTCTGACTCAGGACGCCTTGGTAACGGATGTGGATTCACTCAGAAAACTCGTATCTGTTTTTGAAAACCCAGCAATAGGTGCTGCGTTTGGAAGACAGCTTCCGCACAGGAACGCTAACCCTATTGCTTCGCATGCCAGGCTTTTCAACTATCCAGCCACTTCCCGTGTTGTCGATCAGACTGATATTCCCAGATTAGGCATCAAGACTGCTTTTCTTTCCAACTCCTTCGCTGCGTACCGCCGGCAAGCGCTGCTGGACGCAGGCGGGTTTCCTGACAATGTCATTTTATCGGAAGATATGATGGCCGGCGCCAGGCTGTTGGAGCGCGGATGGAAGCTTGCTTATAACGGCGAGGCTTGCGTCTACCATTCACATAATTATTTGGTACGCGAAGAGTTCAAACGTTATTTTGACATTGGCGCTTTTCATACACAGCAAACATGGCTATTGAAGTGGCTAGGCAATGCTGAAGGTGAAGGTATGCGTTTTGTGTGCTCAGAAGCTCATTACCTATTGCACCATGCACCGCTCGCAATTCCAGGTGCGCTGCTACGCACCTTTGCAAAATACTTAGGGTACCGGCTAGGGCGTCATGAGACTCAACTGCCGCTATGGCTGAAAAAGAAGCTTTCCATGCACTCCAGGTTCTGGCATTAGTCTTGGCGTAAATCTCGCTTAATTAGTAGGCTATAGCACCCCCAAATGACACTCAGCCAGAATGGGTAGAACATGACGCCGCTATTGTGCGCTAAAAATGTTTGTGAGAGTCCGAAATCGATATAGCCCACCACTAGAAGCGTTCCCGCCATGGCCAGTGAGCGTACTTCGAGGTCTGAATGCTTTAGCCCAGAGGCAAACAAACGCAGTGGAATGAGGTAAAGAACGAGCAGCGCTGCCACCCCCAGGATTCCACGTTTAGCAAATGCATCAATATACTCATTGTGCGCATGACCAAACTGGGATGCCTGGTAGGTAATCTGGCCCTGCTCACCTAGCTCGGACATTGCCTCGCGGTAGCCTGAATCGCCCCATCCGAGCAAAGGCCGTTCCAGAATCAACTGACTGGCGCCACGCCACATTTCAAAACGCAGCCCTAGCGAAGTGTCACGATTTTCATCTGAAAAGTAGTGGGAAAGATCATTAAAAGCTTCATGAAATCGCCCTTGAACCCCAGTTTGAGGGATAGCATAAACGGCTAAGCCAGCGGCCATTACACTGCCGATGACAAGGACCTTCAAGGCGATAGACAGTTTTTTCCCATAGCCTTTATAAAGTATGAAAGCAACGATTGGGAGGCCTATCCAACCGCCTCGACTTCCAGAAAGTAAAGATCCAAACATGCCCATTGTTCCGCCAACAACGAGTAATGCACACCAGGCAACCCGATAATGCGGCCGCATCAATGCCCAGCCAACGCCTGCAAAGCACATGACGCCCATAAGCATGCTCAGGTTTCCAAATTGGATAACGTGAGTATATCCTTCTGCACGCCCTACTCCTTCTATGATTTTCTGCCAGATAGACCATCCTCCCGCTAAACAGGTGCCTACGGCCAAACCACCCCAGATTGCTCCAAGTCTGGGAGGAAAACGAATGATCAACAGCATGACAGGGATAGCCAGCAAAAACCGAAGGGGCCGGTCTGCACCACGTGCACCATCCTCCAATACCGACATACCACCTACTACAAGAGCATAAGTACTCAACGCGCCTATCACCCAGTAGTCCTGCCTGCTTAATTGAAAAGAAGGCTTTAAAAAGACCAGGCAAATGCTGGCCAGCAGCAGAAGCATGGGCCCTACTGAGTAACCTGTCGGAATGACAAGCGCCACACTCCCCATTAAAAAAATGGAAACCGTAATATAAATACACACCAAGCTACTAAAAGAAGTATTTTGATTTTTAAACAGATCATTACGCATCAGCATTAATACGAGCACCTTGAAGCAGTAACTTAATAAGCGTTTTTATGAAAAAAACCTTTAACAACAGTCAGGAAAATAATCCGCAGATCCAGACCTAACGTCCAGCTATCGATATACCACAAGTCATGTGCTACTCGCTTCTCCATTTTTTCAATAGTATCGGTCCCCCCCCTATGCCCATTCACCTGCGCCCACCCGGTTATACCAGGCTTTACTTTATGGCGTTTCATATAAGACTCTACAATATCTTTATAATAATCATTATGCGCCAATGCATGAGGACGCGGACCAACAATAGACATGCGGCCTTGCAGGACATTATAAAACTGGGGCAACTCATCCAAAGAACTCTTTCTAAGAAAAGCGCCTACTGGTGTTACTCTTTCATCGCCAGGGCTTGCCTGGGTTACCCATCCATCAGGCTCTTGGTGAACGTACATAGTTCTGAACTTATAAACTTTAAAAAACTTTCCATTAGCACCCGTTCTGTATTGTTTAAAAAGAACAGGACCTGGAGAAGTTAATTTAATAACAAGTGCTATTACCAGGCAGACGGGTAATATAAGAATACTAATTAACGTACCGAGTATCAGATCTTCCATACGTTTGACGATCCGATTCACACCATCCAGTGGGGAAACGCTGAGATCAACTGCCAAATGGCCTGCCACCTCGCTCATACGGTGATTTAGCAACTGCATCCCTTCGAAGTCGGGTATAAAACGCACTTCTGCTGTATGGTAACGCAGCTCGTAGAATATAGACCGTACCAAGCCGCCCATTTCCAGCGGTACGCAGATCCAGACTTCACGCGCACCTGACTCGATAACACGCTTTATCAATCTCTCGTAAAACAAGGCATCGGGCTTATCACGTAATCGCTCAATGCCGGCAATATAGTATCCTTCAAAGGGTGCATCTCGCATACCTTTGCCTACATGAACTATTTGCAACGAAGGACCTATCAAAAAGACTGGTCGTTTAGCTTTACCTATCTTTCTTGCATACTTAAGCAACAGCTGAGCAGACACTCTAAGTGTTGCCGCTATTATAAAAGAAAGAAACAGAGTATATCCTATCCATAACCGAGAATACTCACCCGATGCATGTGCAAAATAGATTATGGAGGATATCAGTATCGCCACTGCAATCCAGACAATACCTAAATTAAGCAAAAGTGTTGAAAAATTAACGATACGCCAGCGTATATAGCCGCCTCGATTAGTATTTATAAGCAAGACAAGTAAAGCCATCACCACTAAGGCAAGCCAGTATCTATCATGCAAATTGAATGTTTGAAACCGAATAAAGTAAGCAAGCATCCCTGCAATCAACAAGGAAAAAATATCCACTATAGGCACTATTATCTGTGCCGGATAACGTTCAACTATACCTATTGATCTTCTATCCATGAGTCACGGCAATCTTATGTGCGATACACTGTTAAATTAGTGTAATCAATAATTGATTATTAGCAAGCAGCCCCTTTAAAACCGCCACCGTCTTATTAAATAAAATTAAATGAGCAATCACATTATTAAATAGCTAACATCATATTATAAATAGCTATTTAAATTATCTTAGCAAAATTCTCACCCAGAGATTATACCAGAGCAGAATACCAGACACCTTATCCTGTAGAAGAAAATCTTGTGGCAAGAAAGCCTTTCTTGTGAAGAAAAATGGCCGATGACATTAGAAAATGATTGAGTATTCTATTTAATTTCAATAGCTTGCGGACATACTCTAAGGCTGCTGAGTAGCATGTTTAAATTTGCTAATTTCAATTGACCTCTGTCGCTGGGTAATTTTCTCCAGATGACTCTTCCTGCACATGCGATCTCGCGCTTAGCCATGCGAATAACATATTGACATCTCTAGATGCTATCGACCCGCACCTTTCATGTCACAGGTGCGGGCCTGAGTGCTAGCCATTTATCAACTTGAAAATAGGCTCGCTAATTAGATTATCCATTACATACAGATGAGAATTTATCAGCAGGTATTAAAACAGATACCTGGCCCCTACCAGCCAGTATACATTGTCGCTCAGCTCACCTAATTGGGTTTCACGATTGATACGCGGGGCATCACCATCCGCCAGCTCCAGCAGTACGTCAAACGACGAACTCACCTTATAGTAGGCACCGGCGGCCCATGCGTTGCTGTTGTCGCGGCTTTCGCGTTCTACGTTGTAGTAGTCGGCGGTGAACGCCCAGGGGCCCATGGCTATCGAGCCGCCCAGGCCAACCGTGTCGAAGCCGCCACCGTATTCGCTGCTTTCATCTTGGGTTTCGTAACCCAGGCGCGCCGTGAACAGGTCAGAGAACTTGTAGGCACCAATCAGGCCGTAAAGCATTTCACCGTTACCGCCACCACGCACGATATCTTCCACTGCACCAAAGCCCACGGTCAATGGCCCCTGCTGATAGCGCACGCCGCCTTGTGCGGCCACTACGCTGCCTTCCCTGCTCTGTTCATCAATCGTCAAGCCACGCTCGCTATAGTGCTTGAGCTGTACGAAGCTAGTAAAGCCGTTAAGCTCTGGCGTGTAGTAAGCGAGTGAGTCACCGCGTGACTGAATGCCCGATGACTTGAAAAGCAGCCCACGGTCCTGGTAGACATCAAAGGGCAGCGAAACAAACTGAGCGTAGACACTATCAAAACTGCCGGCCAGCACCGTACCGTACTGATGGCTTTGCAGGCCAATATAGCTTTTGCGGAGTTCAGTAAAGCCTTGCTCGGTGTTCTCATCGCCCGCGAAACGCCATTCGAGATGCCCCAATGCTTTTAAATCCGGCGTTAACTGGTGACTCATGCGAAACCCAAGGCGCGAGTATACGTCTACGAATTCGGCGCTCTTGCTTACCTTGTTACCACTGCTATTAAAATCAGCCCCGCCACCTGCAACGCCTATGGAGATACGTCCATAGATATCCAGAGAAGAGCCATCCTGATCGTACACCCTGGCTGCCTCGGCAGTAGATGCCCACAGCGTGGCGGTAATAGCAGTAGCCAACAGCTTCTTTTGCATTATTAATGATCCCTTGATGCTTTTATTAACGAGAAAATCTTGTTTCTACCATTTGTAGTAACAACCTACAATATATGAAACATTATAACATTGCTTAATATACATAAAAGAAAAATAATTCTCATTTATATCAAGCCAATAAGCAAGCTGTGGGTATAAAAAAACCGGCCTCGAAAGAGGCCGGTTCTATTAGGTCTGCTAGGCAGGTTACCTACAAAGCGTGGCAGTTAAGCCAAGCTTAGAAGTGGTAACGAGCGCCTGTCAGCCAGTATACGTCGTCGGTCAGATCCGGGATTACGTCGCCCAGATTGGTGTCGCTGTTGATGCGGTTGGAAGCATCAGCGTCTGCAACTTCAACGAACACGTCAAATGCGCTGGAAACTTTGTAGTAGCTGCCCAGAGCCCAGGACTTGCTGGTTTCTGCACCGTCACGCTCGATGTTGTAGAAGTCACCGGTGAACGCCCAAGGACCAGTGGTGAAAGTACCACCCAGGCCAACTTTGTCGTAACCGTTTTCGTCGTTAGCAGTACGCAGGTCGTAGCCGCTGTTGTTGTCACGAGTTTCGTAACCCAGACGAGCAGAGAACTGGTCGGTGAACTGGTACTGACCGATCAGGCCGTACATCATCTCGCCGTTACCGCCGCCACGCTGTACGTCTTCAACAAAACCCAGACCTACAGTTACCGGACCCTGTGCATAACGAACACCACCTTGCGGTGCAACGACAGAACCTTCTTCGGTAGTCGTTACGCCTTCAAGTTCGCCGCGCTCGCTGTAGTGTTTCAGCTGCAGGAAGGCAGTGAAGCCTTCGAGGTCAGGCGTGTAGTAACCGATAGAGTCGCCACGCGACTGTTTCGGGTGACCAGCGAACTCGAGGCCTTGGTCGATGTAAACATCGAACGGCAGAGAAACGAACTGGTTGTAGAAGCTGTCGAAGTTACCCGCTTGGAAAGTACCGTACTGGGCGCTTTGCAGGCCGAGGTAGCTTTGACGAGTTTCACGGAAAGCTTCGCCGTTGCGACGCTCGTCCGCACGGAAACGCCACTCAAGACGACCAAAAGCAGTCAGGTCGCTGGTGACTTCCTGGCTCATGCGCATGCCAAGACGTGAGTAAACGTCTACGAACTCGGCACCGTCATCGATTTCCTGACCAGCGTCGTTGAACTCGGGGCCGCCACCGGCGATACCCATGGCGATACGACCGTAGATGTCCAGCTTGGTGCCGTCCTGGTCATATACAGTAGCTGCTTGAGCGGCAGCAGAGGCGCCCAGGGCACCAATGATAGCAGTCGCTAAAAGTGTCTTTTTCATGATATAGGTTCCTTAACTAGCTTACTGTTTCGATCGTAGCTGCCGGGCTTTTTTGAAGAGCCTTCAGCAGTTGGCTAGCGGGCCATGCTCGTTTTTCCCATCCGCTGGTTTTTCCCAACGGTATGTGGCATGTCCTCAATCAAGCCTTGTTATAGTCCAATGCTCGCACGTCAAACTCTATACCGGGATTCCCGTTAACGCAATAGAAAAAAACAGTGTTTTTTTATGTTTTCAGCGTTTTTAGTGAACCCATGGATATAGATTATGTCTCAGTGCCCTTCAAATTTTTGCTGAAGGCCTTTCAATTTATCTTCAAGGCTTATTGGCTTTTTCGATTCCCTTTTTTCGGTTATCGCCGCTCGAGGCGCTGTAAATTCAGGCTTCGGCTGCTGCTTAGCCTTATAAGCACTTTCTTTAGACGGCGTTTTTTGGCCTGGTTGGCGCTCGGATTTTACATCAACATCGCCCTGCTTCTCTTTGCGTTTTTGTGCGGCATGAAGAGCCGCTTCTTTATCCACTTTTCCTGCTGATTGTCCGTCCAGATCAATGCGATCTACTCCTTCGCGTACCGACTTGAGGTAGCGAGGCAGGTTCACATAGTTGGCTAGCGTGCGACGAATCAGCTTTCCAGACCACGGTTCGCGGGCGGCCAGATCCTGATGGATACCTACTTTTAGTGGCTTGGTATGCCCTTTGAAGAAGGCTTCCGGGTAACGCTGATACCACTCTTTCAACAGGCTGTGTGGCGATGGTGGCGCAGCGGCAGGATCTTCTTGCTCCGTGATTTCCGCCTCAACTGCATCCGGGTCACCTGCTTGTTGGACAGGCTCCGGCCTAGACCCTTCCATGACGGGTGGTTCTATTTCAGCGACTTGAGTCGGTTGTGCCTGAGCATCAGGGGCGCTTTGCATAGCGACAGATGGTTGATCAAGCGTTCGTTGCAGTGTGGCGGCCTGCCCTACCAGCTGTTGCTTCAACTGCGCGTTTTCCATACGCAGGGTATGCAATTCCGCTTGAGCCTGCTCGAGGCGAGACTCCAGGCTATCTAATAGGTGCAATACACTAGCGGTCATACCCTCTCCTTAAACCTCTTCAGTCGGCGGTGCGCTCATAAACCACAAAGTCATACGATGGCTGACCTTCAGCGGGCGTTCCAGCAACGCGCTGTACCTCCTGCCATTCGCCGGCGGCAAGCTCGGGGAAGGAAGCATCGCCTTCTACCTCTATATCCACCTCGGTGATATACAGCCGCTGCGCATAGGGTAGCGCCTGGCGGTAGATCTCTCCGCCGCCCATCACCATGATTTCTTCAGCGGCATCGATAGTCGCTTGCTGATCGGCCAGGGTCAGGGCATCGGCTAGCTCATGGCAGACTCGTACGCCGTCATGCGCGAATGTCTTGTCGCGGGTTATTACTATGTTTAGCCGGTTAGGCAGCGGCTTGCCAATCGAGGTAAAGGTTTTACGCCCCATCACCAGCGGTTTTGCCTGGGTCATGCGCTTGAAGAACTTGAGATCTTCGGACAGGTGCCATGGCAGGTTGCCATCCACCCCGATGATACGGTTTTTCGACATGGCCACGATCATGGCCACGGACACCAAAGGCTCGATCTCGCTGTTATAGGAACTCATACCGCTACCTTGGCCTTGATATGGGGGTGGGCGTCGTACGCGTCGATCTGAATATCGTCAAAGGTGAAATCGAACAGGTCTTTCACCTGAGGGTTGAGCGTAAGCGTAGGCGCTGCCTTGGGCGCGCGGCTGAGCTGCTCGCGGGCCTGTTCAACGTGATTGCTGTATAAGTGCGCATCGCCAAGGGTGTGAATGAACTCGCCCGGCTCAAGCCCGGTTACCTGCGCCACCATGCACAGCAGTAGCGCGTAGCTTGCAATGTTGAACGGCACGCCCAGGAAGATATCCGCGCTGCGCTGGTAAAGCTGACAGGAAAGGCGCCCGTTGGCTACATAAAACTGGAACAGGCAGTGGCACGGGGGCAGCTGCATTTCATCCACCTGCGCGGGGTTCCAGGCCGATACGATCAGCCGACGCGACTGGGGCGTGGTGCGGATCTGCTCAAGTACCTTGGCGATCTGGTCGACACTTCCGCCCTTGAGGTCGGGCCAGCTGCGCCACTGGTAGCCGTATACCGGGCCCAGGTTGCCGTCTTCATCAGCCCATTCATCCCAGATGCGTACCCCGTTTTCCTTGAGGTAAGCAATGTTGGTATCGCCTTTCAGAAACCACAGAAGCTCGTGGATGATGGAGCGCAGATGCAGCTTCTTGGTGGTAAGCAATGGAAAACCACGCGAGAGATCAAACCGCATTTGATGACCAAACACGGAGCGTGTGCCCACGCCGGTACGATCGTTTCGGTCAACGCCCTGCTCTAAAACGGTACGCATGAGATCCAAATACGGCTGTTCAAGCGCGGGCTGGGCGCTGGCGTTCGTCGTCATATTTGACGTAGACGTTGTAACGGTCACAGGGTTTCCAAAATTGCAGGCTATGTGGAGACGTATTCTAGGCCGGGCGACCTTGAGAATCTAGCGCGAGGGGGGATTATGGGGGCGGTGTTATGGCGCGGTGTGTGAGCCACCCAACCCCAGCAGCGCTCTCCGCGCTGCTCCCGCGGGTGCGCCTATCGGCTTACCACGCGCTACGGTGTGTGCCAGGTTTGGATTTGGGTTGTGTGGAGCAGAGAGTGAGACTACACGAGGCATAAAGGTGGAGTCCCCGTAGCGCGTGGTAACGAATCTTGCGAGGCACGAGCAAGATGAGGCACCCGCGGATGGGCGGCGACTAGCCGCCCCGGCCAAGGCACCCAATGCATGCTTTTACGCCAAATCGGCAGCGCTCTCCGCGCTGCATCCGCGGGTGCGCCTGGCGGCTTACCACGCGCTACGGTGTGTGCCAGGTTTGGGTTTGGGCAATTTGCGTTGAGCGGAGCGTGAGGCTACACGAGGCATAAAGGTTGAGACCTCGTAGCGCGTGGTAACGAATCTTGCGAGGCACGAGCAAGATGAGGCACCCGCGGATGGGCGGCGACTAGCCGCCCCGGCCAAGGCACCCAATGCATGCTTTTACGCCAAATCGGCAGCGCTCTCCGCGCTGCATCCGCGGGTGCGCCTGGCGGCTTACCACGCGCTACGGTGTGTGCCAGGTTTGGGTTTGGGCAATTTGCGTTGAGCGGAGCGTGAGGCCACACGAGGCATAAAGGTGGAGTCCCCGTAGCGCGTGGTAACGAATCTTGCGAGGCACGAGCAAATGAGGCACCCGCGGATGGGCGGCGACTAGCCGCCCCGGCCAAGGCACCCAATGCATGCTTTTACGCCAAATCGGCAGCGCTCTCCGCGCTGCTCCCGCGGGTGCGCCTGGCGGCTTACCACGCGCTACGGTGTGCCTGATCGAATATCGATGGCAAATCCGTAGCGGGTGGCAAGGTTTTGCGAGGGCGGTTTACGCCTTGGCATCGACCGGTTGGGTGCGTGACCAGGCCATGAGCAGCAGGCCGAGGGCGATCATGGGGATGGTGAGGAGCATGCCCATGGTGACCCAGCCGAAGGCGATGAAACCGATATGGGCGTCCGGCATGCGTACGAATTCGACCATGAAGCGGAAGATACCGTAGAAGAGCAGGAACAGGCCGGAGACGAAGCCGCGAGCGCGGGGTTTGGCGGATACCCACCAGAGGATGACGAACAGCACCAGACCTTCAAGCAGCGCCTCATAAAGCGCGGAAGGATGGCGAGGCTCCGGCCCCATGCCGGGGAACGGCATGCCCCAGGGGAGCGAGGTAACGCGGCCCGGCAACTCATGGTTGATGAAGTTGCCGATCCGCCCGGCGCCAAGGCCGATAGGCACCAGCGGGGCAATGAAATCGGTAAGGGTAAAAAACGCCAGCTGCTTGCGGCGGGCAAACCACCAGGCAGCCAGCAGCACGCCTAGAAGGCCGCCGTGGAAGCTCATGCCGCCGTCCCATACCTTGAAAATCCATAGCGGGTCGGCGGACCACTGGCCCAGGCCGTAAAACAGCGCATAGCCCAACCGGCCGCCGGCTACCACGCCTATTGCGCAGTAGAAAAGCAGGTCGCTGATATCGTCCTTGGTAAGCCCTACCTGATGGGCGCGCCGGCAACCCAGCCACCAGGCGGCGACAAACCCCACCACGTACATAAGGCCATACCAGTGCACTTGCAGCGGCCCAAGCGAAAACACCACAGGGTCAATTACCGGGTAATTAATCATGGAAATACTCTAATTGCTGAAGAAGAAGACACGACACTGCGGGTCAGGCCAATACGAAGCGCAACCCAACCACCGCCAACAGAAGCGCAAAGCATAGCCTGAGCACGCGGGGAGACAAAATATGCGCCAGACGAACGCCCACACGGGCGAAGGGAACGCTGGTGAGCACGATGGCGAAAAACGCAGGCCACATGACAAACCCCGTGGCCCAGGCCGGTAGAAGCGGGTTGCCCCACCCCATGATGATAAAGGTGATGGCACCCACGGCGGCAATGGGCAGCCCGCAGGCCGCAGAGGTACCAACGGCTTGGGTCATGCTGGCGCCGCACCGCGAAAGCCAAGGCACGGTCATGGCGCCACCGCCGATGCCAAACAGTGCGGAAATGCCACCCACTACCCCCCCGGCAACCAGCATGGCGAACTTGCCGGGCACTATGGCGCCGGGCTTGGGTGAAAGACCAAGCACCATCTTGGCCGCCAGCAGCAGCACGAAAATGCCAAACAGCGTGCCCAGCACGGTGCCGGAAAGGTTACCGGCAATGAACACACCGCCAATCGCCCCGAGCATCAGCCCGGGTAACAAGGCCATGAACCAGGGCCGGTGAATACTGCCCTTGCGAAAATGCCCCCACGCAGAAGATGCGCCGGTTATCACGATAGTGGCAAGCGAGGTGCCTACGGCCAGGTGCATGGTGATGTCAGAGGGTATGCCCTGCAGCCCAAAGGCAAATACCAATACCGGTACAATGATGATGCCGCCACCTACGCCAAACAGCCCGGCCATGGTGCCAGCAGCGGCACCCAATCCTAGATAGCCAAGCAGTGTTACCAGTACGCTCATTGTGTCGATGCCTTTCCTGCAGTATTAGGTAGCCACTTGCTGATCATGCCCAGCAGTTTTTCCGGCTGGTACGGTTTGGTGAGCAAATCGTCCATGCCCGCTTCGTTGCATTCGGCAATACCGGCGTTGTCGGCATTGGCCGTCAAGGCGACAAGGATACTGCGCGGTTTGCCGCTGGCCTGCTCGAAGGCGCGCCAGCGTCGGGTGGTTTCCAGGCCATCCAGCGTGGGCATGAAGATGTCCATGAACACCAGATCAAACTGGGTAGTCTGCTGGCGCTCCAGCGCCTGTTCACCACTGCTGACGCCTTCGACGTTCAGCCCTTGGGCTTCCAGCATCTGACGGGCCAGCATCAAGTTCACTGGGCCATCATCCACCACGAGAATGCGTAAGGCATGGCTGGCAGCCGACGCCGCAGGCGCCGCCTTGTCATCGTTGACGCTTTGATAGACCAGGTTGGCCAGCAGCGCACGCGCATCGGCCAGGCGCTCGCGAATATCCACAATCTGCTGACGGCATAGCCTGCACTCATCGCTTTCCAGTATGCGGCCCAGGTGATTGTTCAGGTCATCCGTTTCCCGCTGCAGAAGCGATAGGTAGCCGGTTTTCAAACGCGACTCTTCTCGGGCGCGGTCGCGGCCGGCAATCAGGTGTTTCAACTGCTGCTGCTGATGGTGAATGTCATCCAGCAGCGCCTGCTCCTGGTCCTCTTTGGCAGGCTCAGTGGTTTGTTTGAGGCGTTGAACGCCGCTGATATAGTGCTCGAGCCCGGCCAGCATTTCATTGACGCGTGCCAGCCGCTTGAGCGGGCGTACCGGCGTCTGACTGATGGCAGGGGTCGAGAAGGTCTTGTCTGGAAGCATCTGTACGGCCGCGAACCGTAAGGATTCGCTGTGGCGCTCAAGCTCGGCAAGCTCCTGCATGAAGTGGGCGTCTTTCTGCCGGGCACGCATCTTGACCAGCATCAAAAACGCGCACACGTTCATGGTGCTACCCAGCAGCAGTGCCAGCGCAAGCCACAGCGTGGTGCTCCACGACACCTGGCTTGGCGACATCCACCACACCGCCAGGCCCACCAGAAGGCACAGCGCGATCAGCGTTGCCTGGATAAGAAACATTGGCCAGAGAATAGGCCAAACAATAGCATTCCAGAAGTGCTCTTCGTGGTCGCGTTGCATGGGTACGCCTTCCGAATTGGCTGAATCAACTCCACCGGCACGGTGATGTACGTTAAATTATCTGTACAAGTGTACGACTATGCCCCCGTAGCTGTCATGCTGCGCTATGGGTTTATAAAAATAGCCGACCGGTTTAAAAGAATCCCAAGGAGTCGCGATGTGTTTATTGGCCTTTGCCTGGCAGCCTGATACAACCACGCCATTACGTCTGGCGGGAAACCGCGATGAGCGCCACGACCGGCCAACCCAAGCGCTTCACTACTGGAAGGATAACCCGGCGCTGCTGGGCGGACGCGACCTCGAAGCAGGCGGTTCATGGCTTGCCGCCGCGCGCGGAGGAAGGATCGCTGCGCTGACCAACGTGCGTGACCCGGCCATTCTCACGCCCACCAACGCACCTAGCCGGGGCGAGCTGGTGGCCCAGGCGCTTGAGTGTGATGACATCGATGACTGGCTCTTTGAGCTTACCGACCACAGGGCGCAGCGCTATGCCGGTTTCAACTTGGTAGTTGCCACCCCCAAACGCCTTTGGCATTTGCATCGCGGCAAGGAGAGCGTAACGCTGACTAATCCGCCATCTGGCGTGCATGGGCTTTCCAACGCAAACCTGAATACCCCCTGGCCCAAGCTCAATGCCGTTCGCGATGCGCTGGCAACAAGCGCACCCGACAACTGGCGCCAGGCTACCGGGCAAGCGCTCAATGATCCTTATCAGGCGCCGGATTCCCAGTTGCCCGATACGGGCGTGGGGCTGATGCTGGAACGCCAGCTGTCGGCGGCGTTCATCATGGGGGAAACCTACGGCACGCGCGCCACTTCGTGGCTGACGCTTGACCGCCAGGGGCAGGTGACGATTACCGAGAAGCGCTTCGGGTCTCAGGGTCGTTTCGAAGGTGAAACGACCCTGAGCATCTAGTCTCTAGGTGGGAGCAGGTGCGAAAGCTGCCACTCATCCATGCGCTTGTTCAGATGCTTGTGCACCTGGGCGGGCGTATCCAGACGCATGATTTCGGCCAACAGTGTCTGGGCATCGTGCAGCGTTACCCGACGAATGGCGGCGCGCACCTTGGGCAGGCTGGGGGCGTTCATGGAAAGCGCGGTGAAGCCCATGGCCATCAACAGCAATGCGCCCGCCGGGTCGCCGGCAAGCTCCCCGCACAGCGAAATCGGCTTGTTCAGGCGCTTGGCATCCTGGGATAGCTCCTGAAGCGCGCCCAGCAGGGCCGGATGCAATGCATCGTACAAACTCGATACTCGCGGGTTGTTGCGGTCTACCGCCAGCAGGTATTGAGTCAGGTCGTTGCTGCCTACCGAGAAGAAGTCGACCCGCTTTGCCAGAGCGTCCATCTGATAGATGGTGGCCGGCACTTCGATCATCACGCCCACCTTGGGCCGCTTGATGGCACTGCCCTCCTCGCCCAGCTCGACAATCGCGCGATCCAGCAGTTTGAGCGCCTCATCCACCTCTTCGACGTTGGTAATCATCGGGAACAGCACGTAGAGATTGTCAAGCCCAAGGGAGGCCTTGAGCATGGCGCGCAGCTGCACCATCAGCACTTCCGGGTGATCAAGCGTTACCCGCATGCCTCGCCAGCCCAGAAACGGGTTGGCCTCTTCGATGGGGAAGTACGGCAGATCCTTGTCGCCGCCGATATCCAGCGTGCGCATGACCACCGGCAGCGGCGCAAAGCCTTCGAGCTGCTCGCGGTACATGCGCATCTGCTCTTTCTCACCGGGAAAGCGTTCGGTAATCATGAACGGCACTTCGGTGCGGTAAAGGCCTACCCCGGCAATACGGCTTTTCAGAAGCGCCGAGGCATCCACGGCCAGGCCCGTATTCACCATCAGGGGCATTTCATGGCCATCCTGGGTGGTACTGGGCCGGTCCTGCTCGTGTTCGAGCAGTTCACCCAGGGCCTTCTCTTCAGCAATCAGGCTTTCGTAGCGCGAGGTGAGCTCCGGCGCCGGGCGCACGAATAGCCGCCCACGGTGGCCATCCAGCACTACCGGCGCGCCGTTCAATCGCGGCAGCGGTAGATCCACCATGCCCAGCACCGTAGGTATGCCCATGGCGCGGGCCACGATGGCGACGTGAGAAGTGCTCGAACCGCGCACCGACACAAGCCCCTTGAGCTTTTCCCGCGGCACTTCCCCGAGCATGGCCACGCTGATTTCATCGCCGACGAGAATGGCGTTGTCCGGGTAGGTTTCCGGTGTCGAGGGGGTGTCTTCCTGCAAATGGGCCAGCACTCGGCGACCCAGGTCGCGGATATCCGCGGCGCGCTCACGCAGGTAGTCGTCATCCACCCGCTCCAGGTATTGAACGTGGCGCCTGACCACATCGGCCAGCGCCCCAGGCGCCCACTGCCCTTCACGGATGCGCTTTTCGACTTCTTCGGAAAGCGCCGCTTCCCCCAGCATCTGCTGGTAAACATCAAACAGTGCCAGCTCCTGAGAGGAGATACGGTTGACCAGACGCTCGGCGGCGGCACGAATTTCGTCGCGGGTCTTGGCGATGGCCTCCTTCAGGCGGGCAATTTCGTACTCCTGGTCGCTGGGGATCAAATCCGGCACGCTATTGAGATCCGCGGGCGGGGTAATCACCACCGCCTCCCCCATGGCCACACCCGGGGAGGCAGCCACGCCCTTGAACATGGCCTGTCCGCCGGGCAGCGCCGGACGGGCCAGGTTGCCGGTGGCCAGGGCATGAGCCAGCACACCCGCCAGCTGGGCGGCCATGGTAACCAGGAAGGCTTCGTCTTCGTCGTCGTAGCTGCGTTTTTCAGCCTGCTGCACGACCAGCACGCCCAGCATGTGACGCTGGTGGATAATCGGTACGCCGAGAAAGCTCGAGTAGCGCTCCTCGCCGGTGGATTCAAAATAGCGAAAGTGCGGATGCGAGCGGGCGTCTTCAAGGTTCAGCGGTTCGCTGCGCTTGGCCACCATACCTACCAGGCCTTCGCCCAGCGGCAGCACTACCCGCCCCACCGCCTGGGTGCGCAGGCCGATGGTTTCCATCAGTACCAGCGATTCGAGCTCCTTATCGTACAGATAAAAAGAGCACACATCGGTTTGCATCGCCTTGCGGATGCGGCGCACCATCGTCGAAAGCGCAGCGTCTAGAGTGCGCGCGCCATTGACCTCCTGAATAACACGACGCAGTACCTCAAGCATGGACGTTTTACTTTTCACTGTTGTTTGCCTCGCTGAGGATCTTTTCGACAGACTTTCACCGCTCATCCAGAGCCGTGGAGCACGCGTTATCCTTCGTCATTTTGTGCCAGGCGCTGAACGCGGGGAGACAGTTCTCTCAACGCGCGCCGATACACCTCTCGTTTGAACGGTACCACCTGCCCCAAAGGATACCAGTAGCTGACCCAGCGCCAGCCATCGAATTCCGGCTTGGGCGTTGCCGTCATGCAGATCTGATTCTCCTGGCAGCGGATTTTCAGCAGGTACCACTTCTGTTTCTGGCCGATACAGACTGGCCGTGAATGTGTGCGAATCATGCGTCGTGGCAGACGGTAGCGCAGCCAACCCCGGGTGCAGGCGACAATATCAACATCGTCGGCGGTCAGGCCGATCTCCTCAAAAAGCTCACGAAAAAGGGCTTGTTGTGGTGTCTCGCTTGCTTTGATGCCTCCCTGGGGGAATTGCCACGCATTTTGCCCTACACGACGCGCCCATAGCAGCTGCCCCTGGCTGTTGGTAATGATAATGCCAACATTGGGACGAAAGCCGTCAGCGTCGATCACGGACGTCACCTTATTAAATTTTCAGTTGTCCCCATTTTTCCACAAGGGCTACAAGCGTATCAATACAATATAACGCTAACTCGCCAACGCTTGGCGGCATTGGTAGGAAAGGACACATGACTCTGCGATAATCCGGCGCTTTGTCTTGCCGTTTGTCGCAAGCGGTTCATACCTAATAATCACCTTTGATAACCGACCATAAGGGGAGCGCCGTGAGTCTGGCCATTTTCGATCTGGATAATACGCTGATATCCATCGACAGCGATCATGCGTGGGGTGAGTTCCTGCTCGAACAGGGTGCCGTGGACCCGGTGGCCTACCGTGAAGCCAACGAACGCTTTCTGGCCGACTACAACGCCGGCACGCTGGATATGGCCGCGTTTCTGGAAATGGCACTTAAACCTCTGGCAGACAATACGCCAGAGCAGCTGGCAGCCTGGCACCAGCAGTTCATGGCAAGCAAGATCGAGCCGCATATTCTGCCCAAGGCCGAGGAGCTTCTGGCCCGCCACCGTACCCGGGGCGATACACTGCTGATCATTACTGCCACGAACCGCTTTATCACCGCGCCGATTGCCGAACGACTGGGCGTGGATTATCTGATTGCCGTTAATCCAGAGGTCGAGCAGGGCCGCTATACTGGCCGCGTATCCGGCATTCCGAGCTACCGGGAAGGCAAGGTGACGCGCTTGAATGCGTGGCTCGAGAACAAGGATTTCACACTGGACGGCGCCTGGTTCTACAGCGATTCGCACAATGACCTGCCGCTGCTCGAGGTAGTGGACCACCCCGTGGTCGTTGACCCGGATGATACCTTGCGCAAGATCGCCGAAGAGCGACAGTGGCGCATCATGAGCCTGCGAGATTAACGACTACCCATGCGCCTGACTACGCCTATCGCTGGCTGTACGGATTGACCCCGCCATGGCCTTCGATCCACCCACGATACTGACCCTGACCATTGCCATCGCAGCGGCAGCAGCGCTTTATCTGCTGATCGAGTGGCGCAGTGCCCGCGACAGCGCCCTGCTCTATTGGGCAGCGGGCTTTGCCACGATTACCGTTGGCTGTAGCCTCTCCTTGCTGCGTGCCTATGGCTATTTTGTAGTGGGTGTCTGGTTCGCCAACGGGCTGCTGATCTTTGCCCACTGGATGTTTCTGTTGGGCGTCATCCGCTTTGTGGGTGGGCGACCGTCGCGCTTATGGGCATTGCTGCCTGTCCTGTGGAGCTTGCTGCTCCTGCTTCCTGAAAGCCCGGAGAGCTCGAAGCTTTATCTGATCGTCAATTCGCTGCTGGTAGGGCTTGTATCGCTCAGGGCCAGCGCCCTGTTAAGGCTCGAGCCCGACCTGGCGACGGTCGGGACCCGCCAACTGCACTACGTGCTGCTGGTTCACGGCGCGTTTTATATGGCCAAGGCGGCGACACCCCTCATACCCGGCACGCTGATCGATCTTTCCATCTTTCGCGGGGTCATTATCCGCGTTTCGCTGGTTGAAGGCGTGATGGCCATACTGCTGATCGCCCTTTCCATGACCGGCACGGTACGCTACCGGCGTGAAAGCCTGATCAAGCACCTGGCCGAGAGCGACCCGCTGACATCGCTCTATAATCGCCGTGGCTTCGAAGTTCGCGCTCGGCGCAGTTTGGCAAACGTGACGGCGGATAATCCTGCAGCACTTTTGCTGATCGATATCGATCATTTCAAACTCGCCAACGACCTGCACGGCCATGCAGCGGGCGACTTCCTGCTGGTCACGCTCAGCGATCTGACCCGTCAGATATTGCCCGAAGGAGCACTCAAGACGCGCCTGGGCGGTGATGAGTTCGCCTTTCTGCTCAGCGACACGTCAGCAGAGCAGATCCAGCACGTGGCCGACGAGCTTCGCGCTCGCTTCAGTGAAGTGGCCGCCAAGGCCTTCAACACACCCCACCCGGTCACCCTTAGCCTGGGCGCCACCCTGTTCAGCTACCCTCCTAAAGACCTCACCACCCTTCTGGAACAAAGCGACCGCGCCCTCTACGAGGCCAAACGCAACGGCCGGGACCGGCTTGAGATATTAGTGAACGCTTGAGCGCTTGGCGGCTTACCACGCGCTACGGTTCTGCACCACATCAAGGGTCGGCGACAAACCCGTAGCGCGTGGTAACGAATCTTGCGAGGCACGAGCAAATAAGGCACCCGCAGATGGGCGGCGGTTAGCCGCCCTGGATGCGCCATCCAAGGCATGATTGTGCACCACATCACCCAACCCCCGGCAGCGCTCTCCGCGCTGCATCCGCGGGTGCGCCTAGCGGCTTACCACGCGCTACGGTTCTGCACCACATCAAGAGTCGGCGACAAACCCGTAGCGCGTGGTAACGTTTTGCGAGGATACGAGCAAATAAGGCACCCGCGAATGGGCGGCGGTTAGCCGCCCTGGCCAGTGGCACACATGCTCGCTTGTGCACCACATCACCCAACCCCGGCAGCGCTCTCCGCGCTGCATCCGCGGGTGCGCCTAGCGGCTTACCACGCGCTACGGTTCTGCACCACATCAAGGGTCGGCGACAAACCCGTAGCGCGTGGTAACGTTTTGCGAGGATACGAGCAAATAAGGCACCCGCGGATGGGCGGCGGTTAGCCGCCCTGGATGTGCCACCCAAGGCATGATTGTGCACCTCGTCACCCAACCCCGGCAGCGCTCTCCGCGCTGCTCTCGCGGGTGCGCCTGGCGGCTTACCACGCGCTACGGTTTCGTAACAAATCAAGAGTCGGCGACAAACCCGTAGCGCGTGGTAACGTTTTGCGAGGATACGAGCAAATAAGGCACCCGCGGATGGGCGGCGGTTAGCCGCCCTGGATGTGCCACCCAAGGCATGATTGTGCACCTCGTCACCCAACCCCGGCAGCGCTCTCCGCGCTGCTCTCGCGGGTGCGCCTGGCGCGCTTACCACGCGCTACGGTCCTGCACCACATCAAGATATAAAAAAACCCCGCCAACGTGGTTGGCGGGGTTTGCGTTACTGGCGGGGCCAGGGCGCGTTTAGCCGAGCAGGTGCTCGACGGCGGCGCGCTCTTCGCGCAGTTCTTTTTCGGTGGCTTTCATCTTTTCCTGGCTGAATTCATCAAGCTCGAAGCCTTGGACGATTTCGTACTTGCCACCCTGGCAGCGTACCGGGTAGGAGTAGATGATGCCTTCTTCGATGCCGTAGCTGCCGTCGGACGGGATCGCCATGCTGACGATGCCCTTGGAGCCCAGCGCCCAATCGCGCATGTGGTCGATGGCGGAAGACGCAGCAGAAGCCGCAGAAGAGGCGCCGCGCGCCTTGATGATCGCCGCGCCGCGCTGCTGCACGGTGGGGATGAAGTCGTTTTCGTACCAGTCGCGCTCAACCAGATCACTAGCGGCCTTGCCGTCTACCTTGCACTGGGCGATATCCGGGTACTGCGTGGCGCTGTGGTTGCCCCAGATGATCATGTTTTCGACGTCGTTCACGTGCTTGCCGGTTTTCTGCGCCAGCTGGGTCAGGGCACGGTTGTGGTCCAGACGCGTCATGGCGGTGAACTGGCCTTTATCGAGATCCGGCGCGTTGCAGGACGCGATCAGCGCGTTGGTGTTGGCCGGGTTGCCCACTACCAGCACTTTCACGTCACGGCTGGCGTGGTCGTTGAGCGCCTTGCCCTGTACCGAGAAGATCGCGGCGTTGGCTTCCAGCAGATCCTTGCGCTCCATACCCGGACCGCGCGGACGTGCACCCACCAGCAGGGCGAAGTCGGCGTCCTTGAAGGCGACGTTCGGATCGTCGGTGGCCACGATGTCCTGCACCAGCGGGAAGGCACAGTCGTTGACTTCCATCACCACGCCGTTCAGCGCATCCATTGCCTGAGGAATTTCGAGCAATTGAAGAATTACGGGCTGATCCGCTCCCAGCATGTCGCCAGCGGCGATGCGGAAAATTAGAGAGTAGCTGATCTGGCCGGCACCGCCGGTAATCGCAATACGTACTGGATCTTTCATCATTGCTCCTTGGTTGGTTCGCCTAGGGTGGGTCGACAGAACTCAAGATGCCAAGATGGTATGCTCAGTGATACAAAAACTCAATCATACATGCGGCGACTAGCCATTCGCCCGCCCGCGTGGTACTCGCCGTCAACAGCGAGTTACGCTATGGTGTGCGCAGTCACGCCTTCTCCTGTGTTGATACGGATATAGACACCCCATGCGACGAATCCCCTACTCTTATGCGCTGGCAAGCGTGCTGGTGCTGGCGCTGGTTATCTGGCTGGTGCTTGGTGATTTTCAACGCTTTCAAACCACCGCGCCGGATGCTCCTGCCACGACCGAGGAGAATACCCTGCGCGTTGAGGTGCGCGAACAGCAGAGTACGCCGTTCATTCCCCAGCAGATTATCCAGGGCCATCTGAAAGCCGAGCGCGAAACCACGCTGCGCGCCAACCTGGCAGGCTTTGTTGCGGAAAAGCCGATTATGCAGGGCCAGAGCGTGGCCGAGGGGGAGACACTGCTGGTGCTGGATAACGACGCCCTGCCCGAGCGTTTGCAGCAGGCCCGCGATGAGTTGGCGGTTGCCCAGGCCGAATATGCCGGCGCCCAGCGCCTGCGCCAGCGCGAGCTGATTTCCCAACCCGACCTGCTGCGCCTGCAAAGCGCCCTGAGCGCCAGCGCCGCCTCGGTGGCGCAGCTCGAAAAGCAGCTGAATGACAGCCGCCCCACGGCCCCCTTTGCCGGCGTGCTTGACCGCGTTCAGGTAGAGCTAGGTGATTTGCTGCAGCCCGGCGAAGAGTGGGGCCGGCTAATCGATGACCGGCGGCTGACCGGCGCGGCCTGGGTATCCCAGCAGCAGGTAGGCGAGCTGAGCGTTGGCCTGCCGGTGACGGCGCGCCTGTTGAACGGCCAGCATCTTGAAGGCACGCTAACCCATGTCAGCCACCGCGCCGATGAGTCGACGCGCACCTTCTATATCGAAGCGACGCTGGATAACCCGCAGCGCATGCACCTGGCCGGCGGCAGCGCGGAGCTGACCGCGACGCTGCCCCCACGCCAGGTGCATACGCTCTCCCCGGCGCTTTTGAGCCTTGATGAAGAGGGCCAGCTGGCCGTCAAGCACGTGGATGAGGAGAACCGCGTGCAGCTGACCCAGGTGCAGCTGGTGAGTGCCGATATCGAGCGCGCCTACGTGACCGGCCTGCCCGACTCGCTGCGCTTGATTACCCTGGGGGCGGGGCTGGTTGCCACCGGCGAGCAGGTCACCCCGGTGATGGTCGATCAGGCCGTGACCGACGAGGCATCCACCGCTGGCCAGGAAAGCCCCCATGCGCTCACTGATTAATGCGGCGCTGACGCATACCCGTACTACGCTGCTTCTGCTGGTGGGGCTGCTGTTTGCGGGCCTGGCCGCCTGGCAGGCGATCCCCAAGGAAGCCAATCCCGACGTTACCATCCCGATGATCTACGTTTCGCTGAGCCTTGAGGGGGTAAGCCCCGAGGATGGCGAACGGCTTTTGATTCGGCCCATGGAGCAGGAGCTGCGCGGCATTGAAGGGCTACGCAAGTTTACCGCGCAGTCCAGCGAGGGCCATGGCTCCATCACTCTTGAGTTCGATGCCGGTTTCGACCCGGATACCGCGCTTTCCGATGTGCGCGAGCAGGTGGACATTGCACGCAGCAGCCTGCCCAGTGAGGCCGAAGAGCCCCGCGTGATGGAGGTCAATGTCTCCGAGTTTCCGGTGCTGACCATCGGGCTTTCCGGCCGTCTGGATACCCGTGAACGGCTCACCATTGCCCGGCGCCTGAAAGAAGAGATCGAAGGCATTGCCGATGTGCTGGAAGTAGATATTGCCGGTGATCAGGAAGACCTGCTGGAAATCGTGGTCGACCCGCTGGTACTGGAGAGCTACGGCATCGATTTCGACGCCTTGTTCAACCAGGTATCGCGTAACAACCGCCTGGTGGCGGCGGGCAGCCTGGATACCGGCGCGGGGCGCCTGTCGCTGAAAGTCCCGGGGATTATCGAGTCGATCGAGGACGTGATGAACATGCCCGTGAAGATCGACGGCGACCAGGTGGTGACCTTTGGCGACGTGGCCTGGATACATCCCACCTTTAAAGAGCCCCAGGGGTTTGCACGCATCGACGGCCAGCCGGCGGTGGTGCTCGAGATTTCCAAGCGCGCGGGGGCCAACATCATCGCCACGATCGAGGCGGTGCATGAACGCGTGGCCCAGGCCGGCGACCTGCTGCCCGAAGCGCTGCACCTGACCACGATTCTGGACGAGTCGATCACCGTACAGAACATGCTTTCCGAGCTATTGAACAACGTGCTGACTGCGGTGGTGCTGGTACTTGTCGTGGTGGTGGCCGTGATGGGCTGGCGCATGGCACTGCTGGTGGGGCTGACCATTCCCGGGGCGTTCCTGACCGGTATTCTGCTGGTGTGGGTATTTGGTTTTACGCTCAATATCGTGGTGCTGTTTGCGCTGATTCTGGTGGCGGGCATGCTGGTGGACGGGGCTATCGTGGTCAGCGAACTTGCCGACCGCTACCTGCACGAAGGTCAGCCGCCGCATCAGGCGTGGCTGAACGCGGCATCGCGCATGAGCTGGCCGGTGATCGCCTCCACGGCGACCACGCTTGCGGTCTTCATTCCGCTGCTGTTCTGGCCGGGCGTGGTGGGCCAGTTCATGAAATACCTGCCGGCTACGGTGATTCTCTGCCTGCTCGCCTCGCTTGCCATGGCGCTGGTGTTTCTGCCTACGCTTGGGCGGCTGTTTACCCGTACGGCAACACAGAGCGAAGGCGCTACCCTGCCGGATGAATCGACCGCCCTGGGGCGCGGCTACCGACGCTTGCTCGGCCGCCTACTGCTGCACCCGGCGTGGGTGCTGCTGGTGGCGGTGCTGACCATCATGCTGCTGTATACCGGCTACGCGCGCTTCAATCACGGGGTCGATTTCTTCCCCAACGTCGAGCCGGACAGTGCCCAGGTGCTGGTGCGCGCCCGCGGTGATTTCTCGGCCACGGAAACCGATGCCATCTTGCAGCGGGTAGAGGCCCGGCTTGGCCGCATGAGCGAAGTCGAGGCGCTCTACGCGCGCTCGTTTGCGGTGCCAGATCAGCAGATGGGCAACGATGTGATCGGCATGCTCCAGTTCCAGTTCGTGGACTGGTACCAGCGCCGTCCGGCTCGCGCCATTCTGAACGACATGGCCGAGCGCACCCGGGACCTGCCCGGTATCGTGCTGGAGTTTCAGGAGCAGGAAATGGGCCCGGGAGGCGGCAAGCCGATCGTGCTGGAAGTCAGCGCCATGGACCCGGCGGTGGCCGATGCCGGGGTCGATCAACTGCATGGTCTGATGCGCGAGCTGGGGGGCTTTGTGGATATTCAGGATAACCGCAGCCTGCCCGGGGTCGAGTGGCAGATCAGCGTGGACCGTGAAGCGGCCGCCCGCATGGGCACGGATGTCACCACCATCGGAAGCGCAGTGCAGCTATTGACCACGGGCCTTGAAGTGGCCACCTACCGCCCGCCCACGGTCAGCGACGAGGTGGACATCCGCGTTCGCCTGCCGGAGCACTGGCGCACGCTTGACCAGTTGGAGCGCTTGACGATCAACACCGAACGCGGTCAGGTGCCGATTTCTCACTTCGTGACCATGAAGCCTGCGCCCAAGGTGGGCACGCTGAACCGCATCGACGGGCGGCGAGCGATTACCATCGAGGCTGACCTGGCACCCGGTTACCTGGCCGACGAGCGCCTGCGCGCCCTGCTGGCGGCCGGCAGTGACCAATTGCCGGACGGCCTGATGGTCAACGTGGCCGGTGAACAGGAAGACCAGCAGGAGTCGATGCAGTTTCTGGTCGGGGCCTTTTTGGTGGCCATTGGCTTGATGTCGCTGATTCTGGTCACCCAGTTCAACAGCTACTATCAGGCGGGGCTGGTGCTTTCGGCCATCGTATTTTCGACCGCTGGCGTATTGATGGGGCTTTTGATCACCGGGCAGGCGTTTGGCATCGTCATGGTGGGGATGGGGGTCATCGCGCTTGCCGGTATCGTGGTGAACAACAATATCGTGCTGATCGACACCTATAACGAACTGCGCAACGAAGGCATGGCCCCCGCCGCCGCAGCCCTGGAGGCTGGCTGTTTACGCCTGCGCCCGGTACTGCTGACCGCGATCACTACCGTGCTCGGGCTGATGCCCATGGTGCTGGGGGTAAACGTCAACCTGTTCGCCCCGGCGCTCGGCTTCAACGCCCCCTCTGCTCAGTGGTGGACCCAGATGTCCAGCGCCATCGCCGGCGGGCTCACCTTCGCCACCGCCCTCACTCTGCTGCTTACACCCTGCATGCTGGTGATCGACGGCAGGTTTCATCGCGTAAAAGGCAAGGAATCATAAACCACGCGCAACGGTTGGTGCATTCACTCCACGTTGGCGCCGCGGCCCGGCGCGGGTGCAGCACGGAGAGCGCTGTCGGGGATGGTGATAGGGTGCAAAAGCATATATGAGTGCCAAGGCCGGGGCGGCTCGACGCCGCCCATCCGCGGGTGCCTTATTTGCTCGTGCCTCGCAAAACGTTACCACGCGCTACGGTTAGTGCATTGCCCAACATTGCCGGCATACCCGTAGCGCGTGGTAAGCCGCCAGGCGCACCCGCAGCGGCGGCCCGGCGCGGATGCAGCGCGGAGAGCGCTGCCGGGGTTGGTGATAGGGTGCAAAAGCATATATGAGTGCCAAGGCCGGGGCGGCTAGACGCCGCCCATCCGCGGGTGCCTTATTTGCTCGTAACCTCGCAAAACGTTACCGCGCGCTACGGTTAGTGCATTGCCCAACATTGCCGGCATACCCGTAGCGCGTGGTAAGCCGCCAGGCGCACCCGCAGCGGCGGCCCGGCGCGGATGCAGCGCGGAGAGCGCTGCCGGGGTTGGTGATAGGGTGCAAAAGCATATATGGGCGCCAAGGCCTGGCGCTTTAAACACCCACGCTACGCGAGTGTTTTATTCGAAAGCGGAGTGTGGGCGGCGTGCATGCGGGCGATCAACTGGTCTTCCAGGGCAAAGCGTTCGGTGAGGCCTCTGGCGAGGCGGTCGATCCAGGCGGGCAGGCGCACCAGATGCTGCTGGCAACTTTCCATCGAGGCGTAGTCCTTATCGAACTCGAGCACCATCTCGGTGGACATCTCCAGACGCTCCAGCAGCTGCGAGGCAATGTGCAGAGCGCTTTCATCGTTGAAGGCGCGGGCCTCTTCGGCCAGCTGCGGATAAATCTCGAAATGGCCGGCGCTGATGTAGTCCATCAGGCTTTCACTGAACGTATCGATACGCGGTTTGCTGACGGCTTCAAGCTCGCTGTCGCAGGCTTCCTTCAACTCGATAAAGCTGATCAGGAGCGAGCGGCGCTGCTCAAGCCAGCGGTCGATCAAGCCATGAACGCCTCCCCAGCGCTCCTGGGCATTTTTGCAATCTTCGAGCATGGGGCTTCTCCTTGCTAATTAGCCACCTATACCAGCGCTAGACTCACCTTTTCATCCAACGCTGTCAATCCCGCCATGGACGGGTTTCCCTGGTACGTAAACTTCTTGAGCGAGAGTACTTTTTAACGCCTCATCGCCCTAAATACCAGCCCTAGAGTAAGACGGCTGGACCCAAGGTGTGCTCTCGACCGGCGATCAGGCCGACGAGTACGACGAATTCACGGCCAACAAAGCATCGATAAAAATACTTTAAGCTTAAAAATTTTAAACTTGAATTTTTAAGCTGCTCTCCCTATCTTCAAGCCATGAAGTACGTCCATAGGGAGAACAATAATGAAAATCGCCTGCCTGGGTGGAGGGCCTGCCGGTCTCTATTTTGCCATCAGCATGAAGCTCAAGGACGCGTCTCACGAGATAGTGGTCATCGAGCGCAACCGTGCCGATGACACCTTTGGCTGGGGCGTGGTGCTATCCGATGAAACGCTGGATAACCTGGCCGCCAACGACCCGGTGAGTGCCGAGCGCATTCGCGAACACTTTGCCTACTGGGACGATATCGCAGTCGTTCACAAAGGCGTCAAGACGGTCTCCACCGGCCATGGGTTCTGCGGTATCGGACGCAAGCAGCTTTTGCTTCTCTTGCAGGTCCGCGCCCGCGAGCTGGGCGTCGAGATGCGTTTTGAAACCGATGCCAGCGAAGCCGCTATCGAACAGTACCGGCGTGAGTATGACCTGGTACTCGCCGCAGACGGCCTCAACTCACGCACCCGCCAGACCTACGCCGAACACTTCAAGCCCGATATCGATGTGCGGGCGTGCAAGTTCGTCTGGCTGGGCACGCACCAGACCTTCAACGACGCCTTTACGTTTATCTTCGAGAAAACCGAACACGGCTGGGTATGGGCGCATGCCTACCAGTTCGACAGCGACACGGCGACCTTTATCGTCGAGTGCAGCGAAGCCACCTGGCAGGCGTTCGGCTTTGGCGAACTCAGCCAGCAGGAATCCATCGCGCTTTGCGAGCGAATCTTTGCCAAGCACCTGGGCGGCCATGCGCTGATGACCAATGCCCACCACATCCGCGGTTCCGCCTGGATCAATTTTCCCCGGGTGCTGTGCGAGCGCTGGAGTTTTGAAAACGTCGTGCTGATGGGCGACGCCGCGGCCACGGCCCACTTCTCGATCGGCTCGGGCTCCAAATTGGCCCTGGAGAGCGCCATTGCGCTGGCCAACTACCTGCATAGTGAAAGCAGCATGGAAACCGCGCTTGCCCGCTATGAAGAGGAGCGCCGCTTCGAGGTGCTGCGTCTGCAGTCGGCGGCGCGCAACTCGACGGAGTGGTTCGAGCAGATCAAGCGCTACCTGGACCTTGACCCGGTGCAGTTCAACTACTCGCTGTTGACCCGCTCCCAGCGTATCAGTCATGAAAACCTGCGGGTACGTGACCCGCAATGGCTGGAAAGTGCGGAGCGCTGGTTTCAAGCCCAGGCGGGCAACCCGAACAGCGCGCGGGCGCCGATGTTTGCGCCCTATCAGCTTCGCGACATGCGCCTTGTCAATCGCGTGGTGGTCTCCCCCATGGCGCAGTACAAGGCCGTCGACGGCTGCCCTAACGACTGGCATTTCAGCCACTACGCCGAGCGTGCCAAGGGGGGTGCGGGCCTGGTATATACCGAGATGACCTGCGTCAGCGCCACCGGGCGCATTACGCCGGGCTGCCCGGGACTATACGCCCCGGAACATGAAGCGGCGTGGAAGCGTCTGTGCGATTTCGTCCATCAGGAAACCAAAGCCAAGCTTTGCGCTCAGATCGGCCACTCGGGGCCCAAGGGTTCAACTCAGCTGGGCTGGGAAGAGATGGATGCGCCGCTTGGTGAAGATAACTGGCCGATCATGGCGGCCTCCAAGCAGCCCTGGTCCGAGCGCAACCAGGTGCCGCGCGCCATGATGCGAGAAGACATGGAGCGCGTACGCGATGAGTTCGTTGAAGCGGCACGCATGGCCGACCGCGCCGGGTTCGACATGATCGAGATTCACGCGGCCCACGGCTACCTGCTCTCGTCATTCATTACCCCGCTCACCAACCATCGCGATGACGAGTACGGCGGCTCGCTGGATAACCGCCTGCGCTATCCGCTTGAGGTCATCAAGGCGGTACGCGCGGCCTGGCCTGCGCACAAGCCGCTCGCCGTGCGTATTTCCGCCAACGACTGGCGCGGCGATGAAGGGGTGACACCGGACGAAGCGGTCGAGATCGCCAAACGCCTGCGTGAGGCAGAGGTCGACATCATCGACGTTTCCGCCGGGCAGACCTCCACCCAGGCGAAGCCGGTTTACGGGCGCATGTTCCAGACCCCCTTTTCTGATCGCATTCGCAACGAAACGCCCATTGCTACCATGGCCGTGGGCAATATCTATCAGGCGGATCACGTGAACTCGATCCTGATTGCCGGTCGTGCAGATCTGGTGTGCATCGCCCGCCCGCACCTGGCCGACCCTTACTGGACGCTGCACGTGGCCGCCTCGCTGGGTGACGATGAAGTGGAGTGGCCTGCCCCCTACCGGGCCGGGGGCGCTCAGCTTAAGCGCCTGGCCGAGCGCAACGAGGGTTGGATATGAGTCAGGCAAAACACCTGCACGGCAAGCGGGTAGTCATCACCGGCGGCGGCAGCGGTATAGGCGCGGACATGGCGCTGGCGTTTGCCAGGGCCGGGGCGAACGTCACTATCACCGGCCGGCGCCAGGAAGTGCTTGAAGCACTCGCTCGCAAGCACGATGGGCTTTCGTATAACGTGGTGGATGTTACCGACGAGGCCGCCATGGTGGCCCTGTTCGAGACGCTCGGGAGCGTGGATATCGTGATCGCCAACGCCGGGGCCGCGGAAAGCGCGCCTCTTGCCAAGACCTCCTTCGAGCAGTGGCAGCGCATGCTGGATGTCAACCTGAGCGGGGTATTTCTGACCCTGCGCGAAGGGCTGAAACGGCTCAACGATGGCGGGCGAATGATTGCCGTGGCCTCCACCGCTGGGCTCAAGGGCTACGCCTACGTAGGCGCCTACTGCGCGGCCAAGCACGGCGTGGTCGGCCTGGTACGCGCGCTGGCGGCGGAAACTGCCGCCCGCAACATGACCATCAACGCGCTCTGCCCCGGCTTTACCGATACGCCGCTGCTGGCGGCAAGCGTTGACACTATCGTGACCAAGACCGGGCAGTCTGCCGAACAGGCCACCGCCCACTTCCAATCCACCAACCCGACGGGGCGCCTGGTAATGCCCGCCGAGGTGACTGCCACGGCACTGTGGCTATGCGGGCCGAACAGCGGCGCCATCACTGGCCAGGCCATTTCCATTTCAGGGGGCGAAGTATGACGGCACAGAGCCTGAGCAAGGAGCGCCTGCGCTTGTGGCTACGCATGCTGCGGGTGACTCGCCAGACGGAATCCATTCTGCGTGAGCGCCTGCGTACCGAGCACGACACCACCCTGCCCCGCTTCGACGTCATGGCCGCCCTGTATGCGGATAAAGACGGCCTGAAGATGAACGAGCTTTCCAGGCGGTTACGGGTTTCCAACGGCAATGTCACCGGCATTGTCGACCGGCTGGTGGAAGACGGCACGGTGGAGCGTATTGCCATCGAAGGCGACCGCCGCGCCACGCGGGTATGTTTGACCCCCGCTGGCCGCGAGACCTTCAGCGCCATGGCCGTCGAGCACGAGCGCTGGATCAATGCACTATTCGAAGGCGTGGGCGAAGAGGACGCCCACCATATCGGCGAGCTGCTGCACTGCTTGCCTACCACTGCCCACGACCCCGACTAACAACCAGAGGCGAGAACAACAAGATGAAGCGCATGGCAGGGCTATCCCCCGAACACTTTATCTGGGAAATGCGAGGAGGCGTCGCCGTTATTCGGTTGAATCGCCCCGAGCGCAAGAATCCGCTGACCTTTGAAAGCTACGCCGAGCTGCGCGATACCTTCCGCGACCTGGCCTACGCCTCGGACGTTCACGCCGTGGTGTTTACCGCCAATGGCGAGAACTTCTGCTCCGGCGGCGACGTGCACGAGATCATCGGCCCGCTGGTGGGTAAGGACATGAAAGGCCTGCTCGAATTCACCCGCATGACCGGGGATCTGGTCAAGGCCATGCTTCACTGCGGCAAGCCGATCATCGCCGCCATCGACGGTATCTGCGTGGGCGCCGGGGCAATCATCGCCATGGCTTCGGACATCCGTTTTGCCACTCCTCGCGCCAGTACGGCTTTCCTGTTCACCCGCGTGGGGCTTGCAGGCTGCGACATGGGGGCCTGCGCCATGCTGCCGCGCATCATCGGCCAGGGGCGTGCGGCAGACCTGCTTTACAGCGGGCGCAGCATGAGCGCCGAGGAAGGCCTGCAGTGGGGGTTCTATAACCGCGTGGTCGAACCCGCCGCCCTTGAAGAGGAGGCCCTCGTCTACGCCACTCGTCTGGCCCAGGGCCCCACCTTCGCCCACGGCATCACCAAGACACAGCTCAACCAGGAGTGGTCGATGAGCCTTGAACAGGCCATAGAATCCGAAGCTCAGGCGCAGGCGATCTGCATGCAGACCCTGGATTTCGAACGCGCCTATCGAGCCTTTGTCGCCAAGCAAACACCTGAGTTCAAGGGGGACTGATGAGCGATACGCGTTTTCTACACTGGCCTTTTTTCGAAGATTGCCACCGCGAGCTTGCCGACAAGCTCGAAGCCTGGTGCCGCGAGACGCTGCCTCGCGCGCACGATGACGTGGACGCTACCTGCGTCGCACTGGTGCGCGACCTGGGCAAGGCGGGTTTTCTGGCAGGCACCGCCGGTGAGCATATCGATGTACGCAGCCTGTGCCTGATTCGTGAAACGCTTGCCCGCCACGACGGGCTGGCCGACTTCGCCTTTGCCATGCAGGGACTCGGCACCGGGGCGATCAGCCTTTACGGCAGCGACGAGCAGAAACGCTGGCTGGGCAAGACCCGCCGGGGCGAAGCGATTTCCGCCTTTGCCCTGAGCGAGCCGCGTTCCGGCTCGGACGTGGCGCAGCTGGATACGCGTGCCGAACGCGACGGCGGCGGCTACCGGCTGAATGGCGAGAAGACATGGATCTCCAACGGCGGAATCGCGGATATCTATACGGTGTTCGCCCGCACCGGCGAAGGCCCCGGGGCCAAAGGTCTTTCGGCCTTTCTGGTACCCGCGGATACGCCGGGGCTGGAAATCCGCGAGCGGCTGGAGGCGGTGGCGCCCCACCCGCTGGCGCGCATCGGGTTCAAGGATATGTACCTGCCGGAAAGTGCACTGATCGGCAAGCCCGGGCAGGGGTTTCGAATCGCCATGTCGGTACTCGACGTGTTTCGCTCGACGGTCGGCGCGGCGGCGCTGGGCTTTGCCCGCCGGGCGCTGGACGAGTCGCTGACGCGCAGCCGTGACCGCGAACTGTTTGGCGCCGCTCTCGCGGATTTGCAGATGGTACAGGGCCACCTGGCGGATATGGCGCTCAATGTGGATGCCGCAGCACTACTGGTTTACCGCGCGGCCTGGACCAAGGACCAGGGCGCCGAGCGGGTGACCCGTGAAGCGGCCATGGCGAAGCTCTTTGCCACGGACCAGGCTCAGCTGGTGATCGACCAGGCGGTGCAGCTCCACGGCGGTGATGGCGTGCGCAAGGGCCATATCATCGAGAGCCTGTATCGTGAGATTCGTGCGCTGCGGATCTACGAGGGCGCATCCGATGTGCAAAAGGTGGTGATCGCCCGCAGCCTGCTTGCCGAGGAGTAAACCGCCAGCCATCGATTATCGCCACATGCTAAAGCGTTAAAGCCGTCACCATACCAACAACAATAACTGCGATAACGCACTACGCCAGACACCGTATCCCGCAGGCGCCGTTCAAACGCTTGCGGGAATAAACAACGACACTAAATACGGAGGTTGGTCATGTACATCGAATCGGCGCATCTGGATACGTTTGCCCGAGATAATCTGCCACCTGTTGAGGACCAGCCTGAGTTTCTGCTCGCAGGCTTCAACTATCCTGAACGGCTCAACGCTGGCGTTGAGCTTTGCGACCGCCTGGTGTCTCAAGGCTTGGGTGGCCGAATCGCCCTGGCCGGCAACGGACGCCGGCGCACCTATCAGGAACTTGCCGAGTGGACGAATCGCCTGGCGCGCGTTCTGGTGGAAGACCTGGGCGTTGTCCCCGGCCACCGCGTGCTGATACGTTCAGCCAATAACCCGGCGATGGTAGCCTGCTGGCTGGCAGCCACCAAGGCAGGCGCGGTGGTGGTCAACACCATGCCGATGCTGCGCGCCAAGGAGCTTACCCAGGTTATCGACAAGGCGGAGGTGCATCTCGCCCTGTGCGATACTCGCCTGGTCGATGAGCTGCTGGCGTGCCAGACGCAGTGCCCCGGGCTTACCCGCATCGTCGGTTTCGACGGCACGGCCAGCCACGACGCCGAGCTTGACCGGCTGGCCTTGAACAAACCTGCCCATTTCGAGGCGATAGACACCGCCGCCGATGACGTGGCGCTTCTGGGGTTTACCTCGGGCACTACCGGCTCCCCCAAGGCCACCATGCATTTTCATCGCGACCTCTTGATGATTGCCGACGGTTACGCAAAAGACGTGCTCAAGGTGACCGCGGATGACGTTTTCGTGGGCTCGCCACCCTTGGCGTTTACCTTCGGCCTGGGGGGCCTTGCGATTTTTCCGCTGCGCTTCGGGGCCTGCGCCGTCCTGCTCGAGCATGCCTCCCCGCCCAACATGATGGAAATCATCCGCGAGTATCAGGCAACGGTCGTGTTCACCGCACCCACCGCCTACCGGGCGATGCTTGCCTCGCCTACCCGTCATGAGGATCTTGGCAGCCTGCGCGTGGCGGTATCCGCCGGTGAAACCCTGCCGGCGCCCATTTATCACGACTGGATCAAGCAGACCGGCACGCCCATCATCGACGGGATTGGCGCAACGGAAATGCTGCATATCTTCATTTCCAACCGCCTGGATGACCACCGCCCCAACTGTACCGGCAAACCGGTAACCGGCTACGAAGCGCGAATCGTCGACAGCGACATGCAGGACGTGCCAGTGGGTTCCATAGGCAAGCTTGCCGTGCGCGGCCCCACGGGCTGCCGGTACCTGGCTGACCGGCGCCAGCGTCACTACGTCCAGGAAGGCTGGAATATTACCGGAGACGCGTTTTATAAAGACGACGAGGGGTACTTCCACTTCGCGGCCCGCAACGATGACATGATCATCTCGGCGGGCTACAACATTGCTGGCCCCGAGGTGGAGTCGGCACTGCTTGCCCACCCCGCGGTCAAGGAGTGCGCCGTGATTGGTGCCACGGACCCGGAACGCGGCCAGATCGTCGAAGCCTTTGTGGTATTAAACGCTGGATTTGAAGAAGATGATGCCTGCAGGCAGGCGCTGCAAGATTTTGTAAAACAAACGATTGCGCCTTACAAGTACCCTCGCTCGGTACGCTTTATCGATACATTGCCCAAAACGGCCACCGGAAAGGTGCAGCGTTTTCGGCTGACGCAAACCCGCAAGGACAGCGACAGCAGCGCACCGAGCATCCACTAGACCGCCTCTCAGCCATAAAACGTCAACAAAATGAGGGAATCAACATGAAGAACATTACCCGCTTCGGCCTTGGCCTGCTGCTTTCATCCAGCGTGATGGCAGTGCAAGCTGACGATGTCAAGATCGGCATGATCACAACACTCTCCGGCGGCGGCTCTCACCTTGGGGTGGATGTTCGTGACGGCTTCATGCTGGCCATCGAGCAGTCCGGCCGCGATGACATCGAAGTGCTTATCCAGGATGATGCCAACCGCCCGGACCTGGCGCGCAGCCTCGCCAACGAGTTCATGCAGCGCGACGACGTGGACATCATGACCGGTATCATCTGGTCGAACCTGGCCATGGCCGTGGTACCTGCGGTGACTCGCCAGGGCACCTTCTATCTTTCGCCCAATGCCGGACCCTCGGATCTTGCCGGGCGCATGTGCCACGAGAACTACTTCAACGTGGCCTACCAGAACGACAACCTGCACGGCGCCATGGGCGCGTACATGCGCAAGGAGGGTTTTGAGCGCCCCATCATCATGGCGCCCAACTACCCGGCAGGTACCGATGCCCTGGCAGGCTTCAAGCACCTTTATGAAGGTGAGGTTGTCGACGAGCTGTATACCCAGATGGGCCAGACCGACTACGCCGCCGAGATTGCCCAGATCCGCGCCAGCGACGCCGATAGCCTGTTCTTCTTCCTGCCCGGCGGCATGGGCATCTCCTTCATGAAGCAGTGGGAGAGCTCCGGCGTGGACATTCCCATCTTCGGCGCGGCGTTCTCGTTCGATGAAATCCTGATCAAGGCGGTCGGCAGCGCTGCCATCGGTGCGCGCAACACCTCCCTGTGGGCCTACGACCTGGATAACGAGACCAATCATCAGTTCGTGGACAGCTTCCGTGAGGCCTACAGCCGCACACCCACTCTGTATGCCGCCCAGGGCTTCGACACCGCCAATCTGATTCTGAGTGCCCTGGATAGCGTCCACCCGGATGACCAGGATGCGTTTCGTGAAGCGCTGCGGGCCGCTGACTTTGACAGCGTGCGCGGGGAGTTCCGCTTCGGCCCCAACCATCACCCCATCCAGGATATCTACGTGCGTGAAGTCGTCGAGGGCGAGGACGGCCAGCCGACCAACCGCTTGATCGGCGTTGCCGTCGAAGACATTCAGGACGTCTATTACGAACAGTGCCAGATGTGATCCACTCGGGCCAGGGGCTGAAACCCGGCCCTTCTCTTCACTCGGTCAAGGATACCCAACGTGTCCGTTACTCTGCTAATCGAGCAATTACTTAACGGCGTGCAGCTTGGCACGATGCTGTTTCTGATGGCCAGCGGCCTTACCCTCGTGTTCGGCGTGATGGGGCTGATCAACCTGGCCCACGGCTCCTTCTACATGGTGGGCGCTTACGCGACGGCAGCGGTGACCGCCTCAACCGGCTCTTTTCTGACAGGGCTGGCCGCGGGCATGGCAGCAGCAGCCGTGGCCGGGGCACTGGTGGAGCTGATCGTGATACGCAGGCTCTACCATCGCCCGCACCTGGACCAGGTGCTGGCTACCTTCGCGCTGATTCTCATCTTTTCGGAAGGCACGCGCTGGATTTTCGGCTCGTCCCCCTTGCGACTCAGCCCGCCATCCTGGCTGACCGGTTTCGTGACGCTACCCGGTAATACTCGCTATCCCATTTATCGGCTGGTATTGATCGGCGTGGGTATCGTCATTGCCATTGCGCTCTACGTTCTGATTTCCAGAACGCGCCTGGGGATGCGTATCCGCGCCGGCGAAAGCGACCGCGAGATGATCGGTGCGCTGGGGGTGAACATCTCCAAGCTCTATACGGTAGTGTTTGCTCTCGGCGCGGGCCTTGCCGGGTTGGCGGGGGCGCTGGTGGGCGCCCTGCAGTCGGTACAGGTGGGCATGGGCGAGCCGGTGCTGATTCTGGCCTTCGTGGTGATCGTCATCGGCGGCATCGGGTCGATCAAGGGCGCACTGTTGGGCGCCTTGCTGGTCGGCGTGGTGGATACTCTCGGGCGCGTCTATCTGCCGATCTTCTTTCGTGCGTTCATGCCGCCATCCGAGGCATCCGGGGTAGGCGCTGCGCTGGCAGCCATGCTGATCTATATCCTCATGGCGATCATTCTTGCGTTCAAGCCAAAGGGACTGTTCTCCGCTCATGATTAACACGACTTCCCAACGCGCCCCCGGTGCCGTAAAGGCTCCCGGAACCGAGCGCCATTTTGATCGCAAGGGGCTTGTGCAGATGACCCTGCTTGGCCTGCTGCTGATACTCCCGGTGGTGGCCTATTTTCTGGGGCATCTCTACTACGTCAATCTGGCCTCACGTATTACCATCATTGCCATGGCGGCGGTGGGCCTTAACCTGGCGATTGGCTATGGCGGCATGGTGAGCTTCGGGCATGCGGCCTACTTTGGCCTGGGCGGTTACGTCGCCGGTATCAGCGCTTACCACGCCTTTGACTTCACGCCTTTCATGAGCTGGCCCATCAGCGTACCGGGCAGCGATAACCTGCTGGTCATCTGGCTGGCAGCGGCGTTGCTGTGTGCGCTGCTGGCACTGGTGATCGGCGCCATTTCGCTGCGCACCACCGGGGTGTATTTCATCATGATCACTCTCGCCTTTGCCCAGATGATCTACTACTTCGCCAACTCCTGGCCAACCTACGGCGGCGAGGACGGCCTGCCGATCTATATTCGCAACACGCTGCCGCTTTTGGATACCGGCAACGCGCTGACCTATTTTCTGATCTGTTTCATCGGCCTGATACTGGCCATGGCGCTGACTTCACGGCTGATGAAATCGCGCTTTGGCGCAGCGCTGACCATGGCAAGGCTCAACGACGTCCGTCTGGCTACGTCGGGTATCAGCCCCTACCCCATTCGTCTGGTGGCTTTCGTCATCTCCGCGGCCATTACCGGGCTTGCCGGGGCGCTGTATGCCGACTTGAACGGCTTTGTCAGCCCGACCGTGCTCAGCTGGCATTTTTCCGGCGAGCTGATGGTCATCGTGATTCTGGGCGGTGTCGGGCGGCTTTATGGCCCGCTTGCCGGGGCGGTGCTGTTCGTGATGATGGAAACCCTGCTGGGCGGTATCACGCAGTACTGGCAGCTCTTCCTGGGGCTGGTGCTGCTGGGCGTGGTGCTGTTTGCCCAGCACGGTGTCATGGGGCTACTGGCCGGGAGAGAACGCAATGAGTGACGCCGTTCTATCACTACATCACCTGCATAAGCGCTTTGGCGCCCTGCACGCGACCAACGATGTCTCGCTGGATCTCAGGCCGGGAGAGATCCATGCCCTGATCGGCCCTAACGGCGCCGGCAAATCGACCCTAATCGGCCAGATTGCCGGCAACATCCGCCCGGACGAAGGCAGCGTTCATCTGGCGGGTACCGCGATCACTAGCATGAGCGTGGCCCAGCGCGCCCGCCTCGGGCTCGGGCGCAGCTTTCAGGTGTCGTCGCTTGCCGAGCCGCTTTCGGTGATGCGCAACGTGATGATGAGCGTGCAGGCGCTGCAGGGGCACAGTTTCCGGTTCTTCAAGCGCGTCTCCCGCGATGCGGCCCTGCTTGAACCCGCCTACCAGGCGCTGGAGCACATGCAGCTTTCCCATCGCGCCTGGACGCCGGTGTTCGAGCTTTCCCACGGCGAGCGCCGCCAGGTGGAAGTTGCTTGCGCTCTGGCGCTCAAGCCCCGTGCTCTGCTGCTCGATGAGCCCATGGCGGGTCTCGGGCCGGAAGGCTCGGCCAAGCTGACGGAGCTTCTCGAAGTGCTCAAGCGGGAAGTGCCGATCCTGCTGATCGAGCACGATATGGAAGCGGTGTTTCGCCTGGCCGACCGCATCTCGGTGCTGGTCTCGGGTAGCGTCATCGCCCACGGCGATAGCCATACGATCAAGCAGGACCCGCGCGTGCGTGAAGCCTACCTGGGAGATTCCAATGCTTAGAGTTGCCGATATCGAAACGTTCTACGGCCCCTCCCAGGCGCTGTTCGGTGTAAGCCTCGAGGTAAAGGCGGGCGAAATGGTGGCCTTGATGGGCCGCAACGGCATGGGCAAGACCACGACCATCCGTTCGGTGTTCGGCCTTACACCGGCAAGCCGCGGCACTATCGAGTTTGAATCGAAGGATCTGCGCCGTCTGCCCGCTTACCGCATTGCCAAGGCGGGGCTTGGCTTGGTGCCGGAGGGGCGGCGCTGCTTTCCCAACCTCACGGTGCGTGAAAACCTGCTGGTCACCGCTCGCCCGGGGGAGTGGACGCTGGATAAGGTGGAGGCGCTGTTCCCGCGCCTGGAAGAGCGCCGTACCCAGATGGCCAAGACGCTTTCTGGCGGTGAGCAGCAGATGCTGGCCATTGGCCGAGCGCTGATGACCAACCCACGCCTTTTAGTGCTCGACGAGGCTACCGAAGGGCTGGCCCCGGTCATTCGTCAGGAAATCTGGCGGGCGATTCGCCTGCTCAAGGAGCAGGGCCAGGCCACTCTGCTGGTCGATAAGTCATTGAGCGAAATACTGCCGATTGCCGACCGCTGCACCATTCTAGAGAAAGGCTGCACCGTGTGGGACGACAGGCCCGCCGCCCTGGACGCCACCGTTCGCGACCGTTACCTGGGCGTGTAGCCGAACCACCGAGCAAAGAGACATGATGCCTTTTACCACACAGCGAAAAGTCCGTTTTCAGCACTGCGACCCGGCAGGGATCGTGTTTTACCCGCGTTATTTCGAGATGATAAATTCAGTGGTCGAAGACTGGTTCGAAGAGGTCTTGCACCACGACTTCAATCATCTGCATGTTGAAACCGGCCAGGGCGTGCCTACGGTCTCGATCGAGACTCAGTTCCATGCGCCGAGCCGCCTGGGCGAGCGGCTCAGGTTCGAGCTTGCGGTAGAGGCCATCGGCCGCAGTAGCCTGACCCTTCAAATCTCGGCTTACTGCGGTGAGCAGAAGCGACTGACCAGCCGCTCCACCCTGGTGTTCATGGATCTCGATAGCGGACAATCGATGCCCTGGGTCGAAGGGATACGCCAGCACATTACCGTAGATAACTGATAAGGATAATTCTCATGAGCGACGCCAGCTTTGTAAAGCTTCTTCACCCTTCCCACTGGAAGCCCGCCATCGGCTACGCCAATGGCGTGGTGGCTTCCGGGCAGACGGTGTTTGTAGGGGGGCAGATCGGCTGGAACGCCGACCAGCGCTTCGAGAGCGACGACTTTGTCGCGCAGGTGAATCAGGCGCTGCAAAACATTGTAAGCATTCTGAAAGAAGCCAATGCCGGGCCGGAGCATCTTGTTCGCTTGACCTGGTATGTCACGGATAAACGGGAGTATCTGGCACGCCTCAAGGAAGTGGGCGCGGCCTACCGCGAGGTACTGGGCAAGCATTTCCCGGCGATGACCATGGTCCAGGTGGCCGGGCTCGTCGAGGACCAGGCCAAGGTGGAGATCGAAGCCACGGCGGTCATTCCCTAGGCGCTAATTACCAGTACGTTAATTAAGCCGCCAAATGCATAGCGCCCCTGCCGGGGCGCTAGCCAATGTCGTGAAACGCTTTAATCCATTCAACGAAACAGCCATTTTCCAGGTAGTGCTCAAGAATCGAAAAATGGTCGGCTGACGCCAGCACATGATGTCGAACCGGGTGGCCCGCTTGCGCCAGATGAGTGACGTAATCCGCCATCTGCTGCTCGAACGCTTCGGGCTCCTGCCCGCCTACGGCCAGTTGAACGGGCACCTGCAGGGGTGGCGTCAGCCCCAGCGGGCTGAACTCCTCGATATCGCGTCCGGTCAGTTGAAGCTTGGGCTGCAGCCAGGACCACGGAAACGGGCGCAGGTCATACAGCCCGCTGACACACAGCGCGCCGCGAATGATGTGATTGGGCAGCCCGAAGACACGCTCCCAATCCGTTGAAACCAGCATCGCGCTCAGGTGCCCGCCCGCCGAATGGCCTGACACACTCAGCTGAGCTGGATCTACCTCCAAGGCAGCGGCATTTCGGTATACGTAGGCAATCGCTGCCTGGCTTTGGCGAACCAGTTCACTAAAGCGCACCTGCGGACACAGCGCATAGTTGACCACGGCGACGGTAATACCCGACGCTACCAGGTCATCGACGATAAAGCTGAATTCCCGGTGGCCAAGCGAGCGCCAGTAGCCGCCGTGGTAGAACACGTGCACGGGCGCGTTTGGGCACGGCGCATGAAAGACATCCATGCGCTCGGCCAGGCTAGGCCCATAAGCCAGGTCCAGGCTCACGCGGTGTTTGGCGCGCGACGCTTCGCTGCGCTTGCGCCAATCATGCACCAATACGCTGGGGTCTCGCCCGAGCATCGGGTCGTGAGCCCGGTCAATTTCCTCTTGCGTCGCGTAGTGTCGATACAGCACACCGCTCTCCTTTACCGGCGACGAAACGCCAGCCACAGCATGCGCAGCGGCACCGCCGCCAGAATCACGAACCCGATCAGCGTCCAGGCGGGCAGCGAAAGTCCCAGGAAGGTGAAATCGATCTCGGCGCACTCGCCGGAGCTGTTCAGCACCATGGCGATAACATCGCGCATGGGCAGCACATCCATCATATAATCAAGGCCAGGGCCACAGGACGGCACCTGATCAGCGGGCAGGCTTTGCAGCCAGACGTGGCGCCCGGCAATGAACGCGCCGGTGCCCACTGCCGAAAGCCCCAGCACGCCATAAATACCGGCGCCCACCTTGCCACCGGGGTTATGAATCGCCGCGACGGCAAAGATCAGCCCGGCGCTAATGACCGCTACCCGCTGAAAAATGCACAGCGGGCAGGGCTCAAACCCGCCGATATGTTCAAGGCCGAGCGCGACTGCCATCATCAATACACAGAAAGCCAGACCTGCGAGTGCCACTGGGCGAAGTGCTGCCGGGTTCATTGCCTATCCTCAGAGGGTAACGCCGAGAGCGCGCGAGATTCGCGTGCCTTGATAAAGTACGTTTTCAGAAAGTCAGCAAAGCTTTCCTGGTCGGCCGCTTCGATGTCCCGCTGCTGCTGGTGCGAGGTGTCGATCAACTGGGCCAGCAGCGCTTCGCGCGAGCGCACCATCGGCGTCTGCTTGAGCTTTTCGCCCTGCTCCTTGGCAAGGGCAAGCAGAGTATCGCTCAGGGAGCCGTTGCCCTCTTTCATGCGCGCCAGAAGCTGTGCCGAAGGCGTAAGCGAGGGATCCTCAAGACGCGGTGCAAGTTCATCCAGCGCTTTCGCATGCGGCGCTTCGTCTTCAACGGCGTCCAGCAGGCGGGCAATTTCCTTGAGTTCGGCAAATATCTGCCCGCCCCATGCCTTGACGGAAGTCGGCTGGCCGTCATGAATCAGCGCAAGTTCGGGGTCGCGTCCGCGCTCGACTACCCAGCGGCGGTTATCATCCAGGCGGTCGCACTCATCATCGGAAATCCACGGGCTTTCGCTGAGCAGGCACCACATCAGGAAAGTATCCACAAAGCGCATCTGGGTTTCGGTCACGCCCAGCGGGTCGAAGGGGTTCAGGTCCAGGCAGCGTACTTCGATATACTCGACGCCGCGCGCCTCGAGCGCCTGGCTCGGCGTTTCGTTGTGCTTGGCCACCCGTTTGGGGCGTATATCGCTGTAGTACTCGTTCTCGATCTGCAGGATATTGGCATTGAGCTGCTGCCAGTTGCCTTCCACGTTCACGCCGAGCTTTTCGTAATCGGGCCAGGGCGTCGAGATGGCGTGACGCAGCGTATTGACGTAGTTCGACAGCGAATTGAAACAGATCTTGAGCTGCGACTGGACCTTGTTCTGATAGCCCAGATCCGACATGCGCAGCGTGGTGGCGTAGGGCGCGTAGAAGGTATCGTCGCCCAGAGGCTCGAGCTTTTCAGGCACCTTGCCGTCAGGCAGGAAGCTCTTGTCGATCGCCGGCGAAGCGCCGAACAGGTACAGCAGCAGCCAGCTGTGCCGGCGGAAGTTGCGAATCAGACCGAAGTAGCGCGTCGAGCGGTAGTCGTTGAACGGGATATTGCCCGCGCCTTCCAGCTCACGCAGGGCGTGCCACATGTCTTCGGGTAGCGAGACGTTATAGTGCACCCCGGCAATGGCCTGCATGATGCGCCCGTAGCGTACATCCAGCCCCTTGCGGTAGACGTGCTTCATGGTGCCTACGTTGGAGGTGCCGTAGTCGGCGATGGGTACGCTGTCGTTACCCGAGAGCCTGGACGGCATGCTGCCCGGCCAGATCCACTCCTGCTCGAGGTGGTGGTAGGTAAACGTGTGCAGATCGGATAAAAACGCCAGCGCTTCCCGGGGCTCGGAATAGACCGGGGTGATGTATTCAAGCAGAGCTTCTGAATAATCGGTGGTGATATGCGGGTGCGTGAGCTTGGAGCCCAGCGCAGCCGGGTGCGACGTTTGTGCGATATGCCCCTTTGCATCTACCCGCAGGCCCTCTTTTTCGAGCCCGCGCCGCAGGCGCCCTAAACGCCCAAGGCGGGCACTGGGCAGGAGCCGCTCGATCTGAGCGGTTAGTCGGGTAGATACAGTGAGTGGTTCAGGCAAGGTGAACACTCCTTGTCAGTAAGGCCCGCCTTGCGGGCCCTGGTGAAATCCGGTGGCATCGCCATCATCGCTGTCTTAAAAACTGCCTAAAAAAACAGAAAACAGGATATGGCGGCAACCATGCTTTTTTCAAGACGCCTCTGCCATGAAGCCTAATAAGCTTTCGGGCGATGCGCCTATTTATCCTTGCGTGCCTTTAAAAGCGCCGCACCCAGTGCGCCCATGGGAGCCGCCGTTTCTGCCGGCTTTTGCGCGGCGCGCTTGCTGCGCGGCGGCTTCTGTGCCCCTTGGTTGGCGGGGGCGGCCCCACCCTCTTCACGTTCCGGCTCATCGTCCAGGCGCATGGAGAGGCCGACCCGCTTACGGGCGATATCCACGCTCATGACCTTGACCGACACGATATCACCGGCCTTTACCACGCTGCGCGGATCGTCGATAAAACGGTTTGATAGCGCGGAAATATGCACCAGGCCATCCTGGTGAACGCCGATATCCACAAACGCGCCGAAATGGGTCACATTGGTGACCGTACCTTCAAGCACCATGCCGAGCTTGAGATCCTTGAGCGTTTCCACGCCTTCGCGGAATTCGGCGGCCTTGAACTCCGGGCGCGGGTCGCGGCCAGGCTTGTCGAGTTCGCTCAAGATATCGCTGACGGTCGGGATACCGAAGCGCTCGTCGGCAAAATCCGCCGGCTTCAGGGCTTTCAGCGCGGCGCTGTCGCCAATCAGACCTTTCACTTCACGCCCGCTCTGCTTGGCGATGCGCTCAACCAAAGTATAGGCCTCGGGGTGAACGGCGCTGGCATCCAGGGGGTTATCGGCACCGTGAATGCGCAGAAAGCCCGCGCACTGCTCGAAGGTCTTGGGACCCAGGCGGCTGACTTCAAGCAGCGCCTTGCGACTCTTGAACGCGCCGCTTACGTTACGCTGGGCGACGATGTTTTCCGCAAGCGCGGTGCTCAGGCCCGCGACTCGGGAAAGCAGCGCGCTCGAGGCGGTATTGAGATCCACGCCCACGGCGTTGACGCAGTCCTCGATCACGGCTTCCAGACTGCGCGAGAGCTGCACCTGGGAGACATCGTGCTGGTACTGGCCCACGCCAATGGATTTGGGTTCGATCTTTACAAGCTCCGCGAGCGGGTCCTGCAGGCGGCGAGCGATGGAGACCGCACCGCGAATGGTGACATCCAGATCCGGCAGCTCGCGTGAGGCATACTCGGAGGCAGAGTAGACGGAAGCGCCCGCCTCAGACACCATTACCTTGCTTAACCGGCGCTCCGGCGCCAGCGCTTTTAAGAGGTCGCCGGCCAGTCTGTCGGTCTCCCGACTGGCGGTGCCGTTGCCCACGGCAATCAGCTCCACGCCGTGCTGCTTGACCAGCTTGGCGAGCACGGAAAGCGACTCGTCCCAGCGGTTCTGCGGCGCGTGGGGGTAGATAGTGGCCTGATCGATAAACTGCCCGGTGGCATCCACCACGGCCACCTTGCATCCGGTGCGCAGGCCCGGGTCGAGCGCAAGCGTGACTTTCTGCCCGGCCGGTGCAGCCAGCAGCAGGTCCTTCAGGTTGGCAGCAAATACCTCGATAGCAGTGAGCTCTGCCTGTTCACGCAGACGGCTCAGCAGCTCGGTTTCAAGCGCGGTGTATAGCTTCACTCGCCAGGTCCAGCGGACTACCTCGCCCAGCCACTTATCCGCAGCGCGGCCTTCATCGCTGATACCCACTTGGCGGGCAATGGCCACCTGGGCCGGATGCACCGGGGCGTCCTCTTCGCCGGGCAGACGAATGGCGAGGCTCAGCACGCCTTCGTTGCGCCCGCGGAACATGGCAAGCGCCCGGTGCGACGGCACCTTGGCAAGCTTCTCGTCGTGCTCGAAATAGTCGGAAAACTTGGCGCCCTCCTGCTGCTTGCCGTCCAGCACTCGGGCGCTCAGCTCGCCCTCCTGCCACAGGCGCTCGCGCAGCCGGCCGATCAGCTCCGGGTCTTCGGCAAAGCGCTCCATGAGGATCTGCTTGGCTCCATCCAGCGCCGCCTTGGCGTCTTCAATCGCGGGTATGTCCCCCTCGGCCGGGCGCAGGTAGCTGGCCGCTTCGGCTTCGGGGTCAAGCGTGGGGTTGGCCAGCAGCGCGTCGGCCAGCGGCTCAAGGCCCGCCTCGCGAGCAATCTGCGCCTTGGTGCGGCGCTTTTTCTTGAACGGCAGGTACAGATCTTCCAGACGCTGCTTGGTTTCTGCTGACTGGATCGCCGCCTTCAGCGGCGCATCCAGCTTGCCCTGCTCGTTGATCGCAAGCAGCACGGCTTCACGGCGCTCTTCAAGTTCGCGCAGGTAGCGCAGCCGTTCATCCAGCTGGCGAAGCTGGCTGTCGTCCAGCGCACCGGTCACTTCCTTACGGTAACGGGCGATAAAAGGTACAGTCGCACCGCCATCCAGAAGCTCTACCGTGGCCGCGACCTGTTGGTGACGCACGCCCAGCTCATCGGCCAGGCGGGAAATAATTCGCTGATTGACATCCATAACGTGCAACTAACTCATGCAGCATTTTTAAGTGCCCACAAGGTATCACAATCGGTCTATCACCGCTTTATCTGGAGGCGACGCCGCGGGCCATTATCACGCTTGGGTATCCATACAGCAGAAGGCCGCCCGGAGGCGGCCTTCTGGCACTGCTGGTGCGGCAATCAGGTCAGCTGCGGGCCGGCCTTGATGATCGCTTCGCTTACACCTTCGAACTTCTTGAAGTTGTCCACGAACTTGGTGGCCAGGTCTTTCAGGTGGCGGTCGTAGGCGTCACGGTCGGCCCAGGTGTCGCGCGGGTCGAGCAGGCTTGAATCAACGCCCGGTACGGCTACCGGCACCTGCAGGTTGAGGCCTTCGATGTGCTTGGTTTCCACATCGCGCAGCACGCCGGACTGGATGGCGCTGATGATGGCGCGGGTGGTCGGAATGGAGAAGCGTGAGCCGCCTTCACCGTAAGCACCGCCGGTCCAGCCGGTGTTGACCAGGTAGACCTGAGCGTCTTTCTTGGCCACACGCTTGATCAGAAGGTCCGCGTACTCACGCGCCGGACGCGGGAAGAACGGTGCGCCGAAGCAGGTAGAGAACGTGGCGGCCAGGCCTTCGGACGAGCCCATTTCCGTCGACCCGACCTTGGCGGTGTAGCCGGACAGGAAGTGGTAGGCGGCGGCTTCCTTGGAAAGCACGGAAACCGGCGGCAGCACGCCGGACATGTCGCAGGTCAGAAAAACGATGGCATTGGGCTCACCGGCCAGATTTTCCGGCACGCGCTTTTCAACGTGCTCGAGCGGGTACGCGGCGCGAGAGTTCTGGGTCAGGCTGTCGTCGGCGTAGTCCGGCTCCAGGCGGTCGTTAAGCACCACGTTTTCCAGCACGGTGCCGAACTTGATGGCGTTCCAGATGACCGGCTCGTTCTTCTCGGAAAGATCGATACACTTGGCGTAGCAGCCGCCTTCCATGTTGAAGACGATGTCGTCGCCCCAGGCGTGCTCGTCGTCACCGATCAGGTAGCGGGCCTGGTCGGCGGAGAGCGTGGTCTTGCCGGTGCCGGAAAGGCCGAAGAACAGGCAGGTTTCGCCATCTTCACCCACGTTGGCCGAGCAGTGCATGGGCAGTACGTCGGCCGCCGGCAGCAGGAAGTTCTGTACCGAGAACATGGCCTTCTTCATTTCACCGGCGTAGCGCATGCCGGCGATCAGCACCTTCTTCTCGGCGAAGTTGATGATCACGCAGCCGTCGGAGTTGGTGCCATCGCGGCTCGGGTCGCACTCGAAACCTGCCGCGTTGAGAATGACCCACTCGTCTTTAGCCGCCGGGTTGTAGGCCGTTGGGCGAACGAACATGGTGCGGCCGAACAGGTTCTGCCAGGCAGTTTCGGTGTTCACACGAACCGGCAGGTAGTGAGTGGAATCGCTGCCCACGTGGAGTTCAGAGACGAAATACTCACGGCTACCCAGGTAATCTTCCACCCGCGCCCACAGGGCATCGAACTTTGCGGCGTCGAACGGACGGTTGACGCTGCCCCAGTCAATGCTGTCGCGGGTTCCGGGTTCATCGACGATAAAGCGGTCTTTCGGTGAACGCCCGGTGCGTACGCCGGTATTGACTACCAGAGCACCATCAGCCGACAGGCGGCCTTCACCACCGGCCACGGCGCGCTCGATCAGTTCGGCGCTGCTGAGATTGACGTGGGCTTGGGGAGCGGCTTGAGTCGTGGTCATGTCGATTCCTGGGCCTTGCGGCCGTTTCTCTCGTTACCGGGCGTCATCGACGCCGTTAAAAGGTCGTCCCAGCGATGTAAAACTGGCTGGGGATGCTGAAGTGTGGCGCATTATTGCAAAAAGAAAGCCCCCGCGAAACGGGGGCTTGCATCAAACATTTTGTAGTTAAACTACTACAAGGACACAATATTTTGTGTTGCGGCGCAGTATTTTTTCAAACAAGTGTTTGGCAACCAGGCCAAACACGTTGTAACTGCTGACACTTTGCACACCTTGCACTGACGCCTCCACTTACCTGGGCGACTACATAATCAGTGAATAACCGGCGCCGGTGCTTCAGGGTCATCCAACATGGCTTCAATATCCACCGCAGTGTAGTGATATTTCGTGTGGCAGAAGTGGCACTGGGTATCGATGGCACCCTGTTCCTGAAGAATATCGCGCAGTTCATCAGCGCCCAGCGTCAGCAGTGCGCCGGCCATCCGCTCCCGTGAGCAGGTGCAGCCAAAGCGCAACGCCTTGGGTTCGAAAACGCGCACGGTTTCTTCGTGGTAGAGGCGATACAGCACTTCGCGCTGCTCAAGACCCAGAATCTCTTCGGGCTTGATGGTTTCGGCCAGGTGCACGCTGCGCTCCCAGGCATCGACATCCTGATTCTGCGACTCCTCGGGCAGGCGCTGCAGTAGCAGGCCGCCGGCGCGCTCGCCGTCCGCCGCCAGCCATAGCCGGGTGGGCAGTTGCTCGGACTGGCTGAAGTAGGCTTCCAGGCAGCCACTGAGCGTTTCATGGTCCAGCGCTACAATGCCCTGATAGCGATTGCCATCCTTCGGGTCCAGAGTAATCACGATCTGGCCTTCACCTACCAGCTCGCGAAAGCTCGCCTGCTCGCTGGGCAGGTGGCTGTCTTCCGCAATCCGGGCAATCGCGCGCAGCTCGCCACCCGGGTTGGATTCGGCCATCAAGAGCGAAAGCACGCCCTGGCCGCGCACCTCGATACTCAGGGTTCCGTCGAGCTTGACGGTATCGGTCAATAGCGCAACCGCCGCCAGCAGCTCGCCGAGCAGTTCATTGACGGCGCCCGGATAGGCATGGCGCGACAGCACTTCGTGATAGGCAGTGGACAGCGTGACGATTTCGCCGCGCACGTTGGTGTGGTCAAACATGAAACGCTGAATCTGATCAGACATTGAAGGGTCCTGGGTATAAATGTATGCAAACAAGAAGCGGCCGGGGTGATGGCATGACGATACCCAGGCCGCGTAACGGCGGGAGCGGCTACTCGCCGGGCTGGCGCTGGAAGCGCTGTATGTCGCGGCGCTGCTTTTTATCCGGCCGCTTTAGCGGGTGCTGCATGACTTCATTGGTCAACCGGCGCGCCTCGGCTTCACGCGCGCGGCGTTCGCTGCTTTCGGTGGTTTCGGCGTACAGCTTGCGCGCCTCGGGGGCGCCGCGGCGCTGATCTGAAAGGGCGATGACTTCGACCTCGTAGACATCCCACCCTTGCGGTACGCGAATCAACGCGCCCAGCTCTACATTCTTGCTGGTTTTGACACGGGCACCGTCGTAGTGCACCTTGCCGCCTTCAATGGCTTTCTTGGCCATGGCGCGCGTCTTGAAGAACCGCGCGGCCCACAGCCATTTATCCAGGCGAACGGTGTCGCTCATTAACGCTCTCCTTGCTGCCCGGGCAGATTTTCCGGCAGCAGTTGGGCAAATCGATCCAGGGCGATAAACTCCTGCAGCTCTTTTTCAGGGCGCTGGCTATCGGGCTGCTTGATACCCAGCAGATGGCGAATACCAAATTCACGGGCGCTTTCCAGCACGCGGGGGTTATCGTCGATGAACAAGGTGCGGGCGGGGTCGAACGGCTCGATGTCCTGAAGCGCAAACCAGAATGCCTGCTCCTCCTTGGCCGCCCCCACGTCTTCCGAGGAGATGATGGCGTCGAGGTAGTTTTCCAACCCCGTGAGCGGTAATTTAAGCGATAGACTGGCTCTATCAGCATTGGTGGCCAGAATGACGCGCGGATGAGCCTGCTTGAGCCATGTGAGAAAATCCAGCGCATCGCTGCGCAGGCCAATCAGGTGCTGCACCTCACGCTTGAGCGCAACCACATCCACGTCGAGTTCACGGCTCCAGTAGGCCAGGCTGTACCAGTTGAGCGTGCCCTGCTCGCCCATGATGCGATCGCGCAGGGCATTTTGCGACGCTTCATCCAGGTGGTGAAGTTCGCGGTAGCGCCGGGGCAGATGATCCAGCCAGAAGTGGCTGTCAAAGTGCAGGTCCAAAAGCGTGCCGTCCATGTCCAGCAGGACGGTATCAATTTCGCGCCAGTCGATCATTGCCGCTCCAGTCTAAAAGAGTAAGCGTGCTATTGTAGCTCAACCCCTTTTTAGCAGCCATGGAGGCGCCTCATGTCGGCATCAGACACTTCATCCAGCTACCCGCAAAAACCCCAGATACTGGCCCGAGAAAGCGTGGCCAAGAGCCGTCTCTTTCACGTCGAAGCGCTGGATCTGCGCTTCTCCAATGGCGAGGAGCGCCAGTTCGAACGCTTGGCTGGTAGGGAAAGCGGCGCCGACAGCGGGGCGGTGATGATCGTCGCCATGCCCGACCCGGACCACGTTCTGCTGATTCGCGAATACGCCGCGGGCTACGAGGAGTACGTGCTCACGCTGCCCAAGGGCCTGGTAGACCCGGGCGAAGACGTGGTCACCGCCGCCAATCGCGAGCTGATGGAAGAGTGCGGCTTCGGCGCCCACCGTATCGAGCCGCTGGTGGAGCTTTCCCTGGCCCCCAACTACATGCGCCACCGCATGCAGGTGATGATCGCCACCGATTTATATCCCAAGCGCCTGCCCGGCGACGAGCCCGAGCCGCTAATCGTCGAAACCCACCCGATAGAAGACCTCCCCGCCCTGCTGCTGCGCGACGATTTTCACGAAGCCCGCGCCATCGCCGCGCTATACATCGCCCGCGACCGGCTGCGTGATGAGAAGCGCCAGAACAGTGCGGATTTGTTGTAATGAGGCATCCGCGAATGGGCAGCGACTAGCCGCCCCGACAGTGGCACCCATGGCATGCTTGTGCAACACATCGGCAGCGCTCTCCGCGCTGCTCCCGCGGGTGCGCCTGGCGGCTTACCACGCGCTACGGTCTGCCCAATCAAACATCAGCGATATACCCGTAGCGCGTGGTAACGAATCTTGCGAGGCACGAGCAAATAAGGCACCCGCGGATGGGCGGCGGTTAGCCGCCCCGGCGGTGGCACCCATGGCATGCTTTTACGCCACACATCGGCAGCGCTCTCCGCGCTGCTCCCGCGGGTGCGCTTGGCGGCTTACCACGCGCTACGGTTTGCCCAATCAAACATCAGCGATATACCCGTAGCGCGTGGTAACGAATCTTGCGAGGTACGAGCAAAATGAGGCACCCGCGGATGGGCGGCGGTTAGCCGCCCCGGCGGTGGCACCCATGGCATGCTTTTGCACCATATCGGCAGCGCTCTCCGCACTGCTCCCGCGCCGGGCCGCCGCTGCGGGTGCGCCTGGCGGCTTACCACGCGCTACGGTTTGCCCAATCAAACATCAGCGATATACCCGTAGCGCGTGGTAACGAATTTTGCGAGGCACGAGCAAATAAGGCACCCGCGGATGGGCGGCGGTTAGCCGCCCCGGCGGAGGCACCCATGGCATGCTTTTGCGCCACACATTGGCAGCGCTCTCCGCGCTGCTCCCGCGCCGGGCCGCCGCTGCGGGTGCGCCTAGCGGCTTACCACGCGCTACGGTTTGCCCGATCAAACATCAGCGATATACCCGTAGCGCGTGGTAACGAATCTTGCGAGGCACGAGCAAATAAGGCACCCGCGGATGGGCGGCGGTTAGCCGCCCCGGCAGTGGCACCCATGCCATGCTTTTGCGCCACACATCGGCAGCGCTCTCCGCGCTGCTCCCGCGCCGGGCCGCCGCTGCGGGTGCGCCTAACGGCTTACCACGCGCTACGGTTTGCCCAATCAAACATCGGCGACAAACACGCAGCGCGTGCTGGTGGGTTTAGAAGTGGGGTTTTAGCGCTATCCAGCGCCGTTGGCGGTGGCTGTCCTGGCCGGCTTCAAGAAGCGTCATGGAACGCAGGGCGGCGTCGATATCGACCGGGGGCGGGGTGTGGCCCTGGATGGCGCTGGCGATGCCTTGGTAATAGGCCAGGTAGTTGCCGGGCTGCGATGGATGCTCCTGGCTTTTCAGCGCTGCGTCTTCTCCCTGCCCGTCGCGAAGCGTCAGCGTGCCCGGGGTGTCTTCGCCCCAGTTTACGCTGGGCGTCTCCCCTGCTTTCAGGCGGTCTTCCTGGGGGTCCAGGCCGTACTTCAGATAGCTGCCTTGCGTGCCGTGGACCCTGAACCGAGGGGTGGGTTCGGCCACCAGCGCGCTGGCGCTCAGGCTAACGCGGCAGCCGTCATAGTCCAGCAGGGCCAGAAAGTCATCGTCGGCCTGGGCGCCGTCACGCCGTGCGCCCTGTTCCAGCAAAATGGCGTTGGGGGTGCCGAACAGCTCGCAGGCCTGGTCCAGCAGATGCGGACCAAGATCGAACCACAGCCCCCCGCCCGCGGCGGCTTTCTCGCGCCAGCGGTCGCGAACCTCCGGCTTGAACCGGTCAAAGCGCGATTCGAAACCGGTCACGCGCCCCAGAGTACCGGCTTCCAGCAAGGCCTTGAGGGTCAAAAAATCGCTGTCCCAGCGGCGGTTATGGAATACCGAGATCAGGCGCTCCTTCACCACGGCAAGCGATTTAAGCTGCCTGGCTTCTGACAGCGTGACGGTAAAGGGTTTGTCCACCACCACGTGCTTGCCCGCAGAAAGCGCCATTTTTGCCAGGGGAAAGTGGGTGTCGTTGGGGGTGGGAATCACGATGAGATCGATATCGTAACGCTCGCACAGCCCTCGCGCCTCGCGCTCGACCTCGACATCCGGCAGATCCGCCTGCACCTTGGCGGCGTCGCTTGAGGACACCGCCACCAGATTCAGGCCGTCCGTGGCCTGAATGAGCGGTGCATGAAACGTCTTGCTCGCGAACCCGTAGCCTACCAGGCCAACATTGATCGTCGACTTCATAACGCTCCTTGCTCGTGGTCAATCCAGTTTGGAAAGGTCGCGCACCGCGCCCTTGTCGGCAGAGGTTGCCAGCAGCGCGTAGGCCTTGAGCGCTGGCGTGACTTTGCGCGGGCGAACCTCGACAGGTTTCCAGGCGTCTTTGCCCTTGGCGTCCATGGCTTCGCGGCGCGCGGCAAGCTCGGCGTCGCTTAACTTGACGTTGATGGTGCGGTTGGGGATATCGATCACGATGGTGTCGCCCTGCTCGACCAGGCCAATCGCCCCGCCCGCCGCGGCTTCCGGCGATACGTGGCCAATTGAAAGGCCTGACGTGCCGCCACTGAAGCGCCCGTCGGTGAGCAGCGCGCAGGCCTTGCCGAGCCCTTTCGATTTCAGGTACGACGTCGGGTAGAGCATCTCCTGCATGCCCGGGCCGCCTTTCGGGCCTTCGTAACGGATGACCACCACGTCGCCCGCCTTTACCTTGCCCTCCAGCACATTGGTCACGGCCTGATCCTGGGATTCGACCACGTGAGCGGTGCCTTCGAACAGCAGGATCGAGTCGTCCACCCCGGCGGTCTTGACCACGCAGCCATCCAGCGCGATGTTGCCGTAGAGCACGGCAAGGCCGCCCTCTAGAGAGAACGCGTGCTCCAGATCGCGAATACAGCCGGTCGCCCGGTCGCCGTCAAGGCTCGGCCAGCGCGCGCTTTGCGAGAACGCCGTCTGGGTGGGCACACCGCCAGGGCCTGCCTTGAAGAACTCGACCGTCTCCGCACTTGGCGAGCGCATGATGTCCCACTCGTCCAGGGCTTGCTTGAGGGTATCGCCATACACAGTGGGTACCGAGGTATCCAGCACGCCGGCACGATCAAGCTCGCCCAGAATCGCCATGATGCCGCCAGCGCGGTGGACGTCTTCGATGTGGTACTTCTGGGTGTTGGGCGCCACCTTGCACAGCTGGGGCACTTCACGCGAGAGACGGTCAATATCCGATAGAGTGAAGTCGATTTCCGCTTCCTGGGCAGCGGCCAGCAGGTGCAGGATAGTGTTGGTAGAGCCGCCCATGGCGATATCCAGCGTCATGGCGTTACGAAACGCGGCCTTGGAGCCAATCGCGCGGGGCAGCAGGTGCGCTTCCTCATTTTCGTAGTAGCGCTTGGCCAGCTCGACAATCTTGTGGCCGGCGTTTTCGAACAGGCGGCGGCGATCGGAGTGCGTGGCAAGCACCGTGCCGTTACCCGGCAGCGCCAGACCCAGCGCTTCGGTCAGGCAGTTCATGGAGTTGGCGGTGAACATGCCCGAGCAGCTGCCGCAGGTGGGACAGGCGCTGCGCTCGACTTCGGCCAGTGTTTCATCATCCACGCTGTCGTCGGCGGCCATGACCATGGCATCGACCAGATCCAGCCCGTGGTCAAGCAGCTTGGTCTTGCCGGCTTCCATCGGCCCGCCGGAAACGAAGATGACCGGAATATTGAGGCGCATGGCGGCCATCAGCATGCCGGGGGTGATCTTGTCGCAGTTGGAAATGCACACCAGCGCATCGGCGCAGTGGGCATTGCACATGTACTCGACGCTGTCGGCGATGATGTCGCGGCTGGGCAGCGAATAGAGCATGCCGTCATGGCCCATGGCGATACCGTCGTCCACGGCGATGGTGTTGAATTCCTTCGCCACGCCGCCGGCCTTCTCGATTTCACGCGCGACCAGCTGGCCCATGTCCTTTAAGTGAACATGGCCCGGCACGAACTGGGTAAACGAGTTGGCAACGGCGATGATCGGCTTGTGAAAATCGTCGTCCTTCATGCCGGTTGCGCGCCATAAAGCGCGGGCGCCGGCCATGTTGCGGCCGGCGGTGGTGGTACGGGAGCGATACTCGGGCATGGTGTCCTCTACATCTTTTTTTTGGCCCGCCGCTCGTTCGGCGGCGGGTAAGTGAATCCAGCGCTCCAGATTGTGGCATGAGCGCCTTCATCAGACCAGATGTAGGGAACGGCCATCACAGGTTATACAGGGTCAGAACGCTTCCCACTGATCATGCTGAGAGACGGCTTCCCACTTTTTCGCAGACGGCTTTTCATCCGAGGCTAGAGGCTTAGGCAGTTTCTGCGGCTTTTGATGGAGGTGCTGCAGCGCTTCGCGGGCGGTATTGACGTTCTCTTCCTGAGCGCCCTTGAGGCGGAAAGCGCCTACCACGTTGGCCAGCTCGAACGCTTCCAGCGACAGGTTATCGGCGGAGGCGGCAATGGACTGCACCTTGGAAGCGTTTTGCTGGGTAACGTGGTCCATCTCGGCCACGGCTGAATTGATCTGGCCTATACCGCTATTCTGCTCGCTGGAAGCGGTGCTGATGGACTCCATCAGGCTACTGACCCGGTTGACCTGCTGCATGACGTTTTCGATGGCGCGCTCAGCCTGCTCTACCGCGCTTCGCCCACTGCCGACTTCCTGGGTGGTACTGTCGATCATCCGGCGAATTTCCTGGGCGGCTTCGGCACTGCGCCCGGCCAGGTTACGCACCTCGCTTGCCACCACGGCAAAGCCACGGCCGTGTTCCCCGGCCCGCGCTGCCTCCACAGAGGCGTTGAGCGCCAGGATGTTGGTCTGAAAAGCGATACCGTCGATGACGCTGATCATCTCGGTCATCTTGTCCGCACTTTGGGCGATGCGCTGCATACGCTCTACCAGCGCCTCCATCTGCTTGCCGGTATCGCGGGTACTGGCGGCGTTCTGCTGGGCAAGCTCGGTCGCCTGACGGGCGTTTTGCGTATTCTGCTGCACGGTGGAGGTCATCTCCTCCATGCTGGCGGCCGTCTGCTGAAGCGATGAAGCCTGCTGCTCGGTGCGCGAGGCAAGCTCTTCGTTCTCCGCGGCGATTTCCCGGATCGCGGGGGTAACCACCGCCACTCGGCTATCCAGGTCGTTGACGATGCTGGCCAGGCTAAAGCGCATGGTATCCAGCGAATAGAGCAGCTCCCCCAGCTCGTCGTTGGTTTTATGCCGTTCGCTGGCGGCCAGGTTGCCGGCTGCAATCTGGAAGGTCAGATGGCGGGCGCCGGCCAGGCCGTTCAATACGCTGCGTAGAATGAATACGCTTAGCCCGATCAGTACCAGTAGTCCTATTCCGATCAATGCCAGTTGAGCAATCAGCATGTGCTGGCGGCTGCGCTGGGCATCTGCTACTAGCGCCTGGGCCTGACGCCGCTCCTGAGTTACCAGTTCAGCGTTCATCTCACGCAGCGCGTCGGTATGAGGTTGAATGGTATCGGTCAGCGCCTCGAACGCGGCAAACCCGTTGCCGGTCTGAACGGCGTTCAGTGCGGTATCCACACTTGTCAGCCACTCATTCAGCGTCGTGTCGAAGGCCGCTATGACGTCATTCCCGGCCTCCCCCTCTGCCTTGAATGCCCGCCACAGTTCTTGCAAAGAGGCGGTGTGCTCCTGCATTTCAACGTCCAAGGCGTCTGTGTCAGCACGGCGGGGATTACGCACGGCCGGTTCAAGCGCCTCAAGGCTCTGACCCAGGTGGCGCTCGATACGCTGCAGGTTGGCAATGGACTCAAGGCCCGAGTGGTTGAGTGTATCCAGGCGCTCACCGGACTCCATCACCCCGTAAATGCCCAGGCCGCCGGCAAGACACAGCAGCATGAGGGCGGCAGCGACCATGGTGATCAGCTTGGCTTTCAGGCTGGTGACATTGAACCGCGCCCATAAACCGGCCAGCCCCTTACGGCGCAACGCCCCTTGTGCCAGCTTGTAGCGTCGGGTGCTGCCTTTTTCGCGCAGTTCTGCATAAACCGGGGCAGCCTGCGCCACGGCTTCCGGCACCGCCTTGCGCCGTACGGAGGTATAACCCACTACCCGGTCGCCATCCTTGAGCGGCGCCACCGTTGCGTTGACCCAGTAGTAATCACCGTTCTTGCGCCGGTTCTTGACCAGCCCCTGCCAGGTACCCCCCGCCTGAATGGTCTTCCAGAAATCTGCATAGGCGGCTTCAGGCATATCTGGATGACGCAGCAGGTTATGCGGTGCGCCAATAAGCTCCTCACGCGTATAGCCACTGACATCCACAAAGGTAGAATTGGCAAACGTCACCCGCCCCTTCAGATCAGAGCGTGAAATCAGCACGGCTTCATCACTCAGGACATATTCGCGCTGAGTAACAGGTTGGTTGTTGCGCATGGGGATCCCCGGAAAGTTTCTAATTCTTTTTTATCAAACCCATTCTCGCTTTCTATCATGAAATTAAATTAACGAATAGCTATGAAAAAACGCCGTACTTTCGTACGGCGTCGTATTGCAGCTCAGTGAAATGGCTTTAAAATTAGCAGACTACTAATCCTTGAAGACCACCTTGGCCACATCCTGATAGCGATTGGCGAAATGCACCGTCATGCCTGCCTTTAGATACTCCGGCAGCTCGTCGTAATCGCGGCGGTTGGCTTCGGGCAGAATCACCTCGAAGATATCGCTGCGCCGGGCGGCAATTACCTTCTCACGAATACCACCAACTGGCAGTACCTGACCTGTCAGCGTCAGCTCACCGGTCATCGCCAGAGGGCGGTTGATCGACTGGTGCTTGGCCAGCGAGAGCAGCGCTGTGGTCATGGTGACACCAGCGGAAGGCCCGTCCTTGGGTGTCGCGCCTTCCGGCACGTGCAGGTGTACAAAGGCAGAGTCGAAGAAGTCGGCATCGGCGCCATATTCCTGCAGATGGCCGAGTGTGTAGCTGTAGGCGATATTGGCTGACTCTTTCATGACATCGCCCAGCTTGCCGGTCAGCTTGAAGCCGCGGTCCAGCGCATGCACCTTACCGGCTTCAATTGGCAGCGTCGCGCCGCCCATGGACGTCCAGGCAAGCCCGGTGACCACGCCTTCCCCCTTGAGCACTTTTTCCTTGCGAAAGATCGGCGCGCCCAGAAACTCTTCCAGGTTCTTGACCGAGATCTTGACGGTTTCGGGCTCCTCTTCAAGAAGCTTGACCGCCGCCTTGCGCACGATGCGATGCAGCTGTTTCTCAAGCTGACGCACACCGGCTTCCCGGGCATAACCATCGATGACCTGCTTCAGCGCCGCATCGGAGAGATTGATGCGCTTCTTGGACAGGTTGTCACGCTTGAGTAGCTTGGGCCACAGGTGGTTCTTGGCGATGGCCAGCTTCTCTTCGGCGATATAGCCGGAAAGACGAATCTGCTCCATGCGGTCCAGAAGCGGGCCGGGGATCGAGTCCAGCGTGTTGGCCGTACAGATGAACAGCACCTTGGAAAGGTCCATCCGTACATCCAGATAGTGATCCAGGAAATCGACGTTCTGCTCGGGGTCGAGCACCTCGAGTAGCGCCGAGGCGGGGTCACCCTGGAACGACTGACCGAGCTTGTCGATCTCATCGAGCATGATGACCGGGTTCTCGACTTCCACTTCCTTGAACGCCTGGACCAATTTGCCCGGCATGGCGCCGACGTAGGTACGCCGGTGCCCCTTGATTTCCGCCTCATCGCGCATTCCGCCTACCGAGAAGCGATAGAACTCACGGCCCAGCGCTTCGGCAATCGAGCGGCCAATAGAGGTTTTACCCACCCCGGGCGGGCCAACGAGTAGAACAATCGAGCCACCGACGTCGCCCTTGAACGTGCCTTCGGCCAGAAACTCGACGATGCGCTCTTTCACATCTTGCAGGCCGTCGTGGTCGCGGTTGAGCACGTCCCGGGCATGGCCCAGGTCAAGCTTGTCCTGGCTGGTCACGCCCCAAGGTAAAGAGGTCAGCCAATCCAGATAGTTGCGGGTGGTGCCGTACTCCGGCGAGCCGGTTTCCAGCACGCTGAGCTTGTTGAGCTCATCATCGATTCGCCCCTGCACCCGCTCGGGCACAACCAGCGATTCAAGGCGGTTTCTAAAGGTGTCGACGTCGTTTTCGCGGTCATCCTTGGAGATGCCCAACTCGCGCTGAATGACTTTCAGCTGCTCGCGCAGGAAGAACTCGCGCTGACGGTCCTGCATCTGTGCATTGACCTGCTCGCTGATCTCGCTTTGCAGTTGGGCAACGTCAATTTCCTTGCGCAGCAGCGGCAGCACCTTGTGCATTCGCTCGGCCACCGGCAGTGTCGCCAGCACGTCCTGAAGTTCTGGGCCCTTGGCGGAGGTGATCGCGGCGGCAAAATCGGTCAGCGGGCCGGGCTGGTGGGGGCTGAAGCGGTTGAGGTAGTGCTTGAGCTCTTCGCCGTAAAGCGGGTTGATCGGCAGCAGTTCCTTGATGCCGTTGATGATCGCCATGGCGTAGGCACGGGTCTCTTCGTTCTCCGCATCCACCGGCTCTTTTGGATAGGTGACTTCCACCAGATAAGGTGGCTCCTTGGAAAGCCAGCGCTTTATCTGAAAGCGCTGCACGCCCTGGGCAATGAACTGGATCTGCTGATCCTCGCCCTTGAGCTTGTGCACTTTCACCGCGGTACCAATGGCCGGGAAGTCGTCGTGGTCGAGCGATTCCACCCCGCCCTCGCCTACAAAGGCAACGCCCAAGGTCTTGTGAGGCGTATTACCCACCCGGCGCATGGTCTCTTCCCAGCGTTCGCGGTTGATGACCAGCGGCTGTACCTGAGCGGGGAAAAAAGGGCGGTTATGAATAGGGAGAAGATAGATACGTTCGGGCAGCATATCGCTGGCGGGCACCAGCGAGTTGACCTTTTCGCCGTCGGAGCGATGCATCTGATCGTTTGCACCACTTCCCTCATGGGACGAATGGTCGTCTTCAGCCAGCCAGTCGAGATTATCGTGATCGCGGTCGTAATCCTGGTCGCTCATGCGCACTCCCATAAACAGATATCGGCGGTCACGCCGCCTGTGACTGCCTATGGAATGTGGGCGCTGCGCTGAAACTTCAACCCTTGGGGCGCGCTATTGTGACCAGAGATCCGGCATGGGCCGGCCATTGACCCGCCAATCGCCGCGAATCACGTCAAACTGCAGCTCGCGGGTACCCAGCGGCAATCCAAGCCAGAGTGCTGCTACCGTGGGCGCGTCATGCCAGATGAAATCGCCGTCCAGGCGTTCAAACCAGCGCTCGCGGACTTCAGGCGATTCAAGGCGGGTGACACTGAGCTGGTCAAGCTTGCGGGCATCGAAGAACAGCGCCCCGTCGGCATCCAGCTGAATCCCCAGCAAGGGGCTTTCCAGGGCGACGGTAGACACATCCAGGCGCGGCGAATCGCTCAGCACTTGAAGCAGGTCCGGCTCGAGCCGGGCCAGCAGGCCCTCTGCCATGGGCAGGCTGGTATCTCCCCAGGCGGCTTCCTGACGTAGCCGTCGAATGGTCTGGCGGATGGCATCGGCATTCAGGCGCGAAAGCTCCATTTCAATACGCCCGTTGAGCAGCGGCGTATCCGGCGCCTCAGAAGGCACCATCATGTCCCCCATGATCAGCTCACCCTTGATGCGCAGCTCGCTCTCGTCCAGCACCATGTGGCTATGCAGGTTGAGCGGGGCCAGCTGAATCTCGTAGGCTGGATAGCGCAGCGTCAGAGCATCGATCTGCAGGTGGTCGCGCTGAGCGAAATGGTAGGCGTCGTCAATGTAGGTATAGCGGCTTTCCAGCAGCGCAGGCCCCAGCGTCAGTTGCGCCGCTCCATCGGTCAGCGCGAGCTGATCGAGCCGCAGGCGCAGGCGCCAGTCGCCAAACATGCCTTCCAGGCGCAGCCTTGCACCGCGCACTTCAAGCTCGCGCCCGCTTTGCTGAATGATGAAAGGGGCCAACGCAAGCTGTAGTTCGCTGCGCCCGCTCAGGGTGTGGTAACGCCCTTTCCAGCGCGGCGCCGATGCGGCGGTGACTTCACCCACGGCGCGCTGCAGGGCAGTATCCAGGCGGGGCAGAAAGGTGCCTTCCACATCGGTGCTCAGGATGCCGTGGCGGGCGTTATAGGTAAGCTCAAGGCGCCAGGGGCGGCCCAGCAAGGGAGAAAGCAGAAGCCGCCCTTGGGAACTTAACCAGCCCCGGCTACTCTCAGGACGGGTAACGCGCCATTCACCGCGCGCTTCCAGATCCTCGAGCGCCTGGCGCAGGCTGCGCTCAAACAGCACGCTGGACAGCAGTTGCCCTGCCATCCAGATAACGGCTATCGCCGCCAGAATAGGGACGATCAATCGTTCCTTGCGCATGCCATCTCCTTGAGCAACCGCACCAGTAGGGAGTGATTTTGTCTTGGCGTTACCTGTCGTTATGTTTCAGCAGACCAAGGCCTGCTGGCGTTGATTATGCGATATGACGTCTTAGTGGAGCCAGTACCAGAGGTGCAGCGTACTCCAGGCGTAGATGCCTGCCATTACATCATCGATCATGATGCCAAAGCCACCGGCGACCCGCCGGTCTGCCCAACGGATGGGCCAGGGTTTGAACACATCGAAGATGCGGAACACGATAAAGCCCCACAGCGCCGCTTCCCAGGAAAACGGTACCGCGGCCATGGTGATCCAGTAGCCCACGAACTCATCCCAGACAATGCCTGAATGGTCATGCACACCCAAGTCATGGGACGTTTTATCGCACAGCCACACGCCGACGACAAAAGCCACCAGCACGATGCCCAGATACCAACCTAACGGCAGATCCGCCATCATCCAATAAAAAGGGATGGCGGCGAGCGTCCCGAACGTGCCCGGCGCCCAGGGCACGGTACCACTGCCTAATCCAAACGCGAAAAAATGCGTTGGGCGACGCCACACACTTGATGGTGCACGGTTCATGGCGTTCCCTCATTAAAATGCTGCCAACCAGCGCGACCGCCAGAGGGTATGCCCTGCACACCCGGCGTCTCGCTGCAGTGGCCGATAACCGTCAATCCAAGCCCGAAACCGCTTAGCCGCTGCTGCGCCTCTTCGACCTTCTCGGGCGCCAGCGTCACCAGCAGCTCATAATCATCGCCACCGGAAAGCGCGGCCTGACGCGCGGCTTCACCACCCAGCGCTTCTTCAAGCCCTTGTGCCAGCGGCAACGCCTCGATATCCAGCACAGCGCCCACGCTTGAGGCATGACGAACATGGCCAAGATCCGCAAGCAGGCCATCTGAAATATCGATGGCGGCTGAGGCGAGCCCTAAAAGCGCCTCGCCCGCCGCCAGCCGTGGTTCGGGCAGCAGATAACGCTGTAGCAGCGGATGCTCAAGGTGGCGTTCGCCACGCTGCCAGAGCGCAAGCCCGCCGGCACCGCCGCCCAGCTCCCCGGTCACGGCGATCACATCGCCAGGCCGGGCGCCATCACGGCGCAGGGCCTGGCCTTGAGGCGTCTCCCCCATCACCGTCACGCCAACGGTCAGTGCCCCTGAGGTCACGTCACCGCCGGCAAGCGTGGTGGCGTGACGCTGGCACAGGGTATGAAACCCCTGACCAAAGCCTTCCATCCACGCATGCGTCGCGGCATCGTCGGCAAAGCGGCGCTGGTCAAGCGTCAGCGCCATGAAACACCAGCGCGACTTCGCCCCCATGGCCGCCAGGTCGCTCAGCGCCACCGCCAGTGCACGGTGGCCCACCGCAAATGCAGGGGCATCACCGGGAAAGTGAACATCGACTACCGAGGTATCCACGCTGACCGCCAGCTGATGACCCGCTTGAGGCACTAACAGGGCAGCGTCGTCGCCGCTGCCCAGTGCGACACCATCTGCCGCGTGTCGCGTAGGCGATGGCATCAGATAACGGCGAATCAAATCAAATTCGGCAAGCACAAAGGCCCCTTAAACACAGTATCAGACGGCGCGCCGTTATAAACGGCGGGCGCTGACTTCGGCACTTCTCAAGCGGTTAGCCAGCTTGTCGAGAATGCCGTTTACGTATTTATGGCCGTCGGTGGCGCCAAACGACTTGGCAAGCTCAACACCTTCATTGATGACGACCCGGTAGGGTACTTCCATGCGCCGGGAAAGCTCGTAGGCACCCAGGCGAAGAATGGCAAGTTCCACCGCGTCCAGATCTTCCAGGCGGCGGTCTAGAAGCGGGGATATTTCCCGGTCGAGCTCGGCCTTGAAGCGCGCCGTGTTGTGCAGCAATTCATGGAAAAGCGCCTTGTCGGCAATCTCCATGACCTTGACCCAGTTCTCATGATCTTCAAGATCATCATCGGCCACCTGGCTTCGAAACTCGGCCTCGACGCTTGTGATCGACTTGCCGGTCATCTGCCACTGGTAGAGCCCCTGAACCGCCAGCTCGCGGGCCGCATGACGGCTCTGCTGGGCGGCGGACGGCTTACGCTCACGGCGTTCACTCATTGTGAATCTCCTGCCGGTAACGCACGCAGCAGGGAAACCATTTCCATGGCGGCCATGGCGGCTTCGGTACCTTTATTGCCCGCCTTGGTACCAGCACGCTCGATTGCCTGCTCGATGGACTCGACGGTCAGTACGCCGTTGGCCACCGGGGTCTCGAACTCAAGCTGCAGCTGATTGATGGCAGTGTTGCAGCCACCCGCCACATATTCAAAATGCGGGGTGCCGCCGCGAATCACCGCGCCAAGTGCGATGACCGCATCCGGCTTCATCACTTTCAGAACGCGCTTGACGGCCAGCGGCAGTTCCCAGGCGCCCGGTACGTGAACGAGATGAATGTTTTCGGCATCGACGCCATGGCGCGTCAGGCTGTCGATCGCGCCTTCCACCAGGCTATCCACTACGTGATGGTTGAATCGTCCAACCACGATAACGTACCGACCATCGACGTCGACAAACGTACCTTCTACTTGAGAGAGGGATTGCATCAATTTATTCCTGCTGAGAATTTGGCTCATACGCCGTGTCATTGGGACCTACCAGCTCTATGACTTCAAGATCGAAGCCTGAAAGCGCTGAAAACTTCCACGGGGAGCTTAATAGCCGCATTTTCCCCACGCCGAGATGGCGCAGAATCTGCGAGCCAGTACCAATCGTTAAATAGTTGCCCGTGCCATCGGAGTCGCTGGTGCGCGGCTGGCGCACACGATCCAGAAACACGTCCAACTGGTCTTTCAAATCCTGATGCGGACGCCCGTCATCAATCAGCACCAGCACACCCGCGGGTGCGCTGGCGATCTCTTCCAGCGCCTGCTGGGCATTCCAGCGGCCCTGCTCACCCTTGTTCAGGCCCAGCACATCGCGCAGCGTGTCGGCCAGGTGAACGCGCACGGTCGTCGCCTGCTCGGGAGTGGGCTGGCCCTTGACCAGCGCCATGTGGTGCGCCCCCTGAATGCGGTCGCGAAACACGTGCAGGGCAAGCTCGCCCTGGGTCGTGGAAACCTCGGTGGTTTCCACATGGTCTATCGTCTGCTCGTTGATGATCCGGTAGTGAATCAGGTCGGCAATGGTGCCGATCTTGATGTCGTGCTCGCGGGCAAACGCTTCAAGCTCGGGCCGGCGTGCCATGCTGCCGTCGTCGTTCATGATCTCGCAGATCACGCCGCTGGGGTCGCAGCCTGCCAGTGCCGCCAGGTCACAGGCGGCTTCGGTGTGGCCGGCGCGGCGCAGTACGCCACCAGGCTCGGCCATCAGCGGAAAGATATGCCCGGGCTGGACGATATCGGTCGGCTTGGCGTAGGGCGCGCAGGCGGCCTGAACGGTACGCGCCCGGTCAGCGGCAGAAATGCCCGTGGTCACGCCTTGGGTCGCTTCGATCGAAAGCGTGAACTTGGTGCCGAAACCTGAGCCGTTGTCACGTACCATCAGCGGCAGATTGAGCTGCTCACAGCGCTCGCGCGTCATCGGCATGCAGATAAGGCCGCGCGCAAAACGCGCCATGAAGTTGATATGCTCAGCTTCGACCTTTTCGGCGGCCATGATGATATCGCCTTCATTCTCGCGATCCTCATCGTCCATGAGAATCACCATCTTGCCCTGGCGGATATCGTCCACCAGCTCGGCAATAGAGGCCAGGCCCCCAGAGGAGGTGTGCGCCATGAAATCTCCCAAATATGTGTTCACACGGTCGGCGAAATTGACGACGACAAAATTGACGACGCTGAAATTGACGACAGAGTACCCTGCTATTGCTGCGTGCGCTAGTCGGGCTGCGGGGTGGCGATAATACGCCAATCGCGGCCTACCGCGCGCATATCGTGAATCGTCAAACGCCGCTGATCGGCCATGCGTGAAAGCCCGGGCAGTGCAAAAAGCGGCCTGGCTTCGCCGCCCAGCAGCGTAGGCGCGACAAATAGCTGCAGCTCATCCACCAGGCGTGCATCGAGCAGTGCACCGGCCAGCGTCGCGCCGGTTTCCACCAGAAGCTCGTTGACCTGCTCGTGTTCGGCAAGCCAGCCCAGCAGTTCCTCGAGCGGTAAACGCCCGTCCATGCCAGGCTCGAAAACGTGTATTTCGGCGCCGGCAGCGGTCAGCTTCTCGCGCTTTTCCGGTGAGTGATCCGGCGTGGTCATGACCAGCGTGCGGCCGGGTTCGCTCAGGCAGGCGGCAGCAAGCGGCAAACGCAGCCGGGTATCCAGAATTACCCGCAAAGGCTGGCGCAGCACAACGCTTTCGGCGTTATCCAGCTGCAGCTGCTCGGCACGCAGGGTCAGCCGCGAATCGTCCATGATGATGGATTCGACGCCGCTCAGAATCGCACTTGAGCGCGCCCGCAGGCGCTGCACGTGGCTGCGGGCCTCGGGCCCGGTTATCCACTGAGACTCGCCCGAGCCCATGGCCGTGCGGCCATCCAGACTCATGGCCATCTTGAGACGTACAAACGGGCGCTTGTGCTGCATCCGGGCAATGAAACCCGGGTTCAGAGCGCGCGCGTCCTGCTCGAGAAGACCCACGCTGACTTCGATACCTGCCGCCCGAAGTAGCTCTATCCCCCTCCCGCTCACCTGCGGGTTAGGGTCCACCATGGCCACTATCACCCGTGCCACCTGGGCATTCTTGAGCGCTACTGCGCAGGGCCCGGTTCGTCCAGTGTGCGAGCAAGGCTCCAGCGTCACGTATGCCGTCGCGCCTCTGGCATGCTCACCGGCGGCGTTCAGCGCGTGAATTTCGGCATGCGGCTCGCCGGCTCGCCGGTGATACCCCTCGCCCACTACCCGCTCCGGCTGACCGGGTGGCTGCTGCACGATCACGCAGCCGACTCGCGGATTGGGGTCGGTGGTATAAAGCCCCTGGCGGGCAAGCGTCAATGCCCGCGCCATATGGCGGTGATCGGCTTCGCTGAACGCTGCCTCAAGACTCACTGGGCGGCTCCTTTTGCATGGCGGCCGACAGTTGACCGGGCTCTTGTGAGAGCCGGTCGATCTCGGCACGAAACTCGTCCAGGTCCTGGAACTTGCGGTATACCGAGGCAAACCGGATATAGGCAACCTGATCCAGATTCTTCAACGCCTGCATGACCGACTCACCGATATCGCGCGCGTTGATTTCACGGTCGCCCCGGGCGCGCAGGGTCTGGCGAATCCGCTCGACGGCGGCTTCAATGGCTTCGGCGCTGACCGGGCGCTTTTCCAGCGCCCGCACCATGCCGTCGCGCAGTTTGGCTTCGTTGAAGCTTTCCCGCGAGCCGTCGGATTTCACCACGCGAGGCATCAAGAGCTCGGCGGTTTCATAGGTCGTGAAGCGCTCGTGGCAGCTGGCGCACTGGCGACGCCGACGCACCTGATCACCTTCCGCTACCAGTCGCGAATCGGTCACTCGTGTATCGTTTGCACCACAAAAAGGGCAATGCATAGCGGTCAACCCTGTTGTCAGCCCGTGCTGTAAGCCGCACGAATAAGCATGTTATAACCTGTTCTCACTCACTGTTTCCAAGCGCTTCAACTCACTTGCCAGACACAAGTTCACATGCCCGAAGGGTTTAAACGCGGTATTAACCCTGCATTGTAACGATTTGGCACACAAGCTGCATTTATTCGATGTAATTGCTCGATGCAAGTGCTTGATGAACTCAGAAAACAGACGGCTGATGAGGAGACCCGCATGGCGTCGTTCGAAGACACGGTTCATGGTTACCTGACACACCTTTATGGCCCTCGGGCCGACGAGGTCATGCGCCGCTTGCAGCAGCACCTCGAGCATTTCCGTTCATCCACCGCCGCCGCGGGCGCTACCGCCCCATCCGCCGGTCAGGCACCAACCTGGAGCGAAAAGGATCAGTGGCTGATCTGTTATGGTGATTCCATTGTGGATAACGAGACGCCGCCGCTGGCCGTACTCGATGATTTTCTGCAGGCACGCCTGGATGACCGTATCAGCGGAGTTCACGTGCTGCCCTTCTTTCCCTGGAGCAGTGACGACGGTTTCTCGGTCATTCACTACCGCGAAGTCAATCCCGAACTTGGCGATTGGCACCACATTCAAGCACTGGCCAGCCACTATGACGTGATGGCCGACCTGGTGCTCAACCACGTTTCCCGCGAGTCGCTGTGGTTCGTCGACTATTTGAGCGGCAGCCAGCCAGGCCGCGACTACTTTATCGAAGTCGATCCGGACACCGACGTTTCCGCCGTGACCCGCCCGCGCAGCAGCCCGCTTCTGGTGCCGGTATCCACGCGCCGCGGCACCCGCCACCTGTGGGCGACCTTTTCAGAAGACCAGCTCGATTTAAACTTTGAAAACCCGGACGTGCTGCTCGAGTTCGTGGGCATCTTGCTGTTCTATCTTGAACAGGGCACGCGCATGATCCGCCTGGATGCGGTGGCGTTCTTATGGAAGCGGCTTGGCACTTCCTGCATTCACCTGCCCGAAACCCATACCGTGGTACGCCTGCTGCGTGCCATCGTCGACCACGTGGCCCCGGGGACGCTGCTGGTGACCGAAACCAACGTGCCCCACGAAGAGAACCTCAGCTACTTCGGGCTCGAGCGGCTGCCGGATGGCCCGCCCGACGAAGCCCACATGGTGTATCAGTTCACTCTTCCGCCGCTTTTACTGCACACCTTGACCCGGGGCGAGTCCGACACCCTCCAGGCCTGGCTCTCGAGCCTGCCGGTGCTGCCCAGCCACTGCACCTACCTGAACTTTACCGCCAGCCATGACGGCATCGGCGTGCGCCCACTGGAGGGACTACTGCCGGACCACGAGCGCGATGCGCTGCTGGAGTTGATGCACCGCTTCGGCGGTTTTGTCAGCATGCGCAGTAACCCCGACGGCAGCGACACGCCCTACGAGATCAACATCACCTGGTTCGAGGCCATGCGCGGCACCCGTCGCGGGCCGGACCCGTGGCAGGTCGCCCGCTTCTTGTGCAGCCAGGCGATCATGCTGAGCCTGCAGGGCATTCCAGCGCTGTATATTCATACGCTGACCAGCACGCTCAACGATGTAGAAGGCGTCGAGCGCAGCGGTCGCCTGCGCTCGATCAATCGCCGGCGCTGGCAGCGCAGCGAGCTTGACCTGCTGCTGGATAATACCGCCAACCCCACCCACTATATATTCCACGCGCTGTGTCGACTGCTGGAGCAGCGCCGCCAGGAGCCCTGCTTTCATCCGAGCGCGGCGCAGCGAGTGCTTGTCTCGTCGCCGGCGCTTCTGGCCATCGAGCGCGGCCCGCTGGCCGATGGGCGCCGGCTGCTGGCACTTTACAACGTGACCGACAATCCCCTGCCGTTAAGCGAGGCGGGTGAGGCCGTTACTCAAGCACTTGAGCAGCACCGCTGGCGCTCGCTCGACCCAGCAGGCCCGAACGTGGATGAGACCCTGCCGCCCTACGCCGCGCGCTGGCTGGTGGCCATGGTGTGACGAGGCAGCCATGTAAACGCTAGCCAAGAAACACTAGACATGGAACAAGGCGCAACACGTCGACCAGCGCGGGAAGCAGGCATAGCCATGATGACCGCGCTGATTGGCAGAAATCCCAGGCATGCAAAAACACCCGGATGCATCAAGCAGCGGGCAACACGATGAAACGCATGGGAATTGCCGGCATCAACGTCAAGTTGAACCTGGCATTAGCCTTGAAAACAGCGGAAAAATAAAGAGATGGCTCCTCGAGCAGGACTCGAACCTGCGACCCAATGATTAACAGTCATTTGCTCTACCAACTGAGCTATCGAGGAATCACGCGCTACCTGAGACGGCTGACCGAACAGATAGTAAAAGTGGATATAGCTTGGCTCCTCGAACAGGACTCGAACCTGTGACCCAATGATTAACAGTCATTTGCTCTACCAACTGAGCTATCGAGGAACAACCTTAAGCTATTGTGTTTCAAGCAGAGCCACCACGCGGTGTGTTGGCTCCTCGAACAGGACTCGAACCTGTGACCCAATGATTAACAGTCATTTGCTCTACCAACTGAGCTATCGAGGAACTGCTCAAACACGGTGCGTAGTATACTCATAGAAACTTTCAGGTCAAGTATCGATTATGGGTGAACGCTAGCCCCGGGTTTGTTGTGCCCGTATAATAGGGGTTATCCAAAAGTGGCAATGCCCACGACCCGACACTTCATTCATCCCTCGTCCCCCGACGACCCATAGATGACAGGTACCGATGGCGAAGAAGCTCTTCATCAAAACGCACGGCTGCCAAATGAACGAGTACGACTCCTCTCGCATGGCGGATCTGCTCGGCGAATCTCATCAGCTTGAACTGACCGACAACGAGAAGGAAGCCGACGTTATCCTTCTCAACACCTGCTCGATTCGTGAAAAGGCCCAGGAAAAGGTATTTCACCAGCTTGGGCGCTGGAAAAAGCTCAAGGATGCCAATCCTGACCTCGTGATTGGCGTAGGTGGCTGTGTGGCGAGCCAGGAAGGCGAAGCGCTGCGCAAGCGTGCGCCGTTCGTGGACATGGTGTTCGGGCCGCAAACCCTGCACCGCGTACCTTCCATGCTCGATGCAAAGCGCAGCAACCAGATTGCAGCGGTTGACGTTACCTTCCCGGAAATCGAGAAGTTCGACCACCTGCCCCAGCCCAAGTCCGACGGTGCCACTGCGTTTGTCTCGGTCATGGAAGGCTGCTCGAAGTACTGCACCTTCTGCGTGGTGCCCTATACCCGCGGTGAAGAAGTCTCGCGTCCTTTCGAGAAGGTAATGGACGAGGTCATGCACCTGGCCGATCAGGGCGTGCGCGAGATCAACCTGCTGGGCCAGAACGTCAACGCTTACCGGGGCGATAACGAAGACGGCGATGAAATCGATCTTGCCGAGCTGATCGCCTGCGTAGCCGCCGTGGATGGCATTGACCGCGTGCGCTTTACCACTTCCCACCCGGTCGAGTTTACCGACAGCCTGGTGGATGCCTACGCGGACATTCCAGAGCTGGTCAGCCACCTTCACCTGCCGGTGCAGTCGGGCTCCGATCGCATTCTAAGCGCCATGAAGCGTGGCCATACGGCAGAGGAGTACATCGAGAAGATGGAGCGCATCCGCGCCAACCGCCCGGACATCAGCTTCTCGTCTGACTTCATTATCGGTTTCCCCGGCGAAACCGAGGAAGATTTCGAAGCCACCATGGATCTGATCCACCGGATCGGCTTTGATCATTCGTTCAGCTTTGTCTACTCGGCGCGCCCCGGCACACCGGCGGCTTCGCTACCGGATGACACGCCGGAAAGCGTCAAGAAGCAGCGCCTGGCGATTCTCCAGGACCGTATCCTGCAGAACGTGGCCCAGATCAGTCGGCGCATGGTAGGCACCACCCAGCGCATTCTGGTCACCGGCTTCTCGCCCAAGGACCCCGGCCAGCTTTCCGGACGCACCGAGAACAACCGGGTGGTCAACTTCCGCGCGGCCAATCCTACCGAGCTGATCGGCTACTTCGTGGATATCGAGATCACCGAGGCCTTCCCCAACTCGCTGCGCGGCGAGCTGGCATCCTCCGAGCGTTATTGAACGCTCTCTTATCCCAGGTAATTGCCCCGACCCCGGTCGGGGCAGTAAGCTGAGAGCTACATACATCAACTGACGGGTTTCCTACTCTTGAGCCAGCCATCATCTCAGGCCAATCGCATCATTACCCTAAGCCTTGAACCCAACGACCCGCAGCGTCTTGCGAGTCTTTGCGGCCAGCAGGACGAGCACTTGAAGTTGATTGAAAGCCGGCTGGATGTGACGCTGCGCAACCGCGGCAACATGTTCCAGCTTGCCGGAGCGGGCAACCGCATCAAGGCAGCGGCTAACGTACTTGAACACCTTTACCGGGAGACCGCGGCAAGCGAGCTCTCTGCCGATACCGTACACCTGTTTCTACAGGAATCCGGCCTTGAAGCGCTGGAGGAAGAAGAGGACAGCGAAGGCGGCAGCGGCGACGTGGTCATGCGCACACCGCGTACCATGATCAAGCCGCGCGGCCTCAACCAGCAGCGCTACGTGACTAGCATCCGCGAGCACGATATCAATTTCGGTATTGGCCCGGCGGGCACCGGCAAGACCTATCTGGCTGTGGCCGCCGCGGTCGAGGCGCTCAACCAGCAGGAAGTGCGCCGTATCCTTCTGGTCCGCCCGGCAGTAGAAGCCGGTGAAAAGCTGGGGTTCCTGCCCGGCGATCTGGCCCAGAAGATCGACCCCTACCTGCGCCCGCTGTACGACGCGCTGTATGAAATGATCGGCTTCGAGCAGGTCGCCAAGCTGATCGAGCGCCAGGTCATCGAGATAGCGCCGCTTGCCTACATGCGCGGACGTACGCTGAACAACTCCTACATCATTCTCGATGAGAGCCAGAACACCACGCCGGAGCAGATGAAGATGTTCCTGACCCGGATCGGCTTTGGCTCGACGGCGGTCATCACTGGCGACATCACCCAGGTCGACCTGCCGCGCGGACAGCGCTCGGGCCTTTCTCAGGTGCTGGATGTCCTCAAGGACACCCCTGGCATCGGGGTGACTCACTTTGCCGCCAAGGACGTGGTACGCCATCCCCTGGTACAGCGCATCATCGAAGCCTACGACGAATTCGAGTCGCAGCAGGAAGTCGAAGAGCGCGCCCGCCGCGAGGTTCGCCAGCAAGAGCGTGAAGCGCGCATGCAGGCCCAGGAGCGCCGCGGAGACTCACCGCGATGACCGATATCGTGATCGACCGTCAGGCGGCGATCGATGAGCCTGCACTGCCGACTCTTGAACAGCTCACCCACTGGGTGGGCTGTGTGTTTTCTCACCACCCGGACGACGAACGCGACGAGCTGACCATCCGCTTCGTGGATGAAGCGGAAAGCCAGACGTTGAACCGCGACTATCGGGGCAAGGACAAGCCGACCAACGTGCTGTCGTTTCCGTTTGAGAACCCGCCCGGCATCACACTGCCGCTGCTGGGTGATCTGGTCATCTGCCACGCGGTAGTGGCCAGGGAAGCCGACGAGCAGCACAAGCCCCTGGTCAATCACTACGCGCACATGGTGATTCACGGTACGCTGCATCTGATGGGCTATGACCATATCGAAGAGCAGGAAGCCGAGGCGATGGAGCAGCTTGAGCGTACGCTGCTGGCCAGGCTCGATATTCCTGATCCTTATCATGTTTGAGCCAAAAGCCGTTACATTGACCCAGCGTGGCTGGTATAACGCTTCGTGTCAGTGCTAAAACGTTGGCTGGCACACTGCCTATCCATGCACGTGAAGACACCTGCTTGCCCTGTAAACAAGAGATTTGACGCATGAGCGAAGACCGATCGAGCAACCCCAATCAAAAATCCTGGCTCGAGAAACTCTTTGGCGCCCTAACCGGAGACTCCGACGAACCCAGCTCGCGCGATGAGCTGATGACGTTTTTACGCCACACGGCAGGCAAGTTGAAGCTGGATCAAGACGCCATCATGATCATCGAAGGGGCGCTTGAAATCAGCGATCAGCAGGTGCGCGAGGTGCTGATTCCCCGCTCCCAGGTCTCGGCCATTGCCCTTGATCAAGCAAGCGATGGCTATCTGCCGCTCATTCAGGAAACCGGCCACTCACGCTACCCGGTCATTGGCGAAAACCTGGATGACATCAAGGGCATTCTGCTGGTCAAGGACCTGCTGCCGCTGCTCTCCCAGACCCAGGAGAGCCGCGATGCATTCAAGCTCGATGACGTGCTGCGCCCGGCCATGTTCATCCCGGAATCCAAGCGGCTCAACAGCCTGCTCAAGGAGTTTCGCGATACCCATAACCATATGGCGATCGTGGTGGATGAGTACGGCGGCACCGCCGGCATCATTACCATTGAAGACATTCTCGAGCAGATTGTCGGCGATATCGAAGACGAGCACGACACCGACGAAGAGGACGATATCCGCACGCTGGAAAACGGCCACTTCGCCATTCGCGCCCTCACGCCCATCGAAGACTTCAATGACCGCTTTGGCACCGAATTTTCCGATGATGAATTCGACACCGTCGGGGGTCTGGTGATGCAGCAGTTTGGTCACCTGCCCGGCCGCGGTGAGCACACCCGTTTTGGCGGCTGGCGCTTTGTCATCCTCAATGCCGACAACCGGCGCATTCGCCTACTGGAAGCCTACCGCGACAGCGAAGCCGCAGACGACGAGCCGGAAAACGACTAGCCGATAGGATATCACCATGGGGCCGACGCCCGTTTTCATGCTTCAACTGCTGCTGGCGCTTGTCGCGGGCGGCTTTACCACGCTTACCGCCTCCCCCTTCGAACTCTGGTGGCTTGGGCCGGTGGCCATTGCCCTGCTGTATGTAGGCCTGCACACCCTGACGCCTGCCCAGGCGGCACTCAAGGGCTGGCTTTACGGGCTGGCCCTGTTTGCCAGTGGCACCTCCTGGGTCTACGTCTCGATTCACGACTACGGCTATACCGGCGTGCCGCTGGCGGTGTTTCTGACAGGGCTGTTTGTTGCCGTGCTGGCGCTTTTCTACGCCGGCACCTTCTGGCTCTACCGGCGTTTTTTCGGCGCCAGGCTTGCGCTATTGACCTTCGCTGGCGCCTGGGTGCTGGGCGAGGTGCTACGCACCTATCTCTTTACCGGTTTCCCGTGGCTGCTGCTGGGCTCAGGCTACGTTGATTCGCCGCTTGCCAGCTGGGCGCCAATCGGCGGGGTTTACCTGCTTTCGCTGCTGGTGGTGCTGAGCGGCACGCTCGCTGCCGAACTTCTCATGCGCCGCCAATGGTGGGCAGTTGCCCCCTTGGCCGCCATCTGGCTTGTTCCGCTGGCGCTTCCCCAGCAGTGGACCACCCCGGCCGAGACGCCCACCCGCGTGGCGCTTTTACAAGGCAATCTTCCCCAGCTGCTGAAATGGACCCCGGATGGTCAGCGCATTGCCGCCAATACCTACAGCCGCTTGACCGCTGAGGTTGCCGATGAGGCGGATATCATCATCTGGCCGGAAACCGCCCTGCCGATGATGGAAGCCCAGGCCCGCCCGGTGCTCGAACGCGTGCAGGCCAACCTGCCGCCTGGCGTAGCGCTGGTGACGGGGATTGTTCAACTCGATGACGCAAACCGTTATTACAACGGCGTGATCGGTGTGGGCAATGTCGAGGGCAGCTATCAGAAAGAGCACCTGGTGCCGTTTGGCGAGTACCTGCCGCTTGAGAGCGTGCTGCGTGGGGCCATCGACTTTTTCGACCTGCCCATGTCGAGTTTCACCAAAGGTGCTTCTGAACAGACGCCCATGCAGGCCTCAGGCATAAGCCTTGGCAACGCAATCTGCTACGAGATCATCTACCCGCAGCTGGTCGCTCGTCGTGCCGAACAGAGCGATGTCCTGCTCACCGTTTCCAACGATACCTGGTTTGGCGCCTCCATCGGCCCGCACCAGCATTTGCAGATGGCAAGGCTCCGGGCGCTGGAGAACGGCCGCTATGTGATACGTGCCACCAGCAACGGCATTACCGCGATCATCGATGACCAGGGCCGCATCACGGCACAGGCGCCACAGTTTGAAACCACGTCGCTGGTCGGTGAGTTCTACGCCATGCAGGGGTCAACGCCGTTTACGCGGACCGGTAGCTGGCCTGCGTGGCTGCTGGCCGGGCTCATGCTGCTGCCGGGGCTTTACTTGACACGTTGTCGCGGCAAGTAGGCGGCGCCTGCGCGCAGCGCTATAATGCGTCCATCTAACCCACTCAGGTGAAATAGGGTAACGCCATGCTTAAATCACGCCCCTTTATCCTGCTCGTTGTGCTCCCACTGGCCCTGATCGTCGTACTGGGCGCGGCCATCTTTGGCAGCCAGGCCCTGTCGGATAGCCACGTGGATAGCGACATTCAGCGCGCCCTGGCCCAGAAGCTCGATACCTCCAGCGACATCGAGCTTTCCCAGCTGCAGAAGGTGCAGTACGGCTACGGTATTTGCGGACTCTACCGTACCTCGTCGTCGGAAAATGGCTATGCGTCGTTCTTCTACGACACCGATAGCGAGAACGTGGAACTGGATATCAATTCGCGCCTGTACAAATCGCGTTGCGGCCTCTCTTCGGTGTGCTGAGCGGTGAGGTAAAACAAGGCAGCGTAAAACAAAAAGGGGCAGCGCCATGGCGCTGCCCCTTTTTTATCGCTGATTACCCAAGCACTATCCGCCCTGCGACGCCAGGCGCTTGATATCCGCCTCAGCGTCCGACACCGGGTGGCTGTCGCGCATCAGAAACTGCGCCTGGCCTTCGCGATCAAAGGCAAAAACGGCGCTCGAGTGGGTTACCAGGTAGTCACCGTTCTCGTTCTCTTCACCATACTCGTAGGCGATGCGGTAGCGGTTGGTCACCGCGTCGATTTCCGCCTGCTCGCCGCTCAAGCCGATAAACTCGGGGCCGAAGGCGTCAGTGTAGCGTTTCAATACCTCAGGGGTGTCGCGGCTCGGGTCCACGGAGATAAACAGCACCTGGATATTGTCGCGGGTCTCGTCATCCAGATCGCGGATGGTATCGCCAAGCCTTGAAAGCGTGATCGGGCAGACATCCGGGCAGAAGGTATAGCCGAAGTAGACCAGCGTCGCCTTTCCCCGGTAATCCTCACCGTGTACCGTTTCGCCCTCTTCATTGGTCAGCGTGAAATCGAGCGGGGGCATGATGTCGCCAATATCCGTCGTACGCCAGCTCTGATCACTGCAGCCTGCCAGCACGAAAGACGCAAGCCCCGCGAACAACAACTTATACATGAATCACTTCCTATCAGGTTACAGAGAAGCCGGAGAGACAACGTCAAACGTGACCGGCAGGCGCTGCTCATCGCTGAACTCGAGCACGACCTCCGCCTTATCGCCTTCGCTCAATGCCTCGATGCGGCGCATGAACATCAGGTGATGGCCCTTGGGCGCAAACTCGATACGCTCACCCGGGGCAATGTCGAGTGATTCGATGGCGTGCATGTGCGCCATGCCCTCGTGCTCCGAGCTTACGTGCATCTCGACGCTTTCGAACGCCGGGCTTTCAGCGCCCACCAGCGTCACGGTTTCTTCACCTGAGTTTGCAAGCTCGAAATAGCCCGCACCGGGAGTATTGCCGGGCAGCAGGCTCAGCCGGGCGTTGCTCACTTCGAGAGTGCTTGCCTGGGCAACACCCGTACCCAGCATCAGGGCCAGGGCGCCGAGTGCGAGCCCCCGGCAGGCACGATTGTTCAGCACGTCGAATACGTTACTCGCCATTATTCACTACTCCTCAAAGGAATTGCTGCCGCGCCGCCAGTGCCGTGTCAGATACCATTTCGCGCCTGGGCGCTGCGCCAAAATCCTGGTTACCATAGCCCGAACCGGGGCCTGGACAAACCACCTGCGACATTATGTCAATCGCGGAAAACCACCAAGCCCTGACCAGCGACGGCCAGGGCTTGGTAGCGATACCCCCTATCCCTTCAGTGCAGAACTTGCCTCACGAGCTCTCGTTTAACACGTCCGGAATGGTCATTTTCACGTAGCGCCCGGGCGCTGGCTCGATCACGTCGAGCTTGCCCTGCCCCGGTTGCCGTGCCGGTACCATTTTCTGGGTATCGGCGTAGCCGTTCTGGGTCATCCACGCCTGCCAGTGCGGCCACCAGGAGCCTTCGTTGTACGTGGCCTTTTCAAGCCACGCCTCAGGGCTTTCCGCCAGGGTGTCGTTGCTCCAGTAGCCATACTTGTTCTTCGCCGGCGGGTTCACGATGCCGGCAATATGCCCTGAGCCACCCAGCACGAAAGTCACCGCCCCCTTGGGCAGCAGCGCACCGTAATAGGTGCTGTTCCACTTGGCGATGTGGTCTTCCTTGGTGGAAACGAAGTAGCTTGGCGTAGCCACCTTGCGCAGATCGATCTTCACGCCATCAAGCTCGATGCCACCGGGCTCGACCAGGCGGTTTTCAAGGTACATATGGCGCAGATACCAGGCGTGGGTGCTGGCAGGCAAGTTGGTGCCGTCAGTGTTCCAGTGGAGCAGGTCAAAGGCGGCGGGCATCTCGCCCTTCAGGTAATTGTTGATATAGAACGACCAGAAAAGATCGTTTTCACGCAGCAGATTGAAGGTATAGGCCATGGAGCGGCCGTCCAGATACCCCTTGAGCTGCATGCTGTGCTCGATGCCCTGCACGACCGCCTCATTCAGGAACACGCCGATATCGCCAGGGTCACGAAAATCCTGAAGCGTGGCCATGTAGGTGACCGATTTCACCTTGCGCGCGCGCCGGGTGCTGGTCAGGTAGGCCACGGTGGAGGCGGTCAGCGTGCCGCCTACGCAATAGCTCACCAGGTTGACCGATGTTTCCCCGCAGGCACGCTCAATGGCGTCCATGGCGCTGATCGGCCCCATCTGCATGTAGTCCGCCCAGGTTATATCGCGCTGCGCGGGTCCAGGGTTGCGCCATGAGATAAGAAATACCGTATGGCCCTGATCCACCAGCCACTTGACCATGGAGTTGTCCTGGCGCAGATCAAGAATGTAGTACTTGTTGATCCACGGTGGCACGATCAGAAGCGGCGTCTTGAAGGTCTGTTCGGTACTGGGAGCGTATTGAATCAGCTGAATCAGCTCGTTTTCATACACCACCGCACCTTCCGTCACCGCAATGTTGTCACCAATTCCGAAGGCATTGCGCTCGGTCATGCAAACGTTGATACCTTCGGCAGAGTTTTCCAGGTCTTCGCGCAGCCGGGCCAGCCCCTCGACCAGGTTCTTTCCGCGGGTCTGCAGCGTGCGCCGCACCACTTCGGGGTTGGTGGACATAAAGTTGGTCGGCGCCATGGCGCTGACCAGTTGCCGGGCATAAAACGCCAGGTTGCGCTGCTGGGTGGTGTCCATGCCATCAAGGCTTTCCACCAGCTCCTCAACCGTCTGGGAAAACAGCAGGTACTGCTGCATGATCGCCGTATAGTGAGGGTCCTGAGTCCAGGCCTCATCCTTGAAACGGCGGTCGCTTTTGGCGGGGGTGATCAGCGGGCTGACCTGCTCACCGGCCAGAGCACGCATGCTTTGTTGCCAGAGCAGCCACTGGTCCTGCATCAGGCGCGTCTGGGTCTGCCACAGCAGGTTGGGGTTGTTCATCAGGGCCTTTGCGCCAGCCTCGAAGCTTTTGCGCATCTCCCCGTAGACCGAGTCGGCAGCCTCGGAAGGCGCCATGCGTGCGAGCATATCCTGCATCAGCGCCTGATACTGATCATTCATCTCCTTGAGCTGCGCGCTCCAGGCCTGCAGGTCTTCACAGGACAGACCATCCGGCGGCGTTTCCCACCCTGACTGCATACTGATTCCCCTTCACCCCCGACGTGGAGCCAGGCGTTTCATCAAGACAATAAGCAAACGGCGCCGAAAGGCGCCGCCAACAGGCTGACAGGTCAGTTCTTGCGGGTCGACTTGCTCGAAGCGTTGCCGGGCTGCTCCCCCTTGGCGGCAGACGTGGCCTGCTCCGCCATTTGCTGTCCGGCGTCGCTGAACAGCTTTTCCATTTCGGCCTTGAACTGCAGGCTCATGTCCCCCATGGCCCGTGCGTCTTCCTGCATCTGCTGGGAGATCTCGTTCATCATCTCGGCCTGCTGAGCGCCGAAGTCGCGCAGGCTTTCGGCATCCTGAACGGCGGTGGCGCTGCGAATGCGCTCGGTACCCATCTGGCTGTAGCGCTTCATGGCCTCCAGCTGGTACTGGGTCATTTTTTCCATGTTGTTGAGCATCAGCGAGTTCATCTTGCGCATCGGCTCGAACATCTGACGGGTCTGGGCGTTAAAGGCGTCCATCATCTTGTCTTGCATGGTGTGTGCTCCTCGGTCGGTGCCGGATAGGGTTGATTCCGGACATGAGCATGAGTGCTCATAAGAACGTGATTTGCTGCACTGCAAAAAAGAGTAATCCCAGACCTGATTCATTGCAACGGCTGACAATGCTTCAAGCCTGGTCGAGAACGCGCTTTGCGCTATTACCCTGTTTTCTCTACTCGGCCTTTCCTTTACTGCTGCGTGAGCGCGAAGACGCCGTCTGGGCAGACGATTGCTTGCGCGTCTCAGTGCGGCCAGCCTGCTCGCTGTCATCGGCGCCGGCACTGCTCGCCCCTGCACTTGCGCTGCCTGCCTGACGCAGCATGTCCAGCATCATCTGCTGGTAGGTACCAAAGTTGGCAAGCCCCTGGGACAGCCCTTGCTGCATCATGGGCTGCTGCAGAAAAGGCCGCATCAGGCTCATGGGGTCATAACCGTCGACGCCCGACTCCATCTGGCGCTGAATATGTTCCAGCAGGTTCTGCTGGAACGCTTCCACATCGGGCAGGCCCAACGCTTGGCGAAATTCATCCGGGGTCAGGTCAAATTCAACGTTGATCTTCATGGGCAACTCCTCAGCCGTCTCGTTTGAGTGTAGCAGCGATACGCGAAGGCCGGCGCTTTAACGCTGCGCCAGGCGAGGTGTATCAACGCTTACCTCACCGTTCTGGCCGCGCTGGCGCAGCCAGTGGTCCAGCAGGGTAATCGCCATCATGGCCTCGGCAATGGGCGTTGCGCGAATGCCCACACAGGGGTCGTGACGGCCCTTGGTAATCACCTCGACCGGCTCACCGTGCACATCGATGGAGCGCCCGGGCGTGGTAATGCTCGAAGTGGGCTTGAGCGCCAGCCTGGCGACAATGGGCTGGCCGCTGGAAATACCGCCCAGCACGCCGCCGGCGTGGTTGGAGAGAAAGCCTTCCGGAGTCATCTCGTCGCGGTGTTCGCTGCCGCGCTGGGCAACCGAGCCAAAGCCTGCACCAATCTCGATGCCCTTGACCGCGTTGATGCTCATAAGACCATGCGCCAGATCGGCATCCAGGCGATCAAACACCGGCTCGCCAAGGCCGACCGGCACGCCTTCGGCGACCACGGTAATCTCCGCACCGACGGAATCCTGGTCACGGCGCAGCTGGTCCATGTAGGTTTCAAGCTCGGCCACGCGTGAGGGGTCGGGGCAGAAAAAGGCGTTCTGCTCGACGGCGTCCCACTCCTTGAACGCGATCTTGATCGGGCCAAGCTGGCTCATGTAGCCACGGATCTGCACGCCTTGCGCTGCCAGATACTTCTTGGCAATCGCCCCGGCCGCCACGCGCATGGCGGTTTCGCGGGCACTCGAACGGCCGCCGCCGCGATAGTCGCGGTGACCGTACTTGTGGTGATAGGTGTAGTCCGCGTGGGCCGGGCGGAACTGATCCTTGATCTTCGAGTAGTCCTTCGAGCGCTGGTCGGTGTTCTCGATCAGCAGGCCAATCGAGGTGCCGGTGGTCTTGCCCTCGAAAACCCCTGACAGAATGCGCACCCGATCAGGCTCCTGGCGCTGGGTGGTATGCCGGGAACTGCCGGGGCGGCGGCGGTCCAGGTCGCGCTGCAGGTCCTCCTCGCACAGCGCAAGCCCCGGCGGGCAGCCATCCACGATGGCGCCAAGTGCCACGCCGTGGCTCTCTCCAAAGGTGGTCACGGTAAACAGTTTGCCAAAGCTATTGCCAGACATGGGCGTTAATTCCTCACGCAAAAGACGCCGCATGGGCGTCGAGTTCAGCAGCGCTCAGGACGAAGACGCCCTGGCCGCCGCGCTCGAATTCAAGCCACAGGAAAGGCACGTCGGGAAACGCGGCTTCCACGTGGCGGTCAGAGTTGCCCACTTCCACGATCAGCCAGCCCGTATCGGTCAGGTGGCTGCGCGCTTCGCGCAGAATGCGCCGCACGATATCCAGGCCGTCCTGCCCGGCGCCCAGCGCCAGCGCCGGCTCATGGCGGAATTCGGCGGGCATGGTGGCCAGGTCCCGCGCATCCACGTAGGGCGGGTTGGAAACGATCAGATCAAAGCGCTGGCCTTCGAGCCCGTCAAACACATCGGACGCGACAGCGCGTACCCGGTCGCCTACCTCGTGGCGGGTAATGTTTTCACGCGCGACGGCCAGTGCGTCCTGGCTGATGTCGGCAAGGGTCACTTCGCAGGTAGGCAGATAAAGGCCGGTGGCGATACCGATACAGCCCGAGCCGGTGCACAGATCCAGCACGCTTTGCGGTGGCTCTTCCGGGAACCAGGCTGCAAATCCGTCCTCGATCAGCTCGGCAATCGGCGAGCGCGGGATCAGCACGCGCTCATCGACGTTGAACGGGTGGCCGGCAAAAAACGCCTCGCCCAGCAGATACGGCAGCGGCTGGCGGGTAGTGACCCGCTGGCGCGCCAGGTGGATGATACGCTGGCGCTCGACGGGCAGCAGGCGCGCTTCCAGCACGGCGGGGTCCACGTTCCAGGGCAGGTGAAGCGCGCCCAGACACAGCGCCACCGCCTCATCCCAGGCGGACTGCGTGCCGTGGCCGTAGTGAAGCCCGGCCAGGTAGAACTCGCTGGACACCCAGCGCAGATAGTCGCGTAGCGTAAAAAGGTCGCTCACCAGCGCCGTATCCGGCAATGAAAGGGTGGAGTGAGAGGTCTCATGGTTGAGGGGCGTGGTCACAGCGACTCCTGATAACGAAAAACATCCGCGCAGCCATTATGCAGCTACACTCGGTTGATAAAGCAAAGATGATACCTTTAACGATTGTACCTTTGACGCCGCCCGGTTCACAGCGACGCTCAGCCCGCTATACTGTCGCTCTTTATACCATTTCCCACTTTTCATACTTGAGCCTGACATGACGCGACGCCGCCACCTGCCTAACGATGACGATATCAGCGCCTTTCGCCAGGCGCTGCAAGCTGCAGGCGTGCGCCGTATTGCCACCAATCAGGCAGACCCCGGCAAGCCCAAGCGTAACGATGATGCCCACCAGGCGCGCCGCCACTCGGCGGTGGAGAGCAGCACGCCTCAGGCCAGCGGGCGCACCTCGGATGGCCGCGTGGAGGCCGTGCGCCCGTCGGAGTACCTGGAGTTCAGCGTGCCCGACCTGCCCTGGCGCACTTTCAGCCAGCTAAAACGCGGCCAGACCGAGTGGCAGGCGGGGCTTGACCTGCACGGCTACACCCTGGAAGAGGCCCGCGCGGAGCTGGAAAGCTTTCTGCGCGACGCCGCAGGCCAGGGGCTGCGCTGCGTGCTGGTGGTTCACGGCAAGGCGTGGGGCACGAACGCGGATTTTCCGGTACTCAAGAGCCATACCAATACCTGGCTGCGCGAATGGCCTGGCGTGCTGGCGTTCTGCTCGGCGATTGATATCGATGGCGGTACCGGGGCAGTTTACATTCTGCTGCGCAAGCGCGGAGCGTAAGCCGATTATTCAGCGGCATCCGACGCGATGCCGGGCATACGCCGCTCAAGCGCTTCATCGGCCAGGTGCCGCCCCAGGCGAATCAAGTCCTTGGCCCGATGAAACTCGTGCGTACTGCATACCGTCTTGGGTATCTCGATCAGGACATCCGGCGGATAACCGGCAATCTTGTACTTCGCCAACGCCGCCTGGGTAATATCAAAGGACTCCAGAATCATGCCGAGCCGGCTCCACTCGCGCTTGCCGCGGGCCTCGGGCGTCTGTTCCTCTTCTTCTTCATCACTCTCTCCGTTACCGCCCAGGCCATCCCATAATCGTTTGGTAACTTCGCGCACGTCGCTCATCCAGCCGCCCAGGTTGGCGTCGCGCTCGCGCTCCTGAGCCGTGCGGCTATCGTTTTCTTCCTGCTCTTGAGGCAGCAGCTCTTCAAGCGCCACCGGCTGCGGGCTATGGGCCGTCACGTTGACGGCGATGACCAGGTCAGCGTCGTGCGCTGCCACGATCGGCATGATCGGCAAGGGGTTGAGCAGCCCGCCATCGACCAGCATCTGATCGCCCATGCTGACCGGCGTAATGACGCCGGGAATAGCGATGGAAGCGCGTATGGCGCGCAGCAGCGGGCCGCTTTGAAACCACACCTCACGCTGGCGCACCAGGTCGGTGGCTACCGTGGTCACGGGTATCGGCAGGTCTTCGATCAGCACATCGCCCACCAGCCCTTCGAGCTTGTTCATTACCTTGTTGGCGCGTATGGCTCCCATGGGGCTCCAGGTCACGTCCACGAGCCTGAGCACGTCGAGATAGTCCAGGTTGCACACCCACTCGCGGTACTCGGGCAGTTTTCCTGAGGCGTAGATCCCCCCGATCAGCGCCCCCATGGAGCAGCCGGCGATAGAAATAATCTCGAATCCCCGCGCTTCCAGCGCTTCGATCACGCCAATATGTGCATAGCCACGTGCCCCGCCGCTGCCCAGCACCAGGGCCACCTTTTTACCGTCGCCCACACGCGTCAGTTGGTTCATTGCTTGTCCTTTCCCGTGCCTGTCGTCAGTTCACTGATGGCTGTTATCTTGCCGTTTCACCCCAATGGGCGGCTATTCTGCCTGCGACGCTTGCGGCTTCGCGAGGCTCAAGGTGCAAGTGATGCCCGCCGGGCAATACCTGCCGGGTGAGATGTCTGACCGCCTGGCGCGCCTGCTCGGCCCACTGACGCTCGCCGAGAATTCCCCGTTCGCCTTCAATCAACAGCACCGGGGCCTCGATGCTGGCCAATTGCGCCAGCACCTGCTCGGGGGTGAACCTCACCAGTGATGGCTTCAGCAGCCGGGTATCGGTGCGCATCTGCACCTGGCCATCCGCCGTGGCTTGGGTATTGCGCTCGACAAGGGGCGTGGCGGTGACGCTATCCAGCGCCGTCGCCCCGCCCGCTACCCGCGCCGCCACGGCGCTTTCGATATCGGCGTAGCGCGGCGCCCGGGAAAGCGGCCGCCGGTAAGCAATGAGTCCCTTGCGCAATTGGCTTGCGGTCTCTTCCGCCGGCGTATTCAGCGCCCCCAGGCCGTCAATCAGCGTCAGCCGGGCAATGCGCTCGGGCACAGCCGCCGCCAGCACGCAGGCCACCGCCGCGCCCATGGAGTGGGCCAGCAGCGAGGCCTTGTCGATCTCGAGTGCGTCCATCACGTCCAGCACGTCGTGGCAGTAATCCCACAGCGCATAGTCGCCGCCGGGCGGGGCGTGCTGCGAATGGCCGTGGCCACGAAAATCGATGGCCACGATGCGAATATCCAGCGCTTCAACCAGCAGTGGGGCCAGGCGGGTAAAGCTTGCCGCGTTGTCCAGCCAGCCGTGTAGCGCCAGCCATACAGGCGCGCCCACACGCCCCCAGCCAAGGCCGGCCAGGCGACCGGCTGCCAGCGACAGCGGTTGCGCGGCGTGGGAAGAGCGCTTCGAAGTGGGTTCAAACATGGGCATGGTTCCTGACAGGGCTTGGTGACGACAGCGCTTGATGAAATGCCTGGATGACGGTATTGGCAACAGACGTTACCATGCCAGACGCAATTCTTCCGCCGCTTTTACCCACAATTGTTAATGGTGATTTCATGAAACCACGCCGCGATACGCGCGCCCGTAATCTCGTCTTTTTAGTGGCCGTGGTCAGCGCCATTGTAGTGGGCCTGTGGCTCGCCCGTTAACCTGAACCTGCAAGCGCCACGCTTGCAATTTCTGCCTCACGAATAAATACTGTACATCCATACATATTAAATTCAGTGAGGATGCCGACGATGTCGTTACCGCCATCGCCTGTCGCGCCAGCCTTGCCGTTAACGCCTCAGCCGCTGCCTTACTCCTCCTTGCAAGGCCGCGCTGGCTTTAGCGGCTTTCCATCGCCAGCGCAGGATTACGAGCCGCGTACGCTCGATCTCAATACGCGGTTGATCAAGAACCCGACCCAGACGTTCTATCTCTCGGCCGCCGGCGACAGCATGGAAGGCTGGGGAATTTTCGAAGGCGACCTGCTGGTCGTGGATCGCAGCATCAAGCCGCGCCTGGGCCATATTCTGGTGGCGATGCTGGATGACGAAGTGCTGATCAAGCGCTACGCCCTCTACCGCGGCACCCCGCACCTCTGTTCGGCTCACCCCCACTACCCGCCACTCCCCCTGGAAGATACCGACTGTCAGCTGTGGGGTGTGGTACGCGCGGTGATCCACGAGTACCTACGATGATCGGCCTGGTGGATGCCAACAACTTCTACGTCAGCTGCGAGCGCGTCTTCGACCCTTCCCTGGAAGGCAAGCCCGTGGGCGTCATGTCAAACAATGACGGCTGCATCATTGCCCGCTCCGCCGAGATGAAAGCCATGGACATTCCCATGGGAGTACCCGCTTTCAAGCTCGAAGCACTGCGCCAGCGCGGCGAGATCCACCTGAAATCCTCCAACTACGAACTGTATGGCGACATGTCCGCAAGGCTATGCCAGCTGCTACGCGATACCTGCCCGGCGGTGTCGCCCTACTCCATCGATGAAATGTTCGTCTATCTCGAGGAATTCACCGACAGGCAGTGCCAGATACTTGGCGAGTGGCTGCGCCGGCGCATTCGCCGCCACCTGGGTCTGCCCGTATGTGTCGGGCTGGCACCGACCCACACGCTGGCCAAACTGGCCAACCACTTTGCCAAGCAGATGCCACACTATCAGGGCGTATGCCTGCTTCAAGCCGACGGTGCCGCAACCGCCGCACTGCTCAAGCAGACGCCGGTGGGCAGCGTCTGGGGGATTGGCCGCCGCCTGGCCGAGCGGCTTGCCGTCAGCGACATCCATACCGCCTGGGACCTTCGCGAAGCCGACGTTCAACGGCTGCGCAAGCGCTTTTCCGTGGTGCTGGCGCGCACCGCGCTGGAACTGCGCGGCACGGCCTGCCTGCACATGAACGACCTGGACCAGCCGCGCCACCGCATCATGACGTCACGCTCCTTCGGCCAGCCGACCGGGGTAAAGCAGGAAGTGCATAATGCTCTGCGCCGTCACGCCCAGCGCAGCGCTGAAAAGCTCCGCCAGCAGCAGAGCATGGCACGGGCGGTGATGATCTTTCTCAACACCAACCGCCATCGGCGCGACCAGCGCCAGTACTTCCCCCACGCCATGGTAGCCCTGCCGGCACCCAGCGACGATACACGTGCCATTCTGGATGCCGTGCGCCAGGGTCTCGAGCAGATTTACCGGCCGGGCTACCGCTTCATGAAAGCAGGCGTCATGCTGCTGGACCTGGTGGACGCCGAGCAGCACCAGCTCTCGCTGCTCAATCCGCCTTCGCGCAATCGCTATCCGCTACTCATGGCCACGCTCGACGACATCAACCGGCGCATGGGGCAAGGCACGATCAGTTTTGGCATGACCAACGCCAACGCCGCCTGGCAGTTGCGCTGCGCCCACCGCTCTCACCGCTATACCACGCGCTGGGACGAACTGATGCAGGCTGGCACGCATCCAGGCGCCATCAGGGAGTGCGCTTTGCGCAAGCAGCCGCTACCCTAAAGGGACGCAAACAAAGGACATTTCGCTGCTATGCCACTGGAAAGGCCCGATAAGGAATTCGCCCCCTCCCCAGACCTGGCGCAACGCTGGGCAAACCGCTACATCAGCCGCCTTTTGAAACATCAAGCACCGCTGGACACCCCCGACCCCGTGGCCATCAAGCGTATCAAGCGCTGGGCCATGGTATGGGCGGCGGTTGCCGGTATCGTTTCCGGCACGCTGATTGGCGGCGGCGAATGGTGGATGAAACGCATCGCCATCGCGGACTGGTCGAGCCTGAACTTCAGCGAGCAGGTGCCTTACTGGATTGCCTACTACGCAGCGGCCGGGGTGGTGACGGCCTTCGAAATCGGCTTTCTGTACTGGAACGCCCTGCGCGGCGTTACCCATATTACCCGCAGGGCGGGCCTGCCCTATTCGCAGCAGGCGGCGTTTACCCCTTCCGTGCAGTTGACCGTTCACGGCATCGCACGCATTGCTCTTGAGTACCCAAGCTCCGGCAATACCATTTACGGCATCAACCCTCATGCCTACCTGCACGGCTGGAAGCTGACACTCAAGACGCTGCTTTACCGGCTGAAGATAAGCCTGAGCAGCTTCATTCTGCGCGTAGTGATGCGCCGCGTGCTGGGGCGTCTTGCGCTGCGCGGGTTCATTCCCATGCTGATGGGGCCGCTGTACGCCATCTGGAACGCCTGGATTGCCGCCCGCGTGCTGCACCAGGCGCATCTGGTGGCTTACGGCCCGCCGCGCATCGACGCCTTGATGAAGGAGCTCAACGAGCTGCCGCTTGCCCAGCGCCGGCTGGTCGTGCAGGGGATTGGCGAGCTGATGATGCGCAACCGTCACCCGCATCCGAACCTGGTGCTGCTGCTTTCGCAGCTTTTGGAAACGCTGCCGGACAAACCTCAAAGTGTCGATATCGATTGGCCCGATACGCTCAGGCAGTACGCCAACCTAGAGCAGCCGCAACGCACACAGGTGCTGGAAAGCCTGACCCAGGCGGCCATTCTCAGCGGGCCTTTCAAAGGCGCCAGAAAGAAATTTCTACGGGAAGTGTATGCGCGCTGCCAGACGCCGCTGCAGGAACAAGCCGTGGTGGCTCGGCAACGGCGCTGGCTTGCAGGAGAAGAGACTAAGGTCTCAAGCGATTAGGCTTTCGCTAGCGCCTTGCGCAGCCGCGGGCTGAGCAGCTCGCCAATGATACCCATCAGCACCAGAATGCCCAGCAGCCACGGCCAGTGCACCGAGAAGGTCACGCTATAAAGCCCGAGCGCATCGGCAAAGATCACCAGAATGCCCAAGGGGCTTACATAGCGCACCATGGCAAGCCACAGCGCATAGGGCAACGGCGCAAGCCCCAGCTCATCGCGGAAGGTGGCGTTTTTCAGAATAAAGCCTGCCAGCACCACGGTGCCCAGGCCGCCCAGCGGCATCATCCAGCGTGAAGTGATGTAATCCAGCCAGTCAAAGAAGGTCTTGCCCGCCAGCGTCCAGTCGGCGCCCACGTTGAAGGAGAGCATGGCGGCGGTGCTGATCAGCCACAGCACGATACCCGTGCTCCATGCTGCCGAGCGCCGCGAGAAGCCCTTGTTATCGCACAGCCAGGAAACCGTGGCCTCGACCATGGAGATCGACGAGGTCAGCGCCGCCATGGAGAGCATCACGAAGAACAGCACGCCAAACAGCGTGCCCAGCGGCATGGCCTGAAACGCCAGCGGCAGGCTCATGAAGATAAGCCCTGGGCCTTCACCAGGGTTCATGCCGTTGGCAAAGATGACCGGAAAGATCGCCAGGCCCGCCATCAGGGCCACGGCGGTGTCGGCAACCGCCACGCTGATGGAAGTACGGGCAATCGAGGCGCCCTTGGGCAGGTAGCTGCCGTAGGTAAGAATGGCGCCAGACGCCAGCGACAGCGTAAAGAACGCATGCCCAAGGGCTGCCAGCATGCCCTCGCTTGACAGGCTACCGGCATCGAAGGTGAACAGAAAGCGCACCGCGTCACCAAAGCCGCCGGAAAACATGCCGTAAACGATCAGCAGCACCAGCATGATGACCAGCCCCGGCATCATCCAGCCGACGCTTTTCTCGATACCCTCCTGAACGCCCTTGCCCACGATCACCATGGTCACCAGCGTGACCAGCGTGCTCCAGAAGCCGAGATTGAGCGGGTCGGCGTTATTGGCACCAAACACGGCGGCCATGTCATCGACGCTGGTACCGGCAAGCCCGCCGGTCAGCATCTTCCACAGGTAGGAGAACGACCACCCGGCCACCACCACGTAAAACGACAGGATCAGAAAGCCGCACAGCATCGCCATCCAGCCGATCAGCGACCACGCCGATGAACGCCCCGACTCATTGACCACGCGACGAATGGCGTCGATGGGACTGCCCCGCCCGCGCCGACCGAAAGCGATCTCGCTCATCATCACCGGCACGCCCACGGCAAAGATACACGCCAGATAAACCAGTACAAACGCGCCACCACCATACTCGCCGGTGATATACGGGAATTTCCAGATATTGCCCAGCCCAACGGCGGAACCCGTTGCCGCTAGCACGAACCCCCAGCGGCCCAGCCACTGGATGCGAGGTTGCTCGGAAGACGCCATGACCATCCTTCTTGTTTGAAAAAGGCGCTTATCCTAGAGGATTTCGCGCCAAAAGCACAAAACTCTCGTTAACGCTTTTATAAACTGTGTGAAAGCCTGGGCTTAGCGCGCAATCGACAGCGCTTTTGCTTCAGCGTCCAGACGCTGAGCGGTTTGGTCCACCCCACGTAAATAGGCAAGCAGCGCAGCTCCCAGCAGCACAAAACCGCCGGCAAGCCACAGGCCCACGGTATAGTGGCCCGAGGCTTCGGCCAGCATGCCGGTCAAGGCGGGGGCAAAGATCTGCGCGGCGCCATAGGCCAGTGTCATCTGCCCCATCAGCCGCGCCGGGCTTGCCGGGTACAGCTTGCCTGCCATGGTCAGCACCAGGCTCACGCAGCCAAGAAAGGTGCCGCCATACAGCACGGCGCTCAGCATCACCACCGCGAGATTGGCACTGAGTGCCGGCAGCACGATCCCCACGACCTGAATGCTCATCGCAATAATCAAGGCGCCGAGATAACCTACCCGCCGGGCAATGAGATCCCACAGCATCACCGCCGGTGCGGCGGCCAGCCCCACCACGGCAAAGGTCCAGTTGCCCATGCCCGAAAGCAACGGCTCGCGCTCCACGATGGTGACGATAAAGGTGGCATTGATCACATAGCCGTAGCCGGCACAGAAATAGGCCGGCAGCATCAGGCGCATGAAGGTCCGCGTAGGCGGTATGGCGGCGGGCGCGTAAGCTTTGCTGGCACCGGCAAGCGGCTTGACCGGGCGCGGCAGCCAGCGCCAGGCGGGGATTGACAGCACCACGCCCAAAAGGCCGAACATCCACCACTGCGCCTGCCAGTCAAGCGCACGGGAAAGCATGAACTCGACCGACACCGCCGCCAGCACAATCCCCAAACCAAGCCCGGCAAAATGAATGCCCAACTCCCCACGCTGACGGTGCTGCATCAGCCAGTGAAGAATCAGCCCCGACGCCAGGAGCATGGCCGCACTGCTGGAAAGGCCCGCAAAAAAACGCAGCCCCGCCCACAGCCAGAAGCTGTCGGTCAGGGCCATCCCGACGGTCGTCAGCACGGCCAGCCCCAGGCCGATGCGGTAAAGCGTATCCTTTACATGAATGCTGTGAACCACCGCCGCCAGCACGGCACCCAGCATATAGCCTGCGTAATTGAGCGCGGCCAGCCAGCCGCCGTCGGCATCGTTCATCCAGGTTTGCTGCTGCATGATCGGCAAAAGCGGCGTGTAGGCAAAGCGGGCAATCCCGATACACAGAAGCTGACTGAAGACCCCGGCCAGTAAGACCTTGTAACGCTGAACGCGTAGCGATGCTGTGCTCATGCTTTCTCCTGTAGCACTTGCGAATTACTGCCTGGGCCGTTGTTTCCAGGTAATTAGCCTGCATATTACGTGTACATGGCCACGCCCCCCATCGTCTAATGGTGGAAGAGCCGCATTAATCTGGCAGACTGGTCATACGCATGACCACATGGCATAACCACACGGAGAGTTGAGATGAGCGATACAGCCAAACCCTGGACACAGCCCATGCCCGACGCGCAGTTCAAGCTGATGCGCGATATTCTGGCAGCTCCAAGCCCGGTGGGCCTGGAAGCGGCGATGACCTACGGTGTGCTCAAGCCGCATTTTGAAAGCTTTGCCCCCAAGGATTGGCACCTGCACCAGTTCAAGGGCAACGCGGGCGTGGTGCTGGACACCCACCCGCAGCGCGATGACATGTTCACGGTGATGATCATCGGCCATGCGGACAAGATTCGCATGCAGGTGCGCTCGATTGGCGAAGACGGCAAGATCTGGATCAACACCGACTCTTTCCTGCCGACGGTACTGATCGGCCATGAGGTGAAGCTGTTCAGCGAAGACCCGGAAAAACCCGGCAGCTATCGCAGCATCGAAGGCGGCACGGTAGAAGCGCTGGGCGCGATTCACTTCTCGGACCCGGCCCAGCGCGATGGCAGCAAGGGCCTGAAGAAAGAGCAGATCTATCTGGATCTGCAGATTCACGGCGAAAACAAGAAGCAGCAGGTACTGAACCTGGGCGTACGCCCCGGCGACTCGATCATCTTCGACCGCCCGATCCGCCCGGGCTTCAGCCCCAACACCTTTTACGGCGCCTACCTGGATAACGGCCTGGGCTGCTTTGTCACCGCTGAAGTGGCGCGCCTGATCGCCGAGGCGGGTGGCACCGAGAACGTGCGCGTGCTGTTTGCGATAGCCAGCTACGAAGAGATTGGCCGTTTCGGCAGCCGCGTGATGGCCGGCGAGCTGAAGCCTGATGCGCTGATTGGCGTGGACGTGAACCACGACTACGTGGCCGCCCCCGGGATTGGCGACAAGCGCATGCAGCCGCTGGAAATGGGCAAGGGCTTTACCATGTCGGTTGGTTCGATCGCCAGCGAACAGCTCAACCGCATCATCGCCACTGCCGCCAAGGAGCAGGACATTCCCCTGCAGCGCGATATGGTGGGCGTGGATACCGGCACCGACGGCATGGCGGGCGTGCTGGCCTCGATCGACAGCGCCGCCACCTCCATCGGCTTCCCGATCCGCAACATGCACACCATTTCGGAAACCGGAAACACCCAGGACGTACTGGCCGCCATTCACGCGCTGACCCACACCCTGCAAGCACTGGACAAACTGCCCAACCTTGAGCGCGAGTTCCTGGATAACCACCCGCGCCTTGACCAGGCAAGCCCGCTTGCCCACCAGGGCCACGCCAAGCCGGAAGGCGAAGAGAAGTAAGCTAGTTGCTGCAAGCGCCCGGTAGATTTCGCGCTGAGGCATAAAAAAAGCCCTGACCAATCATCGGTCAGGGCTTTATCAGCTCCTCCATGACACCTACTCACAAACGTCCTGTTTGTGCTTCCCTGGGTAATACAGGCGCTCCCTGCCTGCTCTTCCTTACGGCCTCTCCCTGCCACAATGCCTATCTTGCCGACCAAATATGTCAACTTCATTAACATGAATAAAAAATTGATGACAGCGGCCCGCGCAGCGCCTTGCCACCTCATACCAAAGTCTATGCCATACCACCAACGGCGTATAAACGAAAGTGGTAGCATGCCTCACCCCTTATATTAGTGCTTAGCTAATTACTTTATCGTGCCATGGGAGAGAGGCGTATGGGATTAACACTATCGAACTGGCGCCACTGGGTGCCGCTGCTGGCTGGGCCACTGCTTTTCATCGCCATACAGCTGGTGATGCCCGAGTCGCTGATTGACCCCGCGCCGCGTACCGTGCTGGCACTGACGGTATGGATGGGAGCCTGGTGGGTAACCGAGCCCGTGCCGATTCCGGTTACCTCGTTTCTACCCATGCTGGTGCTGCCGCTAAGCGGCGTCATGGTGCTGGATGACGCCGTGGTCGGCTACGCCAACCCGGTGATCTACATGTACATGGGCGGGTTCATCCTGGCGATCGCCATCGAGCGCTGGAACCTGCATCGGCGCATCGCGCTGGCCATCGTCAATCGCATCGGCAACAGCCTGCGCAGCATCGTGCTGGGCGTCTTGATCGCCTCGGCATTTCTCTCCATGTGGATTTCCAACGCCGCCACCGCGCTGATGATGCTGCCCATTGCCGTGGCGCTGACCAACGAGCTGGACGAGCGCGACCAGTTCGACCGTGACCAGCGCGACAGCTTCGCGCGTATTCTGCTGCTGACCGTTGCCTATTCGGCCTCCATCGGCGGGCTGGCCACCATTATCGGTTCGGTGCCCAACGCCATTGTGGTGGCGATGATTCCGCAATTCTTTGAAGGCGTTGAAATCAGCTTTCTTCAGTGGATGATTTTCGCCCTGCCGCTCACGCTGATTCTGCTCGTCATCTTGTATGTCTACCTCACCCGGCTTTACACCAAGGTGCCCGATACGCCGCTCGAGATCGACTTCGTGGCCCAGGAACTCGCCTCGCTCGGGCCGATGAGCAAGGAAGAGAAGCGCGTGCTGGGCGTGTTCGTGGTTACTGCTCTTGCCTGGGCGCTGCGCGGCTGGCTGGCACCGTTTTTCGATCTGCCCATCAACGACACGCTGATTGCGGTCACCGCCGCCATCGCCCTGTTCGTGATTCCGGCTCATAACGAAAAACGCGCGCTGCTGGTGTGGGACGACATGAAGAGCCTGCCCTGGGGGCTGTTCATTCTGTGGGGCGGCGGCATGACCTTGGCGGCTGCCTTTATCGCCAGCGATTTGACCGGTTGGATCAGCGACCAGCTTCAACTGCTGGATGGCGTCAACTACTTCTGGCTACTGCTGATCATGGTGCTGCTGATGCTGTTTTTGACCGAGATCATCTCCAATACGGCCACGGCCAACATGGCGCTGCCCATTACCGCCGGCATGGCGGCGGCGATTACCACCGGCAACCCGCTGGGGCTGATGGTCGCCGTGGCGCTGGCCACCACCTGCGCCTTCATGCTGCCGATCTCAACCCCGCCCAATGCGGCCGTGTTCTCGACCGGACGTATTTCGATCAAGCAGATGGCCAGGGCAGGCTTCACCATGAATATCGTCAGCGCCATCGCGATTACCCTGTTCGTCTACTTCGTGATGCCGCTACTGCTGCCCTCTGTTTGATGATTAAATTAAGCATACTCAGTTAATTAACAGGCATAAAAAAACCCCCGCGCCATTGCTGGCCGGGGGTGATCTGTTCGTCCTTAATCCTGCTTCACAAACATCCTGTTCGTGCTTCCCTGTGTACTGCAAACGCTCCTTGTTCGCCTTTCCCTGTATTAGCAAATAGTCCTTATTTGCTCATCCCTGTAGTTTGCAAGCATCCTTGCTTGCCTTTCCGTGCACTTCGCAAACAATCCTTATTTGCCCATCCCTGCAATCTGCAAATATTCCGTATTTGCTAATCCGTATGATTTGCAAACACTCCCTGTTTGCCTTTCCCTGTACTTCGCAAATATTCCTTATTTGCCCATCCGTGTAGCCGCAAACACTCCTTGCTTGCCCTTCCTTGTATACTGCGAACCGTCCCTGTCCATCTTCCTTAGAGCGCTGCCCTGCGCTATGTGTGCACAATGGACCTCAAAAGCCTCTATTTATCTAACACAGGTTATGAAAACCATAAAATAACCAATAATCCATAAAAGATATTAATTTAGCGGGGCATATTAAGGCAGGTAAACTTAAACTATTAAGCGAATATTGATAATACTAGAAAATATAAAAAAGAAAGTAATTTATTATACTTTTTTGATCTTTCTTTATTATTAAAGAAAAGTATTTTTTGGCGATATAGAAATGCCCATCAATGGGTCTATATTATTTATCCTGAAAAAATAGTCAATCATCTATGATAAATAAGGCTTATTGATCTCATATATATCTTCAGAAAATCATTACTTCTTGTACAAATGGAACTAAACCAAAGAAATTAATTTTCAAAGAGTTATAAAAATCAATCTACTATTCCAACCGGCGCGCATGAAATTACAGGCTTGTTTCTTGTACTTTGTAAAACCTTTCCAAACTCTGCTTGGGCGTTCGCGATAGGCAATTGCCACCCAAGGAAGGTAAAACCGGCTGCCTGCCGTGCTGACACCACGCTGCAATGGCGATACCAACCAGGCAGTAACATCGGAAGCTCTCCGCAGTGTTTGTACAGGTATTTGCTCTATACCCCGCCAAATCGGGCCTCAATCAGGTTTGGCAACGCTTTCGTACAACCTGGCGACAATTTTTACTTGTACATCGGTTAACTATTCGCTATTGTTCGTACTGTTCGCGGCAGGGAAACCGCACGCAAGGAAATGAGCGCTCAGGATGAGCCGCAAGACGTCATGGAAGGCCAAGGAAACGAAAAAGCGTCCTCACTCGTGAGGGCGCTTTTTCGTGGGCGACATTCAGCAATGTATCGACCTGCTGGCATAATGGTTGGCCTGAACGCTAGGGAAGCAGTCGTCATGAGCATCGAAGCACGCACGTTTTATCGCAACGGCCCCCACCACCGCGAGGGTGAAGCCGCAAGCTTTGCGCTCATTCGGCGTCAGTTCGATTTTCGCTCCATCGAGATCGGCCGCTGGGTGAGCCCTCAGGAGCGCGACAAGGCCGCTGAACTGTTTCACGATGCGCTGTGCGACCTGATGCTGATTCTGCAAGGGCCTGAAGCGCTGGTATCACTGCGCGGTTCGCTGGCCCTTCAATACGGCAGTGGCGGCAGGCCGGGCGTGGCCGCCCATTACGACCCTTCCCAGCGCAGCTTCGCCCTTGCCAAGAACGCAGGACCCGGCAGCATTGCCCATGAGTGGTTTCACGCTTTTGATCATTACATTGCCAGTAAGTGCTTTCACGGCGTGTCAGCACGCCAGTTTGCTTCCAGCGCCTGGCTTGGCGATGCGCCGCGCCTGTTCACCATCCGCTCAATCAACGCCTGGTGGAGTGTTTCAAGGCTGTCATGCTGACGCCGGAGGGCCACCAGCCCAGTGCGCTCTTCCAGCACTCTAAACAGATGGACCGCCAACTCAACCAGCATTACTACAGCCAGCCCGAAGAGCTGTGCGCTCGCGCCTTTGAAGCCTTCGTGCAGGACGCCCCGCTCAAGAACCACTTTCTGGTGAAGGGCACCAAGGCAACGCCAGAAGCCGCGCTTGGCCTCTACCCCCAGGGCGAGCAGCGCGAGCGCATCAATGAAGCCTTCAGCGCCTACTTTAACCAGTTGGGTAAAGCCCTCGCGCAAGCGTAGAAGCCCGCAAATCCATTGCTCGAAAAAGAGTGGAAAACGCAATTACATAACACCGGGGGTCGCGCCTACGCTGTAAGGTACCAACCAAGGAGGTGCGATATGTCTCAGCAACAGTGTGCATGCCCCAAGTGCGATTGTTCCGTTGATAGTCAGGCCATCGAAAAAAACGGCCAGCGCTACTGCTGTGAAGCCTGCGCCATCGGCCATACCGACGGTTCAACTGATTGCGGTCACAACTGCCAGTGCGGTAAATAACCGCCTTCGGCCATTCAGCCAACCGGCGCCCGGCAGGTTTCTGCCGGGCGCTTTTGTCTCTAGGGCGTTGCTTTGCCACCTTGGCTGGCGCATGACCCACGTCAAACCGCAAGGCGTGCGCAAACGCTTTGCTTGTACTAAGCTGGAAGCATCTCAACTACTTACAGGGAAAGTAAAATGCCATCTACTACCGTTATCGTCGTTGTTGTGGTCGTCATTGCCGTGCTGGGCGTCGGCTTCAGCGGCGTACTGCCTTTCTAATACGCGATTGAATGAGTGAAAACGCCCGCTGAGATATCAGCGGGCGTTTTGCTTTTCAGATCATGAAGCCTTTCAGCACGGTCTTGTCGCCTGCCTGATAAAACTCCAGAAGCGCGACAGGCTTACTTGTAGCGCTCCAGCCAGTGCGCATAGGGTGCCGGCAAGGTCCAGGAGGCACGGTCAATACCCAACTCCTGAGCAGCGAAGTAGGACCAGTGAGGATTCGCCAGGTGTGCCCGGCCAATCATCGCCAAATCCAGCTGACCACGCTTGATAGCCTCCTCGGCAACGCTTGGCGTACCGAAGCCCCAGGCAGACGCCACGGGGATTCCCGCCTCGCTGCCTACCCGCTGGGCAACTTCGCCCATGAAACCCGGGCCCCAGGGGATGTTGCCGTCAGGGATGCTGAACCCGATGCTGACGCTAAGCAGATCCAGGCCGCTGCGCTTGAAGCGGCGTGTGAGTTCGATAGCCTCGCTCAGGGTCTGTTCGTCTCGGCCATCGTATTCGATCACGCCCAGGCGCGCGGTCAGCGGCAGATGCTCTGGCCATACCTCACGAACCGCCGCCAGGGTTTCCAGCAGGAAGCGGCTGCGGTTATCGAAGCTGCCGCCATAGGCGTCATCGCGTTGGTTGGAGTGATCAGAAAGGAACGATTGCGCCAGGTAGCCGTGGGCGAAATGCAGCTCCAGCCACTCGAAGCCAGCGTCGCGCGCACGGCGAGCGGCGGCCACGAAATCCTCGCGTACCTGGGCAATGTCTTCCAGCGTCATGGCGTTGGGCTGTTTATCCAGGTGAGCGCCAAAGGCAATCGCCGACGGGGCAATGGTCTGCCAGCTACGCGGATCATCCTCGCCGATATGGTCATCACCTTCCCACGGGCGGTTCGCGCTGGCCTTGCGCCCGGCGTGAGCAATCTGGATACCCGGTACGGCACCCGCCGCCTTGATCGATTCCACCACCGGCACGAAGGCCTGGGCAAGGTCATCATTCCAGATACCCGCACACCCGGGGGTGATACGCCCTTCCGGCGACACAGCGGTGGCTTCGACCACCACCAGCCCCGCCCCACCGCGCGCCAAGGAGGCATAGTGAACGCGGTGCCACTCATTGATCAGTCCATCTTCGGCGGAGTACATGCACATGGGCGGAATCGCGATCCGGTTACGCAGGGTGACATCTTTCAGCGTGAAGGGTTGGAACAGCGCAGACATTGGAAATTCTCCAGGAGAGGTTATTACTAAAGTTCGATAATATTCGAACTATGGGCCTAGCGCAAATTCGTGTATGATTTGCCCATGCGCCCTTTCAAACATCCCCCCGTTAGCGAGTTCGTTCTCGAGCGTCTGCTTTACGCCTTGAGCGATCCTGTACGCCTGGATATCGTCCGGCGCCTTGCCGAATTGGGCGAGGCCAGCTGCGGCGAGCTGGACGGCGGTCGCCCGAAGTCCACCATGTCGCACCACTTTCGCATCTTGCGCGATGTCGGGTTGGTGCACACCCAGACCATCGGCACCACCCATATGAATTCGCTGCGTAAAGCTGATGTGGATAGCCGGTTTCCGGGGCTGCTGGATGCAATCGTGTCTCAGCAATCGTAGTGCCGTATCAACGGCGGATGGGGAGACTCGCCCCCACGTCTGCTTGAAAGCCCGCTGATTTTTCTCAGCGGGCTTTTTTATGGGTGGCCTTTCTCTTGCCTGACTATTCGTTCAGCTTCTCGGGGTTGGGCGGGCGGCCTACCCTCACCTGGCTGAGATCTTCATGGGACAGGCCGCGCAACAGCGAGAACATCATGATAAACACCAGTATGAACATCGGCAGGCCGACCACGGTGATCACTTCCTGCAAGGCGGTCAGCCCCGCATCGCCCGCCAGCACAATCAGCATGGCGGCCAGCATGCCTTCCGAGACACCCCAGAAGACGCGCTGATGCCAGGGGCCGGGGTCGGGGCTGCCGGTACACAGCATATCGACCACCAGTGACGCGGAATCCGAAGACGTTGCAAAGAAGATGGCCACGATCACCACCGCCAGGCCCTGGATTAACGTCGCCGCCGGGAAGTTATCGAAAAACGCGAACATGGCCAGTGGGATGCTTTCAGCAACGGCGGCAGACAGGATACCGGCCTGATCGCCCAGGGCTTCGCGGGCAGCTGAACCGATCCCGTCGATTTCCATCGCCGACCAGCCAAAGATCGCAAACCACACCAGCGTAAACATGGAAGGTGCGAACAGTACCCCCAGCACGAACTCACGGATGGTACGCCCGCGGGAAATACGCGCCACAAAGATGCCGATGAACGGCGACCAGGTAACCGTCCAGGCCCAGTAGAATACCGTCCAACTGCCCTGCCACCCCCAGCCGCTGCCATCGGTACTGGTATAGCGCGCCAGAGTATCGTTCCAGAATGCCATCGGCAGCAGGTTGGTGATGTAAAGGCCCAGGGTTTCGACCATGGCACGCAACAGAAACACGGTCGAGCCGGTAAAGAGTACGAACAGCAGCAAACCAACGGCCATACCGATATTGATATTGGAGAGCCGCCGTATGCCCGAATCCAGCCCAGCTACAATCGACCCCACGGCAATGGTGGTCAGCACGGCAATGATGATGACCTTGGTCAACACGGCATCCGGCACGCCAAACAGCTCGGTCAGCCCCGCATTGATCTGCTGGGTGCCCAGGCCAATGGAAACCGCCACGCCAAACAGCGTACCGAGGATGGCAAAGATATCGAGGGTCTTGCCGATAGGCCCGTAAATGCGCTCGCCCAGCAGCGGATAAAAGACAGAGCTGAACCGCATCGGCAGGTTGTAACGGTAGATAAAGTACGCAAACGCCAGCCCCGGCATGGCGAAAATTGCCCAGGTATGCAGCCCCAGGTGATAGATCGAAAAGCTCATGGCATCGTCGGCGGCTTCCACCGAAAAGGGCTCGACACCCGGTCTTGGCGGCGTCGCAAAGTGGGAAATAGGCTCGGCCACCCCCCAGAACATCAGCACCGTACCGATGCCACCGGCAAACAGCATGGTGAACCAGGAGATATTGCTATAGGCAGGCTTGGCATCGTTACCGCCCAGGCGAATCGCCCCGTAACGGCTGATCGCCACCCACAGCAGAAACGCTACCCACGTGGTGACCCCTAAAATAAAGAACCAGCCAAGGTTGGTCACCACCCACTCCCGCCCCGCACCAAAGGCCGCCCCTATGGCATCCGGTGCAATCAGCAGCGCCACCAGGAACAGAACCATGATGCCTGCGGAAGTGAAGAAGATAGTCGGATCCGTTCGAAGGTCAAGCCTTCTCGCAAGCGTATTGAGCATGTTCGTTCCCCTTTTCTTTACAACAACATAGGAGTGATGGGCTGATCACGCCAAGATGTTGGGGAAAAATGAAGGGCTAGCAGCGGGCACAACATGGTTCAGAATCGTTTTCAGCTACTACCATGCATAAGCTTTGCACAAGAGCATTTTGAAAACAGACAGTCTAGTTCTTATCAACAATAAATACTTCATCAGTCGCAATTCTTCGAAGATTCTTTTCGTCAAATATTTTGAATACAACTTTAACAATTTACTGTTCGAGGCTACTTTAGCGAGGCAGACAGACTCGTGGAAGGGACTGAACGTTGCGAGTAACTACACTCTCAACTACCTTTATACAAGACAATCATTTACTCCTTAAAAGTATTTACGGGGACATAGAACTCTACTACATAGAGCCTGAACAATTGGCAAATCTAAGGTGCGAAGCAATATAAGATTATATGCCTGACGTATTTTTACATATCTAGTTTATAGATAAAACTATAGCCACTATCTTGAGAAAAATAATATATTTTATTAGACTTTTCTTCTATACCTGCGCAATTCTTTGCCCCACAACCTAAAAATCGAAGTTTTTTCTCATTTTCATTAATTATAACGGTAATCATACTATCAGAGCTGTTCTCTCCAGCCATATGATCACTGATAACTTTTTCCGCTTTTTTCTGCCCTTCATTTTCGAAATATACAAGACTAAGGATGAAAGCCAAGCTAGCCAATAACAAAAATGCAATATTATTAAACCTACGTTTTTCTTTTCTTTCTATGTCAAGAGATATCCTTGTCCCTATCCAGAATCGATGAAGTTTTATAACTTTTCGTTTGAATCTCACACTAGTTTTAAGTTTATCAATATATAATGGCAAAATAGCATAGGACCAAAGATATAATAAAACTGAAGTCATAATTAGCATTATAATAGTTGGACCAAACGATGAGATGAAACCACCATAAATAACTTGATGAAAACTTCGTTCCATCATATTCGAATTTAGGCTCGCCTCTATGAGAAATCCGTGGTACTTCGCGGTACTCCATGAATAGAGAATAGCTGTACAAACAGCTAAAATAATTGCGCTATCTATCGATTTTCTCAATTTTGCACCCCAAAAATGTAACTATTTACTAAGATAGAAACAGCGACATTATAAATGCCTTATCTATCTTAAAAATAAGAATAATGTATAGCATAAATACTATGAGCTGCGATCACTTGATTTACGTAAAAAGTTAATTTTTAAGCAATTTTTTATGCAGGTTAATAAAACTACCTCCTCCTAAAAAACACTCTATTTTTTGATCTGAGCACTTAAATATTAAAAACATAATCTACAAATAGCTTATATCTAGCTCACTTTACGTTCATTTTCATTAAACTTTACTCAAAACTTATAATTTTTCAGTTTACGAAAATAAAAGCATAACACTATTGCCAGGTCGATTTACGCTTAGGCAAACTAACGGTAAATATATTTCTTTGATAATTTACACCCATAAAATTTTCTACCGTATCACAAACCGGATTAACTAATACTGAACCTGAGTTTAATTCTAATATTTTTTTAGCTCGATTCATTCCAATACCATCGCCGGCTTTTCCGATTCGATTAGCAAGTTCACCTGAAACACCTTCCTCAAATATTTCATCAGATTCTCCTTTTTTAATTTCTAAACTAATCATATCCATTACTATTTCAATAAATTCACCAACATCTTTTATTTCAACATTTAAAGTTGTTTTCGGTTTTATATATTTTGCAGCATTTTCAATGATATGATATATAGCTACATGAAATGACTCATAATCGAAATTAGCAAAATATTTATTCTTATCATTAGCGATCTTTACTCTTACATCCTTATCTGTAAAATCAGAAAAAAATAAATAGAAAATATTCATTAACACTTTATGCACATTGTGTTCTCTAATCTGAAGATCTGGATTACTATCAAACAGTTTCCGAAACACTGAGAACTCTGCCTTCATTGCAGCATTGTTTTTTGCAATTCTGAGAAATGACAATGCGGCTTCTCTAGGTTCTCTCTTTACAATATCCTCTACAAATGAAATTTGTCCGCCAATTTTTTGACTTACATTTTCTTGTGGAATTAAAGAATATATTTCTTGGATATTATGAGCATTTAACGATGTTAAATTATGAATCAATCTACTAGTATTTTTATTAATATTGGCACGCGCCTCTTTGACCACATGATTAATCATTTCAGTAGAGTCTAAAATAATATTTAATGCAGTAGAAAATTTTGCAGAACTTTTTATATAATTTTTATCAGATGAAAATGCAACAACAGTTCCATGCTGACTAAATATCCTGCCCGCTCGCAAATTAATACCATTAAGCTTCTGAGATCTTGAATTAATACTGTTTATTTTTTCTATTTCTTTTGGATGTAAATTACAGAAGATAACACTTCCATCAGAAGAAGAAATCCTATATCTAATATTCATAATATTTAAGACTCTAAGCCTATGGTAAATTCTTCTACAATACGTTGAAATTCGTAAGGATCTGCATTTTTAGGTAAAAATGAATCAGCCTTTCTTAAAGCTTCATGAAATCTATCACCTTTTGTTTCTGCAGAATATATAATCACCTTTTTTTCTGGATATTTCTCTTTGACAGCAAGAGCTAATCCTAGCCCTTCATCATTAAAACCCATAGCAACACCTACTCCCTGTACATCAATAAAGAGTAAATTAGCTTCAACAATATCGTATTCATCTAATGTTTTACAATCCTTTATTAACTTAGTATGCACCCACCCACTTTGAGTTAATATTTTAGCTACTTTAAATCTTGCATCATCATCAATAAAAAGAATTCGTGTTTCATTCTTATACTCACCTAGACTTTTTTTATGGCTTTTATCATTCACCGTCTTTTCTCCCGGGTTATGATTTTTTTCGCCAACATTAATTGCTATGGTATTTGTATTTACCGCTTTATTTTTTTCGGATGCAGTTATTGTTCGATTCTTAAAAAAGAATGAAAAAATGCACCCTAGAACAGCCATACCTAAACCACTGAATAACCATTCTTTATTTTCAAAAACCCAATTCATCAAAAATCCTCATTTATAGCAATGGTGCCATATAGTTATGCACGTATTTTTCTTTTTCTCTATAGCTTACGCTATCAGTATTTTAATACTGCTGTACAAGCTCTATCAAAAAAACATGTTCTAGGTTAAATGCAAAATGAGGAGGCTATCTCAAGGGAAGCCTACTTTAGTTTGTTAGCGGCCCTAACTCAGCGTCTCATTATTATTAAGAGTACATTAGCGAAACTAAGTGAAAATGTCACCTTTATATTGACAAGAGTGAGGCTAGGTTAGGCAAAAAGTAAAAAGCTTAGCTCGAAGGCTCAGTTAAAAATTCCAATAAAAAAGCCCGCTGATTGCTCAGCGGGCTTTTTCAAATTCTGTGGCGGAGAGGGAGGGATTCGAACCCTCGAAGCCTTTCGACTTACACACTTTCCAGGCGTGCTCCTTCGACCACTCGGACACCTCTCCACATTTTGTGTTCCATCACTTGGGCTGTGCCTTTCGCGACAGAACGGCGCATATTCTATGTTTTAAGTGGCCAAATAGCAAGGCCTTTTTCGAGACCAGCTGTTTGATGTACTTAATCGCTGCACGACAGAACGGCGTAGCTGCCGTGGGCTTCCAGGCAGAGCGCGTCGCCGCAGTAGAGTTGCTGGGTCAGCGCGATGCGGCCTTTGCCGCGCTCGGCGAGCTTCTGGCTGAGCTTTTCGATGCCGTCTGGCTCACTGGGTGTGCAGATCAGGCGGTAGTCGCCGTTTACCGGGGCCAGGAAGCGTTGGGTGGCCTCGGCCACTACCACATCCCTCGCCAGCCCCTGCCCGCGCAGCCAGAGCGTTACCCAGCACCAGCCTTGCAGCGTGGTTTGCGCGCTTAGCGCGCCGCCGAAGCCCGTGCCCTTGTCGTTCAGGTTGGGCGCCAACGCCAGCCGCCAGGTAAGCGAGTGGTTGTGGAGCGACATGCTTTCAATACCCAGTGCGCCCACCATGGGGATGGCATCACCCAGCCAGGTGTGAAAAGCCGCCAGGTCTTCCTGGCCTTTTGGCAGCGGCAAGCGGGGGTGAGGCACACCGGGTTTTCGCATGGCGTTTACTCCTAGGCCCAACGCTCGACAAAATCGGCCACGTCGTGCTGCGGCAGCGGCTTGTGGCGCCCGCCCAGGTTGCCCAGGTAGATAAACGCGACCACTTCGTCGTCTTCCTCAAGCGAGAGCCCCTTGCGCACCACGGGGTCGAAGGCGTACTTGCCGCTGCGCCACATGGCGCCCAGCCCCAACCCGTGGGCGGCCAGCAAAATGCCGTGGGCGGCACAGCCGGCGGAAATTACCTGCTCCATCTTGGGCACCTTGGGCAGGTCCGGCGTGACCTTGGCGATCACGGCGATGATCATGGGCGCGCGCAGGGGCTTCTTGCGGGCGGCGTTCAGCGTGTCGTCGCCGGCACTGGGGTCTTCCTGGAACTCGGCTTCGGCAAACAGCTCGCCCAGGCGCTCACGCCCTTCTCCGGTGAATTCGATAAACCGCCAGGGGCGCAGCTCCTTGTGGTCCGGAGCGCGCAGGGCTGCCTTGTAGAGGGCGTCCAGCTGCTCGGCGGTGGGCGCGGGTTCCACCAGCTTGCCCATCGAGCTGCGTTCGTGAAGAAGCGTGAGTGCATCCATTGGTTTTATCCTTCGTTCAGTCAGGCTCTACTGTAGCGCAGTGGCTTACTGCCTTGCCAGACGCAGCGGGCTTGGCGGTGTCAGGCCCGGCGTGGCGCGCCAGGGGCTGATATCCAGCCCGCCCCGGCGCACGTAACGTGCCAGCACCAGAAGCTCGATGGGCTTGGCGTGCGCCATCAGGTCGGTAAAGATGTGCTCCACGCAGTGCTCGTGAAAATCCTGGTGCTGGCGGTAGCCGATCAGGTAGCGCAGCAGGCCTTCGCGGTCGAGCTTGGGGCCTTTATAGCGAATCAGCACGCTGCCCCAGTCAGGCTGGCCGGTGACCGGGCAGTTGGATTTGAGCAGGTGCGAATGCAGCGTCTCCTCCACGATCTCGTCGCTTACTGCCAGGTGGGCGGCGCTGGGGGTGTAGTCGCTTACCTCGATGTCCAGGTCGTCCAGGCAGTCGCCGGGCAGCGGCTTCGGGGCAAGCTCGGCGTCTTCCACGCCAAGAAGCTCCACGCTTATCGGCGCACCGGCGGCGGCGCTCAGGTCACGCGTGAGGGTCTCGATCAGCGCTTCGCGGCTCTCAATGCGGGTCTGGTTGAAGCTGTTGAGGTAGAGCTTCCAGGATTTGGATTCGATCAGGCTGGGAGAATCCGCCGGCAGCCGAAAACGGGCCACGGCAACGATAGGCTTGCCGCGGGCGTTGAGCCAGGAAACCTCGAAGGCGTGCCACTCGTCTTCACCGACAAACGGCAGGCTGCCCTCTTCAATGCCCAGCGGCGCGCGGTTGGCGGCGCGGGGAATGGGGAACAGAAGCCCGGCATCGTACTGCTCGGGGTAGGCGGAATCGCGCCCCAGGGGCGCGTGTTCCAGAGTGTCGGGGCGGTGTGCCATAGATCATGCTCTCTTGAAAACGACTCTTTAAAACGGGCGTGCGCTCAGCTGCGGATGCCTTTGCCACGCTCCAGCATGGTAAGGGCGGCAAAGAACAGCACGATGATAAATGCAAAGATGGCGGCCAGCGCCCATACCACAGGGATATCCGAGACGCCCAGAAAGCCGTAACGGAAGACGTTCACCATGTACAGGATGGGGTTGAGCATGGAGACGCCCTGCCAGAAGTTGGGCAGCATGGAAATGGAGTAGAACACGCCACCAAGGTACGTAAGCGGCGTCAGGATAAAGGTCGGCACGATGGAAATATCGTCGAACTTGTTCGCCAGCAGCGCGTTGATGAAGCCGCCAAGCGAAAAAAGCGCCGAGGTCAGCACCACCACCAATACGGTCAGAAGCGGATGCTCGATGGTCAGGCGGGTAAAGAACAGCGATACCAGCGTGACGATCAGCCCCACGCCCAGGCCGCGCGCCATCCCACCCAGAATGAAGCCCGAGAGAATCACCCAGTTGGGCATGGGTGAAACCATCAGCTCTTCCACCGAGCGCTGAAACTTGTTCGAGAAGAAGCTGGAGGCGACGTTCGAGTAGCTGTTGGTGATCACCGACATCATGATCAGGCCGGGGACGATGAAGTCCATGTAGCTGTAGCCGTCCATCTCGCCGATGCGCGAGCCGATCAGGTTGCCAAAGATGATGAAGTACATCGCCATGGTGATGGAGGGCGGCAGCAGGGTCTGCGGCCAGATGCGCGTAAAGCGCTTGATCTCCTTGAGCACCAGCGTCCATAGCGCCACCAGGGTTTGGGTCGCATTCATGCCTGTGCCTCCGCTTGCGTGCGCTCGTCGATAGCCTTGTTGCCTGCCTCTACCATGGAAACAAACATCTCCTCCAACCGATTGGCGCGGTTGCGCATGGAAACCACCCGAACGCCCTGCTCGCTCAACGCGCTGAACACATCGTTGAGCTGCTGGCCGCGCTGAATGACGATAGAGAGCTGCGAAGGCTCGATCTGGGCGATTTCAAACCCGTCGATTACCGGGGGAGCGGTGACTGGCTCGGCGAGATCCAGCAGGAAGGTTTCGGTATTCAGCTCGGCCAGCAACTCGCGCACGCTGGTGTTACGCACGATTTCGCCGTGATTGATGATGGCGATATTGCGGCACAGGCTCTCCGCCTCTTCCAGGTAGTGGGTCGTCAGGATGATGGTGGTGCCTTCATCCTGGTTGATCCGGCGCATGTATTCCCACATGCTGCGGCGCAGTTCGATATCCACCCCCGCCGTGGGCTCATCTAGAATCAATAGCTTGGGACGATGCATGAGTGCGCGGGCAATCATCAACCGGCGCTTCATTCCGCCGGAAAGCATACGCGCGTTGCCGTTGCGCTTGTCCCACAGGCCAAGGTCGCGCAGCAGCTGCTCGGCACGCGGCAGCGCTTCGCGGCGCGTCATGCCGTAGTAGCCCGCCTGAGCCAGCACGATATCGATCACCTTCTCGAACTGGTTGAAGTTGAACTCCTGAGGAACCACGCCGAGCTGGTACTTGGCCTTGGCGAAGTCCTTATCGATGTCGATACCAAAAATCGATACCTTGCCTTCCGACTTCTGCACCAGCGAGCACACAACGCCGAGGGTGGTGGACTTACCCGCGCCATTAGGGCCCAGCAGAGCAAAGAAATCGCCCTGCTGAACGTCCAGATCAATTCCTTTTAACGCTTGAAAGCCGTTGCCGTACACCTTGGTAAGGCCACGGATAGACAATGCCGGTTCGGCCATAAAGATGTCCTGTCAGCAAAAAATGGGGCACTAGAAAACAAGTGAGAAGCAACGATATCGGGGCATTCGCTGTTTTTTTCAAGCTGAAGGCGGCTTCAGCGACCGGCTATTTTATTACGCCGCTAACTAACTCATACAATTAATGAGCGATAGCGGCGTTTTGTCGCGCATGAATGCCCGACTAATACTTTAGTATTAGCCGTATGCCATTACGCTATTAACTAATAGCACGGCATGCAAGGGAACACATAATTCATAAATGAGAAAAACACTTAATGAGCACCATCATTACCCAGCCCCCTGTCGCCTTTACCCAGCCAGCATCCACCGAACCCTCGCCCGCTGAAGCCAAGCGCGGCCTGTCAGCACTTTCGCTGCGCCGTCAGCGCCTGATTGGTGTGGCGGTTCTGTGGCTGATACTTGCCATCATGATTACCGTAAACGCTCTGCAAAGCCGGGCGCTGCTGCATCATGAGCGCGAACAGCGCATGGTGACCGCTGTGAATATTGCCGTTTCCACTCTCGAGCATTTCGACGAGATGGCCAAACAGGGCCAGGTCAGCCTGGAAGAGGCCAAGACCCTGGCATTTGAAACCATCCGCGACGTGCGCTTTGGCAAGGATGACAACTACCTGTTCGCGCTGACCGGCGACCTTAAAATGCTGGCCCACCCCAAGCGCCCGCCAGGCCAGGACCTTTCCCAGGTTACCGACCCGCAGGGCAAGCTGATTTTCCATTCGATCCTGGACAGCGCCCGCAGTACGGGTGCGGGCTTTACCGATTACCATTCCAACTTTGCCCGGGGCAATGATGCCATGCCCCTGGTACACACCTATACCGAGGCCTACGCGCCCTGGGATGTATACGTGTCCAGCGGCATCTTCATGGGCGATATCAGCCAGGCAATCATGGCCAAACTGATCAAGACCATTCTGGTGGGCCTTGTGGCCGGCGCGCTGGTAACGCTGGCGTTCTGGGCCATGATCTCGCTGATTCTGCGCCGCCTGGGTGGCGAGCCGGATTACGCGGCAAGCGTCGTTGCCCGCATTGCCCAGGGTGACTTGACGGCCAAGGTCGACCTGAGCGCCAACGATACCCGCAGCCTGCTTTACGATATTCAGCAGATGCGCAACAAGCTTCATGCCACCATGCAGGAAATCCACACGACCAGTGCCGCAGTGGATCACAACTCCGCTGATATTGCCGCCGGCAATCAGGAGCTCTCTTCGCGTACCGAGCAGCAGGCCGCCGCCCTTCAGCAAACTTCTGCCAGCATGGAAGAAGTGACCGCCACCGTACGCCAGAATGCCGATAACGTCGAGCAGGCCAAGGAGCTGGTGCGTAGCGCCGGTGAAACCTCCCAGGTTGGCCAGAAGGCCATCGGCGAAGCCGTCAGCTCCATGCAGGAGATTACCCGTGAAGCGGTCAAGATCTCCGAGATCGTCACGCTGATCGACAGCATTGCGTTCCAGACCAACATCCTGGCGCTCAATGCCTCGGTGGAGGCCGCGCGTGCCGGTGAGCACGGCCGAGGCTTTGCCGTGGTAGCGGGTGAAGTACGCCAGCTGGCCAACCGCTCGGCAAGTGCGGCTCAGGAGATCAAGACGCTGATCAACACGTCCAACGCCCAGGTGGATAACGGTGCCTCACTGGTCACCACCGCCAAGGAGCGCATGGAGCATATCGACCAGCAGATTCAGCGTATCAACGCTCTGTTTGCGGATATCACCGCGGCGACTCATGAGCAGACCCAAGGCATCGAGCAGATCAACGTGGCAATCGCCCAGCTTGACCAGTCCACCCAGGACAACGCCTCCATGGTTCAGCAGACCGCCAACTCCGCCCACGACCTGAAACAGCGCTCGCAGTCGCTCAACGGTATCGTCAACCACTTCACGCTCAGCTAAACACACCGCTTACGCTCAGGCATACCGCCTGGGCGTAAGTAGCTATCAACCACCTGTGCATAAATCACACGCACAGCAAAACGCCGTCAGCGAAGACGGTAGATAGAAGATGTTTATTCAGAAAAGTAACGACAGAGAAGATATTTGAGATGGTGCTGTTTACGTGGAGCGGGAAAAGAGATTCGAACTCTCGACCCTCGCCTTGGCAAGGCGATGCTCTACCACTGAGCTATTCCCGCAACGTAAACGCTTGCTAGATGGCGTCCCATAAGGGGTTCGAACCCTTGTTACCGCCGTGAAAGGGCGGTGTCCTAGGCCACTAGACGAATGGGACGTATAAACATCTAACTTATCAATCACTTGATTGGAGCGGGAAAAGAGATTCGAACTCTCGACCCTCGCCTTGGCAAGGCGATGCTCTACCACTGAGCTATTCCCGCTTAATCAATCTTGCACATCGGATTGGCGTCCCATAAGGGGTTCGAACCCTTGTTACCGCCGTGAAAGGGCGGTGTCCTGGACCACTAGACGAATGGGACGTTTTTGGAGCGGGAAAAGAGATTCGAACTCTCGACCCTCGCCTTGGCAAGGCGATGCTCTACCACTGAGCTATTCCCGCACTCCGATACCTTAACGATGAAATTGGCGTCCCATAAGGGGTTCGAACCCTTGTTACCGCCGTGAAAGGGCGGTGTCCTAGACCACTAGACGAATGGGACGTTTCATTGCCTCGTCGAGGTGGCGCGTATATTACTCAGACCGCTCTTTACTGTCAAGCACTCTGATATTGTTCTGCTTTCCCTGCTCGCCCTATCCTCATTGGCAGGCGGGGTCGGCTGTCTGCAAAATGCTGAACTCATGCGGGTTTGCCGTAGTCTCAGCGGGTAATGCCTTGGCGGCTCTGGCGTGTTTAACAGCACGCCTTTACTGGGCTGTGTTCAGTGACACCTGTCCTTACTGGCAAGAGTACGCTAGCCTGCGAGTAATAGAGGGAAAGGAGACATTGTATGGCGAAAATTGAAAAATCCCCCGAGCAGTGGCGCGAAGAGTTGACTCCGGAGCAGTACCGGGTAGCGCGTGAAAAAGGCACCGAGCGCCCTTTCACCGGCGATTACCAGGTGCGCGACGAACAGGGCATCTACCACTGCATCTGCTGTCACGCTCCGCTATTTGAAAACGAGCACAAGTTTGATGCCGGCTGTGGCTGGCCAAGCTTTGACAGGCCATTGGGCCGCCATAGCGTGGAAGAGCACCAGGACACCACGCACGGCATGGTGCGCACGGAAGTCGTATGCTCTCACTGTGATGCACACCTGGGCCACGTCTTCCCCGATGGCCCCCCGGAGTCCACGGGGCTTCGCTACTGTATCAACTCCGTCTCGCTCGAATTCCATCCGGGCGAGTAGCCTACTCATAGGCCGAATCAAGACCACCGAGGCGTGCATGCAGTAGATCAGCGCCAAGCACGACGGGCTGCTATAATGGCAGCCCGTTTTTTTGTGCTTGTAGGAGAAACTCATGCTCGGCTGGTTCCCCGGACATATGAACAAGGCCCGCCGCCAGATCAAGGATGCGCTGCCGGAAATCGACGTGGTCATCGAGGTACTCGATGCACGCCTGCCCTACTCCAGCGCCAATCCGATGCTGGCCGAGCTGACCCGGCACAAGCCGGTGCTGAAGATTCTCTCCCGGGCGGACTTGGCAGACCCGGAACGCACCGCCGAGTGGGTGGCCTTTTTCGATGCCCAGGAAGACACTCGGGCGCTGGCCATTACCACCACCAATACCCGTGAGCTGAAAACGATTCCCAAGCTTTGCCATGAGCTGGCCGGTGCCGTGCGCGCCGACCGCGACGTGCGCGTGATGGTGATGGGTATTCCCAACGTGGGTAAATCCACGCTGATCAACGGTCTGGCCGGACGAAAGATCGCCAAGACCGGCAACGAGCCGGCCGTGACCAAGCGCCAGCAGAAGGTACGTATCGATGGCCGCGTGGCGCTGATCGACACGCCCGGGGTGCTGTGGCCCAAGATTGAAGACCAGGCCAGTGCCTACCGGCTGGCGGCCAGCGGCGCGATCCGCGATACCGCCATCGAATATACCGATGTAGGGATCGTGGCCAGCGCCGAGCTTGCCAAACGCTACCCCGCCGAACTCACCGCGCGCTACAAGCTCAAGGCGCTGCCGACTTATGAAGCTCCGGTGGACAGCGAGGTGGACGCCGATGGCCCGAAGCGGCCCGATTTTCTGGCCCTGGCAGGTTTTGATGGCTACGCCATTCTCAAAGAGATTGCCGGTAAACGCGGCGGCCTGCGCCCGGGGGGCGAGGTCGATCTGCACCGTGGCGCAGAAGTGCTGCTGCACGAGCTGCGCGATGGCAAGCTTGGCCGCTTGACCCTTGAAACCCCTGACGATATTCCGCCGCCCATCGTGCACGATGACGAAGACAATCAGGCACCTTCCGACGCATAATGGGAAAATCGCCCGGCGCCGCCGCACGGCCTTTGGACACCTTTGGATACCTCACTCATGGAAACCTCTCAGCCTCAAACGCCCGTTGAGTCTTCTAGCGAGTCTCAACCCACAACGCCCGGCACCCAGCCTGCCGAGCTCATGAAGTCGCATAAGTTGAGCAACGTGTGCTACGACATTCGCGGCCCGGTGCTCGACCACGCCAAGCGCCTGGAAGATGAGGGCCAGCGGATTCTGAAGCTGAACATCGGCAACCCCGCGCCGTTCGGGTTCGAGGCGCCCGAAGAGATCCTGCAGGACGTGATGCGCAACCTGCCCACGGCCCAGGGCTACTGCGACTCCAAGGGCCTTTACTCGGCACGCAAGGCGATCATGCAGGAGTGCCAGCGCAAGGAGATTCCCGGCGTCGGCATCGAGGATATCTACATCGGCAATGGCGTATCCGAGCTGATCGTGATGTGCATGCAGGCGCTGCTCAACGACGGCGACGAAGTGCTGATTCCCGCGCCGGATTACCCGCTCTGGACGGCGGCGGCACACCTTTCCGGTGGTCACGGCGTGCACTACATGTGCGACGAGCAGGCAGACTGGACGCCGGACATTGCCGATATTCGCGCCAAGATCACCAGCCGCACCCGCGCCATCGTGCTGATCAACCCCAACAACCCGACCGGGGCGGTTTACCCGCCGGCGGTGGTACGTGAGGTGCTGGCGGTAGCCAAGCAGCACAACCTGGTGGTGTTTTCGGACGAGATCTACGACAAGATTCTCTACGATGGCGTCGAGCACACCGCCACCGGCGCCCTGGCCGATGATGACCAGTTGGTAATTACCATGAACGGGCTTTCCAAGAGCTACCGCTGCGCGGGCTTCCGTTCCGGCTGGATGACCATTTCCGGCACGATTGCCAAGCAGCGCGCCCGGGATTTCATCCAGGGGCTGACCATGCTTGCCTCGATGCGCCTGTGCGCCAACGTGCCCGCCCAGCACGCCATTCAAACCGCGCTGGGCGGCTATCAGTCGATCAACGACCTGATTCTGCCCGGCGGACGCCTGCTGGCCCAACGGGACATCACGGTGGAGAAACTCAACGCCATCCCGGGGGTGTCCTGCGTCACGCCCAAGGGCGCGCTTTATGCTTTCCCGCGCCTGGACCCCAAGGTCTTCAATATTCAGGACGACCAGAAAATGGTGCTGGACCTGCTCTTGCAGGAGAAGATTCTGCTGGTGCAGGGCACGGCGTTCAACTGGCCGGAGCCGGACCACGTGCGCATCGTGACGCTCCCCTGGGCAGATCAGTTGGGCGACGCGCTGGACCGGTTTGGCAACTTCCTGTCGCGCTATCGTCAATAAAGCGCGGAATGGCTTGAACCTGGGCTTATGTGTACCTATCTAATGCATACGACATAACCCGTATTCCAGTAACGCGTTGATGACCTCTTAGGGAGAACCTGCACCATGATGCGAATAGTGCTGTTTTTAGCCACCAACCTGGCGGTGCTGCTGGTGGCCAGTATCACGCTGCGCCTGTTTGGCGTTGAGGGCTACCTGCGTAGCCAGGGCATCAACTTTACCAGCCTGCTGATCTTCTGCTTCGTGTTCGGCATGGTTGGCTCAATGATTTCGCTGTTCATCTCCAAGTGGATGGCCAAGCGCAGCACCGGCACGGTGGTGATCGAATCGCCCTCCAACTCCACCGAACAGTGGCTGGTGGATACCGTGGCCGAGCTTTCCCGCGAAGCCGGTATCAAGACGCCGGAGGTGGGCATTTTCCCCGCCCAGCAGTCCAACGCCTTTGCCACCGGCTGGAACAAGGACGCCGCCCTTGTTGCCGTATCTGCCGGGCTTTTGAACCGCATGCGCCCGGAAGAAGTGCGCGCCGTGCTGGCCCACGAGATCGGCCACGTGGCCAATGGCGATATGGTGACGCTAGCGCTGATTCAGGGCGTGGTGAACACCTTCGTGATGTTCTTTGCCCGCGTGGTGGCACAGCTTTTGGATGGGTTTCTCAAGAGCCGCAGCGGCGGTGAAGGCGGCCTGGGGTTCATGGGCTATTTTGCGGTCGTGATCGTAGCCGAGATCGTCTTCGGCATCGTGGCATCCGCGATCGTTGCGTGGTTCTCGCGCTTTCGTGAATACCGCGCCGATGAAGCCGGCGCCCGGCTTGCCGGCACCGGGGCGATGGTCAACGCCCTGGCGCGCCTGAAGGCAGAAACCGAAATGCCCGACCAGATGCCGGACACCATGCGCGCCATGGCGATTACCAAGGGCCAGACCCGCTCGCTGATGCAGCAGCTGCTGGCCAGCCACCCGCCGCTGGATGACCGTATCCGCGCGCTGAAGGAAGCCGCTTACCGCCAGTAAGTTGCTTCTTCTGCTACCCCCATCAGGCCCGCTTAAGCGGGCCTGATGGCATCTGAAACCTTCTCTTTCTGTGACGCAGCCTTATTCGGCGCGCTGCACGCCAAACCCGGCGGCCTTCAGCGGCACCTCAAGCTCAACGGCGCTGCCAGATAGCTTGACCGTGAGCGTGGCAAACTCGCGGCGCAGCGGGTAGTCCGCCCGGCAGGTGTCAAACCCCTTTCTGACTCCCTGCTGATGCACCTGGCGCTCCAGGCTATCGTGGTCGCGGCGCACATCGTACACCGCGCGCATGCACAGGCGCAGGGCATCCTCGACGGGCAGCGTTTTTTGCAAGTGAAGCGAGGCCAGCGCCGGCGACGGGCAGATATCGGCAAAGGCTTCGGGCGCTTCCTGGCCGCAGTGCTTGGCCAGCGCCTGCTGAATCATCCAGGTACCGCGCAACTTGCCATCCAGGCTGTGCCCGGCAATGTGCGGGGTGGCAAGCGCCACCAGGTCGCGCAGGCTGGCATCGATACCCGGCTCATTCTCCCAGACATCCAGCACGGCGCTGATATCTCCCTTGCCCGCCAGACGCCCGCGCAAGGCCATTTCATCGATACAGTCGCCGCGGCCGGCGTTGAGCAGCACGGTGCCCGGCGCCAGCTCGCTGATACGCTGGGCGTCAAGCAGCTGGTAGGTGGCGTGGGGGCCTTCTGTCACCAGCGGCGTATGCAGGCAGAGCACATCGCAGCGCTCGATCAGCTCATCCAGCGATGCAAAATCCTGCTCGCTCTTCTCCTGCGCTTCTGCTCTGGGCGGGTCGCAGGCCAGCGTCTTCACGCCGAGCGCCTGCAGGCGGGCGAGCAGGCGGCTACCCACGTTGCCCGCCCCTACCACGCCTACCGTGCGCGCCAGCAACGACCAGCCATCGCGCTCGGCCAAGGTCAACAGGCTGCTCAGCACGTAGTCCACCACCGCTTCGGCGTTACACCCCGGGGCGCTGGCAAAGGCGATATTGCGACGAGCAAGCGCGGCGTGGTCAATATGGTCGGTGCCAATTGTGCAGGTGCCGACAAAGCGCACGGGGCTTTCGCCCAGCAGGGTGTCATTCACCTGGGTAATCGAGCGCACGATCAGAGCGTCGGCGTCCTTGACGTGCTCGGCACCTATCTCGCGACCGGGCAGACGGGTCAGCGTGCCAAACTCGCCAAAGCAGCGCTCGGCGGCGGGTATGTTGGCATCCACAATCAGCTTCACAGCGGTATCCTTTTGACGATGATGGGCTTTACAATACCGCCCGCCGTACAGAAATGGAAAAGGCTATTCAAAGCGTTGTCGGTAACGGTAAAGAGCGCTTGCCGGGTAGACCCGTAACAAGACAAATCGTGGGAGCAAGCTTGTGATCGTAAGGTGGGAAACCGACCACGACTATGTGCTGGTGCATATCCATCAGGACATGTTTGGCGACTGGATATTCAGCCGCGCCTGGGGGCAGATCGGCACACAGTTTGGCGGCTTGAAGCATCAGCTTGCCGATACACTCGAGCAAGCCCAGATGTGGCTTGAGGATGAAACGACCATTCAGGCGTCGCGCGGGTTTCGCAAGGTACTCGAGGCGGCCGACAATACACCCGAAGGCCAGGAAGCTATGCGCCAGCTGTCGCTGCTGGATCTGCTGTAACCGGCTCAGGAGCTAGCGCTCACTAACTCAGAAAGCGCCGCCCATTGCGCCGATAGGCGCCCTTCGGCGGCGTCTCATCCCTGGCTGCCAGCGCGTTTAACGCGCCTTCATCAAGCCATCCCCGGGTGCGAAGCCAGGTCGCCAGGCGTCCGACCTCGAAGCCCTTGATCAGCTCCCCGCCCTGGCTATCCGCTATCACCGGTATCAGCGTGGCATAGCGCTCCATCAGCCGGTCCTTCTCAGTGATCTCGATCCGCTCGATCACGACCGGCTGATTGGCAAGCGCACCCAGCAAGGCTTCCACCTGGGTGCACAGGTGGCAGCCCAGGGTGGTGTAGAGCGTCAGTGAAATCACGTCGCCTCATGCACGATGACGCAGCAGGAACACGTGGTGCAGGTTGGTGCGCCGCTGGAAGTCGGGGTCGAAGGTGCGTGAGGTAATGTCTTCCACCGCGTAGCGCTCGCTCAGCGCGTCGTCGAGCTTGAAGCGGCGCTGGTTATTGGAAAACACCAGCTTGCCGCCCGGGGCAAGCCTTGCCATGGCAAGCTCGACCAGACGCGGATGGTCGCGCTGCACGTCCAGCGTATCGCGCATCTTCTTGGAGTTGGAGAACGTCGGCGGATCCATGAAGATCAAATCGAACTCGGCGTTGGCAGTTTCCAGCCAGCGAAAGCAGTCATCGCGGGTAACGCGGTGCAGCCTGGGATCGAGCTTGTTCAGCGCAAAGTTGTCCTTGGCCCACTCAAGGTAGGTGTTGGACATGTCCACGCTGACGCTGTCGCTGGCGCCCCCCAGTGCTGCCTGCACGGTGGCCGTGGCGGTGTAGCAGAAGAGGTTCAAAAAGCGCTTGCCGGCGGCCATTTCACCGAGCATGCGCCGTACCGGGCGGTGATCCAGAAAGAGCCCGGTATCCAGGTAGTCGCGCAGGTTGACCCACAGCCGCGCCTCGCCTTCGCGCACTTCAAAGCGCTCGCCGCTGGCTTCGCGCTTTTGATACTGGGCGCTGCCGGCCTGGCGCTCGCGGCGCTTGATGTAGACCTTGCTGGGGTCGACGTTCAGCGCCTCGGGCAGCACTTCCAGAGCATCGAACAGGCGCTTCTGGGCCTGGCCTGGGTTGATCGAGCTGGGCGCGGCGTACTCCTGCACATGCACCCGGTCGCCGTAGCGGTCTACCGCCAGGGCAAATTCGGGCATGTCGGCGTCATACACCCGGTAGCAGGTCTCACCGCTCTGCTTTAGCCACTTTTTCAGCCGCTTCTGGTTTTTTGCCAGCCGGTTGGCAAACATCTGCGCGTTTTCGGATACGCCGGACGCCTTCTGGGGTGCTGTACCCTCCTGCCCTGCGGCCTGACTCTCGCCTTGCTCCTCGGATGCAGGGGCTTGAGCACCAATCGCCATCAGCAGCAGCTTGGCATCGAGTGCGCCGTTCTTGAGGGCGTACTGCTTGTGGGCACGTAGCCCCAAACGGTGACCAAGATCCGGGTTGCCGGTAAACAGCGCAAGCGTCCAGCCCGGGAACAGCGCCTTGGCCTTTTCGCCCAGCTGTGAGTACAGGCGTACAAGCTCAGGCAGCTCGCCCAGGCGCTCGCCGTAGGGCGGGTTGGTGATCAAGAGCCCGCTTGGCGCGGCAAGCTCCTCCGGCCGGGACAGCTGGCCAAGACTCTGGCCGTGCAGGGTAATGAGTGCCGGGATGCCTGCACGCATGGCGTTGGTCTTGGCGGCAGACAGTGCCGCCGGGCTTTGATCGAACCCGAGCAGCTGGTTCTTGCAGCGCTTGCGGCCGATGGAGGCGCGGGCCTCGGCTTCGCGCTTGAGTTCGAGCCAAAGGGCCTCGTCGTGCCCCGCCCAGCCCTTGAAGCCGAAGCGTTCGCGGTCAAGGTTGGGGGCCTGGTCGGCAGCCATCAGCGCCGCCTCGATCAGCAGCGTACCCGCCCCGCACAGCGGGTCGATCAAGGGTTCCCCGGCCTTGGCGCGTTCGGGCCAACCGGCACGCACCAGGAGCGCCGCGGCGAGGTTTTCCTTGAGCGGCGCGTGGCCAACATCGCGCCGATAGCCGCGCCGGTGCAGGCTCTCGCCGGAAAGGTCGATGCCAAGGTTCAGGTTGGCGCGGTGCAAATGGGCGTAAAGGCGCAGATCCGGCGTCTTGGTATCGATGGAAGGCCGCTCCTGGCCGGAAAGCTGAAGCGAATCCACCACGCCGTCCTTGACCGTCTGCGCCCCGAAGCGGGTATGGCGAATGTGATCGCTGCGGCCGTGAAAATCCACCGCCAGCGTCTTGCCCACGCTCAAGTGCCGGGTCCAGGTAATGCGGGCGACCGCGTCGCGCAGCTGCTCAGGGGTATCAATCATCGGCTCGCGGGCCAGCAGCAGGATCACGCGGTTGGCAAGCCGCGACCACAGGCACACACGATAGGCACTTGCCTGGCTTGCGGTGAAGTACACGCCCGCAACGGTAGTCTTGCCGGGTGTGGCGCCAAGGGCGACAAGCTCGTCTGCCAAGAGGCCTTCGATGCCCTTCGGGCAGGTGGCCAGCAGGTTAAGGGGGGCGTCTTGACTCGTTTGGGTCATAGTCATGGCAGCGCGTAACCGCGCGATATTCCTGTATATGGCAAATGTATTTACATCTTATGACAATTTGGGGGTCGACAAGTGCCCCCATCATGATCTAAGAATAAAAGCGTAGCTACACAAAATGCATGCATTGCTTGTCTAAGTCACTAGTTGACCTAAGGCTTGTTTAGGTTGTCATCCGGCCGGTTCAGCGCGTGAGTGCCAGACGTTACAGCCAGGTGGGTAACCTGCTCTTGAAATAAGCTCTCGAAATAGAGTTTATCCTTGTGAATCAAACACTTTACCAAGGATACAGCGCTCTACTTCTTATTAAAGGCTTCATGAAAGAGGTTAGCCAATGAAACGACAAAAACGTGATCGCTTCCAGCGGGCTTTTGTCCACGGATACAAAGCAGGTGTCTCGGGCCGCTCCCGTGACGATTGTCCAAGTCAGGATGTCAATTTACGCGAATACTGGATGAGCGGTTGGCGTGAAGGTCGTGGAGACCAGTGGGATGGCATGACCGGCGTTTCCGGCATCCATAGAAACCCCATGGTCATGACCTAGCAAGTTACCACTTCCTTAATATTCTATATATTCTGGAACAGGGAGCCCGCCACCGAGCGGGCTTTTTAATGCGCCTTTTTCATGGCGCCTTCAACGCCCTGGCGCACTCGTTCACCAGTTTGGGCCCCTGGTAGATAAGCCCTGAATAGAGCTGGACCAGATCCGCCCCGGCGGCGATCTTGGCTTTTGCCGTGTCAGCACTGTCGATGCCCCCTACCCCAATGATGGGCAGCTCGGGCAGGTGCTGGCGTAACAGGCGAATCACCACATTGGAAGACTCGAACACCGGCTTGCCGGAAAGCCCGCCCGCCTCATCGGCCTGGGAGTCGCCCTGCACCGCCTCCCGGGAAACCGTGGTATTGGTGGCAATCACGCCGTCCAGCGCGTTTCTGGCAATACTTTTCGCCACCAGCGCCACCTCGTCTTCACTCATGTCCGGGGCGATCTTGATCAACAGCGGCACGTGGCGCCCGGCCTCGGCATCCAGCACCCGGCTGCGCTCGCGGATGGGGCCCAGCAGCGCATCCAGCTGCTCGCCAAACTGCAGTGTGCGAAGCCCCGGCGTATTGGGGGATGAGATATTGACGGTGATGTAATCCGCCACCGGGTGCACGGCGTCAAGGCAAACCAGATAGTCGTCCAGGGCGTTTTCCACCGCGGTGGTCAAATTCTTGCCGATATTGATACCCACCAGGCCCTGGTAGTGGCGCTTGCGTACCTGGGCCACCAGATGCTCGACCCCTTTATTGTTGAACCCGAAGCGGTTGATGATTGCCTCATGACCAGCCAGACGAAACAGGCGCGGCTTGGGGTTACCCGGCTGCGCCTTGGGGGTGACGGTGCCTACTTCTACAAACCCGAAACCCAGCGCGCCCAGCGCGTTCAGGTGGTCGGCGTTTTTATCCAGCCCTGCTGCCAGCCCCACGCGGTTGGCAAAGCGCAGCCCCATCAGCTCGACCGGGTCGTCTACCGGCTTGCCTACCAATGCCTTTATGCCGCCTGCACGATACAGCGCATCCAGGCTTGCCAGCGCCATGCCGTGCGAGGTTTCGGGATCAATACGAAAGAGCAGCGAGCGGGCAAGTGAGTACATCGGCAAGGTGTCTCCTGAAGGTGGGCAGGGCTGAGCGGCGCAGAGTATAACGCAAACGCCCCACCCAGCGCACCGCACCCGCCCGCCATCCGATATTCCGCGCATAAAAAAACCGCGCCTGGATGGCTTCAGGCGCGGTACTTTCAAGTGCAGGGTCAGACCCGGGTTCAGGTTTCGCTGTCGCTCTCGGCCAGGTCGACCAGTTCGCGCACGGCGACGGCGAACAGGGCAAATCCGCCTTCGCTGCCGCTACGTACCTCGTCGATCAAACGGCACCAGCGACGATGTAGATGGGAGTGCTGTTCCAGCCACTGATCCACCAGCTCCTGGGTATCGCGGCTGCCGGCTTCCACCTTCAGGACGCTGGTGGTCAGCGCCAGCTGCTGACGGTCGATATCGTCGCGGAAGGTTTCCCGCGCCTGCACCTGCCACGCATCGCGCACTTCCAGCTGGGTGACCTGCTGAATCATCCAGGGAAGCTCCAGACGGCTGCCGATTTCGTAAAATACGTCGGCGACCCGCTGGGGCTTCTCGTTGGTGACCCGCGCGGTCTGAATCACGCCAAGGCCTGCATAGAGACTGGGTGCGGCAGCCACGGTCGAGGCCAGGGCATCCGGTACGCCGGCGGCCTGAAGCTCATCGCGCCGCTTGCTCCATGCCTCCAGCTCTTCACCGCTCAACAGCTCCCCGATCTCTTCTTGCAGCTGCGCCAGGCGCGGTGCGAAGTACTCGATGGTGTCCTGAGTAGAGAGATTGAGGTGCTGACGCAGGAACCAGCGTGTAGCCCGGCGAATCAGGCGCATCAGGTCCAGCATCATGGTGTGCTGCACTTCGCTTGCCACCTGATTGTCCAGCGCCTCGATCTGTGCCCAGAGCGACGGCAGATCGAAGCTGTCGCGGGCAATCACGTAGTTGCGCGCAATATCGGCACGCCCGGCGCCGGTGGAGTCCATCAGCCGGCGTACAAACACGATGCCCATGTGATCGACCAGGTCGTTGGCCACCTGGGTCGCCACGATTTCACGCTTCAAGCGGTGTTCGTACATCTCGGCCTGGTAGCGCTCGGTCAGCACCGAGGGGAACAGGCGCTCGAGGTGACGGTGAATGTAGGCATCGTCAGGCACGTCAGACGTAATCAAATCGCCCTTCAGGGTACTCTTGGCGTAGGAGATCAGCACGGAAAGCTCCGGCAGGCGCATGCCCTGCTGATTGCTTGCCCGCTCCTTCAGCGCTTCATCGGAAGGCAGGAATTCAAGCTCCCGATCAATCTGGCCGGCGGACTCCAGCTCGCTGATAAAGCGGCGGTAGGGGCCGATGCCCTGATGGGAAAGCGTTTCCGAAAGATCCAGCGCCTGAGCCTGGCGGTAGTTGTCCAGAATGACCAGATCACCCACTTCGTCGGTCATTTCCGCCAGCAGGTCATTACGCTGCTTCTCGGTCATGTCGCCACGCTTGACCACGTCATCGATCAATATCTTGATATTGACTTCGTGGTCGGAGCAGTTGACGCCCCCGGCGTTGTCGATGAAGTCGGTGTATACCCGCACGCCCTTGGCGGCGGCTTCCATCCGGCCGCGCTGGGTCAGGCCCAGGTTGCCACCCTCACCTACCACACGGCAGTTGAGGTCGGCGCCATTGATGCGCAGCGCGTCGTTGGCCTTGTCGCCTACGTCGGCATCGGTTTCTTCCGAGCTTTTCACGTAGGTGCCGATACCGCCGTTCCAGATCAGATCCACCTTGGATTGCAGCATGGCGCGGATCAGTTCGTTGGGCGAAAGCCGCTCCTCGTCGATGCCAAACACTGACTGCATTTCCGGCGTGATCACAATCGACTTGGCGCTGCGGCTGAAGATACCGCCGCCCTGGGAAATCAGCTCGGCGTTGTAATCCTCCCAGCTGGAGCGCGGCAGATTGAACAGCCGCGAACGCTCGGCAAACGCCGCCTCGGCGTCGGGGTTCGGGTCGACGAAGATATGCAGGTGGTTGAAGGCGCCCACCAGCTGGATCTTGTCGGACAGCAGCATGCCGTTGCCGAATACGTCGCCGGCCATGTCGCCAATGCCCACCACGCTGAACAGATCTTCCTGAGTATCCACACCCAGGTTCTTGAAGTGACGCTTGACCGACTGCCAGGCGCCTCGGGCGGTGATGCCCATCTTCTTGTGGTCGTAGCCGTTGGCCCCGCCGGAGGCAAACGCATCACCCAGCCAGTGGCCGTACTCGATGGAGATTTCGTTGGCGATATCCGAGAAGGTGGCCGTGCCCTTGTCGGCGGCGACGACCAGATAGGCATCGTCTTCATCGTGGCGTACCACGTTTTCCGGCGGCACGATGCTGCTGCCATCCAGGTTATCGGTGACGTCCAAAAGCGCACGGATAAAGATCTGATAGCAGGCAATGCCTTCTTTTTGCTGCGTTTCGCGATCGGCGTTTTCCGGCATGCGCTTGCAGACGAAACCGCCCTTGGCGCCTACCGGTACGATGACCGCGTTCTTGACCTGCTGCGCCTTGACCAGCCCCAGCACTTCGGTGCGGAAATCTTCATGGCGATCAGACCAGCGCAAACCGCCGCGCGCTACCTTGCCACCGCGCAGGTGAACGCCTTCCACTCGTGGCGAGCAGACGAAAATCTCGAACATGGGCCGCGGCTTGGGCATGCCGGTGACCTTGGAGGGCTCGAGCTTGAAGGCGATGTAATCCTTGAAGCGGCCGCCGTCAGTGCGCTGGTAGTAGTTGGTACGCAGCGTGGCCTGAATCAGCTCCATGAAGCGGCGCAGCAGCTGGTCGTCGTTCAGGCTGGCAACGCCTTCCAGATGCTCGTTGATTCGCGCCACGCACTCGTCGGTATCGTGGGACTCGAGCGCCGGGTCAAAGCGCAGACGGAACATCTCCACCAGTTCCTGGGTGATGGCCGGGTAGTTGGCCAGCGTCGCGGCAATGTAGTCCTGGGACATGCCGAAGCGGATCTGCTTCAAGTAGCGGGCATAGCCGCGCAGCATGGCCACTTCGCGCCAGTCGAGCCCGGCGGCAATAATCAGCCGGTTGAAGGCGTCGTTGTCCGCCTCGCCCGCCCAGATCCGCTTGAAGGCTTCGCCGAAGGTGTCGCGCATCTCGCCCAGGCTGACATCCTTGTTACCGTGCTCGAGCTCGAAGTCATGGATCCAGTAGCGCTGATGGTGGGCGTTGATCTCGTAAGGGTGCTCACCGATGACCCGCAGCCCCAGGTTTTCCATCATGGGCAGCACATCGGAAAGCGGAATCTGTGCGGCGCGATGATAAAGCTTGAGGTTGACGCCGCTGCCCTGCTCTTCAAGCGGGCGGTAGAGCGACAGCGACAGATCATCGCCTTCATCCAGGGTCAGCAGATGCTGCACGTCGAACACCGCGGTACGCGCGGTAAACTCTTCGCGGTAGCTTGCGGAGAAAGCGTCCTGGAACTGCTCCATCTTGTGGTTGGCGCGCTCTTCGCCAAAGCCTTCGATCATCGCCGCCATCAGCTCGTCGCGCCAGCTGCGCGCCAGACGCGCCACCTTGCTTTCCAGACGCTTGAGATCGAACTGGCTGGGCGCATCGCCGTTGAAGCGCAGAATCAGCTGGATACGCGCAAGCACCGACTCCGAGAGATAGGTGTTGAAGTCACCGAAGTGAGCGTCCAGCTCTTCGCACAGCAGGTTCTGGATACGCTGGCGCAAGTCGGTCGAGAACACGTCACGCGGCACGAATACCAGGCACGAGTAGAACTTGCCGCTGACATCGGCACGGATGAACAGGCGCACCTGGCGGCGTTCGCGAATATTGAGAATACCCAGCGCCGTGTGGGCCAGCGAATCGGTGCTGATCTGGAACAGGTCATCGCGCGGATAGACTTCCAGCACCTGCAGCAGCTGCTTGCCGTTGTGGCCCTGGGGGTTGAACCCGGCGATATCCATGATCGCCTTGAGCTTGCGCCGCAGCACCGGAATATTGCGCGGCGACTCGTTGTACACCGTCGAAGTGAACAGGCCGAAGAAGCGGCGCTCGCCAATCACATTGCCGTCATCGTCGTAACGGTCAACGGTAATGTAGTCAGGATAGGTCGGGCGGTGCACGCGTGAGTGGTGCGCGCTCTTGGCAAACGAGAGCAGCTGGGGCACCAGCTCGTATTCACCATCCTCGTTGATGCCCTCTTCGGTGCGAATACGCTCGTCGTAGCGCGGGTCGTCCAGGCGGAATACGCCAAGCAGGCTGTTGGGGTCGCGCTGCAGCTCGTTGCCTTCCAGCAGGTACTCGTCGTAGCCCAGGAAGGTGAAATTGTCCTTGACCAACCACTCGAGAAAAGCGATCGCCTCTTCGTGATCATCCGGGTCGATCTGCGGCGGACAGTTCTTTTCAAGCTCCTGAATCGCCGAGGTGATCTGCCCGCAGATGGCGTCGTAATCGTCCACCGCGGTGCGCACATCGCGCAGCACCTGATGAAGCTTCTTCTCGATATTGGACAGCGCTTCCGGATCGGTGTGCCGGTCGACTTCGATCACGATCAGCGATTCGCGCGCCTCCGGGGCATCGGCGTCGCGCGGCGAGGCCAGCACCTTCAGCTGGTTCTGTTCGTTACGCTCGACGGCAAATACCGAGTTCTGAATCGCATGGACGGTCAGGCCACGGCGGTTGAGCTCGATGCGCACCGAGTCGACCAGAAACGGCATGTCTTCGTGCAGCACGGCCACGAAGGTATGGGTGGACTGCCAACCGTGCTCTTCGAAATCCGGGTTGAAGACGCGCACCTTGGGGTGCTGAGCATCATGGTGCTGGAGGAACTGCCAGATGGAGAGCGTCGCGCCGTACAGGTCATCCAGACGGCGGTCCACCAGATCCTCGACGGGCACGGTGGCGTAGAAACGTCGAGCAAACGCCTCTATCGCCGTTGCCCGGTCTGGTTCCAGCCGCGCTTCCAAGCGCTCGAACAGCTGCTTCAAAAGGTCTTGCCGACTCTCTTCACTCGCAACGTAATGCATCCATCACCTCGACTGCCGGGGCCACACCTGGCCAAAAAATACGTGGGACAATAGGCCTTTAGGCCACTATGACGACCAGCTTACGCTACCCGTGGCCATCACTCTATTCACCTGACATGTTCCTTATGGAGTATGCCACTTTCGCATTATGCGCCCTCTTGACCAATCTCGCGCCGCGTGAGCCATACGCCACATTCACAATGGTGGGTGAACGGGAACTGGTCAAACAGGGCAAAACGCTCGATCTGGTGCGTCTTGCCAAGCACTTGCAGATTGTCGGCAAGCGTTGCCGGGTTGCATGAAATATAGACGATCTGGTCATATTCGCTGATCTGTCGGCAGCTCTGCTCGTCAAGCCCTGCCCGGGGCGGGTCCACCAGCACGGTGGAGAAGCGATAATCCTCCAGCGCCATTTCCGCGACGCGCCGCCCGCCCTTCTCGCCTTTTAACGCCAGGGCAAACTCCTCGGCGGACATCCTGGCAATATGCGCGTTGGTCACCTTGTTGGCTTCCAGGTTCACGTTGGCGCTGGCCACCGACGTGCGCGATATTTCCGTTGCCAGCACGCGGCGAAAGTTATCCGCCAGGGCAATGGTGAAATTGCCGTTGCCGCAGTAGAGTTCGACCAGATCTTCGTCCTGGCGGCCTGCCGTGACTTCCCGCGCCCAGGCGAGCATCTTCTGACAGATGTGTGCATTGGGCTGGGTAAAGCTGTTCTCCACCTGCTGGTAATCGAGCGTACGGCCATCCACCGTGAGCTGCTCCCATACGTGGTCGCGGGTCAGCACCAGACGCTGCTTGCGCGAACGGCCGATGATCATGATGCCAAGTTCCGCTTCCAGAGCGCGGGCTTCCTGCTCCCACGCGTCTCCCAGCGGGCGGTGGTAGATCAATGTGACCAGGGCCTCGCCGGAGAGCGTGGTCAGGAACTCGACCTGAAACAGCCGGCGGCGCAGCTCATCGCTTGCCAGAAAGGCCTCGCGCAGGCGTGGCATCAGCGCGTTGATCGACTCGCTGGCCACGGCGAACTGATCCAGGCGCACCACCCGCTTTTCCTTGGGATTGGCCGGGTCGACCTCGAACATGGCGTAGAAGAGGTCGTCGCCCTCATGCCAGATACGAAACTCGCAGCGCTGCCGGTAGTGGCTTGCCGGGGACTCGAACACTTCAAGCGCGGGCGGGTTGAACGGCGCAAAGGTGCTTTCCAGATAGGCGCGCTTCTCGGCCAACTGCTCGGCATAGCGCTCGGGTTGTATATCGGGGATGGCCAAGTCGGCTCCTATTCAATATCGATATCAGTGACAAAATGGGTGACGCCAGGCACTCATGCCTAGCGACTGCGAAGTATGAACGCCGGTGTGTGGAAACCGTAGCGGGCAAACCCTGCGTAAAGCGCGTCGGCATCGGCGGTGGTGAAAAAACGCCCGTCCGGGCCGCTTGTAAGCGCCGGGGCGACCTGCCCGACGCGTCGGGCAATGGCGTCGCCGGAGTCTACCCAGTTGATGGGGACAGGGGCGTGGGCTTCAAGCCAGGGTTGCAACAGCGGAAAATGCGTGCAGCCGAGCACCACGGTATCGACCAACGGCGTGTCGCCGGGTATATCCCAGAGGGGTGCCAGGGCTTCGCGAATACGTGAGCTGTTCGGCGCCTTGCCGCCCAGCAGTGCTTCGGCTTCCAGCACCAGGGAATCGGCGGCCACACGAGTGATGTGACAATCGCTTGCGAAGCTCTCGATCAGCGTTTGCGTATAGGGCCGGCCTACCGTGGCGCGGGTGGCCAGCAGGCCGATATGGCGCGTATGGCTGATAGCGGCGGCGGGCTTGATGGCCGGCACGGTGCCCACTACGGGAATGCTCAGCGCATCGCGCAGGCTGTCGAGCGCCAGCGTGCTTGCGGTATTGCAGGCAACCACCAGCACACTTGGCTCGCAGGCGGCAACGGCGGCCTGGCAAACCTCGACGATACGCGCAGAAAGCGTCACATCGTCGCGCAGCCCGTAGGGCATCCACGCGTTGTCACAGGCGTAGCACATGGCCGTATCGGGGTAGTGATGACGCAGCGAGCGGGCCACGGACAGCCCGCCCACGCCGGAATCAAAAATCAGCACGGGGCCTGCCATCAAAGCCCCTTCGCCTTATGCTTGGTCAAGTGCACCTGCTTCTCCTTCAGCCGTTCACACAGCGGGGCGCTAGTTTAACACGCCCCGCTCAACGCTGAAGGAAGTGGCGGGGTTAAACCGCAGGTACCTCCGCGCCGCGCAGTTCGGCGTAGAGTTCGGGATAGGCAAGCTGGAGACGCTCAAGCTCCTGTTCGGCACCTTCGGGCAGTGCCTGCAAAAGCTCCTGCATATCCTCCTGACTGAAATACTCATCAATCAACGGGAAGAGCCCTTCACGCTCCTGACGAAGGTACGCCCGGTGCGCTTCGAGATAATCCTTGAGATCCTCGGCGAAGCGGTCCATCGGCAACACGTTGTCCATCAGGATGGTATCGATGTTATCGGACAGCAGTTGCAGCCTCGGTTTAAGCTCCAGGTAGTCGCTGGCCATCTTTTCCATCAGCGGCAGATGCTCGGAGGCGCGGCTTTCCAGACGCTCCACGCAGATGCGCTCCAAAGGTGCGGCAAATCCTTCCATGTAAGCCAGAATGTAATCCACTACTTCACGCATCAGCTGAAAATTGGGCCGTTCACCCTGAACCAGGGTCTTCTGTTTTAGCTGCAGTACATGGAGCATTCGCGCCATGTTGGCATGATCTAGACGCAATTGGTTCAACATCGTGCCGTCTCCTTGTATGGTTCATGCTGGCCGCTTTTTTACGGGGCTATGCAAAAGGTAGCCTGACAATACGCCGTTTACCATACACACTTGTGGTTACTTTGTTGCTCAACGTCTCGATTTACAACGGAAGTTTACATGGACCTGTTTGACTCTCAGCGGACACCCGGCGACGACGCTCCCCTGGCGTACCGGATGCGTCCGCAAACCCTTGATGACTACATTGGCCAGGAGGCGTTGGTGGGGCCGGGCAAACCGCTGCGGCGCATGGCCGAGGCGGGGCAGATCCGCTCGATGCTGCTGTGGGGCCCGCCAGGAGTGGGCAAGACGACGCTTGCCGAGCTGCTGGCCCAGGCCTCCAACGCGCACCTTGAACACTTGAGCGCCGTCATGGCCGGCGTGAAGGAGATACGCGCGGTGGTCGAGCGGGCCCAGCAACACACCTCGCCGGTGATTCTGTTTCTGGATGAGATTCACCGCTTGAACAAGAGCCAGCAGGATGCCCTGCTGCCTCATGTCGAATCCGGCCTGCTGACCCTGATTGGCGCCACCACGGAAAACCCCTCTTTCGAGGTCAACTCTGCCCTGTTGTCGCGGGCGCGGGTGTATGTGCTGAAGGCGCTTTCGGAAGATGAGCTGATCAGCGTCATGCGCCAAGCGCTGAATGACGCTCAGCGAGGTCTGGGCAAGCGCGACATTCAGGTAGAGGACGAAGTACTCACGGCTCTTGCCCACGCAAGCGCTGGCGATGCGCGTCGGGCGCTGGGCTTGCTGGAAACCGCGTGTGATTTTACCGAAACCGAGAACGGCCGGGAGGTGCTGCACGCCGCCATTCTTTCTGATGTGATTGGCCATCAGGCCAGCGCGTTCGACAAGCAGGGCGATGCTTACTACGACCTGCTTTCGGCCATTCACAAGTCCATCCGTTCGTCACGCCCGGACGCGGCGCTGCTCTATATGGCACGCTTTTTACAGGGCGGCGGCGACCCGCTGGACGTAGTGCGACGATTGACCGCGATTGCTTCGGAAGACGTCGGCAATGCCGACCCGCGTGCCCTGCCCCTGGTGATTTCCGCCTGGGATGCCTACCTGCGCCTGGGGGATTACGAAGGCCAGCGCGCAATTGCTCACGCGGCCATTCATCTGGCCGTGGCCCCCAAGAGCAATCGAATCGACCGCGCCTGGAATGCCGCCAAGCAGTACGTGCGCCAGCAGCCCCAGGTGGATGTGCCCACCTACCTGCGCAACGCCCCTACCAAGCTGATGGAGCAGCTAGGCCACGGCGAGGGCTACCGTTACGCCCACAAGGAGCCGGATGGCTATCCCGCCGGCAGCGCCCACGACTGCTGGCCGGAAGAACTGCCCAAGACACGCTTTTTCGAGCCCAGCCAGATAGGCCAGGAGAAGCGCTTTGCGGAAATAATGGCGTGGCGGGAAAGCCGCGATCAACAAGCAGATCAGGCGCCCTAGGGCGCCTGACAGTCGATCACTTACGAGGTATTTCCCTCGCTATTGCGGGCAGATCGCTAGAACTCTTCACGGATCACGTCGGTACCTTCCGGGATATCGAAGTTGAACAGGCTGCGGTCAATCGCGCCGTTCTGAGTGATGTCGCTGAAGGTAATCAGGGTGCGCTGGCCGGTGCTGTCCATCATCCACAGCTGGGTCAGAGTGTCGTTATCGAACACCATGCTCAGCTCTTCGAACAGCGTATCGGCGGAGCTGGGGATCAGCGTAAACACGTCTTCGCCGTTCTCCTGATCATACACCACGTCATAGTTGCTGGTCAGCTCACCGATATTGCCCGAGAGCAGCAGCGCAGGCGTGTGGGTAACGCGGTCGTCCATGGGCTGCACGGTGACCTGTTCGAGATCCGGATCGTACAGGTAAACATCGCTGCCGTCGGAAACCACGACCTGGGAGTAAGGCGCTTCGACTTCCCAGCGCAGCATGCCAGGGCGCGAAAGCCACATTTCACCAGTGGCGCTTTGCAGACGCTCGCCGCTGCCATCCAGAATTTTCTGTTCGAACGACGCCTGGTAGCTTTCCAGCGGTTCGAGACGCTCGGTCAGACGTTCAGCGGCATCGTTTGCCAGCACCGGAGTAGCAAAGGTAAGGCCAAGCGCCGTTGCCGCCAGCGTCAGGGGTGAAGAAAGCAGAGTTTGCGTATCGCGCATTGTGTTCTCCCTAGGCATAACATTGCCCGAAAAAAATAGCTGAGGATCGTCAACGACATCCATGTGGTCCTTCAGACGCGAAACGCGCCGCGGGGTTTCACCCGCGGCGCGACTTTCACGCTTATTGCATGATTAGCCAGGCAATCTCAATGGCCTCCTACCGGCGGCGGCGCCAGCACTTCACGCGCCCCGTTGGTCCCCATTGACGACACCACCCCGGCCATTTCCATGGCATCCACCAGGCGCGCCGCCCGGTTGTAACCTATCTTGAAGCGGCGCTGGACCGCTGAAATGGAGGCCTTGCGGCTTTCGGTCACGAACTGCACGGCTTCGTCATAAAGCGCGTCCTGCTCGGCATCGTCGCCGTCGCTGCCTTCAGCCTCGAGCCCGGTCAAGGCATCAGCGGACACGCCGCCGGAGAGAATCTCCTCGATGTACTCGGGCTCGCCGCGACGCTTCCAGTCATCCACCACGCGGTGCACTTCGTCGTCATCCACGAAGGCGCCGTGTACCCGGTTGGGCGGGCCGGAACCCGCCGGCAGGTAGAGCATGTCGCCGTGGCCCAGCAGGCTTTCTGCACCGCCCTGATCCAGAATGGTGCGCGAATCGATGCGTGACGACACCTGAAACGCCATGCGTGACGGGATATTGGCCTTGATCAGGCCCGTTACCACGTCCACCGAGGGGCGCTGGGTCGCCAGAATCAGGTGGATGCCCGCGGCGCGCGCCTTCTGCGCCAGGCGGGCAATCAGCTCTTCCACCTTCTTGCCGACGATCATGAACATGTCGGCAAACTCGTCGATCACCACCACGATATAGGGCAGCTTTTCGAGTATTGGCGGCGTCTGGTGCATTTCCCAGGGTTGCGGTTCCCACAGCGGGTCCGCTACCTGGGCACCGGCGCGCTCGGCTTCGTCCAGCCGGCCGTTGAAGCCGGCAATGTTGCGCACGCCCATGGCGGCCATCAGTTTGTAGCGGCGCTCCATTTCGGCCACACACCAGCGCAGGCTGTTGGCGGCTTCCTTCATGTCGGTAACCACCGGCGCCAGCAGGTGCGGAATGCCGTCGTAGACCGAAAGCTCCAGCATCTTGGGGTCGACCATGATGAGCTTGAGCTCATCCGGCTTTGCCTTGAGCAGCATGGAGATCAGCATGGCATTGACGCCCACCGACTTGCCCGACCCCGTGGTGCCCGCCACCAGCAGGTGGGGCATCTTGCCGAGGTTGGCAATGACCGGCCCGCCGCCGATATCCTGACCAAGCGCCATGGTCAGCGGCGAGGTCTCCTGCTGGTAGCGCTCGGAGTCGATGACTTCACGCAGGCGAATCATTGCCCGGTGCGGGTTGGGAATCTCGATTCCCACGGTTGGACGCCCCGGAATGACTTCCACCACGCGTACGCTCTTCACCATCAGCGAACGGGCCAGGTCTTTCGCCAGGTTGCTGATCTTGGACGCCTTGACGCCGGCCGCAGGCTTGATTTCAAAGCGCGTGATGACCGGCCCCGGCCAAGTATCGACCACCTCGGCCTTGACGCCGTATTCGCGCAGCCGCACTTCGAGAAGCTCGGCCATATCCGCAAGCTGCTCATCGGTGTAGTTGGGCTGATGCGGCTCGGCGGGCGTCAGCAGCTGCAGGCTCGGCACTTCGCCCTCGGGCTCCGGCAGCGTCTCGAATACCGGGCGCTGGTTCTGCAGATGTTCGACGGTCCAGAGCGTGGGGCCGCTATCCGCTACCTCGTCTACCTTATCCGCCGAGAAGGTGGGCTCATGACGCGCCGCCCCTGCCTGTACGGGCGGTGGCTGGCTCGGAGAAGGCGAAGGCGTACGCAGGGGTGCGGCCGACAGCATGGGGGCGTCATCTTCGTCGTCTTCCCATACCGGCTCGGGTACCACCTCCGGTACGCGCTCGGGCGTGGGCTCCCGGCGCGGCTCAGCGTCAAGCCTCGGCTCGCGGGGGGCAGCGGCTTCAGGAGTCATCGTACTGCCTAGCGTGGGCTCGGGGCGGCGCGGCCGCTCCTCCTCGACCGGCGGCTCTTCGGCGTGCCAGACGTCTTGATCTTCGTCGTCTGCCTCAAGCGTATCGTCCCATTCGTCGGGCTCGCTTATCGCGTCACTTGTGTTTTCACTTTCCTGAGGCGCATCCTGCTGGTCATCGGCCTCCTCGCGGGCAAAGAAGTGCGACGCCATGGGGTAGGCGGCATCCTCTTCCCGGGAGGCGCGCAGGCTGATCGGTGCCTCATCCTGCTCGGCTTCGTCGACCTGGGGCGTTTGCCAAGGCGGCGTTTCGACAGGCGGCACGCTGGCAACCTCAGCAGGCGCTTCGTCTACCGGCGGCGGCGTTGGCGCCATAGGTGCAGCAGGCGCTACTGCTTCGCGATGCGAGGGGGCTGCTGCCTCGGGCGGCACCGGGCGTGGCGAGAAAGCGTCCGCGCGCAGCGTGTCAGCTGATGCGGGATGCGGCTCGGCCGGCGCTTTTGACGCCACCAGAGGTTCAGCCTCGAGCGGCTCCTGGCCTTGTGCTTCCAGGTTTTCCGCTTCCGGCTCGGGCATCCTTGATGCCGCAGGCTTGGTCTGGACGTGCTCAGCCGGGGCTTCATCGCCTGCAGTGGCAACAGCCTCAGGGGTATCTTGCGGCTGCGCATCCTCTTGCGCGGCGCTGGTTTCGGGTACGTCAGCATGCGCCTTGTTGGCCAGGCCAGTACCTTCCCAGGGGATCGACGTATCGGTCGATTCAGCCGCCGCCGAGAACTCGGGCTCGCGACGGGTGCGATTCTTGTCACGCTTGGGCTTGGGCGCCCGCGGGGGCTCTTCGGCCTTGGGCGCGGGTTTCAGGGAGGCCCGCAGCGCGGCGCGCGCCTGGCGCTTTTCGCGGCCTTTCTCACGCCGCGCCTTGAACCAGCCACCCACGCGGCACAGCCGCCGCCCTACTTCATCGGCCACCTGCAGCCACGACATGCCGCTGAACAGGGGAAAGCCAACCAGGATCAGCGCCGCGGCAATCAAGCCTACACCGCCACTGCCCACCAGCGGCTTCAGCGTGCCGACCAGGCCTTCACCCAGAATACCGCCCGAGGCGTAAGGTAAAATGCTCTCGGGGTGATAAAAATGCAGCGCACCCAGCATGGTAGTGCCAAACATCAGCAGCACCAGGCCGCCGGCGTGCACGGCAATGGCGACCGGGTCCAGTTCAAAACGCACCTGGCGCGAGCGCATCAGCCACCAGGCGGCAAAGCCGAACATCCCCGGCCACCACAGCGCACTCGCCCCCAGGAGCGAATAGAGTACGTCGGCAAGCCAGGCACCGACCGGCCCCATCCAGTTGCGGACGTCCGTTTCTGGCCCCTGATACGACCAGCCCGGGTCTTCCGGGTGGTAGCTAAATAGTGCCAATAATAGAAATACACACAGCGCCAGCAGTACTACCACGACGCCTTCCCGCACCGAACCCTGCAAACGCAGGCCAAACCGGCGAGCTTTATCTTTCGCGGCTTTTACCCGCGCAGAAGAGGCCGAAGATGGTGCTTGACGCGAATTACGCTGCGTTCGCTTGTCTACCGCCTTGTTCACTTTCAAGCGATTCTCCCTTTACACCTCAATGGCGTCTTTAATCCACTTGCGAGTTTGCATCATACCGAGCATCCTTCCGCCGTCACAGAGCTTCTCAACATGTGCTCAGTAACAGGAGCAAATAATGCTACCCTGGCTTTCTTCGCCATATCCCATGTTTCCATCCACCAGCGTGGCGCTGGACTCGCCCAACGGCCTGCTGGCTGCCGGCGGCGAGCTTTCGCCTGTCTGGCTCGTGGAAGCGTACCGGCGCGGCATCTTTCCGTGGTACAGCGATGACGACCCCATTTTATGGTGGAGCCCGGACCCGCGCATGGTATTACGACCCGAGCAGTTCAAGCTGCGCCGTAGCTTAGCAAAACGGCTGCGCAATGGGGGCTTCGACGTTACTCTGAATCAACATTTCGAGCACGTCATTAATGCCTGCGCCGCACCACGCGATGAAGACGCCGGCACCTGGATTACCGACGAGATGTACAATGCCTACGTAACGCTTCACCGTCTAGGGATTGCGCATAGTATCGAGGTCCATCAAGCGGGCCAACTGGTAGGCGGCCTGTACGGCCTGGCCATGGGGCCGGTGTTCTTTGGCGAGTCGATGTTCTCGAACGTACCGGACGCATCCAAGGTGGCGCTTGCGCACCTGGCCTTCGCCATGCAGGCCGAAGGTGGCAAGCTGATCGACTGTCAGATGCATACGCCGCATCTGCAAAGCCTGGGGGCGGCAACAGTCGCCCGCGAGACGTTCATCAACTATCTTGATCAGTGGCTGCCTGAAAAGGCGTTCTCTACCTCATCATCGAGTGACGTACCCTCAGTGCCGGCATCTGCCTGGTTAAGCGCAATACCCAGCCAGAGTAATCCAGGGGGCTGGCAGGTTCAGGCCAATTGATCAAGGAGGCAAGCTGTGAGTAGTAATGCTCCGCGTCGCCCGGTGCGGGATCTGCGCTTCTTTTTGACCGTGCCGCATACCTGTAGCTATCTGCCGGATAAAGAGGCAACCACACTGTTTCTGGACCCGCAGGAGTCGCCGGTGCGCGGAGTGTACGACTCTCTTTCACTGCTGGGCTTTCGGCGCAGCGGGCGGCACCTTTACCGCCCGCACTGCGAAAACTGCAACGCCTGCCGCTCCGTGCGCATTCCGGTCGAGCAGTTTTCGGCCAACCGCTCCCAGCGCAAGGTGTGGCGGCGCAACCAGGATATTACTACCCGGGTAGTGCCCGCCCGCTATGAGGCGCGCCACTACGAGCTGTACGCCGATTACATTCGAAAACGCCACGCGGATGGCGATATGTATCCGCCCAGCCGTGACCAGTACCGCACCTTTCTGACTCTATCTGAGCCCTACGCCTTCTTGCTGGAGATGTATCTGGATGAGGAGCTGATAGCCGTGTCCGCGTTTGATCAACTCGAGCACGGGCTGTCGGCGATTTATACCTTTTACGCCGTGGGCGACACATGGGACAGGCGTTCGCTGGGTACGCTTGCCGTACTCAAGCTGATTGAGCTCAGCCGTGAAAAAGCACTCCCCCACTTATATCTGGGGTATTGGATCGAAGAGTGTCGTAAAATGCGCTACAAACAGGATTTTACCCCTACCGAGCTGCTGGATGGACGCCACTGGCGGCCGCTGATTCGCTAAAACGCATAAATTAGGCCAGCTTTTTTGCCTTGACGACGGGCTTACGGCACAATATAGCGCTGTTTCCTATAGGCCAGCGATCTGGCACCTGGATTCTGAATCGGTTTTTGGTTTTAAACTACGTTAAATAAGTGAGGATCTGCCTATATGGCACGCGAAGATCATATTGAAATGGAAGGCGTAATTGTTGATACCCTTCCCAACACCATGTTCCGTGTTGAGCTTGAAAACGGCCACGTTGTTACCGCCCACATCTCTGGCAAGATGCGTAAAAACTACATCCGCATCCTGACCGGCGATAAAGTAAAAGTGGAACTGACGCCTTACGACCTTTCCAAAGGCCGCATCGTCTACCGCTCGCGCTAAGCCTGTCTAACGCCTGCTCAGCCAGCCCGCACTACGGCGCCATCACCTGTATACGACAACGCCCCGTCGAAGACAGGGCGCTGTAGCTAAACCTCATGGCGTGTTCAGGCGCTACGCATCAAGGCGTTCTTAGCGCCCTTTTCAGGGCGCATCCGCCATTTCCGTTTCGGTCGAGAGATGTAACTCCCCCTCCTCCAGGCTGACATGCACGATCCCGCCGTGCTCAGCAAGCTCCCCAAACAAGATCATCTCGGCAAGCGGCTTCTTGAGCTTCTCCTGAATCAGGCGCGCCATGGGGCGGGCACCCATATCCGGGTCATAGCCCTTCTCGGCCAGCCAATCCCGTGCAACGTCATCGACGTCCAGCTGTACGCGCTTCTCATCCAGCTGTGCCTGCAGCTCGATCAGGAACTTGTCGACCACGTTGCGCACAACGGTTGTCGGCAGCGCATGGAATTGAATGATGCCATCCAGCCGGTTACGGAATTCCGGCGAGAACGTGCGCCGAATGACTTCCATGGCATCGGTCGAGTGATCCTGACTCTGGAAGCCGATAGAGCGGCGCGACGCCTGCTCGGCACCAGCGTTGGAGGTCATGATGACGATGACATGACGGAAGTCGGCTTCGCGGCCGTTATTGTCCGTCAGGCGGCCGTGATCCATCACCTGCAGCAGCAGGTTGAAGACTTCCGGGTGCGCTTTTTCGATCTCGTCGAGCAGCAGTACGCAGTGCGGCTGCTTGGTGACCGCTTCGGTCAAGAGGCCGCCCTGATCGTACCCGACGTACCCGGGTGGCGCCCCGATCAGACGCGATACGGTGTGCCGCTCCATGTACTCGGACATATCGAAGCGAACGAGTTCGATACCCATGATATGGGCAAGCTGTTTGGCCACTTCGGTCTTGCCTACCCCGGTGGGACCGGCAAACAGGAAGCTACCCACAGGCTTGTCAGGCGACTTGAGCCCGGCACGCGACAGCTTGATAGCCGCTGACAGTGTATCGATGGCTTCGTCCTGCCCGAACACCAGCATTTTCAGGTCGCGGTCCAGCTTCTCGAGCAGCTTGCGGTCCGAGCTTGAAACGCTCTTCGGCGGAATGCGGGCAATAGAGGCAACGATGGCTTCCACCTGCTCCACGTCGATCGTCTTGGCACGCACTTCGGGTGGCAGCAGGCGCTGATGGGCACCGGCTTCATCGATCACGTCGATTGCCTTGTCCGGCAGGTGGCGATCATTGATGTAACGATCAGCCAGGCGAGCCGCGCTTTCCAGCGCGCCGTCGGTGTACTTGATCTCGTGATGCTCTTCAAAGCGTGAACGCAGCCCCTTGAGAATCTTGATCGTGTCGTCGACGGAAGGCGCCAGCACATCGACCTTCTGGAAGCGGCGTGCAAGTGCACGATCCTTTTCAAAGATACCGCGGAATTCCTGGAAGGTGGTGGAACCGATGCAGCGCAGCTCGCCGGAAGAGAGCAATGGCTTCAACAGGTTCGAGGCGTCCATCACGCCGCCGGAGGCCGCACCGGCACCGATCACCGTATGAATCTCATCGATGAACAGCACCGCATTGGGCTGCTTGCGCAGCTCGCTCAGCAGGCTTTTCAGGCGCTTCTCGAAATCCCCCCGGTACTTGGTACCGGCAAGCAGAGCGCCCATATCCAGCGAGTAGACGACCGCATCGGCAATGACGTCCGGCACATCCTCTTCGACGATGCGCTTGGCAAGGCCTTCGGCCACGGCGGTTTTACCCACCCCGGCTTCCCCCACCAGCAGCGGGTTGTTCTTGCGCCGGCGGGCAAGGATCTGCACCACGCGCTCGAGTTCATGGTCGCGCCCGATCAGCGGGTCGATCTTGCCAAGGCGCGCCTGCTCATTGAGATTGGTGGCGTAGCCGTTGAGCGGATGGGTGCCGCCTTCGGAAGCCCCTTCTTCGACGTCTTCGCCTTCCTGAGAGGCGTTAGGCTGCGCGGAGCCGTGGCCCGCCACCTTGGAAATACCGTGGGCGATATAGTTGACCGCATCGACGCGGGCAACGCTTTGCTGCTTGAGGAAGTAGACCGCCTGGCTTTCCTGTTCAGAAAAGATGGCCACCAGCACGTTGGCGCCGGTAACTTCGCTTTTACCCGACGATTGAACGTGGAATACCGCACGCTGCAATACACGCTGGAAACCCAGCGTAGGCTGCGTTTCTCGATCGCCGTGGCCTTCCGGGATCAGCGGTGTGGTCGAGTTGATGAAATCCTGCAGGTCGGACCGCAGCTTGTCGAGGTTTGCCCCACACGCCTTCAGCACGTCAACGGCAGAGGCATTATCCAACAGTGCCAGCAGCAGGTGCTCGACGGTCATGAACTCGTGGCGCTTGGAGCGTGCCACGGTGAAAGCCGTGTTCAGGGTCAGTTCAAGTTCTTTGCTCAGCATGGCAGTCCCCTTTTAGCTACTACCTAGGGCGTATCGCCCCCTAGGACTTGCGTCGGATCAGTGTAATCGACCGGTACTCTCAACATCGGGTACAAATGGCACGGTTGCAAGCCTTCGCCGACAAATTTTTATCAACGCTCTCAGTTGGCAGCCTCGATATCACTCATCAACGGATGCTCGCATTCACGGGCATATTCATTCACTTGATGGCTTTTCGTTTCCGCTATATCGCGGGTAAAGATGCCGCAGGTCGCCTTACCCTGAGTGTGCACCGCCAGCATTATCTGTACGGCCTTTTCGCTGTCCAGGTTGAAGAACTCCTGGAGCACCTCGATAACGAAATCCATGGGTGTGTAGTCGTCGTTATGTAACACGACCTTGTAAAGCGGCGGCTGGGCGAGTTCAGGCTTCGCCTGCTGCACGGCAATATCGCCGTCATCCGGCATGTCGGGTCGGGTCGTACTGGCTACCACGTGAAGTGGCTTGTTGATATCAAACGCTATGGACATAGATTGCACTGTTGGTTATCTCAAGGACTCAGAAACGACCTAGCCTGTGCCATTTAACCATTGCAAGGCGCAACAGTGACCAGCCACCTACTATGACGCTCAAGTTCTACAAGGGTTCACAGAGTACTTGAAAGAGTTCTTGAAAGAGTAGTTAAAAGAGTATGAAAAACAGCATACCGCAAAAGCCAAAAACCCCCGTCCGTTAGGGGACGGGGGTCATGCTACACCGCCTGGGCAACCCAGAGCGAGGGGGTATCAGCCCTTGGCAACCACGGCCAGTGACTCGTTCAGCGTCTTGCTGGGGCGCATGGCCTGGCTTGCAAGCTCACCGCTTGGGCGGAAATAGCCCTTGATATCAACAGCCTGACCCTGAACCTCGTTAAGCTCGCTCACGATGGTCTCTTCGTTGTCCTTCAGAGTTTTCGCCAGGCGGGCAAACAGCGCTTTAAGCTCGGCGTCGTCGTTCTGGGCAGCCAACGCTTCGGCCCAGTACAGCGCCAGGTAGAAATGGCTGCCGCGGTTATCAAGCTCACCCACCTTGCGTGAAGGTGACTTGTTGCTGTCGAGGAATTGACCGTTGGCTTCATCCAGCGACTTGGCCAGCACCGTGGCACGCGCGTTATTGAAGGTGCTGCCCAGGTGCTCGAGCGAGGCGGCCAGAGCCAGGAACTCGCCCAGCGAATCCCAGCGCAGGTGGTTCTCTTCCAGGAACTGCTGAACGTGCTTGGGCGCACTGCCGCCCGCGCCGGTTTCAAACAGGCCGCCGCCGTTCATCAGCGGAACGATGGAGAGCATCTTGGCACTGGTGCCAAGCTCCATGATCGGGAACAGGTCGGTCAGGTAGTCGCGCAGCACGTTGCCGGTGACCGAGATGGTGTCTTCGCCCTTACGAATACGCTCAAGCGATACCGCCATGGCGTCTACCGGGGTCAGGATACGGATATCCAGACCGCTGGTGTCGTGATCCTTGAGGTAGGTTTCGACCTTCTTGATCAGTTGGGCGTCGTGGGCGCGGTTGGCGTCCAGCCAGAAGATGGCGGGCGTGGCGCTTTCGCGTGCGCGGGTAACGGCAAGCTTCACCCAGTCCTGAATCGGCGCATCCTTGGTCTGGCACATACGCCAGATATCACCCTTCTCCACTTCGTGGCTGAACAGGGTCTGGCCGCTATCATCGCTGACCACCACGGTACCATCGGCAGGCATCTGGAAGGTCTTGTCGTGGGAGCCGTACTCTTCGGCTTTCTGCGCCATCAGGCCTACGTTCGGCACGCTGCCCATGGTGGTCGGATCAAACGCGCCGTGCTTTTTGCAATCCTCGATCACCGCCTGGTAGATAGTGGCGTAGCAACGATCCGGAATGACAGCTTTCGTGTCATGCAACTGATCATCGGCGCCCCACATCTTGCCGGAGTCACGAATCATCGCCGGCATGGAGGCGTCGATGATCACGTCACTGGGTACGTGCAGGTTGGTGATGCCCTTGTGCGAGTTGACCATCGCCATGGGCGGACGCTCTTTATAAAGCGCGTCGATATCACCCTTGATCGCGTCCTGCTGATCGCTCGGCAGCGACTCGATGGCGCTGTACAGATCGCCGATACCGCTGTTGGGGTTGAAGCCTGCGGACTTGAGCGCGTCGGCGTGCTTCTCAAGCGCTGCCTTGTAGAACTCTTCTACCACGATGCCGAACATGATCGGGTCGGAAACCTTCATCATGGTGGCTTTCAGATGCAATGAGAACAGTACGTTGCGCGCCTTGGCGTCATTGATTTCGCTGTCGATGAAGCTGCGCAGACGGCGGCTGCTCATGCTGGCGGCATCGATCACTTCGCCTTCGAGTACGGACAGGCCATCTTTAAGAACGGTCGTGGTGCCATCCTTGTGCTGCAGCTCGATCTTGAGCTTGCCGGCACGCTCCATGACCGCGGACTGCTCGCTGCCGTAGAAGTCACCTTCGCTCATGTGCGCCACGTGGGACTGGGAGTCGCTGCTCCACTCGCCCATGCGGTGCGGGTACTTGCGGGCGTAGTTCTTGACCGACTTCGGCGCACGGCGGTCCGAGTTGCCTTCACGCAGCACCGGGTTGACCGCACTGCCCTTGGCCTTATCAAACGCGGCCTTGATGGCCTTTTCATCGTCGTTCTTGGGCTCGTCCGGGTAATCCGGCAGCGGGTAACCCTGGTTCTGAAGCTCTTTGATGGTGGCTTTGAGCTGCGGGCCGGAGGCGCTGATGTTAGGCAGCTTGATGATGTTGGCTTCCGGGGTAGTTGCCAGCTTGCCAAGCTCGGCCAGGTCGTCGCTTACGCGCTGCTCGTCGCTGAGCAGGTCCGGAAACTGGGCCAGCACGCGGGCGGCCAGGGAGATATCGCGGGTTTCAACTTCGATACCGGCAGAGTCGGTAAAGGCATCAATAATCGGTAACAGTGAATATGTCGCGAGCGCAGGGGCTTCGTCGGTGAGCGTATAAATGATCTTCGGCGTTTGGGACATTTTTGCGTTAACCTCTTTTCTAGTCGCTTTAGTTATAAAATCCTAAGCTACGCGGCTCATTCGACGATAGACCGTGCCGCGAAGCGCGCGGAGCAGCTTGACATGCTGCTTTACTATCACTTCGGTGGTGTTGACGACGACTCCAGCGGTCACGCAGGAGTATACCAGCGCTGCACTTTAACCGCATGAGAGATTGTCGACAAATCAGGCGCAAGACGTAAGAGACTTTATGAGCAGCCTATATCTACTGCATAAACCCTATCGCATGCTTTCCCAGTTCACCGATAGCGAGGGGCGCGCCACCCTGGCCGACGTGATTGATGTACCCGGCGTTTATGCCGCCGGGCGGCTCGATTACGACTCTGAAGGACTGTTGTTATTGAGTGATGACGGCGCGCTGATTCACCGTATCGCTCACCCCCGTCACAAGCAGCCCAAGACCTACTGGGTGCAGCTGGAGGGTCAGATGGACGAAAGCGCCCTCAAGGCCCTGCGCAGTGGTATCAACCTCAAAGATGGCCCCACCCGACCCGCCAAGGCGCGGCTCATGACACCACCGGCCCTTGCGCCCCGCGAACCTGCCATCGACCCCAAGCGCCACCCTTCCACCTGCTGGCTGGAACTGACCATCAGTGAAGGGCGCAACCGCCAGGTGAGGCGCATGACCGCCCACGTGGGCTTTCCCACATTAAGGCTGATTCGCGCCTCGATCGGCGCCTGGCAACTGGGCGACCTGCAGCCCGGCGAGTGGCGCCGCGAAACTCTGCACGCCCCGCGCCCGGCTAAATCGGCCAAGCGCTCGGGCAAGCCCACCGCTACCCGGCCGCGGAGGCACTCTTGAGCACGCGCGGCGTCATCCATAGCACCGCCGCCTGCGTCATTCAGCAAGACGGCCGCTTTTTACTGGTGGAAGAAGCCAAGGGTGGCCCACAGACCGTGTTCAACCAACCTGCCGGGCATATCGAGCCCGGCGAAGGGCCGATCGCCGCGATACTGCGCGAGGTAGAAGAAGAAACCGCCTGGCGCGTTACGCTGACCGGCTATCTGGGGCTGTACATATTTCATACCCACGACAAGACCTTTCATAGCCATGGCTTTACGGCCGAGCCGCTGGCCTTGCTTGATACGCCGCTTGACCCGGACATCACGGCTACCCACTGGCTCACGCTTGAGGAAATCCGTGCTCTGCATGCGCAGAACCGGCTACGCAGCCCGCTGGTGCTCAGGCGTATCGAGGACGCTGCCTGCGAACGCGGCTATCCGTTAAGCGTCATCCGGGAGTGAAGCACTCGAAGCAGCAAGCCCCCATCGTGTATAATCACCGCCCAATTGCATACCACTTCAACCGAGGATGCCAATGACATCCACCAATGGCTCGCCCACGACCAACACACCCGCCGCCGGCAAAGTGATTGTCGGTATGTCGGGTGGCGTCGATTCGTCCGTTTCCGCCCTTATCCTGCAGCAGCAGGGTTACGAGGTCGAAGGCCTGTTCATGAAGAACTGGGACGAGGACGACGGCACCGAATACTGCACGGCGAAGGAAGACCTTGCCGACGCCGTGGCGGTGTGTGCCAAGCTGGGTATAAAGCTGCATACGGCCAATTTTGCCGCCGAATACTGGGATAATGTGTTTGAGCATTTTCTCGCCGAGTACAAGGCTGGACGCACCCCCAACCCGGATATCCTGTGTAACAGAGAAATCAAGTTCAAGGTATTCCTGGAGTACGCGGAAATGCTGGGTGCCGATAAGATCGCCACCGGCCACTACGTGCGTGAAGGGCGGGTGAGCCAGGGCGATAACGACGTTCGCCCGCGCTTGCTCAAGGGTCTGGATGGCAACAAGGATCAGAGTTACTTCCTGCACGCCGTGCCCGAAGCCGCCATCGCACGCACGCTATTCCCGGTGGGGGAGCTTGAAAAGCCGGCGGTCCGCGCCCTGGCCGAACAGTTTGATCTGATCACGGCCAAGAAAAAGGACTCCACCGGTATCTGCTTTATCGGTGAGCGACGTTTCCGCGATTTTCTGCAGCAATATCTGCCCGCCCAGCCTGGCAAGATCGAAACGCCAGAGGGCGATGTAATCGGCGATCACATGGGGCTGATGTACTACACCCTGGGCCAGCGCCAGGGCCTGGGCATTGGCGGGCTTGCCAACTACTCGGAAGAGCCCTGGTACGTGGCCGCCAAGGATCTCGAGCGCAACGTGCTGATCGTGGTTCAAGGCAAGGAGCACCCACTGCTTCTGTCCGACACTCTGGCCACCGAAGCCATGGACTGGGTAGCCGGTGAACCACCGGCCCAGTCAGGCCGGTTTACCGCCAAGACCCGCTACCGCCAGAGCGACTGCCCCTGTGAAATGCGCACCCTGCCCGACGGCGGCGTGGAAGTCACCTTCGATGACCCGCAGTGGGCGGTCACGCCCGGCCAGTCGCTGGTGCTTTACGATGGTGACATCTGCCTGGGCGGCGGCGTGATCCGCGCCACCTGGAACGCCGGGGAGGCTTTTGCATGACCACGCCCACGCCGATTCACCGCGCGCCGGACTCACCGGCCCTGCGCCAGGCCCTGGCCCTGGCGGGCGTGTTTCAGGCCGCCAGCCTGGTCGATGAGCTGGCCCGCACCGGCCAGGTGGATACCCGCGCCTGGGAGACGCTGATCGAAGCCACCGTGGATACCAATCCGGCAAGCTTTGAAGCGATCTACGGCGGCCACCCCAACAACCTGCGCCGAGGCCTTGAAACCCTCGAAGCCCTGGTGGGCCGCAAGCAGGCGAACCCGGTGGTACTGCGCTACGGCTTCTCGATTCTGCTGGTCATGAACAAGCTGCGCACCAACGACGCCATGATGGATACGCTGGGCCAGCACCTGGGGCGTATTCAGGGCCAGGCCGAGCACTTTGGCACCACCCATGAAAACGTGATCGCAAGCCTGGGCGAGGCGTATCAGGAAACCATCTCGACCTTCAAGACGCGCATCGTGGTGCAGGGCGACCCGTCCCTGCTGCAGAGCCGCATGATGCCCGAGCGCGTGCGCGCCTGTCTGCTTTCCGGCGTGCGCTTCGGCCTTTTATGGCACCAGCAGGGCGGCCGCCGCTGGAAGCTGGTGTTCCAGCGCAAGGCGCTACGCCGTGCGCTGGACAGCCTGGGGTAACACGATAGCCTGCGCCCCGGGTCATCACACACGTTTGCTGTTGAATCACTTACTCTCGAACTACTTGGAAACGACGCCATGCAACTCTCCGCCTTGACTGCTCTCTCCCCCGTTGACGGCCGCTACGGCGCCAAAGCCTCGGCCCTGCGCGAACACTTCAGCGAGTTTGGCCTGATCCGCGCCCGCGTCATTGTGGAAGTTCGCTGGCTGCAGCGCCTGGCAGAGCACAACCAGATCGTCGAAGTACCGCCGCTTTCTGCCGAGGCAACCGCGTTTCTAGAACAGTTGATTCGCGACTTCTCCGTTGAAGACGCCGAGCGCATCAAGGAGATCGAGCGCACCACCAACCACGACGTCAAGGCCGTGGAGTACTTCTTGAAGGAAAAGATTGCCGGTAACGCCGAATTGAATGCGGTCACCGAGTTCATTCACTTCGCGTGCACTTCAGAAGACATCAACAACCTTTCCTACGGTGTCATGCTGGCCGACGGCCTAAAGGCGCTGCTGCCCACCATGCACGAAGTAGCTGACGAAGTAGCCAAGCTTGCCATCGCCCACGCAGCGCAGCCGATGCTTTCACGCACCCACGGCCAGACCGCAAGCCCCACCACGCTTGGCAAGGAGATGGCCAACGTGGCGTATCGCCTGAAGCGCCAGCTCAAGCAGATCGAGCGGGTCGAGATTCTGGGCAAGATCAATGGCGCGGTGGGCAACTACAACGCCCACTTGGCCACTTACCCGGACATCGACTGGGAAGCCAACGCGCGCACGTTCGTCGAGGGCCTGGGTCTCGGTTTCAACCCCTACACCACGCAGATCGAACCCCACGACTATATTGCCGAGCTGTTCGATGCCATCTGCCGCTTCAATACGATCCTGATCGACTATGACCGCGACGTGTGGGGCTACATTTCGCTGGGCTATTTCAAGCAGCGTACGGTAGAGGGCGAAATCGGCTCGTCCACCATGCCGCACAAGGTCAACCCGATCGACTTCGAAAACTCCGAAGGCAACCTGGGACTGGCCAACGCGGTACTCGGCCACCTGGCGCAGAAGCTGCCGATTTCCCGCTGGCAGCGCGACCTGACCGACTCCACCGTGCTCAGAAACCTGGGAGTGGGCCTGGCCTACGGCCTGATCGGCTATCACGCCAGCCTCAAGGGCATCAGCAAGCTGGAAGCCAATCCGGCGCGCCTGATCGAGGACCTGGATAACAGCTGGGAAGTGCTCGCCGAGCCGATCCAGACCGTGATGCGCCGCTACGGGATTGAAAAGCCCTACGAGAAACTCAAGGAACTGACCCGGGGCAAACGGATCGATCAGGCAGGCTTTGCTGCCTTCATTGACACCCTTGAACTGCCCAACGACGTCAAGGCAGAGCTTAAAGAGCTTTCACCGGCACGCTATATTGGTAATGCCGAGGCCCAGGCCAAAGCCCTTACCCAACGTCTTGACAGCTTGTCATAAGCGCTTTTAAACGCGCTACGGCCACTCACTTAGGATACCACCATGAGCCAACACGATAAGCCACTCACCCTGCTGGGCGATTTGACCGCGGCAGACTTTCTGGCCAACTACTGGCAACAGAAGCCGCTGCTGATTCGTGGTGCTATCCCCGATTTCGTCAGCCCCATCGAACCCGACGAGCTTGCCGGGCTTGCCTGCGAACCCGGCGTGGAAGCGCGCCTGGTCGAAGAGAAAGGCCCGGACAGCGCCTGGCAGGTTTCCCATGGCCCGTTTGACGAGGCGACCTTCGAGCGCCTGCCCGAAGGGCACTGGAGCCTGCTGGTTCAGGCGGTGGATCATTACGTGCCGTCCATCGCCGCGCTGATGGACGAGTTCGACTTCCTGCCCCGCTGGCGCCTGGACGATATCATGATCAGCTACGCCCCTCCCGGCGGCAGCGTGGGCCCGCATATCGACCAGTACGATGTCTTTTTACTACAGGCAAGCGGCCACCGCCGCTGGCAGCTGGGCGGCAAGCAGGCCGATGACGCGCCGATCATTCAGGGTATCGACCTGCGTATTCTGGAAACCTTCGACGTAGAGCCGGATTCAGACTGGACGCTGGCACCGGGCGATATGCTTTACCTGCCGCCGGGCTGGGCACACCACGGCGTCAGCCAGACCGACGACTGCATGACCATTTCGGTAGGCTTTAGAGCGCCTTCGGCGGACGAGTCGATCACCTCCTACGCGGACTACCTGGGCGAGCAGTTGCCGGCCTCCAAGCGCTACAGTGATGCGGGCATGCAGCCTGCCCGCCAGACCGGCGAGCTTGACGATGCGGCCATCGAGCGCATGCGCCAGTTCATGCTGCAAACGCTGGATAATCCCGAGCAGATCGCCCAGTGGTTTGGCCGCGTGATGACCCAGCCCAAGTACATGGATCAGGTCGTGCCGCTGGACACTCCCATGGAAGAAGCCGCGCTGGTCGAGCACTTGAAAAGCGGCGAGCCGCTTTTCCACATGCCCGGTTCGCGCTTTGCCTGGCGCAGCGATGCAGGCGGCACCACGCTGTTTGTGGATGGCGATGGCCACCCCTGCGCCGAGGCGCTTGCCCAACGCGTGGCGGATACCGAACCCATGTACGAAGAGGTGCTGGAACTTAAAGGCGCCGCGGCGCTGCTGACCCACTTGGTGAACTCGGGCAGCCTGGGCTTCATGGGTGAGGAAGACGAAGAGTAGTCGAGCAATCGATCACGCCCAGACGCCACCTTCGGGTGGCGTTTTTTTTATGCGCCCTTTAGCCGCCTGACGAAAAACGACTACACAAACCCGCCATTTTGCTAAGCCGTTGTCGTTTAACTACAACCCCGCCTGCCCCCAAGTGTCAATTGTTGGATCTCTCTTCGTCGTTGATAGTTATTGCACTGCAGCGCTTACTGGCCTGCTCAGCAATACCGCTGACACAAGCACTCTGTCAGCCCCGGCTGAAACCTCTTCGCAAGCGCAACATGGCATTACCGCTTGCGGATCGCTATAACGACCTAGGAGATACCCCTATGACTGGACTGCTCGACGACATCAAGGCCATGGCCCAGCTGCGCGAAGCTCAAGGCGGCAAGTGGGAAGCGATCAAACCTGAATACGCTGCCCGCATGCGTGCCCAGAACCGCTTTCACACCGGGCTTGATATTGCCCGCTACACCGCCAGAATCATGCGCGAAGACATGGCCGCCTATGACGCCGATACTGCTCAGTACACCCAGTCGCTGGGCTGCTGGCACGGCTTCATTGGTCAGCAGAAACTTATCTCGATCAAGAAGCACTTTGGCACGACCAAACGCAGCTACCTTTACCTTTCCGGCTGGATGGTGGCCGCCCTGCGCTCCGAGTTTGGCCCGCTGCCGGATCAATCCATGCATGAAAAGACCTCGGTGGCCAACCTGATCGAAGAGCTTTACACCTTCCTGAAACAGGCCGATGCCTGGGAACTCAACCACCTGTTCCGCGCACTCGATGACGCCAAGGCCGCCGGTGACAGCGCCCGGGAGCAGGAAGCCATCGCCCGGATCGACGACCATGAAACGCATATTGTCCCGATCATTGCCGATATCGATGCAGGCTTTGGCAACGCCGAGGCCACCTACCTGCTGGCGAAAAAATTCATTCAGGCCGGCGCCTGCTGTATCCAGCTGGAGAACCAGGTGTCTGATGAAAAGCAGTGCGGCCACCAGGATGGCAAGGTAACGGTTCCCCACGAAGACTTTCTGGCCAAGATCAACGCCGTGCGTTACGCGTTTCTCGAGCTTGGCGTCGACGACGGCGTAATCGTCGCGCGCACGGACTCCCTTGGTGCGGGGCTTACCCAGAAGATTGCCGTGACCCACGAGCCGGGGGATCTGGGCGATCAATACAACAGTTTTCTGGATGGCGACGAGATCGCAAGCGCCGCCGATATCAACAATGGCGACGTGGTCATCAAGCAGAACGGCAAGCTGGTCAAGCCCAAGCGTCTAGCCTCCGGCCTTTACCAGTTCAAGCCCGGCAGCGGCGAAGACCGCGTCATCCTGGACTGCATTACCAGCCTGCAAAACGGCGCAGATCTCTTGTGGATCGAGACCGAAAAACCCCACGTGGGCCAGATCGCCAGTATGGTCAACCGCATCCGTGACGTGGTGCCGGACGCCAAGCTGGTCTACAACAACTCGCCGTCGTTCAACTGGACGCTCAACTTCCGCCAGCAGGTGTTTGACGCCTGGGAACAGGAAGGCAAGGACGTGTCGGCCTATAGCCGCGAAAAGTTGATGAGCGTGGAGTACGACAACACCGAGCTTGGCCAACTGGCGGATGAGTGGACACGCAACTTCCAGCGCGACTCCTCTCGCGAGGCGGGTATCTTCCACCACCTGATTACGCTGCCGACCTACCACACCGCCGCGCTCTCCACGGACAATCTGGCAAAAGGCTACTTTGGCGACGAAGGCATGCTGGCCTATGTGCGCGGCGTCCAGCGTGAGGAGATACGCCAGGGTATCGCCACGGTGAAACACCAGGACATGGCCGGTTCCAATATTGGTGATGACCACAAGGAGTTCTTCCACGGCGATGCCGCACTCAAGGCCGGGGGCAAGGACAATACCATGAACCAGTTCGGCTAAACTGTCGCCCGGTTCACGTCTTGATCAGACAATTTCATCGACCAGGAGCCTTCAGGCTCCTGGTTTTTTATCGTTATTGGTGCACACTGTTTTCTTATTCACTGTCTATATTACTATTCATGTTGACCTTTTTAATCCAACGCTGGTCAAAACAGAACGCTTCAGTTATCTTTTAGCGAACACTGTTCTATAATTGAAGCGCCCTTTTTGGCCATTGCAAGCTGCCATATCCTGGAGGTTTTAATGAAACGTTTACTACCTGTTGCTGCGCTAAGCATTCTGACTCTGGCGGGTTGTGCCAATACTTCTCCCTATTCCGGCGATGTCTATCGCGGTAATCAGGCACAAACGGGCCAAAGCGTTGCCTACGGCACCATCGTTGCCATTCGCCCGGTACAGATTCAGGCTGACAGCCGCGCCGGGGGCCTTCTGGGCACCGGCGGTGGTGCGGTGATCGGCGGCTTGCTGGGTAGCCAGGTGGGTGGCGGTACGGGTCGCCAACTGGCAACCGTTGCCGGTGCACTTGGCGGCTCCGTTGCCGGTTCGGCCGCTGAAGAGCGTGCCAACCGTGTAAGTGCCCTGGAAATGGAAATTCGCCGCGATGACGGCAGCGATGTCGTGGTGGTACAGCGTGCCGACCACCAGTATCAGGCCGGTCAACGCGTGCGCCTGATTGGCAGCGGCGGTAACCTGAGCGTTGCCCCTTACTGATCCAGACGCGTTAACCTATATAAAAAAAGCCCGGCATCGAAAGATGCCGGGCTTTTTTACGTGCGCTTTAACGCCCTCAATGGTTCATGCTGCTCGCCCAGTCAGCAAGCTTCATGACCACCAGCCCGATAAGGGCCAGCAAGATGAGTACCAGCAGAATTTCTACCGGCCGCACCAGGGCGGTGGCGCCCAACACGGCCAACGCCGCCACCCACAGGTAGCGATTTTCGCCGTTACTTTTCAATACGTTAGGCAGCAGTCGGTCAAGCCCCCGGCTGACACCGCGATTCCAGCGCTGATCGGCGAAGTAGGCAATCAGGACAAATGCGATAAGCCAGATAAGGAAGATCGTCATAGCAAACTCCGATGAATTAGAATCTCAAAAAGCGGAAAAGTGGTCGGCTTAGGGTATCCCCGGTCCTCTCAAGGCGCAATACCGCGTTGGGCGAGTGCGCGCAAAAACCCCGGTTACCCCCTGACAAGCCACGCCTCACGCGTTACCATGTTGGGACATGCACTCACCGAAAGGTTATTCAATGCAAATTGCGCAAAACTCGGTTGTCGCGTTCCACTACACCCTGACCAACGATGCAGGTGAAGTGCTAGACAGTTCTGAAGGCCGTGAGCCGCTCACCTACCTCCACGGCGCGGGCAACATCATTCCGGGTCTGGAAAAAGAGCTGGAAGGCCAAGCGGCTGGCGACAAGCTGACCGTGAAAGTAACCCCGGAAGAGGGTTACGGTGAAGTTCAGGAGCAGCTGGTTCAAGAAGTACCGCGCGATGCGTTCCAGGGCGTCGAAGGCATCGAGCCGGGCATGCAGTTCCAGGCCCAGACGCAAGGCGGCCCGCTGATGGTTACCGTGAAGAGCGTCGAAGGTGATACGGTCATCGTTGACGGCAACCACCCCCTGGCGGGTGTGCATCTCAACTTTGACGTTGAGATCGCAAGCGTTCGTGAAGCAAGCCAGGAAGAGACCGAGCACGGCCACGTGCACGGTGAAGGCGGCGTTGAGCACTGATTGCCAACGCGAGCTGGCCAATCCGGTCTAGCTTACGCTTATCAAGAGGGGCGGCCTGCGGGTCGCCCCTCTTGTATCTGCATTTTAGTGATCCGGAATCAGCACCAGCTGACCATGGCGCACGCTGCGCGATGAGGTCACTTCATCGGCAAACCGCTTGAGCTCCTGGCCCTGGCCTTTCAACACGGCGATTTCCAGACAGCTATCGTGGTCGATATGTACATGCAGTGTCGAAAGCGTCAGGTCGTGATGTTCATGCGAGTGGCGGTTCAAGCGCCTGGACAGATCCCGCGCGGCGTGATCATACACATACACAAGTGCGCCCATGCAGGGTGCTTCGGGTACTGCCTGCTCCTTTACTTGCTTCAAGCCGCTGCGCGTTAAATCACGAATCGCTTCCGAGCGGTTCTGGTAACCCTGCGTGCGCATCAGCTCATCGACTTCGCTCAGCAACTCTTCATCCAGCGTGACCGTGACGCGCTGCATATCTGTCTCCTTGAATGGTGGCGTGCGTATTGGCTTTTGACGATTGGGGTATGATGTTATTGTAAAAAGGTCATACTATTTATTATAAGCAGACGATGACCATGCTATCACCTCTTCGTACCCTGATACTGGGAGCAGCCGCTGGCTGCCTGATGATTGCCAACCCGGCCAGCGCCAAGGAGCAGCTGGTACTCGCCATTGGCGGTGAGCCCGAGCAGGGCTTCGACCCCCTGCTTGGCTGGGGGCAGTACGGTAACCCGCTGTTTCAGTCGACCTTGCTTTCCCGCCGGGCAGACCTCGACCTGGAACCTGAGCTGGCAACCGCCTGGACGCTCTCGGACGACCAACTGACCTGGACCATCACCCTGCGCGACGATGCGCGCTTTTCAGACGGCAGCGCGCTCACGGCCAATGATGTGGCCTATACCTTCAACGCAGCGGCCCAGGCGGGTGGGCGGGCCGATCTCAGCGCGCTGAAAGAAGCCACGGCTCTTGATGACCATCGCGTGGCGCTGACGCTTCACCAGCCGCGCATTACCTTTGTCGATCAGCTGGTAACGCTGGGTATCGTGCCCGCGGCCAGCCGTGAAAACGGTCATGGCGAGGATTATGGCCGCCATCCTCTTGGCTCGGGCCCCTACCAGTTGGTGGAGTGGCAGGAGGGCGAGCAGCTGATCGTCAAGCGCAACCCCTACTTCTACGGGCAGACACCCGACTTTGAGCGCCTCGTATTTCTGTTTACCGGCGAAGATGCCACGCTGAACGCCGCGCGTACCGGCGGCGTCGACCTCGCTGCCCTGCCCCCAGCGCTGGCAAACGCTTTGCCTTCACACATGCGCGCCGTCACGATGCAGAGCGTGGACAACCGCGGCATCATGTTTCCCATGCAACCCGCTCAAGGCGAGCGTGCGCCCTCCGGCGCGCTCATCGGCAACGATGTAACGGCGGACATTGCCATTCGTCGGGCGATCAACCTGGCCCTTGACCGCCCGACGCTGGTGGACGTTGTACTCAACGGCTTTGGCCGCCCCGCGTTCGGCCCCGCCGACGGGTTACCCTGGAGCCGTCGCGATGAAGATATCCAGGCACCCGACCTTGAGCAGGCCAACGCGCTGCTCGATGCCGCCGGCTGGCAGCGCCAGGGCGATGGCCTGCGCCACAAGCAGGGCCAGCCTGCCCGCTTCAGGCTGACCTACCCTGCCGGTGACAGTACCCGGCAGCTGCTTGCCGAGGTAAGCGCAGAAATGGTGCGCCCGCTGGGCATCGAAATGCAGCCAACCGGACGCCACTGGGACGACATCCAGCGCCTGGCGCTGCATCAGGACGCCGTGGTGATGGGCTTTGGCAGTCACAGCCCGCAGGAGATCTACTACCTCTACCACAGCCAGCATGCGGGCAACGGCTTCTACAACAGCGGCTACTATGCCAACCCTGCCGTGGACCACCACCTGGAAGCGGCTCAGGCGGCGGCGAATACGCATGCAGCCAACCGGCACTGGCAGGCTGCGCAGTGGGATGGGGAAACCGGCTATGGCGTGCGCGGTGACGCCAGCTGGGCCTGGATGGTCAATCTGGCCCATGTCTACGCAGTAGATACGTGTCTGGACGTTGGCGATCTGGGCGTCGCCCCGCATGGTCACGGCTGGCCGGTGACGGCCAATCTGCTTGAATGGCGCTGGACGTGCGACTAGCACTTGCCACGCTACGCCGCCTGCTGCGTCTGGGGCTGATACTGCTCTGCGTGGCCAGCGTATCGTTTGGGCTGATGATGGCCTCGCCGGTCGACCCGGTAGATGCCTATCTCGGTCCTCTGGTTGCCCAGGTAAGTCCGGAGCAGCGCGAACTCATCGCTAGCCGCTGGGGGTTTGACGACCCTGCTCCGGTTCAGTTTGGCCGCTGGCTGCAGCAGCTGGCAAGCGGCAACCTGGGCGTCAGTCACGTCTACAACCAGCCCGTTGGTGAGGTGATCAGCCAGCGCTTCACGCGCTCGATAGCGCTGCTCGGCAGTGCCTGGCTGCTGTCGTTGCTGCTGGGGTTCACATTAGGCGTGGTGGCCGGCGCCAAGGAGCGCTCGGCGCTGGACAAGCTCATCAGCGCCTACGCCTACTTGACCGCCTCCACCCCCACCTTCTGGCTGGCGCTGCTGGGCGTCCTGCTGTTCTCGGTTTATCTGGGCTGGGCCCCGGCGTGCTGCGCCGGGCCTGTCGGCGTGCCGAGCCAGGATATCCACCTGGCCACCCGCCTCCACCATCTGGTATTGCCGGTCGCCACCCTGACGCTGCTGGGTACGGCCTCGATCACGCTGCACACCCGGGCGCGCATGGTGGCGCTGATGCGCTCGGACATCGCTAGACACGCCTTTGCCCAGGGCGCCCGTCGGGCGGATATCGCCTGGCGCCACGGCGTGCGCCATGCAAGCCTTCCCGCGCTGACGCTGGCGCTGGCCTCACTCGGCGAGCTGTTTGGCGGCTCTATCCTGATCGAGCAGGTGTTCGCCTACCCGGGCCTGGGCCAGGCAACGGTAGAGGCTGGGCTGCGCAGCGACGTGCCACTGCTGCTGGGCATTGCCCTGTTTACCACGCTATTTGTGAGCATCGGCAATACGCTGGCCGACAGCCTTTATCACATGGTTGATCCGCGCATGCGCAGGCCTTCAAAGCCAAGGCAAACAACGCCATGAATGCTACCCAGCCGCGCCTGCGCGCGCTTGCCTGCTCAGGTTTTGTGGCACTGCTTCTGCTGGCGCTGTTATCCGGCCAGTGGTGGCTTGGCGACCTGCCGGGGCGCATGCAGTTCGATGCCCGCCTGGCCCCGCCCGGCGTTGACCACTGGCTGGGGACCGACGCCCTGGGCCGCGAGCTCTGGGCACGTACTCTGGCGGGGCTTGGCCTGAGCTTTCAAGTAGGCTTTCTGGCCGCGCTGTTAGGCAGCGCCATCGCCCTTGGCCTGGCGCTGCTGGCGACCCTTTCGCCACGCCTGGATGCGCTGGTACGGCTGCTGATCGATACGCTGCTCAGTGTGCCGCATCTCATCTTGCTGCTGCTGATTGCCTTTGCGCTCGGCGGCGGGCTGCAGGCAGTGGTGATTGCCGTGGCCACCACTCACTGGCCCGGCCTTGCGCGCGTGCTGCGCGCCGAGCTTTTTCAGCTGCGCACGGCACCCTATATCGACATATCCCGGGCGCTGGGGAAGTCCCGCGGGTTTATCCTGCTGCACCACTTTCTGCCCCACGCTCTGCCTCACTGTCTGGTCGGGGCGCTGCTGCTGTTTCCGCACGCGATTCTGCATGAAGCAGCGCTCACATTTCTGGGCGTTGGCTTGAGCCCCAGTCAGCCGGCCATCGGCATCCTGCTGGCCGATGCCATGCGCTACCTGAGCGGGGGCTACTGGTGGCTGGGCGTGTTCCCGGGACTTGGGCTACTGCTGATGGTGCTGAGTATCGAGCGCATAGCCCACGGCCTGCGGCGTGCGCTTTGACTATCTGGAGGTCTTGATGCTACGTATCGAGCAACTGTCGCTTGCCCTGCCTTACTATCCGCGCTTCTGGCGACGCCGCTTTGCCACGCACCTGGATCAGCTCAGCTTCAGCGTAACGGCGGGCAGCGTGCACGCCGTCGTGGGCGCCTCGGGCGCCGGTAAAAGCCTGCTGGCTCATGCCATCATGGGGCTTTTGCCCAAGGATGCGCAGTTAAGCGGAAGCTGTTTCTTCAAGCAGACACTGCTTGATGAGCCACGCAAACGCGCACTGCGCGGCCGAGAGCTTGCGCTGATTCCGCAATCGCTGAGCGCACTCGACCCACTGGCGCGCAGCCAGCATCAGGTGAACTGGGCGGCGCGCCGAGCGGGGCTTCCCCCCTCCCCGGCCCGGCAGGCGGCTTCTCAGGCGCTGGCCCATTACCAGCTGGATGAACGCGCCCGCCGGGCGTACCCTCACGAGCTTTCCGGCGGCATGGCACGGCGCGTACTCACCGCCATGGCGCATGTGGCCCAGGCGTCGCTGGTGATTGCCGATGAGCCCACCATCGGACTTGACCCGGCTCAGCGTAGCCGGGTGCTTGATGCGCTGGCCGCCCTTGCCCTGCAGGGCAAGGCGGTCATGCTGATTACCCACGATCTGCGTCACGCGCTGAGCATTGCCGACCGCGTCACGGTCATGCGGGAGGGCCGCTGTGTGGAGAGCGCCGATGCGAGCGCGTTTCAAGGTACGGGGCAGATGCTTGAAAGCGCCTACGCCCGAGCACTCTGGCAAGCCCTGCCGGATAACGCCTTTAACGTCGATACCGAGTACGCAGAGGAGTCGCGTTTTGCTTGAAGCGTGCCAGCTCCGCTACGCCTTCCATACCCAGCCGCCACTTTTCGAGGAGGTGTCACTGCGCCTTGGGGCGGGAGAATGGGTCGGGCTGAGCGGCCATTCCGGCGCCGGCAAATCGACGCTTGGCCGGCTGCTTGCCGGGTATGACGAACCCACCGCTGGGCATGTACGAATCGCGGGGCAGCGGCTTCCCGTCAAAGGGCTCAGGCCGGTGCAGTGGCTGCCGCAATCTCCCGAGCTTGCCGTCAACCCGCGCTGGCAGGTTGCCCGCGTGCTGCACGAGGCCTGGGAGCCGCCCGAGGCGCTGCGCCACGCCTTTGGGATAAAGCCTGAGTGGCTGAACCGGCCGGTGCGCACGCTTTCCGGTGGCGAGCTGCAGCGCATCTGCGTGCTGCGTGCGCTGGCTCCCGGAGTGCGCTACCTGATCGCCGATGAGATCTCGACCATGCTCGACCCGATAACGCAGCTGGCGCTCTGGCAGGCGTTAAAGGCAGAGGCCGAAAAGCGCAAGCTCGGCGTTCTGGTGATCAGCCACGATGCGGCCCTGCTTGGCAGGCTATGCCAACGCCGCTACCATCTTGAAAACGCCCGGCTACACGCCGCTGAACATCATCAGCTACCCTGACGCTGCTCGAAGCGGCGCATGCCCAGGGTGATCATCAGCGTAATGCTCAATAAAATCCACGAGCCCCAGGCGACGCCGGACCAACTCGCCCCTTGCCAGAAAAGCTCCAGCCAGAAGCCACCGAGACTTGCCCCTACGTAGTAGAACACCAGATACAGCGCGGAAGCGCTGCCGCGGGCGCCCTGGGCGTAGCGGCCCACCCAGCTGGAAGCCAGCGAGTGGGCCATGAAAAAGCCGAAGGCGTTGATGGTCAGCCCCACGATAATCAGCGCCAGCGATTCACTTAAGGTCACGGCAGTGCCCGCCATCAGAATGACGACGCCGGCCATCATGCAGGTAGCGGGCGAAAATCGCTGGGCCAGACGCCCGGATACGGTGGAGCCGAAGGTGCCGCCGAGATAGGTCAGAAAGATCAATCCAAGCCCGCTGGCGGCCAGTTGATAGGGTTCGGCGGCCAGGCGAAACGTGATATAGCTGTACTGATTGATGAAAATCAGAAAGTTGATGCCGCCCAGACAGTAGGCGGCCAGCAGTACCGGCGTACGCAGATGGCCGAGCAGATCGGCAAGCGCGCGACGCAGCTGAAACCGCTGCGGCACGAAGGTGCGGCTGTTGGGCAGCAGGCGCCAGAACAGCGCGCAGCCCACCAGCGTCATGACGCCCACGGCAATAAAGGCCGCCTGCGGGCCGCCAATGCCTGAGGCCGCCCCACCGACGATACGCCCGCTGATCCCGCCCAGCGAATTCGCCCCGATATACAGCCCTACTGCGCTCAGAAGGGCCGGTTTTTCGAACGCATCGCCCATCCAGGCAATCGCCACGGCAGGCAAGCCGCCCAGCAAGAAGCCCTGCAGCAAACGCAGCAGCAGCAGACTTTCAAAGTTGGGTGCAAACGCCAGCGCAAGCGACAGGCCACCGGCCAGCAGCAGCGTGATACGCATGATGCTCTCGCGGCCGATGGCATCGGAAAGCGGCCCGAATACTAAAAGCGCCAAGGCAAGCGAGAGGGTGGCGACCGACATCAGCAGGCTGACGCCCAGTGTCGATACGTCATAGACGGCTTTGAGCTCCGGCAGCAGGGGCTGTGGAACGTAAAGATTGATAAAAACCAGAAATGACCCGAGGCACAGGGCCATGGTGGCGCGCCACCAGGCGCGCGACTTGTCTGCAATCATGCCCTTCCCAGTCGCGGGCGCTAGGCCCGCGTAACCATCACGGCGTGAAGTTGCTGCCCAGATACGCCAGATTGGTAGGTTCCAGTGTGCGGCGCGACTGCCAGTAGTAACGCTGCCAGTAGCTGTTATCCAGGCTGGACATGATCACACCCTGCGACGTAGAGGCGTGTAGAAAGTAGCCATCCCCCACGTATATCCCCACATGATTGTTGCCGGGGGGACGGAAGAACACCAGATCGCCCGCCTGCAGCTCTTGGCGGTCGATCGCGCGTCCCTCATGTACCTGCTCGTAGGTGGAACGGGGTAATTCTACATTGAACATTTCGCGATAAACGTTGCGTACCAGCCCTGAACAGTCGACTCCCTTCGCTGTCGTGCCGCCGATTCGATAGGGCGTCCCCGACCACCGCTGGTGCTGTTCCAGAAGCGCCTGGCGTACTAGCGTAGGTGGCGGCGTCTGGAAACTGCGTAACTGAGCAACCGAATTATTCACTGGCGACATCTGCGGGCTGGACCCGTTTTGCATTCCTGGCAGCGTCATGGCGAAATAATCGGCGGGCGGCTCCATGTTCTGTTTTGAGGAGCCCGCACACCCAGCTAAAAAAGATACTACAATACAAGCACTTAAAACACGTACAGCGGTCGCAGCGGGGCGTGGCAACGCAACCATGCGCTTAACCTCGTAATATTGTTGGTAAAGTAAGGTGAACAGCAAAGGCCAGACTATAAGCCAGGTCATGCATGCTTGGCGAGCCTCAATGTAAAGTCCGCTGATCGCCCGGCAAGGTGTCGATATGCAGCGGCGCAAAATGGCGCGGTTTATTGCCTGGAAAATCAAGGCTTGCCCAAGGGCCCGCCAGTACCGGCGCCCCACAGATCCAGGCGACCATGGCCTGGCGGAACCCGGCGAGAAAGCTTTCCCGCTCCGGCGTTTCGCCCATGAAGAAGGAGAACCCGGCGTACATGCCAGCCGCGTACTCCTGCCAGCCAGCGTAGTGGTCAGCGGCCAGCTGATAGGCGCGGTCGAGCACGTCGGCAAACGCCTGGCTCTCCAGCCAACCCAGCTGGCGGGCGGCAATCGCCAGATCCACCAGCTGGGCAATATCCCAGGCGGCCATGTCAACATCGTTACAGCCATCTTCATTACCCTGCACCCGGCGCAGACGAAGCAGATGGTGGCGCTCCTCCTCGGCGCAGTCGCCGGATTCCAGAATGGCGATTTCGGCTTCCAGGCGCTCCGGGTTGAGCGTATAGGGCGCGTAGTTGATCTGGTACTCCTGACGGTCGCCGGCGTCCAGCATGAAAGTCAGGAACTCCTGCATATCGGCCGCGCTGGTCAGATGATAGTGACTCTCTACCCACTCCCGGATATCCGCGCATTCGCGCGGGCTTTCCGACTGCGGCTCGCTCCACACGGCGCTATTGAGCGGGCCAACCAGCGACATCGCGGTGAAGTGGGAAAGCGTGGGCCGCCCGCCCGGCTCGCACCAGGCATCCGGGCGCCAGTCCAGCCAATAGAACAGGCTGCCCGGGTCTTCCAGGTGCCAGGCAATTTCATTGATCAATGAGGCGTGCTCGGGCTCGGGCAGGCAGCTCTCCCAGGCGAACCAGGCTTCCAGCAGACGTTTGGGGCTAGGATAGAAGCGGCACAGGCAGCTGCGCAGCGAGCTTGCATAGTCGAGCAGCGGCTCGCGCTCGAACAGACCGCTGTCCAGCGCCATGTGCAGATAAAAGGCAAACTTTTCGGCCATATGGATGGTGGCCGCATGGCGGCTGACACCCTTGACCGCATTGCGCTGTTTAAGCTCGTCGGTAGTGGGCTGGCCAAACGCTGTCTGCGAAGGCGGCAGGACGCCGTGTACCGCATCGGCGGCCAGCTGATTCAAATGGTGAGCCTGGGCCGGCAGCCAGTAGCGAGCCATTACTTCGTGGCCTTCATCGGCGTGCAGGCCAAGCGATTCCTGCAGGTAGAGCGCGGCATCGGCCCGCCGCTCTTCGCCAATCGGCGCACTGGGGTCGCGCTGGCGCAGCATCACGTCCGGCTCGCGTACCCCGGAAAGCGCCAGCAGCCAGTGATGCGGCGTATTGCGCCATTCACGGATACGCCGTTCGGACGCCTTGCGGGTTGCCTCATCGAGCAGGCTCGCCGGCGAGTGCTTCCAGGGGCTGTGCGGCGCAGTGAGCAGCAGCACATGGTGGGCGTTGGGCGTCATGGCGCGCCTATCGACACCTTCAAACAGGCTTTGCCCACGCATGTAGGCTTTCAACAAAGCGTGCCAGTCGTGGTAGCGATGGCTGATCAGATCCGCCGCGTGCGCGGCCAGATCATCCGCTTCGACCTGGCTCAGCCAACCGCAGCAGGCGCCGGCCCAGGCGATCTCCACCAGCCGCAGCCAGTCCCAGGCGGCCCATTCAAGCGGCTCTCCCTGGGTCACGAAGCCGTTGAGTACGCCAGCGTAGGGCGAGTCTTCGATGGAATCGTGCTGCCAGGCGAGGCGCTGGGCGTTATCCATGCCCAGAAGCTCGCGGGCTTCGATGTCCCAGCGCTGGCGTTCGCCCTGAGCCCCGAGCCATAGCGCCACTTCAAGAAGCTGCTCGCGGCTATTGATCTGCCAGATACGTTCAAGCCACTGGCTGGCGTCAGGCCAGTCAGCACGGCTTGCCGGGTAGCTGATGACCGGGCGAAACAGCGCACACAGGCGCCACGGCTTGGCTTGCGGGGCGTCTGGCCAAAGCGGGCCCGGTGCAGGCAACGCGACAAGTGCATGCTGCAGTGCCTCCCAGGTAACGCCCTCGCCTTCGCTTTCGAGAGTGGAAAGTGCCTGGCAGGCATCGATAAAGCGATCGTCCGCGCCTAGCTCCCAGCCCTTGGCGCCCAAAACCCTGCGTAGCTCGAAGAGCCAGGCGCGCAGGTCACTGTGCTCGGCGCTGATTCGACGGATGACGTGATGCGCCCAAGTATGCGCCTGGGCAGCCTCAAGCCAGCCAGCCGCGCCTGCCAGTGCCGTCCATTCAAGTGCTCCCAGCAGGCGGTCAGCGTGAGCGGTGGTCGCCCCCAACGCATGGAAAAGTTGCTCGGCCAGTTCATTGCGGCTAGTGATACCCAGCTGCAAGAGGCGCTGTTCGGCGGCCTGCGTATCCACCGAGAGGGGATGAGGGGTAAACGCCCAATCGCATAGCACCAGCTGTTGAGCCCACCAGGCATTTAACGCGTCGACCAAGAGACACCTCGAAACAGTTCCACCAGCAATGCGCCAGAATAAAGCGGCTTAGTGTAACGGAAAGTAGTGCCGAGACCGATAGCTAAACTGATCTAATGGCGTAAAACGGCGCTGCCCGGCACAAGGCCGGGCAGCAACAGCACGTAAGCTGAATGATACTAAGCTTTTCGGACTTTACTTATTATCCAGAGCAGGACAACGGCACCAACAGTTGCAGTCACCAGCGAGCCGATGAAACCGCCCGCCTGAAGGCCCAGCAGGGTGAACAGGAAACCGCCCAGCAGCGCACCGACAATGCCCACGCCGATGTTACCCAAAATGCCAAAACCGCCGCCGCGCATGATGTTGCCAGCGATCCAGCCAGCCAAACCACCAATGATCAACCATGCAATAAAGCCCATAGTGCCTCCTTGATATCCACTTTAGTCAGGGTTTTACCTTTCTGTCTTGCTTGTCCTACCATAGCACACAGCGTGACAATTCTACCTAATTTGATGCAACCCGTTAAAGGAAAGCCGATGATCCCCGATTCACTCGTAGCGCTTATTGCCCAGGTAGACGGTCAGCAGACGGCTCACTGGCAAGGCCGTGAGGTAGTCTTGTTCAACATGCCCTGGGGCGAGATGGCCATCAGCCTGCAGGGTGCGCAGGTACTGCACTTCAAACCCAGTGACGATAGTGGCTGGCTGTGGACCACGCCTACCCCGGAGGCCCTGCCGGGGGTGATTCGCGGCGGCATTCCACTGTGCTGGCCCTGGTTTGCCGACGAGCGCTACGCCGATGAGTCCGCAGATCGTAGCGGTACCTTTCACGGTCTGGCGCGGCACGCTTTCTGGCGCCTGGACGCGGTGGACGAGCACGCCGAAGGCATTGAAGTACACCTCTCCCCCACCGAGCGGCTGCACAGCCAGCTCACCGCCCGCGTGGTCATCCAGGCCAACGCCCAGCGCCTGAATGTCGAGCTGATCAGTGAAAACATCGGTGATGCGCCGGTGAAGACCAGCGGCGCGCTGCACACTTACCTCGCCGTTGACGAGGTGCATAACTGCCGCCTGGAAGGCCTGGCCGGTGCGCGCTATCTGGACAAGCTGCGCGATTTTGCCGAAGCCGAACAGCAAGGAACGCTTGCGATACGTGGCGGCATCGACCGTATCTATCACAGCAACGAAGCGGTACTGCTCAATGACGGCGTGCGCAGCCTGCGTATTGCCAAGCAGTCGAGCGACTCGACGGTGGTATGGCATCCGGATACCGTTCTACCGGCCGACACCCCCGCCGATGCCGCGCGCCATTTTCTGTGCGTTGAAGCCGCCAATACCCGCCTCGATCCGGTCTGGCTGGTACCCGGCGCGCAGCACCTGTTAGGCACCACGCTAAGTCGCGGTTAATGCACGGTTCATGAACCTTTGGCTATGCTGTCAAGGGCGTGGCCGGTTCGACGGCCGGTAGTGAAAAAGCGCTTAACCATTTGATGGCGTTATGATGAAAAAAAAGGGAGTTCCTGGATGCGCCAGCCGTTAAGCCGCGAATTGAGCAATTTACTGGAGCGGGGACGCGACCGACAGCTGCGCCTGGCAGTCACGGGGTTATCCCAGGCGGGCAAGACAGCGTTTCTGACCTCGCTGGTGAACCAGCTGCGACATGCAGGCGTCGAGGCGCAGCTTGACCTGCTGCCCGCCGCCCGCGATGGCCGCCTGCTGGGTGCTCAGCGGCTCAATCAGCCGGACCTGGGCGTGCCGCGTTTTCCCTACGACCCGGGCATGGCCGCGCTGCGCGATACGCCGCCACGCTGGCCCGAGCCCACCCGTGGCATCAGCGAGCTACGCCTTCAACTGCGTTACCGCCCGGCCCAGAGCGGCTGGTTTACGCCGGAACTTGCCCACCTGACGCTTGATCTTTTCGACTACCCCGGCGAGTGGCTGCTTGATCTACCGCTGTTGCAGCACGACTTCTACAGCTGGTGCCAGGCGCAAACGCTGCTGGAAGGCGAGCAGCGCCGGGCGCTTTTTCGCGAGTGGCTTGCGGCCGTCGAGGCGCTCGACCCCACCGCCGAGGCAGATGAAGCACAGCTTGCCCACCTGGCAGAAGCGTATGCCCAGGGGCTGCGGCGCGCCAAGCAAGCGGGATTTTCCGACCTGCAGCCCGGGCGCTTTTTGCTGCCCGGAGAGCTTGAAGGCGCGCCGGTGCTGCAGTTCTTTCCCCTGCCCCATCTGGATACCCCCAAGGAGATGCTCGACAGCCTGCCTGACAACACTCTTTACGCCACGCTCGCGGCGCGCTTTCGCTACTATCAGCAGCAGGTGGTCAAGCCCTTCTACCGCGATCACTTCAAGCGCTTTGACCGTCAGATCGTGCTGGTCGACGTGCTGGGGGCTTTAAACGCCGGGCCCGAGCGCTTCGAGGACCTTTCCCGGGCGCTGCGCCAGTTGATGCAGAGCTTCGACTACGGCAAGCGCAGCCTGCTCTCGCGCCTGTTCGCACCCAAGATCGACCGTCTGGCGATTGCCGCCACCAAGGCAGACCACGTTACCCCTGACCAGCACGGCCACGTGGTACAGCTACTCGAAGCGCTGCTGGCGGAACCGCTCAAGGATCTACGCTTTGCCAACGTACCGGTCAAGGCGCTGTCGCTGGCCGCCATTCGCGCCACCGAGGCCCGCGAGGTGCTTCACGACGGCAAACGCTCTTCGGCACTGCGCGGTACCACCCTTGAAGGCGAAGACGTGCTGGTCTATCCAGGCGATGTGCCCAACCGCCTGCCCAACGCCGATTTCTGGCACCACCAGGGCTTTGACTTCCCGAGCTTCAGGCCAATGACCTCGTCGTCCGAGGCGCTTTCGCATATCCGTATGGATGCCGCCATTGATTGGCTGATTGGAGATAAACTCGCATGACCGACCCACAGCCACGGCGCCATTTCAGTCTGGACGACACCCCGGAAAGCGTTGCCGAGCGCGAGCGCCTGCGCCAGCGTGAGATGTTCGCCGCGACGGACGACCACCAGCCGCTGGTGACCGCCGCCGAAGAGCAGGCGCTGCCGGCAGCGAGCCTGGGCGCGCCGAGCAAGCGCCGCTGGGGGCTGATGTTTGCCCTCGCCGGTGGCGCTACGCTCGGCACCCTCGAGCTTGCCACCGGCATTCCCGACGCGCTGTCACAATCCGCGTGGATGAGCGTGGCGTGGCAGCTGTTTGGCATCAGCCTGATTGGTTTGGGCGGGATGTCGCTGCTCAAGGAGCTTTGGCGATTGAAGCGCCTGAAACGCCACGACCGGCTGCGCCACGATTTGGCCGAGCTGCCCCAGCGCTCGCCCGGCCAGGCGCAGAAGATGGCCGAGCAGCTGCGCCAGCAGTTGAAGCTTTCAGAAGATGACCCGCACTGGCAGGCCTTCCAACGCGCCTGCCAGCCGCACCATAACGGCGAAGAGATTCAGGCCTTGCTGCGCCACCACCTGCTCGCCCCGCGCGACCGCGAAGCCCAACGGCTGGTCACGCGCATGTCCGGGGAAACTGCCATCATGGTCGCCATCAGCCCACTGACCCTGGTGGACATGGCGCTGGTGGCCTGGCGCAGCCTGGTCATGGTCGACAGGCTCTGCCGGCTCTACGGCCTGGAGCTTGGCTACGCCAGCCGTCTGCGCCTGTTTCGCAACGTGCTGAGCAACATGGCCTTTGCCGGCGCCAGCGAGCTTGCCACCGATGCCAGCATGGACATGCTTTCGCTGCATCTAGCCGGCAGGCTTTCCGCCCGGGCAGGCCAGGGGCTGGCCACCGGACTATTGAGCGCGCGCCTGGGGCTGCGCGCCCAGCGCCTTTGCCGGCCAGTCGCGTTCACGCCTGAAGAGCAGCCCAGGATGGCCGACCTGCGCCAGGATCTCTGGCGCCAGATCAAGCGGTTGGATAAAGAGCCCGCTTCTGCCCCGCGCGCCCCTCAGGAACGCTGACTCAGCCGTTGGCAGGCAGGCCAAAACGCTCGCGTAGCAGCACCGCCACCGCCGCTTCACCGTGGTGACCGATCTGGCGCGCGGTGCTCAGGTGTCCGGCCATGTCGGGGTGGGAGTTGAGCATGAAGTGCGGCTCACCCACCAGGCTGAGCATTTCTATATCGTTCAAGTTATCGCCAAAGGCCAGGCAGTGCTCGGCGCTCACGCCGATCCGTTCGAGCAACGCGGCCAGGGCCACACCCTTGTTGACGTTACCGGCCATGATTTCAAGCGACTCCGGGGTCGAGTAGGTGACGTGCAGCGCGCCGTCGCTGATCTCGCGGATCGCGGTCTCGATCTTGAACAGCGCCTCGGGGTCGCCGCCGTAGAGAATCTTGCCGATGCCATCAACAGGCATCTGCTCAGGCGGCACGACCTGATAGACAAAGCCCGTGGCGGCATGCATTTCCAGATGGCTCGGCGACTCCGCATCGATATACCAGGCGTCATCCATATACAGGCTCAGGCGCACGCCTTCCGGGCGCGGCAGTTGAATCAGCGCTGCGGCCTGGCGGGGGTCGACATGGTTGGCATCCAGCAGCTGATCGTCCGGCGCATGGGTGTAGGCGCCGTTACTGCTGATCAGGTGGGCCGGCACATCGAGCTGATCTCTGAACACACGCATATCGGCGTAGTGGCGGCCTGAGGCGAGTACCAGATGATGCCCGTGCCCTACCAGCGTTCTCAGCACCTCGATGGTGTCGGTATGTAGACGGTGGTCACTGCCCAGCAGCGTGCCATCCAGATCAGAAACAATCAGCCGCGGTGTCATAGCATGCTCCCCATAAGTGAATGATCAGCTTAACCGATACAGCGCCTGTGGTGTAACGCGTTGATGTGACGTCACCATTATCAACTTCCACGGCGGATAATTGGCGCGGCAAGCGGGAATCCGTATAGTGGCAAGCTACTCTCGCCAACTGATTGACCTCATGCTTCAGAATAATTCTCTGCTTGCCCAGCTCAAGCAACAAATCCGTGACACCACTCCGCGCGCCGAAGGGGTGATCAAAGCCACCGAGAAAGGCTTTGGCTTTCTCGAAACCGACAACGGTGAATCCTACTTCGTGCCGCCGCCCGCCATGAAGCAGGTACTGCACGGCGACCGCGTGGAAGCGGTGATTCACGAAAACGGCGACAAGAAGTCCGTCGAGCCCGAAAAGCTGATCGAGGCAGGTCTTGACCGCTTCGTGGCCCGGGTGCAAAAACGTGAAGACCGCCTGGCGGTGGTGCCGGATCATCCGTCGATCCGTAACGTGCTCAAGGCGCGGATCAAGAACAGCCTGGATGAAGCCAGCATTGCCGACGGCGACTGGGTGGTGGCACGACTGGTACGCCATCCGCTCAAGGAGAACGACCGCGGCTTTTTTACCCAGATCGACGAACTGGTGGCCAAGGCGGCCGACCCGGCAGTGCCGTGGCGCGTGACCCTTGCCCGCCATGCGCTTGAGCAGGCAAGCCCCGAGGCCGGCAGCGACTGGCCGCTGCACGAGGAAGGCCTGACCCGCGAAGACCTGACTGCCCAGCCCTTCTTCACCATCGACGGTGAAAAGACCCGCGATATGGACGATGCGCTGCGCGTGACGCCCCTTGCCGACGGCGGCTGGCAGCTGAGCGTTGCCATCGCCGACCCGACGGCCTACGTGGAAGAGGGTCATGCAGCGGATCTGGAAGCCCGTACTCGCGCCTTCACGGTGTACCTGCCGGGCCAGAACGTCACCATGCTGCCCGAGCAGCTGGCCGACGACCTTTGCTCGCTGCACGAAGGCCAGGAGCGCCCGGCGCTTGCCTGCACGCTGGACATCAACGCCGACGGCAGCCTGGGCGATTACCGCTTCTTTGCCGCCAACGTGAAGTCCCACGCCAGGCTCGTGTATGACAATGTCTCCGACTGGATCGACGGCCAGGGCGACTGGGCACCAGAGGAAGACATCGCCGAGCAGCTCAAGGCCCTGCGCGAGCTGACCGAAGCGCGCACCGCGTGGCGCAACGCCCATGCGCTGGTCTTCAAGGACCGCCCGGACTACGTGTTCGAGCTCGATGAAGCAGGCAACGTGCTGGCGATCAACACTGAAGAGCGCCGCATTGCCAACCGCATGATCGAAGAGTCGATGATTGCGGCCAACGCCTGCTGCGCCGATTTCCTGGCAAGCCACATCGGTCACGGTATCTTCAACGTGCATCGCGCGTTCGAGCCGGAAAAGGCCGAGGCCGCTCAGGAGTTCCTGGCCGCCCAGGAGATCGACGTGGCACTGGAAGCGCTTACCGAGCTCGATCACTACAAGGACCTCAAGCGTGCGCTCGAAAGCCGCGACGATGCCTGGCTGGACGCGCGCCTGCGCCGCTTCCAGGGCTTTACCAGCATGTCCGCCCAACCCGGCCCACACTTCGGCCTGGGCCTTGCCGCCTACGCCACCTGGACCTCACCGATCCGTAAGTACGGCGACATGGTCAACCATCGTTTGATCAAGCGCGTGCTGAAAAGCGAACAGGCCCCGGCGGAAGCAAGCCAGGCACTGACCGAGCAGCTCACCGAGCGCCGCCGCCTGAACCGCATGGCCGAGCGCGATGTGAAGGACTGGCTCTACGTGCGCTATCTAACCCCGGCGGCCAAGGACCAGACGGTCTTCGAGGCCGATATCATGGCGATCAATCGCGGCGGCATGCGCGTACGCCTGACGGAAAACGGCGCCACGGCGTTCGTGCCCGCTCCCTTGATGCACAGCGACCGCGACAAGGTGGTCATTGATGATAAAGAGGGGCGTATCCAGATTGAAGGCGAAGAGCGCTACAAGCTGGGCGACAGCCTGCGCGTGGCGCTGGTGGAAGCTCGCGAAGAGACCCGCTCGCTGGTGGCCAAGCCCGCCGAGTAAACCGGCAAGGCAGGCAAGACAAGACGGCGGCGCCCTGGGGCGCCGCCGTCTTTTTTGATAGCTACTCTTTTTTTGATAACTACTCTTTTTTAATAGCTACTCTTGCTGATGCTGCATGAAAAAGCGCAGCATCTCCCTGGTGGCATCCGGCCCCTGGGGGTCGGTGTAACTGCCCTGAGTGCTGCCCCCGGCCCAGGCGTGGCCGGCGCCGTGGATGCGCCACTGCTCCAGGCGCGCCTCGCCCTTGCCGTCCCGATGGACCGTGCGCGTGTAGCCGCGCCCGCCCGCCGCCTGCCCTTTATCGACTTCCCCCTCGGTCGCTACGGCCGCGTACTGCGCCGCCACGCGCTCGGCGTTGCTCAGGTGAACGGTGCCGTCGCGGTCGCCGTGGAAGATGATCGCTGGCACGCGGGAAGCGAGGCGACTCCCCTGCCCTTTGGCGGGCGTACCGCCCTGCATGGCGGCCAGCGCGTCGGGCAGGCTCTTGGCTACACCGTGAGGTAGCCCCGAGTGCACGCCTACGGCGGCGAAAAGCTCCGGGTAGGTCATCGCCAAGGTGGTGGCCATGGCACCACCGGCAGAAAGCCCGGCGACATATACCCGCGCAGCATCGAGCGTGTGCGCGTGCAGTATTTCACGCGTCATGCCCGCCAGAATCTCCGGCTCGCCGCCGTCGCGCTGCTGATCCTCTGCCTTGAACCAGTTCCAGCACTTCGAGCTGTTGGCGCTTGCCGGTTGGGCCGGGTACAGCACACAGAACGTCTGCGCTTCGGCCAGCTGGTTCATGCGGGTACCGGCGGCGAAGTCGTCCGGATTCTGCGTACAGCCGTGAAGCATGACGACCAGCGGCAGCGCCTGGCCATGATAGCCGCTGGGTAGAAAGAGCTTGTAGGCCCGGGCACCGGCGCGGCTGCTGAAATGGCCGTGGGTAAAGGCGCCGGGGCTTGGCGCCTCGACGCGGCCCGGCGCTTGCGTGGGCGTCGCGTCGCCTTGATAGCGCGCCCATTGATTGCGCCACCCGGCGGTTGAACGGCTGCGCCTGGCAGATGACGGGGCCGGCTCAGGCTCGACCGTCGAAAACGCCTCTTCTTTAAGCGCGCAGGTACTCTCATAGACATTGCCGTCTTCAAAAGGCGTGGGCGTCGGGTGCTCTGCGGCGCCAGGCCCGCCCTGCAGCAGCGCCATGGCCTCCTTAAGCCTTCCGGCGCGGGTAAGCCGCGTCGCTTCTTCCATTCGCTTGCTCAGGGTGGCGTCGATCATGATCAATGCCCTCGTCGATACATCAATGGATGCGGCCTGCCAGCGCGGCCTTGACCGCCGGGCTTGCCTGCAAGGTGCCCAGCACGACCACCGACTCGATGGTGGCGGCGGCGAGCTCAGGGGTAACGTCGCTTGCGATACTGGCCATACCCAGCACCTGTATCTGCAGCCTTTCGCCCGCCGCCTGCACGGCTTCCAGGTCTGCGCGGCTATAGTGCTCAAGGCCCAGCACGAAAGCCTTGCGCGACACGGTCTGCTTGACGACGTCAGCATGCTTTTCGAGCTGGTTGCGAATGGCGGTGCGAATCAGGTCGGTGCGATTGGAGTAAAACCCCTCCTGCACCAGCAGATCGATCTGACCCAGATCGACCACTCCCAGGTTGATGGTGATCTTTTCGGTGGTATCGCCCGGCTTGCGGCGCAGTTCGTGCAGGCTCATATAGCGTTCCTGTTCCTGTAGCCTTCTTGGGATAGTAAAGGAGTGAAACCCTTTATGGATTCCATATACCATCCACATGGATGGTATATTAGGCGCTTTCTGGCTATTCGCAAGGTATAAACATGGGGTAAGCAAATTTAAAACATTAAACAGCAACGGGGGATTCATCGTCGCTAGTTCGCGAAGCCTGCGTAAGCCCTTGCTTGTGAAGGCCCAGGAGTTAATCGGTCCGCTGGCGAGGGGCGGATAACTGACGTATAACTGACGTGACGCTGCTTTTTGGCAAACCGATGACACCTGATATGGCCGGGAGATTACTCTGCATATTGCCGACATGACCATGTTCTATGCGCCTTCCAGCGGTGGCGTGCGTACCTACCTCGATGCCAAGCGACACCGTTTGAATGCCATGGCGGGCACCCGTCATACGCTGATGGTTCCCGGCGGGCGCCGGTTTTTTCAGGTAAATGACCATCGCGTTGACGTCCCCGCAACCCCATTGCCTTTCAGCAACGGTTACCGCTTTCCACTGACCCGAGGCCCTTGGCTGCGCGCGCTGCGCGATGTACGCCCGGATCTGGTCGAAGCCGGCGACCCTTATACGGTCGGCTGGGCAGCCGTCATGGGTGCCCGCGAGCTCGATATTCCGGCGGTCGCCTTTTATCACTCCGACCTGCCTACCATGATGAGCAACCGGCTTGGGGACTGGTCGCGTTCGCTGATCGATAGCTACATCACCCGGCTCTACGCTCACTACGACCGTATCTTCGCTCCGAGTCGTGTAATGGCAGAACGGCTTGAGGGGTTGGGTATCAAGGACGTTCGCGTCCAGCCACTGGGGGTAGACCTACACACGTTTCGCCCAGAGCTGCGCGACGCCAACGTCAAAGCCGAGCTAGGGCTCGAGGAGAGCACGCGCCTGCTGGTGTTTGCCGGGCGTGGCTCTCAGGAAAAGAATCTGCCTATCCTGCTTCAGACAATGCGCCGCTTGCAGGGTAATGCCAGCCAGCAGCACTATCATCTGCTGCTGATCGGCTCCTCGATGCCGACCCAGGTTCCCGACAACGTGACGGTGATCAACCACTTCTGCCCGGCCGCCGAGATTGCACGCTATTTCGCGAGCAGCGACGCGCTGCTGCATGCCGGCACGCAGGAAACCTTCGGGCTGATCGTGCTGGAAGCCATGGCCTGCGGCATCCCGGTAGTAGCCGCCCGCGCCGGGGCGCTTACCGAAAACGTGCCTGAAGCGTGCGGGATGCTGTGCCGTCCACTGGATAGTGAGGACATGGCGCGCAGCATTCAGGCCCTTTTTGAAAACGACGCCCAGGCCATGGGGCTTCGGGCGCGCCTGCACGTCGAGCGTCACCATGACTGGGATATCGTGGTGCAGGGTGTAATGCACCACTACCGGGAACTGCTGGGCAACAGCAGTACGGCAACGGCGGGCGTACAGCATGGCTGAAAGAGAATTTGCTCTGGTACTGCATGACATTGCCCCCACCACCTGGGAGGACTACCGCGCCTTTGTGGAGGAGATCGATTCCATGGGGCAGATTCCCATGACCTGGCTCGTCGTGCCCGACTTTCACCATCGCAGCAACACCTTTGAAGATACCGCCCTGCTTGATCTTCTCCACCAGCGCCGGGCGCGCGGCGACGAGCTGGCGCTGCACGGCTTCTATCATTGCGACGATGCTCCAGCGCCTCGCACCCCGCGCGACTACTTCATGCGCCGCCTCTATACCTATGAAGGCGAGTTCTACCCGCTCGGCTACGATGAGGCTTTTCAGCGCCTGGAGCGCGGCGCCGCGCTTTTTCGTGCCCAGGGCTGGCCGCTGGAGGGGTTCGTGGCACCCGCCTGGCTGTTAGGCGAAGGCGCACGCCACGCGCTGAAAACCCAGGCATTCATCTATACCAGCGACCCCGGCCACCTGTATCTTCTGCCGGACTACACGCCGATCAAGGCGCCCTCTCTGGTATGGAGTGCGCGCAGCCGTTGGCGACGAGGCATGTCCTGGGTAGTCAATGAGCGTGCCCGCCGCCGCCATCGCCACGCACCGCTGATTCGACTCGGCCTTCATCCAGTGGATATGCGCCATGGCCTATCAAGACGCTACTGGCTGGAAACGATTCGTCGCCTACTGGCAGAAGGATATCGGCCTACGACCAAGATCAGCTGGCTACAGCGTCATTATCAGCGCCACGGCCAGGCGGCAGCAATACCATCCGACTTTTGAAAACGCCTCCTCGGAGTTGACCCCATTGTTGATTATTTGACCGTATGAAAAGAACACTCTGGCTGCTGGCCGCGGGGCTGATCGCCGTGTTGGCCATCCCCGTACTGCTGGGCGGCACTGATCTGATTCATCTGCTCGTCGGGTTTCCGCCGGGTCTTTTCGCCTTGATGCTGGGCATGATACTGACCTGCTGGGTACTCAACGGTGCCAAGCTGCGCGTTCTGCTGGCGGGGCGTGCCGGTCATATGGGGTTGATGCGTGCTACCGGTACGGTGATGGCCACCGAGTTCGCCATCTGCGCAACGCCTGGAGGAAGCGGTGGGCCCTTGACGCTGATCGCCTTATTGACGCGGCGCGGCGTACGCCCGGCCCAGACCACGGCCATCTTTGCCGTGGATCAGATCATCGACCTGCTGTTCTTTCTCTGCTCGATGATTCTGATGATGATTTATGTCATCACACGCTCGATCGATGCACGGCTTGGCTGGATGCTGGTAGTGCCCATGACGCTCTTGTGCCTGGCGCTGCTCGGGGTCATTCTGATGGGCCGCTACCATCGCCGTGTGCTGATCGTGACCGGCCGCCTGCTGAGTCGAATGCGCATCAGCGCAAAGCTCCAGTACGCCATGGTACGCCGTGTACTGCTCTTCAAGCAGGCTTTTACCGAAACCCTTCAGCTGCCGCGCTCGGCGCTGGCCTCGGCCTTCGGGTTCGGGATCGTGCACTGGATCGTGCGCTACAGCATTCTCTACGTCACGCTGTACGGCCTTGGGCAGCATCTGGATTGGGCCTGGACGTTCCTGGTGCAGATGCTCTCCATGGCGGCTGGACAGCTGACTCTGCTGCCCGGCGGTGCCGGAGGTGCCGAACTCTCTTCTTCGGCTCTGCTGGCCCCTATCGTGGGTCAGAGCAGCGCGGCGGCCGCGATCTTGATCTGGCGTGCGATCACCTACTATTTCTATTTGATTGCCGGCGCGCCGATTTTCATGCTGATGGCCGGACGCCCGCTGCTCAGAAAGGTTCTCGAAGGGCGCAAGAACAAGGCCGAAGGCTGACCTTCCGCGCCGCCGCCCACACTCAGTTATGAAAAACTAGTCATGAAAAACCAGCCATGAAAAAGGGGTGCCACAAGGCACCCCTTTTTTTGCTGCTTACCGGCTTACCAGCCAGTCACTTCTTTCAGTGCGTCGCCGATCTCGGCCAGAGAGCGCACGGTTTTGACACCGGCGTCTTCAAGGGCTGCAAACTTCTCGTCAGCGGTGCCTTTACCACCAGAGATGATGGCGCCGGCGTGGCCCATACGCTTGCCAGGAGGTGCAGTAACACCGGCAATGTAGGAAACCACTGGCTTGGAAACGTGATCCTTGATGTAGGCCGCCGCTTCTTCTTCCGCCGTACCACCGATTTCGCCGATCATGACGATCGCTTCGGTTTTCGGGTCCTTCTCGAACATCTCCAGGATGTCGATGAAGTTGGAGCCCGGAATCGGGTCGCCACCGATGCCTACACAGGTAGACTGACCGAAACCGTGATCAGTGGTCTGCTTGACGGCTTCGTAGGTCAGGGTGCCCGAACGGGAAACGATACCTACGCGGCCCGGCTGGTGGATGTGACCCGGCATGATACCGATCTTGCACTCACCGGGAGTGATGACACCCGGGCAGTTCGGACCGATCAGGCGTACACCCAGCTCGTCGCATTTTACTTTCGCTTCGAGCATGTCAAGGGTAGCAATACCTTCGGTGATGCACACGATCAGCTTGATGCCGGCATTAGCGGCTTCAAGGATAGAGTCTTTACAGAACGCTGCCGGAACGTAGATAACGCTGGCTTCTGCGCCGGTTTTCTCGACCGCTTCGGCAACGGTGTTGAAAACGGGCAGACCCAGGTGCTCCTGGCCGCCTTTGCCCGGCGTTACACCGCCGACCATTTGCGTACCGTAGGCAATCGCCTGTTCGGAGTGGAACGTGCCCTGGCCACCGGTGAAGCCCTGGCAGATGACCTTGGTGTTCTTATCGATCAGGATGCTCATTACTTGCCCTCCGCCGCTTTAACAACCTGCTGAGCCGCGTCGGTCAGACTGGTAGCCGCGATGATGTTCAGACCGCTGGAGGCCAGCTTTTCAGCTCCCAGCTCGGCGTTGTTACCTTCCAGACGAACGACGACCGGAACGTTAACGCCCACTTGCTCGACGGCACCGATGATGCCTTCAGCAATCATGTCGCAACGAACGATACCGCCAAAGATATTGACCAGAACGGCCTTGACGTTGTCGTCAGACAGGATGATCTTGAACGCTTCTGCTACGCGCTCTTTGGTCGCGCCGCCGCCTACGTCCAGGAAGTTGGCAGGCTTGCCGCCAGACAGGTTGACGATGTCCATGGTACCCATGGCCAGGCCAGCACCGTTGACCATGCAGCCGATGTTGCCATCCAGCGCGACATAGTTCAGTTCCCACTTCGCCGCATCGGCTTCACGCTGATCTTCCTGGGAAGGATCGCGCATCGCCTGCAGGTCCGGGTGACGGTACAGCGCGTTGCTGTCGAGGCCCAGTTTGGCGTCGAGGCAGTGCAGGTTGCCTTCGTCGGTGATGACCAGCGGGTTGATTTCCAGCAGCGCCAGATCCTTGTCATGGAACAGCTTGGAAAGACCCAGGAAGATCTTGGTGAACTGCTTGATCTGATCGCCTTTCAGGCCCAGCTTGAAGGCCAGTTCACGCGCCTGATAGGGCTGTGCGCCTACCAGCGGGTCGATCTCGGCTTTCAGAATCTTTTCCGGGGTCTGCTCGGCAACCGTTTCGATTTCCACACCACCTTCGGTCGACGCCATGAAGACGACGCGACGGGTAGTACGGTCAACCACGGCACCCAGATACAGCTCATCGGCGATATCGGTGCAGGTTTCAACCAGGATCTTGGCAACCGGCTGACCTTTTTCGTCAGTCTGGTAAGTCACCAGGTTCTTGCCCAGCCACTGCTCGGCAAATGCCTTTGCTTCAGCCGGGTCTTTAATCAGCTTGACACCGCCCGCTTTACCACGGCCGCCTGCGTGCACCTGGGCTTTAACTACCCACATGTCGCCGCCGATCTTCTTGCAGGCTTCTACTGCTTCTTCGGGAGTGTCCACGGCAAAGCCCTTGGACACTGGCAGACCATAATCAGCAAACAGCTGTTTGCCTTGATACTCGTGAAGGTTCATCGATTCATGCCATTGGTTGCATGTGACTCGAATGATGGGCAGATCATCTGACCTGGCCATCCCCGTACTTTCGGCGGCTAGTTTACAACACAGCCGAAAGCGATGCGCCACCTTGTGGTGGCGCCTGGTGGTTACCGCTGAACTAATTAACGCTTTTTACGATTGGCCATGTGAATAGCGTGGCCTTCCACCGCGAGAGCGGCTTCATGAATAGCTTCAGAGGTGGTTGGGTGAGCGTAGCAGCTCAGTGCCAGGTCTTCGGCGCTGGAGCCAAACTCCATGGCGATGACGCCCTGGGCGATCAGCTCGCCGGCATGCTGGCTGACGATGTGCATGCCCAGAATGCGGTCTGTCTCGGCATCGGCAATGATCTTGGCCATACCTTCAGCGGCATTGTTGGCAAGCGCACGGCCATTGGCCGAGAACGGGAAAGAGCCGGTCTTGACTTCGATGCCCTTGGCCTTGGCGTCCTGCTCGGTCATGCCTACCCAGGCCACTTCCGGCGAGGTGTAGATAACGCTCGGAATAGCGTCGTAGTTCATTTCCGCTTTATGGCCGGCGATGATATCGGCCACCATGACACCCTCTTCCGACGCCTTGTGCGCCAGCATCGGGCCGCGTACGCAGTCGCCGATCGCATACACGTTCGGGACATTGGTACGGCACTGGTCGTCAACGAAGATGAAGCCGCGCTCGTCAAGCTCTACGCCCACGCCATCGGCAATCACGCCCTGAGTGTAAGGACGACGGCCAACGCACACGATCAGCTTGTCGAAGGTCATTTCCTGCTCGCCGTCACCATCGGTGTACTTGACGAGCACTTCGTTTTCCTTGACCTCGGAACCGGTTACTCGCGCACCCAGTTTGATGTCCAGGCCCTGCTTCTTGAGCAGCTTCTGGGTTTCCTTGGCGATAGCACCGTCGACCATCGGCAGGAAACTGTCCATGGCTTCAAGAACGGTGACGTCAGAGCCCAGGCGCTTCCAGACACTGCCAAGCTCGAGGCCGATAACGCCGGCACCGATCACGCCAAGGCGCTTGGGTACTTCGGTGAATTCCAGAGCGCCGGTAGACGTGACGATCAGATCGTCTGTCAGCGGTGTCGGCGGAATTTCAACCGGTACAGAGCCCGCCGCGATGACGATGTTGTCAGCGGTGTAGGTTGTGGCGTTGCCGTCGTGGTCGGTCACTTCCACTTCCGTGGAAGAAGTCACCTTGCCTTTACCTTCCAGGGCAGTGACACCATTGGCCTTGAACAGTGCGCTGATACCGCCAACGTTCTTGTTGATGACCGAGTTCTTGAACTCGAGCATCTTGGCGATGTTAGCCTTCGGCTCTTCGATCTCGATGCCGACTTCGGCAAAGTGATCGCGCGCTTCAACAAACTTATGTGACGTTTCAAGCAGCGCCTTGGAAGGAATACAGCCAACGTTCAGGCACGTGCCGCCGTGAACGGTCTTACCTTCTTTATTGACCCATTTTTCAACGCAGGCCGTTTTCAGACCCATCTGCGCTGCGCGAATGGCAGCAACGTAACCGCCAGGGCCGGCGCCGATAACGATCACATCAAACTTGTCAGCCATGTTGGCTCCTTTAGCTTGGTGCTCTCCTCCCGTTGGCAAACCATCGGGAGAAGAGCTGTGTGCGACTGCATAACTATGGTGGCGCGTATGGCAATATCAATACGCGAAGATACGATACCTGTGTACCTTAGACGTCCAGCAGCAGGCGTGCAGGGTCTTCCAGCAACTCTTTAATCGTTACCAGGAAGCGAACGGCGTCTTTACCATCAATCATGCGGTGGTCGTAGGAGAGCGCCAGATACATCATGGGGCGAATCTCAACCTTGCCATTGATCGCCATCGGGCGATCCTGAATCTTGTGCATACCCAGAATGGCGGTCTGCGGCGGATTGATGATCGGCGTCGACATCAGTGAGCCGAACGTACCGCCGTTGGTGATGGTGAAGGTACCGCCGATCATGTCATCCATGCCCAGCTTGCCATCACGACCGCGCTTGCCGAAATCGACGATAGTGCGCTCGACGTCGGCAATCTTCATGCTGTCGGTATCACGCAGTACCGGTACGACCAGACCACGGTCGGTAGATACCGCTACACCGATATCCTGATAGCCGTGATAGACGATGTCGGTACCGTCGATCGAGGCGTTGACGTCCGGGAAGCGCTTGAGCGCTTCAGAAGCCGCTTTCACGAAGAAGCCCATGAAGCCCAGCTTGATATCGTGAGCCTTCTGGAAAGTATCCTTGTACTGCGCACGCAGGGCCATGATCTCGGTCATGTCCACTTCGTTGTACGTGGTCAGCATGGCAGCCGTCTGCTGCGCCTGAACCAGGCGCTTGGCGATGGTCTGACGCAGGCGCGTCATCGGCACACGCTTCTCGGCGCGCTCGCCTTCAGCCGCCGGGGCCGCTGCCTTGGCCGGTGCAGAAGAGGACTTCGCCACTTTCTTGGCAGAGCCATCTTTCACGGCTTTCTGAACGTCTTCCTTCAGAACGCGACCGCCCTTGCCGGTGCCTTCGATCTTGGCCACGTCCAGATCGTGCTCGGCAATCAGCTTGCGCGCTGCCGGGGCCACGATCTTGTCGCCAATCTTCTCGTCGCTTTCGCCGTTATCGGCAGAAGCGGCGGGCTTCTCGTCAGTGGCGCTGGCCACATCACTGCCACCGCCTTCGGTAAAGGTCGCCAGAATCGCTTCGGACTCTACCTGGCTGCCTTCTTCGGCCTTGATCTCGGCCAGTGCGCCGTCAGCCGGTGCGACCACTTCAAGCACAACTTTATCGGTTTCGATATCGGCCAGCACTTCATCGCGCTTGACCGCTTCACCGACCTTCTTGTGCCAGGTCGCAACGGTGCCTTCCTGGATGGACTCAGGGAAGCTCGGTGCCTTGACGTCGTGCTGCTTGCCGCCGCCGCTGGATTTCTTCTCGTCCTGCTTTTCGTCTTTCTGGTCGCCGGATTGCTTCTCGGACTTCCCGGCATCGTCAGAAGATTTTTCTTCTTTCTTGCCGCTGTCGCCTGAGGCGCTGCCTTCACCGATCTTGCCCAGTACCTGCTCGGACTCGACGGTATCGCCCTCTTCGGCCATCACGTCGGTCAAGGTACCCGCTTCCGGTGCAACGACTTCCAGCACCACCTTGTCGGTCTCGATCTCGACGATCAGCTCGTCGCGTTCGACGCTATCACCCGGCTTTTTGTGCCACGCTGCCACGGTTCCTTCGGCAACGGATTCCGGAAAGGTTGGCGCTTTGATATCAGTAGCCATGTCGTTTCCCTTATATGTTCTCTAAATCCGGTGGGCGCTTTACAGATTGAAAGCGTCTTCCACCAGCTGGCGCTGCTGTTCAGTGTGAACGGACATGTAGCCCGCTGCCGGCGCGGCAGAGGCAGGACGTCCGGCAAATTTCAACTCGCGTCCCAGGCCGTCCTTGAGCATATCGGCCACTGTACGCATGTGGTGCTGGCTTGAATACCAGGCGCCCTGATTCAAGGGCTCTTCCTGACACCAGACAATGTCTTCCACATTGACGTAGGCCTGGAGCACTTCCAGAAGCTCTTCTTTCGGGAAGGGGTAGAGCTGCTCGAGACGAATGATGGCCGTATCGTTACGCTCGTTCTCGGTACGCCAGGCGGCCAGGTCGTAGTAGACCTTGCCCGAACACAGAACAATGCGGGTGACGCTTTCAGCAGCGAGATCCGCCTGATCCGGCAGCACCATCTGGAACTTGCCATGCGCCAGATCTTCAAGGCTCGATACCGCTTCCTTGTGACGCAGAAGCGATTTGGGCGACATGACGATCAGCGGCTTGCGCAGCGGGCGGATGACCTGACGACGCAGCAGATGGAAGATCTGCGCCGGCGTTGTCGGCACACAAACCTGCATGTTGTGCTCGGCACACATCTGCAGGAAACGCTCGAGACGCGCGGACGAATGCTCGGGGCCCTGGCCTTCATAGCCATGGGGCAGCAGCATGGTCAGGCCACACAGGCGGCCCCATTTGCTTTCGCCCGAGGAGATGAACTGGTCGACCACTACCTGAGCACCGTTGAAGAAGTCACCAAACTGGGCTTCCCAGATAACCAGATCATTGGGCGCAGTGGTGGAGTAGCCGTACTCGAACGCCAGCACGGCTTCTTCCGAAAGGATCGAGTCGTGAATGGTGAAGCGCGGCTGACCATCGGCCATGTTCTGCAGCGGCACGTAGGTGGAGCCATCTTTCTGGTTGTGAATCACGGCGTGGCGGTGCGAGAACGTACCGCGGCCTACATCCTGGCCGGTAATACGGATAGGATGGCCCTGATCCAGCAGCGTGGCGTAAGCCAGCGTTTCAGCAAAGCCCCAGTTCATCGGCATGCCGCCGGCCTGCATCTTGCGGCGGTCTTCATAGATCTTGGAAACCTGACGCTGTACTTCGACCCCATCCGGGATCTCGCACATTCTGGCCGCCAGCTGCTGAAGACGCTTCATGTCGATGGAGGTATCGGCATCCCCTGACCACTCGTGACCCAGGTACGGCGCCCAATCCACAAACAGGGACTTGTTGGGTTCTTGTACCAACGCGTTGGCCACGTGGTTGCCGGCAACCAGATCATCGCGATAGGTTTCGGTCATCGCCTTGGCGTCGTCTTCGGACAGCACGCCCTCGTCTACCAGACGCTTGGCGTATACCGTGCGCGAGGAGGCGTGATCCTTGATCTTGGCATACATCAGCGGCTGGGTGCCTGACGGCTCATCCGCTTCGTTGTGACCACGACGGCGATAGCAGACGAGGTCGATGACCACGTCCTTCTTGAACTGCTGACGGTAATCAAGCGCTACCTGGGTAACGTGCAGAACCGCGTCCGGGTCGTCGCCGTTGACATGGAAAATCGGCGCCTGAACCATCTTGGCGATATCAGTGCAGTATTCGGTCGAGCGTGCATCCAGCGGGTTGGACGTCGTGAAACCCACCTGGTTGTTGATCACGATATGCACGGTGCCGCCGGTCTTGTAGGCGCGCGTCTGGGACATCTGGAATGTCTCCATGACCACACCCTGACCCGCAAAGGCAGCGTCGCCATGCACGTTGATCGGCAGTACCTTGTCACCATCCGGGTCGTTACGACGATCTTGACGTGCGCGTACCGAGCCTTCGACCACGGGTGCGACGATCTCAAGGTGCGACGGGTTGAACGACATGGCCAGGTGAACTTCACCACCGGGTGACATGACGTTGGAGCTGAAGCCCTGGTGATACTTCACATCGCCGGAACCACGCTCGATAACCTTCTTGCCGTCGAACTCGTCAATCAGATCCGCCGGGTTCTTACCCAGAATATTGACCAGAAGATTGAGACGACCACGGTGCGCCATGCCGATAACGACTTCCTTGGTACCATAACCGCCAGCACGCTGGATAAGCTCGTCCATCATCGGTACAAAGACTTCACCACCCTCAAGACCGAAACGCTTGGTGCCCGGGTACTTGGACGCCAGATAGTTTTCCAGGCCTTCGGCAGCGGTCAGGCGCTCAAGCACATGCTTGCGCACATCGTCGCTGAACTTGGGCGCACTGCGTACTGACTCGAAGCGACGCTGCAGCCAGCGCTTCTCTTCGGTGTCCACAATGTGCATGAACTCGCAGCCGATGGAGCGACAGTACGTCTTCTCCAGCGCATCCACGATGTCGCGCAGCGGGGCTTTATCAATACCCAGGAAAAACGAGCCGGTCTGGAACTCGGTGTCAAGATCAGCCTTGGTCAGCTGATGAAACGACAGGTCGAGGTCGGGGACGGGGGTGGGATTGCGCAGTCCTAGCGGATCGATATCGGCCTTCTGATGACCACGGAAGCGATACGCGTTGATCAGCTGCAGGACTTTCACCTGCTTCTTGTTCTCACCGCTGTCGGCTGCAGGCGCAGCGCGACCGGGACGACTCTCTCGACCCAGCTGGTAGAACTGATCACGAATGGGGCTTAGCGGAACATCGTGGGAGGCACTGCCCTCGGAACGTGGCAGCTGGTCAAAATAGCTACGCCATTCGTCTGGGACAGTATCAGGATCGTCGAGGTACTGCTCGTAAAGCGCTTCCACGTAGTGGACATTGCCACCACTAACGTGAGAGGAACGCCACATTAACTCCATTATGCCTTGTTGCATCTCTCGGTCACCCTGCACTGATGGGGTGGTATCGGCATCGCTGCAAAAACGCGGCGACATCGCTATTGCCCTGCCGGCGGGGCGGGACATTTGCCGGCGGCATCGGCCTGAGGCCGGAAGCCCTACTTATCTGGTGTTTACAGCCTGATCAATATACTACTCAGTTCATGCTCAAAAGCCGGTACGTACAGCACCGGCTTTTAAACTTGACTGGCCAGAGGTGCGACGCGTCGCCGCACCTCATGACAAACCCTATGATAACAAGCGAAGCGTCACGATTTAAGTAGCAAAACGCCACAAGTTGCGTGACAAACGCATTTTATTTATTCATGGGCTGATTATGTTGCATCTGCAAGCAGCATTTCACGGATCTTGCCAATGGCGCGAGTGGGGTTGAGACCTTTTGGACAAACCGCCACACAGTTCATGATGCCGCGGCAGCGGAATACCGAAAACGGATCTTCCAGATCGGTCAAACGCTCACGGGTGGCGTTATCGCGTGAATCCGCCAGGAAACGGTAGGACTGCAGCAGACCCGCTGGCCCCACGAACTTGTCCGGATTCCACCAGAACGACGGGCAGGACGTCGAGCAACAGGCGCACAGAATGCACTCGTACAGACCGTCAAGCTTTTCACGGTCTTCGGGCGACTGCAGACGCTCGATGGCCGGCGCCGGGGTATCGTTTTGCAGGTACGGCTGAATACGCTCGTACTGCTTGTAGAAGATACCCATGTCCACGACCATGTCGCGGATGACCGGCAGGCCCGGCAGCGGACGCAGGGTCAGCTTGTTGTTTTTCACAACGTCTGACAGCGGCGTGATACAGGCCAGACCATTCTTGCCGTTCATGTTCATGCCGTCAGAACCGCAAACGCCCTCGCGGCAGCTGCGACGAAACGCCAGACCGCTATCCTGCTCTTTCATCAGGTGCAGAACATCCAGCACCATGACGTCGCGTCCCTTGGTATCGACCTGAAACTCCTGCATATAAGGTGCGGAGTCGGTTTCCGGATTATAACGGTATACGGATACCTGAAGATTGGACATTGTAACTCCCTCTCGTCAATACGGAGCTTAGTAGGTACGAACCTTGGGTTCGAACGTATCAACTGTTTTCGGCTTGAAGTTGACGTCGCGCTGCTTCAGCTCTTTGGTGAGCGGGAAGTAGAGCGAGTGCTTCAGCCAGTTGACGTCATCACGGTCTGGGTAGTCGTAACGCGAATGGGCACCGCGGCTCTCTTTACGTTCAAGGGCGGCGATTGCCGTCGCTTCGGCCACTTCCATCAGGTTATCAAGTTCCAGCGCTTCTACACGGGCCGTGTTGAAGGCGTTGGATTTGTCAGGCAGATGAGCGTTGGCAATACGACCGCGCAGGTCGGCAAGCTTTTGAACGCCTTCCACCATGTTCTTCTCTTCGCGGAATACACCGAAAGAGGTCTGCATGATGTCCTGGAGTTCTGCTTTCAACGCAGGGATGCTCTCGCCACCTTCAGACTCGTTCCAACGAGTGATGCGCTTCATGGCGGATTCGATGTCAGACTCGGAGGCATCCAGATATTCGATGCCTTCGTTCAGCGCGCCTTCAATGAACATGCCGGCCGCACGTCCAAAGACCACCAGATCCAGCAAAGAGTTCCCGCCCAGGCGGTTGGCACCGTGTACCGATACGCACGCCGCTTCACCGCAGGCATACAGACCGTTGATGATCTGGTCGTTGCCGCTTTCGTCCTGGAGAATGGCCTGGCCATGAATATTGGTCGGAATACCGCCCATCATGTAGTGGCAGGTAGGTACGACCGGAATCGGATCTTTCGCCGGATCAACGTGGGCGAAGGTCTTGGAAAGCTCGACGATACCCGGCAGGCGTTTGCCCAGCACTTCTTCGCCCAGGTGATCGAGCTTCAGGAAGACGTGATCGCCCTTCTCGCCACAGCCGCGGCCTTCCAGAATTTCCATGACCATGGAGCGCGCTACAACGTCACGACCCGCCAGGTCTTTCGCGTTGGGCGCATAACGCTCCATGAAGCGTTCCCCATCCTTGTTGACCAGATAGCCGCCTTCACCGCGGCACCCTTCGGTCACAAGCGTCCCTGCACCGTAAATACCGGTCGGGTGGAACTGCCACATTTCCATGTCCTGCATCGGGAAGCCGGCGCGCAGCGCCATGCCGATACCGTCACCCGTATTGATCAAGGCATTGGTGGTCGATGCAAAGATACGGCCAGCACCGCCGGTCGCCAGTACGGTTGCCTTGGATTTAACGTGAACGACTTCGCCGGTTTCGATACACATGGCGATACAGCCCACCACGTCACCGCTGCCATTCTTCACCAGATCAACCGCGTACCACTCGTTCAAGAACGTCGTGTTGTTCTTCAGGTTGTTCTGGTAAAGCGTGTGCAGGAGAGCGTGGCCGGTACGGTCCGCTGCTGCACAGGTACGTGCTGCCTGGCCACCTTCGCCAAAGTTCTTGGACTGACCGCCAAACGGGCGCTGGTAAATACGGCCGTTATCAAAGCGCGAGAACGGCAGTCCCATGTGCTCGAGTTCAAATACGGCTTTGGGGCCTTCAGAACACATGTACTCCGACGCGTCCTGGTCAGCGATATAGTCGCCGCCTTTAACGGTGTCGTACATGTGCCAGCGCCAATCGTCTTGAGGGTCGGCGGAGGCGATAGCGCAGGTAATACCACCCTGAGCAGAAACGGTGTGGGAGCGTGTCGGGAACACTTTGGAAAGAACGGCTGTCTTCTTACCGGATTTGGCCAGCTCCAGAGCAGCGCGCAGGCCAGCGCCACCGCCACCAATGATAATGGCGTCAAACGTCAGGCTACGAAGGTTAGACATGTATCAAGCTCCCCACAGAATTTGAATGCCCCACACCAGATAGACGAAGATGGCCAGAATGATCAGCGTCTGGGCACCCACGCGCAGGCGAGTGGACTTGAGATAATCGGTAGTTACGGTCCACAGGCCAATCCAGGCGTGTGCTGCAATGGAGATAAATGCCAGCAGCGAGAAGATCCGCATCCACGTTTGGTTAAACAGGCCGCTCCAGGTGTAGTAGTCAAGGTCTGGGTTAAACAGCAGGTAGGCCACCATGAAAACCGTATATACGGCCAGCACCACTGCAGACACGCGCTGCATCAGCCAGTCAGACAGCCCGCTGCGACCAAAACTTGTGATATTGGTTACCATACCCAGACTCCTGCCAGAATAATCAGAACCGCACTGACCACTACCGTGATCTGCGCTTTTTGCACGCTTCCTTCCAGAGTCACACCAATGTCGGCGTCCATCAGCAGGTGCTTGATGCCTGCCACGAAATGGAACGCCAGAGCGGACAGCAGACCCCAGGCAACAAACTTGGCCAATAGGTTATTGGCAAGTGCGTTGCTGACTTCATCAAAGCCTGCCGGAGATGACAGTGACTTGCCCAGCGCCCAAAAAGCGAACATCAGGCCAACGAACAGGATCACACCGGTAATACGGTGGGTGATCGACGTCAGCGCCGGAAGTGGGAAGTGTATCGTAGTTAGATCTAGATTTACGGGTCGTTTGCTATTCACGGCTTATACACACTCTCTTGGCCCGCTCTGCGACAGGTCGGGCATAGCCCGAGCGGGCAGTGGTTGCTGGAAGGGGCTCGGCCGTTTGCCAAGTCAAGCACGACCACCTACCTGCCGGTCGCGCGCCGAGGATTATAAGAACCTTCGCCCCTGCTGACAAACCGAACTCGGACCTAACTCGACTATGGTGCAAAAAAAAGCGGCCAACCCGAGTCGATTTTGCGTTGCAGCATCGATATAGTGACAGAGGCTTGATCGTTTTGTAAGCCTGTTAAGGAGTCGTCAAACCTCGAGCACTTCGCTACTATGATCAGTATCATCTATATACAAACATTATTCACAAAAATAATTTCTGCATAACTTTGTTTGCATGCCCTACGCCTAGCGTTTTGCCTAATTGACAAAATGTCGCACGCTTCTATAGTGGGCAAGCCTTTTCGCCGGCGCGGTATGCGAAACAACGACTTTACGTCCCAACCCGAATCCGAAAGGAGGCCAGAATGGCTGACAGGAAAGCAACATTGACGGTAGACGGTCTTGATAAAACGATCGAACTACCCATGTACTCCGGCACGCTTGGGCCAGACGTTATTGACGTTCGCGGCCTGGGAGCCGAAGGCCTGTTCACCTACGACCCCGGCTTCATGGCCACCTCTTCTTGCCAATCTGCCATCACTTATATCGATGGCGGCAAGGGCGTACTGCTGCACCGCGGCTACCCCATTGACCAACTGGCCAAAGAGTCCAACTTTGTAGAAATGAGCTACACGCTACTGTTTGGCGAACTGCCAACCGACGAGCAGTATGCAGACTTTGCGGCACGCATCCGTAATCACACGATGGTGCACGACCAGATCAACAACTTCTTTAAAGGGTTTCGCCGCGACGCGCACCCGATGTCCATTCTGTGTGGCGTAGTCGGCGGCCTTGCGGCGTTCTACCATGACCACATGGACATCACAAAGGAAGAGGATCGCACGGTAAGTGCCATTCGCCTGATTGCGAAAATGCCCACGATTGCGGCCATGTCGTACAAGTACAACATCGGCCAGCCGTTCAACTATCCGCGCAATGACCTGAGCTATGCAGAGAACTTCCTCTACATGATGTTCAGCAACCCGTGCGAAGAGTACAAGATCAACCCGGTCTACGCGAAAGCCATGGATCGCATCTTCATGCTGCACGCCGACCATGAGCAGAATGCGTCCACCTCTACCGTACGCCTGGCAGGCTCTACCGGTGCCAACCCGTTTGCGTGCATCAGTGCCGGCATCGCCGCACTTTGGGGCCCGGCGCACGGTGGCGCCAACGAAGCCGTACTTGCCATGCTCGATGAAATCGGCGAAGACACGGAAGAGAACATCCAGCGCTTTGTCGATAAAGCCAAGGACAAGGACGACCCGTTCAAGCTGATGGGCTTTGGTCACCGCGTTTATCGTAACTTCGACCCGCGCGCCAAGGTAATGAAAGAGACCTGCGATGAAGTACTGGCCGAGCTTGGCCTGGCCGACGACCCGCAGCTCAAGATCGCCAAGCGTCTTGAACAGATTGCCCTGGAAGATGAATACTTCATTGAGCGCAAGCTTTACCCGAACGTGGATTTCTACTCGGGCATCATCCTTAAAGCCATGGGCATTCCCACCAACATGTTCACGGTCATCTTCGCCGTATCACGCACGATTGGCTGGATTTCCCACTGGAACGAAATGCTCAGCGAAAGCTACAAGATCGGTCGCCCGCGCCAGCTCTATACTGGCCACGACCAGCGCGACTACCCCAAGAAGTAACCGCGCAACCGCGCTTTCCTTTCAAGAAAGCGCTTCGGTACCTAGAAAGGCCACCTACGGGTGGCCTTTCTGTTTTATAGCAAGTCACTTCTCCACCCGCCTTGCCCTGAAACGCCCAAGGCGTCACTGCTGCCCGCCAGACCGGAAGTTGGCCACCGGAAGGGGCGCTTACTCCAGCTCGCTGTACGCACGCTTCTGGGCCGCTATTGGCAAGTGGTCATGTCAGCCTGGAGTTGCCCGACACAGTAGACGAAAGCACACCAGAAAGCGGCATTAATACGGGTAATAATACTTGACATTTTTAGGTATTGGCTCAAAAAAAGGTTTTCCACACTATCTGTGGATAAGCTTGTTTATAACCACTACAAAACGTCCCGCAATCGCCATGAACAGTGACCTAGCCTTAAATTGATCATTTTTTGATCGCTTTTAAGTCTTTGTTTTATAACAACTTAAGCTTAATTGAATATTTTTTACGGCGGTAACAAGGAGTTGTGCACAACTCGGTGCGGATGATCAGCTAACGTGGACAAGTCAAGCAAAAATACGCCAAAAATAGGCAAATCACGCCATTTTTCAGGTAAGCAGAAAGGCAAAAACACAGCAAATGAAGAGACTCATTACTGTATCTAAAAGGTGGGGGAATATGACAAAAAAGATGGCGTCCCATAGGGGGTTCGAACCCCTGTTACCGCCGTGAAAGGGCGGTGTCCTGGACCACTAGACGAATGGGACGGATCTACATCAAACAACGACATTGCGATCATCACTGATGGATGATTCACAATATTGGTGGAGCCTAGCGGGATCGAACCGCTGACCTCAACACTGCCAGTGTTGCGCTCTCCCAGCTGAGCTAAGGCCCCACATGTCCTGAAGACGGAGCGTATAGTACTGATTACGCTTACCTTCGTCAACCAGGAAAACGCCAAATTTGTAATCTCTACAGAAAATGGCGTTTCCCCAAGCTGCTACCTCTGAATCCTAGAGGTCGCGGTACTCTTTCTCAAAGCGCTTGAGCTGTTTCTTGGATACGCCGCCCAGTACTTCAATAGCGCTGCGCAGACGCGCGCGCGTCACATCTGACCCTAGAATCGCCATGGCATCCATGACGGAAGTGCTCGAGGTGCTTCCGGTAATCGCGATAAAGACGGGTGCCAGAAACGCCTTCATCTTGAGATCGAAGTGCGCCGCCAACGCCTTCACCTCTTCAAGCAGCGCCTCCTTGTGCCAGGCAGATACGGTTTCAAAGCGCCATACCAGGAATTGCAGCAGCTTCACGAGCTCTTCTTTCTCAAGTTTTACGCTTTCAAAATCACTCTCGCTCAGCGCCGGCAACCCTGAGAAAAAGTGCCCAGCCAGCGGCATTACCTGTGAAAGCGTCTCTACACGAGGGCGCACCTGGGGCAGAATCTGCTTCACATAAGCATCATTGAACGCCCACTCGCGCAGCGCCTTGAGCAGCGCTTCATCGTCCAGATCTTCACGGATATAGACGCCGTTCAGCCAGGTCAGCTTCTCGAGATCGAATACCGGCCCACCCAGTGATACGCGCTGAATATCGAACTCCGCCATCATGTCGGCGAGGCTGAACTTCTCGCGCTCATCGGGCATCGACCAGCCCATGCGGCCAAGGTAGTTGGTCACCGCCTGGGGCAAGAACCCCATACGGCGATAGTAGTTGATCGACGTGGGGTTCTTGCGTTTGGAGAGCTTGGACTTGTCGGGGTTACGCAACAGCGGCATGTGGCACAGCTCGGGCATTTCCCAGCCGAAATAGTCGTACAGCAACTGGTGCTTGGGCGCCGAGTTGATCCACTCTTCACCGCGCAATACGTGGGTGATTCCCATCAGGTGGTCATCCACCACGTTCGCCAGATGATAAGTGGGCATGCCGTCAGACTTGAGCAGCACCTGAGCATCGATCTGCGCCCATTCGACTTCGATGGTGCCGCGCAGCATATCCTTCACCACGCAGACGCCTTCACTGGGCACGTTCATGCGTACCACGTAGGGCCAGTTCTCCTGCTCGCGACGCGCTACCTCCGCTTCATCGAGCTTCAGATCAGCCGGCTTGAAGGCCAGTTGCAGGCCCGCTTCCTTGCGCGCTTCGCGCAGCTCATCAAGCTCTTCGGCAGTGCGATAGCATTTGAAGGCGTGCCCCGCATCCAGCAGCTCTTGCGCGTACTGGGCGTAAATGTCGCCACGTTCGCTCTGGCGGTAAGGGCCGTGGGGGCCACCTACGTCCGGGCCCTCATCCCACTCAAGCCCCAACCAGCGCAGCGAATCCAGAATCATCTGTTCGGACTCAGCCGTTGAGCGTACACGGTCCGTATCTTCGATACGCAGAATGAACTGCCCGCCATGCTGGCGCGCAAAACACAGATTGAACAGCGCAATATAAGCCGTACCGACGTGGGGGTCGCCCGTAGGAGAAGGGGCTATGCGAGTACGAACGGTCATAGAGACATCCTTATAGCAAGAAAGCGTAGCGATATTATACCTGCCCTGCGTACAACCAACAGCGTGATGAAGGGAACGACTTGCGTATAAAACCGTCAAAGTAAACGTAATAAGGTTATAGATTTCAAGATGCGCGGTCTTGCACAATCGCTTAGTATTGTGCTGTCGCCAAAATTGGCGATTGTGCATGAAAAAGCAACTGAAATGCACTTAGTATGCTGGAAACGCCGCAAGTGCGGCAAAGTAAACTTAACGAGTTGACAATGCTCATTAATAGGAAATCGAAATGGAATCGCTAGGCTCACGTATCAAGCAATTGCGGCTGAGGGCCAAGCTCAACAAGGCTGCTCTGGCGCGTAAGGTGGGTGTGTCTGATGTCACCATTTCTTACTGGGAGTCAGGAGCTATCAAGCAAATCGGCCACGAGCGCTTGGTTGCGCTTGCCGAAGCGCTGGACTGCTCACTCGCTACCCTGTTGGAAGGTGATACCGCCCCTCAGTTATTGACGTTGACTCATACTGGCCCTCTCCCCTGGGAACAGGTGCAGGCAACGACGATTACCGTTCCGCACTACCTGTCTTTGAATATCGACTGGAAAGCTCCGTGCGTCATGGCTACCCCCGGCCCTGATACGGACTTTGCACCGGTTGCGGCCAATGATTTGTTGCTCCTTGGCCCAACGCACGTGTTTCATAAAGCAGGGCATTATCTTATCCAGCGTGATGAGCGCTTTGTGCTCGAGCATTTTACCAAAGCACCCGCTGATACAGCCATTCATGCCGTACTGCTTGCCCACTGGCGTTCTGTCTAAAGCATCTCCCCCCTAGCTTTTCAATTAACCTCCACCTGGTCACGTGTTCGTCTTGGCTCATCCCCCACCAAGAAACGGCGTGAGTAGGTGGCTACCTGACCTAAACCATGGCGGGATTGGCTAACCAGCTCTCCCGCCAGATATTCACCTTTTGGGCCAATGCGCGCGCGCACTGTATCTGGCTGAACGCTTGATTCAGAAAGCTGTACGCGCACGATATAGCCTCCATCCGGCAATCCGCTTCCCGAACCAAAAGGCCCGGCACTGAATTGGCCATCATTGACGGCCGTGCGTGACTGCCAACGAACGCGGCTTAGCTCACGCTCAACGGTTACCTGTACCTGCGCGCTATCCGGTAGATTGGTTTGCCCTTGCACGACCAGTCGGCGATCACTTCTAAGCGATACCGACGTGGTGATTGCCACGTTTAATGGCTCGAGCTGCTCTCCTGCCGGGGGCTCGACAGGAATCGGCTGCTCACTCCGTGTAGATGGCTCGCGCGCAGGCTCGTCTTCCGGCCCACCACATCCCGCTATCACGACCATGGATAACAGTACCAGGCCAAGGCCTGCTTGTAGCTTATGCATGATGCTTCCTCGACAACGGCGGCTTACAGGTTATCACTGTCGTCTCAAGACCACAGTGAATTAGACCGCTTCCGACGTAAATGATGTCAAGACAGACGTGATAGCAGGCGGCGCGTGCCTTGAGGCTTACTTCATTTCAAAACCGCGTTCGATCAGAAAGTCACGCATATGCGGGCGCAACTTGTTATCAAACAGCGGCGTGAGGTTATGCGACCAGTCGGAATCTTTATTGCCACTGCTGCGCGACTGGTAGTACGTCTGCATGGTGGCATCAAAGTCTTCAACCAGCGCCGGGTCGGCGGTGTAGTAATCTTCCTTGAGCACGGCTTCAACTGGCAGGCGCGGCTTGACCTCAGGGTCATGATCCGGGTATCCAAGGCACATCCCAAATACGGGATAGACATGCTCGGGTAGCTTTAGCAGATCACTGATCGCCTGCGGATTATTACGGATGCCGCCGATGTAGCAGATACCCAGGCCTTCTGATTCCGCCGCGGTGGCTACGTTCTGCCCCATCAGCGCTACATCTACCGTTGCCACCAGCAGTTGCTCGGTCATGCCCCGCACGACCTTGGCGCCAGTGCGTTCAGACGCCTCCGTAGGACGCTTCATATCCGCACAGAAGACCAGAAAGTCTGCGCAGCTTGCGATGTAATCCTGCCCACCTGCCAGCTCGGCGATCTTCTCGCGATTGGCCTGATTCTTCACATGGATAACCGTATAAGCCTGAACATGGCTTGAGGTGGCCGCGCCCTGGCCTGCCTGAATCAATTCGACGAGAAGCTCCCGAGCAATGGGACGATCTGTGAACTTGCGAATGGAACGGTGGGATTTCATCAGGTTGATAACGTCGTTCATGATACCTCGCTTACGAAGAGCGGCTTTAAATTCGGCGCCCGCCATGACGTCGCGGCGCCGCGTGAGTACTCACCTAATGAGGGCAGCGCTTTAAAATACAACTAACGAAGCTGGCTATCTTTACTGCCCCGACGATTGTAGCCACTTACGTTCGACTGCTTTTTATCCTGCTCGTTCTGGCAGTTGATGCACAGCCGAACGCCCGGCACGGCCAAGCGCCGCGCCTCAGGTATCACGGCATCACACTCTTCGCAGTGCCGGCGGCTCTCACCACGCGGAAGCTGGCTGCGCGCCCGTTCCACGGCGTCATCCAGCGTTCTCTCGATCTGTTCCTGCTCGGCACCATCCTTTGCCCATCCTCCGGCCATTACCTGTCTCCTGTTGGGTTGGCGTTCACTACCAAGGGTAGCAGTAAAGCGCCAGACAGCTTATGAGACCACAGCTGACCACGCATCATTCCATCGCTTTCCAGCTCGCGCTTCCCTGCGAAGGCCTCAGAAAGCCATACCCATAACGGCGTAGGCCACCAAGGAGACCAGCGCATCATTCAGAAAGATCGTGGCAGGTAATAACGAGGGCGTCAGCCAACCCGACGACACTTCGACAATATAGGAGTCGGAAGCTTATGCTCAAACAGGCACCCCTGTTCATAGCCAAGAATTAGCGCCATCTATTATTGTTGATTCAAGAAGATGTTATGGCGCCTCGGGCTATACTCTCTATAATTCCCGTGCACTACAACGATGCCAGGACGCCGCCATGAACAACAGTACGCCTCATCCGCCAGGCCAGGAATGGAACGCTGGCCACTACGCTCACAATGCCGACTTTGTGCCTAAAATGGGTAGCGATGTCATCAAGCTGCTCTCGCCGCAACCCGGCCAGCGAATTCTGGATCTGGGGTGTGGTGATGGCGCTCTGACCGAGCGCCTGCAAGAGCTGGGCGCTGACGTTCTGGGGGTGGATAGCTCAGAAGATATGGTGGCCGCCGCTCGTGCGCGTGGCGTTACCGCGCGCGTCGTCGATGCTCACGAGCTCCCCTTTGACCATGAGTTCGATGCGGTTTTCAGTAATGCGGCGCTTCACTGGATGCTGGACCCTCAGGCGGTTCTGTCCGGCGTGAAACGTGCATTGAAGCCGGGCGGGCGGTTTGTGGCGGAGTTTGGCGGCCATGGTAACGTGGCGGCCATCTGCACGGCGCTGATTGCCTCGCTTCAGTTTCGAGGCATCAGCGCCCGAGGACGGCACCCGTGGTACTTCCCTACCACGGAAGAGTACGCCCAGATACTGCAAACCGTAGGTTTCACGGTCGATAGCATCGAGCTCATTCCCCGCCCTACCCAGCTGCCTACCGGCATGGCGGGATGGATAGAGACCTTTGCCAACCCCTTCCTGCACGGGCTGGAAGAGGATCTACGTCATTCAATCATCGACAATACTCTGGTACTGCTCTCCCACAGCTTGAGTGATGGCCAGGGTAACTGGACCGCCGACTACGTGCGTCTGCGGGTTTCGGCCCATATCTAGGGCATTGCGCCTAGAACTCATCCCACTCGTCAGCTGGCTCGGCCAGCGCCTTTCGAGAAGACGCTCGATGCGGCTGATGGAGTGCCTGCTTTGGCGTTGAAATAGCCGGCGGCGCAGGCACTGACGCCGTGCTTGCTCCGCTCGCCTGCTCTTCCAGCCGGAAGGTGGCCATCAGCGCTGCCAACTGGCGCGCCTGACCTTCAAGGGCATTGGCGGCACTGCTGGTCTGCTGCACCAGCGCCGCGTTTTGCTGGGTGACCGAGTCCATTTCCGTCAGCGCGGCGTTGATCTGCTCGATACCGCCGTTCTGCTCCCGGCTTGCGGTGGAAATCTCGCCCATCAGCGTGGTGACCTGGCCAATTGCCTCCACCGTCTGCGAAATGGTCTTGCCACTGCGTTCGGCCTGTTCGGCACCGCCGGTGATCTGCGCGGTGGTCTGCTCGATCAGGCTACGGATCTCTTTCGCCGAGGCAGCGCTGCGGGTGGCAAGCGAGCGAACCTCGCTGGCCACTACCGCAAACCCACGCCCCTGCTCACCGGCTCTGGCGGCTTCAACGGAAGCATTCAGGGCCAGAATATTGGTTTGAAAGGCAATCGAATCGATCACTCCGATTATATCGTTGACGCGATTGGCACTGTCGGCGATTTCACGCATCAGCGTAACGGTGCGCTGAACTTCCTTGCCCCCCGCTTCAGCTGACTGGGACGCCGCCGCCGACAGCTCATCGGCCGCCTGCGCCGATTCTGCGTTTCTACTTACCGTGGTCGACATCTGCTCCATGCTGGACGCGGTTTGCTGAAGTGCCGACGCCTGCTGTTCGGTGCGTGAAGAGAGGTCCTGGCTGCCCGCCGAAATCTCGCCGGCGCCGCTGAATACACTTTCACTACTGCCGCGTAGCGAAACGACCAACGCTTTCAACTTGGACTGCATCGCCGCCAGTGCGCTGAACAGTTGGCCCACTTCATTACGGCCACGCGCCTCGATACGTCCGGTCAGATCGCCATCGGCGATATGCGAAAAGTGGGCAATCGCCTGATTAAGCGGATATACGACGCCCCGCATCATTGCCATGCGGATAATGATTGCGGCAACAAGCGATACCACCAGCAGCGCCAAGGCGATCGTACCCACCGTTTGCGCCAGCTGGTCCACCTGCTCGATCACGCGCTGCCCTCGGGCTTCGGTATAGGCAATAAAGTCTCCCATAGCTTCATCAAGCTGGGCACTGCTTTCACCCAAGGCCTCCTGACGGCGCTGTACCTGAAATGGCGGAGCCTCGAGCAGCGGCACGATTCCTTCAATAACGAAGGCTTCATAGGCCAGCACTACCGCCTCGCGGTAACGAGCAAGCTCAGTATCCTCGGGGATTGGCAGCGCTTGAAACTCTTCAAAACGCGCCTGTGCCGCGGCTACCGCTTGAGTTGCCAGCAGCAGGCTGTCCTGGCCGCGTTCAGCGTTGCCCTGAGTACTGAAGCTGGCAAAACGATCCAGAAAGGTCTGTGCTCTTAGTGCGTTGACCTGGGTGCGGTTAGCCAGGTTGGTCAATCGCACGTTGATATCGGCAAGTTCTTCCAGGGCGCGTCCGCTTGTGTGATTGGTATAAAACGCAAGCCCGCTGATCAGCCCGATCATGAGTACCATCAGGGCCAGCGCAGCGGTCAAACTCCACTTAATTGAGAGATGCTTCATCTTGTTGATCCCCTTGCTTTTTTATAGGTTGTTTATATCTGTCGGCCAGAGTAAACCAAGCTGAAGCATTTTTCGGGGCACTATCGACCTATGTATAACGGGTAGGCATAAAAAAACCCACCGAGGCTTAGCCGCGGTGGGTGGTTTACATCACCACTTGATTAAGCGGCGGTGTCCTTCAGCGTTGCCATATCAATAACGAAGCGATAGCGCACGTCGCCTTTTTCCATGCGCTCGAAACCTTCGTTGATATTATTGATATCCAGCATCTCGATATCGCAGGTAATGCCCTGCTCGGCGCACAGCTGGAGCAGCTCTTCGGTTTCCGCGATGCCGCCAATCAGCGAGCCCGCCACTACCCGGCGCTTGAACACCAGGTTGAAGGCTTCGATTGCCGGTTCGATCGGCTCCAGAAGACCTACGATGATATGCGTACCGTCGTATTTAAGCGACGTAAGGTAGGGGTTCAGGTCGTGCTGTACGGGCACGGTGTCCAGCATGAAATCGAAGGTTTCCGCGACGGCTTCCATTTGTGCCGGATCGCTCGATACCACCACGTGATCGGCGCCGTTACGCTTGGCTTCTTCTACCTTGGCGTCAGAGCGGGTAAATACAGTGACTTCCGCGCCCAGGGCCTTGGCAAGCTTCACACCCATGTGGCCAAGGCCACCCATACCAATCACGCCCACCTTGTGACCTTTACCTACACCGTGATGCTTGAGCGGTGAATAGGTGGTAATACCGGCGCACAGAATCGGCGCGGCAGAAGCCAGGTCGATACCGTCGGGCATTTTTATAACGAAGTGCTCGCTGACCACGATGGCATCCGAGTAGCCGCCCTGGGTCAGGGTACCGTCCACGCGGTCTTCACTGCCATAGGTCATGGTGAAACCTTCCAGGCAGTACTGCTCCACGCCATCCTTGCAGGCGCTGCAGGTGCGGCAGGAGTCTACCATGCAGCCAACCCCGACCAAGTCGCCCGCCTTCAAACGGCTCACCTTGTCACCCACGGCGGTGACCCGGCCCACGATTTCATGACCAGGGACCACCGGGTACTGGCTCATGCCCCAGTCGTTGCGCGCAAAGTGCAGATCGCTGTGGCAAACGCCGCAGTAGAGAATCTCGATGGCGACATCATCGGAGCGCGGCTCGCGGCGCTCGAATGAAAAAGGGGCTAACGGTTTATCCGCTGCAAAGGCAGCGTAGGATTTAGCTTGGCTCATCAGATACAACTCCTTTCATCGGTGATCCTCTTGACCATGAGGACGCCTGATCATTATTCGCCGATTGGGGCGCAATAACGATGGGCTAAGCTCCGTATTTCTTGCCTATTACTCCGAATATATGTGATAAAATAACAAAAAATTGCTATATTTCGTCATTATTGTCCGATTCACTCTACCCTCCAACACTTCTGACGGGCCTTCATGAGCACGCTGCTTGCAAACCAACCGCCGTTAGCGCGCACCATCGCCGCGCTGACCAAGGCCGATGGGATCACCCAGACACGCCTGCCGGGCGTCTCACTGCTCTGCCTGGGCCGCCACCAGGTACGTACGCCGCTGCTCTACGAACCCAGCCTGACCGTTATCGCCCAAGGCCGGAAAGTGGGCTATCTGGGTGATCGTGAAATTCACTACAACCCCGGCCAGTACTTGGTGCAAACCCTGCCACTACCTTTCGAGTGTGAAACCCACGGTTCACCCGAGGCACCGCTGCTGGGTATTTCCGTCAAACTGGACCCGGCGCTGTTAAGCGAAATGGTCATGACCATGGGCGACATCAGTGCCCCCACCCCTTCCCCAATGCCCATGGCATCGGTGGCCATGACTGCGGGCATGCAGGATGCAGTCGGCCGGCTGGCAGGCACACTGAGATGTGAAACGGAGTGTTCCATCATGGGCGCGGCACGCATTCGCGAGGTGGTGTTCGAGGCACTCAAGGGAGAACAGGGGCCAGCGCTTAGAGCACTGGTGAATGGCCAGGGGCACTATTCACGCATTGTGCAGGTGCTGTCCAGACTTCACGTAAGCTTTGCCGATGAGTTTACCGTCGAGCAGTTGGCGCAGCAGGCCAGCATGAGCGTCTCGACGTTTCATCAGTACTTCAAGCAGATCACCCGCGCCTCCCCCGCCCAGTATCTGAAGCGGCTGCGGCTGATCAAAGCCCAGCAGCTTCTGTCCCAGCAGGGGCACAACGTCAATCAGGCGGCATTGAAGGTGGGCTATCGCAGCGCGGCACAGTTCAGCCGTGACTATAAACGCTACTTTGGAGAATCCCCGCTGCAGCACCGTCGTCAGGAGCAGGCGCTGCAGGGGTAGTGAGCCTTACTTGGCGAACTTACTTGGCAAAGATCTGGCTCTTGTCCTTGAATGCCTTGAACTCCAGCGCGTTACCGCAGGGGTCGAGCAGGAACATGGTGGCCTGCTCGCCCACCTGCCCCTTGAAGCGCACGTAAGGCTCGATCACGAACTCGATGCCCTGCGCTTTCAAGCGCTCGGCGAGTGCTTCCCACTCATCCCACTCCAGTAGCACGCCAAAGTGCGGCACCGGCACGTCGTGGCCGTCCACCGGGTTGGTGTGGGCGCTCTCCTGGCCGGGCGTTTTCGGGTGGCCGTGAATGACCAGCTGATGGCCGAAGAAATTGAAGTCGACCCAGTTCTCGCTGGAACGCCCTTCTTCCAGGCCGAATACGTCGTTATAGAACGCGCGGGCCAGCGCCACATCGTAAACGGGGATGGCCAGATGGAACGGGGAAAGGCTCATGGTGATCTCCTGCACGGTCATTGTAAGGTGGCTAGCGGCGGCCAGCCGGTAGTGATAGCCATCCTAGGCCGGGCCATGGGAAAATAAAATCAATATATTTTTCGCCAACCCACAAAAACTATTTATCAATGATACGCGAGTTGAAAACCCTTACTGCCGTTGCCCAGGAAGGCACCTTCGCCGCTGCCGCGCACAAGATCGGCTTGACCCAGGCCGCGGTCAGCGCCCAGATGAAGCGCCTTGAAGAGGCGCTGAATGTTGCCCTGTTCGTTCGCAAGGGCCGTTCGGCGGCGCTGACGCCGCAGGGTCAGGAGGTGCTGCAACAGGCCCATACCCTGCTGGCGCTTTACCGGAACCTGGGGGAAGCCAATACCGACATGCAGGCAATGACTCCAGTCACTATTGGCGCCATTGCCTCTATTCAACGCTCGCTGTTACCCGAGGCGCTGGCGCGCTTTCATCATGCTTACCCAGGCTGCCGCACGCGGGTACTGCCCGGGCTTTCCATGGCGCTGGTCAATCAGGTGGATGCCGGCGAGCTTGATATGGCGGCCATCATTCGCCCCTCATTCACGCTGCACAGCGACCTGCGCTGGACACCGCTGGCCCATGAACCTTTTCGCCTGATGGTTCCGGCCGCTGTTGAAGGTGATGACTGGCGTGAGCTGCTTGGCCGTGAACCCTTCGTGCGCTACGACCGCTCATCTTTCGGGGGGCGTCAGGTAGACCGCTTTCTACGCGGCCATCATGTTCAAGTGAAGGAGATATGCGAAGTGGACGAGCTGGATACCATTATCCAACTCGTGGCTCATGGGGTGGGTATCGCCCTGGTGCCCCAGGTGGCCGCGCTTCAGCCCTGGCCTGCCACGGTACGCGCAGTGAATCTGGGCGTGCACACCTTTCATCGTGATGTTGGCCTGATACACCGGGCAAGCAGTCAGTTAAGCGAACCGGCCCGGGCACTTGCCCAGTTTATCTGCGAGGCCGCCAGAACCGACCTGTAAAAAAACGCCAGCCCCGTAAAGGGCTGGCGTTTTTACACGTTACATCCATTGACACGGGTCGTTGCCAACCCGGGCCTTCGTCGCCTTACAGGGCGACTTCTTCTGCTTCGTCGTTCTGAGCTTCGCTTTCAGCCGCGCCCTGCTCGGCACTGCTTTCACTGCCGGCGTCGGTAGCTTCTGATTCAGGCTCGGCATTTTCCACTTCCGTCAATGCGTCAGTGTCCTGCTCTACTGAATTCATTGGCTCATTCAAGGCCAGCGTTTGCGCCGTATAAGCACGCATTTCGCGTAAAAGCTCGGGGTTCTCCGACAGACGCTGGCCGTAAGACGGCACGATCTCAAGCAGTTTTTCCTGCCACTCGTCGCTTGCTACCTGCTCGGCGAATACGTTTTCCAGTAGACGCAGCATGATGGTCGGCGAGGTAGAAGCCCCCGGCGATGCACCCAAAAGTGCGGCAATGGAGCCGTCTTCAGCGCTGACCACTTCGGTACCGAACTGAAGCTTGCCACCCTCGTCCGGGTCATTCTTGATGATCTGAACACGCTGGCCGGCGGTCCACAGCGTCCAGTCATCGGGATTCGCTTGTGGATAGAAGTCCTGCAGCGCCTCAAAGCGGTCGTCATCGGACATCATTACCTGGCCTATCAGGTAGCGCACCAGGTTGAAGTTGTGCATACCTACCTGAGCGGTCGGCCATACGTTGTTGAACGTGATGGAACCAAACAGGTCGGTCCAGGAGCCCTCTTTCAGGAACTTGCTCGAGAAGGTGGCAAACGGGCCAAAGAACAGGGCCGGCTCGCCATCCAGGTTACGAAAGTCCATATGCGGCACCGACATCGGCGGAGAACCTTCACCGGCCTTGGCATATACCTTGATCTGATGCTGGGCTACGACATCAGGATTGGTGGTGTACAGAAACTGGCCACCCACCGGGAAACCGGCGTAGGCATCGGCTTCAGGAATACCGGCTTCCTGCAGCAGCGGCAGTGCCGCACCGCCGGCACCGATAAAGACAAAGCGCGCGTCGATGCTTGTTTCATCACCGCTTTCAAGGTTCTTGACCGTGACGTGCCAGCTGTCGTCATCGTTGCGCTCAAGGCCACGCACTTCACTGTTGAGTGACAGCGTGAAGTTGTCGCTATCGCCGAGCGCTTCAATCATCTGACGGGTCTGGGCGCCGTAGTTGACCTCGGTACCCATCTGCATGCGGGTCGCAGCTACCGGGGTATCTTCATCACGGCCAGCCATCACCAACGGCATCCACTCAGCGATCTCTTCACGATCCTCTGAATACTCCATGCCTTCGTACAGCGGGTTCTCGGTCATGCGCGCATAGCGCTCGCGCAGGAAGGCAACATCGTCCTCGCCCCATACCAGCGCATGGTGGGGTACCGTGTTGATAAATTCAGCCGGGTTGCTCAGGATACCCTGGTCGACCTGGTGCGCCCAGAACTGGCGGGAAAGCTCGAACTGCTCGGTCACGTTCACCGCGCGCTCGATTTCAACGTGGTTGCCGTCGCCAGGCGTATAGTTCATTTCCATGAAGGCAGAGTGACCGCTGCCCGCATTGTTCCAGGCGTTGGAGCTCTCGTCGGCTACCTGACCCAGACGCTCATAAAGATGAATGTCCCACTCGGGTTCCAGCTCCTGAAGATAGGTACCCAGCGTGGCGCTCATGATGCCGCCACCAATCAATACAACGTCAACCGGCTCATCCGCCGAAACGGGCATCGCTGCCATCGCCAGAAGCGGTGAACAGAGTAAAAAACTTAAACGTTTATGCATGTCATATCCTGACGATACGAAAAAACTTACCGGAGCGATGAAAGCCCGGTATCGAGGGGGTATTATATGTCGACGAAAGTCTAACAAGATTACTGCTTTTCGGAAACCAGCATGATAGACAAGCGCAAAGGAAAGTGAGGCATGAGACCTGAAGATCTGGAAAAACTGGTTGTCCAAACAATGCCTTACGGTAAATACCAAGGCTGGCTGATTGCTGACCTGCCAGGGCCCTATCTCAACTGGTTTGCACGGGAAGGGTTCCCCTCCGGCGAGATTGGTCAACTGCTCCACCTGATGCACGAAATTGACCATAACGGGCTGAGCGCTCTTCTCGACCCGCTGCGCAAATCCTCGTGAGCTAACGCGAGGCAAGCGCCTGAGCGTATTCCGCACGGTAGGCGGCCGCGTGACGTGAAGGGTCATCGGGAAAGCGTCCAAGTGCCACCGCCAGCTCAAAAAAACCCGCTGCCGGTAGAGGCTCGCCGCGCCTGCTTACCACCAGTGCAGCCATCAACGGCTGACGAGACGCCGCGTCCTCGCGCATCAGTTGTTCAAGCGCTTGAGCCACCCGCTGAATCGTTCGCGGTGGGGTTAAATCAAGTCGCTGTGCGACCTGCTGATAGGTCATCGGCAAGGTGCTCTCGGGAGCAGTGGCCAAGAGTTGGCGAATGGCGTCGGCTAGCGGCACGGATGCGGGCATGAGGCCCTCCTACTGAATGGCGAACGGCTGGATTATATGGGTAGATGAAGGATGGCGCGCCTGATTCCCGCGTCTCCGAGCCACAGCTTGCCCACCGTAATGGGGAGCTTGAAACGGCGCTTGCCCGCCGCCCCGGGGTTGAACAGCAGTCTTTCGCCTTGCCATTCGTTGCGCGGCTTGTGGGAGTGGCCGTGAAGTATCACATCGCAAGGCGTGGCAGCGTCGAAATCTTCAAGACGGTGCACCAGGTGCAGCCGCCAACCGTTGACCGTCAGCGTTTGCGTCATGGGCAGCTCCTCGGCCCAAGGGGCGGTATCGATATTGCCCCTGACAGTGTAGAGCGGCGCGATGGCTGCCAGATGAGACAGCATTTCCTCATCCTCCGCCTTCTGCCCGACATCACCCAGGTGCAGAATCAGCCCGCACCCGCCAAGGCAGGTGAGGGCTTCTTCACGTAACAGGCCATGGGTATCGGCAATGATACCGACCGGCACCCCATCGGGCAGTACATGACTGGGCAGCTCAGGCGATGATGTCATCGATGGCGCGCTCGCCGTCCAGCAGGAGATACTCCTGATTGATGATGGCAGGATTCTGTAACGTGTAGAGCAGCGCGTGGGCAACGTTGGCCCGAGAGATCTGATTGTCCCCGGCCTCTTCAACGGAATCTGCTAAGCGCTGGCTGGCGGCGTCATCGGTCAGCCTACCAGGCTTCAGGATCACGTAGGGAACGCCGCTTTGACGCAGGTGCGCATCGGCGGCAAATTTGGCGGCCATGTAGGGGCGCATCTTTTCCGTGGCTTCCAACGGCTGCTCGGCGCGCATGGCGCTGACCATGATATAGCGCTTGAGGCCTTTGTGTTTGGCAATATCGGCTGTGCGAATGGCACCCAACAGGTCGATCATGAGGGTTTTATCAGGACCGGTGTGCGGGCCTGAACCGGCGGTAAATACCACGCTGTCGCAACCATCAAACGCATGCTCAAGCTCCCCTTCGAGATCGGCCACTACCGTCGGAATATGGCGCTCTTCAAACCATTTGGCCTGGCTTTGCTCGCGAATCATCGCCTTGACGGGTTCACCGGCCTGCTGGGCAAGTTCGCAGAACTGTTTGCCGATCTGTCCATTGGCACCTATCACTAATGTGGTCATCTTGCCTCCTTGTGAATGCTGCTCATCGTTCGACTGGCCTGTATGGCTACCCATCAATGAGTGCAGGCAGCGCGGGCATAAATCAACCCCGCAAAGAAATTTGCCCGCATCATGGCAACGTTCGTCTTACGCTGGCCGCTCAATGGCAAAGCGGTCGGTCGCACGCACATAGTCGCTTCCTGCCAGGCGGCCTACTGGGTTCAACACGTCGATATCCACATGGCGGCCATCCCATAAGTGGTCATCGATATGAATCGAGATAACCTGCGCCAGCACCAGGGTGCCCGCCAGCGGCTGGTCGCCAAAGCGGATCAGGTCATAAAGCCTGCAACCAAAGGCTACCGGCGCATCGGCAATTCGCGGCACGCAGACGCCGGGCATGACCGCTTTTTCAAGACCCGCCAAGGCAAACTCGTCTTCTCCCCGGGGCAAACTGGCACTGGTCGTGTTGAGCGCCTCCACCAGCGCTTCGCTGCCAACATGCACCACGCACTCGGGCAGCTCTTCAAGGTTGCGCACGGTATCCTTGGGTTGGGCATCGCCGTTGAGCAGCGGTGCGATGGCAAGCACTGGCGGGTTGACGCTTGCCACGTTGAAGAACGAAAACGGCGCCAGATTGGCATTGCCGCGCAGATCCTGTGTCGCCACCCAGGCGATGGGCCGGGGGCAGATGCTTCCCGAGAGCAGCCGGTAGATGACACCGGCGCTTAGCGGTGATTCCTCCAGAAGATAGTCGCTCATGTAGCGCTCCCTGTTTGCCGGTTGAGAAGGTAGTATCACTGTATAACGTGCCCACCCATGTTGCCCATAAGGAGCGGCTGATGAACATTGTCATTTCAGACGACTACCAGGATTGCGTCCGCCATCTGGCGGCGTTCGATCTACTCAAGGGTCACGATGTGACGATCTATAACGACACGCTGACCGACCTGGATGCCCTGGTGGCGCGCTTTCAGCCTGCCGAGGCGCTGGTGCTGATTCGTGAACGCACGCCCATTACCGCAGAACTTTTAGAACGCCTGCCCAACCTGAAGGTAATCAGCCAGACCGGCGGCGGTGCCGCGCATGTGGACCTCGACGCCTGTCGCCGCCGAGGCATTACCGTCATGACCGGCCGTGGGTCGCCCTACGCCGCAGCCGAGTTGACCTGGGGGTTGATTCTTTCGGCAATGCGTCACCTGCCGCAAGAAGTCGCCAACCTCAAGGCGGGCGGCTGGCAGCGCACACTCGGCACCGGGCTTAAAGGCCGAACGCTGGGCATTTTCGGCTACGGTAAAATCGGTAGCCTGGTCGCCCGTTACGGCAAGGCGTTTGAGATGGACGTGCTGGTCTGGGGGCGCGAAGGCACCCGTCAACGCGCCCTGGAAGACGGCCTGCGCGTGGCGCAGAGCCAGGAGGACCTGTTTCAAAGCGCCGATGTGCTCAGCCTGCATCTACGTTTGAATAGCGACACCCGGGGCATCGTCACGGCTGAGCACCTGGCCTTGATGAAACCCGAGGCGCTTCTGGTCAACACCAGCCGCGCCCCGCTGGTGGCTTCCGGCGCACTCTTCAACGCCCTCAAGGCGGGCCGGCCCGGTCGGGCGGCGGTGGATGTCTTCGAAGAGGAGCCTGCGCCTCACGATCCGTTGCTGACTCTGCCCAACTGTGTGGCAACGCCGCATCTGGGTTACGTGGAGCAGGATGGTTACGAGCTCTACTTTGGCGATGCCTTTACCAACCTGATCGCCTTCATCAACGGGGAACCGGTCGCAAGCCTTACCGCCTGAGGCGTCAGGGGAGCCGCCATGTGCTAGCCTATAAGCTCACGCGTAACATTGAGGACCGGATGCTCACTATTTCCAGCCATGTAGCCCTGGCAGATTGGGAAATCGACATCAGCCAGATTCGCGCTCAGGGCGCGGGTGGCCAGAACGTCAACAAGGTCGCTTCGGCGGTTCACCTGCGCTTTGACATTCAGCGCTCCACGCTTCCTGTGTTCTACAAGGAGCGCCTGATGACGCTCAACGATCAGCGCATCAGCAAGGAAGGCGTGGTGATCATCAAGGCGCAAAGCTACCGTACGCTGGAGCTTAACAAGGAAGATGCCCTGGCACGCCTCAAGGAGCTTATCGTCAGCGCCACCCGCCAGCAGAAGGTGCGCCGCCCGACGAAGCCGACCAAGGGTTCCCAGCGCCGCCGGGTCGATCACAAGACGCGCAAGGGCAAGATCAAGTCGCTGCGCGGCAAGGTCACCTCTTCCTAGACTGCTCAGGCGAGATGCCGATCGCTCAGGATAGGGTGCAGCTCGCCACAGGCCACCAGCGGGTCATCGCAGTTGATGACGATTTCAGATTGGGCCAGCACGTAGCTGCGCCCGGTAATGGTATTTTCCACCACCTGATAAGCGCCCTCCTGACGGATACCGGTACAGGTGCCGATAAATCCGGTTTCACGCAGTGATATCGTTTCAAGCTTGTCGCCCACGTTGAGGCGACCTTCGTAATTCATCAGTGCCAGCCGCGCCGAAGTGCCCGTTCCCGTGGTACTGCGGCAGATGACGCCCGGATGCACGTAAGTGGTCGAGCGCGAGCGCACGTAGCCTTCGGCCACCTGCTCTTCAGGCCCCATGAAATGCAGAAATGGCAAGGGCCCCACATCGCCCAGCGTATAGTGGGAAAAGCCGCGCCGGGCCTTGATGGCCTCGACGATCTTGTAGGCGCAGGCCGAAAGCGCCTGCTCTTCATCACGGGTCAGCTTGAACCCAAGTTCAGTGGCATCCACCAGCGCGTAGAACCCACCGCTGTAAGCTACCGAGTAGGTCACCTCACCAAACCCTGGCACATGAAGGGTATTGCGGTAGGTATCGATGTAGCTGGGCAGACCTTCACAGGTGACTGATTCAACCACGCCATTACGTACCCGCGCCTCGATCTGCACAAGCCCTGCCGGGGCTTCCAGGGCAAACCGCTGGACACCTTCCTGCTTGGCCACGATGCCGCACTCAAGCACGGCAGTCGCAGTGCACAGCGTGTTTGAGCCCGAATAGATCGGGTAACCCATCACTTCCATGATGATGTAACCCGCCGCCGCTTCCGGGTGCGTGGCGGGCACCAGCAGGTCAACCGACATTTCTGGAATGCCATAGGGCTCTTCAAGCAGCAGCCGGCGCAGGCCGTCGGCATCGTCGCGCAGGTACTCCATCTTTTGGCGCACCGTGGCACCCGGCAGCGCGTCGATGCCGCCGGTCACGATTCGGCTGACATCGCCACCGGCATGGGTATCCATCAATTGAAGGGTATGGATATGCTTCACGGGCGAGGCTCCTGTGCAAGGGCAAAGGCTGCGCCGTGGGCACCCCACTGGGCGTCCGGTACAATCACGATCTTGCCCAGAAAGTTGCTGCCCCGGTTGACGAAGTAGCGCTCGGCGGCGTGCAGCTCGGAAAGCTTGAAGGCGGCGTGCAGTACCGGCTTGAGCTCGCCACTGCGAATCCAGGCAATCAGCTGTTCAGCCTCTTCACGCGTGCCGTGGGAAACACCGAATATCTGCACCTGGTAGAGATAGATACGCGTCCACATGATTTCGCTGAGGTTGCCGCCGCTGGCGCCGGCAATGGAGAGCCGCGGGTAGGTCTGGCGTGCCTGCATGTCCACGATCATGGTATCGATGAACCGATCGGTCATCTCACCGCCTACCAGATCCATGACCGCATCAATGGGCAGGCCATGGGTGACCTCGAGCACACGATCAACAAGGCTTGGCAGATCGCCTCGGTCAATCACCGCCTCGGCACCCAGCGCAAGCAGGCCGTCAGTCTTGTCCGGCTGGCTGACCGCGTAAGGAATTGCCCCAATGATGCGGCACAGTTGAACAAGCGCGGTGCCCACGCCGCCGCTGGCGCCGCTGACCAGCACACGCTCCCCCGCCGCTACGCCGGCAGACGTCAGCATATGGTAGGCGGTCTGATACGAGCACATGCCCATGGCGGCAAGCTCCGCGTCACGCAGTTCGGGATTGGGTATCGCGTGAAACTGATCGGCGGGCACGGCAGTATATTCGGCATAGCCGCCGTCGGCGCCGTGGCCGTAGTAATCAGGGGTCAGGTTGATCGTACGCCGGTCGTCGGCGTAGATATTGAAATCGAGCAGACCACGTTCGCCGATGCGGGCGATCTCCACCCCCTTACCGACCGCCACCACGCGGCCAGCCACGTCTGCGCCTTGAATACGCGGGAACGTCAGTGTAGGCGCCTTGCCCATAGCGAAGGACGTTACTTCGCCCTTCTCTCTGGTCGGGTAAAGCCCTTCGCGGGCCTTGCGGTCGGTGTTGTTCTTTGCCGTGGCGGTGACCTGCACCAGCACTTCGCCCGGGCCGGGGGTGGGTGTCTTGACGTCTTCACGGTAGTGCAGCGTCTCGACATCGCCATGCCCGGTCAGCAGCATGGCGGCCATGGTGGCAGGAACGTCAAAAGCAGCATCGGCCATTGGCAGTCTCCTTGGTAAAGGAATGAAACCACTACCCGACCATAACAAACTCCCGGCGCGGCTCAAACGGCTAATCGCTTAAGCCCTGGCGCCCTGCCGCCTGCCTTTGCCTAGAACCAGCCCTTGCGCCGGAACAGCCAGATCAGCGCCGCGCCGATCCCGATCATGACGCCCCACACGAAGAAGTAGCCGTAGCGATAGCCAAGCTCGGGCATGTACTCGAAGTTCATGCCGTAGATACCCGCAATGAAGGTCAACGGCACGAAAATGGCGGTGATGACCGTCAATACCCGCATGGTGATGTTCAACTGGTGCGAGGAGATGGAGATGTAGCCATCCACCAGATCGCCGCAGATGTCGTAATACATCTGGGTCAGCGTATAGAGGCGCTCAAAGCGCTCGGCCACATCGGTAATCGCGTGCAGCGTCTCGCTGTCTTCTCTCGGCAGGTGGTTATAGTCGTAGGCCGTCAGTTCCTGGGTAATGCCCTTGTGATAGCTGAAGACGCGGCGCATCTTGACCAGCCGGGAACGGTAAGCGGTGATCTTGCGCATCAGTACGTCGTTGCCGTTATCCAACAGCTCGTCTTCCAGGTCGCTGAGCTCTTCCTCGAACTCCAGCAGACTGTCGATATAGTAGCCCGCCGAGGTGTACATCACTTTCAGCGCGACATGCTGGGGTGAATGCACAAGCAACGCACGGCCGCTTTCACCAAACAGCCGGTCAATACTCATGGCCACTCCTGCGTGCAGAGTCACGAGAAAACGCTCGCCAATAAAGAAGCACACCTGCTGGGGGACGAAGTTGAGCTTGGCATCGAAGGATGAAATGCCGCGATAGATGATCAGCGTATGATTTTCAAACTCTTCTATCTTGGGCGGATGGCGCTCTTTCTGGGCATCCTGAATGGCCATCGGGTGGCACTCGAAACCCTCGAGCAGCTGCTGCACGCGCTCGTCCGACTCCCCCTGCATATCGATCCAGATGTGGCTATCCGGCTCTACCTGCCACTGCTCGAACAGCTGTTCATTACCTTCCCGGATGCTTCCATCGGGCGTGGTCAGAATACTGCGAATCATAGTCGTCCCTGTTTAACGTAATAGGCTAGGCGATGCGCACCTGTGCCTTGCCGGCCCGTTTCGCTTCGTACATGGCAACGTCAGCGCGCTTGACCAGCTGCTGTGCCGTTTCAGGGGCATCGGGCAGGTACATGGCAACGCCGATGCTTGTGCTTATCGCAAGAGTCGCCTCCCCCATGGTCAGCGGCTGCTCTACCCGACGGATAATCTTTTGCGCCAGCGGCGTGATCGCCTCCGGCTCGACGCCTTCCAGAATCAACACGAACTCGTCGCCTGCCCAGCGGGCCACGAAGTCCGTCTCGCGCGCCGAGGCAGTCAAGCGCTTGGCCACTTCACGCAACAGTTCATCACCTACGCCGTGGCCGTAATTGTCGTTGACTCTCTTGAAGCCATCCAGATCCAGAAACAGCACCGCCAACGGCTTTTTCAAGCGCCGAGCGCGGGCCATGGCCTCGGGCAGCCGCTCATCAAGCGCACGGCGGTTGGCAAGCTTGGTGAGCACATCCTCACGGGCCTGCTGGTCGCGTAACCGCTCCAGCTGCTGACGCTCGCTGATATCGTGAATGAACAGACTGCGCCACTGACGGTCATGAAAAGCGAGCGACTTGCAGCGAACTTCAACGGGCAGTAGACCGCCATCTCGGCGGGTTGCCTGAGTAGTCACCGGCGCTTTTTCCGCGTCAGACGGCACCCCGTCAGGCAGCATCAGCGTACTGATGGGCTGGCCCAGCGCCTCATCGCGCGTCCAGCCAAACATGGTCGCTGCCGCCAGGTTCCAGTCCAGCACGCGGTTGTGGGCATCAATACTGGCATAGCCATCGTAGGCGGTTTCGATCACCAGCCTCAATTCGTGGGTGCGCTGCTCGATCTGCGCCTCGAGACTATGATGAAGCTTGCTCAGCGCCCGCTGGGAAGCCTCCTTCTCTTTCTGCTCACGAACCACACGCTCGCGCAGCTTAATCTCGTCGGTCACGATATCGGCCAGATCGAGCAGCGCCTTGAAGTCCATCTCACTCAGCTCCCGGGGCCGGGTATCTGTCACGCACAGTGTGCCCAGCACCAGCCCTTGAGAGTTCTTCAGCGGTATACCTGCATAAAAGCGTATCCCCTGAGATTCGGTCACCAACGGGTTCTGCGCAAAGCGACTATCCTTGCAAGCGTCCTCCACAATCAACGGCGCTGCCTCCATTACCGGATAGGCACAAAAGGCGATATCTCGAGGCACCTCACGCATACTCAGTCCCAGTCGCGCCTTGAACCACTGCCGTTTGGCATCCATCAAGGACACCGTGGCAACCGGCACGCTCAACAGCTTGGTCGCCAGCCGAGTGATACGATCAAATACCGGCTCATTCGGCGTATCGAGCAGCGCAAGCTCGTAAAGCGCTGCCAGGCGGGCCTTTTCGTTAGGCGGTATGGGACAACTCATTGAATATTCCACACTAGCGTCAGTTGGTTGTATTTATCATAGCGTTAAACCGTTTTTACTGCGTCATACGCTGGCGCCACCCCAATAAAGCAATCAAGAGGCTCATACCCGTAGAGGCCAGTAGTGCTCCCAAAAAAGGCCCCAGTGTGGGCACACTATCAGGAAAGCTTGCGGCAACCACCCCGGCGACCGGGCCGCCGTAAGCCACCCAGCCCGGAGCAATGGCACCCAACAGCCCCGCCAGACCACCCGCAACGGCAGCCAGAGGCGTCATGCGCGACCACAGGCCAAGCAGCACCGGCACGACCGTTGCGGCGCACAACAAATCGGCTATCAGGAAAAGCCGCAGCACCGATAATCCCTGCAAGGCGATTGCCACGACCGGCACCATTAGCGCTACGGTGATCCACCGCGCCCGGGCAATGGAAGCCCCCGCCTCAGCGCGGCGTGAAGAGAGCAGTGAGGCAATACCGCTTTGCAGCGTATCCACACTCGAGGCCACCAGCGTGACGGCCAGCACTAGCGCTACTACGCCAATCCAGGCCGGGGCACGGTTCAGCAGGGCGAAAAACGGCATGGGCGGCTCACCCAGGCCAACCCCGCTGGCGGCCGCCAGCATCCCCAGGCTGCCAATCAGCATGATGACGATCACAGTGACAACGCCACCAAGCCAGGCACCCTGGCCGAGGCTGCGATCATCGCGCGCCGCCCACACCCGCTGCCAATACCCCTGATGGAACAAGTTGGCCGCGGTAACGGCAATGACCAGCGTGAGCGCCACGCTTAGCGCGCTGAAGGCGGGCACCGATGGCAGCGCCGACGGCTCGGGCAGCGCGGGCAGGTATGCAAGCGTTACTCCAACCACAGCCATCAGCAGTGTCAGCAGCAGCCACGCCTGCCAACGGTCGGTGGCAAGGCTTGCCCGCAGCCCGCCGCGTACCGTGTAAAGCAGTGTGGTCAGCGTCACGCCGATAATGACCCAGCCAGGCGGCACATCGGATAGCAGCGCAGTAATCGCGCCGATGGCGGTCAGCTCAGCGGCCAGAAAGCACCCCATGTAGGCCACCGACACCAAGGTGACCCAGCGGCGCACGCCACGCCCGTAACAGGCCTCGGCAAACTCTGCGATGCTGCGCCCTTCGGGCAGCGCTCGGCGAATCACAGGCCCGTAAAGCCCCAATACCACCAGCGGCAGCGCAGAGCCCAGGGCGTAGCCAGCCAGCGCCACCGGGCCTATAAAGGCACCAATCTCGGGCGGCGCGAATAAAATCCATGCGCCCATGCCGGACGCCACGAACGAAAGCCCCAGCGAGGTGCCGGTTTGTGAGTTGCGCGCGGTCACGTAGTCATCCAGCGACCCGGTGCGCCCGCGGGCTCTCAAGCCCAGAAAAGCAAAACAGCAAAGCGCCGCGCCCAGCACGGCTGACGTCAGGTATGGCATGTCGCACTTCCTCCGCCGGTACTAACCGGATCAGGTTCCAGGGTCTGCAGGCTGCATTCTCAGCCACATGCGTGGCTCCCCTGGCGACAGTTAATCGGGCATGTATCCTGAGTCAAAAATCTCAGGTCGTCAAAACCTTGGCGCAACGAGGCCGCTAACGACCAACCGGCCAGGTGTTGAACGTACGGTGAAACGATGCGTCAAATAAACCAACGGAAACCGGCTTACTTCAGCTATCCATTACTCAGCACCTTGCATAAACTAATAAAAGTTTGCAGCGTCAATACAATAGTGGCATCGGGCAAGTGAAAATCAGACCTTCAGGCGGCCACACTTTTCAGGCCAGACCAGAAGAGCCATGCCATGCATGCCATGAAAGTGGCTCACATAAAGGATATCGCCATGCCCTACACCGAAGCCAAGGAGCATACCCAAGGTCGGCTCAACGCACTCTTTGCCGACCCCTACCGCGCCTTTGAAAACGATGCCGAAGAGCGACAGCTGCATCTTCACGTGATGCTGTACATGCTGCTGGCGCGCCCCATGGCGCGCGGCAATGTAACGCTCAGGGTCATTCACGGCTGGGAAAACGGCGGCTTCGCGCCGGAGGATCTTCACCACGTCGACTACCCCCTGCATACGCTTGACGATTTCAAGCGCGCTGCCATCGACTTTGAACAGGCCGCCAAACACAACGCGCCGCTGCCTGCGGAAGACTCTGCCATTCTGGCCACGCCGCTTGCCGACGCGATTGCCGACGCCCAGGCGGAAGGGCAGGAGTTGACCGACGATATCCAGACCACGCCCGCGCGCTGGCCGGCTTTTGAAGGAGGGCTTGCGCTTTATACGCTGTTCAAGATGTACCACCGACTGGTGTACGGCGAGGATGATGCCTACCGCTGCTCCCAGTGCCAAACGCCGCACGGGCTGCGCGAGATTCATGAATTCCATCTCGAAGAGGGCGAGTTCGCGCTGCTGGTACCGTTAAGTAAAGAAGAGGACATGAAGGCGTCGCCTTCGCTGCTGGTACTGCACGAAAGCCAGCTTCAGCCGCTTGAAACGCTGCTGGAAGAGAGTGTCAGCCTGCTGAGAGATTTCTAACCGGCGTGAAAGGGTCAGCCACCCAGAACCCTGGGCAGCTGACCTGCGCCCTAGCTCAACGAAATGGTGCTGTTGATACCGCTGGACACGTTTTCCGGCTCGAACCAGCGGGCGGTGACCGTCTTGGTCTGGGTCCAGAATGCAATGGCTTGCTTGCCGTTGGGCCCCAGATCACCCAGCTTGGAGCCGCGCGAGCCGGTAAAGCTGAAATACGCCACCGGCACCGGAATCGGCACATTGATGCCCACCTGCCCCACATCAATATCGGTTTCGAACCGGCGCGCTACCCAGCCCGAGTTGGTAAAGATCGACGTACCGTTACCGTTGGGGTTTTCATTGATAAAGGCAATCGCCTCATCCAGCGTCTCGACATTGACCACGCACAGCACCGGGCCGAATATCTCTTCACGGTAGATCGTCATGTCCGCACGCACATCGGTAAACAGCGTAGGACCAACGAAATTGCCCTCTGGATAGCCTTCGACGTGGCAATGACGTCCATCCACCTTGAGCGTGGCCCCCTCTTTCTCGCCGGCATCGATCAGACGCACAACGCGGTCTCTTGCCGAAGGCGACACCAGCGGCCCCAGGTCCGCATCTTCCTGGGTGCCGGGCCCCACTTTCATGTTACGCGCGCCTTCTACAATATCGTCGATCCACTGACGCGCCTCGCCCACCAGCACCACTACCGAGTTGGCCATGCAGCGCTGCCCGGCGGCACCAAAGGCTGAACCAAGCAGGTTATTGATCGCCTGGCTGCGGTTGGCATCGGGCATCACCACGAAGTGATTCTTTGCGCCCATCATCGCCTGCATACGTTTGCCCGCGGCGGCGGCACGCTTATACAGAAGTGACCCGACATGGCTCGAGCCGATAAACGATAGCGCCTTGATGGTGGGGTGGTCAGCAATCTGGTTGGCGACCTCCGGCCCGCCGTGAACCACATTCAGTACACCGGCCGGTACGCCCGCCTCATGGGCCAGCTCGACCAGGCGCATGGTCGAGCTCGGGTCCTGTTCAGAGGGTTTGAGCACGAAGGTATTGCCCGTGGCAATCGCCAGCGGAAACATGAAGCAGGGCAACATGATGGGAAAGTTGAACGCAGTAATGCCCGCCCCCACGCCCAGCGGCTGATGCAAGGTGTAAACATCCACCTCGCTTGCCGCGTTCTCGGCCACCTCACCCAGTTGAAGCGAGGTAATCGAACAAGCGTGCTCAACGACCTCAAGGCCGCGGCCAACCTCGCCTCTAGCGTCCGGCAACGTCTTGCCATGCTCTTCGGTAATCAGTGCGGCCAGCTCCTCGGTGTTGTCCCGAATCAGCGCTTGCAGCTTGAGCATGATGCGCATGCGCTTACCCTGCGGCACCTTGCGCCACTCCTTGAAAGCCTGCTGAGCGCTGGCGATGGCGCGCTCCACTTCCTCAGGGGTACAAAAGGGCACTCGGGCCACCACTGCCTGGGTAGCCGGATTGACCACGTCACGCCACTCCTGGCTCTGGGAAGTGACGGCTTGACCATCAATGATCATGGGAATTTCGCGAACGGCCATTACGCTGCTCCTGTCGATGACTGTGCTTGTTATTGGATCGTGATCGATAACGTCGTGAAGGCGTCAACAGGGTATATCAGCTAGTTGACGTAAACGTCAATTAGCGATTCAGGGCAATGGGCATAGCGCCTTGAGGCGATTCATAAAACAAGCGAGCGACGTTCTTAACAGCTTGACCTGCCTTACCAATAGAGGATTATGGCTGGAATAACAGAGGAGATGACACTTGGTCTTATCAGCTATCAACACGCACTAGCACGACAGCACGCATTATTATCAAGACAGATAGCGGCGGCACGACACCACGCTTTTATCGGGCGCCTCCCTGTATCGAATCACGGTAGGAAACGTACATGTTTCAGGTGGATCAACTTATTTTACTGGCAGCCATCCTGCTGCTGATCGGAATTGTTTCGAGCAAGCTCTCGGCGCGGCTGGGCATGCCGGTGCTGGTACTTTTCATGGGCACCGGCATGCTGGCCGGCGAAGCCGGTATCGGCGGCATCGACTTCGACAACCCCATTCTGGCTCACGCACTGGGCACCATGGCGCTGGCCATGATTCTGTTCGACGGTGGCCTGCAGACGCCAACGTCCTCGATTCGCATGGTCTGGAAACCGGCCTCGCTACTGGCCACGCTCGGAGTGCTGACTACGTCGATGATTACCGGCGTGGCGGCGGCGTATATTCTCGACCTGCCGCTGCTCAATGGCCTGCTGCTTGGCGCCATCGTTGGCTCGACCGATGCCGCCGCAGTGTTTTCGCTGCTGCGCAATGCCGGTATTCATATCAACCGGCGGCTCAAGGCGACCCTTGAGATAGAGAGTGCCTCGAACGACCCCATGGCGATATTTCTGACCATCGGTCTTCTGGAAGTACTGGTCAACGACATGCCGCTCGGGGCAGGACTCTTGAAGCTCTTTATCCTGCAGATTGGCGTGGGCGGGGCGGTGGGCCTGCTGGTCGGCTGGTCGTCGGTTCAACTGATCAACCGTATCCAGCTGGTAACCTCGGGACTTTATCCCGTCATGGTGGCCGCCTGCGGCCTGTTTGCCTTTGGCGTGGCTGCCAACCTGGGCGGTAGCGGGTTTCTGGCCATCTTCGTGGCCGGCGTGATGATCGGCAACCGCCCTATCGCCTTTCAGCGCAGCACCTTTCTGTTTCACGATGGCCTGGCGTGGATGAGCCAGATCGTCATGTTCGTGGTGCTGGGTCTGCTGATCAATCCTGTATCGCTACTGGACGTATGGCGTGAGGGGCTTGCGATCGCCGCGATTCTGGTGCTGGTAGCGCGTCCGGTGGCCGTGGTGCCGATTCTCAAGCTGTTCGGATTCAACCTGCGCGAAACCAGCCTTGTCGCCTGGGTCGGCCTGCGCGGTTCGGTGCCTATCATTCTGGCCATCTTCCCGCTGATCTTTGGCCTTGAAGGCGCCGAGCTTCTGTTTAACGTGGTGTTCTTCGTGGTGCTGATCTCGGCCACGCTGCAGGGCACCACGTTGCCCTACGTGGCACGCAAGCTGGGGCTGACCGAACCGCCGCCGGAGCTGCCTGCGGCCAGTCTGGAAATTACCGCCCTTGAGGACGTCGATGCCGATATCGTGGAATACCGGTTAGGCGACGGCGCTCGCGCTGCCAACCAGCGCCTTTCGCAGATTGCCCTGCCCGATGGCACCGTAATCGCCATGGTCACGCGCGGCAAGGAAGTGATTCCACCTAGGGGCTCTACCGTACTGCTGCCGGGCGATCATCTGTTCGTGGTGCTGCGCCCGGATACACGCCCGTTTGTCGACTGCGTGTTTGCCGAAAGTGAAGCGCACGCAGGTCGCGACTTTCCAGACAGAAAGCTGTACCTGAAAGGCAACACCTGTGTAGGTGAAGTGCGCCACTCCTACGGGGTGGCATTGGATAACGACATGAGCCTTACCCTGGATGCGCTTTTACAAGACCGACTAGGCGATGGCCTGAGCGAAGGCGATACGTTATCGGTAGGTAACGTGAGGCTATCGGTCGAGGGAGTACTGGATGGACGTATCACAACGGCGGGGCTTGCGGTCATACAACCGGCCTACTCTCAGGAGACAGTCCTGACCTAGCCAAAACCAGGCGGCCACGCGTAGGGGCGTGGCCACTTGAGGGGTTGAGTATCAGGCGGCTTCGTAGGCCGCTTTCAGGCGGTAAAACTCATCCACGATGGCAGCCATTTCGGCCGAATCGTAGTGACAAAGGCCACTGACCACCAGCTTCTTGGAGCCAACCCCCACGGCGTTCCCCGCGGACTCGATCGAGAACTCCAGCAAGGCATCGGCGCGCTTGCCCTGCACGTCAAGCGACGAACGGGTCAGGGCAAGATCCGGGGTAAAGCCATCCAGCCGCTCAAGGGAGAACCCCATGCTGTCATAGATAACCAGCGGGCGTTTCGGGTTGAACATCACGCCGTGCTCTTCCATCAGCGGCTTTAAATAGTGGGGAAAGTTCTTGCCGGAAAACGCCACGTAGCAACGCGCAAAGGCTTCGACAGCATCGGCGTCGTGGGTCGTTTCACCACTGCGCACCACCTGCAGGTAGCACTTGCCGCTCTCGTCGCATACATGAAGTTCGCCATTATCTGCTTCGCTAAAGCACAACGGCGTGTCAGCACTTACCATATTGGTGAAGCGAAATTCCATTTGCCGCGACAGCCCGAACTTCACCAGTATCAGCGTGAATAGCAAGTCACCAGGCACGCAGAAGCGCCGCGCATCCGGATTATGAATCGGGTTGTAATCGCCGGCCACGCCTTTGGCGAAACGGCTGGCCTGCTCTGCGGAGATGACCACGTACTCTCCGCGCTGCGCGTAAAAATCCTTGAACATGGCGTTTGCTGCCTGCCTAGCGTTGAAATCGAAAACCCATAACTGCCCAACGTCGCGCATAATGCCATAAAACACGCGCCAACAGGAGTCATCGGCCAGGAAGCGAGTATGCCAGACACGAATATCGCTAAAAAACGCTTGTCGCGCCTTGCGTTAGCTACGTTGATCAGCGTGGCGCTCATCATAACGGTTTGGCTGATTGGCAGCTACTGGCTACTCAACAGCCAGTGGCTGCCCAAGCGGATTTCGCAGTTTGAGGGCATTGAAATCCGCTGGAGCCAAGGTTCAAGCCGCCACCCCGGCCGCTGGGAGTTGGAGAACCTATACCTTGCCCGAGAAGACGAGACGCTCCCCATCAGCATCGAAGCCGAACGCGCCACGCTGAGCCTGTCGCTTCTGTCACTGCTGCGCGGCGAGCTTTTTATCAATGCGCTGGATGCCGAGGGTATCCGCCGTTTTACGGTGGGCGATATTGCCCTTGAAGCCCAGGGGGCGCTGCACGTAGCCGATACCGCACTTGGCCGCGAGCGCCTGGCCGTGCCGGAGATGACGCTGGCCATTACTCAAGGGCGCCTGGTACGCCTGAGCGATCAGACCACCCTGGTCAACGCCATCGATCTCACTGCCTCCGCTTCGCTTGATGAAGTCACGCCCACCGACCCCGCTACCGGCGAGCTGAACCCGGAACTGCTGGCGGCACTTTCGGCCTCCCTTGATATCCATGCCCAGGCCGACGCCTGGGACGTGTTCATGCCCTACCTGGATGCCCTGCCCTGGCTCTTCCTCAATGGCCGGGGCGAACTGACGGGCAATATCGAGCTTCGCGAAGGCACGCTTGAAGAACAAAGCCGCCTGACCCTGAACGCGCCGGAACTGCGCCTGACGCTGGATGAGCGCCAACTTCAGGCTTCCACACACCCGCCTGCCTGGATCATTGCCGACGAGCCGCCGCCTCGCCACACCGCCACTGGCCAGGGCAGCGTCGCGCTGAGCGTAAAGGATGGCCGGCTTGGCTTTGCCACCCAGCTTACCGAGGTGACCTTGGCCGATACTCGACCCTACGCGCTGGATACCGCGCTGCGCCTGACCAGTGACATCACCAATCAGCGCCTTGACCGGCTGGAGTCACCTGCCGATGCCGAGCTGACGCTGGAGGGCAATATCACCCGGCTGGACATGCTGGACCGCTACCTGGCCGAGACGCTCGAAGGTCAGGGTATCCGACTGTCGGGCAGTGGCCGGATAGACGCTGAGGTGAGCGTGCGCGACACCCAGGCGCATAGCGGCCATCTGTGGGTCGAGGCCGAGGCCCTCGCGGCCAGAGCGCTTGATTTCCGGGTCGAAGGTAACGGCACCCTGGAGGCCAAACTTGCCGCAGCGGATACCCTGACCGCCACGCTGGATTTTACTCAGGCTACGCTTACTCACCATGAACGCACCCTGCTTGACGGCGCCGCCCTTGAGGTAAACCTGCAAAGCCCCATCGACCCGGCACGTGCCCGTGAGCTCGCCACGGCCACGCTTGACTGGCACGCCGCCCGCCTGCCGGATATCCGGGTGCTGCAACCCTATCTCAACGCCTACCTGCCTGACCCGGCACCGCTTGAGCTGATCAGGGGTCAGGCGCAAAGTCACGGCGCGCTGAGTATCAATCACGCGCATCTGAGTGGCGATATTCATCTGTCGGGTAACGGGCTGACCACGCGCTGGCAGCGTAGCGATGAGGATACGACCCTGACCAGCGACATGCAGCTTGCGCTCAGGCTCAACCAGGCTGCCCTCGACGGCACTTCGCTTGATATCAGCGGAAGCCGCCTGCGTTGGCAGGTGGCTGAAAATAGTCAGGCTGGCGAGCGACTGGAAAGCATTTTGGCCATTCGCGAAGCGCGCTTTGCGCGGGCGAACGACGTGCCCAGCGGGCAGTTCCGCCTTGAGGGCAGCGTGCAGCGCCTGGGGTTTCTCAACGCCTTTTTACCCGATGCCCATGGGCTTGCACTTTCAGGTAACGGGCAGCTGTTTGCCCAGGGCGCGTTTCGCGATAAACGCTTGCTGGCACCTACCCGGCTGCGCATCGACGCCAACCAGCTTGAAGTGGCATTTCTGGATTACCTGGCCACCGGGCGCGGCGAGCTGACCGCCCAGATCGACAGCGCCGAACAGGCGCGGCTGTCGCTCGGCATTCCGCAATTTGCCTTGCAGCGCCAGGGCGATGACCGGCCCCACGTCGAAGGGCGCCACTTTGCGCTGACCACCCAGACAGAACAGTTGAGTGAGGTACTGGAATCCCCGGCGCCGGAATATTTCGTCACGCGCATCGCCCTGCCGATCACCGAAGTGCCGGACTTTACCCGCTACAACCGCTACCTGCCCGAGAGCGCGGGCATAACACTGCTGGGTGGCCAGGCAAGCCTTGCCAGTGAATGGCTGCTCGACGGCATGAACGCACAAGGCACGCTTTCGCTACGTGCTTACGGTGCGGATATGGCGCTGCTCGACCAGCGTCTACGCGGCGACCTGCATCTCTCCTTGAACCTGACCGAAGGTGACCTTGAAACGCGCCGCTTTACCGCCGACGACTCTTTTCTGCGTCTGGAAAACATCATCCGACCGGACGACGGCCCTTCGGCGGATGCCGGCTGGTGGGTACAGCTCTCCATGAACCAGGCCAGGCTTGACTGGGCAGACCCGATTCGCCTGGAAAGCCAGATAGGCCTTGATATGCGCGATACGGGGCTGCTGGCGCGGCTGTTTCTTGCCCGCGCGCGAGAAACAGAGTGGCTTGGGCGCCTGCTCAGCGTGCGCGGTATCAGCGGCACGGCGGCTCTGGTCATCAACGGCGATCGGGTAAGCCTGCGGGGGCTACGCCTTGATGGCGGGCCCTTGACCCTGCTTTCGGATATCACGCTGACGGAGAAAAGCGCCAGCGGCGCGCTCTATGCCCGCCTGGGGGCACTTGGGATAGCGGTCGAGCTTGAGGAGAACCAGCCGGACCTGCACCTGTTGCAGCCCCGCCGCTGGTTTGAGCGCTGGCGTCAGGCCCGGCTGCCTGCACTCGATGATTGACCGCCTTCGCTAGCGCTTTGTCTTGCCCTTCTCGCGGCGAATCATGCGCACCCGCTCCTTGGCCTTTTGTGGCGTAGAGAGCGGGGTCGCGGTATCCGACTCCTTGGGCGGAATGGTTACCCAGGCAAACACCGGCAGTGCCAGCTGCCAGTGGATGGCCGCCAGACGAAGCCCCAGCGTTACCACCAGGGCCACGCCGATACTGACGTATAAGGGGGCACTCAAGGCTTGAAGTGCCACGTAGGCGATTCCGCCGGCCATGGCCGCCGTGGCATAGATCTCCTCGCGCAGTACCATGGGCACCCGCTGGGCCAGCATATCGCGAATCATCCCACCGGCAACGCCGGTCATCATGCCCATCAGTACCGCGACCACGCCGGAGGTGCCCAGCAGCAGCGCCTTATGGGTACCAATGACCGTGAACAGCGCCAGGCCAAACGCATCGGCAATGGGCAGAAACCCGCGTGAAAGACGGTGAATGTAGTGAAACCCCACCAGCGAAACGCCTACCGTGGCCAGAATGACCCACAGGTAGCTCGGGTCGCTGATCCAGAACACGGGGCGTATGCCCAGCACCAGATCGCGCAGCGTACCACCGCCGATACCGGTGACCGAAGCCAGCACCAGCATGCCAAAGGGGTCCATCCTGGAGCGGCACGCCAGAATAACGCCGGACAGCGCAAAAACGATTACCCCCGCCATGTCCAGCCAGTAGACCACACCCGTCACGCGGCTCTCCTTTGTAGACTATTTTCAAAGGGTCATTCTAATCCAATAACCCTTGAAGCAGGGGGAATGCCTTGCAAATGAAGCAGACTTAACCCAGCGCTTGAGGTAGGCTGCTGTTACCGCTTTTAAAGGAGGCGCTATGGACTGGAATCCCGCTTATACCTGGCTGGTGCTCGCCCTGCTGCTGAGCCTTGCAGAACTGACCTCGGGCGCCATGGTACTGCTGGCGCTAGGCATTGCAGCGGCCTTGACCGCCGCCGTGACCGCGCTTGGATTGTCGCTACCCTGGCAGCTTCTGAGCATGGGCCTTTTTACCGGCGTGCTGGTGCCTTTAGGCATCTGGGTCATTCGTCCGCGTTTTTCTCCTCGCGGCGTTGCCTACGGCACCACCGGCACCGGGGTGGAGAAAGGCAAACGCTACACTACCCTGCGGCGTGATTACGATGACGCCACCGGCATCAAGGTCAACGGCGACTTCTACCGCCTGCGCGTCGTGGATAGCGGCGCCACCGAGCTTCCACCGCATACCCCCGTCATCTTTCAGCGTTTTGAAGGCACCACGGCGCTGGTGGTACTGCCAGAACAGGCGCCCATCGACGCTTCACCGGATACGACCACACCACGCAAGGAGCCCTAATCATGGATCTACCCGTTAGCCCCGGCCTGTTGATCAGCCTTATCATTGTCGTGATCGGCATACTGATCATTTCCAAGGGACTGGTGATCGTGCGCCAATCCGAGGTCATGGTGGTCGAACGCCTTGGCTCGTTCAACCGCGTGCTCGAAAGCGGCATCAATATCATCGTGCCGTTTATCGAGCAGCCTCGCGCCATCACCATGCTGCGCTATCGCAAGATGGGCGAAGAGTACCAGGCGATCACCACCGACGAAATTCGCATCGACCGGCGTGAAACGGTGATGGATTTCCCCGGCCAGCCGGTGGTCACCACCGACAACGTGACCGTGCGCATCAACGGCGCACTCTACTACCAGATCATCGACCCCAAACGCGCCGTGTACGAAGTCGTCAACATGAGCCAGGCGGTGGAAGTACTCGCCAAGACGACGCTGCGCTCGGTCGTCGGCAAGATGGAGCTCGACAAGCTGTTTGAATCCCGCGCTGAGGTCAACAACGAGATTCAGGCGGCGATGGAAGAGCCCGCCTCCAAGTGGGGTGTAAAGATCTCCCGGGTCGAGGTACAGGATATCGCCATGCCCGAAGAGGTGGAGACCGCCATGCGCCTGCAGATGGCTGCCGAGCGTAAGCGCCGCGCCACCGTCACCGAAGCCGAGGGTGAAAAATCTGCGGCAATCGCCATGGCCCAGGGCCAGCGCGAATCGTCCATCCTCAACGCCCAGGGCGATAAAGAGTCGGCTATTCTGCGCGCCCAGGGCGAACAGGAGTCCATCAAGCTGGTGCTTAACGCGATAGGCGACAGCGAAGAGAACAAGCGTACCGTGGTCGGCTACCTGCTGGGCCAGAGCTATATCAAGGGCTTGCCCAATATGGCCAAGGATGGCGAGCGGGTATTCGTGCCTTACGAGTCCTCTGCCCTGCTCGGTTCGATGGGCATGTTCCGCGAACTAGCGGGTTCACCGGAAGATGCCGTGGGGGAGCACCTTAAACAGCGTAGCGGTAATGCCAGCCCCTCCAACAGCTTTCGCAGTGGCGTAGTAGGCGGTGGCATCAGCGGGAGCTAATTCTCCATGTTGCAAAAAAACCGGGTCATCGATACCCGGTTTTTTTAGGTCTTTGCCTGGTTATTTATCGCGAGGTTGTCGAGGCGGCTTGACTCCCCTTCTGTTTACCCAGACGCTTGAAACCACGCGGCGCGGCAATGCGGAAAAACCGCTCGACCACATCCGCCTGGGTGGCAGGAGTTATCAGCGATACGCCAATAAAGACCGGCAGGTTAAGCATCAGCCCCCAGAAGCCTGCATGAATGCCCAGCGGGTGCGACCACACGGTGGTAAATGCCACGGTCACCAGAAAGCCCGCCACGATACCCGCCATGACGCCCAGCTTGGACGCCCGGGGCCAGAAGAACATGCCGATAAACGCCGGCAGTACCTGGGAGGCAAACCCCAGCCCTACCAGCAGAATCATCACCAGACTCCCCGGCTCGGCAATCGCCAGCGGCGCGATGACCAGCGCCATGACAGGCAGCAGCAGCCAGCGCGCCAGCTTCGCGGTGAAGGCATCGCTGAGTTTAAACAGCGGCTGCAGCACATCCTTGGTGATGGAAAGCGCCACCGAGTGAATAAAGGGCTCGCTTGATGACATGGAGGCGGCAAGCGTTCCAGCACCCAGAAGGCCGACCAGCACGACCGGCAGGTTCGCCATGGCGTACTCCAGCACCACGGTATCGGCGCGCGCCAGGTCCGGCAGCGAGTAAATCCCGATGAACCCCACGATCACCATCGGCAGAATGACGACGTAATAGGTGGGCAGCCATGTCGCGCTACGGCGAATGGTCCGCGCCGATGAAGCACACATCCACTGGGTCCACACCGGGGGCATGAACGAGAACATCGACACGATGATCGAGGTGGTCCAGAAGCTGAAGCTCATGTCGCCACGCGCCCCCGGCAGGGTCAGAAACTCGCCATGCTCGGCCTGAATGCGCTCGAACACCGCGGCCATGTTGAGCCCGCCGGTGGCGCTATGTACCGCCCAGAGCCCGACCGCCCAGGCGACGACAAGCATCAGCGCGCCCTGAAAGGCATTGGTACGCCCGATGGCGCGCTGGCCGCTGATGTAGAGATACACCGCGATACAGGCGAGCACGATGATCACCCCGAGCCAGACGGGGATGGTGCCGCCGCTCATCACGAACAGGATGTACGCCGAGCCCACGGTCTGCAGCACCGCGTAGGCAACGGACCCGACCGACATGACCAGCGCCGCCAATGCGCCGAGCGCCGGGCTCTGGTAACGGTCGGCAATGGCGCTTGCCTGGGTCACGTGACCGAACTGCTCGCCGAACTGCCACACCTTGGGGCCGAAGTACCAGGCGACCAGTGCCAGGTAGGCCAGATAGATCGCCACATAAAAGACCGCCACGCCCTTGGAGTAGGCCCAGCCCGGCGCGCCCATGAAGGTGTAGGCGCTGACGCTGCCTGCGGCAATCAGAAGATACAGTGTAACCGGCCCCATGCTGCGTCCGGCCACGCCCCACTGCTCCAGGGTATCCATGCGGTGGCCGGCGCGGGCCTTGAGGCCGATGACCATGGTGACGGCCACATAACCCAGCGTGATCACAAGCGGCCAGAGACTATTCATGCCCATCCCTCTCGACAATGCGGTTTCCCACCAGCATTACGCCTACACAGGCAAAGATGATCATGTAGCCCCACACGATGATCAGCGGTAGGCCAAGGACCAGTACAGCCCGGTTGACCAGTCCGATCACCGGCCATATGCCCGCCAGGACCAGGCAGATGAAGGCCGCTAAAAGCCCCCACCCGGCACGCGAAGTGGGCAGAACGAACAAACGTCGCATAGCAGTTCCCTATTGGCGCGTTCGCGAGTCACGATCAGCGCCAGCATTCGTTATTTGAAAGGTTGCCAGCGCCGCTCATAAGCGTTGATAGCGTGCGCAGGTGACACACACTATTCCAATTTAATGCGGCAGTGTCCACTTTTTGTGTGCACTTTATGTCGGCAGGTTCTCCAGGGCCTGGAGAGATTCACCGAGATGGGAGAGGCAGGTGTCGACTGCAAAGCTTCTTGTGCGGTGGCGGTAAACGCACAGATCGATGCGCGCCGGCTCCAGCTCATCGGGTGCCAGCGGCACGCTGATGAGCTCATGGCGCCTGCACTCGCGCGCGACCGCCATGGGGGGCAGGATCAGCACGCCCGCCCCATTTAGCGCCAGCGCCTTCTGGGTTTCGAGCGAGGCGGTATCAAAGGCGGGGATGAGCGTGATACCGGCGCGGTGAGCGCTGCGTTCAAGCGCCTGGCGCGCGCCGAACGACTCACCCGGCAAGATGATGCGGTGCTTGGCCAGGCACTCAAGCGACACTTCCTGGGCACCGGCCAGCGGATGATCCACCGCCATGACCGCGTGGTGCTCGAGCCGGGCGCTGTCCAGAATGACGATATCCTCGTGGCGGGGCATGAAAAATGAAAGCCCGATATCCGCCGTCCCCAGGCGCAGCCGCTCCACTATTTGCCCGGCACTTGCGATGCCGATGTTAAAGCGCAGCTGCGGGTAGCGCTTTCCCATATCGGCCAGTGTCGGCGCCAGAAGCCCGGCCACCACGCCTTCGGCGGCTTCCAGGCGAACGCGCCCGGTGCGCAGGCCCTGCAAGTCGGCGATATGCTCTTGCACGCGCTCCAGGTCGCGCAGCGTATGCTGCGCCTGGTCGGCAAGCAGCTCGCCCGCGGCGGTCAGGCTGATACCGCTGGGACCGCGCTCCAGCAAGGGCGCGCCCAACTGCTCTTCCAGCAGATCGATCTGGCGGCTGATGGCCGTGGGGGCAATATTGAGTCTTGCCGCCGCCTGACGCAGTGAGCGACAGCGTGCCACGGTATCGAAGTAGTGCAGCGCGCGGCCGCTGATCATAACGCCTCCTTAATGATTTTCTGCTCGCAACTGGCGGACCATGATGGTCACCGCTTCTCCGCCATACGCGAGTCGTTCGATGTCCTGCCAACCCAGGCGCCGGTAAAGCGCCTGCTGGTCCGGTGTATACAGATAAAAATGTTCGATACCACTTTCCCGCGCCTCCTGCTCCACGCGCTGCACCAGGCGTGAGGCGATACCGCGCCCGCGCCATTCGGGCCGCACGAACACCGAGGCAAGCCAAGGCGTCAGCTCAGGCCGGCATGGAATATCGTCGGCAACCAGGCTGGCCGTGCCTACCGCCACGCCGCCTGCCAGCGCCACGAACAGCGACGGTACGCCCTGCTCGCCGCACTCCTGACGCGTCTCTTCGACCGCCTCAACAAACGTACGCCCCGGGTACAGCTGCTCTCCCCAGGTGTCAAACGTCCATCTGGCGACGATGGGCACATGGGGGCTATCCGCCTGCAATCGCTGAAGCACGAGGGTCTCTTGCATGCTATTTTCACCTTGTTTGGCAACGATGGATACGATGGGAAGTCGCCTCGGCGAGATCAAGTGTCAAATCCAGGAGTTCCAGCACGGCTGATCACCTGCCGTTTGCGAAAGCGCTGGTGAAGGGCTGACCCCAGGTATCGCCATGCATCAGCTCCTCCAGCGGCAATCGCGAGCGCCAGCCCTTGGCCTCAAGCTCCGGTTGATCCAGAAACTCGCTGACATAACCAAGGCAGAGATAGGCCACGGGATACACGTGATCGGGCAGGTTCAAGACCTGACTTAGCTCGGCCTGATCAAGAATGCTTACCCAGCCCACCCCCACGCCCTCTGCCCGCGCCGCCAGCCACAGGTTCTGTACGGCAAGGCAGGTGCTGAACAGGTCGGTATCCATGATGCTGTTGCGCCCCAGCACATGGGGGCCACCCCGGCGACGGTCGCAGGTAATGCAGAGATTGAGCGGGCTTTCCAGAATCCCCTGCAGCTTGAGGCCCCGGTAAAGATCCTGACGCTCGCCGCTGAAACGTTCGGCAGCTCGAGCGTTCTCCTGCTCGAACAGCGCCAGAATCGATGCTCTGACTTCACGGCTTTCAATGACGATGAAATCCCAGGGCTGCATGAACCCGACAGAAGGTGCGTGATGCGCTGCCCGCAAGAGGCGCTCAAGCACTTCCAGAGGAATCGGGTCGGGAAGAAACTGCGAGCGCACATCGCGCCGCTCATGAATGGCGCGGTAGACACCGCGACGCTGCGTTTCGGAAAAAGCGTTATTTCGGGTACTCATTATGCAGGCCAGGCCTTGTCATGAAGACGGGGATTCGCCCGCCGGGTAACCCCAGGCGGGCAAGCAAAGCAGGCCAACATACCCTGGATACGTACGACTGATGAAGCGTAATTCAAGCGACAGGCGATCCATAGCAATGTGCACCCGTTACGCCACAGCGGATTTGCGCATATCGATATGCGGTATGCCATCTTCATCATAGACATCGCTCACCGCCTCAAACCCGAAAGAGGCGTAGAAAGCGGTGAGATACACCTGCGCGCCTATCTTGATACCCAGGCCAGGATAGCGCTGCTCGGTGAAGCGAATCGCCTCGGCCATCAGTTCTCGGCCGTATTGGCGACCACGAAAGGCCTTCAGTGTCATCACCCGCCCGATCGAGGGTTCGGTGAACTTGTCCCCAGGCCCCACCAGGCGGATATAAGCGGCAAGCTCCCCATCGTTGGTGGCCATTAGATGCCAGGCCAGCGGATCCAGCTCGTCCACTTCCTGATAAGCACACTGCTGCTCCACCACGAATACCGCCTCGCGTGCTTTCACAATCTCGTAAAACTCGCGTGTACTGAGCTCATCAAACCGCGACCAGCGAAAATCCAGGGACATACCGGCTCCTCCTGCCTAGGGCGTTATCTTGAGCGTCGAGTGTACAGAAGATTGATAAGACGAGCCTTTATCCTGGCATCAAAAAAAACGCCCGCTCAGCCCAGTCGCCAGCGCCAGGGGCTTGCTCTCATTAATACGCCGTCGCTGTCCCAGTCTTCCCAGCCGGCAAAGGGTATCGGCCTTTCACCCTCCCAGTGCTCAAGGCGTTCGACCCAGCGCTGTTTGCAGCCATCGAGGTGTTCGCGCAGCGCGCTTTCCTTCTGGTACTCGATTCCGCCGCCCTGCACGCCATAGCTGACCTGGGGTGCTAGAACGTCAAAGCCCACGTAATACAGCGAAGCGTGTATGGGCCATAGCCAGGCGGCCATATTCCCCGCCCGCCCAAAAGGCTGAAAGGCGGCCTCCGGCGAGCCGGCGGTCACGCAGAGCAGCGCGCGCTTGCCGCTAAAATAGCCGCGGTCGTAGCGCATGCGGCTCGAGTAACGTCCGCCATAGACCAGCACGCGATCAAACCAACCCTTCAGGATGGCAGGCTCTGCATGCCACCATAGCGGAAACTGAAAGATCACCAGATCCGCCCATTCAAGCCTTGCAAGCTCGCGCTGAACATCCGCGGGCAGCGCCTTTTCATCGTAGTGGTGGCGCTGCTCATCAAGCGGGGCAAAGTAGGTGTCATTGGCCCGTTGAGTGTAGTGGCCCGCGCGTTCAACCGGGTCGAACTGTTCGACATACAGGTCGTCGACCTCGACCGCGTGGCCACTTTTTTGCAACTGTTCAACGGCGATATCAACGAGCCCGCCATTCAACGAATGGCGCTCAGGGTGCGCCATGATGATCAATACGTTCATGCGTTAGTTACCTGTCGCGGAGTGTTGCGAAAGGCTAACCTGCTCATATCTGCTTACCTATTCCCTGAAATCGAGAAACGGCTTTGCATGAATGAACAGCATTTAAAGTGGGATGATCTACAGGTGGTGCTTGCGATAGCACGGGCAGGTTCGCTATCCGGTGCCAGCCGCCGATTGCATATCAGCCATGCCACCGTGTTTCGCAGACTCAACGCGATTGAAGCCCGCCTGGGCGCCACCCTGTTTGAACGCCACCGCCACGGCTATACTCCGACACTGGCCGGGGAAGACCTGGCGGCGACGGCCGAGCGTGTTCAAGACGAGGTCAACAGCGCCGAGCGACGTGTCATCGGACAGGATTTGAAGCTTTCCGGCACTCTGCGTATTACCACCACGGATACGCTGTTTGCTGGGTTGCTGTGCCCGGTGATAGCCGAGTTTCGCCAGCAGTATCCCAGCATCACGCTTGAAGTGGTGATTTCCAATCAGGTGCAAAGCCTTTCACGCAGAGAGGCGGATATTGCCATACGCCCGACCCGTAAACCGCCTGAAACGCTGGTGGGCCGCGCGGTAGGCGATATCACGCTGGCGGTTTATGGTCAGAAGGAGCACTGGCAGGCTACTCCTGCCCTGTTCGAGCCTTCCTTGATGCTAAAAGAGAACTGGATAGGCCCCGACGTTCACCTGGGTGATGCAGCGCTTGAAAAGTGGATGATGGATAAAAACGCGACCTACCGGTTGGACAGCATGCTGGGGATGCAACTGGCGGCCCGTCAGGGCACGGGCATCACCGTGCTGCCCTGCTACCTGGGCGATGCGGATCAAATGCTGCTGAGGCTTAGTCAGCCGATTGACGCGCTGACAACACAGCTCTGGCTATTGACCCACCCGGATTTGCGCCACGTTGCCCGAGTGCGCGCTTTCATGGCCGCCATCACCGAAGGCGTGTCCGAAAAGCTCGCCAAGGCCAGTCGCGCCACTGCATCGAAGCAGAATGCTCAGGCGGAGTAAAACCACATTCATGTGCCTGTTATTTGAGCCTGACCTGCGACTGCTTGAGCGAAGTAACAAGGGCGCCTTTCTCGAAGGCCGAAAGGCGCGCCCTGAACGCTAATACGCTAGCGCTTTTTTACTCTGCAGCTTTGCCAGCAAGTAGAATATCGCAACCATTGCCACCACGCTGACCAGTACGGTGAGGCTACTCTGCGTTATCCCGGCGATAATGAAGGACACCAGCGCTATGCCGCCATTGATCAGCGCATAGGGCAGCTGCGTCTTGACATGATCGATGTGATCACACCCGGCCCCGGTTGAGGCAAGAATGGTTGAATCGGAAATTGGTGAGCAATGATCACCGAAGATACCGCCTGACAATACCGCTGCGATGCTGACGATCACTGGCGCCTCTAGACCCGCCGCCATGGGGATGGCCAATGGCAGCATGATGGCGAACGTTCCCCAGGAGCTGCCCGTAGCGAAGGACATGCCTGCCGCCGAAAGAAAAATGATCGTGGGCACAATGAAGGGCGGAATCGTGCCTTTCGTCAACTCCACGATATAACTGGCAGTGCCCATTTCCTTGAGCAGCGACCCAAGCGACCAGGCAAGCACCAGAATCAGCACCACGCTGACCATTTTTTGCAGGCCGGCGAGGTAGGTATCGAAGATGGCCTCTAGCCGCTTTACCTTGAAATAGAGCATCATCGCGATAAGGACGACAGACGCAAAGAGGTAGGCCGTGCTCAGCGCCACTCGAAAATCGCTTCCCGGCACGGTTTCAAAGGGAAAACCGGCTGCTATCAAAAGTCCGAAAAGAGTCACGAAAAGAACGCCCAGAGGCAGCCAGATCAGAGAAGGATGACTTTCGACTCCTGTATGCGCCTGATCGGCATCTACGTTGCGTAGCGGCCTCGAGCCTGGCCAATAGAGCTGGCCGGTTTCCTTGACACGCTGATCTGCCCGCCTCATCGCGCCAAAGTCGATACGCGCGATGGCAACCGTAGGCACTGCCAGCACTGTCAGAATCGCATAGAACTGAAAGGGGATGGCTTGCACGAAGGCGCTGAATTCCGGTGTCGCGATACCCAGGTGATCGAACTCTTCGCCAATAAGCCCCATCACATAGACCCCCCAACCGATAAAGGGGATCAGGATAGCGACCGGCGACGACGTGGAGTCCAGAATCCAGGCAAGCTTTTCACGGGAGGCATTGACCTTGTCGAAGATCTTTTCGAACACGGGTCCTACGATCAGGGGCGTACCCATATCTGAAAAGAAGATGATCAGGCCACCACACCATGCCGCCAGCTGCGTCTTGGCCTTGGTGTTCAGATAGGCAACGGTGCGTCTCGCCATTGCCGCCCCACCACCGGAATGCTCCACCAGGGAGACAAACCCACCGATAAAAAACAGCAGAACGATAACGGCAGCGTTGTAGCTATCGGTCAGTTGCGGGGAGAGGTAATCGCGGATGGTGCTGGTAGTTGCCTCGAGCGGATTGCCCCCGGTCAGAATCAATATTCCCGTAAACAGGCCCACGAAAAGCGAAATGATCACATTTCTAAACGTAACGGCAAGCGCGATGGACAAAAGCGGGGGGACTAGGGATACGAATCCCATATTCTCCATATCGTTCTACTCCTGAAAGGGTGGCCTTTATTGAAAATCGCAAATGCCCGGATAAGCGCCGCCAATGACTCATGCGCCCTTTTCAGGATGATGGAGAGTTAGAGAAGACCAGCACTGACAGGTTCGATTAGCGTAATGGCGTCTTCGAAGGCTTGGGGTGAGTGCGCCAGCACGTTACCCGCTCATTGCGGCGCACAATATCGTATATTGCAGAAATATAATCAATCTCTCATACAAGTAAGCGCTCGGTTACCGCCTTGCTCTATCAGGATAAATTCGCCAGCAGTTGCTTCAGCAACGCATCGAGCTGGCTGCGCTGCTCTTCACTCAGACTGCTCACTAGCACTTTCTGGGTTTCGACATGAGCAGCCACCGCTTCATCAATCAGCGCGAAGCCCTTGTCGGAAAGCGAAATCAGAAACCCTCGGCCATCAGCGGGGTTCTTTACGCGCTCAATCAATCCCGCTTTTTCCAGCTGCTGGAGCCGGTGAGTCATGGTGCCTGAGGTCACCATGGTGGAAGCCATCAGGTCGCTTGGCGAAAGCGCATAAGGTGGCCCTTCGCGGCGCAGCGTGGCCAGCACGTCAAAGCTCGAGTCATTCAGCCCGTATTCTGCCCAGGTTTTCTCCATGGCGCGCATGAGCACGTGGTTAAGCCGCTTGAGACGGCCAAGCGTCCCCATTGGCGCCACGTTCAGGTCCGGGCGCTGGCGCTGCCACTGCGTGAGTATTCTATCGACATGATCCATAACGGCCATGCTCATGTCTTTTTACCTTGACGTCAAGCTAAAAACCCAGATACCTTGATATCGAGATAAATAGACGAGACTACCCATGCAACAGACGCAAGCGTCACGTAACGCAATTCCCCAACAGAGCCGGTTCCGTGCGCTTTTTTATCTTCTGACGGGCGGCGCCCTGCTGGGTCTTTCCACCAACCTGGCCAAGCTGGCCGGTGACGTGGCACTTTCGCCTCTGGCGTTTCTGTTCTGGTCGCTGAGTGGCGCCGCGCTCATTCTGCTGGCGCTTGCTGCGGCGCGGGGCAGGCTACCGCCGGTCAACGCGCGTACTCTCGAGTACTACACAGTGTCGGCGCTGGTGGGTGTAGCAGGTTCCAACCTGCTGTTCTTTTCGGCCATTGCACACATTGGCGCCGGCTTTGTCGCGCTGGTCATCACCCTGCCGCCGCTTCTCACCTATCTCGGCGCGCTGGTGTTGAAGATGGAGCGATTCCAGGTCATGCGCGCCGTAGGTGTTGCCTCGGCGCTGGCGGGCGCCATCACCCTCGCCGCCCACAAGATGGCCGCTCCCGATGCCGACGTGCGCTGGATCCTGCTGGCCCTGCTGGGTCCGGTACTGCTCGCCATCGGCAATCTTTACCGCACGCTGCGCTGGCCAGAAGGCGTTTCCGGCGAGGCGCTGGCGCCGGGCATGCTGGTCGCTGCCGTCGTACTGCTGCTGGGGGTGAGCCTGATACCGGGCCTTTCGCTGGGCCTTGCGGGCAACCAACCCGTGGTAATACTGTTAATCGCCGTTCAGGCAGTCGTTTTTGCGGGGCAGTTCCTGCTGCTCTTTCTGCTGCAGAAAACCGGTGGCCCGGTGCTGCTGAGCCTTCTAGGGTCGGTGGGTGCGCTGTTCGGCGTGCCGGTAGCCATCTTCGTTCAGGGCGAAAGCGCTCCTGAGGGTTTGCTGCTGGGGGCAGCGTTCATTGCAACCGGCATCGCGCTTCTCAACATGGATAAAGTGAAGCGGCCCGCCCGCAACCGGGCCAGCAGATAACCGGCTGATTGCGGGCTAAACGATACGCCGCTCCATATAATGGGTATTCCCTTCTGTTTTAAGAACGTAAAAGCCCATGCGTTGGTAAAGTGCCATGGCTGGGTTGATGCAGAATACCCGCAGGCGCAGCGTGTCGATGCTCGTCTGGCGCGCTCTGTCGATGGTATAACGGATGGCCGCTGCCCCGAAGCCCTGGCGCTGCCAGGCAGGCTCGATCTGCAGCTCGCGGATATAGAAGGCCTGCGTATCGTGATTGAGACACAAAAGCCCCACCGGGCAGGCGTTGATGATCAGCTGATATGCCTCAAAGCGACACCAGTCGCGCTCGAACAGGGCGCTATCCCAGTGCATTCCCAACTGATCGTAGTAGCTGGACATGTTCTGGCGAACCAGCCGCTCGGCAAAGGCCTTATCGCTGGTTGGTTGAATGAGCGGCGTCATGATGAGCCTTCTTTCTTGATCCGCTATACTCGTCAGTAGTACAGGCAATGGCGAAGGATGGGTTATGAACAGTGTCTCCATGGAAACAAAGCGCCGCTATCATGCAAAGGTAAGACGTTCCAATTATCAGGCGAGTATGGCGCTGGAAGGAATTAACGTCGACCCTCAAGCGCCCAAAGCCGACAAGGCGGATGTATTGGCGAAATATACAAAGTATAAAGCTCGTTGATGGATAAATACGGTACTGGGCAAGACCCTTATTGCTATGTCGGCACACAAGTTCTGCGCAATAAGCTCGGGATTGTTGACGCCGCAGAGCTTGAAGAGGCAGAGCGCGAGCTATCGCTTATCAACGCTGACAACATCGATCTTTCGCCTCCCCCCTACGATTTTTCGTATTTTAAATACCTCCACTACCAGCTATTCAATGACCTCTATGGCTGGGCCGGCGAGATACGCACCATTGATATAGCCAAAGGCGATACGCGCTTTTGCAATGTCAATCGCATCACTCCCGAAGCCGAAAAGCTTTTCACGAAATTGGCAGAACAGAACTATTTTATAGAGCTTGGCAGAGCCGATCTCGTAGCAGCCTGCGCTGAGTTATATGGCGATCTAAATGTCGTTCATCCCTTTCGTGAAGGAAACGGCCGCGCTCAACGGCTGTTTTTCGAGCACCTGATCATCAATTGTGGCTATCGCCTTTCGTGGCATCCCCTTGGGCGCGATGAGTGGATAGAGGCGAATATCGCTGGCTATTATTGCGACTATCGACCTCTATCATCCATCTTTGAACGCTGTATCGGCTTACCTCTTGCTGATTGACCCTCTATCCCAACTGAAACGGATAAACCGAACCGGTCCTCAAAAGCTGGGTAAGCTCGTCCAATGCGGCAAGCGACTCCTTGGCAAGCTGCGGGTCGGCAAGATCCTCCGGTGCGAGGCGGTCGCGGTAGTGGCGATTGACCCAGGCGGTGAGATCCTCGTACAGCGCATTGTCGAGCAGTACGCGGCCTGAGAGCGCGGCGCGCTCGGCCTCAGTCAGCACTACACGCAGGCGCAGGCAGGCAGGGCCGCCGCCATTGCGCATGCTCTGCTTCACATCCTTGACGATGACCTCGCTGATCGGGTTGTTGCCCGCCAGCAGATAATTCTGAACCGTGCGCCATACCGCTTCGTTCTCCTGACACTCGCCGGGCACCACCAGGGTCATGGTTCCGTCCGGATTGGAGAGCAGCTGGGAGTTGAACAGGTACGAGGCAACGGCGTCTTCCAGGCTCACCGCCTCCACCGGCACCCGCACCGGAATCAAGGGCGTTACCATCTTGGCGCGCAGCTCATCGAGCGTGCCCTGTTCATCCAGAAAGGCCATTTCGTGATAGAGCAGTACCGCTCCATTGCCCACGGCGATGACATCGTTATGGAACACGCCGGCGTCGATGGCATCCGGATGCTGCTGGGCGAACACGGTTTGTGCCTCGGTCAAACCATGCTGGCGGGCCACCGCCTGGCTTGCCTCCAGGGTCTGGCGCGCGGGGTAGCGCCTGGGCTCATGCTCGCCGCCGAACGCCTTGCGGCCATACACGAACAGATGCACGCCCGGCTCACCGTGTTCGCCGCAAAGCCTGGTATGGTTGGCCGCGCCCTCATCGGAAAAAGCGGGCGTTGCCGGCAGTACCGGGTGGTGAGTGAAGTGCTGCTCGTTGCGAAAAATGGCCTGGAGCACGCGACCGGTCGTTTGCGGTTCGAGAAAGCGGTGAAAGCTCGACTGCAGATTGGCCGGGGTGAAGTGCACGCGGCCATCCGGCGCATCCAGGCTTGGCGTGACCGTACCCGCATTGGCCGTCCACATGCTGGACGCCGAGCACACGGCGCGCAGCAGCTGCGGTGCCTTGCGCGCAGCACTGGCGAGTACTTCACTATTGCTGCCGCTAAAGCCCAGATCTCTCAGCGCGCCGATATCCGGACGCTGCTGGGGCGGCAGAACACCCTGGGCGTAGCCTGCGTCCAGCAGGGACTTCATTTTCAAAAGCCCCTGAAGCGCGCCCTCTTTAGGATTGGCAACCAACCCCTCGTGGCGCATTGAGGCCAGGTTGCCGGCAGCCAGCCCGGCGTAGTTGTGCGTCGGGCCAACCAGGCCGTCGAAATTGACTTCCCGAAGGCTACTCGGCTGAGTATTCACAGGCTGACTCCCGGTGGCAGGGTTTCGGGCATCTCCAGGGTGTCGGCTTCCATGGAGGCGACCGGGTAGGCGCAGTAGTCCGCCGCGTAATAGGCGCTGGGGCGGTGATTGCCGCTATCGCCCACGCCGCCGAAGGGCGCATCCCCCGAGGCGCCGGTGGTCTGGCGGTTCCAGTTGACGATACCCGCGCGGATACGCAGCAGAAAGTCATCCCAATCGGCCTGCTCGCCGCCGATCAGCCCGGCAGAGAGCCCGTAGCGAGTATCGTTGGCAAGCGCCATGGCCTCGTCCCAATCGCGATAGCGGTGGATTTTCAACAGCGGGCCAAAATGCTCTTCATCAGGTACTTGAAGACCGGTGACATCAATCAGCGCAGGGCTGACAAGGCTGGTATTCTCCTGCACGCGCTGCATGCGGTTGATCACCGTGCCACCCAGGGCTTCCAGGTCATCCTGCGCTTTCAGCAGGCCGTCGGCGGCGGCCACGCTGACAAGGCCCGAATAAAACGGCGCGGGTTCTTCCTCGAACTGGCCCGCCACGTGCAGCTTGGCAATGGCCTCGCTCAGCGCCTCTATCAGCCGATCGCCCGCCTCCCCCTTGGGCACCATCAAACGCCGGGCGCAGGTGCAGCGCTGGCCGCCGGAGAGAAACGCCGACTGCAAAATGGTCAGCACGGCAGCGCGCTGGTCACTGACATCCTTGACCACCAGCGGGTTATTGCCGCCCAACTCGAGTGCCAGAATCTTGTCCAGCTGACCGGCAAACTGCTGTTGCAGCATGCCACCCACCTTGGCACTGCCGGTAAACAGCAGGCCATCGATACCGGGATGGGCAGAAAGCGCCTGCCCGACCGGCACGCCGCCTTGTACCAGGTTGATGACACCGGCGGGCAGGCCGGCTTCCAGCCAGCACTGCAGGGTCAGATCCGCGGTGAGCGGGGTCTGGTCGCTGGGCTTGAACACCACGCAGTTGCCTGCGAGCAGCGCAGGCACCATATGCCCATTGGGCAGATGGCCAGGGAAGTTGTAAGGGCCGAACACCGCCATCACGCCGTGCGGGCGGTGGCGCAGTACAGCCTTGGCGCTGCCGACGTCCTTCTCTCGCTCACCGGTGCGCTCGTTGTAGGCCTTGATCGAGAGCGCTACCTTGCCCACCATGGCGCCGGCTTCGGTACGAGCCTCCCACAGCGGCTTGCCGGTTTCCGAGGCGATGGCCCGGGCCAGCGTCTCGCTGCGTGCTTTAAGCACGTCGGCAAAGCGCTCCACCAGTGCCTGGCGCTCGCTGAAGGGGGTTCTTGCCCAGCCGGGGAAAGCCGTGCGTGCCGCGGCAACCGCTGCTTTCACCTGGTCATCGCCGGCACAGGCGGCTTGCCAAAGTAAATGGCCGGATACGGGATCGTGCTTGGCAAACGATGCTGCCGCGCCATCTACCCAGGCGCCGTTGATAAGCTGCTGCTGTTGGGCGTGCATCATGCTCTCCTAACGGTTTCAGGTTTCCAGAAGGCGCAGGGAGTCGCCGGTGGCAACGCCCAGGCGCTTGGCTTCTGCACTGCTTAAAACGATGGTGTCGCCAACCGGTGCGCGCCCTACCCAGGCGGCGGTAAACGATGCCAGATCCGTGGTTGCCGCCAGCCAGCGGCTGACGCTCTCGTCCGGCGCGTCGGTTGCCACTTCCACCTGATAGAGCGAGGAGTTGCGCACGGCGCGCACGTCATCGATATAGGCTTCTACCGTGGGGCCGCCGTCGAAGATGTCGATATAGCCTTCCCAGCGCAGGCCCTCTTTCTTGAGCATCTCAAGCGCCGGGCGGGTATGGCGATGCACCTGGCCGATACACGCCCGGGCCTCTTCGGCCATGAACGTGGTGTAGATGGGAAAGCGCGGCATCAGCTCGCCGATGAAGCTTTTCTGGCCCAGGCCCGTGAGCCGGTCCGCCTCGTTGAAATCCATGGGAAAGAAGTGCTTGCCAAGGCTTTCCCAGAACGGGCTCTTGTTGTTCTCATCGAACACGCCGCGCATTTCTGCGAGTACCTTCTCGGGGAAACGGTCACGAAACTGGGCAATGAACAGCCAGCGCGCCTTGGAAAGCAGCGCGCCGTTGCGCAGGTGCCGATTCTCCTCGCCCCGGTATTCCGGGCGCAGAAACAGCGAACACACTTCGGCATCGCCGGTATGATCCGAGCTCAGAAACAGCGTATCGATGGTGCGGTGCAGGTCCAGTTGAACCGAGGAGTGTGCCAACCGGCCCAGCCGGTAGTTGTAGAACGGCACTTCATGGCCCACCTGACCCTCGATGGCGCAGCAGCCTGCCAGCTCGCCGTTTTGCTCATCTTCAAGCACAAAGAAGTAGAGCCGATTGTTGACCGGGGTGCGCTCTTCAAAAGCACGGGCGGAGGACTCGATCTTGCCGGCCAGGAACTCGCGGTTGCTGGGCAGCGAGGTAAAGCCGACCCCCGCCTGCTGCGCAAGCGCCAGCAACCCGTCCACGTCAGCACGGGCAATGGGACGAATGCGCATCATATTTCTCCTTCATCAAAGGCATCCACCGCCGTGGGTAGCGTGAGCGGTGCGGCAAACACGGCCCTCCCCTCTTCAACGCCCAGACGCTGAGCATCGGCCTCTGACAGCATCAGCTGTCCGGTGGTGGAAAGCGCGTAGCGGGCCACGATGCAGCGAAAGCCTTCCAGGGCCTGGTTGGCAATCAGGGCGGGTTCGGCATCGGGCAGGCTCTCTTCCGGGCGCAGGCGCACCGGGTGCCAGGCCGCCCGGCAGAAGGTGGCCAGGCGCTCGCGCTCGGCCTTGACGATCGGGCCGGCGTCGAAAATATCCACATGCCGCGAGCGCACGAAGCCCTCGGCGAGCATCTCCTGAAGCGCTTCTTCGTGAGCCGGGTGTTCACGCCCGATAGCCGCCCGCGCCTGGGGCGTCAGCAGCGGCAGGTAGAGCGGGAACTGCGGCATGACTTCGGCAATGAAGCTTTTGGAGCGCACGCCAGCGATGTGGTTGATATCGTGAAAGCTTCGGGCGAAGAAATGCCGCCCCACGCTCTCCCAGAAGGGCGACTCGTTCTGAGCATCCAGATAGCCGGGAAACGCCACGGCCAGGATGCGCGAAAAGCGCTCGGGGTATTGGGCGATAAACATCAGCCGGGCACGGCGCAACAGGCTCTCAGCGCTAGTGCCTTTATAGCGCGGATTCAGCGAGTAGGCGCACAGCAGCGTGGCATCGGACACCTCATGAGACAGCGCCAGAGTCTGCACCTCGCGGCGTACGTTGAGCTGCTGCGAGGCGTGAATCAGGGTTTCCTGGCGGTAGGTGTAGTAGGCCTCCTGAGCACCCGCCTGGGCGCGAATGGTGGCCGTTCCCAGCACTTCGTCGCCCCGCGCTTCATCCACGAGAACGAAGGTGTAGTGCTCGTTGCCTGGAAACTCGATATCACCGTCAAACGCTGCCTGGGAGCGCGCAATGCGCTCCTCTAGACGTTCACGGTTGGCGGGCAGGTTGGTGAGCCTGGGGGTGGCGTGTTCGGCCAGGTTCACCAACGCGTCGATATCCGCCATCTTGACCGGGCGAATCACCAGCATGGGGCTGCTCCCTCTCTCGATACTGCCGTTGGCAGACTCATGCGTTGGCAACAAGCCGCTCGATCGCCCGCTCCAGACGCGCCATGCCTTCGGCAATATCCGCTTCAGGAATTACCAGCGAGGGCGCCATGCGCAGCACGTTGGGTCCGGCAATCAGCGCCATCAGGCCCTCTTCAATGGCCAGCGGCAGAATGTCCTTGGCGCGGCCTTCAAAGGCGTCCGACATCTGGGCGCCAATCAACAGGCCCATACCGCGGATCTCCTTGAACACACCGTGCTTGCGGTTGATGGTTTCAAGGTGCTCGCGGAACAGGTCGTGGCGCGTTTTCACGCCTTCCAGCACCTCCGGCGTATCGATAAATTCAATGGCCGCCAGCGCAATCGCCGACCCCAGAGCGTTGCCGCCGTAGGTCGAGCCGTGGGTACCAAAGGCAAGCGACTTCGCTACCTTGTCACTTGTCAGCATGGCACCTACCGGGAAGCCGCCCCCCAGCGACTTGGCGCTGGTGAGAATATCCGGGGTGATACCATAATTCTTGTAGGCGTAGAGCTCGCCCGTGCGCCCGGCGCCGGTCTGCACTTCGTCAAAGACCAGCAGCGCGTTGTGCTTGTCGCACAGTTCGCGCAGCCCCGTGAGAAATTCCGGCGTTGCCGGGATGATGCCGCCTTCGCCCTGCATGGGTTCGACCATGATCGCACAGGTATCATCGCCGACCAGCTGGCGCACGCTTTCAAGGTCATTGAAGGTGGCGTGCAGAATGCCGCCGGGTACCGGGCCAAATCCTTGGGAGTACTTGGGCTGGCCACCCACACTCACCGTAAACAGCGTGCGGCCATGAAAGGACTGGCTGAAGGAGATGATCTTGTCCTTCTGCTCGCCGTAATGATCCACGGCGTAGCGGCGGGCAAGCTTCAGTGCGGCTTCGTTGGCTTCACCACCGGAAGAGCACAGGTACACCTTGTCGGCGAAGGTGCGCTCGACCAGCGTTCTGGCAAGCTTGAGCGCCGGCTCGTTGGTGTAGATGTTGGAGAGATGCCAGAGCTTTTCACCCTGCTCTTTAAGCGCATTGACCAGCACCGGATGGCAGTGGCCGAGCGAATTCACCGCGATCCCGCCAGCAAAATCGATGTACTCACGCCCCTGCTGATCCCACAGGCGACTGCCCTCGCCGCGCACCGGAATGATCTGCTGGGGCGCGTAGTTGGGTGTCATGTAGTGGTCGAAATCCTGCCGGGTCGGGGTCGTGCTCATGGTCGATATCTCCAGTCGAGTCAGTCAATAGCATCAGTATACGGGTCAAACGCCGCGGCCCGCTTTCAGCAATGTGACGGTAAGTTATGAAAAGCGGCACCTATTTCACGATTATTCACAAACGGTGCAGGCGCGCTTCTGACAGCCGCAAGGCTTTTAGAGCGCTGGCCTGCTCAGCCTAAGCGCTCTTCGCGTGGGGTCAGGCCAAAATGGTTGCGGTAGGCGGTCGAGAAGTGCGCGCCGGAGGAGAAGCCTGTCGCCAGCGCGATGTCACCGACTGCCCGGTCGCTTTCGCGCAGCTGTTTACGCGCATCCTGCAGGCGCAGATTCAGATAGTAACGGCTGGGTACCGCCTGCAGATACTTCTTGAACAGCCGCTCAAGCTGACGGCGGGAGATCCCCAGGTGCTCGGAAAGCTCCAGCGTGGAGAGCGGCTCTTCTATGTTGGCTTCCATCAGCGTGACGGCGTCTACCAGGCTTTGCGGGGCATGTCCAAGGCGATGGCGCAGCGGTACATGCTGGCGCTCGTCCGCCAGACGAATGCGCTCGCACATGAAGTGCTCTGATACCTGCTCCACCAGGCGGCCGCTGTGCTGTTGGCGTACCAGGGTCAGCATCATGTCCATGGCCGCCGTGCCGCTGGCACAGGTCATGCGGTTACGGTCGATCTCGAAAAGCTGCTGCGATAGCGTGACCTGGGGATAGGCCTGGGCAAAGGTGGCAAAGCGCTCCCAGGGCAACGTGGCCCGGTAGCCATCCAGCAAGCCGGCGCGCGCCAGCACTTCTGCACCGCCGGCAAGCCCGCCAAGCACCGTGCGATTTGGCTGCTGGCGCAGCCACTCAACGAGTCTTGCAGGCAGCGCATAAGGGAGTGGCGAAGGCGCGCAGACCAGCACCATGTCCAGCCCCGGGGGCGAGGTCTCAAGGGCATAGTCGGTATTACAGGTCAACTGAGCGCTGCTGCGCACGGGCTGCTCATCGCTGTGCAGTGTAAATATCTGATAGAGCAGCTGGCCGCTCAGCTGGTTGGCCATGAACAGCGGCTCTACCGCGCAGGCATGAGAGAGCATGGAAAAGCCGGGCAGCAGTAATACGCCTATACGCTGACGCGTAAACGTGGAAGAAGAGGCCTGGGTGCTATGCTGCATGCCAAAACGCCGTCAAAAAATGAGGCCCCATCTTAACCAATTGCACACCGCGAGGCAGCGCCCGTTAGCCATAGCTGAAAAAATGCGTCGCAACGTCTGCTCTGCCCGCAATGGTTTGCCTACCCCAATAAAAAAGGGGCAAGACGAAAACGTCTTGCCCCTGTCGCTGGCGCTCGCTGAACCTGAAACTATTTAAACTACATCCCAGGCAATGCTGTCTTTAAAGCGTTAGCCAAACGACGTGCCATGAAACGCTTACTGCTGGTGCGCTTCAGATAGCGTCATGTCGCTATCGACTTCGGTATAGTGATCTTCGTTGTACTCATCGGAAGACTCTTCGATCTGGTCGCTGCCATAGGTGGTATCCATTACCAGGCGATCGTCTTCGAGCTGCATTTCCTCGAGCGGCAGGGCAATATCGGTAGCGCCAAAGCCCCAGATACCGCCAACTGAGATGATCGCATACAGCTCGCCTGAGTCATTGTGCTTGGCGATGTGCTGCACATCACCGATCTCTTCGTCATCCTGGTTGACTACCGTCATGCCTTCCAGGTCGCTGACATTGTGAGACATCAACGTAGTGGTACGCTCATCTTGATCAGCCCGCGCGTTGTCGTTATGGTCGCGGTCATTCTCTTGCTGATTGACGTCTACCTGAGCATCGTCAGCCTGTTCAACGTTTACATCAGGTTCGCCGCCCTGCTCAACGGTAACATTGGGCTCAGCGCGCTCGACGGTGACGTTTGGCTCGGGCTGCTCAATGGTTACCTCAGGTTCAGGCTGCTCGATAGTCACTTCCGGTTGAGACTGCTCGACGGTGATATCCGGTGATTCCTGCTCTACCTGAACGTCGGCAGGCTCTTGCTCCACCTGTACGTCCATGGTGTCTTCTTCTGTGCGTGCCTGAGTCGCATCTTGTGTGGTTGCCGGGGCATTTTGCTGCTGTGTCGTCATGCGATCAGCATTATCGGTATCGTTCTGGTTATTGTCCTGCGCCATAAGGCCACCTGACATACCTGTAAAAATCGCACCGATAGCAATAGCGAGTGTTGTCCGTTTCATTAGATCTCTCCTTGGGTTGGCTTACACTTATGAAGGCTAGTAGATGAAGGTACAATAACGCAAAGTCAGTCGCCAAAACTTACAAATGTTAACAAATATGAAAGTGAGGCATGCAAGATTCCAGATCTTGAAATACCTGACTTCTTCGATAAATCAGAATCAGGCAATATATCCTCATATGCAGCTGCGAACCGCGCCTAATTAATCCCGAGTATTACTGTTGCCTGCGCCCCGCTGTTCTTCTTGGAGCTCACGATTCATGCTCGATTGGTCTTCCATATCGAGATCGCTTCCATCCTGGCCTTGCTGAGGGCCTTGTGAACCTGTATCGCGGCTGTTTTTATCGTTTTGATGATCATGGCTGTCGTTATTACCTGACTCGTGATCTGAATTGGCCGAGTCGTCGATACTACGCAGCTGTCCTGCCGTCGTATCTTCTTGTTGTGCTGATTGGCTATCATGGTGGCTGGCGCTGTTGGCAAAAGCACCTAGAGACAGACCGGTACATGTTGCACCAATGAAGGTAATTAATAGCATTCTTTTCATGGGTTCTCTCCCTGAGTTGGCGTGCTTTAATAAAGCTAGTTGAGCAACGTCATATCAAGCAATGCAAAACCGCCCTTCACTGAAAGTTGAATGAAAGTTATCAATTACTATTAAATATGCCAGGCATTAAAAAGCGCCTTGCCTACCTTGATAAGATAAACAAGACGCTTTGACAGATCATTGAATCGCTAGTCTTACACTACCGTTAAACTACCTGTTAGTTAGAACGGCCTTATCAATGAGCATTTGATGCTTCAACAACTGCTATCCCTATCCATAAAAGCTTTCGCCTTCAATTAGGATGGCGCTGAGCTTCTTCCAGCGTCATGTTGTTATCAATCTGGCTGTAGTTGTCTTCATCGTACTTTTCCGCAGACGCTTCGATTTCATCGCTGCCGTAAGTGGTATTGGTGACCAGCTGATCGTCTTGCAGCTCGATTTCGGAAAGCGGCAAGGCGACTTCTTCATCGCCGATACCCCACAGACCGCCAATCGAAATAATGGCGTAAAGCTCGCCGGACTCTTTATGCTCCACGATACGGCTGATGTTACCGATCTCTTCATCCTTCTGGTTGACGACCGACTCGCCCTCCAGGTCGCGCATCTCCTGAGACATCAGCTCATTGGAGTCGCGCTTTTCGTCGTTATCCGCCGGTCGATTGCCCCCGCCCATGGCAGCCGGGTGCTTTTCACCGGGAGTGCCTTGCTCCTCGATAACCTCGCTATCTCTCACAGTGCTATCGCTATCCTGGGCGAAGGCGCCCCCGGAAATTCCTGTACAGAGTGCAGCAATGGCAATGGCTAACGTAGTCCGTTTCATAGAGCTTCTCCTTGAGTAAGCGGCTACTACAGATTAGTCGACCTGGTGAAAAACAACCAACTTCTAAAAAAAGCCCGCCCCCGATGATGAATAAAACGCAAATTGCCGGGCGCTATGGCCCGGCAATTCAGCAACCTCGTTGAGGCTTACAGATTGATGACGTCGAACTCGACGTTGGGGTCCACGTCTGCATCGTAGTCGACATCGTCACGTTCAAAACCGAACAGCTTCAGGAATTCGTGCTTGTAACCGGCGTAATCGGTGATCTCGAACAGGTTTTCCGTGGTGACTTCCGGCCAGAGATCCTGGCAAGCCTGCTGAATATCATCGCGCAGCTCCCAGTCGTCCAGGCGCAGCCGACCTTTCTCATCGGTGCTCATATCCGAACCATAAAGGCGCTCACCAAAGAGGCGGTTCAACTGGTCGATGGTGCCTTCGTGCACGCCCTGCTCTTTCATGATGCGATATACCATGGCGATATATAGCGGCATGACCGGAATGGCAGCACTTGCCTGGGTGACCACGGATTTCAGCACCGCAACGTTGGCACCGCCGCCGCTGGTTTTCAGCTTGTCGTCGATGGCCGTAGCGGCGCGGTCCAGATCCTCTTTCGCCTTGCCAAGCGCACCGTGCCAGTAGATCGGCCAGGTGATTTCCGTGCCAATGTAGCTGAACGCCACGCTGCGCGCGCCCTGGGCCAGCACGCCTGCCTGGTCGAGCGCCTCCATCCACAATTCCCAATCTTCGCCGCCCATCACGGTGATGGTGTCATCGATTTCCTGCTGGGTAGCTGGCTCGACTTCGGCCTCGATGATCGTATCCTTGTTGGTATCGATGGCGGTCGCGCGGTAGGTCTCGCCAATCGGTTTCAGGCTGGAGCGCTTGAGCTCACCGCTGTCCGGCAGCTTGCGCACCGGGGATGCCAGCGAATACACCACCAGATCAATCTCGCCCATGTCCTGCTTGATCAGCTCGATGGCCTTTTCACGCGCTTCATGGGAGAAGGCATCGCCATTGATGGATTTGCTGTAAAGGCCTTCTTGCTTGGCGAACTTGTCGAAAGCAGCGCTGTTGTACCAGCCCGCGGTGCCTGTTTTCTTGTCGCTGCTGGGCTTTTCAAAGAATACGCCAAGGGTATCGGCGCCGTAGCCGAAGGCGGCGGTAATACGCGCAGCCAGGCCATAGCCGCTGGAGGCACCAATTACCAACACCTTCTTGGGGCCGGCGCTTTTATCCAAACCGCGTGCACGGGTCGCTTCGATCTGCTCGCGAACGTTCTGCTCACAGCCCTTGGGATGAGTCGTCGTGCAGATAAAGCCGCGCACTTTAGGTTTAATAATCACATCGGACCTCGTTATCGGATTGATTTCATTATCGGCATGACAATGCCGCAAGCGATGGAGGCTATTTTAGCCTGCCAGGCGAGCGCTGTCCGCTCTTGAGCTTAGTTGCCTTTCACGGCACGATAGTGCCCCCTCCCGCCAAAGCCCAAGAGGCCATGATGAACGCACAGCAGCTAGTCGACGAACGCGGCGACCTTTGGCTTGCCCTGGCCCCTTTGTGGCTGGACCGCGAACCCAGCGAACGCGACTACGCCCGTATGGTCGAGGTCATCGAACAGCATGAAATGACGTTGATGGATCTGGAGTGGATGTTCCGTCTGGAGCTTGCACCTGTGATGTCGCGCCACCAGCTCTCGATTGCCAGCGAGTGGCGCAAGTTCGACGATTACAAGCTGATGCAGCAGTTGGTCAGGCACAACCTGCGCCTGAAGGGCTGGCGGCGCAAAAGCTGGGCACTCTTTTCGGGCCTGACCACCATGATGGTACGCCATCGCTGGGTGGAACTGATGAACCGGGTCAAGGTAGCGCGCGGCGAGCTCTGATCACGGCTGATCGAGCGCCGCCTCGACCGCCCGGCGCAGCGGATAACCGTGATCACGCGGACCAAAACGCGCCACTGCCTTGCCATCGCGGCCCACCAGAAACTTGGTGAAATTCCACTTGATGGCCTGGGTGCCCAGCACGCCCGGCGCCTGCTTTTTAAGCAGCACAAACAGCGGGTGCGCACTACCGCCATTGACGTTGACCTTCTCCATCAGCGGAAAGCTGACACCATAGGTCTGTTCGCCAAACGCACAGAACGCCTCGGCATTTTCCGGCGACTGCCGGCCAAACTGGTTGCATGGGAAGCCCAGCACGGTAAAACCGCGGTCACGGTAGCGCTGATAGAGCGTTTCAAGCTCTTCAAGCTGAGGCGTAAATCCGCACTGGCTGGCCACATTGACCACCAGCAGCACCTGCCCGCGCAGGGCACGCAGGTTGAACGGCTGGCCTTGGTGGGTATAGCAGTCTTGATCGTAGATTGTCATGGTTGGGCCTTGAACCTTCTAGGCGATATAGAGATTACCTTGCCACGACCAACGCATGGACGCCAGCACCCATACTTCAGCTAAAGGTGATAGGCCCGGCCACCACTCGCAGGGCCAGGGCAATCAAGAGTACGCCGGTCAGTCGGTTGACCCAGTGGGCGTGACGCTGCAGCCAGGGCAGCACCCGTGAGTGCGATAACCCCACTGCCACCAGCACGTACCAGCCGCCATCAATCAACATGGCGGTCAGTACCACGATAGTCTTGGCCATGGCGCTCATGTCCGGAGTCACGAACTGGCTAAGCAGGGCAACAAAAAAGATGATCAGCTTGGGGTTGCCCAGGGCTACCAGCACGCCCTCTTTTGCCGCCTGGCGGCTTGTCGTGGCAACGGCGTTCGCTCGGATATCACCTTCCCGGCCCGCGCGCAGCGCCTTGATACCCAGCCAGGCCAGATACGCCGCGCCGCACCAGGTAATCAATTGAAAGACCTCTGGCGAGCGGGTAATCAAGGCGCCCAGGCCCCAGACGGTTAAAAGCGCATAGAACCCCACACCCAGCGCGTGAAAAAGTGCCGCTGTCATTCCGGGCAGACGCCCGCCGCCCAGCGTATGGCGCAGTACCAGGGCCAGACTCGGCCCTGGCGACATGGCCCCCATGGCGCAGATCGCGGCCAACGATAACCAGAGTGAAAACGGCATTTTGGTGCAAATTCCTTGGGTAATGAATAGTCGCCAGTATACGCCAATACCGCTGTGTGACAGAGGTGGCCTTCGCATAACGCCAACACGCTTAAATAACGCTGTTAGCATGGTACGCTGTTGGGTAAAATTTTCCCCTTTTCATGAAATGGCGCCTGCTATCACGACAGGCGGTGCATGGCTAATAAAGGACTTCGATATGGGTAGGGCGTTTCAAAACCGTAAGGAATCTATGGCCAAGACGGCCGCAGCGAAAACCAAGGTCTACAGCAAGTACGGGCGTGAAATTTACGTCGTCGCCAAGGCAGGTGGTACCGATCCTAACGGCAACCTGGCGCTGCGTGGCTTGATGGAGCGGGCGAAAAAGGATCAGGTGCCTTCGCACGTCATCGACAAGGCGCTGGACAAGGCCAGCGGCGCTGGCGGCGAGGATTTCTCCCCGGCGCGCTACGAAGGCTTTGGCCCCGGCAACGCCATGGTGATCGTCGACTGTCTGACCGATAACCCCAACCGCACCTTCGGCGACGTGCGCGGCTGCTTTACCAAGACAAAGAGCAAGATCGGCACCCCCGGCAGCGTCAGCCACATGTTCGATCACTGCGCGATCTTCGTCTTTGCAGGCCAGGATGAAGAGAGCGTGCTGGAAGCGCTGATGGAAGCCGATGTCGACGTTACCGACATCGAGCAGGAAGAGGGTCAGCTCACCGTATTCGCCCCGCACACCGAATACGCCAAGGCCAAGCAGGCGCTGATCGATGCGTTTGGCGAGATCGATTTTGAAGTCGATGAGATTCAGTTTGTACCGCAGAACACCACGCCCATCGAAGGCGACGATCTGGTCATGTTCGAGAAGTTTCTGGGCATGCTCAACGAGCTGGACGACGTGCAGAACGTTTTCCACAGCGCCGAGCTTCCCGAACAGAGCGAGTAACCGGCCCCGGCCTTAGGGCCGCCTTTAGCGGCCTGGATGCTGCCCACGCCTTCCGCCTGCGCTGTCCGATGAGTCCATCACCGCATCAGGCGGCAGCAGCGCCGCCTTGACGCCCGCCTGACTCAGTACCCGCTTGCCGCGCACGGTCAGGTCGGTGATAAACAGAAACTGCTGACGTGGGTCCACGGGGTAGGCGCGGATACGGTAGTGCGTACCCCAGGGCTGCTCTTCGGCCACCACGATGATCGGCTGGTCAAACTTGAGATAGGCGCTGGTCAGGGCAATATCGCGCAGCGCCTTGCGTACCCAGCCTGCTTCATGCTCCGGGTGAAGATAGAAACTCGCCACGCACTGCAGGCTGGTCTCGCCGTTATTGGCATTATAGACAGCCGTATCCCACAGCTTGAGATGCGGCATCGCCACCAGATCATCATCCGGGGTCAGAATCTTCACGGTGCGCATGCCCACATGCCGCACCTCACCGTAGGTGCCTTCGATATCCACCCAGTCCCCCGGCCGGTAAGGCAGCTCAATGGCCGATACCACCCCGGCAATCAGGCTGCTGACATAATCTTTCAAGGCAAAGCCAATCGCCAGGCCCACCGCGCCCAGTACCGTCACCATATTGCGCAGCGAAGGTTCGATCACGATCGGTACGGCAATGGCCAACGCAGTGATCAGGATGATCAGCCGGGTCAGGGGCACCAGAGCAAATACGCGAAAACGCACCTGCCCGTGCAGCCGGTTGGCCAGCCAGTTCAGCCCCCGCTGGCTGACGATAATCAGCAGGACCACGCTTGTGAGTATCACCGCCAGCGTGATCAATGTCTGACCATCAATATCGTTAAACAGCCGGGCGTACTGCTTTGGATCGTCCATCGAGGCTCCTACAGCGGGTCGACAAGGTAGTTACGAGATTCCAGCAGTTGCCGGACGCTGGCATAGCTTAGCGGGGCCACCTGCCAACGGTTGTCCTGACGCGCCACAATGCCCTGACGCGTCAGCGCCAGCCGGGCGTTCAACGCCTCATGGTGGGAAAACGGCAGCACATCGCCCAGCGCCTGATCGTCAAGCCCCCCGTGAAGCAATAGCGCGTGCAGTACCAGCATGGCCACATCGCCGGTCGCCGCCGGAAGCTCGGCATCCGCTAGAGCATCCAGCAGCCACAGCTCGTGAGAGCCATCTTCAGAACCGTGTCTGGATGCGGGTTCGCGCAGCTGTTCGCGCCAGTAGTGCCAGGCAACGCCCAGATGCCCACGGCAGTGCGCCGCCAGGCGCTGCAGCTCTTTATTTACAGGCGCTTTACGAGCACGCTCGCTATCGTCAGAACTCGCCAGCACCGGCTTGCCGGTGCGCGTGCTATACACGGCGAGTCCATTCTTGCCGCTATCGGCAATGGCGGAAAAATAGTCGGCCAGCTGCTCACCCTCCAGTGCCTGGAGGGTAAACACGGGCGCGCCTTCCACGCCTACCGCATGCTGCAGGTAAGCGTAGGTCCAGCTGTCGCAGCCAATCACGCCGTGGCCCAAACGTCCGCTCATGGCGCGCTCCAGGAACGCTCGCACGCCCTGAAGCCCTTGGGAATGACGCAGCATATGGCGCTCAAGGGCGGGGAGCGCCCAGCGCTTGAACGGCGCACAGTGTTCTACCCACTCAAGGCAACCATCGCTCAGCGCCTGATAGGTGGGCGGTGCTATCTCGTTGATGCCCTGCTGCCGAGCCCAGTGGCTAACGACCGCCGCATGGCCGCCGTGAGGTGGGGTAATAAAGAACACCACCGGTTCACTCTCCAGCTTCTGCTGAAAAAGCGTCCGGGAAAGCTGTTCGGCAGCGGGCGACCAATCGATGCTCGGCACCAGATGTGCAAGCCTTATCTCCGGCAGCATGCGCAGCTCGTGCTCTTGCTTTGCCTGCTGCTCGGCATCGCGCTTGCCCACCATTCGGGAAGCCACCGCCCGCCAGGTTCTGCGCCACTGGCTCGCCTGGGTACTTTCCGGTGTGGTGAATTCATCGAGCGCCACCACCGCCCAGGGCGCTGAAACGGCTTTTGTCGAACGCTGCGTCATCGTCAATCTCAGGGCTTGTCGTAAGAAGAGTAAAGGAAGATCAAGATTAGCACGCAGCCTGATGCCATTGCGGTCTATTCGAACTTATCGACTAAAATGAACTCTTTAAGGGACCCCTTTTCAACCCGCAAACGTCGAGCGTTTACCCAGGAGGCGATCATGAGCATTGTTCATGTCAGCGAGAAAGAGCTGTATGCCAAGCTTGAAAAATGTATGGCGGGAGAGCGTGTGCTGATTGATCGGGAAGGCAAGCGCTTCAGTGCCCGTATTCAGAACGCACGGGGAATGGATGCCACTGTCATTCCCGAAAGAGAGCTTCTGGATAATCATGGCGACGCCGATGAGATCAGCAGCATCACCGTGCCCTACGACACCATCTGGGAGCTGGAGATCAAGGGAGTGGTCTATAGTCGTCAGGCGGAGTGAACACTGCCTGCCGCGTGGTACGCAGACCACGCGGCAGGCGATGGTGCAAGACGTCGTCTAATAGGTCAGGCAGATCTTGCCCAGGTGCTTGCCGTCTTCCTGGTAGCGAAACGCGTCAGCGATATCGGTAAGGGCAAACTCACGGTCAATGACCGGACGCATGTCATTGGCCTCAAGTGCTCTGATCATTTCCATCTGATGGCGGCGGCTGCCTACAATCAGCCCCTGCAGGCGCGCCTGCTTGGCCATCAGCTTGGCGGTGGGTACATCGCCCTGGCGGCCGGTCAGCACGCCAATCAGTGAAATATGCCCGCCAATCTTGATCGCATCGATGGACTGAGGCAGCGTGCCGGGCCCGCCGACTTCGACGATATGGTCCACGCCTTCACCGCCGGTCAGCGCTTTCACTCTCTTGCCCCACTCCGGCTCTTCCTTGTAGTTGATGGTATGCGCCGCGCCCAGTTCCTTGAGGCGGGCCAGCTTCTCGTTGGAGGAGGACGTGGCAATCACCTCGGCGCCCATCATGCGCGCAAACTGAAGCGCAAACACGGACACCCCGCCGGAACCCAGCACCAGCACCGTATCGCCGGCTTTCAGGCCGCCGTCGACCACCAGCGCGCGCCAGGCGGTAAGGCCGGCGGTGGTCAGCGTGGCCGACTCTGCATGGCTATAGCCCTTGGGCTGGTGAGTAAACCACTCCACCGGACGAACCACCTGCTCGCAGGCGTAGCCGTCCACGCCGTCGCCGGGGGTGGTGGTGAAATCGGCAATCCGCGCCGGCCCTTCCAGCCAATGCGGAAAGAATGTCGATACCACGCGGTCACCCACAGCGAATTCGCTCACGCCATCCCCGACTTCTTCGACGATCCCGGCCCCATCGGACATGGGAATACGCCCATCGGCGGTAGGCATCATGCCGGCCACGACGCCGTAATCGTGAAAGTTCAAAGAGCTTGCATGCACACGAACCCGAATCTCGCCCGGACCCGGTGCTCCCGGGTTCGGCGCATCCTGTACGTTCAGCTTATCCAGTCCACCGGGCGCTTGTAGCGTGACCACTTGCATGAGGCATCTCCTGATTGCGCTATCTGTGAAAGACACGTTAGCAGACGATCAGACTTCTCACACATCCACGCCCAAAAAACCACCCGACTGGCGCTTCCACAGGCTGGCGTAGATACCGTTTTTTGCCAGCAGCTGCGTATGGGTGCCGCTTTCCACGATCCGCCCCTGCTCGACCACGATCAGCCGATCAAGCATGGCAATGGTGGAGAGCCGATGCGCGATGGCGATCACGGTCTTGCCTTCCATCAGCTCGTCGAGCTGCTCCTGAATCGCCGCCTCCACTTCAGAATCGAGCGCCGAGGTGGCTTCATCGAGCACCAGAATGGGCGCGTTCTTCAACAGTACCCGGGCGATGGCAATTCGCTGGCGTTGCCCGCCGGAGAGCTTGACGCCCCGCTCGCCCACGTGGGCATCGAGCCCCCGGCGGCCCTCGGGGTCAACCAGATCGTTGATAAACGCATCGGCGTGGGCACGGCATACAGCGGTCCAGACATCCTCGTCGCTGGCCTGCGGGCTCCCGTAGCGGATGTTGTCGCGCAGTGAACGGTGTAAAAGCGAGGTATCCTGAGTCACCATGCCGATCTGATGGCGCAGCGAGGTCTGATTGACCTGGGAGATATCCTGGCCGTCGATCAGAATGCGCCCGCCCTGCACGTCGTAAAAGCGCAGCAGCAGGTTAGCAAGAGTCGACTTGCCCGCCCCGGAGCGCCCGATCAGGCCGATCTTTTCACCTGGCGCGATGGTCAGGTCCAGGCCATCAAACACCGTGCGGCTTTCGCCCTTGGCCTGTGCATAGCCAAAGCACAAACCGTCAAAGTGTATCTCGCCCTGGGGTACTGCAAGCGCGGGAGCATCAGGGATATCGCGAATGCTCGGCTCCTGGGCAATGGTGTTCATGCCGTCCTGCACGGTGCCGATGTTCTCGAACAGCCCGGCCACTTCCCAAAGTATCCAGTCGGACATGAAACGTATGCGCATCACCAGGGCAATGGCGATGGTCAGTACCCCCACCGAGATGGCGTCGTAATACCAGGTGCTGATGGCCATGCCGGCGGTGCCCACCAGCAGTGCGGTGTTCAACAGCGTCAGGCACACGCTCATGATGGTGACCAGACGCATCTGCTGATGCACGGTGTCCATGAATCCCTCCATGGCGTCGCGGGCATAGCGCTGTTCGCGCTCGGTATCAGCAAACAGCTTGATGGTCTGGATATTGCTGTAGCTGTCCACTACCCGGCCGGTCATCTGGGCGCGCGCATTGGCCTGGGCCATGGACACATCGCGCAGCCGGGGCACGAAAAAGCGCATGATGGCGAGATAACCCACAAGCCACAGGCCCAGCGGCAGCAGCAGCCACAAATCCGCCCGACCGAGCAGGATGGCCGCCCCGGTGAAATACACGATGGCGTAGACCAGCAGGCCCATCACCTTGGTGACCGTCTCGCGAATGGCCAGCGCCGTCTGCATCACTTTCTGCGATACCCGGCCGGCAAACTCATCCTGATAGAACGCCAGACTCTGGTTGAGCATGTGGCGGTGCGAGAGCCAGCGGCCAATCATCGGGTAGTTGCCGAAGATGCTTTGATGAGTCACCAGCGACTGCGCCAGCACCAGCAGCGGCAGCCCCACCAGCACCATGACGCCAACCCCTATCAGCCACGGCCCGTGGGCCGACCAGAAGCCTTCGCGCTCGACGTTGCCAAGCCAGTCCACCAGCTCGCCCATGTAGCTGAAGAAGAATACCTCCGCGGATGACACCAGCGCCGTGAACAGCGTCATGGCGACCAGCAGTGGCAGCACGGGGCGCGAGAAGTGCCAGATAAACGGCAAAAGCCCCTTGGGTGGGGTCTGAACCTCACCTGCCGGGTAAGGATTCACACGGGTTTCAAAGTAACGAAACAGCGGGTGCAGCAAACGAGACAACATGGAAGGTTCCTTACGTTACTTATCCATCGCGGGATGAAGGAGCGCTCTGCCGACGCAGCAGCCAGCGGGCCCAGAACGGCGCAAACAGCATGAGCGCCACCATGCGTAAAAGATGATGAAAGGCGACAAACACGGGGTCGATATTCAGCGCCACCGCCAGAATGGCCATTTCGCCAATCCCGCCCGGTGCCAGGGCCAGCAGGGCCACATCGCGCCCGACGCCCAGCAGCTGATGAATCAGCTCGGCAAACAGCCCAAGCACGCACAGCGCCAAAAGCGTGGCAATGCCCGACTGCCACAGATAGCGACCTAAAAGCCTGCGCGTCATGCCCTTGAAGCGCGAGCCGATGGCGCTGCCCAGCACCCAGAGCATCACGTTCATGCCCCACTCGGGCAGCGCAAGGCTTGCGACATCGAAGCCGGAAAGCAGCGCAGCGGCAAGCAGCGGGGCCAGCAGTGCCGGGGTAGGCAGGCGCAGCCAGCGACCTAGCGTCAACAGCAGTGGAATCAGCAGCAGCATCCAGGCGTGTTCAAATCCGGACGCCTGTGTCGCGCCTGCCACGCTGCCGCCTTCGTAGGCCCAGAACAGCGGCGGCAGAAACAGGATCACCAGAATTACGCGCAGCGACTGGGCAACGGCAATGCGCTGGGGGTCGCCGCCGCACTTGTCGCCCAGCAGGATCATGGCGGTCATGGCACCGGGGGCAGCCCCGAACCAGGCGCTTACCGGGTCAAACCCGCAGCGCCGATACCAGGCCGCGGCCACGGCGGTGGACGCCGCTACTCCCAAGAGCAACAGCAAGGCGGAAAGCGGCCAGTCCACCACGCGGCTGGCAAGTTCCGGCGTGACCTGGCTGCCCAGCACCAGCCCCATCACCGCCAGAAAGACGCTGCGCAGCCGCTCGGGAATCACCACGTTCACGCCCCGGGACGATACCAGCAGATTGGCAATCAGCGGGCCCAGCATCCAGGCAAGCGGCAGGCCGGTAAGTTCGAAGACGACACCCCCGAGCGCGCCCACCGCAAGCGATGTGAATAACCCTCTTGCCGTCCCCGCGCTCATCCTGATGCCCTTCACACCGGCTCCTTGTATCGTGCTTGACGCCTCAGCGCTTCTTGCCCGCCCAGAGCCGCCTAGTAGGGCTGGGGAATCTCGTCGCTGTCGTCATCGTCGCGCATACGCGCCTGACGTTCGGCCTCTTCTTCCTTGGCGTCGTCGATCACTTCCATCAGCTCATCCACGTTCGCAATGTGGGTCGAGAAGGTGAAGTGACCCGTCAGCTTGCTGTCCGGGTGCAGCTCGCCTGCCTCATACAAGGCCCACATTTCCTTGGCGTAGTGCGTGTTCAGAAGCTCCGGCGCATAGCGGCCAAAGTAGGCGCGCATGTTATCCACGTCGCGCTCGAGCATGGCGGCCGCGCTATTGTTACCGGCAGCGTCAACGGCCTGGGGCAAGTCGATGATGACCGGGCCTTCGGCATCCACCAGCACGTTGAATTCCGACAGATCGCCGTGGATCAGGCCCGCGCACAGCATGCGCACCACGTCCGTGATGACCTTGTCGTGGTAGCGTAGCGCCTGCTCGTGGGTCAGCGTGACATCATCCAGGCGCGGTGCCACAGCGCCTTGCGCGTCGGTGATCATTTCCATCAGCAGTACGCCATCGACAAAGCCGTAGGGCTTGGGCACACGCACGTCGGCGGCCGCCAGTCGATAAAGCGCATCCACCTCAGCGGTCAGCCACGCCTGTTCCTGCTCTTTCTGGCCGTAGCGGGTTTTCTTCGACATGGCGCGGGCGCGGCGGCTGTTGCGCTCCTTGCGGCCTTCCTGGTACTGCACGGCCTGCTTGAAGCTGCGCTGCTTGGCTTCCTTGAACACCTTGGCACAGCGCACATCGTCACCACAGCGCACAACGAAAACCTGAGCTTCCTTGCCGCTCATCAACTGCGTCAGCACCTCATCGATCAGGCCGTCATCGACCAGGGGCTGTAATCGTTTGGGTGTCTTCATGGTTAGCGGTAATGGCTCCTTTGATGAGTCGGCATGGCCAACGGTATCGAGTGTCTAATAACGAATCCGGCGAACGCGAAAGGCCCGCCCTTTCAACTTGTCGCGCTCAAGCTTCGCTTGGGCCTTGTCAACCGCCGAGTAGGTGACGGCCACATAGGCGCTGCGCGCGAGCACCTTGATCTTGCCTACCTGATCGCCCTTGAGCCCGCCTTCGCTGGTCAGCGCGCCAAGAATATCCCCCGGGCGCAGCTTGTCCTTCTTGCCGCCGGAGAGTTGCAGCGTCGCCATGGGCGGCTCGAAGGGGGCAGAGTGCGACGCCTTGGGCAGCGCCTCGGTGGCAAGCGGCTCGCCCAGCAGCTCTGAAAGGCGCCCTAACCGGTAGGTCTCCTGCGGAGTCACCAATGTGCAGGCGATGCCACTGGCCCCGGCGCGGCCGGTGCGCCCTACCCGGTGAACGTGAACGTCCAGCTCACGGGCAATCTGGTAGTTGAACACGGCGTCCAGCTGAGCAATATCCAACCCGCGGGCGGCCACGTCGGTGGCCACCAGAATCGAGGCACTCTGGTTGGCAAACAGTATCAGAATGCGGTCGCGATCCTTCTGCTCCAGATCACCGTGCAGTGCCACGGCGCTGAACCCGGCATCCACCAGACTATCGGCCACCGCCTGAGTCTCGCGCTTGGTGTTGCAGAACACCACGCTGGTGGTGGGCCGGTTGACCAGCAGAAGCTGCTTCAGCGCGGCAAAGCGGGCCTCTTCATTGGGCACTTCATAGAAATGCTGCTCGATAGTGGTGGCATCGTGCATCTCGGCTACCTTGACCGAGACGGGGTCCACCATCACGCCACGCGTCATGGTGGCAAGCCCGCCGGCTTCCTGCTCATCCGGGAAGGTGGCGCTGAACAGCAGTGTCTGACGATCCGCCGGGGTCTCGGCGATGATGGCATCCAGGGTCGCCTGAAAGCCCATGTCCAGCATGCGATCGGCTTCATCCAGCACCAGCGTGCGCAGGGAACCAAGCGTCAGGGAGCCCTTGCGCAAGTGTTCATCAATACGACCCGGCGTGCCCACCACGATATGGGCGCCGTGCTCGAGCGAGCCGAGCTGGGGGCCGAACGGGGCGCCGCCGCAAAGCGTCAATACCTTGACGTTGGCCATGGCTCGCGCCAGGCGGCGCAGCTCTTCGGCCACCTGGTCGGCCAGTTCGCGGGTGGGGCAAAGCACCAGCCCCTGCACGGAAAACGCCTCCACGCGCAGCTCGGCAAGCAGTGCCAGCCCAAACGCCGCCGTTTTACCCGAGCCGGTTCTGGCCTGTGCCATGACATCGCGCCCGGCAAGCATGGGCGGCAGGCTCTGGGCCTGCACCGGCGTCATCTGGTGATAGCCCAGCGACTCAAGGTTGGAAAGCAGCGCTGCCGGCAAGGCAAGCGACGAGAACGAGACGTCTGACACGATAAGACCTGCAGGGCCGTTCAACGGCCAGTAAAAATAACGAAAAGAATGCACTTTAAAGGCAAGCACCATACCAGAAAGTGCCTACCCCTGCGTGCTTCTCATACGCCAAGGGGCGCAAAGCCCGCCTGGCAAAGGGCGGCCAGATCGTCGGGGCCAAGCTCTATTTCAAGCCCGCGCCGTCCGGCGCTCACGTAGATACTGGCAAAGCCCCTGGCCGTCTCGTCGATATAGGTGGCCAAGCGCTTTTTCTGGCCAAGCGGGCTCACGCCCCCCAGCACATAGCCGGTCGCACGCTCGACCTCGGCAGGTACGCCCATCACCGCTTTCTTGGCCCCGGCGGCTTTGGCGATCTGCTTAAGCCCCAGTTGGCGGGTGACCGGCACGATACCGACCGCAAGCGTCTTGCCATCGAGTTTGACCACCAGGGTCTTGAACACCCGTTCGGCGGGAACGCCCAGCTTTTCAGCGGCTTCCAGACCATAGGACTGCGCCGCTGCATCGTGATGGTAGTCATGAATGTCGAACGGGATACCGGCTTTTCGTGCCGCGTCGATCGCTGGTGTCATGGTGCTCTCTTGATGATTGGTAAACATGTACAGCGCTCTTTCAGAGCGCTGGAAAGCCGCTTCCCCACTGCTAGGCTAAATAGCGTAAGCCCTAAAGCAAAGTCAATCGACAGGAGCTTTATCATGCCAGCCAAATCGAAGGCCCAGCAAAAGGCCGCGGGTGCCGCGCTTTCCGCCAAACGTGGAGAAACCAAGCCGAGCGAGCTTCATGAATCATCCAAGGACATGTACGACTCGATGAGCGAAGAGGAACTCGAGGAGATGGCAAGCACCCAGCGCAAGGGCAAGCCGCAAAAGAAAGGCGATTAGCTACCCCAGGTGCAAGCGCTTGACAGCATGACGCCAGCTTATCGAGCTGGCGTCATGCTGATACAGGCAGGTGCTTACTGACAGGGTACCACCCGGCGCAGGGTATCCTTGGCCCATAGCGTCTGGCCATCGGGAGTCCGGCCATGCTCGTTCCAACGCTCGGCGGTTTCCATGCAGTAGGAGCCGGCATCTTCCGTGCGCGGGTCGGCATTGGAGGGGCGCTCACCGCCGATGCGGATCACATCCGGGTTATTCGTGGTATAGCGTGGTGCAACGGTGGAACTTGCGCATCCCGCAACCAGAACGGTTGCAAGCAGCACGGGCAAACAGCGGCGCAGTGGCATGTTTCGTAAACCCTCGAAAGTACGGTATGGGGCCGACACGCTTTGTCGGTAGCGCTAGATATCATTCTGCCCTTTTACCGTCAATCTTTTTAGCAAGCCTGCTTTTCCCGCGCTAGCTGGTGACCAGCGTGATACTGGTAATCGGGCGCAGATTACGCTGCACACAATGCTGCTCCACGCTTTCGACAATCTCTTCGGCATCATCGATCTGCTGCTTGTCAAGCTGAATATCCACCATCAGGAAACTGCCCACCTGAGCCAGGCGCACATCGCCACTGGCGATATCGAAGTCAGCCACTTCATCGACCATTTCCTGGCGAATGCGGCCCACCGGCTCGCCAAACATCAGCTCGCGCAGCGCTCCGCGCACCATGCGCACCGGCATGGGCAGAAAGTAGCCCGCGATAATCAGCACCATGACCGGGTCGGCAAAGCGTGCGTAGCCCGCCCAGGGGGTCAGGGTCAGAAGCCAGGTCAGCGCGAAGCCGAACATGACCGCCGCACTCAGCCCGGTGTCCATCTGCCACTGGCGCAGCTCAGCGGCAAGCAAGGAAGAGCGGGCAATGCGCGCATAGCGCTTGAGCCACCACCAGGTCAACAGGCAGCCGCCCACGTTGGCCAGGCTGAACAGGATCGCCAGGTCAAGCGTTACCAGGCGCCCGCCCTGCAACAGGCTCCATACCGCTGACACCATCGAAAACAGGCACACCAGCGCAATCATTACGCCTTTGAGCAGTACGGCAAGAGGCTCTACCGTCAGCCGCCCAAAGGGGTAGTGATCATCCGCCGGTTTACGCGCCTGCTGCAGGGCAAGCAGCGAGAGCGACGCCAGAGCAAGGCTCAACAGCGAATAGCCGCTGTCAAACAAGATGGTGATGGAACCGCTGGCCAATCCCAGTACCAGCCCGGTCAATGCAAACAGGCTTGCGGAAATGGCGGAAAATCTTAGCGCACGGCGCTCGGCAACAAAGGGGGTCACGCTGAAAACTCCGTTTCAAAGAGGTCTTTAACAAAAGTAGGGTGGGCTAAAATCCTAAGTACCGGTAATTTTCATACAGTACTTATTACATACAGCACTTAGGAAATCGTGCCGCATGGTAACCGGCATGCTAAGGTTTAACGAATCGCTCAGCGCTATAAAAATTGGCGCTCAATCGGGAAGACGCTATGCGCGCTGAACAGGTCCAGGCTTTTGTGGAAGTTACCGAACACGGCTCATTCGCCGCCGCCGCCCGCCAGTCGGGCATCAAGCGCAGCACGCTGAGTGCGGCCGTTCATGCACTTGAAGATAGCCTTGGCGTGGCGCTGTTCGAACGCTCCGGCAACAGCCTTCAGCTCACCCCGGTGGGCGAAAGCGTACTGCCTGACTGCTACCGTTTCCTGACCAGCGCCAGTCGCATCAAAAAGCACTGCCACCAGCACCTGCAAGGCGTCGAGAGCCAGCTGTGCATTGCCCGCGACGATGCGCTGCCGGAAATTTTCTGGCGCCAGGTAATGCACGACTTGAAACAGCAGTTTCCCCTGACCGCGATCTCCGTCTACCTGGTTCCACCCCAGGAGCATAGCCAGTTCATTCTGCGCCAGACGGTGGATATCGCCTTTGGCCTGTATACCGCTGAAGGCGTGGTCACCAATGCCGCCAACCTGGCCCCTGTAGGCATGCGCCTGGTCGCCTCGCCGCATCACCCGTTGAGCCGGCTGCCCAGCGTCAACCGGGATGATCTCGCGCAGTACACCCAGGTATGCCTGACCCATATTCAGGAAGATAGGCTGGTCAATGAGGCACTGTTTTCCGCCAACTACCTGGGATTCACCATGTTCGAGGTAATTCGTGACGCGGTGATCAACGGCACCGGCTGGGCACTGCTGCCCCACCCGCTGGTCAAGAATGCCATCGACGACAAACGTCTATGCGCGCTGAATCATGATCTTGCGCTGGACAGCCACTACTACCGCTACGTGGAGGGGGAAAATCTAGGTGTGGTGGCCACTGCCCTGCTAAATAAGGTGGCGCACTTCCTGGGCGATACCCGCTGAACGCAACGCGACTGAAATATAGCAGTGGAAAAAAACGCGTTTGCCTTCCACGCTAATAAAAAGCGCCGCATAAGGAGATCACGGGCCGCACCCAGGGAGCGACACCGGCGAGTGTCATAAAAGCGTAAGATGTAACTGCCAGTGTCGGTATTGCCGTCAACCAAGGAGTTATATCCCCGATGGTAAAACTCGATAAGAAAGCGACCAGGCTTTACGTGCTGGACACCAATGTCCTGATTCATGACCCCGCCGCGCTCTATCACTTCGATGAGCATGACGTGGTGATTCCCATGACGGTTCTTGAGGAGCTGGACAAGCATAAAAACGGCAGTCGTGAACTTGCCCGTACGGCGCGGCAAATCAGCCGTACGCTCTCTGACCTCACCAGTCAGGTCACCTTCAGCGAGATTCAACGCGGTATACCCATTCCTCGTATCAGCGGCGAAACCGGCCGGCTCCACTTTCTCTGCTACAGCGACCTAAAACCCTTTGACGCTTTAAACGATAGCCCGGACAACCGCATTCTGGCTGAAACCTGCCGTCTTCGCGATGAGCGTCCGGACGCCTCGGTCATCCTGATCACCAAGGATATCAATCTGCGCGTCAAGGCCGCCGCGCTCAAGGTGCCGGTGGAGGACTACCTCAACGACCGAGCATATTCCGACAGCGACGCCATGATCGAAGGCGCCCAGGTGTACGCCGATGCAGGCCTGAACGGCGCGTCACTCTGGGAGGCATTGAACGTGGAGGTCAGCGTGGAACGCGTCGGCCACCAGACCTTCTATCAGCTGAGCGGCACCATGCCGCGCCACTGGCATCTGGGCATGCTGGTATCCGATAGTGAAAATGGCGCCGAGTTCGAAGCCATCATCCGCGAGCTCTCGCCCGCCTCCGCCCGCCTGCAACTCTTGACCAACTACCGCCACCACGCCGGTGTCTGGGGCGTTCACGCCCACGATAGTCGCCAGAACTTTACCCTTAACCTGCTGATGGACCCCGACATTGACCTGGTCACCATTGCCGGCAACGCGGGCACGGGTAAAACCTTCATGACGCTTGCCGCCGCCTTTCAGCAGACCCTGGATGCCAAGCTGTTCGAGCGGATCGTGTTCACCCGCGCCCCCATTCCCATGGGCGAGGATATCGGCTTTCTGCCGGGTACCGAAGAGGAGAAGATGTCGCCGTGGATGGGCGCCTTCCACGACAACATGGATAACCTGCTGCGTAACGAAGAGGGTGAATCCAGCTGGGACAACGGTGCTACGCGCCAACTGATCGGCTCGCGGGTGCAGATCCGCTCGCCAAGCTTCATGCGTGGGCGCACTCTGAACGACACTTTTCTGATCATCGACGAGGCGCAGAACTTCACCCCGAAACAGCTCAAATCCCTGGTTACCCGGGCCGGGCGTAATACCAAGATTGTGTGCCTGGGCAACGTCGGCCAGATCGATACGCCCTACCTGACCGCCAACACCTGTGGCATGGCCGCCGTGGTCGAGCGCTTTCGCGACTGGCCTCATGCCGGGCACATCACCCTGAAAAGCGTGGAGCGCTCACGTCTGGCTCTGGCCGCCGAGGAGCTCTTGTAGCGGCGCGCCTGGGCCCTTCAAGCGTCACGCACCACTCAAACCCGCCGGCCTAGCGCTCGCGGGTTTTTTCATCTTCATCGTTCCAGGGGTTTTCCACGCCCAGCGTATCGGCGGCAAAGGCTTCACGGTCGCCCAGCGGGCGCTCCTCGCCCACCGTCGTGTCGTTACAGGTCTGGCGCTCCATCTCGCTATTCACCTCGGCGCCCAGCAACACCACAAACGCCGACATCCAGAACCACATCATCAGCGCCACCACGGCACCCAACGAGCCATAAAGCTCGCTGAAGCTCGAGAAGTAGCGCACGTAAAGTGATAGCCCGCCCGACCCGAGAAGCCACAGCAGCGTCGCCAGCAGCGTGCCATAACTTAGCCAGCGCCACTGGGCCGAGCGCCGGTAAGGCGCGTAGCGGTACAAGAGGGCAATCAAGAAACTCATGATGATTAGCAGCGCCGGCCAGCGCAGCCACTTCAGCACGATATCCACCGGCGACTCGATCATCAGGCTATCCACTACCGCCGGCACCACGGCGATAAAGCCAAGCGATACCAGCGTCATGCCGATCAGCCCAAAGGTCAGCAGAGTCAGCACCACGCCGCGCCATAAAATCGGGCGTTTCTCCTGCTCGCCGTACACCACGTTGAGTCCGATCACCAGTACACCCACCGCCTTGGAGGCAATGAACATCGCGACCAGCAGCCCGACCAGCGCCGTCATGGTGTTACCGGACTCAGTACTCTCCACCACCTGCTGCGCCTGCTGGTCGATCAGGTTGGCGGCATCCGGTGGCATGAAGCGGCTGACTTCATAAAGCTGCTGGCCAGCTTCTATAGGATTGAAAAAAAGCCCCCACAGTGAAATGACCGCCGCGATCGTGGGAAACAGGGCAAGCAGCGAATAGAAGGCCACGCCGGCGGCCAGGATAGTAATACGGTCGCGCTTGGCGGCACGCAGCACTCGCCACACGATATCGAACCAGCCCCGGCTCGGGATGTCTTCCGGCGACCGGGCACGCCGCCCGCGGCGATGGGGTAGATTGACCTGACTCATGACGCTCCTTCCCACAGTAATAACAGGGCCAGCATGACAGCAAGGGCCATCATCAGCCCACTTGTATGGTGTCGCATCCAGCCTTCCATGGCCGTCAGCTGCGTAACCGACTTCATCGCCCGCGTCTCGATGGCCAGGGCAATATCCACACACCTGGCCTTGAGAGCAGCAAAGCCATGCCCTGCCCGGCGCACGCCTTTCAAGACGTGTTGGCCAAGCCAGGCGTAAGGCCACCACAAATCGCCGGCGGGCGGCGTGGCCAGGCGTCCATAGCGCGTTACCAGCAAGCCAAACGCTACCACCAGCACGCCCGCCGGCAGCGGCCACATGAGGCTTGTCCACTCCTTGAGCGGCGGTACGACGGCGCTGCCCTCGGGAAGCGGCAGCCACAGCGGAGTGATCAACGCCGCAACGAGCGCTGCAAGCCAGGCGCCCCACTGCCCGGGGTGGCTACCACCAGCACTGCGCTGCTGCCACTGGCGCCACAGGCTGACGCTGACCAGCGCCGACGTCCCTACGGCTGCCCAGGTAAGCAGGCTGATCAGCGTTTCATGGTGCATTTCATACAGCGCGCTTTTCACGCTCCACTTGCTGATCAAGCCCCCGGCAAAGGCGCCGGTCAGCGACAGCGCGGGCAGCGCAAGCAGCATCCAGATGACCACCGGCGACCAGCGTGGCATATGCTCGCTGATGCTGGTGCCCATGAACAGCGCCCCCTTGGCAAGCGCGTGGTGGGCGGCAAACAGCACCACGCCCGGCAGCAGCAGCGGCCATACTTCGGGGGCTGCCAGACCCATGGCCACCATGGCGGTCAGCATACCCATCTGACTGATGCTCGAATACGCCAGCACCGCCTTGGGATGATGCTGCCAGACGCCGTAGAGTGCGGCGCCGAACGCCGCCGCAAGCCCCGCGATCAGCATGATGTTGCCCAGCTGGGTCAGCGCCGGTGACAGCGACGCCTCGCCCAGCGGGAGCACGTAGATCCACCCCAGCAGCCCTGCCTTGATCATGGCGCCACTCAGCACGGCGCTGGCCGGGGCCGGAGCTGCCGGGTGGGCCAGCGGCAGCCAGACATGCAAGCCGATCACTCCCGCCTTGACGCCCAGCCCCAGCCACAGCAACGCCGCCATGGCCACGCCGTAGTCAGAGGTTGCCACCGCCTCGCGAACGCCCTCCAGCATCACACTTTGCGTATCGCCCGCGGCCCATAAAAGGCCCCCCAGAATCATCCCCTCCCCCAGCACCGCCAGGATCAGATACGCCCTGGCGCCAAGCTTGGCATCAGCAGTGCCGTTGTGCACCACCAGGGCATAGGCGGCGAACGTCATCACCGCAAAGCCCAGGTAGAAGCTGGCAATATCCTGGGCAATGATCAGCAGCACGTTGCCCGAAAGCGTCACCGGCCACAGCAGCGCCAGGCGCAGCAGCCGGCGCTCGGCGGCGCTATCACCCGTCTGGGCGCGCGCCTGCTCCTTGGCAAAGTAGCCGCGTGCGTGAACCGCGGCAAAACTCCAAAGCAGCGCGGTAAAGGCAAGCCAGGGGCGGCTGAGCGCATCAAGCGACCACTGACTACCCAGCATCCAGGCATCCATTGCCCACTGGGCCTCGCCGGCGTACGCCAGCAAGAGTGCCGGCCACGCGGCGCTTAGCCACCACCCGGTAAAGTAGCGCCGGCGCGCCACCGGCGTGCGGTAGGCCTGCCATATCCCGAGTGCCGCTACACACAGCGGCCAGCCAAGGGCGAGTATCAGCAGCAGCGTGGTCATGGCAGATACTCCCCAACCGCCACCCGGGTCGCCCAGTCCAGCGGGCTGAACGGCAGCCCGGCAAACAGCCCGGCGGCCAGGCTGATAGCCGCGGTGAATACCGCAGGCCAGAGCAGCCAGCCGTGAGTTTCAAGGCGCCCCAGGCGCTGCTCGTCGGGCCAGTGGCCATGGCCGTGGGCCGGCCCCACGCGAAACCACAGACGATGCACAATGGGCAGAAAATAGATCGCGTTGAGCGTGCTACTGGCCACCAGTACCGCGACTACCCAGTACATGTCCGCCTGGATAGCGCCAATGCCCAGGTACCACTTGGTGATGAACCCCGCCACCGGCGGCAGGCCGATCATGCCGAACGCGCCGATGGTAAAGGCCAGGCTGGTCAGCGGCATGCGCTTGCCGGCACCGTCCATTTCATCGATCCGGTGAATGCCCAGCTCTTCGGCGTAGATGCCCGCACAGAAGAACAGCGTAACCTTCATCAGCCCCTGATGCAGCAGATGGGCAAGCGCCCCGATGGTGCCAAAGGGCCCGAACAGGCTGACGCCGAGTATCACGTAGGAGACCTGGCTGATGGTCGAGAACGCCAGCCGGGGCTTCAATTCCTGCTGGGCAATGGCGCGCATCGACCCGTAGATAATGGTGATACAGGACGCCACGGCCAGTGCCGTGGTTACACCCAGCTCAACGCTGAGCTCAATGCCATACAGATCGTAGATGATGCGCAGGATGCCGAAAGCTCCCGCCTTGACCACGGCCACCGCATGCAGCAGCGCGCTGACCGGCGCCGGTGCCACCATCGCCCGGGGCAGCCAGCCGTGCAGCGGCACCATGGCCGCCTTGACCGCAAACCCGCCCACCAGCAGGGCAAATATCAGCGTCAGCAGCACGCGGTGATCGTCCAGATAGTCACCCAGCCCGCGCTCGGAGGCAAAGGAGTGATCCCCGGTCAAGCTGTAAAGCAGTACCACGCCAAACAGCAGCACGACGCCCGCAGTCAAGGTATAGCGCAGATAGATACGACCGGCATTGAGCGCCTTGTCGGTCCCCGAATGCACGACCAGCGGGTAGGTCGAAAGCGTCAGCATCTCGTAGAAGATCAGGAAGGTGAACAGGTTACCGGCTAGCGCAATGCCCAGGGTACTGGCCACACAGAGGCTGAAGAACCCAAAGAAGCGCTTGCGGTTGGCAGTGCCTTCCAGATAACCGATGGCGTAGACCGTCGTACATAGCCAAAGCACCGAGGAGAGCCCGGCAAACATTACCCCGAGCGCATCGGCGCGCAGCACAAAATCGATATTGCCCACGACCTGGAAGCTGAAGACCGCCTCATCGCCATTGGTGATCCGCTTGACCATCAGCGCCACCAGGCTGATCTTGATGACCGCGGCGGTCAGGTTGACACTGGTGCGCACCCGCCTTGCCTCTTCCGGCAGCGAGAAGATGATCACCGCCGCCAGCAGCGAAGCGGCCAGCGCCGTAAGAGGTAGCCAGGCGGCGTTCATGCGCTACCTCCATGCAGAAGATCCAGCGGAAAGTGTGCCAAGAGCCCCAGTGCGAAAGCCGCCAGCGCCAGACCCAGAGCGATGACATCCATTCCCGGTGCCAGCGGCTGATAGCGATGGCGCGGCGCCGTTTCCATGAACGAGTAGCGAAAGAAACGGAAGATATAGGCAGCCGTCAGCAGCGTACCGACCAGCAGCGCGGCCACTGCCCACCACTGCCCAGAGATGACCATGGATTGCAGCAGCAGCCACTTGGCCGTGAAACCCGCGCTGGGCGGCAGGCCCATCAAGGTGACCGAGGCAACCCCGAACACCAGCAGCGAAAGCGGCAGCCGCCGGCTGGTACCGGCAAGGCCCTCAAGGGTCTTTTCACCGGTGGCCAGTATCAGGTTGCCGGCAGCCATGAACATGGCCGCCTTGGCCAGAGCGTGGCCCATCAATTGCAGCCAGAAACCGTCCCAGGCAAGCGCCCGGGCAAGCGGGCTGATATCCGGCCCCAGCAGCAGCGGAAACACCACCATCAGATAGCCCAGTTGCGCTACGGTGGATGATGCCACCAGGGTTTTCAGCGATTCCGCCCGCCAGGCAATCAGCCCGCCCCACACGACCGCCAGCATGCCCATCCAGGCGATGACCCGCGGCGCCCAGAAGGTCTCGAACAGCAGAATGCTCCAGAGCTCAAGCAGCACGAACAGCGACGCCTTGACCACCAGACCTGCGTGCAGTGCGCTGACCGGCGTCCAGGCACTGGAGTGTACCGGCGAAAGCCAGGCATGCAGCGGAAACAAGGCCGCTTTCAGGGCAAGCCCCGCGCCCATCAAAGCCGCCGCCACCCAGGCGACCGGGCCAGGCTCCACCACCTCGGCAAGCCCGGCCAGATCCAGCCGCCCCCAGTAGCCCAGAATCAGCGCAACCCCCAGCAGATAGGCAAGCGAGCCTACCAGCGTAAGCAGTAGATAGCGCATACCGGCCAGCAGCGCATCCGCCTGTCCAGACAGCAGCAGCATGGCCACCGCCGCCAGCCCCATAGTTTCCAGAGCGATGTATAGCGTCAGCAGATCCGTTGCCACCCAGGCAAGCGACAGCGCACTGATGACCGCTCCCATCAACGGCCAGAGCCAGCGGGCAAAACGCTCGGGGTCGGAAATACGTAAAAGCCCCGGCGTATAAAGCGCCGCTGCCGCGCCCAGCCACTGGGTCAGCAGCAACAACAGCATGCTGACACCGTTCAAGCGCAGCGCCACGCCAATACCGGAAAACTCCCACTGCCAGCGCAACACGCCCGCCTGCCGGGTATCGATAAGCAGAAAAATTCCGGCAGTCAGAATCACCGCGCACGCCAGTGCCACGGGCCACATCCGCCGGGGCGGAAAAATGGCGGCCAAGGCGCCGAATACAAGCGGCAATAACAGCGCCGCGGCCAGCGCCCAGTGGCTTGTCATCAGAGGGTCGAAGGTGCTGCCCGTCAGGCCAAACCGCCAGTTCATTGACGTGTCTCCTTGAGCCCACGGCTACCCAGCAAGGCGTTCTCCCCTTCCAGCCGATAAAGCCTGCGAATCACCAACGCACCCAACAGCGAGCCAAGCCAGGCAACCACCAGGGCCGTGGTAATCAGCGCCTGGCCCTGAGGGTCGGTACCCGCAAGCCCGGCCAGCAGCAGAAAGACACCGGAACCCAGCACGTTGAAGGCCAGCAGCCGGCGCACCAGATGCCGGTGCCAGGCAAACGCGCCCATGGCGGCGGCCACCATCACCACCCCGGCCAGCAGCAGCGGGTGTTCGGTGGGCGAGTACACCATGGCGGGAAAGATAAAACGCACCACGGCCCCCACCATTAAACACCAGGCAAGTGCCAGCAGCGTGCGCATGACGCCGCGGGAAAGCGGCTCCTTGAAGTGATCGTGAGACGGCAATTTTTCAGAAGCGGGCGTAAAGACGCCCAGAGCATAAAAGAAGCACGGCGTGGTCAAAAGCGCTCCGATGATGCCCTCCATCAAGGCAAGCCAGGGCGCGGCAAGGGTCAGCCAGGCCAACGCCATGCACAGGGTAAAGGCAACAAAGAAGCTGCAGGCGCGCAGCAGGTGACGGTCAAATAGACAGAATAGCGCTGCTGTCACCAGACAGAGCGCTAGAACGACTTCGATAAGATCAACAGACGCGATCACGGCCTTTGCTATCCTTGCACCGGCTTATAGGGAGTTTACTGTGCCTGCCTTTGCGCTACTTGTCGATGTACCTCTCAGCCAAGAAGCTTGGTGAGCCACTGGCCGATATCGCCCACCTGCTGCGGGCAGAGTGCATGGGCCATGGGGTACTGGCGATAGTTGGCGTTGTAGCCCTGAGCCTTGAGGCGATCAAACGCTGCCCGCCCCAGGGTTTCAGCCACGATGGGGTCAAAGTTGCCGTGGTGTATCTCGATCGGCAGCGTACGGTTGGCCTCGCTCGCATCGATGCTGTCCGCCGTGGCGAAGTAGGTCGACATGGCCAGCAACCCGCCCAGCGGCTGCGGAAATGAAAGTGCGGCCTGATAAGCCACGGCGCCGCCTTGGGAGAAGCCCGCCACGATGATTCGCCGACTGTCGATGCCTTGATCGATCTGCTCCTGAATCAGCGCCTGAATACGCTCGGCCGAGTGCTTGAGCTGCACTTCGTCCACCCGGCGCCCCAGGTCCATGGCAAGGATATCGTACCAGGCGGGCATGACCATGCCGCCATTGACGGTAACGGCAAGCTTGGGCGCGTGGGGCATGATAAAGCGCACGTTCGCTTCACTCGGCAGGTTCAGCGCGGGGATCAGCGGCTCGAAATCGTGCCCGTCGGCCCCCAGCCCGTGAATGATAAACACACAGGCATCGGCGGGTTGACCATTTTGCGGCTCAATAATCAGTTCGCCCGGAGCGGTCATCGGCTACATCCTTACTTGATTGAAAAAAAGCACCCTAGCGTAAACCGGCACTCACGGCGAGAAGTTACGCTTAAAAGGGCCACACCAGGGGAATCAAGGCCACCGCAATCGCGCCGGTAAGCACGTTCAACCCGCCGCCCACGCGCAGAAAATCGCTGATGCGATAGCCACCGGGGCCATACACCATCAAATTGGTCTGATAGCCAATGGGCGTCAGGAAACTGGCCGAAGCGGCAAACATGACGGTTACCACGTAAGGCATCGGGTTGACGCCCAGGCTTTCGGCGGCGGCCATCACCACCGGAAAGATGATCACCGCAGCACCATTGTTGGTCACCATCTCGGTCAACAGCGCCACCACGCAGTAGGTACCCAACAGAAGTAGCCAGGGGCTTCCGCCCACGATATTCAAAACGCCCCCCGCTATGGCATCCGCCGCGCCAGAGCTTTGCAGTGCCGCCCCCACGCCGAAAGACGCCGCGATGGTCAGCAGCACCTGACTATCCAGCCCGCGCTTGGCGGCCTCGACCGAGCAGCAGCCGGTCAAAAGCGCCAGCGCCGCTCCGAGCATGGCGGCATTGAGCATGCTGACCACGCCAAGGGCTGCCAGCAGCACCGCGCCCAGCAATATCCCCCAGGCCAGCGGGGCCTTTTCATGCACCGGCCGTGCCGAGCCGTTAAGTTCGCTGATGAGCAGAAAATCCTTTGACTGGCGGTGGCGCTCGATAAACGGCGGCCGGGCCTCGAGCAGCAGCACATCCGCTGGCTGCAGGCGCACCTGCCCCAGGTTGCCCTTGACGCGTTCGCCGCCCCGGCAGATCGCCAGCACCGCAGCGCCGTATAGCGTTCGAAAGCGTCCGTCGCGAATCCGCTGGCCAATAAACTGGCACTGGCTGGAAACCACCGCTTCGACCAGACGGCGCTCCTTGAACTCCTTTTCAAGGCTCGAGGCGCTTTCACGAGACGGCACCAGCCCGCGGATCTGCTGCAGCTCGACGGCGGCGTCGCTGGTGCCGGTGAATACCAGGCGGTCCCCGCCTTTCAACTGCTCGCCGGGACCAACCACGCTGACCACGTTGCCGTCGCGCTCGATCTCGACCAGGAACAGCTCCTGCAAGTGGCGCAGCCCCGCCTCTTCCACGGTGCGATTTACCAGCACGCCTTCGCGGTCCACCTCCATTTCGATAGTGAACTCGCGTGGATTGGCAAACACATTGGCAAGCCCTTCGCGCGCAGGCAGCAGGCGGGGGCCGAGTATGATCAGGTAGGCAAGCCCGGCCACCGCGACCGGAAGCCCCACCCAGGCAAGGTCAAAAAGCCCCATGGCCAGATCCGGATAGCGGTCGACCAGCAGCCCGTGAACGACCAGGTTGGTGCTGGTACCAAACAAGGTAATGGTGCCGCCCAGAATCGAGGCAAAGCTTAACGGCATCAAAAGCCGCTGAGGCGAACGACGCAACCGCCGGCTCCAGCTCATCACGGCGGGAATGTAGGTGGCAACGACCGGCGTGTTGTTCAAGAACCCGCTAAGGGAGGCCACCGGCAGCAGCAGACGCATCAAGGCCCCGCGCTCGGTTTTTGGCCGCCCCAAAACGTAGCGGATGATCAGGTCGATACCGCCGGTTTCACGAATGCTGGCCACCAGCACGTACATGAACGCTACGGTAAACAGACCACTATTGGAAAACCCGCTAAGCGCTTCGACAGGCGTCAGCACACCCAGCGTCATCAGCACGATTACCGCGCCCAGCAAAATGATATCCGGCCCCAGACGAGAGGTGGCCATTAACGGAAAAATAGTGACGACCACGGCCACCGCAATCCAGGCATCCAGCGACATAACGCAGCATCCTTAACAATAAAAGCCTGCGCTATTGTGAAGCCTGCGCCATATTCTAAAAAGTTATTTTTAGAAACATTTAAATATCAAAATAGAATATATGTTTTTTTGCGCACACAAAAAACCCCGCTTGTTGAGCGGGGTTTTTCAGCACGCTAGCGTTGACCGCTAGCGGCGAACATCAAGGGTTGTGAATTAGTTCACAACTTTGATGTTGGAAGCTTGAAGGCCTTTTTTACCCTGGGTGACGTCGAAGGAAACCTTCTGGCCGTCTTGCAGAGTTTTGAAGCCGTCAGCTTGAATTTCGGAGAAGTGCGCGAACAGATCGTCGCCATTGTCGTCCGGAGAAATGAAGCCGAAACCTTTAGTGTCGTTAAACCACTTAACGGTACCAGTTGCCATGATCGAAATCCTCGATATATCTTAATGTAAAGCCGGGCAATACCCGAATTGCAGTGGGTAGGACAAGAAACTTTCACCAGACTTACGCATGGGCGTTCGGTACTGCTGACAACGTTCGACTTGCTAACCAACTGCATAAAGCATGCGCTCAACAAAAGCGCACGTCAACAATAGGCTTGAAAAAAACTTAATGCAATGAATTTTCGTTTAAAACCCAATTCGCCGCCTTTTCGGCGATCATCAGCGTGGGTGAATTGGTGTTGCCGCTGGTGATCGTCGGCATGACGCCAGCGTCGGCAATCCGCAACCCCTTGATACCGCGCACGCGTAGCCGCGCATCTACAACCGCCATGGCATCGTCTGTACGCCCCATTCGCGTAGTGCCCACCGGGTGAAAGATCGTGGTGCCGATATCCCCCGCCAGACGTGCAAGCTCTTCGTCGGTTTGATACTCCACGCCCGGCTTCACCTCCTCGGGGGCGTACTTGGCAAACGCAGGCATTCCGGCAATACGTCGGGTCATTCTCAGTGAGTCGGCGGCCACCTTGCGGTCTTCCGGCGTGCTCAGGTAGTTGGGCGCGATGGCCGGCGGCTCGCTCGGGTCGGCGCTTTTCAGGCGCACTGTCCCCCGGCTGCTCGGGTTCAGGTTGCATACGCTGGCGGTAATCGCGGGGTATGGGTGCAACGGTTGGCCAAATGCTTCAAGACTCAGCGGCTGCACATGGTACTGAATATTGGGATGCGCGTACTCCGGCGCACTGCGGGTAAAGGCGCCCAGCTGTGAAGGCGCCATGCTCATGGGGCCTGTGCGCTTGCTTAAATACTCCCAGCCAATTCCCGCTTTCCCCCACCAGGTACTTGCCAAGGCATTAAGTGTTTTAGCCTTGGTGACACGATACACCGAACGGATCTGGAGGTGATCTTGCAGATTCTCGCCAACGCCCGGAAGATCCTGCACCACGTTAATGGCATGCGCTTGCAGAAGCGCCTTGGGCCCCACGCCAGAAAGCTGCAAAAGATGCGGTGTGCCGATGGCACCGGCACACAAGATCACCTCCTTGGAGGCCTTTGCCGTCAACTGCCGGCTCTGGCGAAGCAGCTGCGCCCCGCTGCAACGGGGCGTGCCCTGATCATCATCAAAGCAGAGCCGGTTCACTTGGGTGGAGTGCCATAAGGTCAGGTTGGCGCGCTTCAGCGCTGGGCGTAAAAAGGCCTTGGCCGTGTTCCAGCGCCAACCGTTGCGCTGGTTGACGTCAAAGTAGGCCACGCCTTCGTTGGTGCCGCGATTGAAATCCTCGGTGCGTGGAATGCCGGCCTGCTCGGCGGCGCGGGCAAAGTCATCCAGCACTTCCCACTTGAGGCGCTGCTTCTCGACCCGCCACTCGCCTCCATGGCCGTGAAAGTCACGATGCTGGGCATCAGCTTCACCGCCACCATCCAGCCGGTAGTGATCTTCATGCCTGATGAAATCTGGCAGGCAGTTTTTCCAGCGCCAGGCGTCATCGCCTGCCACCTGTGCCCAGTGGTCGTAATCTCGCGCCTGGCCGCGCATGTAGATCATGCCATTAATGCTCGAGCACCCGCCCAGAGTCTTGCCGCGCGGATAGATCAACGAGCGGCCGTTGAGCCCCTCCTCCGCTTCGGTCTTGAACAGCCAGTCGGTGCGCGGGTTGTTGATACAGTAGAGATAGCCCACCGGAATATGGATCCAATGGTAGTTATCGCGCCCGCCCGCTTCGATCAACAGCACGCGGTTTTCAGGATTGGCACTTAGCCGGTTGGCCATCAGGCAACCGGCCGTACCGGCGCCTATCACGATGTAGTCGAACGACGTTTGTTGTTGTGTCATTACTACTACCTTTATAAGCAACGCTTACAGAACATAGCGCAGATTCAAAGAGGCGCGCCAGGGCACACACTGAGCGATGCAGAAGGCAGAAGAAAAACAGTGAGTGAACGCTTTGAAAACAGAGTTGCCACAAGATTAGACAGACAGGCGGGTTGTCTACTAAAGTGGATAACGAACTTGATTAGACCAGTCGGTTTAGGCCGATATGGACCTTGAAGCGTTGATCTAAAGATAGGAGATCTTATGAGCAACAGCATCACTACTGTTAATCCGACCACCGGCGAAACGCTGAACACCTACACGCTGATGGATTCCAGCCAGGCAAAGCAGATTGTCGAGGCCAGCTACCAGGCCTTTCTCGATTGGCGCCTACAGTCACTTGAACAGCGCGCCAAGGTGGTCAAAGCCATTGGCCAAGCGCTAGGCGACAATAAGGAAGCGTTGGCCGAGCTCATGGTCAAGGAGATGGGCAAGCCGCCCGAACAGGCGCGCCAGGAAGTGGATCTGTGCGTAGGTATCTGTGACTACACGGCGGAGCAGGGTCCGAAAAAACTGGCCGATGAAGAGCGCAAACCCGGTAACGGCGAGCGTGGCTTCATTACTTATTCGCCCATGGGCGTCATCTACGGCATTCAGCCGTGGAACTTCCCGGCCTATCAGGTGGTGCGCTACTCGATCGCCAACATCATGGCGGGTAATAGCGTACTGCTGAAACACGCCGAAAACGTGACCGGCAGCGGCCTTTTGCTGGAAAAGATTTACCGCGAAGCGGGTCTGCCGGAAAACGTCTTCCGCACGCTGGTGATCTCTCACGATGTATCCGATGAAGTGATCGCCCATAAAGCCGTGCGCGGTGTCACGCTTACCGGCAGCGACGGCGCCGGGCGCAAGGTTGCCGCGAAAGCCGCCGAGAACCTGAAGAAGACCGTACTGGAGCTGGGCTCTAACGACGCGTTCCTGGTACTCGATGATGCTGATCTTGACGTTGCGGTGAACACCTGCGTGCAGGGCCGGGTCTTCAACGGAGGCCAGACGTGTGTGGCGGCCAAGCGTTTTGTGGTCACCGAAGCCAACTATGACGCCTTCAAGGAGCGCTTCGTCGAGAAGATGAAGTCGCTGAAAGTCGGTGACCCGAATGACAGTGATACGGACCTTGGCCCCATGGCGCGTGTCGATCTGCGCGATGCGCTGCACGAGCAGGTAGAAGAGAGCGTCAAGAACGGTGCCAAGATACTGTGCGGCGGTGAAAAACCCGCAGGTAAAGGCGCGTTCTATCCGGTCACCGTGCTGGACAACGTCACCCCCGGCCAGCCAGCGTATGATGATGAGCTGTTCGGCCCGGTAGCGGCGCTGATTCGTGCCAAGGATGATGAAGACGCCATGCGCATTGCCAACGACAGCCGCTATGGCCTGGGCGGCGGCATCATTTCCAAGGACACCAAGCGTGCCACGGAACTTGCCAGCAAGTACTTCGATACCGGCATGGTATTCATCAACGGCTTTGGTGTAGCCACCCCGGAAATGCCGTTTGGCGGCGTCAAGGACTCCGGCTATGGCCGCGAGCACGGCGGCTTTGGCATGCATGAGTTTGTCAACGCCAAGGCGGTCATCGTGGTCAGCGAGTAAAACCGCTTAACCGCGACGCTGCTGCGTCAAGAAGTGCGCCGCACGCCTATCAAGGCGTGCGGCGTTTTCTTTAACTGCCTAACCCCGCTGCAAAGTACGACGCTTGTAGAGCGTGACCAGTACGGCGACCACCACCCAGGTGACCAGCGCGGCAATCACATCATCCAGCACGATCCCCAGCCCCCCTTGCGCGTACTCGGCCAAATGAATCGGCGGCGGTTTCAGCGCGTCAAAAAAACGGTAAACCACAAAGGCAAGGGCCATTATCCATGGCGTACGCGCAGCCTGCATGCCGATCACTGTCAGCGGAAAGGCCAGATACTCATCGGCCACGATGCTGCCATGATCCAGCCCCGCGTAGTGCCAGGCAGCCACATGGCAGATAGGTACCGCCAGGGCCAGCAGCCCGGCCATGATCAGCCACTGCTGGCCGGTTGGACGGCCAAGCAGCCACCACGCCAGGGGTATCCCCAACAGGGAACCAAACGTGCCCGGTGCGACGGGAAGCATTCCCAAACCAAAGCCGGCGGCTATCCAGAAGTTGGCGGTATCCAGCATCAACCCGCCTGCACTGCCTGGCGCTCGAGCTCGCGGGCCATCTCTTCAGGCAGATTCAGGGCGCTGGCCAACTGATCAAGCCAGGCGCGCTCCATGGGGTTCTGGTCATCCACTACCGCTACGCTGATCAGGTACATCTCGCGGGCAGCCTGGGGCGAATCCGCCTCACGCGCTAGCGCCTCGGCGTCCAACGGTGTTTTCAACTGCTGCGCTACCCAGTCATGCATCTCCTGGTCAGCGCCCAGCGCGTCAATCTGTTCGGTAATCAGCGCCTGCTCCTGCTCGTCGATATGACCATCGGCGCGAGCGGCCATGATCATCGCCTGCAAGAGCTCCAGGCTGCGCCGCTCCTGAATCTCGCCGCTGAGCACCTCTACCCGCTCGCCTTCGGTTGCTTGCGCCCGGGAATCCGCACCACCGCCGCTCTTGGCCGCCAGGGAACTCTGCCACGCTTTCCAGGCCAGCATGCCCACGCCGGCGATGGCACCGTACTTGAGCACCTTGCCGCCCATGCTGCGCCCGCGTTTGGAGCCGACCAGCATGCCCATGGCGCCACCGCCGAGCAGGCTTTTGATATCCAGCCCGCTCGATGAGCTGCCCTGACCACCGCTGCCACCCAGCTGCTTTGAAAGGCCGCTCAGCATGCCTTTGACATCGACACCACTGCCGCCTTGCTGGCTACCGCTGGCCTGCTGCATCAACTGCTGAAGAATCTTGCTCGCGTTCATTCTTGTACTCCTTTGACGAATGAAATGGGGGTTCGTATAGCCACCGTTTGACCGACGCCAGGTCGATCAGGGTGCCAGCACGCCCTGCACCTGCACCGTACTTCCCTGGCGGCTGGCGCGCACCTCTATACGAACCGGCATCTGCTCCTTGAGTTCGCTGACATGGGAAATAATCCCGATCATGCGCCCGCCCATCTGCAGTTCGCTCAACATGTTGATAGCCTGGTCAAGCGCGTCCTGATCCAGGCTGCCAAAGCCTTCATCGATAAACAGCGTGTCCAGCTGTATGCCGCCGGCGTAGGCCTGCACCACATCGGAAAGCCCGAGCGCCAGCGCTAACGCCGCCATGAACGACTCGCCGCCGGACAGCGTGGCGACCGGCCGGTTCTTGCCGGTGTAGGTATCCGCCACGTCCAGCTCCAGGCCCGAGGCCTTGTTGCCTTTGGACGGGTCTTCCCGGCGCACCAGCTGATAGCGCCCACGGCTCATGCGCACCAGGCGCTCGGAGGCCTGGATCAGCACGTCATCGAGCAGCACGCCGAGCACAAAGCGTTGCAGGCTGATGCGGTGTCCGGTGCGGCCGTTGGCTATTTCGCTTAGCGTGCCCCACAACCGGTAATCCGCCTCGAGCTCGGCCTGGGCTGCATGCGCGGCGGCGAGTGTTCTACGAATACCTTCCAGAGTGTTACGCCGGCTGTCCAGGGCTCGCCACTCATCCAGCCGAGCCTGCTCTTCGGCCTGGGCTGCGTCACTCAACGCCTTGAGCGCCGGCATATCCGGCGGTGCCTGTTCGGCAAGCTGGGCGTGATAATTCTGCAACGCACCTTCAAGCTCCGCCAGGCGGCGCTGATACGCCTCTACCTGGGCGGTAAGCGACTGGCGCGCGGCGTCATCCAACTGGGCAGCGCCAAACGCTGCCTCATCTTCAAACGGGCTCTGGGCGAGGGCTGCCTGCCATTCGGCCTGCGCCATTTCAAGCGCCTGCCCACTGCGCTCCAGGCGCTGGGTCGCACCACTCAACTGCTCTTCGGCCCTGGCCTGCCGAGTCTGGCTATCGGCCAGCGCTTGGCGGGCCTGCTCCCACTCCTTCTCACGCGTGGCGATTTGCTGCTCCAGTACCCCCAGGGTTCGGCGCAGGGCATCGGGGTCGCGGGCGTCTTCAGGCAGCGCCTGGCTCAGCTGGTCGCGCTGGCTTTCAAGGCGCAACGCCTCTTCTCGCGCCTTTTCCACCGCTGGCCGCTGGGTCTTGAGGGTTCTGTCGAGCGCCCCCCACTCGCGCCGCAATCCCTCCCGTGCGGCGTGCTGCTCGGCGATATCGCGCTCAACGCGCAAGCGGCGCTGGGCCTGCTCGCGAAGGCTTTCGCAGGCGCTGTCCAGCGCCGACAGCGGTTGTTCGGCCCACGTGCCTAGCTGCTGGCGCAGCCGCTGGTGCTGTTCGCGGTGATAGCCGAACTGCTGGGCAAGCTGTGCCTGCTGCCGCTGGGCTTTTTCAAGCGTCTGCCGGGCAGTTTCCTGGGCGGCGCGAGCCTTTTCAACCTGCGCCTGAGTCACCACATCGCCACCCTCCGTCGCCGGTGACGGATGCTCCAGGCTGCCGCAGACCGGGCAAGGTGCCTGATACGCCAAGGTCAGCGCCAGCGCCGCGGCCTGACCCTGATGCCAACGCATCTCCTGCTCGGTGGCGTAGCGTTCGGCCTGAGTGGCTTCATCTTGGCGCTGGTCTAGCGCTTCACTTGCCCGCTGCTGCTGAACGGCCAGCTCCTGCCCTTGGCGATCAAGCTTCTCCAGCTCCTGGCGCTGAGCGTACAGCTGCTCATGGCGCTCAAGCGCTGAAGGGGCGCTGGCCAAGCGCTGGAACTCTTGCTGTAACTGTTCAAGGCGCGTGCCGATGGCCTCGCCTTGTTTACGAATGCTTTCCAGCTGGGCTTCATCACGCTTGAGCGCGCCGTCTACCTGCTGCCAAGCGCTCTGCGCGTGGACAAAGCGCGCCTGCAGTTCGCTTAACTGCTGCCCTTGGTGGATAAACTCGCCCAGCTGGCGGTGGCGTTCGCGTAGGGCGGGCAGCTCTTCACTGCGCTGACGGGCGGCTTCGAGTGCCTTGACAGCATGCTGAGTCTGCGCGTGCTGGGCAGTAAGCCCGGCCTGGGCCTGATGCTGCTCGGTTTGGGCGCTGGTTCGCGCCTCCTTTGCCTGCAACAGAGCCGTTTGCTGGGGGTGCAGTGCCTGGGCGCGCGCCGCCTGCTCCAAGCGACGCTGCGACTGCGCGATGGCGCCCTGCTGCTCAAGATGGCGGGCCTTGTCCGCGGCCAGCGCTTCGCGCGCCTCGAACTGACGTTGCAGCGCCTGGGCGTCGTTGCGCCGCTTTTCAGCCTGGCGCCTGCGCTGCTGTGCGACTTCAAAGGCTTGCAGTGCGCTCGCTACCTGCGGGGTCAGCGCCTGCCACTCCTGCTCCAGGGCGGGTTCGCTTTCCAGTGCGCCGCCGGTCAGAATGCCGCGGATATGCTGGCGGTGATCGTTCACCGCGCGCTCGATCTGGTTGGCCTGGGTGCGCAGGCGCTCTTCGATGCGCTGGAAAATGTGCGTCTGAAACAGCTGGGAGAAGATCTTTTCGCGGTCCTTGGACTCGGCCAGCAGCAGCTCACGGAACTTGCCCTGGGGCAGCACCATCACCTGGCGAAACTGGCTGGCATCCAGGCCCAGCAGCGTCTGCACCTGGGTGTTGGCATCGCTGACGCTTCGGGCTACCAGGCACTCGTCCTCTTCTCCCGTTGCGGTCAATGTCCATAACTGGGCTTCCGCGCTCTGGGTAGTGGTGCCTTCCCCCCGCGCCTTGGGCCGCTCCTGCTGGGGCACTCGGCGTACCCGGTAGGCGCTACCGCGAAGGTAAAAATCCAGCGAAACCTCGGTCAATAGTGAAGCATCCGCCTGATCGCAGCGCATCTGCGTGCCCGAACGCTCGTCGCCGGTGGTCTGGCCGTAGAGGGCGAAACAGATGGCGTCCAGAATCGAGCTCTTGCCCGCTCCTGTCGGCCCGTTGATCAGAAAAAGCGGGCTCTTGCCCAACTGTGCGAAATCGATGGTTTCAACGGCGGCGAAAGGCCCGAAGGCCTGCATGGTCAGCGCCAGCGGGGTCATGGGCCTTGCTCCTCATCACGCTTGAGCTCGCCAATCAGCTTGCTCATGGCGCTCGCCTGCTCGGTGTTCATGGGCTCGCCGCTGGTCTGCGCAAAAAAGTCGCTGAACATGTCCAGCGCATCGAAGCGCAGCCGCTCACGACTAAGCTGCTGGCGCTGCTGGCTGCCGAGCATGCCGGGCTTTTCCAGGTGCAGCACGTTGGGGTATACCGCGCGCAGTTTACCCATGGGATCGAGAATGGCGTGGCGGTCGGTCAGCCGCACCAGCAGGTAGTCATCGGCCTTGGGATCGCCTTGGCCCTGTGTCAGCAAGGCGTCAAGCTCACCCTCGAGCACGCGCACATCGCGACGCGGCGTAAGTGGAATGTGCTCGGTCTGAACGCTGCCCGCCTCGTCGATATCCACCAGCGTCACGCCCTTACGCTGGGACGCCTCGGAAAAACTGTACTTGAGCAGCGAGCCGCTGTAGCGAATATGTTCCCCGCCACGGAACTGCGGGCCGTGCAGGTGGCCAAGGGCCACATAGGTGAAGTGCTGCATGGGCTCCCAGGCGACGCTTTCCGCCCCACCCAGGGTGAGCGGCCGCTCGGAGTCTGACGCGCTGCCGCCATCCACGAAGCAGTGGCTCATGAGAAGCGTCGGGCGGGTAGCGTGGCGCTGCTCGTCGATACGCTCGACCAGATAGCGGTGGGCGCTGTCGAAATCGCGCACTTCAACGCCAAACTGGCTGCGCACGTATTCCGGGTCGGCGTAGGGCACGCCAAAGATATCGACCTCGAGGCCGCCAAGCGACAGGGTCACCGGGGAGAAGCAGTTGGCCAGATCAGAAAGAATATGCAGGCCAGCCTGGCGCAGGTGGCGGGCGCCGAAGCGCAGGCGTTCGGCGCCGTCATGGTTGCCTGAAATGATGACGACCGGCAGGCCGCGGGCCTGGCAAAGCTCGCCCAGCACGTCGTCGAGCAGCGTTACCGCCGCAGCAGGCGGCACCGAGCGGTCAAAGATATCGCCCGCGATAAGGACCGCGTCGACGGCTTCGCGATCGACTATCTCGATCAGTTGCTCTAGAACGTGGCGCTGGTCTTCAAGCAAAGAGACGTTGTGAAACAGCCGCCCCAGATGCCAATCGGCGGTATGCAGTAAACGCATGGCAGGCTCAACAGCAGGTTAGGTTGTAGCATCATAACAACCTAACCGTGCGGCGTTTAGCCCAAGCTGACCTGCTTTTAGGGCGTGATAGGCAACTGACGCTTATGCTCGGTGCGCGTGTAGGTCTTGATGATGGTGTTGTAGGCCTCATCGCTTACGGATTCGCCCACCAGGAAGGCGTCGATATCGACGTAGGTAACGCCCAGAGCTACTTCGTCAGCCAGCTGGGGCTTGAGCGTTTCAAGATCCGCAGTGGGCTGCTTTTCCACCAGCGCGGCAGGTGCCCCTAGCGCAGCACCCACTTCACGCACCTGGCTCTTGGTAAGCCCGGAGAGTGGCGCGACATCGCAAGCGCCGTCGCCATACTTGGTGAAAAAGCCCATCAGCGCCTCGGCCGCCTGATCCGTACCGACGACCAGGCCGCCCCGTGCGCCGGCAGCAGCATATTGCGCCACCATGCGCTGGCGCGCCTTGATATTACCCAGCACGAAATCACGCCTGTTGGCGTCTTCAAACGTCAGCTCGCCCTCTTCCAGCGCGTCCAGCAACGCATCGCTTGCCGGTTTGACGTCGACGGTGAGCACATGGTCCGGCTTGATGAAACCAAGCGCCTGCTGGGCATCGTCTTCATCATGCTGGGTGCCGTAAGGCAGGCGCATGGCGTAGAAGTAAGCATTCACCCCTTGATCGCGGGCGCGCTCGACGGCCAGCTGGGCCAGCCGGCCGCCTACAGTGGAATCTACCCCGCCACTAATGCCCAACACCAGGGCATGCTGACCGCTTTCCAGCATCTTTCGGCATAGGAACGCCACGCGGGCTTCCACTTCCTGCTCTGGGTCGATACGCGGCTTTACCTGCAATACCTGTTGAATATGCGACTGTGTCTCTGGGCGATCCGTCATCTTGGCCTCCTTGCGGTGTTATACCTGTATAAGCGGTGAATGCGTTTTAGCAGGCTAGGTCACAAATACAGCGGGTTCTACCTATCAATGGGCAGGTTGCCCTCGAGCATCTGGCGATGAAGCACGGGAATATTCTCCAGCGCGTAGTGCGCCGCGGCTAGACGTACCTCGTTGCGCTCGCCAGGGAAGCGCCGCGTTTCGGTTGCCAGATAGGTTTTTTGATCGTGGCGAAATGCCCAGGCAAAACACACTGTACCCACCGGAATGTCATCCTGGGGCTTGGGTCCTGCAATGCCCGTATTGGCCACACTAACGTTGGCGTCGCTGTTATCGAGCGATCCTCTGGCCATTTCCCGCGCCGTTTCTTCACTGGTAAGCCCAAAGGTATCGATCGTATCGAAACTGACCGACAGATAGCGATTCTTGGCTTCCGGCGAGTAGACGGCCAGGCCGCTATCGATAGATTGCCCGCTACCGGGCACGCGGGCCAGCTCGGAAACCATCAGGCCGGCGGTGCACGACTCGGCCGTTATCAGCTTGAGCTCGTGGTGCTGTAAATATTGGGTAACCCGTTCAAGCAATTCCATTGCACTCCTCCTCAACCCATCGCGTACGTATTGATTTACCTCCTTTAGATTATGGAAAACGTAGCGCGTCTCGGCGGGGATTCAAAACCCTTGGGTAACGTTCGCCATTTGTTAATAAAAAAGCGCAAAAAAGCCCCTATCACAGGATAGGGGCTCGAGGGATGCAGCGATAGCGCCGGTGGCGTTAGTCGCGGAAGGCGTCTGGATAATTGGTCAAGTCAACGCCCCAAAGCATAGGCAGCAGGAAGTAGACAGCAGCCACGATCAGCAACATGGCGGCGATATTGAGCCAGAATCCGTTACGCACCATTTCGATGATCTTGATCTTGCCGGTGGCAAAGATGATCGCGTTGGGCGGTGTACCCACCGGCAGCATGAAGGCGCAGTTGGCGGCCATGGCCGCCGGCACCATGAGTACGAAGGGGTGAATATCCAGCGCCAGCGCCAGCGACGCCAGTACGGGAAGAATCATGGTGGCCGTTGCGGTATTGGAGGTGATTTCGGTAAGGAAAAGCACCATGCCCGTGGCCAGCAGGATGACCAGCAGGAAGTTGACCCCTTCCAGCACGCTCATCTGCCCACCGATCCAGGACGCAAGGCCAGTGGAGCCGAAACCGGCGGCAATGGCAAGCCCGCCCCCGAACAGCAAGAGGATGCCCCAGGGCACGTCCTTGGCCACATCCCAACCCAGCAGGCAACCACCCTTGTTGGGCGAAGGCACCAGAAACAGCAGGATGGCAGCGACAATGGCGATCATGGTATCGCTGATACCAGGGATATTGATGATCTGGCCCTGCCACAGGAAAGAGCGGGTAATCCACATGAAGGCCGCGAACAGGAAGATACCCAGAACGGCTTTCTCTTCGAACGAGATAGTGCCCAGGGCCGCCTTCTCCTTCTTGATCATGTCCTTGCCGCCCGGCAGCTTGTTGAAGTTGATCGGGTAGATGACCCGGGTCAACAGCAGCCAGCTGATCATGAGCAGCGCCACGACCACCGGAAAGGCGAACATCAGCCAACCGGCAAAGGAGATTTCAACGCCGAACAGCTCGCTGACCACGGCGGCCAGAATGATGTTGGGCGGCGTACCAATCAGCGTACCCAAGCCGCCGATAGTACCGCCGTAGCCAATACCGAAAATCAGCGCCTTGCTGAATTTATCGATTTCGGTAGTGTGATCGCCTTCGGTCTTGTTCAGCTCCTGGGTGACCTGATAAACAATCGCCGTACCGATCGGCAGCATCATCATGACCGCCGCCGTATTGGACACCCACATCGACAGAAAGCCGGTGGCCGCCATGAAACCGAAGACGATGTTGTTGATGCTGGTACCCAGTACCGAAATGATCGTCAGCGCGATGCGCTTGTGCAGATCCCACTTTTCCATGGCCAGCGCAATCATGAAGCCGCCCAGGAACAGGAAGATGATCGGATTGCCGTAAGCCGCCGTGACAGCGCCTCCTTCCAGCGCACCGGTAATCGGCAGCAGCACGATGGGCAGCAGCGACGTTACCGGAATGGGAATCGCCTCGGTAATCCACCAGACGGCTACCCAAAGCGTGGTCGCCAGCACCATTCGCCCTTCAACGCTCAGGTCGGCCGGATGGAAAAACATCAGCACAAAGGCAAACAATACCGGCCCCAACACCAGGCCAATCTTTTGCGGCGTGGTATAGGCCGGCGGTTTTGGGCCTGGCTGGGAACCCGAACCACCCTGATTGTCATCAGAAGCAGTGGGTGCACGGGGTGTGCCTGATGTCGGCAGCGCACACATCAGCAGGTTTTTGACTTGGTCATGGGAATGCCAAAGCTGATCCCAGAGCGTCATTGTGGCAGTTCTGCGCATTGGAAAGGTACCGCTCGTGTCAGGTAAACGAAAAAGCACGTTAGAAGATTAGCGGGCAACTTACTGTCGCTTGGCAAGGACGTTCTCTTGCAAAGGCCCAACCATTTCTTGGCGCCCTTTATTCACTGCCATAGGCCATTAGTCCAGTAATTCACCCACAATTACAACCAAAGTCTAACAACTTTGGTTGTATGACGGCATCATCCTTTCCTGTTGGTCACTTTTTTACTCGACACATCTCGAATCAGACTTCAAGGCACGCGCTTGAAATGCTGAGGTTAATTGACGCCACCCTCTCCCATCCGGCGCTTCATGACACAGTTGTGACGCCATTATTAACTTTTTGTATAGCTTTTAGTGAGCAAATTTTGCTCTCTGTGGTCTATGCTGAAGCAAATAGCGTATTTCAATAAATGTGATGGAGTTACCCAGGGTATCGGGTTTTGGAAGGCGGGGAAGAGGGGATTCACTAACCGCAACGCTCAAGGAGTCGAGATGATACGTCAACATCTTTACAATGGAGCAAAACCAGGCAGCCGCGAACATTTGGAAAATTACCTTATGGAACAGCGGCATAGACGCTCTAAAAATCAGGAAGCCGAGATGATGAAGCTCGCTTCACTAGCGTTTCTAGCCGGCTGCGTGGTAACACTGCTTGCGACACTACCCATGTAGTGGCAAGGGAAAAGACCAGCGAAATCCCTCTACCTGGCGTAGGGGGATTTTTTTGTGGTTTAAAAAACACCTATAAGACCATTTGGTGTTTGCTTCTGAGGAAAAGCTATATTACCCTCGAAGAGTACAAGATGCGTACAAATAAACCCCAGCATTCACAAGGAGTAGTGGCATGCAACGTATCCAACTAGCAGAGATTTCCAAAGCCGGTCTTCAACTTGCTATTCAGGAAATCAAGGATGAAATGTTCGATACCCCCGAGTGTGATTACACCATTGCCAAACTGCTATGCCATTGCAGCCAGTTTGAAGCCGCAGAACGTCAGTTGGATGACATGCTGCTGAAATGGGGCTCTTCACCCGATGTAATCGAACTGACCGAGAAAGGCTACACCCTTGTAGCAACCATGAGTGCCAGCGCAGTTGCCGAGAAACTGCAAAGCGTAGCTGCACCCAAGCCAGCGCGTGCCGAAACCGCTGCGGCATGATCTCTTCAAGTCCTGATCTCTTGATGCTTCCCTTGCCGTTCTAATTCAACGGCAAGGGAAGCAGCCTCTCAATCAAGATGTTCCAGCGTCACCACGATATCCTGCTTTTCCACATCCACCGTCCAATAGGTATAGCTGTCGCCATCTTCATCCACCAGGCGAATATCAAAGTGCGGATTGGTGTATCCCGTCAGCGTGACGCGCTGCGTTTCGCCATTGCGCATTATATCCTGCCCTAGCACATCCTCTTCCCAGGTTTTGGAACTTGCCGGGCTCACGTACATGTAATGGATGGCATAGCCGGTTCGGTTGGTGATGTCGACATAGTAGTCGGCAGCACTTGCCACTGTCGAAAAGCACACCATCATGATGGCTACCAAGCCTGATACGAATCGCATTTGACTGCTCCCTTTTGCATATTTTATTGATTGCCGGTGCAGGCTTACATCAAGCGCTGTACTCACGGGCGATTATAAAGCGCTTGGCAGGAAAACAGCAGCGGGATCAATTCTGTCACTTCTGCCCCCTCCCCCTTGGCCAATCGTAACCAGACAGCCCGACGGGTGGTTCATACGAGAAACTTGCCGGCCAAAAGCCCGCAATAGACCCACAGATGATAGAATGCGGCCCCTTTCGGGAGGCGTTCATGACGCCAGTCCATCTTCTACTACCTGAGTGACGCGCGATGATTGCAACCGCCACCGGCTTGTTCCGCCCGCTTCTGCAGCTGGGCCTTATTCCTCAGATACTGATCGGCATCGTGGCCGGCGCGCTGCTTGCCACCCTTGTGCCGGGCATTGCTGGCGATGTCGCCCTGCTTGGCCAACTGTTCATTGCCGCACTTCAAGCCGTAGCGCCTATTCTGGTATTTGTACTGGTCGCCGCCGCCATTGCCGCACATCGCCAGGGGCAGCCTACCCATATCCGTTCGGTACTGGTGCTTTATATCGTGGGCACTCTGATTGCCGCCTTGATTGCCGTGGCAGCAAGCTTTGCGTTTCCTACCGAACTTGCTCTGGATGCCCCTCAGGCAGACGGTAATCCGCCGGGGGATATTTTCCAGATTCTACGCAATCTGCTGCTCAATGCGGTCGCCAACCCGGTGAGCGCGCTGATGGAAGCCAACTTCATCGCCATCCTTGCCTGGGCAGTGGCGCTGGGTCTGATGCTGCGCCAGGCAAGCGACACCACCCGTGTGGCGCTTAACGATCTTTCCAACGCCGTTTCACGCATCGTGGCACTGGTGATCCGCTTCGCACCGCTGGGCATCTTTGGCCTGGTGGCGGGCACACTGGCCGAATCCGGCGTCGATGCGCTTTTGAACTATGCGCAGCTGCTCAGCATCATTGTTGGCTGCATGGTGTTTGTCGCCCTGGTGAGCAACCCGCTGCTGGTCTATATCGCCACTCGCCAGAACCCTTACCCGCTGGTACTCGCCTGCCTGCGCGGCAGCGCAATTACCGCCTTTTTCACCCGCAGCTCGGCGGCCAACATTCCGGTCAACCTGGAGCTGTGCCGCAAGCTGGACCTCGACCCTGACACCTACTCCATCTCGATCCCGCTGGGTGCCACCATCAACATGTGCGGCGCGGCAATCACCATCACCGTGATTACCCTGGCCACCACGCATACTCTGGGCATCAATGTCGACTTTCCCACGGCGCTGCTGCTGTGCGTGGTATCTGCCCTTGCCGCCTGCGGCGTTTCCGGCGTGGCGGGCGGCTCGCTCATGCTGATCCCCATGGCCGCCAACCTGTTTGGCATTCCCACGGAAGTAGCCATGCAGGCCGTCGCCATCGGCTTTGTAATCAGCGTGGTGCAGGACTCCACGGAAACCGCGCTCAACTCCTCAACCGACGTGCTGTTTACCGCCGCCGCCTGCCGGGCGCGTAACACTCCTTCCTGATCTATCTTGCCGGCGCCATGGCGTGCCGGGTTGACGGCGCGGTGTTCTTTATATAGAACGTTCTATAAAAGGAACACCGAGCCGATGCATGAATCAAGACGCACTTCACACCCTGGGTAAACATCTTCAGACCCTGCGCCAGGCGCGGGGGCTTTCGCTTAGCCAGCTTGCCAGCGCTGCGGGCATCGCCAAATCCAACCTGTGCCGCCTGGAACAGGGTAACGGCAACCCCACCCTGGATACGATCTGGCGCCTGGCCGCTCAGTTGGAGGTGCCCTTCGGCACGCTGGTCGCCCCGATCCAGGTACCGCTTGGCGACAATGATGTACAGGTACAGCTGATCGATCAGGGCCAGAGCTCGCCCCCGGTGGATGTCTACTGGATGCACTGTGCGCCCCACACGCACCGCCATTCCGAGGCGCATCCGCCGGGCACAAGGGAAACCCTGACGCTGATCAGCGGCCATCTGGAAGCAGGTCCCGAAAGCGACACCACCGCCCTCTCTCCCGGTGAAACCGTGACCTTTCCCGCCGACCGGCCCCATCTTTACCGTACCCGGGCCGAGAGTGCCACGCTGCTGGTCACCATCATTTACGGACATGAAGACGCTACCCTATGAACCAGCCAGCCGATCACCTGATACCCGCCCACCACTCGCCGGTTCGCTCGGCGCTTCAGGGGGTACGCGAGGCGATCCCCCTGCTGGGTGGCTACGTCCCCGTTGCGCTCTCCTTTGGCCTGGTCGCGACCCAGGCCGGGTTCACCACTTGGGAAGCCGTCGCGATTTCAGCGCTGATCTACGCCGGGGCGTCGCAGTTCCTGTTTGTGGGCATGATTGCCGCGGGTGCCCCGCTATGGCTGGTGGTGACCATGACGCTGCTGATCAATATTCGCCACGTGGTGTATGGCCCTAACCTCGCGGCCCTGCTGCCCCGCAGCCGTCACTGGCCGTGGCTGATGCACGGTTTGACCGACCAGGTATTTGCCCTGGCATTGACGCGCCTGCCGCAGCTGCCGGAAGTAAAGCGCTTTGGCTGGTTTCTGGGCGCTTCCCTGTTTGCCTGGGGCGCTTGGATTATAGGCACCGCCGTGGGCGCCACAGCTGGCGAAGCAGTCACCGCCCGCTGGCCACTGCTGGGCGAGGTGATGCCGTTTGCCCTCCCCGCCCTGTTCCTGACCATGGTAGCGCCACGCTTCACCGACAAACGCTGGGCGCTCGCCATGCTCACAACGATTATTGCAGCGCTTATGCTGACCCTGTATGGCTTGAGCAACGTGGCCATCCCTCTGGCCGCCGCCTTGGGCGCACTGTGTTTCTATAGCATCAGGTTCACCACCAGGAGCCGCGCCTTATGAGCAGTGCGCTATGGATCGCCGTGTTCGCCAGCGCCTTCGGCACGCTACTGATACGCGTGGTGCCGTTTCTCTGGATGCAGCGGCGCCTGAACAGCGCCGCCGGCCTCAACGCCATGCCGCAGTGGCTTACCGTGCTTGGGCCCTTGATGATTGCTGCGGTGCTTGGCGTATCGATCATGCCGGTCAATCCTGGCCCAGCCTCCTGGCTCGCTACGGTGGCAGGCCTGCTCGCCACACTGCTGGTATGGCGACGTGTTCACTCACTTGGCTGGCCGGTCGCGGCAGGCGTTGCGATTTTCGGCGTGGTGGTGCTGGCCTGCGGGGTTATCCTGCCAGGTTGACGGCCTGCCCGAGAATCGCACAGGGATCAGCTCACCATGATTTGATCATATCCGCCAGGCACTGGCGTTCGTGCTCCTCGTAAAAAGCAGGATCACCGAACAGGTCCGGCTGCACATCATCAAACATCATGCTCAGAACCACGGCACTGCTTTGTACCATCGGCTCGAAGTGAGCGGTACGGGTTACTAAAGCCCTTAAACGGCGGCGGCGATAGAGCGCATATACGCCCGACAGGGTAAATACACAGGCAGTATAGATCGGCAGCCCGTCACTACCGACCAGATGCAGTTGCGCTACCGCCAGCGGGTAGAGTGAGAACGCCAAGCCGTCCCACATGAAGTAGAGTCCCAGCAGCAGGCTGTGACTTGGGGCAAACGGCATGGCTGCTGCCAACAGCGCTGCAAGTGAGACTACCCAGATCATGACCACAGGCCGGTCATGCCTATCCGAAAAGCGCCCGATAGTGATCTGCAGCAACGCTCCTCCCACAATGGCAGCACTCATGATCAGCCCGATACCACCAATATCAAAGCCCAGCCGAGCAGCGTAGATTGGCGTCATCGACCATCGACTTGACCGGCCTGAGCATTATCAACGAACGCATTGCGCCTCCCCACGGCTGGGCGTTACATAAAATTGGCAGATCTGGCAGGAGAGTCTGTGTAACGCAGGCCACCATCTTCAAATTCATGCATAAAAAGTGCCATGGAGGGTTCTCACTACACCGTTATTATCTTGATTGATCAAATGCTCAAGAAAGCATCATTTACCATATGATAACGATTTGCATTATTTTTTATGCCATGCAATTATTCATGCCCTTTACACCTGCGTAACGGTTATCGGCCTGGCACCAAGCAAGGTCGATAACCGTTGTATCAAGTGAGAGTCATGCAGAATGCAAAAGGCCATGGCGAAAAGGTGCTGATCAGCGTGCTGTTTGGCACCTTTACCGTCAGCCTCAACAATAGTGCCCTGAACCTCGCCGTAGCTGAGCTGATGATGACATTCAATGCCAGCGCCAGTCAGGTGAGCTGGGTGGTGACCCTGTTCATGATCACCATGGGGATGACCATGCCGCTCACCGGCTATCTGGCCGGGAAATTTGGTCGCAAACGAATTTATATGTTCGGGCTTATGGGTTTTCTGGCAGGCTCTGGGCTGGGTGCTCTCGCGCAGTCGCTCAGCGGCATTATTCTTGCCCGGGGTATTCAAGGCATTGCTGCGGGACTCATGATGCCGTTATCACTATCGCTGATTTTTTCTGCCTACCCTGCACATCAGCGTGGACGTGCAAGCGGCATATGGGGGGCAGCGGTCATGATTGCGCCCGCTATCGGCCCAACGGTGGGTGGGCTGCTGCTGGAATTAAGCCATTGGCGGATGCTGTTCTTGATGAATATGCCGTTTGCACTGCTAGGATTACTATGTGCTTACCGGTACCTGGAAGCAGAGCCCCCTGTTAAGCCGCGGCGCTTTGATACTGTCGGTTTCCTGCTGATTACGCTGGGTTTGGGTACCGTGTTGTTGTCGCTGAGCCGGGTGGAAACGCTTACTGATCTTCTGCATATCCAGATAATCGCACCGCTGATGATGGGTGTGTTGGCGCTGCTGAGTTTTATCTACGTTGAGCGGCGCCATCCCACCCCCCTGCTCGACCTTTCGCTATTCACTCATCAGGGCTTTCGTATCAGCGTGGTACTCGCCTGCCTGCAATCTGTCATTTTGTTTGGCTGTATTCTGCTGGTTCCCTTATGGATGCAGAATGCCATGGGGTTTAGCCCATTGACCACCGGCGTGGTATTTCTGGCCACCGCGCTCGCCGCCGCCGCCTGCTCACCCGTGGCAGGGCAACTCATTGACCGCTATCCGCCCCAGTGGTGCATGAGCATCGGGCTGGTTATCACGGTTGCCAGCTTGGTCGGGCTCGGCACGCTAACCGCGGCCACGCCGGTGTGGGTAATTGGCGCCTGGATGGGGATGCGTGGCATTGGCCTGGGCTGTGCCTACCTGCCTGCCACCACGGTGGGCATGAAAGACCTGCCTGAATCGAGTGTTGCCCAGGCTTCGGCAATGAACAACATGTCGCGCCGTTTAAGCGCGTCCGTAGGCATTGTTGCCCTGTCGGTCTACTACGATATGGCGGTCAACACGGCCCTGAGCCAGGGGGCTACCTACATTGAGGCTAGCGCATCGAGCCTTCATTACGCTTTTTTTGCCTTGGCTGGCATAGCGGCTCTCTGTTTGCCCCTGGCGTGGCAGTTGGGTCGCGTGATTCAAACACCCCCGAGTGTCAGAACGATATGAAGTCAGTGAGCTTATCTCGATTCGGCATGCGCATTCTTGCCTCGGCGCTTACGCTGGCCGGCCTGCTCTCCTCAGCGACGAGCATGGCAGCCAGCTCCCCTGATATCGATAGCACCGAAATGGCATCCTCCAGCGTGCCAACGCGTATCGTCACGCTTTACCAGGGGGCTACCGATAGCGCTATTGCTCTGGGACTGACACCGGTTGGCGTGGTCGACGCCTGGCTGGAAAAACCCATGTATCGCTACCTGCGCGATGCGCTTTCAGGCGTTGAGCATGTAGGGCTCGAAACTCAGCCCAATCTGGAAAAAATTGCCTGGCTTGATCCTGATCTTGTCATTGCCAGCGATTTTCGCCACGCGCGCATAGCACCACTACTCACCACCATTGCTCCTGCAGTGTCAGCGCCGACGGTGTTCGACTTCAAGAGCACGCTCACCATGGTGGCCAATGCCACTGGCCGCGAGTCACAGGCGAATGCGCTGCTTCAGCAATGGGATGATAGAGTCACCGACTTTCGCCAGCAGATTGCCGTCCGGCTAGGCAGCGAGTGGCCGCAAAAGGCCGCCGTGGTGCGCTTCAAGAGCGACCACGTACGTATTTACAACAACGGCTTTGCAGGCTCGATCCTTGATGAACTGGGTTTTGAGCAGCCTGATACGCTGCAGAGTCAGGGCTGGGGCATGAAGCTCTCCAGTACCGAGAACATTCCCATACTGGATGCCGACGTGATGTTTGTATTGCTCGAGCCGGATGATCCGGCAATTGCGGATAACTACCGGCATTGGTCCACCCATCCACTGTGGCAACAGTTGAGCGCCGTACAGCATGGGCGAGTGTATGAGGTAGACCCGGTCAGTTGGATGATGGGGGGCGGCATACTGGCAGCCAACGCCATGCTGGATGATCTTTTTGTCCACTATGGCCTAGCGCAATCCGAAACGCCGCACCAGCGCGTTTGCCACCCCTACACCGCGGGCATTGCGGAGCCGTTGTCATGCTAGGCAGCACCCGCGCAAAAAGCCTGGGCCTTCTGGCTGGAGCGCTGGTGGCGCTGGGCGCCTTCCTTGCCAGTGTCATGCTGGGCACCACCGATATTGCATGGTCATCGCTATGGGCGGCACTTAGCCACCATGACCCGACCAGCATAGAGCACATCATTCTTCTGACCGAGCGCCTCCCCCGGGCGGTGATTGCCACACTGGTGGGCGCCAGCCTGGCCATTGCCGGCGCCCTGATGCAGACCATGACGCGTAACCCGCTGGCCTCGCCGGGTATCCTGGGTATCAACGCAGGGGCCATGTTTTTTGTGGTGGTGTCAGTGTCGCTTTTGCCGCTGCATACTCCTGCGCACTATGTCTGGGCCGCGCTTACGGGCGCGCTGGTCGCGGCCATTCTGGTCGTGATACTCAGCCGGGGGCGCCATGGAGAGCTCTCTCCGCTGCGAGTGGTACTGGCAGGCGTTGCCGTCACGGCAATGTTCGTATCCTTCAGCCAAGGGCTACTGGTAATCGACCAGCAAAGCTTTGAAAGCGTGCTCTATTGGCTGGCAGGCTCGGTATCAGGACGTGATCTTTCACTGGTGACACCGTTATTACCACTTTTTGGTGCAGCGCTGCTGCTCTGTGCGCTGCTGGTGCGCCATGCCAATGCGCTGCTGCTCGGTGATGATATGGTCACTGGGCTTGGCATGCAGGCCACCACCATCAAACTGCTTTTGGGGCTGACCGTGATTGTGCTGGCGGGCAGCTCCGTGGCGCTGGCGGGCATGATCGGCTTTGTCGGGTTGATTGTGCCCCACATGGCCCGCGGGCTGTTTGGCATTGATCACCGTTGGATGCTGCCAGCCTGCGCTCTGCTGGGCGCCAGCCTACTGCTGCTGGCCGACCTGGCCTCGCGGTTTTTAATGCCGCCTCAAGAGATACCGGTTGGCGTGATGACGGCGCTGATCGGCACTCCTTTCTTCATTTATCTGGCCCGACGCAAGATGGTAGCCCAATGAGAATAGAGACAGCGCTACCCTCTCCGGGCACCGTTCAAGACAAACGTGATCGCTTATGTCAAAACCTACTGCTGCTAGGCTTTCTACTGCTGGCCAGCGCTGCGTTTTCACTGTGTCTAGGCAGTTTTCCCACGTCATTCATGCAGGTAATGCGCGCACTGGCAGCACCCGATAGTAGCGATATTGCCTTTATCATCTGGGAATTGCGCCTTCCACGAATCACTCTGGCAATGCTGGTGGGCGCTGCTCTGGCAATTGCCGGGGCGATTCTGCAGAGCATCGTGCGCAACCCGCTGGCTTCTCCTGATGTGATCGGCATCACCAGCGGTGCCGCGTTTGCGGCCGTGCTGTTTCTGGCACTTCTGGGCACTACCTTGAGCATTCGCTGGCTGCCCGTTGCGGCCATGCTCGGAGCGCTTCTTGCAGCACTTGCCGTGGCTTGCCTGAGCTGGAAAAACGGCATCAGCCCAGCACGCCTGGTACTGGTCGGCATTGGCCTGGCGGCGGCCATGGGCGCTGGCACCACGCTGATGATCGTGCTCAGCGATGACGCTGCCGCCATGACGGCTTACGTGTGGCTGACCGGCAGCCTTTACGCAGCGCAGTGGAAGGATGTTCAGGGTATGTTGCCCTGGCTGCTGGTCACGGTACCGGTCTGCCTGATGTTCGCCCGCCATGCAGATGCCATGGCGCTGGGCGATAGCGTCGCCGAAGGCCTTGGCGTGGCTATTCTTCGCAGCCGATTGACGCTGCTGGCCTGCAGCGTGGCCCTGGCAGGCGCGGCCGTGGCATTTGCCGGGGGCTTGAGCTTTGTCGGCCTGATTGCGCCTCACCTGGCGGCCAGGCTGGTAGGGCGCAACCTGGCAAGACTGGTACCAGGCTCGGCGCTGGTCGGCGCCTTGATAGTGCTTTACGCCGACCTGCTGGGCCGAGTGGCTTTTTTACCCAAAGACCTTCCTGCTGGCATTTTCGTGGCCGGGATAGGTGCGCCCTTCTTCGTGTATCTACTGCACAGGACGCGTTACCAGCAGCGTTAAATGCCCAAGGCAGGTTTGCTGATGTTTTCAAACGGGAGAGGCATGTTTCATATCGAACCCCGCAAGGCCACACTGAGTGCCGAACAGCGCTCTCGCTACCGGCATATTGCTACGTCAACCCTGGGCCACTTCACTGACTTTGGTGCCATTACCTCCTTGATGCCGCTCCAACGTCCAGCACGCCTGTTGGGCACGGCCTTGACGGTCAGGATTCCCTACGTGGATGGCAGTATCATCCGCGAAGCGCTAAAAATGGCATGCCCGGGTGACGTGCTGGTGATCGACGTCTCCGGCGACCACCAGCGCGCCTGCTGGGGCGAGTTCCGCGCCTATGCGGCACTACGCAAACAGCTGGCAGGGGTGGTAACCAATGGCGCGGTCACTGACTGGAACGCATTGACCCAGCTGACGCTACCGACGTACGCACGTGCCTCAAGCCCGCTGACCACCCGGTCGCTGGAACTGGAAGGAGAGATCAATACGGCCATCGCCATTGAGGGTGTCACCATCAACCCCGGCGATCTGGTCGTGGGCGATGACGATGGTCTATTTATCATTCCACCTCACCGGGCTGACGCACTAGCAGAGGCAGCAAACGCCAAGCAGATGCAGGAAGAAGAGAAGCGTCACACACTGAAAGCAGAGTTTCCCGAGTGGTTTCGCTGACTGATGTTACGGCCTCGTTTTACACCACACCGTTTGTCTGGAGCACTTCTCCTGCAACCTGCACCAAAGCAATGAAAAAACCGCCCGATAAAACGGGCGGTCAATCACTTTCAGTTCTCCGTCAGCGCCTCCTCCTTGATATCAACCGCGTGAGCGTCCACGCGCCTGAAGGGATTACAGGTAGCGCTGGTGCCGAAGGGCATGCTGCCAGGCCCACCCGCACGCTCGATAATGGGCCCGATAAGGCGCTTGTAGGGCCACTGCTCTCGCCCGAACAGCTGCTTTCGAAGCATCTCACGATCATGCTGTTCGAAAGGTAGCCCTCCTATCTGGCTTTCCAGGCACGTTGCCATCACCTGCCAAAGCTCGCGTTGCGAAAGGCTGTAATAGTGGGCAAGATTGTCGATGATGGCTCGCAGGTTGACCTGAATGGCCAAGGTCTGCAGCCAGAACAGCAGAGCTTCGAGACTATCGTGATAGAGCGTATTGGAGTGGCCTGGCTTGATGCGATAACACGGATCCTGCATGCCGTGCTGCTCCAGGCGCTCAACGGTGATACGCAGCGAGTCGTGGTCGCGCAGCAGTAATCCGTGACACTGCCCCTGCTTGAAGACCAGCACGGCGTTCTGTCCATGCACTTCTGCCAGCATACCCAGCCGCAGCATGCGCAGATTGATTTCGAAGAAACAATCGCAAAGCTCTTCAAATAGCCGTTTTACCGCCTCTGCCCCAACCTCCAGGCCCCGTTGCGCCAGCCAATCGTCGAACACATGGTGCTCGCCGGCCGGTAGCGGTGTTCCCAGCGTGGCCATGGGAACCAGACGCACGCTGGGGTCCTCCAGTAGCACACTTGGATAACTGCGTACCATGGCCGATAGATGGCGTGGTGCTTCATCAAACAGCGTGGCCTCTTCCGGCATATAGGCCCACCACTTGCTCTCGTCACATAGATAAAGCCTCTCATCAAGCCTGCCATCCAGTTGCCTGGCCTGCTCCAGCAGCTGGGCGCTGAGATCTCCATTCACCATCTTGACCGCAGGCAGGTAACGGGAAGCTCCCAGAGAGTGAATGGCCATGGGCAGTTTCAGGAAATGGGGACTGGCCGTTGTAGGAGCCAATGAGCGCAGCGAAGAGGTTGCCAGCCAAGGCTCAGTAACCGATGAAAGTGCCACACAGTCGCCTGCATCAAAGCTCTCCTTTAGCCAACGAGGCAACGCATGCTCATGCTGCCAGGGGTGTACGGGGATGGCGGTATGCGTGTGCACCAACCCTTTTGCTTCCATCTCCTGCTCCAGCGCCTTGGCATACTTATCGCCTGCCAGCCAGTGAACAGGACTCTTCTGGTTGACGCCCGCCCCGGTCAGCATCCAGCGGGTTCTGATTGCCACCCAGCATAGTTGAATAGGTTCATTGAACTCGGCCATATAGGCCTGGTATTCCACCTCACAGAGCCCTTGCTTGGCCTTTGCGGTAGGGTGGTAAGGACGATCCATGAGCGATGCCCACTGCTCCATGACGGTAAAGTGCCTGGACGTGGATAGCGAGCTCAAGGCCTGCGTTTTCACCTGGTGCTTCACAGAGCTTTCGGCCTGCCAGAGGCTGTCTAATAGCGCCTGAAGAAACACCATTTGGCCCTGATCAAGGCTTTGCTCATGAGGGGTGATGGCACAGAAAAGGCGTCGAGTGATCTCCTCAGGGTCCAGCGCCCGCCCCTGGTGGTTTTCCTGATTCAGCAACATCACGCAGGTTTCCGGTACTTTCTCCCATGCTTGGGTAATACCGGGCCTGAGCAGCATGACAACGCTATGCTGCTCATCCTGTTGCCACATCCATAACCGTTTTGAAACGTCGTTACGGTAACGATCAAACGTGGGTAATTGAGTCAGCAGCTCACTGGCTTGCGCTGGGTTGATCCATTGGACATCGAGAGTATCGAACAGGCCTTCAACCAGTAATCCATCTATCAGGAACTGCATGATCATCTGTTGCGAATAGTGTCTGGCATCAAGAGGTTTCATGATAGCGAACTCCAAAAATGATGTTTGCGGGTCGTTGCCAAGGTGTCATCGAACGGGTCACGGCGGGGCGCTCCTGGTTTCTTCAAGGCGCGTTTGCAAAGCCCGAAAGGCAATCCCCCGCTCATCGCCCAGCATGAAGGCGCTCACTCCTTTTGCTCGCCACCTCGCTTGTGCGTTTGGTTGGCGCAGAAAAGCGCAGTAGGGAATCCCGTGTTCACAAGCCACGCGCTGCACCGTTTCAAGTGCATCGATAACCGCGGAATGCTCTGGCTGCCATGTCACTCCCAGGGATTGGGATAGATCAGCCGCGCCTTCCAGCACCATATCGAGCCCCGGCACCGAACAGATTTCCTGGATGTTCGCCACGCCATGATGGCTTTCAAGCATGGCTATCAGCATGATTTCCCGATTCGCCTGAACCACATACTCCGCCAATGAGTTTTTGCCAAACGCACCAGGGCGCCCAGCATTGAGACTGCGCTGCCCTTCTGGCGCGTATTTGCAGGCAGAAACAGCCTGGGCCAAGGTATCGGCGTCTTCGACATTGGGCAGCACGATGCCCTGGGCGCCGCCATCCAGCAGGCGCAGCAGCGTTTTGGGGTGGCTGTCGGCAACGCGTACCAGCGGCGTCAACGCGTAACTTTCGGCGGTACGAATCATGTGCTCGATGGTTTCCGGGTTGATCAGCACATGCTCGGTATCGATTACCACGAAGTCGAAACCGGCTTCACCGATCAGTTCTATGGAAGCCGCCGAAGGTATCGAGGCCATGACACCGTAGACTTCCCGGCCTTCGAAAAGCGCCTGCTTGAGTCGATTGGTTCTCAGCATGGGATCTCCCGCGGCTCGGCGTAGGTGGCCAGCGGGTTGGGTACCTGCTTGACCTGTGGTCGCTCATCGCCAAACAGACGACGCCGGGTAAGGGCCTCCACTTCCCATTCAGGCGCAAACACATCGAAACACTGGTAGCGCTTGGCATGCTCGGGGTGCGCGCGCTGGTACTCCTTGATGACGGTAGCGGTCATTGCCCAAAACCGAGACTCCTCCAGGCCATAATGGCGCTGCAGGAAAATCGCCATCTCGGCCAGTGCAATAAAGAAAAAGGCGTCACAGGAGTAGTCGCGCACGGCGGCCACATCGTTGGTCAGAATAAAGGAGTTACGATTCAGGGCTGCATGGCTTGCTGGCACGGGTTCAAGCACAGGGGCTAGTTCAGGCCTTGCCAGATGATCGGTGCTGAAGCGCACCCCATCGTGGAAATCCTTCAGCGCGACTCTGGTCGGCCAGCCGTCGCGATGGATGACCACGATATTCTGGCCATGGGACTCCATACCGATGCCTTCGGCAAACAGCAAGTGGATGATCGGCAGTGTAGCTACATGAATAAGCTGGCGTGTCCAGGCCTCCAGACCATGGTTTGCTATCCAGGGTTCGATAAAGGGAGCGGAAGGTTCACCTGTGGGGCTTCGCGTTCGCTGACTCAGACCGTTGAAGGGCACGGCCTGCTCGCCCGACTGTAAAAACTGACGGATATTCTGCCGCCATATAGCACCAACCTTGCCATAGATATCGTGGTAACGCGTTGGCGGAAAGGCCCGTTCATCCAGAGCCACACCGGCCACTTCACCCAGGATAACGAAGCCCGCCGACTGAGCGGTGCTATCGGTGTCAACTAGCTGTTGAAGCCACCGGGTAATGATCGTGGCATTAGTGACGGTATGGCGCGCCAGAATTCGCGTGCTTGATGTATTGGTAATGCTCATCGCCAGCTTGAGATAGGGCTGGCGAGTATCGCGGGGGGCGAGTGTGCGAATCGACTGCTGAGGGGTATACCTCGTCTCACCTGCGCCCAGCAGGGCGATGTCGCCTTTGGCAAGCTCCGGATAGAGCGCAGGTACCAGAGCATTCTCCCACTGCCAAGGGTGTACCGGCATCAGTACCACATCGGTACGAGCCAATGCCCGCTGCGCCAGAAACTCCTCAAGGCGTGCCTGAACGCCAGGGCCCGCGTACTGCTCCACGCTTTCGGTCGTCAGATTGCCCTCAACACCCCCCTGGTGCGCCAACTGACGCGGCACTGCAAGCCACAGTATCTGGAGCGGTTGGGAAAACTCGGGGCCATAACGCTGGTTATCCTGCAACGAAAAGCCAAGCCGTGACTTGTAGCAGGGATGATAGCTATGCGCATCGGTAAAGTAGTGTTCCAGGGCATCAGCATCCAGCGATTGCGGTGAATCGGTTAAGGCTACTTGAGCAGTCGAGGAGTGAATATCCTTGATCAGAGTCTGCTTCAACTCGTTCACGAAACCGGGCTGGATCGCGCCGCCGCCCAACACGCTCTCGATATCGTCGATAAATGACTGCAGGCTGACAGGTTCAGACGCCCCGTTATGCGTAACGATAGCTAGCGAGGAGTGCTCAAGCCGGATAAGCCGAAAGCTATGGCACCGCCAACCGTAAACCTGGTAACAACGGCTTCCCAGCGTGATGGTGAACAGCGTATCGCCTGAAAACGCCGGGTTTGATACTGTCACTGCTTCATAGCGAAGCACGTCTTCAAACAGCAGCGTCTGCAGAAGCTGACCAACTACGCGCTGTTCGATCCGCTGATGATGGCGCCAGCTTGCTAATGAAGCGAACGGTGTCGCTGGCGCACCGGATATGCGTTCATGCGATGACATGGGATACCTTCAAGACATAAATAATGGGTTAACTAAACAGCCTGATCACTCCACCAGCTCGCTCTGCACATGCGACGCCTCAGGAGCGGGACGCTCGGAGGCGCGCCCGACGAAAATTTGCTCAGGACGTGGGTGGCAGAGAAAGTCTGCGTGAGAGATGTTGTAGCCATAGGCCCCCGCCAGGGGCAGTACCAGCAGATCGCCAATGGCCACACCACGCAGCGGCTGATGTCGACTCAGCACATCTTTGGGCGTACACAGTTGGCCGACGATCGTCCACGGCTGGTATTCGGCCTGGTTTGACGGATGGGCGTAGCGCGGCAGGTGAATAACCGGATGGTCGTGGGCTTGAGCAACGGGCAACCGGAATTGATGGGTACCGCCACGACAGACCAGAAAATCTTCTCCGTGGCTTATCTTGGTATCCATCACCTCAACCACGTAGTAGCCACAAAAAGCGGAAAGAAACCGGCCGATTTCAAAGCGCACCCGCGGCGGTTCGGGCATGGCTTCCAGCTGCTGCCCGAGCGTTCTGCACAGGCCGGGCCAGTCAAACTGCTGCGCTGGATGAAGGTAGTTCACGCCAATACCTCCCCCCACGTTCAGTTGGGTGATCTGCTTGGGCTCACGCGCGAGTGCTCGCCACTTCGGCCAGCGCTGCAGATAGAAACTCAATAGCCGCTGATGACGCTGCACGCTTTTCTGATGCGACATGGCATGGATATGAAAGCCGCGCAGCGATAGGTTCGGCGCACTATCCACGGCGGCAACGGCTTCTTCCAGCTGCGCCTCATCAATACCAAAGGGGGTGGCGGTGCCGGCCATTTTCAAACGGCTGGAAAGCTCGTCCGGCAGGGTGGGGTTGATGCGCAGCAGCACGGGCTGAATGCGCTGGAGCGAGGCCGCTATCACCTGCAGCCGGGCAATTTCACCCAGGCTTTCAATGTGAAAGGCCTCTACCCCTTGCAACATCGCATGGCGCATGTCGGAGTCAAGCTTTCCAGGCCCTGAAAGGACCCATGGAAGTGGCGTTGCGCTGTTGCAGGCGCGCTCGATTTCTCCGCCGGATGACAGCTCCAGCCCATCGACAACGGAGGCCAGCGTATCAATAATTGCAGATTCGCTATTGGCCTTGATGGCGTAGTACAGCTCGACGTTTTCAGGCAGCGCAGCCTTGACCGCGCGCCCATGGGCTTCAAGCGCTGGCAGGTCATAAAAAAAGGCCGCCATGGGATCGCTGCAGTGCCGCTGATGCTCCTCAATGGCGGCAAGCACGTGGCTTGGTATGGTGATCTGCTCAACCATAAGCTACCTCCCGAGTCTTAATCCGGTTGACCTGCCATGGACTAGGCAGCAGCACGTACTGTGCCTGGCGGTCAGGTCTTGCCATCAGGCGCAGCTTGAAGTTGGTTTTACATGGCAGGCTGCCGCCCTCCAGCAAGGCGTCCAGCTCAGGGGCGGCGACATCCAGCGCTTGCCTCACGTGGCGCAGCTCTTCCAGAGTGTCTTGCCACAGCTGATCGGCCAGAGCAGGGCGCTGCCAGCTCAGAGCAAGGACCGCCTCGGCAATATGGTTGACCAGCAAGCAGTACGCGATCCGGTTCCAGCCCTGCTCGCGGCTATAGATCATCGATGCCTCAACGCGAGGGTCAAGGGCTTCTCCCGCCAAAAAGTCCACTCCCTTGTCACTGGTCAGCTTGACCCCTTCGAAATCCCGCAGCAGCATTTTTCGGGGCTCGCCCTGAGCATGAATCAGCACACAGTTCTGCAGGTGCGGCTCCATGACGATACCGTGCCGAAAGAACAGCGCCATGACCGGAGCCACCAGCGTGCGTAAATATGCCTGGAACCACTGCCGTATCCGCCACTCCGTCGGCAAGGGATCATGCCTGGCCGAAAGCATCGTTTGATCAATGAAGGAGTGAATCATGGGCGCCAGACGTGCATCGCGGGCAAACAGCGTGGCGCTGAGCAGACAGTTCTGTGGCGCATAGCGCTGGCAGAAGTTCTCACGCAGAATTACTCCAGTCTGCTCGCGGAACCAGCGCTTATTTTCATCATCACCGTTTACCGGCTGCCAGTGCACGGTAGCCGGCTCCTGTGCCACGCACAGCGCCTCCAGTGCGGTGTCCTTGCGTTGCAGAAGTCGATGCATGATGCGATCAATTACTAGCGTGCTTTCCTGCTCGTACCAGGCATTCTTGCGTACACAGTTGGTAATACGGACGTTGAGCGAGCCTTTTATGAACCACGGCTGCCCTTCGACATACCAGGTGCGCATTGAGGCAGTTGGTGCAGCCTGCCAGCCGCCCTTGCCAAGATCACCAATCACGCCCTCCTCTATCATCCTGGCTACGCTGGCATCCTGTCTGAAAAGCGCCGCCTGTACCGGGTGCATGGCAAGCACGACACGCTGGCTATTTTCCGCCCTGCGCTGATCGGCAATGTAGGGCAGCACATCCAGTGCATTCATTCTATTGGCTTGGACATTCAGCCCTTCAAGGGGAAACGAAAACTGGTGCAGGGCCGTAGTGGCACTGAACTCCGGCGCATACGGGGGCTTTTCTTGAAGGAGGTGGACGGGCCACTGCCTGGCCTTGGGAGTCGGGTGGTTGGGGTGACCAAACCATAACCCCTGCTCGCTGTTGCGATAGTCTTTCAGGGGGTGGAGCCTGGGTTGTTCCGCGGCATGGGCAACAATCGCGGTCATTACCTTCTGGCTCTGGAGTACCTGGTCAACCAGCTCGCCATTGGGCGCACCGTCCAGCCACTCGCAGTGCTCCAGTAGTGCCTTTACCAACACTGCCATGTCAGGCGCCCGCCATTCAGATGCCGCGCTGGTTCTGACATAGATGTCGGAGAGGTAGTAATGGCTTCCAATACGTGAGCGCCGGTCGACCATCACCAGCAGAGAGAGCGTTGTCGACCACTCAATCAGCAACGGTGTGCCATGCAGATGCTCGGGCAAGCCTTCGCGGCAGTCTGGCCAGCGATAGCATAGCGTGCCATGGGGTATTGCCACTTCCTTGATAATACAGTTCAGCAGCGCATGCACAGAGGCATGTCGACTGATCTCGCCAGGTAAACGAGAGTAGCGTGCGTAGCTCATAAGGCCCCCGCAAAAATGTCATCCATTTAAGACTCACAGACCCTGGGGCATGTGAATCGGCGCATCCCTGGCTAGTCACTTTGCGACGTTGTTATTAGCATGTTGATTGTTGAATGGATCAAGGGGCGAGAGCTGCCGACAAGCTGACGGAAGCTCTCCCTTGACATGATATGTCTGGCCCAGACCGTTAGAAATCCACCCGATAGCCCAGCGTCAGCGTGCGGCCACGCCCGGCAAAATAGCGCTCGTCATTGACCAGCGCGCTCTGCGAGTAGTAGGTGACGTACTGCTCATCCAGCAGATTGGCAACCCCTACATTGACCTGCCCGACGGGTAGCTGATAGCCCACGGCGGCGTCCATCAACAGGTAGCCGTCAAACTCACGGTTGGCTTCATCGAAGGATTTATCGAAGGCGTAGTTGGCCTGTACGAAAGTGGAGAGGTCATCGGTCCAGTTGGCTGCCCAACTGGCGGTCAGGCGATCTGGTGAGACATCAAGCCCTGATAGCTTGGCATCCAGACTGCCATCCTCGTTGCTGTCGTAACGTCCTTCCATGCGCGAGTAGGCCAGGCGCCCTTGGTGCTGATCGGTAAACTGATAGTCCACCGAAGCCTCGAAGCCCTTGATCTCGGTTTCCTGGCGCTGCATGTAGAAGACATCATCGACTTCTGTAAGGCGGCTGCCGAAATCGGAAGAGGATTCGTAATAGCTCAGCTCAGCCGCCAGGCGGCCGTTCTCGAAACGCACCCCGGTTTCGATATTATCGGTAACAATGGGGCTCAGGTTATCGATACTGCCCACGGACTGGCCAGGCGTGCTGATGCCGCGCAGCGCACGTCCCACATCGGGAATAGAAAAGCCTTCGGCATAATTGGCAAACAGGCTCCAGTGATCAACCGGCTTCCACACTGCCCCGACGTTGTAGAGCGTTTCATTGAAACTTGGGTCGCCGCCCTCGACAGCCACCCCGTTATTGGCCGCGACCGTCTGATAGTTGTCGATATCGAGCTTGGCATACTCATAGCGCGCGCCAGCGGAAAGCAGCAGCGAGTCTACCGGGCGCAGGTCCACCTGCAGGAAAGGGGATAGATCCGTGTATTCGGTGGGCGGCACGTAGGTACGGTCGCTGGTGTAAAGATACTGCTCGGTTTCATCGAACAGGGTATCAAAGCCCAGCGTCAGCTTCAGGCGCTCATCCCACAGATCGTCCTTGGTCAGCGAGACCTTGGTACCAAACTTGCTGGTCGCCGCCATGGTCTGATCGTAGAAGGTTCCGACGGGCGCAATGGCCGGGTCCTGGAAGGTCGCTGAATTGGTTGCCCCGAACAGCGCCTCGTAATCCTGATAGAACGCCTGGGCGCTCAGGTGCATGCCGGCAAGGTCGTAGTGGTCGTAGCTCAGCCCTGTGGTCCACACCCGATTATAGGGCGCATCGCCTTCCGGCGTGCCGCGCTCGGAGGTGGTGACCACCCCATTGGCGCGATCCCCCGTCACGCTTACGTAGTCATTGTGACCTTCGATGTTGTAGTGGTTGAGCGTCAGCTGCAGGCGCTGGTTGTCATCCACCCAGTAAGCCAGCTTGCCCAGAATATCGAAGGAGCGCGCATCCATGAGATCGCCCTGGGTGTTGTCCACCCCGACCGCATCGCCGTTGCCATCCAGAAACAGCCCCTGATCTTCATAGCTTGCCGAGAACAGGTAATCCACATCACCGCTGTTGCCGCTTAAGCCGTAGCTGGTTTTATAGCTCAGCGTATCGCCGTCAAGCTCACGGGTGGGCGTGGTGATCTGCGTTTCCACATACTGATTGAACGAGCCCGGCTCGGGGCGCTTGGTAATCAGGTTGATAACGCCACCCGCCGCGCCCACGCCGTTGGTCGCATTGGCGCCCTGAATCACTTCGATCTGTTCGACCATCGAAAAATCAATGGCATGCGCCTCACGCCCGGTGGGGCGCAGCGGGTTGGACTGGGGAATGCCGTCGATCAGTATCAGCGGCGTGCGGCCACGCAGGGTTTCACCGCTGCCACTCATTTTCTGGCGGCTGGGCGAGTAGGAAGGCAGCAGGTTACTGAGTATCTGCGATGAGTCGCTGGTCAGCTGGCGCTGCTGATTGATCTCTGCCTCGCTGATGATACGCACCGTTTGCGGCGACTCTTCCTTGGTAGCACTGGTACGCGAGGCGGTGACGACCATGGTCTGGTCGGCATTGGCCCGCCCTGCCGGCGGCTCAGCCGCGTTTGTTTCCTGAGCATACCCCTGGGTAGCCGCCACCAGTCCTGCCAGGGTAACGGTAGGCCAGATTACCAAGCGTTTATTGACGTGCACTGTGTATTTCCCCCGTGATCGAACAGCGTTTTATTAGCAATGAATCTAAATGATAATGATTATATTGCGCATATTAAGCACGTATTATTCACGAAATGGAACACCCTGTTCGTTAGAATGTGCGAATCATTCTCATGAAGGGACGCGGTTGAAAAGCGAAATGATTGAAAATGAGAATATTTTGCCTTAGGGTCTGGCTATCCCGATTACCCGATGACAACGCGCATGCCTGCACCCCCATCCCTGCATCCTCGCCTTTTCGGCAACGATTTACGCGTTGGCTATGAAGCCGAACCCGTGCTAAAAGGGGTGAATATCGCCATCGACGAGGGCAAGCTGACCGTGCTGCTGGGGCCCAACGGTTGTGGCAAGTCGACACTGCTCAAGACGCTTGCAAGGACACTTACCCCGGGCGCTGGCAACGTTTACCTGGACGGCAAGGACATTCATCGCAGCAACACCCGAGAGGTGGCCAAACGCCTGGGAATCCTGCCCCAGGGCCCCATAGCCCCGGAAGGGCTGAGTGTGAAGCAGCTGGTGGGCATGGGCCGTTTTCCCCACCAAGGGCTATGGCAGAAAAATGCTCGGCAGGATACCGAAGCCGTGCGTGAAGCCATGGCGTATACCCACATCAGCGAGTTTGCCGAGCGCAGCGTTGATGCGCTTTCTGGCGGCCAGCGCCAGCGCTGCTGGATTGCCATGGTACTGGCTCAACAGACCGACCTGATTCTGCTCGATGAACCCACCACCTTTCTGGACCTGAAGGTTCAGGTAGACCTGCTGGAGCTGCTTTCCCGCCTGGCCCATGAAAAAAACCGCACCCTACTGCTGGTGCTTCACGACCTGAACCTTGCCGCGGCCTACGCCGATCACCTGGTGCTGATGCGCGATGGCCAGATAGTCACCAGCGGCGCGCCTTCAGAAGTGTTTACCGCACCGAACCTCAAACGCGTCTTTGACCTGGATGCCCAGGTCATTCACGACCCGGAAAGCGGCAGCCCGATCTGCGTACCGCGCAAGCGCCACCTCGCGGCTACAGAACCCACTCCCCAAGCACAGCCATGCAGCGTGTCATGAAACGCACCTTCTGCGCCGACCTGAGCCAACAGCAGAATGACCCGCTGGCGGGCAGTGCCGCCCACGCCGAGTGCAATCTGCTGATCAGCTGGCCCCGCGCCAAGTGGGAGCGCAGCATGCGCCACGCCAGCGACATGAGCGACACCCTGAAACAGTCGCTGGATACCACGGCTGAGCGCGGCCTACGCATCAACCTCATTCAACAGCCGGGCATGGAAAAGGAGCAGCATCAGATTTTCCTGATGCCCGAGCGACGACGCTTCAACGTTGCGCGCGAGCAACTGGAAGGCTTTCTGGATGCTCTGCAAGCAGGCGACAGCTTGGCTCAGTGGGAACAGCCCGCCCTCGAATGCCAGCTGGTGCTCTGCTGCACTCATGGCAAAAAGGACAAATGCTGCGCCAAGTACGGCTACCAGGCTTACAAGGCATTGGCGCAGGCAGCCACCCGGCATCAACTGCCGTTCGAGATATGGGAAAGCAGCCATCTGGGCGGCTGCAGGCTGGCAGCCAGCATTATTGTATTGCCCAAGGTACGTAAATACGGCCGCATCACACCCGAACAGGCCCTCCCCTTTCTTCAGGCTGAAGCAAAAGGCCAGCGTTTTCTGCCCGGCTACCGGGGCGACTCATCGCTCACCTCTGCCCAGCAGTGCAGCCAGCTGGCCGCCCTGCAGCACGTGAGTACAGAGGATTATCAGCCACGGTTAACGCTGCTGGAGGATACGGGCGATGAGCAGGAACGCGTCATGCGCTGGCAGCAGGAGGATAATCAGCGCTGCTTAACCGTTACATGCCGAGCGTTTACGATCATGCGTGTGGATACCTGCGCGGATCTTGAACAGGGGCCAACGGAGAGCGTGGTGTGGCAAGTGGTTGAGATCAAGTAGTACTTTTCAACGATAAACAGCTCGCGTCTATCTGCGCATTGAGGGTAGCGCCCCTCAAATCTTGTTAGCAGTACTCTTCCCCTTTCATTGCCTCTTTTTCACACTGAACCATTGCACATAGTTGCAATGGACATCTTTCTGTAACAGCAAGTATTTAAACTAAGCTTATAAATAATCAACATTTTCAATAATTTAAAAAATTTACTTCATCAAAACCACGTGCATAAAGTGATGAAAAGCCTATATCACTGCCCGCCCAGGCAATGGCTGAAATTCTAGGCGCACCTTCATTGAGGCAATCTGACATGACATTCAATCGTACACTCTCAAGCTTCACGGCCATGGCCGTCTGCGTTATGGCACCGGCGCACGCACAGGGAGAATTTGACCTGCCAACGCTGATTGAAAGCGCCCGACAGGAAGCCACTATCACGGTATACGCGCCCACCGGAAAGATCGTTCAACAAGCCGAGGACTTCACCGAAAAATATGGCGTCAGCGCAGTGGGCGTTAAAGCGAAGGCAGCACAAACAATTGAAATCGTGAGCCGCGGCGCGCGCGCCAATAACGTACAGGCAGATGTGGTACTGATTGAAGACGCGCCCGGAGCCACCGAGCTGTTACTCAACTCGCAATACGTCAGCAGCTGGGTGCCTGAGGACATGACCGATGACATCATCAGCGAGTATCAAAATCCGCTGGCCGTCATTCTGGCGCCGAATGTGTGGGCCTATAACACCGCTGAGTACGACAGCTGCCCAATCACGAATATATGGCAGCTCACTGAAGGCGAGTGGCGTAACAAGATCACCCTGCAGGACCCTGCCATCAAGCCACTCTATATAGACTGGTTCAACCAGATGGCGACCCACCACGACCAGGCCATGGCCGAGGCGTTTCACGCCTTCAGTGGCGAACCGCTTGACACTGACGAGGCATCGGCAACGGCCGAGTTCGTTAAACGTCTGGCACAAAACGGCCCGTTGATGACACCTTCCGACAGCGAAGCCGCCGACGCCATTGGCACTGTTGACGCCGGTGGCAGCTTCGTGGGCCTGATCAGCACCGCCGCGTTTCGCGACAACAATAACGGCCTGGCGTTGGGCATCTGTCACGACATGCAGCCCTTCATCGGGGTCAGCTACCCGACGTTTGGCCTGATGACCACACAAACCCGAAGCCCCAATGCCGCCAAGCTCTTCCTCTACTACCTGATGACCGAAGAAGGCATCAAGCTGCAGAGTATGGACGGCAAGATGTCGACGAACACCGCCTTTGCACTCCCCACCGAGGAAGCATCGGGTATCGAGCAATTTCGTGATCAGCTGATGATGTACCGGACGGATACGGCGGGGTCGGATTGGGAGAATCGTCAAGATTGGCTGGATCTTTGGAGTTTGAATTATTCGCGGTGAGTTTGCTTGCGTATTACGACAACCATAGTCTTTAAACCAATAGCTGCGCTCACCCTACATTACGCCGTGATGCGGGCCAGCATAAGGCGTATAACCAATACTTGGTCGACGTTTTTTGGCAACGGGTACAACGAGAAAGGAATAAACCGAGGGTAAATCATTGAAAAATGGTGGGCCCAGTAGGACTTGAACCTACGACCAAGGGATTATGAGTCCCCTGCTCTAACCAACTGAGCTATAGGCCCGCAAAGCGTGCATATAATAGCGAATGTGTCCGGGCGAGGCTACCCCTTCAGCGCGTATCTTAGCGTCTGGCGGCACTTTTTGGCGGTTGGGGGGTCTTGAGAGGAGTCCTTTATGCGGAGACGCGCTGTGAAAGCTTTGTTTGCGGTTATTCCACTTATGTTGACGCTGCCGGTTCAGGCGGATTGGCAGCTGGACCCCGGCCAGTCGCGCGTGCAAGCCACCATTACCCAGCTTGATGGCGCGAGCCCTCAAACCCACCACCATGAGGTGCGCGATCTTCAGGGGGATATCTCACCGGACGGCACGCTGCGCCTGCCGCTCAAGCTGAGCCAGACCGATCTGCTGTCGCGCTTCAATGATCTGCCGCCCTGGGCGGGCCTGTTGGCGAATACCACGCTGGTCACGCTGACCGCGCAGATGCCGCCGGAGCGGCTGGATGCGCTGGATATTGGCGAGTCGCTGGTGGAAACCCTGACGTTCCGGGTGCAGGCCGATGCGGTCAACCAGCAGGAGGCGGTGCCGCTGCGCTTTACGCGGGAAGGCGTCAATCAGGTGCGCGTTACCCACGCCGAGCCATTGGCGATGGATGGCAAGGCCTTGATGTCCAACAGTACGGTGCGCACCGTGCTTTCCATGCTGGGCTACCAGCAGATCGATGAACACGTGCCGGTCACGCTGAACGCGCTGCTGATCAATCGCTAGCCCTCCCCTCTTTATTACCGATAACGCTTTGCCACCTGCCGCTCAGGCAGGCTGGCGGGTGCGGCGTACGTTGGCAAGCAAGGGGCTGCCGGTATCCGGGTCGGTAAGCAGTGTGCACTCTACCTGGTAGAGCTTGCGTACCAGTTGCGGCGTTACCACCTCCGCAGGCGCCCCCTGATCCACAATCTTGCCATCGCACATGGCAATCAGGTGATCGGCATAGCGGCAGGCGCTGGCCAGGTCGTGGAGCACCATGACCACCGTACGCCCGTGCCCGGCCAGGTGGCGTACCAGCTCGAACACTTCTATCTGGTGGCCCAGATCCAGCGCCGAGGTGGGTTCATCCAGCAGTAATAGCGGGGTCTGCTGGGCGATGGTCATGGCGATCCAGGCGCGCTGACGCTGACCGCCGGAAAGCGCATCGATGGGCCGGTCGGCCAGGTCTTCAAGCCCCGCGGCCAGCAAAGCGTGCTGTACAACGCGCTGATCTTCCGCCGACCACTGGCGCAGCCACCCTTGGTGGGGCTGGCGGCCAAAGCGGATCAGCTCGGTCACGGTGAGCCCTTCCGGGGCAATGGCTTCTTGCGGCAGCAACGCCAGTTGCGTAGCCAATTGGCGGGAAGGCAGGCGCTGAATATCCTCGCCGCTCAATAGCACGCTGCCGCCATCGGGCTTGTGCAGCCGGGCAAGCCCGGAGAGCAGGGTCGATTTACCGCAGCCGTTGGGGCCTACAATGGCGGTTACCTTGGCATCCGGCAGGCTGACATCCAGGCCGTCGATGATCCGCCGCGGGCCGTAGCCCATGCAGAGTGCTTCGGTTGCAAGGCTTGGCGGGGTGCGAAAATCGTTCATGCGTGGCTCCGTTGCGGCCGCATCAAAATCCATAAAAGCCAGGGGCCGCCGATAATGGCGGTCACGATACCTACCGGAAGCTCGATGGGCGCCAGCAGCGTGCGCCCGGCAAGGTCCGCCAGTACCATCACCAGTGCCCCTGAAAGCGTGGCGGCCACCACCGGCACATGGCGCGGCGTGGAAAGCGCCCGGGCGATTTCCGGGCCGATAAGCCCAACCATGCCCACCGGCCCGGCAACGGCCACCGCGAGCGCCGTCAGCACGACCGAGAGCAGGAGAATCTGCATCCGCCGGGCCTTGGCGTTTACCCCCAGGCCGTTGGCCGTGGCTTCGGAAAATCGCAGAATGGTCAGCGAGCGGGCCAGCGCCAGTGCGGCTATTAATCCGAGCGCAAGCCCAACGGCCAGCAGTTGCACCGAGCCACCGGCACGGGCGTTGAGCGACCCGACCGTCCAGGGGTAGGCGGCGTTGGCGGTGTCGATGGCCACTCGCGCCAGCAGCAGTTGGGTGATGGCGCCGAACACGGCGCCCACGCCAATACCCGCCACGATAAAGCGATACCCCTGGGTGCCGCTGCCCGCGGCCAGTCCGAAGGTCAGCACGGCGGCGGTCACCGCACCCGTCAGCGCCATGGCGGAAGGCGCGAGCGACACGCTAAGCCCCACTACAGAAGCCACCGCAAACGCGGTGGCGCCGTTATCGATGCCGATAATACCCGGTGTGGCCAGGCGGTTGCGCGCCAGGGTCTGCATCAGAATACCCGCCAGGGCGAAGGCGCCGCCGGTCAGGCAGGCGGCCACCAGGCGCGGCAGGCGCAGCTCCTGAACCATGAAGGTGGTCATCATGCTGCCCTGCCCGGCCAGTGCCCCAATCACCTCGCGCGGGTCGAGGGCCAGGCTGCCCAGGCACAGATAAGCGATACTTGCGAGTACCAGCGCCAGCAAAAGCCCCAGGTTGACCCACACGGCGCGCTGCTCGATCAGAACGCTGGCGCCACGCCCGCCCCACCACCAATAGCCACTGGGCGGCGTTACCGGCGCGTCCTCCGCGGTACTTGTCAAAGGCGCGCTGGAAAGCAGTGCGGCCGCGCCCTGTTTTCTGAATTCAGGTTTTAACCAGCGAGGGGTCATAGACAGGCTCATAGCATGGGTAACCGGCGGGCACGTACGGCGGCGATCAGTACAGGCGCCCCGCACAGGGCAGTAAGCACGCCAAGCGGCAGCTCGGAAGGCGCGACCACCACCCGCGAAATGATATCGGCGGCCAGAATGATCAAGGGGCCAATCGGCAGGCAGAACCACAGCGTACGCCGAATGTCCGGCCCGGCAAAGGCGCGGGCGATGAAAGGCACCACCAGCCCGACAAAAATGATAGGGCCGGCAATGGCGGTAGCCGCCCCTACCAGCAGGGCAACGCAAAGTACCACCAGGGCACGGATAAGTTGAGGATGATGACCAAGCCCCGAGGCCATGCGCTCGCCGAGTGCCAGCGCCGAAAGCGGCCGGGCAATCAGAGCAATCAGCGCGGTGCAAAATGCCATGGAAGGCAACACCGCCCATAGATCATCCAGGCGGCGCCCAGCCAGGCTGCCGATCACCCAGAAGCGCACTTCATCGGCGGAGCGCTGATCGAACAGCAGCATCAATGACGTCAACGCGCCCAGCAGCGCCGAAAAGGCGGCACCGGCGAGCACCAGGCGTATAGGGTCGTTGCCCACCCCACGCCAGCGGGCCACGCCCAGCACGCACAAACAGCCCGCCAGCGCCCCCACCTGGGCCACGGAAATACGCAGAGAGGCGGCGCTTGCCCCCAGCACCAGCGCCAGCGCCACGGCAAAGGCGGCCCCTGCACTGACGCCCAACAGGCCGGGCTCGGCAAGCGGGTTGCGCGCCACGGCTTGCAGCAGTGCGCCGGAAACGCCGAGCGCCATGCCTACGGCTATGCCAATCAGCGTGCGGGGTGCACGCAGCTCCCAAACCACAAAATGCGCGTCGCTGTCTTCACTGCCCAGCAGCATGGAGAACGCTCGAAGAGGCGAAACGCTGCCCGCGCCGACCAGCAGGCTAACGACACTCACCGCCACAAGGGCGGTGAGTAGGCATAACAGCAGCGTGCGCTGATCAAGACGCTTGGCTCGTGCGAGCACTTTCATGGACACTCCCTCACGAGCAGACCTTGTTGTTCATCATTACTAGTGCAAGCAGCTCAGGGTAAAAGGGCTTCTTCGATATCGTTCAGAATGACCTCGGCCGCCAGCGGGCCAGATGCACTGCTCCAGACCTGACCGTTCACCGGTACCACGTGGCCCTCTTTCACCACGTTCAGGCGGGTGAAGGCGCTGCTCTGCTCGGCAGCGTCCAGCGCCTGCTGGCCTTCTTCGTTGAGCGTGGCAAGAAACAGCCAGTCGCCGTCAATCATGGAGAGGTTTTCAAGGCTCAGGACATCGCTATGCGCGCTGCCTTCCTTGACCAGCCCTTCATCGTCGACCTCAAGGCCCGTCGAGGCGAGCACGCCGGTAGCGAACAGTTCGGATGACATGACCATGGGGCCGGCGGGCATCCAGCGGGCCAGATAGGCGGTACCGCCGATACCGGCGTCACTCAGGCGCTCGTTGAGCGCGGCGGCGCGCTGCTCGACGTTCTCGAGCACTGTTTCAATATCGGCTTCCTTACCCAGCGCCTGGCCATAAAGGCGCGACTCGGCTTTCCAGCCATCGCGCGAAAAGCCATCGGACGCGGGCACGACGGTGGGCGCTATACGGGAAAGCAGCCGATACTGCTCTTCGGGAAGCTGCGGGGCGGCCAGGATCAGGTCGGGCTCCAGACGCAGCACCGCTTCGATATTGGTTTCACGGGCAACGCCCACCATTTCAAGCAGGCCGGTATCGATATGCTCACCGATATACGCGGCCACTTCGTTGCCGCCGCGTGTCGCGATGGCGCCAATCGGCGTAACCCCGGCGGCAACCGATGCATCCAGCGCCCCTTCATACAGTGTCACGATACGCTCTGGCGAGTCAGGCACTTCAACGTTGCCGAACGCGGTATCGAGCTCACGCGCCTGGGCGTTGCCGATAAGGCTACCGAGTAGCACACCTGTTAAACCGTGACGTAGTACCGTACGCAGCATGGTGATTCCCTATCCAGATGATCGCTTGAAGGTATGAAGCGGGCGTTGATGTAATGCACGTAAATGCAATTTCACAGGCTAAGCATGCTTGCCATCAAGTCGCCAATGGGTGAATAGTAACGATTCTCAAAATCAGTTGCATCATCATTTATTCGAATTGAGTGTTCGAATTTACGCAACCCTTCGAGAACTTGCTTGCGGCTTCAACGTTGCATGTAAAGCAACGTACCGTTCCCGTTGAAAAATATCGATATCCGGAACTTTTCGAAATAGAATCCCGCTTGTTCATGATAATCAATATCATTAGAAAAAAACTATCATTACCAAGGGGTTTGCAATGTACCGCTTTTCTCGTAACACGCTGGCCAGTGCCGTGGCGCTTGCCGCTGTCGCTTCAACGTCCGTGCAGGCTCAGGAAAATACCGCGCTGGATAACATGGTGGTGACCGCGGCGGGTTACGAGCAGGCGCTGAACAACGCTCCGGCCAGCATTTCGGTCGTTACCCGCGAAGAGCTCGAGCAGCGCCAGTTCTCCAGCATCGCCGATGCCATTGCTGACGTGCCGGGGGTTGATGTCCGCGCCGGTACCGGCAAGACAGGTGGCTACAACATCTCCATTCGCGGTATGCCAAGCGCCTATACCCTGATTCTGATCGATGGTCGCCGCCAGAACACCTCCGGCGATGTCACGCCTAACGGATTTGGCGAAACCTCCACAAGCTTCATGCCGCCCCTTTCGGCCATCGAGCGTATCGAGGTGATTCGTGGCCCGATGTCCACGCTTTATGGGTCAGACGCCATGGGCGGAGTGATCAACATCATTACCCGCCGCGTGGGAGCAGACTGGGCAGGCTCGGTAACGGTCGAGAACACCTTCAAGCAGAATCGCGACGAGGGCAACAGTTCGGCGATCAACCTGTATGCTGCCGGCCCCCTGGTTGAAGACACGCTAGGCCTGCAGCTGCGCGGCCGCCTGTTTGATCGCGGCGACTCCGAGCGCATCATAGAGAACAGCGTAGGCCGCGACCCGCGCTCCTCCGAGGCGCGCATCTACTCCATCGGCGGGCGCTTGAACTTGACGCCGGATGATACCAACGAGCTGTGGGTAGACGCCGAGCGCTCTCGCCAGGTTTATGACAACGACGATTGCCGCCTGGGCAGCCTGGATGGCCTGAGACGCAACGACTGCGCAACGCCGCAGCCGGGTGCTGCCTTCGGCTATGAAGATGAGCTGCGCTTCAACCGCGACCAGATTGCCATTGGCCACACCGGACGCTATGCCGCTGGCACTCTGGAAAGCAGCGTTACCCGCAACTTCACCGAATCGCTTGGCCGCACGCTGCCCGCAGGCAACGCGCCGGACTATGGCTATATCGCCCAGGGCGGCGAACCGCGTCTGCTGGAAAACCGTGACATCGTGGTCGACAGCAAGTTTACCGCACCGCTGGATGATCACATGGTCACCCTGGGCGGGCAGTACATCGATGCCGAACTCAAGGACGGCACGGCGGGCAACGAGACGTTCTCCCAGTCAAGCTGGGCGCTGTTTGCCGAAGACGAATGGCTGCTGCGCGATGACCTGGCGCTGACGCTGGGCGGGCGCTATGAAAGGCACAACGCGTTTGGCGGCCACTTCAGCCCGCGCGGCTACCTTGTCTGGAACACCACCGACGAGTGGACACTCAAAGGCGGTATCAGCCAGGGGTACAAGACGCCGACGCTGAACCAGCTGCACGATGGCGTCGTCGGTTTCGGCAACCAGGGGCAGTCGGTGACGCTCGGCTCGCCAGACCTCGAGCCGGAAAAAAGCACCAACTACGAAATTGGCGCCATCTACGACAATCTTGAAGGCTTCTCTGCCGGGGCGACCGTTTTCTATACCCAGTTCCGCGACCGGATCGCCGATGGTGACGACCTGCTCAACTGCCAGTTTGTGGACAATAACGGCAACCGTCCTTACGCCAATACGGCCAATTGCCTGAGCGTGGGCAGCTTCACCCAGCAGGAAAGCTTCAGCCAGGCCGTCAACATCGACCGCGCCGAAACCCGCGGCGTCGAATTGACCAGCAGCTACCAGTTCGCCCCCGCCTGGACGATCAACGGCGGCTATACCTATACCGACACCGAAATCACCTCGGGTGAGAACGAAGGCCAGATACTGACCAACGTACCCAAGCACAAGCTGACCGCCGACCTTAGCTGGGCGATCAACGACCGCTGGAGCACGACCCTCGAGGGCGAGTACTACTCTTCCCGCGAGCGCTTCTCCGGCGGCCTTCCCACCGCCGGCGAAAACCTTGCCCTGTACGAGCAGTTGGGCAACAAGCTCGATGGTTATGAACTGTTCAACCTGCGCAGCACCTACCGCTTCGCTAACGATATCCGCCTGACCGGCGCTATCAACAACCTGCTGGACAAGGATTTCACCACCTACGATACCTTTGAGCACAATGGCGATACCTACGCCGCCTTCCGCTACACGCAGACCGGCCGCTCGACAGACGGCGTCGCGCTGGATGGCCGCAGCTTCTGGGTATCCGCCACCTACGATTTCTAGACGCTCCTTGCTCGCTGCTGTTTCAACGCACCTTGTTGGCCCTGGTATTTACCAGGGCTTTTTTGTGTCCATGATTTGACAATAAAAAACGGCCACCCAGAAGGTAGCCGTTACATGAAGAGGTATGACGCAAGAGAGGGTATCTCGGACCAAAAATCCCAGACAGCGCGCGAATCAGAAATCCACGCTCAAGCCTAGCCACACGCGGCGACCATCTTCGACATAGCCGTACTCATCGTAGGTAATCTCTTCATCCAGCACGTTATAGATACCGGCCTTGAGCTGGGTGTTGTCATTCAGCTGATAGCCAATGCCGGTATCCACGAACGTATAGGAAGGCGCGATGGTGGAATTTGAGGATGGCCCGCTGACCGGTTGGCTCTCCTCGCCTCGGTAGGTCAGCTTGGTCCACTGGCTTAATCGGCTAGAGACCTGCCAATCAAGCGATGCCGACACCTGGTGGCGCGGTAATTGCGTCAACGGGCTGCCTGCATACTCGCCGCTTTTCTGCTCAGAATCTGTGAAGGTATAGCTGCCGGTCAGGTCAAGTGACCCATTGAGCGGCGCGGATAGACTGACCTCGACGCCACGGGTAACGGCTTCATCGACGTTAACGCGGTACGTCGGGTCGCTGCCAAAGTCGTTGGGCCCCGCATCACAAATCGCGACCGGGCAAGCGATTCGGGTGATTTTGTCATCGAAGTCATTGTGAAAGACCGTCAGGCTTGCGCTGAGGCCATCTTCATTTGCGTAGTAGAGGGCCAATTCCTTGTTGAGTGAGGTTTCAGGCTTTAGGTCGGGGTTGCCGTACACGTTGCCCCCACGGCTAACCTGGCCCCAGTCAGGCGCGGTTTCACGGATATTGGGTGAGCGATACCCGGTTGATATACCGCCTTTCAATGTCCAGTTCGGTGTCATGTTCCACACGCTGTAAAGTCGGGGGCTCAGGTGGCTGCTGTACTTGTCCGACTCATCCAGACGAATGCCACCGGTCAATGACCAGCTATCGGTCAACATCCACTCATCTTCGACAAACAGCGCCCACTGGTTCTGGTCAAGGGTTACACGGTCTGAAATCTGATTGGTGGTATTATCCTCAAGCGCCTGTCTTTCATAACTGCCGCCCAAGGTCAGCATGTGCATACCAAGCGGCATCACCAGGCTGGTCTTGGCCGTGGTATTGGTGATCTCGATATCCCGCGAGCGGTTTTCACTGCTTTCGCGCTGTACAAAAGTTTCCGTGGTGCCGATATCGAAGCGCCCGCTGTGGGTCAGGGCGACGTGCCGGTTGGTAAACTCGTCAAATCTATCTTCACAACCGCCCCGGCAGCCTTCAGCGGGTGCCGAACGGCCCATCAATGACTGGCGCTCCTGCTCGGTAATACCCGCTTCAAAGGTAACGTCGTGATTATCCGCCGCCGCTAGGCTTAGGCGTGCCGTCAAGCTTTGCAACTGCTTGTCTTCATGACCATTGAGAATATCGTCTTCATCACGCTGTGAAGCCCGGCCGTACAGTTGAAGACCAAGCGTATCGCTTACTAACGGGCCGCTCAGGTAGAAATTGGCCTGTCGGCTATCACCGGCATCGCTGCTTTCCTGCAGCACCGTATCGAGCTGAAGATTGCCGTGCCACTGCTGGGCCACCTTTCGAGTTATCACATTGATCACCCCGCCGATGGCATCTGAGCCGTAGAGGGTTGACATGGGCCCGCGCACCACTTCGATACGCTCAATGGCCTGCAGTGGCGGCAACCAGTCCTGTTCAAACCCTGCGCTGCCGTTAGGGCGCGATTCACGCGAACTCTGCGGGCGGCCATCTATAAGAATCAGCGTGTATTGGGCAGGCATACCGCGAATGGAAATGTCGTGTCCGTTATCCCCTGCCCCGCCTCCGGTAATCGTGACCCCGGGAACATCCCGCAGCGCATCCGTCACATCTTGATAATGCCCACGCTCTAGCTGCTCGCGGGAAAGCACGCTAATGGAGGCAGGCGCATCCTTGGCCTGCTGCTCGAATCCCGATGCAGTCACGACCATATTGTTCAATGCTTCGGATTGCTGTGCCAAGGCAGAGCCTGCTGCTAATGAGGTAACGGTAGTGGCTAGTAGCGTTCGTTTGAATGAGCCAGACATGGCGCGTCCCTTGTCGAAAACATCGTAAGATAAATGAGAACTATTAGCGTTGATATCTTAACGGTTTGGACCCCATAACGGGTGGGACAAGCCGTTCACCAACCCGCAACCTAAATGCCAATTATTTTCATTTGTAATATTGGCTGGCATAATGAGGTGATTACCTGCTCGGCGGTTTCTTATGTACGACTTTGACGAACTCAATGCTTTTGCCAATGTGATGGCGACCGGGAGTCTTACGCGCAGCGCGCAGGCGATGGGGCTTGCCAAGTCGACGCTCAGCCGGCGTATCAGCCAGCTGGAAAATCGCCTCAACCAGCCCCTGCTGCGCCGCCAGGCCAATCGCCTGATTCCTACCGAGGCAGGGCTCCTGTTTCATACCTACTGCAAGGAGCTTCTGGCGCTGGCCGCCAACAGCCAGGAGGCGCTGGCCGAGCTGAAGGAGGATATCTGCGGGCCGTTGACGCTCAAGGTCCATACCTCGCTGACTCGCGGCTGGGCGAGCGCGCTGATCAACGAATTCGTCGACCTTTACCCCTATATCGAGCTGACCCTGCAGACGTTGGATGCCCTACCCACCTCGCCGGATAGCCACTGCGTGCACGTCTGGATTGGCGAGCTGGGCGATTGCGGGCTTAATCAAGAGGTGGTCGGCGAGCTTTCGCGCGGCCTTTACACCAGCCCGCGGTATCAGGAGGCAGCGCCACTGCCGGTTCATCCCCGCGAGCTTTGCCATCACGCCTGGGTGGATTTGCTGGGCACTACCCAGGAAGGGCTTTCACTGCGCCACCACCAAGGTGAATCCTACGCTTTTCATCCTCCGCGCTCGCGCTTGCGGGTTGATCTGGCGCTGCTGCACATGGACGCCATTGCTCGTGGCCAGGGAATTGGCGTGCTGCCGCACTGGCTGGTTCAGCAGCGTGAACAGCACCACCCCGGTGAGCTGATGGCCTGCCTGCCCGAGTGGGCGCCGCCGCCGCTTCCCATTACGCTACTTTATGCTTACGGCCATCAGCCGCGCCGCGTTCATGCTCTGCTGGATTTCCTGCGCGCCAGTACGCCAGCGCAGTGGCAACACGGGGCAAACCGCTATTTGGGTCAACCGCTTGCCAGTTAGCTAGCCGATTAACGACAATAGCCCGGCCTTTCTGCCAAGGACGTCTGTTAAAGGCGTCTGTTAAGGACTATGCATGCTTGCTGAACTGTTTGCCGTCATGGCGCCCGTGCTTGCCGGGGCGGGGTTGGGGTTTTTCTGGGTGCGCCTGGGCCACCCTTTCCCGGTCGATTTCGTGACCCGTCTGGTTTTCAATATTGGTACGCCCTCGCTGGTGCTGGCCTCGCTTGCGGGTGCCGACATCGACGCCGCCACTTTTGGCCAGACCATGCTGGCCGCCGCACTGGTCATTCTGACCATGGGGGCTTGTACCTTTCTGACTGCGCGGCTGTTGCGCCGAGACTGGCGCGTACTGCTGGCGCCCATGATGTACCCCAACACCGGTAATATGGGCTTGCCGGTGGTGCTCTATGCCTTTGGCAGCGCGGGGTTTGCCTACGGTATTACGGTCATGGTGACCGTCTCGCTTTTCCAGTTCACGCTCGGGGCCGCGCTCAGCAGCAAGGATAATCCGCTGAAGACCCTGGCCAGGACGCCCACGGTTTACGCCATCGTGATCGCCATGGCGCTGCTCTTGACCGACACCTCACTGCCGGCGTGGCTTGCCAATACTGTGCACCTGATGTCCGGCTTCACGGTTCCCTTGATGCTGATAACGCTCGGCGTCTCGCTTGCCAGCATTCAGGTAAAAAGCCTGCGTTCAGGGCTTGGGTTCAGCCTGGTACGTATTCCGCTTGCCGCCACGGCCGCCTGGCTGATTGCTGGCTGGGTCGGGCTTTCTCCACTGGCGCAAAGCATTCTGGTCGTGCAGATGTGCATGCCGGTAGCGGTGTTCAACTATCTGTTTGCCCAGCGTGCCCAGCGCGAACCCGCGTATGTGGCAAGCCTTGTGTTCTGCTCGACGCTGCTGGCGCTTGTATATCTGCCGGCGCTTCTGGCGCTGCTCATGTAGCGTTAAAAGTGAACCTGCCATGAGGCAAAGAGTCACTGCTAGACTGATGAGTTCGGCACTCAACGTGCGGCTACCTCACCTAAAGGGCTCTTTATGCAAGATGCAAACAAGAAAAACACGACTTCCCGCTGGCTAGCGCCTGGATTCGCCGCACTGTGCCTGACAGCGGGCATGGCCAGTGCTCAGGGCGAGGTGATTGAAACCGAGCATCTGCCGATCAGCCTCGAACGTGTTGCAGAGGGCTTCGAGCACCCCTGGGCGGTGGCCTTCCTGCCCGATGGCCGCTATCTGGTCAGCGAACGCAACGGGCAGTTGAATCTGGTCGAAGACAATGGCCAGTCAAGGGTTCTGGAAGGCTTGCCCCAGGTCAATCATCACGGCCAGGGCGGCCTTCTGGACGTGGTACTGCATCCCGGTTTTGGAGACGGCAGCGGCGAACATGACTGGATTTACTTCACTTGGAGCAAGCCGGATGCCGACGGCAGTCGCAGCGCGCTTTCCCGGGTGAAATGGGAAGGCGACACGCTGGGTGAAGTGGAGAATCTGTTCGAGCAGGACCGTGCCTCAGGACCTGGGCGTCATTATGGCTCGCGCCTTGCCTGGCTTGGCGATGGCACCCTGCTGATGAGCATCGGCGACCGCGGATCGGACCCTACCCGCGCCCAGGCCCGCGATGATCATGCAGGCTCTACTGTGCGGCTGACCGACACCGGCGGCGTGCCGGAAGACAACCCCTTTGTGGATGATCCCGATACCCTTGATGAGATCTACACCCTGGGCAATCGCAATATTCAGGGAATGGTGGTACGCCGCAACGGCGACGCCTGGGCCTCGGAACACGGGCCCCTGACCGGCGATGAGCTGAACCTGCTCGAGGCGGGCAATAACTACGGCTGGCCGGAGGTAACGCTGGGTAATGATTACGCGACCAACGAGCCACTAGGTGCCGATTCACTGCCCGGCATGATCGACCCGCATTACGACTTTGAAATTCGCTTTGCGCCTTCGGGTCTTGCCGAAGTCAGCGGCGAGCTTTTCAGCGCCTGGGAAGGTAACCTGCTGGCGGGCGGGCTGAGCAGCGAACAGCTTCTGCGCGTGGCGCTCGATGGCGACCAGGTTATCGATACCGAGCGCTTGCTGGAGGGGGAAATAGGCCGTATCCGCGATGTCCGCCAAGGCCCGGACGGGGCCATTTACTTGCTTACTGATGAAAGTCAGGGCAGCCTTTACCGCCTGCGTCCCGCAGACCAACCCTGATACATGACTAAATAACGGCTTTTTCAGTGATGAAATGCTCAACACCACCATGGATGCAGCATGCGACTTCGTAACTTAATCATTCTTACTGTCATCGTGCCGCTGTTCGTCGTGCTGGTGGTGTTCAGCCTGGTGGCCATCAAGTCGCTCGAGGACAACGTCCGCTCCAAACTGCAGACCGAAGTCGAGATCATCACTCGGGCGCTGAGTACATCGTTAAGCTACGCCGTTGCCCGGGAAAGCCCTGCCCCGCTTGAAGAAGCGCTTCAGTCGGCCTTTTCATTTCACCGTATTTATGGCGCTTATGTGTTTGATCTGCAGGGCCGCGAAGTCTACGGGCTGGGCCTTGGCAAGGATCTCTTTACCGCCGAAGAGATCCGCCAGGTCATCGAGCGCAACGACCTCTACAGCAATTACCGCCAGCAGGAAGGCTGGACCTACTACTCGGCGCTGACGCCGCTGCGCACTCAGGATGGCACCGTTCACGGCGTGCTTCAGGTCAACCGGCTCAATACCGGGATCGAGAACTACACCGGCTTTATCAGCATAGTGGCGGTACTCGTTTTCGTGATTGGCGCTGCAGGCATCGTGTTCAGCATCTGGTGGGGGTTCAGGCGCTATATCGAGCGGCCGCTCAACCGGTTGCTGCACGTGATGCTGCTGGTCGAGGATGGCGACCGCAGCCAGCGTGCCACCGTTGAGGGGCCTGCAGAATACCGCCGCCTTGCCTCGGGCCTGAACGGCATGCTGGACGCCATGGCGGAGAAGGATCGCGATATCGAGGTACGCCAGAACCGGGAAATCGAGCTGGAAAAACGCCTGCGTAAATCCAAGAAGCTGGCCGAGCTGGGCGTTCTGGCCGCCGGGGTTGCCCATGAAATCGGCGCACCGCTGACGGTCATCAATGGTCAGGCTCAGCGCCTTGCACGCCGCGATGTCATCGGTGATGACGAGCGGGCCAGGCTTGGCCGCATTCGCGGTGAGGTCGAACGCATTGTCGAAATCGTGCGCCAACTGATGGAATTAGGCCGCCAGCACAATGTCGAAAAGGGCGAACTGGCGTTGGATCAGTTGGTAAAAAGCGCCAGCGACCTGGTGGAAGAGGAGCTTGAGCCACGAAATATCCGGCTGGATGTTGATCTTCCCTCCCCCACCCCCCATTTACTGGCCAATGGGCAGCAGATCGTTCAGGTACTGACCAACTTGCTGCGTAACGCAGCACAGGCACCCGATGTCAGCCACGTTCGCGTAAGAGCGCGCAAGAACCAGCACGAATTAACGCTTTGGGTAGAAGACAACGGCCCAGGTATTCCAGTTGCCAACCACCAGCACGTGTTCGACCCGTTCTTCACGACGAAACCGGTGGGTCAAGGCAGTGGCCTGGGGCTTTCCATGGTGCATCGAATTATCAATGACCACGGCGGTACGATTGGCGTATTCAACAGCGCACTTGGCGGCGCTGGGTTTGAAATTACGCTCCCCCTTAGTGAAACCGCATCCGCTTGAGGACAACATTTGTGACCCATCAGGAAAACCTCTTACCTTTACTGGTAGTGGAAGACGACCCGGCGATACGCGAGCTGTTAGAAGAAGAGCTGCAAGATGCGGGCTATCAAACGTTAGGCGTCCCCAGTGCCGAAGAGGCCATTGCCCTATTAAGTCATACGCCCGTTGCCATGGTGATTACCGATGTACGCCTGCCGGGGATGACCGGCATCCAGCTGTTGCAACAGCTGCGCCAGAGCGGCAGCGAGGTGGGGATTATCGTCATTACGGCGTTTGGCACCATCGACCAGGCAGTAGAAGCGCTGAAGCTGGGTGCTGACGACTTCTTGACCAAACCGCTTGATCTGGACGCCATCCGTGAGGCCGTGTTCCGCGTTCTGGAACGCCAGCGTCTGTCGCTTTCGCACGATACGGAGCTTAGCCATTTTCACGGTATCGTGGGGAAAAGCGATGCCATGCAGTCGCTTTTTCACGATGCCTCGCGCTTGGCCAAAAGCAATGCACCCATTCTGATTCTAGGCGAGAGCGGTACCGGCAAGGAGCTTTTGGCGCGTGCCATTCACCAGGAAAGTCCGCGCCATGAGGCTCCCTTTATTCCCGTCAACTGCGCCAGTATTCCGGCAGACTTGATGGAGAGCGAGTTTTTTGGTCATGTGAAAGGCGCTTTCACCGGTGCCAATGAAGCGCGCAAGGGGCTTTTTCAAACCGCCCAGGGCGGCAGCCTGTTTCTGGATGAGATTGGCGAAATGCCGATCAATCTTCAGGCCAAGCTGCTCCGCGCGCTTCAGGAAAAGACCATCCGCCCGGTAGGCGGCGAGCGCGAAGAGCCTGTCGATGTACGTATCATCGCCGCCACACACCGTAATCTGGATAAGGAGATCGAGCAGGAGAGCTTCAGGAGCGACCTTTTTTATCGCCTGGAAACCTTTTCGCTACGCATCCCCCCGCTGCGTGAACGGGGCAGCGATATCGAGCACCTGATTTTCGCGCTCATTGATAAACACGCCGAAGCTCAGGACAAGCAGATCGAGCAGATCGAGCCGGACGCGCTCAATAGCCTGCTGCACTACTCCTACCCCGGTAACGTTCGCGAGCTGGAAAACGCCATCATGCGCGCGGTCACGTTGAGCGAAGAGGGTGTTTTACAGCATCAGGACCTTCCCGAGCGGCTACGCGAACAGTCGCATCAGGATGCAGGAGTAGAAATCACGCCTACACTGACTGGCGAAATCCTACCGGGCTCCCAGCTTCCGGCTCCAACGCCCACGCGCTGGCCAAGCCTTGAAGAGGTAGAGAAGCGCTATATTCGCAAGGTGCTGGAAGCAACGGGAGGCAATAAGCGGCGTACCGCAGAACTGTTGGGAATAGCACGACGCACGCTGTACCGCCGGCTTGAAGACAGTGAAGAGTAATTAAATCCACCATAAGAAAAAGGCCAATCAGCAAGCGCTGACCTGGCCTTTTTTATTAGATCAATTATACAGGATCAGGTGCCATCGTCGGTGGGCGGCACGCCGTTGGCGTCATCGTTGGCCATCGGCCCCGAATTCAGTGGCTCTTGGGGTTCAGGCTGAGCGTTTTCGTTAGGCGCGTCCTCATCACCACAGCCACCCAGCGCCATGACGCTAAACGCACAGATCATGGCTAGAAACAGCGCCTTCATACGATATTTATTTAGCATCACTATGTCGCTCTCCTTTGCATTTCATAGGGCTTGGTACAAGGGCGTTCACTTACTACCAGCTATCAACATAGTCAACTACCTAGGCGTTGCAAGGGATTTCCCCGTTACGCCGACAATAGGCCCATAAAAAAACCCCCGCGGGCGCGGGGGGAAGGATGATAAACCGTGTGGAGCAGCCGCAGGGAACGAACAGCTGAAGCGGCTTATCATCGTAGGGAGCGGTACGCGGTTACTGGCCGCTGGTCAACTCGTCATCGTCTGCTTCATTGGCGCCCGGCATCGGGTCTGTGCCTTCGCCAAAGCCCGGCTCATCGTCGACCGTATTCGTACGTGCTTCATCTTCAGGCTGCATGGACTCCTGCGGAACAGCGGTGTCACTGGAGGCGCTATCTGAAGACTGCTCAATGGGGGATGTTTCAGTCGGCTCTTGCATCATGGAGCCTTCCTGTTCTGGGGCTTGATCCATGGATTCAGGTTGCTGCGCAGGCGGCATGTCGTCATCGCCATTGTCGCCACAGCCTGCAAGCATGAGCACGCTCGCGGCAGCTGCTACCATGCACAGAGAAAGTAAACGTGGCCGTTTCGAGCTGGCAGTTACATGCTTATCCATAAAAGTAATCTCCATTGATACTGTGCAAACATCTTGAATCACTAGCCTGATACTGCACACTTTGAACCAACATGCGCCAACATAAAAATAAATACAATTAATTCAAAACCTTATGGATAAATAACACATTTTAAAAAGCCCTGGAAACCGGGTGCAAAATGACACATGTGGCAAATGTTGGCAGCGTTGAAAGGAGCGATGTGGCACAATCGGCACACTTATGTATAATAATTTTTAATAATTAACCGCATAAATTCTTTATTTTTCTTATGATTTCTTTGTGTGGCTGCTTTGAAGGCTATAGCAGTCGGTCAGAAGAGTAGCGACACAAAGTGCCTCATACCGATAAAAGGCATTGCCGATGGATGAACAGCGCCCGGTCAAAATAAAAGTACGTGGTGTAAGTAAAGTATTTGGTAAACAGCCCCAAAAAGCCTTGGCACTTCGCGATCAGGGGCTCAAGCGGCCTGAAATTCTCGAGAAAACCGGCCAGACACTGGGCCTTTCGAATATTTCATTCGATGTCTATCAAGGCGAGCTGCTGGTGATCATGGGGCTTTCCGGCTCCGGCAAGTCCACCCTGATCCGCTGCCTCAACCGTTTGATCGATACCACCGAAGGCGAAATCATCATCGAGGGTGAAAATATCCCCACCTTGAGTGACAAGGCGCTGCTGGCCTGTCGCCGCCGGCACTTCTCGATGGTGTTCCAGAATTTTGCCCTGTTCCCGCATCGTACCGTTCAGCAGAACGCCGAGTTCGGCCTGGAAATTCGTGGCATCGATAAGCAAGAGCGCCAGAAAATCGCCCACACGGCACTTCAGCAGGTAGGCCTTGAGGGCTGGGAGAACGCCTACCCCAATCAGCTTTCTGGCGGCATGCAGCAGCGTGTCGGCCTGGCCCGAGCACTGGCCAACGACGCCAGCGTACTGCTGATGGACGAAGCGTTTTCAGCGCTCGACCCGCTGATCCGTAAAGACATGCAGCAGGAACTTTTGCAGCTGCAGACCCGAATGCAGAAGACTACCGTCTTTATTACTCATGACCTGGACGAAGCGCTCAATATTGGCGATCGCATCGTGCTGCTCAAGGATGGCGAGGTGATCCAGATTGGTACGCCGGAGCAGATTCTCACCCAGCCCGCCGATGACTACGTACGCCGCTTCATCGAAGGTGTGGATCGCTCACGGGTATTGACGGCGGCCAGCGCCATGCGGCCTCTGCGCACCACGGCGCGGGAAAGCGACGGCCCGCGTACCGCGCTGCACCGCATGCGCGACCACGCCATCGATTCCATCTATGTCACCGACCGCGACCGCACACTGCTGGGCCTGCTTGAGGCGGAAGCTGCCACTGTTGCCATTCAGCAAGGCGCTGACAGCATCAAACGCTATCTGACCCAGGATTTTCGTAAAGTCTCTCCCGATGAACCCTTGCAGCACCTGTTTGCAATGTTCAGCGAAAAGAGCCTCCCCATTGCCGTCGTGGATGAGCAGCAGCACCTGCTGGGCGTAGTGGTAAAAGGGGCGGTACTGGATGAGTTGGCCAAAGCAGGAGAGCAGTAATGGATATTCCCCGTCTTCCTCTGGGCCGTTGGATTGAAACCGGCCTTGACTGGTTAACAAGCGAGTACTCGGTCGTCACGCGAGCTATTTCACGCTTCACCCAGACCGGTATCAATAGCTTGAACGATGGCTTGATGTGGCTACCCGAATGGGCGCTGTTGGCCATTATCGCGCTTGTCTGCTGGAAGCTTGCCAGCCCCCGCCTGGCGATTGGCGCGGTGGCGGGCCTGGCCTTGATCTGGAACCTGGGCCTTTGGAATCCGATGATCGAGACCCTGACCCTGGTAGTGATTGCTACCTTGGTGGCCGTGGCTATCGCCCTGCCCTTCGGCATTGCGGCGGCGCTTTCCGAGCGGCTCTATCGGGTCATCATGCCGGTGCTGGATTTCATGCAGACCATGCCGGCATTTGTCTATCTGATTCCCGCCATTCCATTTTTCGGTATCGGTTCGGTATCGGCTATCTTTGCCACGGTCATCTTCTCCATGCCCCCCGCTATCCGCTTCACAACGCTGGGTATCCGCCAGGTGCCGGTCGAGCTGATCGAAGCTGCCGACGCCTATGGCGCCACGCGCAGCCAGAAGCTTTTCAAGGTGCAGTTGCCGCTTTCGCTACCTACGGTAATGGCGGGTATCAACCAGACAATCATGCTGGCACTCTCCATGGTGGTCATTGCCGCCATGATTGGCGCGGATGGCCTGGGCAGCGAAGTATGGCGTGCCATTCAGCGCCTGCGTCCTGGCGATGGGTTCGAAGCCGGTATCGCCGTGGTAATTCTGGCCATGCTGCTGGACCGTTTGACCCAGGCACTGCGCAAATCGTCCCGATAAAACGCCTTGCTTGATGAACCAACGTTACTTGATGAACTGTCGTTTCACGACCATGCTAAAAACGCTTACTTAACTTTGGTTAAAGCGTTGACTACAAAAGGGAGCAAGTGAATGAAAACGCAACTGTTAAGCCAACGCACTACTCGCCTGGCCTCGGCCATCCTGATCGCAAGCACAGGCCTTGCGGCAGGTGGTGTTCAGGCTCAGGAACAAACGATCAACCTGGCCTATGTGGAGTGGTCATCCGAGGTGGCGTCCACCAACGTGATGGCCGCGGTGCTCGAGCAGGCAGGCTATGACGTCGAACTGACCTCACTTTCGGCAGCGGCCATGTTTCAGGCGCTCTCGACCGGCGACGCTGATGCCATCGTGGCGGCCTGGCTGCCCACCACCCACGCCGACTACATGGAGCGCATCGGCGACAAGATCGAGGACCTGGGCCCTAACCTGGATGGCACCAAGCTTGGCCTTGTCGTTCCTGCCTACACAGAAGTCGATTCAATCGACGAGCTCAACGACAATGCAGATATATTCAATAGCGAGATCATCGGTATAGATCCTGGCGCAGGCTTGATGGGCCTGGCGGAAGATGTTGTCGATACCTATGACCTCGGCCTTCGTCTGCGTAGCGGTAGTGACGCGACCATGGTGGCTGCGCTCAGCAACGCCATCAATAACGAAGAAGATATCGTTGTTACCAGCTGGACACCGCACTGGATGTTTGCCCGTTGGGATCTGAAGTATCTGGAAGACCCTGAAGACGTGTTCGGAGGCGCGGAGCAGATTCATACCGTGGTACGCGATGGCCTGGAAGACGACATGCCCGAAGCCTATGCCATTCTTGATGCGTTTGAATGGACCCCGGAGCAGATGGGGGAAGTCATGCTGATGAATCAGGAAGAGGGCAGCGACCCGTATGAAAATGCCAAACAGTGGGTGGAAGATAATCAGGACGTTGTAGAGCAGTGGCTGAATAGCTGAATAATCGGGTCAGTTGCGCCAGCCGCAGTGGCACTGTGGCTGGCGCTTTTTCTGGTCAATTATTTTACAAAAAATAGTCAGCACAATCCGGCAATACAACGTTTGTTAATATATAGTTAATCAAAAGCTGCACGACGCATACGCGCGTGTTTTCAAATCAAAACGGAGAGGCACCCGTGGATAAGCAAGAACCGAATCATTCCCCGGATGAACCGGGCTCAGAGGGCATTCCTGCCCCTGAGGGGGCAGCTAACCTGATCGATACCGATTATGTGATCGGTCAGGATAATATTACGACCAACAAGATGGGCTTTGACCTTGACCTGCATGGCAAGGTATTCAGCGTCTCTGCCATTGTTGTGTTGATATTTGTAGTGTTGACACTGGCGCTGCAAGACACTATCGCACCGATATATGACGCCATCTTCAGCTTCTTGACCGGTAATCTCTCCTGGTTCTTTATCGCTGCTGCCAACATATTCGTTATTTTATGTATTGGTCTGATTTTTTCCCCACTGGGTAAAATTCGCCTAGGGGGAGCCGACGCCAAGCCTGACTATACCTATATGGGTTGGTTCTCGATGCTGTTTGCCGCAGGCATGGGCATTGGCTTGATGTTTTTTGGCGTGAATGAGCCCCTCACCCACTTCGGGACCTCGCTTGATGGAGATTCCTGGGCGCCACTAGGCGGTGCTGCGGGTGATGCGGCCGCGGCGACGTCGCTTGCCATGGCAGCCACCATTTACCACTGGGGCCTTCACCCCTGGGCCATTTACGCCATCGTGGCCCTGTCGCTGGCCCTGTTCTCGTTCAACAAGGGCTTACCGCTCTCCATGCGCTCGGTGTTCTACCCTATTCTGGGCGAGCGTGTGTGGGGATGGCCTGGCCACGTCATCGATATTCTGGCGGTATTTGCGTCGCTATTTGGTTTGGCCACGTCATTGGGGCTAGGTGCCAGCCAGGCGGCCGCGGGCCTGACCTACCTGTTTGGCGCGCCGGAAGGCGACATCACGATGATCCTGTTGATTGTCGGCATCACCCTGGTGGCTATCGCCTCCATCATTGCGGGCGTCGACAAGGGCGTGCAGCTGCTGTCCAAGATCAACATCGCCATGGCGGCGCTGCTGCTGTTCTTCGTGATTGCTGTAGGTCCGACCCTGTTCATTGCAACGGGCTTCTTTGAAAACCTGTGGAGCTATGCGACTAATTTTGCCGCGCTCTCCAACCCGTTTGGCCGCGAAGATGCTAACTTCAGCCAAGGCTGGACCGCCTTCTACTGGGCCTGGTGGATCTCCTGGTCACCGTACGTCGGCATGTTTATTGCCCGTGTATCACGCGGCCGCACGGTTCGTGAGTTCCTGATTTCCGTACTTATCATACCGTCCGTGGTATCGGTTCTGTGGATGACCACCTTTGGCGGCACGGCGATTGATCAATACGTGAGCCAGGGTATCAGCGCCGTGCGCGATGCGGGCGTCGACCTGCAGCTGTTCCTCATGCTGGAGCAGTTACCGCTGTCACAAATCACGTCTTTCATCGCTATCGTGCTGGTCATCGTGTTCTTTGTGACCTCCTCCGACTCGGGTTCTCTGGTAATCGACTCCATTACGGCGGGCGGCAAAGTGGATGCTCCTACACCCCAGCGCGTGTTCTGGGCCATTATCGAAGGCGCCATTGCCATCGCCCTGCTGCTGGGTGGCGGCCTTACCGCACTGCAGACCATGGCTGTATCAACGGGCTTCCCGTTCACCATTATCCTGCTGGTAGCGTGCTACGCGATCATCAAGGGACTGATGAGCGAACCCAAGGCGGTATAACGTTTATCGCGCACGGCCAAAACGGGCAGCCAAAAGGCTGCCCGTTTTGTTTGCAGAGTATCTTCACCTAGAAAAAACGAAAGGCTAGCACCACAGGTCTTTCAAGGGCGTATCCGGCCGATAATGAGTGGCTACCTGAGCTTGAAAAAGCTCGGCGGTTGCCATGGCATCCAGCAGTGCATGATGCCCCTGATACGCAGGCAGTCCATAGCGTTCCCGGCTGGCATTCAAGCGTATGGATACCGGCGGCCGACCCAGCCAGCGGCGAAAGCGTGCCCATAGCGTCTGGCGGTGCAGCCGCGCCTCGAGCGACATGGTGTCGATCATGGGAAACATGACGCCTTCCCCGCGCCGGGCCTTGACTGCCGCATCCAGGAAAGGCCGCTCGATATTGCGAAAATGCACCACCACCAGATGCCCGGCCAAGCGCCCCAGCAACTCATCCAGAATGGTATCCAGGTCCGGTGCAGCAGCCACTTCTGAATGGGTGATGTGGTGAAAGGTAATCGAAGTGTCCGACAGTGGCCGGGTAGGCTTGACTACCCAGTGCCGACGCTCGGCGAGCCTTATACGGTCAAGCGTGAACGGCACGATGCCGATGCTGACAATGGCATGATGGTGCTCATCCAGGCCGGTCGTTTCCATATCCAGTGCGATCATGGGCACTTGTGAAATCGGCGTATCCTCGGCGGGCAGGGGCGTGGCGAAAAACTGCCTGATCGCCGGATCCTTTACCTGCTGCTCCCGCGTTGCCATGTATTCTGCCCAGTTGGCCTGGGTGACTCGTTGACGTGGACGAATGCCTAGCATATTACTGCCTCGGCCGCTGGGAGGGCATGGGATAGCGGAACTTCAGAAACTTCTGGGCATTGCTGAGTACCTGAAACGCATCTTTCAGCGTGTGCCGTTCGCTATCTTCCACATTTTCAGGCTCGATGTTGTTATCCGGCACTCGCTCTTCCTGAATATCGATCATCTGGTGGCGCAGCCGCGACATGCAGAGAAACTCGAACGCGTAGCTCAGCTTGTCGCTGACCCCGGTCGCCAGCAGCTGCGTATTGCTAATATCGTTCAAGCGCTGAAAGGTGTTCTGGGCCTTGGAGCCGGATGCCAGCGCGTGGATACGTACCAGGTCCGCCATGGGGGCTGTTCCGCGGCGTTTCAGGTTAATGGAGTTATTGTGCTTGCCGTCTTTCTCCATCACGAAGGTACGAAAGAACCCCAGCGGTGGCGTACGGTTGAGCGCATTGCGTGCCATGGCGGCCAGAAACAGCGGTGACTGGGGTGCCTTCTGGGCAATCAGGTCCTGCAGGGTTTCAACGAAGTGATCTTCGCCGTAGATGCTGTCGAGATCGAAAAAGATGGAGCTGTGCAGCAGGCGCTCGGGCGTCGGGTTTTCCATCCAGTCCTGGAAATAGCGCTTCCACACGCTTAGCGGCTGGCGCCACTGCTCGTTGGTGGCCATTACATCGCCTTTGCAGTAGGTGTAGCCGCAGGCATCCAGACCATCGCTTACAAACTTGGCAAGCGCGTAAAAGTACGCATCATGCTCCTCGGCCACGAAATCATCGGATAGCACCAGCGCGTTGTCCTGATCGGTCACGATGCTCTGTTCGTTACGCGCCATCGAGCCGTTCACCATGAAGCAGTAAGGCACCGGCGGCGGGCCGAGCTCGGCTTCGGCGAGCTCCAGCAAACGGCGAGTAAAGCTTCGCCCGATGGTCGAAAGCGCACTGCCCACCATCTGCGAGTTGGCGCCTTCCTGCACCATCCGCACAAACGCGGCCCTTACGTCTGGAGCCAGCTTGGCGAGGCCCTGAGCGCTTGACTGGTTAAAGATGTTGCTGACCAGATAAAGCCCACTGTGGGTTTCATAGCGAATGATATCGGAAAGATGGACCACGCCCACCGGGCGCTGGCGATAGACGACCGGCAGATGGTGGACGTTATTGCGCAGCATGGTCAGCATGGCTTCATATACTGACGCGTCCGACTGGATGGTTATCAGGTGCGAGGAGGCTACATCGCCAATGGCGGCCTGCGGTGAGAGCCCTTCAGCCACCACGCGGGTACGAAAATCGCTATCGGTAAAGATCCCTTCCATGCGCCAGGTCTGGCCTTCGCTATCCTGAAAGCTGTAGCGCGGATTGCCCGAACACTGGTTGATCACGATGGCCGCCGACGCCTGGGCTTCGCTGATCTGCTGGGCTACCTGCTGAAGCGTGGTACTGGCCTCGACCATGACCGGGTAGCGTGTCACGAGCTTGCGGATACGCGTGACCATCATGTCGTTGGACTTTTTCTGCTGCTCGGCGGCGGTTTCAAGCCTTGGCCGCTCAAGCTCTACAAAATCGGCGAAGTCGTCGTCCTCTTCGCACAACCGCTGAAAGACATCGTTGGGAATGAAGTAGATCAGCGTGTCTTCAATCGCCTGCGCAGGAAAGCGTACCTTGTGATTGCGCAGCAGGCTGAAGTGACCAAAGATATCCCCCTCGCCCAGACGGTTGTAAAGCTCGCCCTGGCGGCGGTATACCTCAACGGCCCCACTTCTGATGAAGCACAGCTCATCCAGCGTGTCGTTGAGCACCAGGATATCGCTGCCGGTCTTGAAATAGCTGACCTCTACTCGTTCGGCAATCGCATCAAGCAGCTCGTCCGAGAGCCCGTCGAAGGGGGGAAACTGGCCCATGAATTGGCGGATTTCGAGTAGCTCAACGTCCATACACTCTCCTTGACGAACCCGGCAGACAAATCAGTAGTTTGGATGGGTTCAACAATATCGTAAACCCTGCGCCCAATAAAAAGCCCGGCACGTAAGTACCGGGCTTTCGCGATGTTCAACGGACGGCTGAAAGACAGTCTCAGCTACCGTTGACGCTCAGTCATTGCTTACGACTGGCTTGCCATCTCTTGAACACGCTGCATCATTTCCGGATCTTGCTGAATGGACTGGCCGATCGCGTTAAAGGTATCGACATCGAGACCGCTATCTTCAACCACTTCGATCATGCGATCGTTGGCTTCAGCACGAACTTCCTGTTGTGCAGATTCGTCTCCTGCTTCCTGCAGACGCTGTGTGTACTCTTGCGAGATCACGGCGATTTCTTGAGAAGCATCGGCGAACTGCTGTAGCTGCTCGTCAGAAAAATCCTGAGTAGGCGCGGCTTGCTGGGTGGCCATCGGATCCTGAGCCGGATCCTGTGCCTGTTGGGCGTTGGCAGTCGTTGCCATCAGACCAGTTGCAAGCAGAGCAGCAGAGAACAAAGCAGTTATACGTTGCATAGAAAGAAACCTCATTGACGCGTTGTGAATGTGCAAAGTGTGACGCGGCGAATCAGGACAGGTTCAATTTTTTAGGTAATAGAATGTAATTTTGGCTAAATCCGTTGATGGACTCGAGTCAACCGCCATCATAAAGAATAAAATAAACAATTTATATTCAATAACTTAAAACAAGATAGCCGCTATCCGCTGTGCTAATGAAAATCACCAGAATTTTTTAAATTTTTTTCATGAACGCGCCCGGCAAATACATTCACTCAGGCCACATCACTTGAAAAAACGCTTGCTGATGGATGCTAGAGGCGCTGCAGATAGCCTGCGCCTCCGAGGTTGCGCATCTGCCGGGCAATCCACTGGCTGCGTCTCTCTACCTGGGCGTCAGGGCGTGAGGCGCTGCGGGTACGCGGGCTTGGAAGAATTGCGGCCAGCAGGCTTGCCTGCCGGTCAGAGAGCGCACTGGCGGATACGCCGAAATAGTGCCGGGAGGCGGCTTCGAGTCCAAAGACACCGGTATCCCACTCCGCCACGTTAAGGTACACCTCCAGAATGCGCTGCTTGCTCCAGAAGGTTTCGATCAGCAGGGTAAACCAGGCTTCAAGCCCTTTGCGGGTCCAGCTTCGCCCGCTCCACAGAAAGACGTTCTTGGCGGTTTGCTGGCTCAGTGTACTTGCCCCGCGCAGGCGTCCACCGTCCTGGCTCGTTTGCCAGGCGCGACGCAGCTCTACGAGATCGAATCCGCGGTGAATGGGAAAGCGCTGATCTTCGGCGGCAATGACGGCGAGCTTGGCGCTGCTGGAAAGTTCGTCCCAGCTGCGCCACTGGCGCTCAATAGTGATAGGTTCGCTATGAATCCAGCTCTGGATCTTGCGCTCCACCATGACCATGGAGCCCGGCGGCGGGACGAAACGAAACAGCAGCACCAGCGCTACCGAAAGAAGGACAAAAAGCAGCACGCCGCGCCACACAAGACGCCATAGCTGACGAAGAAAGCGGCCCAGCGTACGTTTAAGCATTATTGTCCTTAGGGTTTCATAAGATGTTCCGCATGATAACGCAGATGGTCCTCGATGAACGAGGCAATAAAGAAGTAACTATGGTCGTAACCCGGCTGACGGCGCAGCGTCAGCGGATGGTCATGGGCTTCACAGATGGCTTCCAGACGCTCAGGCTTCAACTGCTCCTCGAGGAACTGGTCGGCTTCGCCCTGATCGATAAACAGCCGCTGGCGCGAAGCACCGTTGGCCACCAGCTCGCAGGCATCGTACTGGCGCCAGCGTGACTGATCTTCACCCAGGTAGTGGGTGAACGCTTTTTGCCCCCAGGGGCACTCCATCGGATTGACGATAGGCGCAAACGCGGAGACCGAGCTGAAGCGGCCAGGATGGCGCAGCGCCAGAATCAAGGCGCCGTGCCCGCCCATGGAGTGGCCGCTGATCGACTCGCGTCCATTGACCGGAAAATGCTGGCGTACCACGGAAGGCAGCTCTTCAATGATGTAGTCGTACATCCGGTAGTGAGGCTTCCAGGGCGTCTCGGTAGCGTTGACGTAGAAGCCGGCACCTGAGCCCAGATCATAGCTTTCATGCTCCCCGGGAAGATCGGTGCCGCGGGGGCTTGTGTCGGGGCAGACAATCGCGATGCCAAGCTCAGCCGCCAGGCGCTGGGCGCCGGCCTTCTGCATGAAGTTCTCATCATTGCAGGTCAGCCCGGAAAGCCACCATAAAAGCGGCACGCGCTCACTTTCTGCCTGGGGCGGCAGGTAAACCGCAAACTCCATATCGCAGTCCAGCGCCCGGGAGTAGTGGCGGTAGCGCTTGTGCCAACCACCGAAACTTCGGTTGGCAGACACCAGTTCTAGAGTTTCACTCATGCTCATGGGCAGGCTCCTTGCAAACAGGCAGGCGCGGCAGAATCCCTACCGCGCCTTGACTAGATCAGGTGGAAACTTAAAGGCTCTGCTTAGTAGTGCAGTACGGTACGGATACTCTTACCGGCATGCAGCAGCTCAAAGGCCTCGTTGATCTTTTCAAACGGCATATCATGGGTGATGAAGTCATCAATATTGATTTCACCGTTCATGTAACGTTCAACATAGCCTGGCAGCTCGCTGCGGCCTTTGACACCACCAAACGCAGAGCCTTTCCAGACGCGTCCGGTCACCAGCTGGAACGGACGGGTAGAGATTTCTTCACCGGCACCGGCGACACCGATCACGATCGATTCACCCCAGCCCTTGTGGCAGCACTCAAGCGCCGAGCGCATCACGTTGACGTTGCCGATGCACTCAAACGAGTAATCCACGCCGCCATCGGTCAAATCGACAATCACCTGCTGAATCGGGTCGCTGTACTCCTTGGGATTGACGAAGTCGGTGGCGCCAAACTGCTTGGCAAGCTCGAACTTGTCGGCGTTGACGTCAATGGCGATGATACGCGCCGCCTTGGCCATGACTGCGCCCTGAATGACCGCCAGGCCAATCGCGCCCAGGCCGAAGACGGCAACGGTAGAACCCGGCTCCACTTTCGCCGTGTTGAGCACCGCGCCGATGCCGGTGGTGACGCCACAGCCCAGCAGGCAGATCTTGTCCATCGGGGCTTCCTTGGAAACCACCGCCAGTGACACTTCAGGAACAACGGTGTATTCGCTGAACGTCGAAGTGCCCATGTAGTGATGCAGCATCTTGCCGTCGAGCGAGAACCGCGAGGTGCCGTCGGGCATGACGCCCTTGCCCTGGGTAGCGCGTACGCTGCCGCACAGGTTGGTCTTGCCGGACAGGCAGAACTTGCACTTGCCGCACTCGGCAGTATAAAGCGGAATGACGTGGTCGCCGGGCTTGAGGCTGGTGACCCCTTCACCGACTTCCTGCACTACGCCGGCGCCTTCATGGCCCAGCACGGAAGGAAAGAGCCCTTCCGGGTCAGTACCTGACAGGGTATAGGCATCGGTGTGGCAGACACTGGTGGCCGCCATGCGGACCAGCACTTCGCCCGCCTTGGGGCCTTCTACATCAATTTCGACCAGTTCAAGCGGCTTACCCGCTTCCAGGGCAACAGCTGCGCGTGACTTCATGGATCAACTCCTTAATACGGTTACTGCACTATAGACTACGTGTATCGCCAAGCAGTCGGACACGGGCAGTGTAAGTTAGCTGGGGGCTCAAGAAAAAGCGGGATATACTCATAAGATTATTGCCTGTGTGCAACAATCAACCTGCCGACTGGAACGACAATGCAACGATGGGACCGTATTGAAGCGTTTATCGAAGTGGTGCGGCTGGGCACGTTTTCAGCGGCTGCCCAGCATTTAAAAGTATCGACATCGCATATCAGCCGCCTGGTCAGCCAGCTTGAAAACCATCTGGGCATTCAGCTTCTCTATCGCACCACGCGCCAGATTCGCCTGACCGATGCAGGTGCCATCTATGTAGAGCACTGCCAGCACCTGTTCGATGGCTTGAAGGACGCCGAACAAGCCATCAGTGAGCTTCAGGCCAAACCCCACGGCTTGCTGAAGCTGACCTCGGCCACCACCTTTGGCGAGCGTTACATTGCGCCGCTCGTGAATGACTTTCAGTGCCTGCACCCCCAGCTTGAAGTACACATGCATTTTACCAACCGACCGGTCGAGCTGATTGAAGAGGGTTTTGATATCGCCATTCGCATGGGTGTGCTCAAGGACTCGAGCCTGATTGCCCGGCGGCTGTGTCAGCGGCGCGAATATATCGTGGGTTCCAGGGCCTATTTCCGCCAGATGTCACCGCCGCATACTCTGGCGGAGCTCAGCCAGCATCGCTGCCTGATAGGCTCACGGCCCAACTGGCTGTTCGAGGTAAACGGCCAGCGCCGCGAAGTGCGCGTGGAAGGCAGCTGGAGCGGCAACTCCGGTCCTGCCCTGCTGGATGCCGCGCTCAAGGGCCTGGGGCTGGCACAGCTGCCCGATTACTACGTGGCCCCTTATCTCGCCAGCGGAGAACTGGTGGCCGTACTCGAACCCTTTCAGCATCACGATACCGCCGTATGGGCAGTATATCCCCGCCACCGCCACCTCTCGCCCAAGATTCGCCAGTTGGTCGATTATCTGGTTGCCAATATCGCGCGCGTGCTGCCTGAAACGCCCTAACCCACACTTTTTTTGAAAGGCAGCCCTTACGCTGCCCTTAAAGGAACTGCCCACCTATTCTGTCGGCGTATGTGTATCAGATTTATTCGCAAGAGTGGCGTGCCAGCATAGAGAGGTGACGATATAATGAACATTCACCACCGAATGTTTCATCAGCAAGATCTGTTACTCTCTACCCCCAAGGAAAAGGCATGCACCTCCCCCCTCCTGTTTGGCCCATCGATTTTCGTACTACGTTACTAAGGGCTACGCTTTACGTACTGTTTATTGGCGGCATCGCACAAGGCGCCTACCTGGAAGCACTCTACTTTCCCTCCGTGCGCTTTAGCGAACTGGGCTTTACCGAGTTTGCCCAGACGCTGACCCTGGCAAGCTGCTGCGTCCTGCTGCTGTATATTCGCCAGGTGCTCAAGGTATGGCCTAATGTCACGTTACTGCTGTTTGCCTTCATTGCCGCTTCACTGGTCCGTGAGCAGGACTACTTCCTGGACGAATTCGTGGCGGATAACAGCTGGAAAGTACTGGTCACGATGATCACGCTGCCCTCGATTGGCTGGGTGATCTATCAGCGCCGCCGCTTTCTTGCCGAGTTTGCCCACTACAGCAACACTTTTGCGTTTGGCCTGTTTGCCGGCGGCGTACTGACCACCTACATCTTTTCGCGCTTGTATGGGCGTCAGATCTTCTGGCGTGCCGTTCTTGAAGATGACTACGTGCGCGTTTTCAAGGACGTTGCCGAAGAAGTGGTCGAACTCATGGGCTACAGCCTGATTCTGTTTGCCACCATCGAGCTTTTACTGCTGGCACTTAGAATCCGTAAATCCCAACGCCTCACGTCGTAACTGCCCGCCTGCCACCCATGCGCCGCCCAGGCTTTCCTGGGCGGCGTTTCATTTTTTGGATTCCGCTATACGCAAACCCGTTTGCACCGCGCTCCGCGTCACCGTAGTGTTTCGCGCGATACCTTTTTTCGACTCTTCTCAATAACCTTTCTCAATAACAATGGCCCATGACTTATGAATACGCCTAATCAACCCGAGAGCCGCTCTAATCGCGGCGTCTTTACCCGCTTTCTCGATAGCGTCGAATGGCTGGGCAATCTACTGCCCCACCCCGTTACCCTGTTCGCCCTGCTGTGTATCTTCGTGGTTATCGCAAGCGGCATTGCCGGCGCGCTCGGCGTATCGGTAGCCGACCCGCGTCCGGCCAACGAAGGCGAGATCATTGCAGTCAACTCGCTGCTCAACGCCGAGGGTCTGCGCCGTCTGGTAACCGAAATGGTCACCAACTTCACAGGCTTTGCGCCCTTGGGCACCGTGCTGGTGGCCATGCTGGGGGTCGGTGTGGCCGAGCATTCGGGGCTGTTGTCAGCCAGCATGCGAGCGCTGGTGCTCAACCGCTCACCACGCATCGTGACCTACGCCGTGGTATTTGCCGGTATCATGTCGAACATGGCCGCCGAGCTTGGCTATGTGGTGCTGATTCCGCTGGCCGCCATGATCTTCCACTCCCTGGGGCGCCACCCGCTTGCCGGTCTTGCCGCGGCGTTTTGCGGTGTTTCCGGCGGCTACAGCGCCAACCTGCTGATCGGCACCGTTGACCCGCTGCTCTCAGGCATTACCCAGGAAGCCGCACGACTGCTGGACCCGGCCTATATCGTAGGGGCCGAAGCCAACTGGTTCTTCATGTTTGCCAGTACCTTCTTTGTGACGCTGATTGGTGGACTGGTCACCGAGCGCATCGTGGAACCCAAGCTTGGCAAGTTCGACTCGGCCTATGCCGAAAGCGATATCGACGAACAGCGCATGGAAGGGCTTGGCGAGCAAGAGAAGCGCGCACTGAAAGGTACCGGCCTTGCCGCCCTGGCGCTAGCGGCGCTGATCGCGGTCATGGTCGTACCCGACAGCGGCATTCTGCGTAACCCGGAAACCGGTCTGGTAAGCGGCTCGCCGTTCTTGCGCGGCATCGTGGTAATCGTGGCAATCGCCTTTACCCTGCTGGGGTTTGTCTACGGCCGTCTGGCAGGCACCATGCACAATGACCGCGACGTGGTAAACGCCATGGCCAAGAGCATGAGCAGCCTTGGGCTCTATATCGTGCTGGTCTTTTTTGCCGCGCAGTTTGTGGCGCTCTTCAACTGGAGCAACTTTGGCACGGTTACTGCCGTTGCCGGCGCTGACCTGCTGCAGTCGCTTGGCTTGCGCGGCCCGGGCCTGTTTGCGCTGTTCATTTTGCTGTGTGCCATCGTCAACCTGTCGCTGGGTAGCGCCTCGGCTCAGTGGGCGGTAACGGCGCCTATCTTCGTTCCCATGCTGATGCTGATGGGCTACGCGCCGGAAGTGATCCAGGCGGCTTACCGGATTGGTGATTCGGTCACCAATCTGATCACCCCGATGATGAGCTATTTCGGCCTGATTCTCGCGGTGGCCTCGCGCTATCGCAAGGATATGGGTATCGGCACGCTGGTCGCGATCATGCTGCCCTATACGCTGTTCATGCTGATTGGCTGGAGCATTCTGTTCTTTGTCTGGGTGTTCGTATTTGGCCTGCCGGTAGGTCCGGGCTCCGCCACCTACTACACGCTATAGCCCGACAGCTTGGCAAGACGCGTCAAGCTCCAATGAAAAAGCCCGCCGTATTGAACGGCGGGCTTTTTTGACACGGGCAGGTAACGGGCCTCAGCCTGCTTTTTCTACCTACGGCAAGGCTTACTGATGACGCTCATCTTCAACGCTGCCGGGAAGCGCCAGCGGGTGCTTGCCTGCCTGATCGCCCACTCTGAAGCGGCTGACCAGGCTATGCATACCGCCTGCCCGCTCATCCAGCGTCTGGCTTGCACTTGAGGCTTCCTGCACCAGACGCGCGTTCTGGTGAGTTACCTGATCAAGCTGCGAAACCGCCTCATTGATCTGCTCGATCCCCGTCGACTGCTCCTTGGTTGCATCGGCAATTTCGGTAACGTAACGGGTTACCGACGACAGGCTATCGATGATCTCCTGTAGATGCTGGCTGGAAGCCTTGACCAGGTGCTCTCCCTCATTCACCTTGGCGACGCTATCATCCACCAGATGACGAATCTGGGCCGCCTCTTCGGCACTGCGCCCAGCCAGCATGCGTACTTCCTGGGCCACCACGGCAAAGCCACGCCCCTGATCGCCGGCACGTGCGGCCTCGACCGAAGCGTTGAGGGCCAGCAGGTTGGTCTGAAAAGCGATGTCGTCAATCGCCTTGATGATCGAGGTGATCTTTTCGCTGGCTTCCCGGATCTTGCCCATCGCCGCTGTCGTGCGTGTGGCGACCTCGCCTGCCGAACGGGCGCGGCCGTCAACGCTCGAACTTGCATCGCGCGCCTGGTCGGCGTAGTCGGCCGTCTGCCTGACCGTTGCGGTGATCTGTTCAAGGCTTGAGGCCGTTTCGGCGAGCGAGGCTGCCTGCTGGTCGGTACGCTGGGAAAGGTTTTCGTTACCGGCGGCGATCTGACGGCTACTGGAAGCAATGGCTTCGGCACTGTCACGAATCTGGGCAACCATGCCTTCGAACGTATCCATCATGCGGTTGAAAGCCTGCGCCGTCTGACCGACTTCATCGTTGTGCTGCAGCGCCAGGCGCATGGAAAGATCGGCGTTTTCACCAGCCGCGCCGCTGATGTTTTCCATCTGACGACGCATGGTCACCAGCGGGCCGAGTACACGCACCAGGGTTCGCCAGCCGAAAATGGCCAGCAGCGCAATCACGGCAAGCGTCACGGCAATCAGCAACGTACGACCGGCATTGGCCAGCGTCTCGGCCTGACCGGCGGCGCTGTCGGCCTGCTCGACCGCGTAAACCTCGATATCGCGCAGCTGAGCGCGCATGTCATCCATCGCCACCGATACTTCGCTCAAGGCATCCTGAACGCGGGCGGCCATCTCAAGCTGCTGCTCGCGAAGCACGTACACCGAGTCGTTATCGCCGATCATCAACGCTTCAACATCGGCGATGATCTGATCGAGCTCGGCAATCATGACGCGCTGCTCAGCTTCGGTGCTGGGTGCTTCGGCAATCGCTGAAAGCGACTGACGTGCAAGCATTACCTGCTGGGCGATCTCATTGGTGCGCAGGTGCACCAGCGCATCCTGGCTATGGGTCAACGTAATCTGTCGTCCAAGATCGGAAAGTAGCGCCACCGCCATGCGCACGTTGCCGCTGAGCTGACCAATATCCGGCTGCACTTCGAACATGTTATCCAGCAGCTGAGTAGGCAACTCCGTCATGCCATCTTCCCGCCAGGCCAACATCAGTTCACGCTGGTTGCGCTCGCGGCGTACCTGGGCCAGTGCGGTACGTCCGGCGATATCTTCGGCGCTGAGCATGACCGTTCCAATCATTGCCTCCATCTCTACCAGGCGCTCGTCGGTACGCGCCGATAGTTTGAGCGCTTCACGACGTACTTGCTCAAGCAGGCTGTCACCCTCTTTCAGACGCTGATAGCTTGCTGCGATGGTGGCTAACTGGTCACGCTGATCGATCGCCGTCTGGCCGCTTTGCAGCGAATCAAGCGCTGCATTGAACCGAGCATCGAGCAGTTCAGGTGAAACGACTTGATCGATTGTGGTGGTATCCGCCGTCAACAGGTCGGTATGGCGCTGGCGGTACTCACCCATGGTGAGTACCAGGTCACGACTGGCAGCCTGGAGGGGCATGACGTCGTTGGTGATATAGCGCTGCGAATTGATCAACCGCTGGTTGGTCGCCCACCCGGTTACCGCTAGTACAAGAGCGCCGATCACGGCCGCCAGAAATAGCGCGACCAGCATGGCGCGAATGCTCAGGGATCTTTTCATGTTTTTTTCGCTGTCAGGGTATCAGCAGAGAACTGCTTGTTTAGGGTGTGAGCGCTGTCCAGTCCACGGGTTCGAAACGGCCGCTGCGAATAATCGTGGGCCATACGCTGTGGCTGGCCTGGTGCTGGTCGGCGCTCAGCGTCAGCGGCGCATCAAGGCCAATATCAATATCTTCAAGGCTTAGCAGCCCATCCACGATGGACTCGCGATCCGGTGCAGTGCCCGCTGCCTTGATACCCTCGACGAACAGCTTGGCCGCAAGGTAACCCTCCAGCGATATGAAACTGGGCTCGGCATTACCCGCATGGCGCGCAAATGCGGCGCGGTAGCTTTCAACAGCAGGTAGCGCCGAATCCAGCGGCGGCACGACCTGGGTCACGATGACGCCTTCGGCTTTATCGCCAAGCTCATTGAGCAGCGCCTGGCTACCCACAAAGGAGACGTTCAGAAAGAGCGTATCGGGCAGATCTTCACGCGCCTCGCGGATAAAGTCGGCAGCAGGGCCAAAGGTACCCACAATGATGATGGCACGCGGTGTAACGGGCGCCTGAAGAATGGCCGCCAGGCCCTGATGGATATTGCGCGTACCGCGAGTAAACCGCCCGTGCGCCAGGTGTTCGGCACTCGTCACGCCCTGGGCTTTGAGAGCATTGATGGCACCGTTATAACCCGCATCACCAAAACTGTCGTTCTGAGTGAAAAACGCGATCTCCTCCGGTTCAATGCCCGCCTCCAGCAGCCCGCTGATCATGGTGGCGGTCTCCTCGGCATAGCTTGCCCGGTAGTTGATGACATAACGATCTGGCGGCGAGCGGCGCAGCAGCCCGGCACCGGTGAACGCGCCAAACAACAGCATCTGTTCATCGTCATGAATAGGCACGGTTACCGCGGCGGTTGGCGTGCCTACGTTACCGATCGAGGCCAGGATGGAGGCATCTGCAGCGACTTCCCGCGTATGCTGGGCCGCCATAAGCGGGTGGTACTGGTCGTCAAAGGGAACAAGGGTGAGCGACTGCCCGTTGACGCCACCCTGTGCATTCACTTCAGCAAAATAGGTGCTGATGCCCTGCTGCATTTCTATTCCCATCAAGGCCGCGCCCCCCGTCTGGGGCGCAACAATGGCGAATTTGAGTTCTGCCTGGGCCAGGGGAGACACCAGGAGCGCCATTAACAAACATATTTTCAGCCTTCGCATTGCACTTCCTTATCAGCGTATCTGGCAAACCGGTCTTCATAAACCGATCAGGACACGCCATGGGTTCCTGCCAAGGGCCTTTAACGCGTTGACTCGGCCGATGCGCGCATCACGGGTATCCACAGCGATATCGGCGACTAGCATACGACCAAAGGATCACTTCATTTCGTTGAATTGAGCCAATTGTTAAACGATTTTAGCTTTATAAGAGTAAGTTATTAAAAATAAGGCGTTTACGAATTGATTCACGCCCACTGCTGGGTTAGTGCTTACTCGAGCAACACTCTTTATTGTTCAAGTCGCTATAAACGACAAGACCCCGCCGAGGCGGGGTCTTGTCAACACGCTCAGCAGTCGCTGAAAGCGTTACTCGTCAAGGAACGAGCGTAGCGGCTCAGAGCGGCTGGGGTGGCGAAGCTTGCGCAGCGCCTTGGCTTCGATCTGACGAATCCGTTCGCGGGTCACGTCAAACTGCTTACCGACTTCCTCGAGGGTATGGTCGGTATTCATGTCGATACCGAAACGCATGCGCAGTACCTTGGCTTCACGCGCCGTCAGGCCGCCCAGCACGTTGCGCGTGGCTTCGATCAAGCCTTCGCCGGTGGCCATGTCGATCGGTAACAGCATGGTGCCGTCTTCGATAAAGTCCCCCAGGTGCGAGTCGTCATCATCACCAATCGGCGTCTCCATGGAGATCGGCTCCTTGGCGATTTTCAGCACCTTGCGCACCTTGTCTTCCGGCATCTCGAGGCGTTCGCCAAGCTCTTCCGGCGTCGGTTCGCGGCCCATTTCCTGAAGCATCTGGCGCGATACGCGGTTGAGCTTGTTGATCGTCTCGATCATGTGCACCGGAATACGAATGGTGCGCGCCTGATCGGCAATCGAGCGGGTAATCGCCTGACGAATCCACCAGGTGGCGTAGGTCGAGAACTTGTAGCCGCGGCGATATTCGAACTTGTCGACCGCCTTCATCAAGCCGATGTTGCCTTCCTGAATCAGATCCAGGAACTGCAGACCACGGTTGGTGTACTTCTTGGCGATCGAGATCACCAGACGCAGGTTGGCCTCGACCATCTCTTTCTTGGCACGACGCGCCTTGGCTTCACCGATCGACAGCTTGCGGTTGACCTCTTTGAGATCCGCCACGGTGAGCTGCACCATGTCTTCCTCGAAGGCGATCTTGCGCTGCGAACGAGCGATATCGGCACGCAAGGGCTCAAGACGATCAGCGTACTTGGGCTGCGCTTCCTGAAACGCATCCAGCCACTTGGGGTTGGATTCGCTGCCCGGGAACGACTTGATGAACGTCTTGCGCGGTACCTTGGCTTTCTTCACGCAAAGCTGCATGACGGCCTTTTCCTGGGCCCGCACCTGCTCGACGCTGATACGTACCTGGCCTACCAGACGCTCGAAGTGCTTCGGCACCAGCTTGATCGGCGAGAAAAGCTCGGCAAGGCGCGCCTGTTCGCTTTTCAGCTCAGCACTGCCGCGACCGTGCTTGGCAAGCGCGGCTTCGACCAGAGCGTTCTGCTCGCGAATCTGCTCGAAGCGGGCTTTCGCCTCTTCAGGATCAGGACCACCTTCGCTTGCGCTTGAGTCGTCGTCATCCTCGTCATCGTCACCGGAGACGTCGTCATCATCGCTTAACTCGGCATCTACCTCGGGCTCCGGCACATCCGCTTCGGCAACGCCGGGGATACCTTCGTCAGGGTCGATGAAACCGGAAAACAGATCCGACAGGCGGCCAGGGGCTTCTTCATCCTGGGTGGCGTCGTAGGCGTCCAGAATCGAGGCGACCGCGCCTGGCAGGTATGCCAGCGCCGACATCACTTCACGGGTACCCTCCTCGATCCGCTTGGCAATTTCAATTTCGCCTTCGCGGGTCAAGAGTTCTACGGTACCCATTTCACGCATATACATGCGTACAGGGTCGGTGGTGCGACCCACGTCACTTTCCACTGCGGCAAGTGCCGCAACGGCCTCTTCCGCAGCGGACTCATCCGTGGAATGATCCGACATCATCAAAGTGTCTTCATCAGGCGCTTCCTCAGCGACACGGATACCCATGTCGTTGATCATGCCAATGATGTCTTCCACCTGATCCGGGTCGGCGATGTCCTCGGGTAAATGGTCGTTGACCTCGGCATACGTCAGGTAACCCTGCTCTTTGCCGCGCGCGATCAACTCCTTCAGACGTGACTGCTGCTGCGCATTTCCAGCCATAGAAACCCTATCTCGACGAAGAAGAATGAAACACCTGGAGCGCTGAATCGATTAAACTCAACAAGCCGAACATTATAGCGTAATTTACTGAACTTTTTCCAGCAAAACGTATTTGCGCGGTCATTCAGGTGTGTTAGTTTGTTCGGTTAGGTCAATATTTCGTTACTGACCTAAAGGTGGTACTGAAGCAGACAGAATTCAACCCCGCCTCTTCAATTCCCGCTTAAAACCGCTGGGCAAGCTCCACTACCAGGCTTGCCAAGCGTTGACGCTGCTGTTTATCGAGCTTCTGCCCGGCACGCTCCTGTGCCAGCAACGCCTCGTACTCTTCCTCGGGCGAACGTTTACGCTGCTTATGCTGTAAATGCTCAACCAAACCTAGAAGCTCCGCTTCCCGGGCGGCCTTGGGAATCAGCAACTCCCGCTTGGCAAGCTCTGCCAACACCTGCCCCTGAGGACTGCCCTGAAAGTGGGCAAGCACTACCTGAGGGCTACGGTAACGGCCAGCCTGCAAGAGCGCGATCAAATCACGACATAGCGGCGTATCGTCATCTTCAGGCAGCCACTCAAGCGTATCGGGCAGGGCCGAAACAAGGCCTGGTTCGTGCAAAAGCAGCTGCACGATACGGCCAACCGGCGAAAGTGCCTGGCTACGCGTGCGGGGTTTAGACCGCTTGACGTATTCAGGTTCCCTGCTTTCTGCATGGTCATGTTCTGCAACCGGCTCCCAGTGCGCCTGCTCTTTCGGTGGCGCGGCCCGCTTATCAAGCAGTGTCTGAAGCTGCTGCTGCGCAAGCCCGCTGCGCTTGGCAAGCGCTTCCAGCAGCAGCGACTTGAGCATGCCTTCGGGCACCTTGTTCAGCGCCTCAAGCACCTGGCTTGCAAAACGCTCGCGCCCTTCCACGGTGTTCAGGTCGCGCCCTTGCGCCGCCTGCTCGAACAGGAATTCGGAAAGCGGCATCGCGCAGGTGACGCGATCCCTGAAGGCATCTGCCCCTTCGCGCCTGACCAGCGTGTCCGGGTCATCGCTTTCCGGCAGAAACAGAAACCGCGCTTCGCGCCCATCGATCATCAGTGGCAGCGCGGTTTCCAGCGCCCTGCTGGCTGCCTGGCGCCCTGCGCGGTCGCCGTCAAAGCAGAACACCACGCGGCTGACCAGCCGAAACAGGCGGCTCAAGTGATCTTCGGTGGTGGCCGTCCCAAGCGTTGCGACCGCGTTATGGATGCCGTACTGAGCCAGCGCCACCACGTCCATATACCCTTCAACCATCACCAGCTGCTCAAGCTTGCTGGAGGCCTGACGCGCTTCATAAAGACCGTACAGTTCGCGTCCTTTATGAAACACCGGCGTTTCCGGCGAGTTGAGGTACTTGGGCTGCTCATCCCCCATCACCCGGCCGCCAAACGCAATCGTACGTCCACGCAGGTCGCGGATCGGGAACATCACCCGGTCGCGGAAACGGTCGTAGGTACGCCCCGTGTCCTCACGATGAATCAGCAGGCCGTACTCGATCTGGACCGACTCGGAAATACCGCGCTCGCCCAGATGCTGCTTGAGCGCCTCCCAGCCGCCCGGCGCGTAGCCGATGCCGTAGGTCTTGATTACCTCGGAAGAGAGCCCGCGCCCTTCCAGATACCGCTTGGCGCCCTGCCCTTCGCCCATTTTCAGCCGCTCGCGGTAGAAGCTGGCGGCAAGCTCAAGCAGATTGACCCCTTCCTTGCGCTTTTTATCGCGCTCCCGGGCGTGGGGGTCATCGGCACCTTCGCGCGGCACATCAAGCCCCAAGCGGCCGGCCAACTGGTCGACCGCTTCGGGAAAAGGCAGCTTGTCGTACTCCATCAGAAAGCGTAGTGCATTTCCGTGCGCACCACAGCCAAAGCAGTGGTAAAACTGCTTATCGGCACTCACGGTGAAGGAGGGCGTCTTTTCTTGATGAAAGGGACAGAGTCCTGAGTAGTTCCGGCCAGCCTTCTTGAGCTGCACACGCTCGCCAACAACCTCCACCACGTCAACGCGGCTAAGCAGGTCGTCAATAAAACGCTGTGGAATCTGGCCTGCCATGAACTACGGGCATCCTCGCGCAAAGCGCTGGTTCGCCTGGTTAGGGTCATCAGACCTGCGGCCGGATCACCTTAAACAGCGATAGACAATTGAAAAAACAAACGGCCACCTAGTGGCGGCCGCTTGGCATCCCTCTTGAGACAGCCAGCTAACTACTCTGGCCCTCTCCAGGTACGGATCAATAGAGCCGTTCGAAACGCTTACGCTCACGCTGCAACTTCTTGGCGTGACGCTTTACGGCAGCTGCCGCTTTGCGCTTACGCTCAGCAGTCGGCTTCTCATAGTGCTCGCGACGGCGTACTTCAGAGAGAACACCGGCTTTTTCGCAAGAACGCTTGAAGCGACGCAGGGCGACGTCAAACGGCTCGTTATCACGTACTTTTACAGAAGGCATTAAGCACTCACCTACCTTAAGGAGTCTTGAGTTCGGATAGTACGCACACCACGTGGGCATAAAGCCCCTTTGCGGTGTACGACCCAGTTTTACAGCGCACGATATTCTAGTCGTGAAAAGCCAACTTTGCAAATGCTACGCGGTCATTGGCCGAGAGTGATAGACTACGACGTTTACCCATATTCATCCGAAGAGTCTTACCTGCCATGCGCGTATTGGGCATCGAAACTTCCTGCGACGAAACCGGCGTTGCGCTTTACGATACTTCCCTGTCAGGCGGAAGCGGGCTGCTCGCCGATGCGCTGTATAGCCAGATTGCCATGCACGCCGATTACGGCGGCGTGGTGCCGGAGCTGGCCTCGCGCGACCATACGCGCCGCCTGCTGCCCCTGATCGAGCAGGTGCTCAGCGACGCCAGATTGACCCGTCAGGACATCGACGGCATCGCCTACACCGCCGGTCCCGGCCTTGTCGGTGCGCTGATGGTCGGCGCCAGCACTGCCCACGGCATGGCCCGCGCACTGGGCGTGCCGGTGCTCGGCGTCCATCACATGGAAGGCCATCTGCTCGCTCCGATGCTTGAAGATGACGCCCCGAAGTTTCCGTTTGTCGCGCTTCTGGTATCCGGCGGCCATACCCAACTGGTCGAGGTGAAAGGCCTTGGGGATTACACACTGCTGGGCGAATCGGTGGACGACGCCGCCGGCGAGGCGTTCGACAAGGCCGCCAAGATGCTCGGCCTTGCCTACCCCGGCGGCCCTGAGGTTGCCCGGCTGGCCGAACAGGGCGACCCCAAGCGGTTTCGCTTCCCGCGCCCCATGACCGACCGCCCGGGGCTCGATTTCAGCTTTTCGGGTCTCAAGACCCACACGCTGACCGCGATCCGCCAGCTTGAAACCGCCGACGAGCTGGATGAGCAGGCGCGCGCCGACGTGGCCCGCGCCTTTGAAGAAGCGGTGGTGGACACGCTGGTCATCAAGTGTCGCCGCGCGCTGGATCAAACAGGGCTCAAGCGACTGGTGGTAGCAGGTGGCGTCAGCGCCAACCACCGCCTGCGCGAGCGCCTGGCCCTTGAGTGTGAGAAGCGCGAAGCGAAAGCCTACTATCCACGCGGGCGCTTCTGCACGGATAACGGCGCCATGATTGCCTATGTGGGCGCCCAGCGCCTGGCAGCGGGCGAGCAGGATACCGACGGCGTGATGCAGGCCACCCCACGCTGGCCGCTTGACCGTCTGGCGCCGCCCAGCACGTCAGCCGATTGAGACGCCTTCCATTCAAGGCCTTTTCAGGCGCGGCTCCTCGCCGCGTCTGAGCCTTATAATATTCAGCCAGTGGCGCAGCAGTACCAGCAGGCTCAGCCCGCCCACCACCCCCACATAAGCAGGTGCCAGCCATAAGCAGGCCAGCGGTGCTGCCAGGGCGCTTACCAGCGAGGCAAGGGCAGCGGTCTTGAGTCGCCAGGCCAGCAGCGCCCATACCACTGCGCTGAAAATCGCCACCCCCGGCACCAGTACCAGCAACACGCCCAGGGCGCTGGCCACCGCCTTGCCCCCGCGAAAGCCGTACCAGACGGGATAGCTATGCCCAAGCAGCACCGCCAGACCAATCACCCCCTGCCAGCTGATGGGTAGCCCCACCAGTTTGCTGGCCAATACCACGGGCATGCCCTTGAGCGCATCGAGTATCAGCGTGGCGGCGGCCAGGCGCGGCCCATAAAGGCGCAGCACGTTGGAAAAACCGGGATTCAGCGAGCCGCAGTAGCGCGGGTCGGCAACGCCTGCGGCCCGGCAGACACTGATTGCCGAAAGCCAGCTGCCGCTCAAATAGCCGATCACTATCCATGCCATGGCGTCTTTCCGTCCTGCTGTCGTTTCGTCTCATCCTAACGTACAATCGCCGGCTTGTTGCAGCCGAGGAAAAGCTCGTGGATCGCATTTTGATCGAAGCGCTGAAGGTAGACACCGTCATCGGTGTGTACGATTGGGAGCGCACCATTCAACAGACCTTAAGCCTGGATCTTACGCTGGCAACCGATATCCGCCCCGCCGCGGCGACCGACGATCTGAGCCTGACGCTGGATTACGCCGCCATCTGCCAGCGCATTCAGCGCTTTGCCGATGCGCACCAGTTTGCCCTGGTCGAAACCTTCGCCGAACGCCTGGCGGAATGTTTACGTCACGAGTTTCCGATTTCCTGGCTACGCTTGAGAGTACGCAAGCCTGGCGCCGTGCCCCAGGCGGCCAGCGTAGGTCTTGAAATCACGCGTGGCGAGCTACCGGCCGCCAAGGAGTAACCATGAGCCTGGTTACCGTCAGTCTAGGCAGCAATATCGAGCCGGTGCGCCATATCCGTTTGTGCCTGGATGCGCTGTTTGACACCTTCGGGGCGCTGCGTATCTCCCGCGTGTTTGAAAGCGAGCCGGTGGGCTTCAGCGGCGGTCATAACTTCTACAATCTGGTAGTGGCCTTTGAAAGCGACCGCTCGCCAAGCGAACTACAGGCTTGGGCCAAGGGCGTTGAAGTACTTTACGGCCGCAAGCCGGATACCCCCAAGTACAGCCCTAGAGCGCTGGATATCGACCTGCTTACCGTAGGTGACATGTGCGGCGTCATTGAGGGCATCGAGCTTCCGCGCGGCGAGATCACCCAGAACGCCTTCGTGCTGCAGCCGCTTGCCGAACTGCTGCCCGATGAGCGCCATCCGGCCTGCAAAACGCCCTACGCCGCTCTCTGGGATAGCTTCTCCCTCGGCAGCCAGCGCCTCTGGCCGGTGGATTTCAGCTGGGGTAACGCCTGGCTCTCCCGCGCCGAGGCCTCCCCCTTGAAGGCCTTGGCACGTTAAAGGCGCTTAAAGCGCATTCTCTACGGTAAGCCTGCGCTGTTCACGCAGCGCCTCCCCTAACGCGGCGCCCTTGTAACCTTGCGCCATCAGCGTCTGGGGGCTTACGCAGCGCGCGCCCTGCCAGGCGGCTTCAAGCGTCGCCACGTGTTCACGGGCCAGCACGGCCACCAGCGCCAGCTGGGCTTCTACCTGGCCAGGCTTGCGCCAGCCGTCCAGCCGCTCCAACCAGTGAATTACCGTATCGGCCGTCAGCGGCTCGGCCAGCAGCTGCCCGGTCAACGCAACGTGGCGCGCCAGCTGCGCCACTGCATTGGGCAGGCGAAGGCGTTCGGCCAGCGCCTCGCGCGCGGTGTCATCAAGCGGCGAGACCAGCCTTGCGTAGCGCCAGTGGGCAAGCGATGTACCTTCAACATCGGGCACATGCTCAAGCGCCGCCAGCCCTTGGACAAGCGCCTCTCCGGCAAGCTCCGGCAGCCAGACTGCCAGCGCCCGGCACTCGGCCAGCGTGGTGAAATAGACCTCAGGTCTGGGCTCGCCCAGGGCCTTTTCGGTCTCGACCCAGACGCGCTCGGCGGCCAGGTGTTCAAGCTCGCCGCTGCCGCTTACTTCACTCATCAGGGCCAGCGTTTCCGGGGCGATGGAAAACCCCAGCGGCGCGTAGCGAGCCAGAAAGCGGGCACAGCGCAGCACGCGCAGCGGGTCTTCGCTGAAGGCACCGGAAATATGCCGCAACAGGCGCTTTTCGATATCGCCCTGACCGTCAAAGGGGTCGACCAGCTCGCCATCCAGGCCTTGAGCAATGGCGTTGACGGTCAGGTCGCGGCGCAGCAGATCCTCCTCCAGCGTGACATCCGGGCTTGCGTGCACTTCAAACCCCGCATAGCCGTGGCCGGATTTACGCTCGGTGCGCGCCAGCGCGTACTCTTCGGCAGAGTCCGGGTGCAGGAAGACGGGGAAATCGCGCCCGACCGGCTTGAACCCGCGCTTTCGCATCATCTCCGGCGTTGCGCCTACCACGACCCAGTCGTTGTCGTAGACCGGCCAGCCCAGCAGCGCATCGCGCACCGCCCCCCCTACGCGGTAGACCTCAAGCCCCGCGGTGCGCGGGTCATCGGCATGGGCAACCATCAGCAACCTCCCCGCTGCTTGCTTGGCACGCTGGTCCGCTCGCCGGTTTCCAGATTGAGCGCGGTCAGCGCGCCGCCCCACACACACCCGGTATCCAGCGCCTCGACGCGTACCTGAGCGCCGGGCGTGCGTCCTTCAAGCGCTGCCCAGTGGCCAAACAGCAGCCGAGGGTCGTCCTTGCGCGGGTACTGGAACCACGGCGCAAACCCTTCCGGGGCACTGTCGAGGCCCTCTTTCGCAGCGAAATCCAGCCGCCCCTGGGTATCGATAAAGCGCATTCGTGCCAGCGCATTGACGATGAACCGCAGCCGGTCCATGCCTTCAAGCGCTTCGCGCCAGATATCCGGCTGATTGCCATAAAGCTCGGCCAGAAAGCGTCCCGACTGTTCGCCGGCCAGCGCCTGCTCGACCTCTCGGCTATAGGCCACTGCCTGCTCGACGCTCCACTGGGGCAGCAGTCCGGCATGGGTCATCAGTGTTGTACCCTCGCGCACGGCCAGGGGCTGGCTCTGCAGCCAGTCCAGCAACTGCTCGCAATCCGGTGCGGCAAGAATGCCGTCGAGCGTGTCGTGTTTTTTCTGCCGCCCGCCGCCGCGCGCGACCACCAGCAGATGAAAGTCATGATTGCCCAGCACGCAGCGTACCGCGCCGCCCAGTGCCTGGGCCTGGCGCAGGCACTCGAGCGAGCCGGGGCCACGATTGATCACATCACCTACCAGCCACAGGGTGTCCTGGCCGGGGTTGAAATCAAGCGCTTCAAGCAGCGCCATGAATTCGGCGTAACAGCCGTGCAGGTCGCCAATCGCGTAGGTACTCATGCGCAGGGCCTTATGTTGAGAAGAGTGGATGGCAGACAGGATAAAACCTACAGCGCGCCCCGCCCACCCATGACGCGTATTAACGCTGGTGGGACAGCCCAACATGAATCAATATGAGTCAATAAAGGCAAGCCATGCCTTATACTTTCAGGCGCTTTGGCTTTTAGTAACGCTGATACTACTGGGGAGCAGCACGCTCGCCCTATCCAAGGACAATGCCACCATTATGACGCCTACCTACACGCGGCGCAGGCTTTTAAAGACCGCTACCTTTACGGGCATGGGCATCGCCCTGCTGCCCCTTTGCACGCTAATTTCCGCTGCTGGTGCCTCCAGCCGCTCAGCCAAAGGCCAGGCCGAAAAATCCCCGCGGGTAATGGTGGATGGCTGGCTTTTGAATGCGAGCGATCGCTGATGTACCTGCCTTTCGAGACGCTTGGCGAACTGGGCGACAGTGTGGATGTCTGCGTGATTGGCGGCGGTGCGGCGGGTGTATCAGTCGCGGTGACGCTTGCCGGCCGCGGCCATCGGGTACTCATGTGCGAAGGTGGCGACGCACAATTCAGCGAGCGCTCCCAGGATAGCTATCGCGGCGAAGTACAAGGCGATACCTATCTACCCCTGGAAAGCACCCGGCTGCGTCACCTAGGCGGTTCGACCAACCACTGGGGCGGGGTCTGCAGGCCCTTCGATGCCTACGACTTTACCGCCAAGCCCGCTGCCCCCGAGACCGCCTGGCCTATTGGCCGTGAGCAGCTCACGCCCTATTTTGACGCCGCCGCCGCGCTGCTGGAGCTCGACCCGATTCCCGCCGACACGCCCATTGCCGGGTCGGCGCTTCAGCGCATTCATTTCTCGCTGGGCGCACCGGTTCGCGTGCAGCACAAGTACGCCGATACCCTGCAGGATTCCGAGCACCTGCTGTGCTGCCTGACCGCCAACCTGATGGGCCTCGAGACCCAAAACGGCCGAGTGAGTCACGCAACGTTCAGCAATTATGCCGGCGAGCAGCAGACGGTACGCGCGCGGTATTTCGTATTGGCCTGCGGCGGAATCGACAACGCCCGCCTGCTGCTGTGGTGCAACCAGCAGACACAGGGGAAGTTGATTCCTCAGGCGGATACGCTGGGGCGCTACTGGATGGAGCACCCGCACGCCACGGTCGGCCAGGCGCTGATTTTCAAGCCCGAGGCGCTGGGTCTGGATGAAGCGTATAACGTCTTTCTTTCGCCGGACGAAGACGCGCTTGCCAGCCGACAGATGCTCAACTGCGGCCTGCGCCTGCACCGCATGAACGCCGAGGCTACTCAGGGGTTGATGGAGCAACTGAGCAGCCTAGCCCCGGCGCTGGGTGAGCAGATAACCGCCTGGCAGCAAGAGGGTCGCGTGATGCACGGCGCCATGCTGCGAGCCGCCTGGGAGCAGGAGCCGCGCTTCGAGAACCGCATCGAGCTTGGCGAGGAGCGCGATGCGCTGGGCATACCGCGTAGCCGCCTGGTGTGGGAGCAGTCCGAACTCGACCGCCACACCATTCGCGAAAGCATGCTGCTGCTGGGCGAGTACCTGCTTGACGAAGACACTGGCCGCATACAGCTGACGGACTGGCTGGCCGCACTGCCGGTAGTACTGCCGACAGACGGTGAAATCGCCGGGCGGCATCATATGGGGGGTACGCGCATGAGCCACACCCCGGAGCAGGGTATCGTCAATAGCGATTGCCGGCTGTTTGCCCAGGATAATGTCTACGTGGCGGGATCGAGCGTGTTCGCCAGTGCCGGGCACGCCAACCCGACCCTGACGCTGGTACAGCTTGCCCTACGCCTGTGTGATCATCTGGAACAGCGCCTGGCCTAGTCAGGTATCGCCAAGCGTGCGTGTCGTGCTCAGTGCAGCTGGCACGGCACGGCCAGCCGAAACGGCGCTATCGGCACTTCGAAGGCGCGCTGGCTGTAGGTATTCAGCAGGGTATAGGCGCCTTCCATCACCCCCACCGGGGTTTGCAGAATGGCACGGCTGGTGTAGCGAAAGCGCTGGCCGGGGCCAATCAGCGGCTGCTGGCCTACCACGCCCTTGCCGCGCACTTCCTGGCTATCGCCGCTGCCCTGGGTGATTTTCCAGTAGCGCGCCATCAGCTGCACGCTGTGCGGGCTCTGGTTATGTACTGTGACGGTGTAACTGAAGACGTAGCGCGATTCCGCCTCGCTCGACTCCGCCGCCTGGTACTCCGGGGCAACGCTGACCTCGATGGCTAGACCACTCACCCGTTGTCACTCCCTGCCGCATTTGCCGCGTCATCCGCCGCGACCTGATTGGCGATGGTCACGTACTCGGCCACCGTCAGCGTCTGCGGGCGGCGAGTCGGGTCGATACCCAGGGCTTCCAGCGTCTCGGGGCTTACCCGGCCCTTGAAGTTGTTGCGCAGCGTCTTGCGCCGCTGGCCAAAAGCAAGCTTGACCAGCTCGAACAGCAGTACCGGGTCGTCGGCGGTGTGCGGCAGCGCTGCGTGCGGCGTCAGGCGCACGATGGCAGAATCGACCTTGGGCCGCGGCACAAACGCTTCCGGCGGCACGATGAACAGCTGATCCACCTGGCAGTAGTACTGGGCCATCACCGAGAGCCGCCCCCAGTCGGTGCCGCCGGGACTGGCCGCCAGCCGCTCGACCACTTCCTTTTGCAGCATGAAGTGCATATCGGCAATCGCGTTACCCGCGGTCAGCAGATGCACGATCAAGGGTGTCGAGATGTTGTAAGGCAAATTGCCCACGACTCGAAGCGCCGGGCCATCCCCCTTGAGGGCGGCAAAATCGAACTTGAGCGCATCGCCTTCATGAATCACGAAGTCGGGGTAGTTGAAGAACTGCACCCGCAGACCGGGAATCAGATCACGATCCAGCTCGACTACCTCCAGTGCCCCGGCAGCTTCCAGCAGCGGGCCCGTCAGCGCGCCCTGACCCGGGCCGATTTCAACGAGACGGTCGCCTTCCCGCGGCCCGATGGAGCGCACGATACGCGAAATAATCCCCAGATCACGGAGAAAGTTTTGACCGAAGCGTTTGCGAGCGCGGTGCTGCTGGGGCACTTGAGACATCTAACAGGGTTCCTTGGAGGTTTTCAGTACGTGAAGCGTGTAAGGCGAGTGGCCCATGGGGTTAGCAGGCAGCGCCGGCCCGCTGGGTGGCAAGGCGTCGGGCCAGCGCCAGCGCAACGCCGAGGCTACCAGGGTCGGCAACGCCCTTGCCCGCCAGGTCAAGCGCGGTGCCATGATCAACCGAGGTGCGCACCAGCGGCAAGCCCAGGGTGATATTGGCGGCCTGGCCAAAGCCTGCGTACTTGAGTACCGCAAGCCCCTGGTCATGATACATCGCCAGCACCGCATCCACACCCGCCAGATGGCGCGGAGTAAACAGCGTATCGGCGGGCAGCGGCCCTTGAATGTCCATGCCTTCGGCGCGCAGCGCATCGAGGGCGGGGGTAATGATCTCACGCTCTTCGCGGCCCAGATGGCCGTTTTCACCGGCATGCGGGTTCAATCCGCATACGGCAATCCGCGGCGCGGCAATGCCAAACTGGCGGGTCAGGTCGGCGGCCAGCAAGCGGCTGATATGGGTTACCCGCTCAAACGTGATGGCATCCGCCACCTCGCGCAGCGGCAGGTGCGTGGTGACCAGCGCCACACGCAGATCAGCGCTGCCCTGCCAGCCCGGGGCGCGGGCATGCAGAGCGGCATCGGTGGCCAGCATCATGACCACGTCATCCACCCCGCAGGCATCGCGCAGCCACTCGGTATGCCCGGTGAACCCCGGGTAGCCGCCTTCGATGATCACACCCTTGTGCAGTGGCGCCGTGACCATGGCCGCCGCCTGCCCGGCCTGGCAGGCATTGACGGCAAGCGCCAGGGTGGCCAGCACGTAGCCTGCGTTGGCCGGGTCGAGAACGCCGGGCTCGGCCGGCGTACGCAGCGCCACCGGCCAGACCGGCAGCGTGCCCGCAGTGGCCCTGACCGACTGACCTGGGCTGGATTCCACCAGCGCCACGTCAAGCCCAAGCGTAGCTGCGCGCTTTCGCAACATGCCGATATCGCCAATGGCCACCGTCTGTTCAGGCAGCCTACCCTGGGCCGCCAGCATCAGCGTAAGCTCAGGGCCAATGCCTGCCGGCTCGCCGGTGGTAATCAGCAGCGGCAGGTCGGCGCTTGCGCTCATTAGAGGCGCACGTCCACGAAGGCTTCTGCGCGAATTTCCTGCTGCCAGGTCTGCAGCTCTTCGTTGGCCCGGCGCTGGAAGATCGCCTGGCGAACCTGTTCGCGGCGGCTCTCATCGGTCACGTTCTGGCGACGACGCTCTTCCACTTCGATCACGTGGTAGCCAAACTGCGAACGCACCGGCTCGGATACCTGACCCTCGCTCAACGACTGCATGGCGTCTTCAAAGGCCGGCACGGTCTGGCCGGGGCGAACCCAGCCAAGCTCTCCGCCGTTGAGGGCGCTGCCGCGGTCGTCGCTGTATTCACGTGCCAGCGAGGCAAAATCCGCACCCTGCTGCAGGCGTTGACGCACTTCCTGAGCACGTGTCCGGGCCTGCTCTTCGTTACGCGTGGGATTGAGTTCGATCAGAATGTGGCGGGCGCGAGTCTCTTCCACAAACGACTGGTCGCTGCTCTGGTTCATCTGCTGTTCCAGTACGCGCTCAACGTCGCGGTCGCTGACCGTCACACGCTGACTGATCTGGCGCTGCTGCACCTGGCGCATGAGCATTTCGCGGCGAATTTCCTCGCGCACCTCGGCCAGGGTCATGCCATCGGCTTCCACCGCGTCGGCAAACTGCTCAAGGTTCATGTTGTTGGATTCGGCAATGCTGCGCAGCTGACGATTGAGCTCGGTATCGTCGATGCTCAGATTGGCACGGCGTGCCAGCTGCAGCTGGATTTCATCCATTACCATGCGTTCGAGCACCTGGGCCTCAAGCGCCGAGCGCGGGGGCAGCGAGCCGCCCTGAGCCTGGGCCTGCTGCTCGATCTGCGCGACCCGGTCGTTGAGTTCACTGCGCATGATGACGCCATCATTGACCACCGCCACCACGCCATCGATGGGCTGGCGCTGGGTCGATGTGTAATCCTGAGCCTGAGATACCAGCGGGACGACAAAAGCGCCCGCGCCAATGCACAGCGCCATGACGCCCGTGGCCGATACTTTGCGTGCCTGGGCTAGCAGCGTATTTCTGGTCTTCATAAAAGGTCTCTTTCAGTCGCCATTCGCCAACGTCTACAGGGGAGTAGGACGGTAGCCTGGAATGGTGCGTTCAAAATAGCTGTCGGCCTCTTGGCCAATGCCGCCTAAGCCACGGAATACAAAGCGCAAGAACAGCCCGCGGTCGTTAAAGTCATCTTCGATGCGCGCCGTGTCGTTATCATCGACCCATTCGCGCCAGACAAGTTGCACGCCGTAGCAGCAGTCGTTCCACTGTAATCCGGCCAGTTGCTCAAGCGGACGGTCGTTGGTCTGATCGTGCAGATAACGGCCAATCAAATCAATCCTGGGGCTCGCTTTCCAGGCAAATGACAGATCCCACTCTTCGCGACTGTAATTACGGAAGCTGTCATCGCCCGGCACCACGTCAGGATCGAAGCCTTCGATCTCCCAACGATAGCCAAGGTTCACTACATGGCCTTCGGGGTGGCGGTAGCGCAGATCAACGCTCGAGCGTTCGGTCTGCTCACGATGATCATCGTAAAGCCACTCGTAGCCGGTACTCCAGCGATCATTGATCTGCCAGTCCAGCCGGGTGACCAGCGGCGAGCGGTCACGTGTGGCCTGATAGTAGCGCTGCGGGTTGACGTTGGGGTCCTCTTCCGGCCTTGGCGGCAGCGTGTCCGGATCGCCTTCGCTATCGATACGTCGATCGGCAAAGTAGACGCTCTGACCGACGCCGAACGTCAAGCGGTCCTGGCCGTTGGCATCTTCGATCAAGCGCGACTGCACCCCCAGCGACACGCGGTTGAGATCCCCTACCCGGTCAGCGCCGGAGAAACGGTGCGGTGACCACAGCTGATCCCAGGAGAAGGCGCGCTCGCGGCTGTCGAAATCCGGCAGCTGGGTCTGGTCGGTGCGCGGCACATAGGCGTAGTTGAGGCGCGGCTCAAGGGTCTGGCGGTAGTCGCGGTTGCCAAGCTCAAGCTCGCGTTCGAATACCAGGCCACTATCAACCGACGTTACCGCCACGCTGCGCGTGGGAGAAGTTCCGCGATCGGTTTCCCGCTCGCCGTAGTCAAGCTGATAGGCGGTATACCAGAGCTCGGTGCGCGGCTCGATATATCCCCAGGACTCCTCGCCACGCCAGCCGACGGCGGGGGTCAGGTGCAAGCGGGTACCGGTGGCCGCTTCGCGCTCGGGCACGCGGCGCTCATCCACATCACGCCAGAAGTAGGTCGCGTTGGAGCGCCATTCGCTGTAAAGCCCCCCGCCCAGCTCCCAGTTGGAGTTGGCCGTCAGGCTCGGCAGGCGGTAAAACGGCTTGTCAGTGTCGCTTAGCGGGTCTTCAAGACGCTGAAAGCCCTGGGCACGGGCGTCGAGCTGCCAGCGCTCGCCGCGGTAGTCCACCTGGGCCAGCCGCTCCATGCTCGCGCGGTCGCTGTCGCCAAACTCGCCGCCGAAATCATCGAAGTAGCGGCCGTCGCTGGCGGCGCCGTAACGCAGGCTGTAGTTGCTGCGGCTGTTTACTCGGCCCGCATGCTGGGCATCGATATACCAGCGCTCTTCACCGGAAAAGCGGTTGTCGTTACTGGAGTTGCCGTCATCGCTGCTCAGATAGCCACCTTCCACGGTACCTGCGCTATCGTCCAGCAGGTAGCGGTACTCGCCGTTGAGCAGCAGTCCGCGATCCGTCATCCAGCGCGGGGTAATGGTGGCATCGTGATTGGGGGCAATGTTCCAGTAAAACGGCTGGGCGTAATCAATGCCGTCGGTCGAGAACCCGATCGCCGGCCACAGCAGGCCGGTATGGCGCTTGTCGTCAATCGGAAAGCGCAGCCACGGCCAGTAGAAAATCGGCACGTCCTTGACGAGCAGACGTGCATTGCGCGCCGTGCCAAACCCTTGCGCCTGGTTGAGGCGGATGTCACTGCTGGCAAGCTGCCAGGTGTTGGCGCCGGGGTCGCAGGTAGTAAAGGTGGCATCGCGCAGCCGGTACTGGCTCTCGTTGAGCTGCTCAAGCCGGCTTGCCTGACCGCGCAGGCGCTGATCATACAGCACGTAGTGGCTGTTATTCACCGTCGCCCTATCTTCGTTGAGCATCAGCGTGGCGCTGTCGCCTCGCACCAGCGCCTGACCGTCGCGTAGCGCCAGGTTGCCTTCGGCGTCCACCTGCTGGCGCTCGGCGGGGAGAAAGATGCGCTCGGCTTCAAGCTCTGAATTGCCACGCCGCAATACCACATCGCCGCGCAAGAGCGCTTCACCGTCAGCGGCGTAATCGGCTTCTTCGGTCTCGACCGACAGCGTTTCGGGGTTCTGCTCGGCGGCCAACCGGTAATCGGGCATGACATATCGCCCACGGCACAGCTGCTGCGAGGCTTCCCCCTGGCCCCAGGGCTGCCAATCCAACGCTTCAGCGGGCAGCGCTTCGCCTTGCGCCACCGCTGAAAACGAGGCGCCAGCGAGCAGACTGCCCATCAGCGTATGCGCAACCGGTAGTGTGCGCGAAAATCGCTTGCCCATGTTCGTTATCCTTGGCATCCAGAATAGGTATTATACAGCGCGCATGATGCCCGACCAGCAAGGAGCTTGCATGTCCTCTTCCCGGATAGACGCCCTCACCCAGTGGGCTGCAGAACAGCACGGCCTGAACCAAGCCGATATCACCCTCGAGCCTGCCGGTGGCGACGCCAGTTTTCGACGCTACTTTCGCCTGACACTGCCCGGTGGCAGCACCCAGGTCGTCATGGACGCGCCACCGGCTCAGGAAGATTCCACACCGTTTGTGGCGATCGGCCGCCGCTGGTACGCAGCCGGCCTGCCCGTGCCTCAGGTGCATGCCGCCAACCTGGAGGATGGCTTCCTGCTGCTCGACGACCTGGGTAACACGCCCATGCAGGAACATTTCACCGATGAGAGCACCGTGCTTGGCTACGTCGAAAGCGCACTGGCGCTGATTGCCGAGCTGCAAAACCGGGCAAGCCCCGAGCCGCTGCCCGGCTATGATGCACCGTTACTCACGCGCGAGCTCGACCTTTTTCCCGAGTGGTGCCTGGGCGAGTGGCTCGGCCTGCCCGCCCCGGAATGCTGGGGAGCGCTTCGCGAGGCGCTTGCCCAGTCAGCGCTCAAGCAGCCGATCGTCAGCGTACACCGCGATTTCGACGCCATGAACCTGATGGTCGATCAAGCGCGACTTTACATGATCGATTTCCAGGACGCCGTGGCAGGCCCTATCAGCTACGACGTCATTTCTCTGCTATGCGGGCGTTACTGGCGGTTCACACCGGCACAGTTTGCCCGACTTGCCGGTATTTTTCATGATCAGGCGCGCCGCGATGGCAGACTGTCTGCCGCGTCGAGCCAGGAAGATTTTATCACCCAGTGCCATGCCATGGCGGCTCAGCGCTCACTTAAAGTGCTCGGTATTTTCTGTCGGCTGACGCTGCGCGACCACAAATCGGGCTACCTTGCTCGCTTGCCGCACTTTCTGGATCACCTGGAAGACAGCCTGGCCGCCCTGCCCGAACACGCCCACTTTGCCCAGTGGGTGCGTACCACGCTGCGCCCGGCCATTGTTCAGCGCCTTGCGGACGCGACCCCATGAAGGCAATGATTCTGGCCGCCGGGCTTGGCAAGCGTATGCGCCCCTTGACCGACCACTGCCCCAAGCCACTGTTGCCGGTCGCGGGCAAACCTCTGATTGGCCATCATCTTGAGCGGCTTGCACGGGCGGGCATTTTTGAGGTAGTCATCAACGTAAGCTACCGCGCCGAGCAGATCATCGAGGCACTCGGCGATGGAAAAGCCTATGGTCTGCACCTTCACTACAGCGAGGAAGCCAGCCCGCTTGAAACCGGCGGCGGTATCCAGAAGGCCCTGCCACTACTTGGCGAACAGCCCTTTTTACTGGTCAACGGCGATGTGTGGTGCGACTACCTGCCAGACCCGGCCATGCTGCAAGGACAAGACCTTGCGCATCTGGTCCTGGTGGATAACCCAGCCCACCACCTGGAGGGCGATTTCGCTCTGCGTGAAGGCCGCGTTGCCACCCAGGGCGCGCCGCGGCTGACGTTTGCCGGGGTGAGTATTATCCACCCCGGCCTGCTGGCCGGTTATCCTACGGGCGCCTTTGCCTTGGCGCCGCTTTTGAAAAGCGCCATGGACAGCGCTTGCGTCAGCGGCGAGCACTTTACCGGTCACTGGGTGGATGTAGGCACGCCCGAGCGCTTGAAGGCGCTGGATGAGCGGTTAAGCCATTGAGTAACGCTTGTTAAACAGCCAAGCCGCCCCGGCATCGAAACGGTGCGCGGGTGGCGGGAAATGTTATGCTGCGCGACTTACCTGTCGTTGCCTAGATAAGGAGAGCCACGTGAAAGCAAGGGTAAAATGGACGGATGGTCGTCAATTTGTCGCCGAGTCGGGTAGCGGGCACAGCGTCGTGATCGACGGCCCGCCCGATCACGGCGGCCGCAATACCGGACCGCGACCCATGGAAATGCTGCTGATGGGCATGGGTAGCTGCACCGCGTTCGATATTCTGAACATTCTCGATAAAGCGCGCGCCGATGTGACCGACTGCGTCGCTGAGCTTGATGCCGAGCGCGCCGATGAAGTGCCGGCGGTATTTACCAAGATTCACGTACACTTCGTGGTCACGGGTCGAGCACTCAAGGAGAAGCAGGTTGCACGCGCGGTGGAGCTGTCTGCCGAGAAGTACTGCAGCGCCTCCATCATGCTGGTCAATGGCGGCGTCGAGATTACGCACTCCTTCGAGATCGTAGAAGCTTGAGCCAGATGGATGGCGCCGCTTGGCGCCTGACTCGGCCCTTGCTGGACCCGCTGGCAAAAAAAATGTCATGGCCGGATGCATACCGTGCCCCGGCCGGGCATAATACGCCTCCTTGTAATACCCCCTACTGCCTTGCAAGCGCTTTGAAAGAGCGCGTTTCCTGCATGGCATTAGTTTTTTTCTGGTTCCGGCGCTGGTTCGTCGGGGTATCTTCATCTGCCATAGGGAGGTTCGGACATGACAGATAATCTCCGACTCCACGGGTTCAATAACCTGACCAGCTCGTTGAGCTTTAATATTTACGACATCTGTTACGCCAAGACCGAAGAGCAGCGTGCCGCTTATATCGACTATATCGATGAGCTGTACAACGCCGAACGTCTGACGCAGATTCTGAAAGATGTCACCAATATTATCGGCGCACACGTGCTGAATATTGCCCGTCAAGATTACGAACCTCACGGGGCGAGCGTCACCATTCTCATTGCCGAGCATGAGCTTGATGAAGCAGATCCAGAGAAAACGGTACCCGGCCCCGGCCCGCTGCCGGAAACCGTGGTGGCCCATCTGGATAAAAGCCATGTGACGGTGCACAGCTACCCGGAATCTCACCCGGATAATGGCATCAGCACCTTCCGCCTGGATATCGACGTTTCAACCTGTGGTCATATCAGCCCGCTGAAAGCGCTGAACTACCTGATTCACAGTTTCGATTCCGATATCGTCACCATGGACTACCGAGTGCGCGGCTTTACTCGTGATGTGGACGGCAAGAAGCTGTTCATCGATCACAAGATCTCTTCGATTCAGGACTACCTGGCCGAAGATACCAAGCAGGCGTATCAGATGATGGATGTGAACGTGTATCAGGACAACATGTTCCATACCAAGATGCTCTTGAAGGACTTCGAGCTCGACAACTACCTGTTCGGCACGTCGCGCCGTGACATCACCTTCGAAGAGGCGCGCGATATCGAAAGCCGCCTGCGCAAGGAGATGCTGGAAATCTTCTACTCGCGAAATCTGGACTGATAGAAGCTCTCAGGCGTTAGACGCTAAAAAGCCGGCATGTAAATGCCGGCTTTTTTTATACCTAATAAAACCCTTCCTGGCCTTCTGGCCGGGTCTTGAAGCGCCGGTGCAGCCAGAGATACTGCTCCGGGTGCTTGCGAATCGCTCGCTCGATAAACTGATTCACCCGCGTGGCGTCCGCCACCTCGTCCCTGCTCGGGAAGTTCTCGAACGCCGGCAGACACTCGATGGTGTAGGTACGGTTGTCGGGGTTTCGGTGAAACATCAGCGGCACTACCGGCGCCCCGGTCATCCGGGCGATTTTTGACGTCAGCCGAATGGTCGCCGCCTGCTGGTCGAAAAGCGGCGCAAAGACGCTGACATCGCGACCAAAATCCTGGTCTGGCGAGTACCACACAATGTGACCCGCCTTGATACGCCGTACCACGCCGCGCAAATCGTGCCGGTCGATCGCCTGGCCAAAAATGCGCGAGCGCGCCCGGGTCATGAAGCGCTCGAACAGCGGGTTGTTGTGCGGGCGATAGACGACATCCGCCGGAAAGAACAGCGAATGCAGCGCCCCGCCCAGATCCAGCGTCGAGAAGTGAATACCCACTACCAGCACACCCTTGCCCTGCGCCTTGGCATGCGCCAGATGCTCCTGGCCGTTGTACGCCACGCGATGGCGCAGTGCTTCTGCATCACGGCACCAGCCCGTGGCGGTTTCCACCAGGCCGATACCGTTGGCGATAAAGGTGTCCCTGACCAGCGCTTGCTGCTCATCGGCGCTTTTCTCGGGAAAGCAGAGCGCCAGGTTAGTGGCGGTAATATGGCGTCGGCGCTTGGCAAATCGCCAGGCCAGCAGCCCGATTGTCTTGCCCACCCAGAGCTTGATGTTCCAGGGAAGCCAGGCGGCCACGTACATGGCGCCAATGGCAAGCCAGGTGCCCCAGTAACGTGGGTGGGCAAAGGAGCTTGGGTAGTGTGTTTTCGACATTCGTACAACCTAGACTGAGGGCGCCTGATAGCGCCGGGGTACGCGCGGTAATACGCCGGTTAACAGGGTATAGCTGATGGTATCGCAGTAGCGCGCCACCTCATCAACCGGCAGCACCGCGCCGTTGCTGGCAGTGCCCCAGAGCACCACTTCGCTGCCGATCGCGGCGTCTTCGATATCGGTCACGTCCACGGTCAGCATGTCCATGGAGACCTTGCCGGCAATGGCACAGCGCTGGCCGTTGACCAGCACCGGCGTGCCATCGGCGGCGTGGCGGTCGTAACCGTCGCCGTAACCGGCAGCCACCACCGCTATGCGCGAGCGGCGCGGGGCACGCCAGCGGCCGCCATAACCTACCGGCTCGCCTTCATCGAGCTCGCGCAGGGCGATGATTTCCGAGCGCAGGCTCATGACCGGACGCAGCTTTCGGGTGGTGTCGCTGGCGATCTCCAGCGGGTCGCTGCCGTAAAGCATGATGCCCGGGCGATTCCAGTCGCCGTGGGCGGCCGGCCAGGCCAGCGTAGCCGGAGAGTTGGCCAGGCAAAGTGGTGCTTCAAGCGCGCCGGCCAGTGCCTGCAAGTGCTGCATCTGCCGGGTGAAATACGTGCCGTCGCCGGCATCTGCCGTTGCGAAATGGCTCATCAGATGCAGGTCAGCGACCTGCGGGGCCGTGGAGAGGCGCTGCCAGACGCAGGCCGCTTGTTCCAGTTCAAAGCCCAGCCGGTGCATGCCTGAATCAACCTTAAGCCATACCGGAATCGGCTGGCTGGGCGAGAAAGCCAACAGCGCGTCTACCTGCCACGCGCTGTGCACGGCTACCCAAAATCGGTGGCGATCCACCAGCGGCAGCTCCTCGGCATCAAAGAAGCCTTCCAGCAGCACAATGGGCTTGGTAATGCCGCCTTCGCGCAAGGCAAGCGCCTCTTCGATGCACGCCACGCCAAACGCCGGCACCTGGCTTTCCAGCGCCTGGGCACAGGCCACGGCCCCATGACCGTAAGCGTTGGCCTTGATTACCGCCAGTGAGCGGCTCTCGGGAGCGCAGCGGCACGCCAACTGGTAATTATGACGCAGCGCGTCCAAATCGATATGGGCCACTAACGGGCGCATCACATCTCTCGCTTGTGGATAATCATTTACCGGAACCTTCCCCCTGACAGCAACGCACCGAGCATGAACTCGGTGCGTCAAGGGGTGATGGCCCGTCACTGGGTCAGCTTTCGAAGATAGCTTCCATCGACAGCCCCTGCTTTTCAAGCGAACGGCGCAGCTTCTTCAGCGCCTCTACCTGAATCTGGCGAACGCGCTCGCGGGTCAGGCCAATCTCTGCGCCCACTTCTTCAAGCGTGGCGGCTTCATGACCGCGTAGCCCGAAACGGCGTACCACCACTTCACGCTGCTTTTCGCTCAGCTCGTCGAGCCAGAGATCGACATGCTCGCGCACGTCACCATCTACCAGACTACCTTCCGGGCCCTGCACGTCGTCATCGGCCAGCGTATCGATCAGCGGCTTGTCACTTTCACCGCCCATCGGATAATCCACCGAGGAGACCCGCTCATTGAGGCCCAGCATTTTCTTGACCGTCTCCACGGGCTTGTCGAGATGCTCGGCGATCTCTTCCGCTGTCGCTTCATGGTCAAGCTTCTGGGTCAGCTCACGAGCTGCCCGCAGGTAGATATTGAGCTCCTTCACCACGTGAATCGGCAGACGAATGGTGCGCGTCTGGTTCATCAGCGCACGCTCAATGGTCTGACGAATCCACCACGTAGCGTAGGTCGAGAAGCGAAACCCGCGTTCCGGATCGAACTTCTCGACGGCGCGAATTAGCCCCAGGTTCCCCTCTTCGATCAGATCCAGCAGCGTTAGCCCCCGGTTGAGGTAGCGCCGCGCAATCTTGACGACCAGGCGCAGGTTGGACTCGATCATCCGCGAACGGCCAAGCGGGTCTCCCTTGCGCGCCAGGCGTCCGTAATAGACTTCCTCTTCAGGCGTCAGTAGTGGCGAAAATCCTATTTCATTGAGGTAAATTTGTGTGGCATCCAAGCTCTGAGTCGACTGTCGATCCTCTCGCCCTAATGCTTTTTCAAAGGCATCCTCTTCCACTGCAACATCATCATCAGCGTTATCCAACGCTTCTTCGGCAGCATCCAGGTCAACCTCCTGTAGATCCTTCTCCAGCATACTCATGGTCTTACCCCCGTAGTATCGCCTGCCCGCCTTTTTCAAAAAAATGAAAGGTAGCCGCATTTTCCATGCGCCGTACCGTTATTATTATTCGCTTGAACCGGCAATATGCATGCCGATTCAAGAAAGCTTAACTGTTCGTTTATCCGGTTGGTGCGTGTGGTTAGCGTGAGGGCAGAAAGTTCAGGGGATCCTGCGGCTGTCCGTCGCGGCGCACTTCGAAGTGCAGCCTGACACTTTCTGCATCGCTGTTACCCATGGTGGCAATGACTTCACCTGCCTCGACCACGTCGTTTTCGCTGACGCTCAAACTATCGTTATGGGCGTAGGCGCTCAAGAACTGATCGTTATGCTTGAGCAAGATGAGATTACCGTAGCCACGTACGCCACTGCCTGCATACACGACGATTCCAGGGCCAGCTGCCTTAACAGGTTGCCCCTTTTGTCCGGCGATATCAATCCCGGCGGTAATCGAATCCCCTTCGCCAAACTTGCCGGTCACCTGGCCATTGGCAGGCCACTGCCAGTTGATCGTCTCGGCAGGCGTGAAGGTACGCGACGAACGGTCAACCCGTGCCTGTGGTGCAGGCGGCGTTGCCGCCGGAGTTGCCGATTGTGCAACCGCCTGTTCCGCTGGCTCGCGCGCCGGCTCCTGGCGAGCTTCGGGTTTCGAAGCTTGCGTTTCGGGCTCGGCGGCCGCGACTACTTCAGGCTCGCTTGCCGCTGGCGGCTCGGCCGGGCGATCATTATTGGCAGCAACTTCCTGAGCGCTGGCAACGGCTTGGCGGTCGGGCGTTTCGGCGGATTTATGCTCGGCATTCAGGCGTTGATTGCGCTCGATGGCGGACTCATCGGGCAGCAGCCAGTCAAGTTCCTGGTCGTTGCTTGCCACTGCCGTGGCCTGCGGCCGCAGCCCGGTGGCCACCACACCGCGTGATTCACTGCGTCCGGCCGCCTGGGGCTGGGCCGGTGCACTTGCCTGGGCGGTATTGGCCGCTCCGCCAGCACGCAGGGTAATCGTCTGGCCCGGGTGGATCTGGTAAGGCGCATCGATACTGTTCATGGCCGCCAGCTGGCGGTAATCCAGATTATGCTGCCAGGCAATGCCGTAGAGCGTATCGCCCGCTTTCACCGTATATTGGGGTGAGTTTTCCACCGCGCGGCGCGCTTCGCTTAAATCGCGTACCTGTGGGGTGTTATGTTGCTGATTGGCACAGCCGCTAATGGCCAACACCAACGCTGACATCATGAAGACTTTACGCATGCAAACCCTACTCCTTTTTCAGCGCTGTGCGGTATCTGTTGAATGAGTCGTTATCGTTCTTGCTGAACGGCGATTAAGTAGCACCACCAGCAGCGCACCGAGCACCATCAGAGCCACCACTCCCATGACCTGGGCGGAGGCGCCGGTCAGCATCGTGTAATCATCCGGCAGTAAATAGCGATAGGCCAGCGGAATCATCTGCCCCTCCGGCCCAATCTGATAGCGTAACAGTTCCCGCCATGGCCATAGAATCGGCAATGAGCCGACAATGAAGCCCAGCAGCAGCTGCAGCGTAAAGCCATGGTGGCGTTTCAACAGCCAGGATAACAGACGCGAAAACAATGCAAGCCCCACCACACACCCTACGCCGAACAGCGCAATGATGGTGATATCGAAGCTGCGGATAGCCCCCATAATCGTGCCGTAGAGTCCCATGGTGAGCAACAAAAAGCTGCCCGACACGCCCGGCAGCAGCATGGCGCTGATAGCGATACAGCCGGCGACCATGATCACCATGGCCTCATTGCCCAGCATCAGCACCAACGGCATCAGACCTGGCAGCATATGAGCAAGAAACAGCCCGACCAGCAGGGGAAGAATATACCAGATCCGCCAGCGATCACCGGCCTGGCCGACCACCAGCGCAGACGCCGCCACCAGGCCGAAGAAAAATCCGTCCAGCAGCAGCGGGTGTGCTTCCATCAGCCACAGCGCCAGGTGCGCCACGCTGACCAGACTGATGGCCACGCCAGCCAAAAGTGGAATCAAAAACGCCAGGTTCAGGTGAATGGCCAGCGCCTTGAAACCGCCACGATAAAGCGCCACCAGCGCCCCAGGGCCAAACTGCTTGATGGTGTTGATCAACTCTTCATAGATGCCGGTAATAAAGGCAATCGTGCCCCCTGACACCCCGGGCACGGCATCTGCGGCGCCCATTCCGGCGCCCTTCAAAAAAATTCCCAAGGATTTACGCTTCAATCCACCACTCCTTGCAACAAAGGTACAAAACGAACGGGCTCAAGCCGACGCTTTTCAAAGGCACCGCCAATGCGCTTGATCTGGGTAAGCCATTGGCTGCCATCTGGTTCTTCCAGGGGCGCAATCAATACGCCGTCACGGGTCAGCTGCTCCAGCAGTACTTCCGGCAGCGTCTGGGCGCAGGCGGTGAGCAGGATGACGTCGAAGGGCGCCGCCTCCGGCCAGCCCTCGCCGCCATCGGCTACCGTCAGAGCCGCCTCGGCCTCCAGACGCCACAACCGCTCGCTGGCGCGCTCATGCAGCGCGTAAATACGTTCAATGGAGTAAAGCTCCTTGACCAGACGCGACAGAATCAGCGTCTGGTAGCCCGAGCCCGTCCCGACCTCCAGTACTCGGCGCGGGTTGGCGCGAACCACCAGTTCGGTCATCCGGGCAACCGTGAGCGGCTGAGAGAGCGTCTGCCCAAAGCCGATGGGCAGCGCGGTATCCTCATAGGCGCGGTGGGCAAGGGCTTCATCAACAAATAGATGCCTGGGCTCGCAGGCCATGACCTCCAGCACCTGCGGATGCCGAATGCCCTGCTCGATCAGGCGGTCGACCATGCGGTCCCGCGTACGCTGCGAGGTCATCCCTCGCCCGCGTCGCTCGGTCGAGGAGAGCTCAGGCAAAGGCATCCAGCCAGTCCTGCACATCACTGCGCGCCGGGTGGCGCGTCAGGTCGGTTTGCAACGGGGTAATCGACACATAGCCTGCCTCGATGGCGGCAAAGTCCGTGTCGTCGCCATCATCGGCGTTGGCGGCCACCGGGGCAATCCAGTAGCGCGTGCGCCCACGCGGGTCTTCAACGGGCAGCGGCTTTTCCGCAGGCCCGCGATAGCCAAGGCGGGTCACTCTGAATCCCTTGATCGCCTCCCAGGGTACGTCCGGCACGTTGACGTTCAAGAGCGTTCTGGGCGGCAGAGAAAGCCGGTCGGCGGCGCCGATCAGGCTGGCCGCCACTTGCGCCGCCGTGGCAAAGTGACGATGGCCGCATAGCGACATCGCAATGGCGGTCATGCCCAGGTTGCGCCCTTCCATGGCCGCGGCCACGGTACCTGAATAGAGCACGTCGTCGCCCAGATTGCTGCCGTGATTGATGCCGGAGATTACCAGATCCGGGCGCTCGTCCCAGATACCGTTGACCCCCAGGTAAACGCAGTCGGCGGGGGTGCCGTCAACGCTGTAAAACCCGTTATCCAGCGCGGTCAACGAAAGCGGCCGCGACAGCGTCAGCGAATTGCTCGCTCCGCTACGATCGCGGTCCGGGGCCACCACGCGCAGATTGGCATGAGCTTCCAAGGCGTCATGCAGCGCCTTCAACCCCGGCGCGTGAACGCCGTCATCATTGGAAAGCAGCAGTCGCCGCATGGAGTCTCCTTGTCAGTCAGCGCAGTCTGGCGGCTTACGCCATGTCTGGGTGGTCAATCAGCTCACCGATCACAGCGGTGGCAAAGCTGCCGCGGGGCAGCGCAAACGAGAGTAGCACGCCCTCTGGCTCCCAGCGCAGCTGAGGCTGGGTCAAGCGCATACGCAGGGCGCGACGTGCGCTTTTTACACCGCTTTTCTCAAGGCCTTCGCACAGGGCCGGGTGCCGGCGTGGCAGCTGTGCTTCATGGGCCGCCGCCTTGCTCTGTGCCTCAGCCCCGCCGCTTCCAACACCCCAGAGTACGCCCGTGGGGTGCACGTCCAGCGCTTCGGCGCGGGCCAGCAGGTTGCCATCGGTAGCGTCGATGGTAAAGACGCTTTGCGTGCCTTCCAGCATCAGCGTATCGCCTGCGATGGGCCGGTTCCAGGTGCCGTCGGCCAGTCGGGCGCTTAAAAGCTCGTTGAACAGAAAGCTGCGCGCCGTGGAAAGCATCATCCCCTGGCGGTCGTCACGCTTGCGCCAGCCCCTTGCCAGCAGCGCTTGGGCGCGCTGCAGGTTGCGCCCCTCAGAGCCAAAGCGCTGCGGACCGAAATAGTTGGGCACACCGTGCTCGCAAAGAGCCTGCCAGCGGCGCTCGAAATCCTCAGCCTGCACAGCCTCGCCGGTCAAGCGCAGGATAAAGCCGTTGGTGCGATGCACACCACGCTTCAATTTACGCGGATGGCGGGCTTTTTCCAGCACCTTGATACCCAGCGCCTCAAGCGAGGCGTCCAGCTCGCCCGGCGCGTCGCGCCCCGGCAGGTGCACGCTCAGCCACTGGCGAGTCACGGCGATGCGATCCTTCATGCCGGAGTAGCCAATATCTCGCGGGGTAACGCCACAGATTCGGCTGAGGCTTCTTACCACATCAAGCGTGGTCTGGTTACGCTTCTCAAGCCGCAGCCAGAGGTGCTCACCGTGAGCTTCCGGGGTGAAATCAAGCTGCTCATCGACCAGGAAGTCTTCCGGCCGGGCGCGGTACTGGCCCGGTTTGGGCGCGCCCAACGTGGCATCCAGGCAGCGCTGCCAGCGGGGTAATTCACTCATTGAGCGCCTCGGCGCGGCCCAGCAGCACCACGGCCTCAGCGGCAATGCCTTCGCCCCGGCCGGTGAAGCCAAGCTGCTCGGTGGTCGTTGCCTTGACGTTGACCTGATCCAGCGCCACGCCCAGCGTATCGGCAATGGCTTTACGCATCGGCTCGATATGCGGCGCCATCTTGGGCGCCTGGGCCATGAGCGTGGCGTCCAGATTGACGACGCCCCAGCCCCTTGCCTGAACGAGCCCCATGACGTGGCGCAGCAGTGCACGGCTGTCAGCGCCCTTCCATTCGGGATCGGTATCCGGAAAGTGGTGGCCGATATCGCCCAGCGCGCAGGCCCCCAGCAGCGCATCGCTGATCGCATGCAGTAGCACATCGCCATCAGAGTGGGCGACAAACCCCTGCGAAAACGGCACCTTGACGCCGCCAATCATCAGATGATCGCCGGGGCCAAAACGGTGTACGTCAAATCCATGGCCAATTCGCATTGGGCTCTCCTAGGTTAACTGATCAAGTTGCGCGGTCAGAATGGCACCGGCCAGGGCCAGGTCATCCGGATGGGTGACCTTCAGGTTGTCGCGTCGCCCGCTGACCAGCAGCGGCTGCTCGCCCAGCGCTTCTACTGCCGAGGCTTCATCGGTCACCAGGCGCGCATCGCCGCGTGCGCTCTGAAGCGCCTGGCGCAGCAGCGCATAGCGAAACCCCTGAGGCGTCAGCGCATGCCAAAGCCCGTCGCGGGGCTCGGTGTGGATACTCTGCTGCCCGGCGCCGGCGCGTTTCATGGTGTCGGCTACCGGCATGGCCAGAAGCGCGCCGCCTGGGTGGCTGCTTGCCGCCTGGTAAAGGGCGTGCAGGTCAGCGGGGGTAATACACGGCCGGGCCACATCGTGAACCATGACGATGTCATCATCCTGGGCCGCTATCGCCTCCAGCGCGTTCAGCACGCTGTCCATGCGCTCGTTACCGCCGCTGACCCGCTGCCAGCGGGCAAACGGCACCCACTCGGGCTGAAACCAGCGGTCGTCGCTGTCCAGGCAGAGCACCAGCGTCGCCTCGGGGAAGGCCTGATAAAGCCGCGCCAGGGTATGGGCCAGAATGGGCTGCTCGCCAAGTGTCAGATACTGCTTGGGTTTATCCGCCCCCATGCGGCGCCCCTGCCCAGCGGCAGGCACGATCAGCCAGAGCGTTGTATCCGCACTCACGGGGTCGGCCGCTCGCGGCCAAAGCTTGGCTGGGTAACCAGGCCTGCGTTGATGCCTAGAAGCTCGGTGGCGATCGCCACGCCCGGCACCCAGAAGAACTGCTCGTCACTGCGCACCATGCCCATATCGCTGCGGGCGCGCTCTTCGATGGCGTCGAGGCCGGTCTTGAGATCGGTAACCTCAGCCGCCAGGCGGGCGTTGCGCTCGCGCATGGGCAGATTGTCGGCTTCTTGAACGGCCACACGCTGCTCGACCACCTGCAGGTCGCGCCAGCCGCCATTGCCCAGCCACAGCGTATACTGGAGCAAGCCCAGCACGCCAAGCAGTGCCACTACCAGCCACTTGTGCATCACCGATCTCCCAAGAATAAATAAGCGGGCGTGCAAGACCCGCAGTAACGGCGCGCATTATGCCATCATGGCGCACCATCAGCGAGCCGCAGATCACTTGAAAGGCAGCGCCTGAAACGCCGCTTCCCGGTAGGCCAGCACGTGGGCGCCTTCTTCCGCGCAAAATCGCGCAACCCCCGCGGCAAGCCCTGGGTGCACCATATAGTGCAGCGAACGCACCCGCTGGGGGGCAAAACCACGCACCAGCTTGTGCTCGCCCTGAGTGCCGGGGTCGAAACGCGACAGCCCCTTCTCGAGGCAGTACTCGATGCCCTGGTAGTAGCAGGCTTCGAAATGCAGGCAGTCGGCGACCACCTCACTGCCCCAGTAGCGGCCATAAAGTGTCTGCTCGCCACGAAAATAGAGCGCCGTGGCCACCGGCTGACCGTCTATGTGGGCCTGTACCAGCATGAGCGCGTCGGGCATGGTGTGGCGCAACTGATTGAAAAAGGCCTGGTTGAGATAAGGCGCCCGGCCACGCTCGTGATAGGTAATGGCGTAGCAGCGGTAGAAGTGTGCCATCGCTTCAGGCGTAATCTCATGGCCCTCAAGGCGCTTGAGGCTTATGTCCTGATCGGCCACGAGCCGCCGTTCGCGCTTGATCATCTTGCGCCGCTTGGAGGTAAGGCTTGTCAGGAACCCGTCAAAGTCGCCAAAGCCATCATCCTGCCACTGAAACTGAACGCCCTCCCGGGCAATCAGCTCGGGAAACTGCGCCTGCCAGGCGCTGACATCGTTCTCGTCGGCAAACAGCAGGTGCCAACTGGACAGCGAGGGCGACTGGCTACTTGCTTGCCAGGCCAGTGCCAGCGCAGCACGAACGGCACCGGCATCCGCCTGCGGGGCGATTAACGTGCGCGGCCCCGGCACCGGGGTAAACGGGATGGCGCTGAGCAGCTTGGGATAGTACGCACCGCCGGCGCGCTCAAACGCCTCGGCCCAGCCCCAGTCGAAGACATACTCTCCATAGGAGTGGTGCTTGCGGTACATGGGCAGCGCTCCGACCAGCGCCTCCCCCTGCCAGATGCACACATGGCACGGCTCCCAGCCGGTGTCAGGGCAAACCGAGCCGCTGACTTCCAGGGCATTCAAAAACGCATGACGCAGAAACGGCTGGTCGCGCCCCACCAGGTTATCCCACTGGCCTGCTTCAATGTCTTCCATGGCGGATAGCGTAGAGCGTCTTAGCGGGCACACAGACATGGTATCTCCCAGAAAGCATAGCGGTGGCATCCGTTCGTCTGCCGCCTACTTTAGCATTTAACCCACTACCTAACTTCACGACCTCTAGCCGTTGGCAGCGTAGGCGAAATCGGCATGGACGCTTATCATAGATGCTTTCCTGTTTTAGCAGGCTAAACAGGGAGCTAGCGATAGAACATCGGTCTTGACCGTATCGAGACAATAAAATTATGGCGAGCGGATTAAAGCTTGCGTACTAACGTCCGATATTTAGATAAGTTAATTTACCTGTTTTTTCATTTGGAAACCCGATGCAAGCCGCTGACAAGCCTCAAAACGAAGCACAACGCCTTGCGGCCTTGCATGCTCTGAATATTCTTGACACGCCCGTTGAAGCGACCTTTGATCGCATCACACAGCTGGCACGTGAAATTTTTGATGTTCCTATCGCCCTTGTCTCGCTGATCGATAAGGAACGTCAATGGTTTAAATCACATTTAGGTCTGGCGAACAGGGAAACGGAGCGCAAAGTTTCCTTCTGCGCCCATGCCATTATTCATGACGCCCCCTTGGTGGTTGAAGATACGCATACGGACACGCGTTTTATTGATAACCCACTGGTGAGTAACGGACCGTTTATTCGTTTTTATGCGGGTTTTCCTATACGCCCACACGACGGTCTACCCGTTGGCACGCTGTGTATTATTGGCCGCGAGCCACGAAGTTTTTCAGCGCGCGAACAGCGCATTCTTGAAGGTCTGGCACACCAGGTTGAAGAGCTTCTGCGCCAGTACACCTTAAAAGAGCGTCTAAGCAGCACAGCGCGTCGCTTTGAGGCGCTGTTCACTAAAAGCGCGACCGGCAAGGTGCGTATAGATCAAAGCGGTACCATTATTGCCGTGAACCCTTTTGCCCTTAAGCTTTTGGGCTATACCGAGAGTGAGCTCATTGGCAATAACGTAGCCATGCTCACACCGACGGATATCGCGTCCCAACATGATAGCTTTATTAGCCGCTACCTTTCCGGCAGTGCATCCTCTGTCATGGGGCGCGGCCGCGAAGTAGATGCACAGCACAAGCACGGCCACTACATACCCGTCCATCTGGCCATCAACGCTATCCCCAATGATCAAGGCGAAGTGATTGAGTTTTTGGGTATTTTAACGGACTTGCGCCATATTCAAACGGCCAATCAACGTATCCAAAAAGAACAGAGCCTACTTAAGGTGTTGCATCAGGGAATCACGGATTATCAAGCACTGATGTCGGGCGAGCGCTTATGGGCTTTCCTGATGGAAGCCCTGCGTGAGCTGACCGACAGCGACTATGCGCTGATTGGCGAGGTGCTGCCATCAGATACTACCAATACGCTCAAGATACATGCGCTTACCGACCTTTCCTGGAACGCTGAATCACGGGTTCTGATGGAGCGCCTGCGCAGCGGCGACATGACGTTGACCAACCCCCACTCGCTGCTGGGCCGAGTGTTCGCCTTCGGCGAGGTGGTCATGACCGACGATGTGCTGACGCACACCCAGCACGGAGGCTTTCCACCCGGGCATCCGCATCTCAACAACTTTCTGGGCGTGCCGATCTACAACGGTAAACGCCTGATCGGCATGTACGCGATTGCCAACAGCAAGCAGCCCCTGGACCACGCGCTGCTTGGCTGGCTGCAGCCCTTCACCGATACCTGCGCCCTGCTGATCAATCTTTATCGCCAGATGGCCGAACGCGAGCAGGTAACCCAGGATTTGAGTGCGGCCCGCGATCAGGCGGAAAAGGCCAACCGCGCCAAGAGCGAATTTCTCTCCTCCATGAGCCACGAGCTGCGCACACCGCTCAACGCCATCATCGGATTTTCCCAGCTTCTGAGCAAGGGCCGCCGCGAGCCACTGAGCAGCAAGCAGCAGCGTCAGGTCAATCAGATCGAAAAAAGCGGTCAGCACCTGCTGAGCCTCATCAATGAAGTGCTGGACCTGGCCAAGATAGAGGCCGGAAAAATGGCTTTTTCCATCGAGCCGCTGCCGCTTGAAAGCCTGCTCGACGACGCCTGCCTGACCCTGGAAGCAAACATGGAAGCGGCCAACATCACCTTGGTGCGCCCCCCGCTTTCGACCAGACTACACGTTGCGGCAGACTACACGCGCACCAAGCAGGTGCTGTTGAACCTGCTTTCCAACGCTATCAAGTACAACAGCGCCAGCGGCTCCATCACGCTATCCGCCGAACTTGTGGGCGAGAATGTGCGCATCAACGTGACCGATACCGGCCTGGGCATCGCCCCCGAGCGCCATCATGAGCTGTTCGAACCCTTCAATCGCCTGGACGCCGAGCATGGGGCCATTGAAGGCACGGGCATCGGCCTTGCCATTACGCGCCAACTGATCGAGCGCATGAATGGGCGAATTGGCGTTGACAGCCAGCCTGGGCACGGCGCCACATTCTGGTTCACGCTTCCGCGAGCCAACCCGGCCGCGCTCGAGAGCAGCCGTTCAAGCAGCGACAGTGCGAGCCTTGCTCTGGATAACCCGCGCGCCTATACCCTGCTCTATATTGAAGATAACCCAACCAATCAGCGTCTTATGGAAGATATCGTTGACGAGATCGACGAACTCAAGCTGCTGATTGCGCCCAGTGCCGAAATCGGCCTGGAGCTGATGCGCCAGTCGCCGCCGGATGTGGTGCTGATGGATATTCACCTGCCGGGAATGAGCGGCTTTCAGGCGCTTGACGTCATCCAGAAAGATGCCCAGCTGCGCGGCATCTACGTGATTGCCCTATCGGCCAACGCCATGGAGCGCGATATTACGCACGGCCTGGCCGCGGGCTTCGATGCTTATCTGACCAAGCCCTTGGATATCGACCGGCTTATCGCGACGCTGACCAAGTTCATTACCCTAGCGCCGGAGAAATCGCCATGAACCTAGCCGATAAGCACCTGCTGGTGGTAGATGACAACCCCGTCAACGTAGAGCTTCTGCTTGACCTGCTGGATGATCACGGCTTTACCAACGTGCACGGCGTAAGCGACCCGCGCGAGGTACTTGCCTACTGCGAACAGCACAAACCTGATCTGCTGCTGCTTGATATTCGTATGCCTTACCTTGACGGCTATGCATTGTTCAGCCTGCTGCAAGAACGTTTTCTGCACCAGATGCCGCCCGTCATCGTACTCACGGCACAAATTGACGACGAAACGCGCCACCGGGCGCTCAACCTGGGCGTGCGCGACTTTATTACCAAACCGTTCAACCACGACGAAGTCCTTCAGCGCATTCGCAACACGTTGCGCCTCGAGCACCGCTACCAGGTACGCGACCAGCAGGCCGAAACCCTTGAGCGCATGGTCGCCAAGCGAACTCAGGAGCTGGACCGCCAATCGCGTACCGACCCCATTACCCAGTTGCCCAACCGCCGTGGTTTGATGCAGGCGCTGCGCGAAGCCTCCCTCGGTGCTGCCGACACCGGGCTTTTGTTTATCGCGCTCGACCATCTCGATGAGGCGATTCGTTTACATGGGTATCGCATTGCCGACCAGTTGGTTGGCCATATCAGCCGGACGCTATGCTCGCAGCTGAGCAGTAACTGCATTCTTGGCCTGTGGGGCGGCAGCGAACTCTTGCTGATTACCCGCAGCGCCGACCAGCAAACGCTGGAACGGCTGGCCACGCAGTTACTCAGCTTTTTCGAACACGACCAGGCGCTGGACGACCTGCTGATTCCGCTAGACGCGCGTATCGGCATCAGCTGGACCACGGGAAGCTTCAATATCGAACGGCTAGTTCACATGGCCGCCCTGGCGCTGCCACAGGACACTCCCCAGCGCATACAGAGCTACAGCGAAGCCCTTGAGGCCCAGCAGCGCCACCGGCTTAGACTTCAGCAGGCTATTCGTGGCGCCACCCAGCGCGGCGAGATGTCGCTGGCGTTTCAGCCCAAGATATCTCTGCTCACCCAGGAGATCATTGGCGCCGAGGCGCTGCTACGCTGGCATCATCCCGAACTTGGGCATATCTCGCCGGCGGATTTTATTCCCCTGGCCGAGGCCAGCGGTGATATTCTGGCCATTGGCGACTGGGTACTTGAAGAAACCATGCAGCATATCGTGACATGGCGAAAACAGGGCCTGCTCAATGACCGCTTTCATGTGGCGGTGAACGTGGCGGCAAGGCAGCTGACACGCCGGGATTTTGCCCAGCGGCTGCTGGACCGGCTGGCGGCATACGGCATCCCCGAGCGCTTTTTTGCCCTTGAGGTAACCGAATCCGGGTTGATGAGCGACATGCAGAATGCGCGTATCCAACTGGCCCAACTTGCCAAGATGAACGTGGCGGTGGCCATCGACGACTTTGGTACCGGGCATTCATCGCTTGCTTACATCAAGACGCTGCCATTTTCGACGCTCAAGATTGACCGTGCTTTCGTGATGGATATCGACAAGAACCCGGTGGATCGTCAACTGGCAGTGATGATCACTCAACTGGCCCACGCCGTAGGCTGTGACGTGGTCGCAGAGGGCATCGAAACCGCCGCTCAGGCGGCGTATCTGCACTCTATTGGTTGCGAAGCGGCACAGGGCTACTATTATGCTCGCCCACTACCGGCCAATGAATTTATCGACTGGTGCAACCACTGGGCACCGGTGCTTCCCCCACTTACTGCCATGGAGCTTGTTTGATGGCGCATGACTTGCTTGACCGCTTACGCGAACGCGTAGAAGAGCTGAACCGCTCCGAGCGCAAGGTGGCTAACGTGATTCTGGACGATCCGGCAGCGGCTACCAGCTTAAGCATCGCAAGCCTTGCACAGGCAGCCAGCGTCAGCGAGCCGACCGTCAATCGGTTCTGCCGCAACTTTGGCGCCAAGGGCTACCCGGATTTCAAGATCAAGCTCGCTCAGAGCCTGGCAGGGGGAACGCCTTACGTGACCCGCGCCGTGGAACCAGGTGACACGGCCACCCAGTATACGCACAAGATTTTTGGCGCCACCATTGCCGCTCTCGATGAAGCCCAGCGCGCTATCGACATGGGCGCCGTCGAGCGCATGGTCGACTACCTCACCCAGGCAAAACAGATTCACTTTTTCGGCCTGGGTGCCTCGGGGGCGGTCGCCCAGGACGCCCAGCACAAGTTCTTCCGCTTCAACCTGCCGGTCATGGCCTATGTGGATGTACTGATGCAGCGCATGGTGGCGGCGGCCTGCCATACCGGCGATGTCGTCGTGATCATCTCCTACACCGGACGTACCCGGGAACTGGTGGATATCGCCAGGGTGGCGCGCGAAGCGGGCGCGGTAGTGCTGGGGATTACCGCGCCGGCCTCCCCCCTTGCCCAGGCGTGCAGCGCGACACTCGAGGTCGCCACCCCGGAAGACACCGACCACTATATGCCGATGACCTCACGGGTGATCCAGCTCACCCTGATAGACGCGCTGGCGACCGGGGTCACGCTGCGTCGCGGTGAAGGTTTTCTGCCGCACCTGAAGAAGATCAAGGACAGCCTGCGCGACACCCGCTTTCCGCTGGATAGCTAGCCTTTAAGCGTCAGCCACCAAGGTTTACGCCGATACCGCCGTGGTAACGGTAATTTCCACTTTCAGCTCGTCGGCCGGCATCGGTGCGCAGACACAGGTGCGCGCCGGGGCGTGGCCTTCGGGTACCCAGGCATCCCAGACGGCGTTCATGGCGGCAAAATCGTCGCCATCTTTCAGGTAGAGGGTGGCACTGAGCAGCTGTTCGCGGCTTGATCCAATCTCCTTCAGCAGCGCATCCACGCGCGCCAGCATGCTCTGGGTCTGTTCGGTGATATCGCCGTTTCGCGCTTCCGGCCCGGCCACCTGGCCGCACAGGTAAGCAACTCCTTGATGAATCACCGCGCGGCTCATACGGGCTTTGGTATCGTGACGTTCGATGGTCATGGGACACTCCACTGCAGACATGAAAAAAAGCAGTGTAAACGCCTGGCAGGCGCCTGACCACGCCTGTCTGTTCAGCGCTCGGTGGGCACCGGGCGATGCTCGAACACCCGGCGCAGCACAAAGCTTGTGTGTGCCCCGGTCACGCCTTCGATCCGATTGATGACGTGCAGCAGCAGGTGCTGGTAGTCGTCCATGTCGCGCACCAGAATCTTTAACTGGAAATCCGCCGCCTGGCCGGTAATGATCAAGCATTCGATCACGTTGGGGATCTCGCGGATATGGCGCTCGAAGTTCTCGAACCGCTCTGAAGTGTGCTGGTCCATGGCGATGTGCAGCAGTACCATGAGCTGAAAACCCAGCTGCCGAGCATCCACCTCGGCGCGGTACTGCATGATCAGGCCGTGCTCTTCCAGAGCGCGAACCCGCCGCAGACAGGGCGAGGCGGAAAGACCGATACGATCGGCAAGCTCCTGATTACTGATCCGCCCCTCCTGCTGCAAAACGGACAGGATCTGCCGGTCAAAGCGATCCAGTGTCAACGGCGTTACCGACATAAAAAGCAGCCTCTGCCAAGAAAACAAGATTATTTAGAATATACTGCCAATTAATGCCATTATTAGCCTTTTTTAGCAACAACCTAGCGCCGCAAACCCGTTACACTATGAAAACTGCCAAAAGCGGGAAAACTGCCAGAAGCGGTAAACGGTATGGTGCAGCGCCTTGAACCACGAGCCTGTATCGATACACGTGCATGAACGAGTCCGGCCTACGCCACAAGCGGCCAATTTTCCAAGTCATCAATCCTCAGGAATCTAACAATGTCTGCTTTCGATCATCAAAAATACCGTCCAGCACCGCGCGTGCCTGCATTTGACCGCCAATGGCCTGACCGTGATCTGGATCGTGCTCCGATCTGGGTGAGCGAAGACCTGCGTGACGGCAACCAGGCACTGCTGGAACCGATGACCGTTGAGCAGAAACAGCGCTTCTGGCACCAGATCATCAAGGTGGGTATCAAGGAAGTGATGGTAGGCTTTCCATCGGCCAGCCAGCCCGACTATGACTTCGTGCGCTGGCTGATCGACGAGAACCAGATTCCTGAGGACGTGACCATTGCGGTGCTGGTGCAGTGCCGCGAACACCTGATTGAAAAGACCTTCGAATCTCTGGTGGGCGCCAAACGCGCCATTGTCCATCTGTATAACTCGACCTCGACCATTCAGCGCGAGCGGGTGTTTGAGATGGATCGTGAGGGCATCACCCAGATTGCCGTTCAGGGTGCTACCTGGGTCAAGCAGTATGCCGAACGCTACCCAGATATCGCCTGGCGTTTCGAATACACTCCAGAAAGTTTTTCCAGCACCGAAATCGACTTCTCACTGGCTATCTGCGAAGCCGTCATGGATGTCTGGCAGCCCACGCCGGAGAACAAGTGCATTCTCAACCTGCCGACCACGGTGGAAGTAGCAGGGCCTCACCACCACGCCGACCAGATCGAGTATTTCTGTCAGCACATCAGCCGTCGCGACAGCGTGATCATCTCGGTGCATACCCATAACGACCGGGGCGGTGCGGTGGCCTCCGCCGAGCTTGCCCTGCTTGCTGGCGCTGACCGCGTGGAAGGCACGCTTCTGGGCAACGGCGAGCGTACCGGCAACATGGATATCGTGACGCTGGCCATGAATCTCTACAGCCAGGGCATCGACCCCCAGCTTGATCTTTCCAACCCGGATGAAATCATTCAGGTGGTTCAAGAATGCACCGGTATTACCATGCATCCGCGCCACCCCTGGGTGGGCGAGATGGTGTACACCGCGTTTTCCGGAAGCCATCAGGATGCGATTCGCAAGTCGCTCAAGCATCAGAAGAGTGATGAGCCCTGGCAAGTGGCGTATCTGCCGATCGACCCGCACGACATTGGCCGCGACTACCAGGCGGTGATTCGCGTCAACAGCCAGTCGGGCAAGGGCGGCATGGCGTTCCTGCTGGAGCGCGACTACGGTATCAATCTGCCACGCTGGATGATGCTGGCCCTCGCCCCCTATGTACAAAAAGAGAGCGAGGAGCGCGCCAGCGAGCTTTCAAGCGAAATGATTCGTCAGGTGATGTTCGATAACTTCACTCAGGAAGCGCCGCTGTCGCTGGCGGACTACCAGCTCTCCAAGGGACAGCGTGAAGGCATCGAAGTTACTTTGTGGCAGGGCAGCGAAACCCTGCGCCTGTCAGGCACCGGCAACGGCGCCATGTCCTCCTTTACCGATGCCTGGGAAAAACACTCCGGGGTCAAGGTGGGCATCCTCGATTACAGCGAGCACTCGCTGGGCGGCGACAGCGAAGCCAACGCCATTGCCTTCGTGCAGCTCAATATCGATGGCCAGCGAATCTGCGCCGTGGCTGAAGACAGCGACACTGTAAGCGCTTCTCTAAAGGCCCTTATTTCGGGTATCAACAAGACCTTAAGCACGAGTAAAGCAGCGGCAAGTCGAAAGGACAATGCCCTGACGGCCTAGGCACCCATAGCGGATAATTGAACCGACGCCTTGCGTGGCCTGCCACGCAAGGCGTTTTCTTTTGCCTTGTAGCCACGTGCTAGAATCGAGCGCCGGTTCGTCGAACACGTATTCAGTCAGCAAACGGAGGAAACATGGGCCAGGGCATTGCGAACGTACTGCTGGTGGCGCTGGGCGGGGCGATAGGAGGAATGGGCAGATTTGCCATGTCCAATGTGGTGGCGCGCTGGCTGGGCAAGGCGTTTCCCTGGGGTACGCTGGTGGTCAATGCCACGGGGGCCTTGGCAGCGGGATGGCTGCTGGGTAGCCAGGGCGTGCCAGGCACCCCAGATGCCTTATGGCTGTTTACCGTCGCGGGGTTGCTGGGTGGCTATACCACGGTGTCTTCTTTTAGCTTGCAGACCCTTGAACTATGGCAAGGCGGTCAAGCAGGGCGCGCCGCTTTCAATATAAGCGCCACGCTGTTGCTTGGCATCAGCATGGCAGCGCTGGGCTGGCTACTGGCAGGGGGCCATGCATGAACAGCTTGAAAACCTATCTGGCCGTAGGCTTGGGTAGCGGGTTGGGCAGCGTGCTGCGCTACGGCGTTTCTCTTGCCTCCCAGGCTGTGCTCGGCAGCCACTTTCCCTGGGGTACGCTTATCGTGAACGTGCTGGGCTCAGGCCTGATTGGCTGGATAGCGGCTACGGCGCTGCGCGCCCCCCGCGGCCAACTTGCCCACTGGCATCCGTTTCTGGTCGCTGGCTTTTGCGGTGGTTTTACGACGTTTTCCGTGTTCAGCCTGGAATCACTGTATTTCATTACGCTTGGTCAAGCGTGGCTGGGGCTTTTATACGTATTGGTGAGCCTGCCACTGTGGTTGCTGGCGGCCATGGCGGGCGAACGTCTGGCATCACGTCGCGGCTTCACTGCAGAGTAATGCCATGCGTGCGCAGCTAGAAAAGCATCAGGGCTGGCTATACCTGGCGTGCATCGGCCTGGGGCTTGTGACGGGTATTCACCTACCCGCCCTGGCACAGGCGTTTGAACAGCTGCTGTGGCCGCTTCTGGGCCTGCTGCTCTACGCAACCTTTACTCAGATCCCGCTGCCTAGTGTTGCTCGCAGCGTTACCGATGGGCGCTTCATCGTGGCGCTGCTGGTGGGTAACTTTATCGCCATTCCGGCTTTTTTAGCGCTTTGCGTACTCTGGCTCCCGCTTTCCCCAGCGGTATTGGCCGGGGTATTGCTGGTGCTTCTGGTGCCCTGCACCGACTGGTTTATCAGTTTTACCCATCTGGGAAAGGGCAATACACCTCAGGCCGTTGCCGCCGCCCCGCTTCTGCTGCTGATACAAATAATCGCCCTGCCTGCTTATCTATGGCTTTTCCTGGGCGCCGAGTGGTTTCAATGGGCGCTTTCCGCATCGTTACTGAGCGCCTTTGCGGGCCTTATCCTGCTGCCCCTGGCACTGGCCTGGCTGACCGAGCATGCGGGCAGCCGACACGTTTGCATCAAGAGTGCCACCCACCATCTGGGCCTGCTGCCCGTACCGCTGCTTGCCCTGGTGGTATTGATCATCGCCGCTTCTCAGGTCAGCAGTCTGAGCGGACTTTATCCAGTGATGGCGCAGGTGATGCCTATCTTCATCGGCTTTCTGCTGTTTGCCGGCTGGCTCGGCCGCACCCTTGGCAGGCTGTTCAGGCTCCCCACCGCCAGCGCCCGGACGCTGGCCTTCAGCTTTGGCACGCGCAACTCGTTTGTCATGCTGCCCGTTGCCCTGGCCCTGCCGGAAGCCTTGCAGATAGCCGTGGTGGTGATTGTCTTTCAGTCGCTGGTCGAGCTTTTCGGCATGATCGTTTTCCTGCGCTGGGTACCCGGTACGCTGCTACCCAAGCGCCCTTGAACGCAAAAGCCGCCCCGCTATGGCTAGCGGGGCGGCGGCTAAACGGGCAGCTCTGTTCACCGGACTGATGGCTGATCAGCGCAATATCAGTACCGGTATTTGACTACCGCGCAGCATGGCCGTGGTGGTGCTTCCAATCAACAGATGACGAATACGCGAGTGGCCATAGGCCCCCATCACCAGCAAATCGATATCCTGCTCTGCGGTATAAATCTGCAGCACTTCATCTACCTTGCCAGCGCGAATGCTGCCTTCTACCCGATGACCGGCATTACGCAGGGCACCCAACGCCCAGCCAAGCTCCAGATGATGCTCGGCGTTATCGACGCCAACGACCAGCACGTGGCACTCGATGCCGGTAAACAGCGGTGAACGAGCCAGCATTTCCACTCCCTTGCGGGTGGTTTTGCTACCATCGAACGCGATCAGTATCTTTTCGGGCCGCTTGAAGACTGGCGGCACCATGAGAATGGGCCGATGCATTTCGCGCACGACACGCTCAAGGTTCGCGCCCAGATGATCACTGGCCTGATGGGCCGTTTCGCCGCGCTTGCCCATTATCAGCAAGCGCACGTCTTCTTCAAGCTCGACCAGCGTTTCGACCAGCGTGCCATTCAACTGACGCGTATCGCAGATGCTAACACCCTTTTCTGAAGCCCGCGTCTGGGCAGCTTCCAGCATCAGCCGGCCCTGCTCCCGGTTCACCTTGGCGCGCTGTTCATCCAGCGTCGAAAGCTCTTCCAGCAGGTGCTCTCGGGCGCCAAAATGCAGATTACCCGAAAGGTTCTGCTCGGCTGGGGCTGGCGAATGGTTATCCACCACGTGCACGAAGGTCAGCGGCACGTCCAATGCCAGGCTTGCCCAGGCGGCATAATCACAGACGCCTTCTGAAAACCGGGAGCCGTCAATCGCGGCTACGACGTATTGGTTAACAACGCGCTCAGTCATGCTGCTCTCCTTTTGCGTTAGTGGCCGCCCATCAGTTTCTCGACCGCCTGGGGATCGTCATGTATTGCGTAACGGTCGACCACCGTAGCGCTGGCTTCGCTCAATCCCACAAGCTCCACCTCGGTGCCTTCACGGCGGAACTTGATCACCACGCGATCAAGAGACTGTACGGCCGTCACATCCCAGAAATGCGCCCTGGAAAGGTCGATTGTGACCTTATCAAGGCTCTCCTTGAAATCAAACGCCGCCATAAAGCGCTGCGAAGAGGCGAAAAACACCTGCCCTACCACCTGATATTCGCGCTCTTTACCCGCCTTAACGTCAGTAGAGCTGATAACCATGATGTTGCCAACTTTATTGGCAAAGAACAGCGCCGCCAGCAGCACGCCGACAAATACGCCAATCGCCAGGTTATGCGTACCCACCGTGACGGCAACGGTGGCCAGCATGACGATATTGGTACTCAGCGGATGCTTTTTCAGATCCCGGATCGATTCCCAGCTGAAGGTGCCGATCGATACCATGATCATCACCGCCACCAGTGCCGCCATGGGGATCTGGGATACCCAGTCGGATAAAAACACCACCATCAGCAGGAGCACCACACCGGCGATCAGCGTAGAAAGACGCGTGCGCCCGCCGGATTTGATGTTGATCACCGACTGGCCGATCATCGCACAGCCCGCCATGCCGCCCATCAGGCCCGCGCCGATGTTGGCAACGCCCTGCCCCTTGCACTCACGGTTCTTGTCGCTGGGGGTGTCGGTCAGATCGTCGACGATGGTCGCGGTCATCATGGATTCCAGCAGGCCCACCACGCACAGCATCAGCGCGTACGGCAGAACGATCAGCAGCGTATCGATATTCAGCGGTACATCGGGCCACAGAAATACCGGCAGCGTGTCGGGAAGCTCACCCATATCGCCCACGGTGCGAATATCCATGCCGCTTGCCATGTACACGATGGTCAGCACCACGATGCACACCAGCGGCGACGGCAAGGATTTGCCGATAATGGGCAGGTACGGAAACAGGTAGATAATCCCCAGGCCCGCCGCAGTCATGGCGTACACGTGCCAGGTAACGTCGGTCAGTTCCGGCAGCTGGGCCATGAAGATAAGAATCGCCAAGGCGTTGACGAAGCCCGTCACTACCGAGCGCGACACGAAGCGCATCAGCTCGGCAAGGCGCAGATACCCGGCAATGATCTGGAACACGCCGGTCAAGAGCGTGGCGGCCAGCAGGTACTCAAGGCCGTGCTCACGCACCAGCGTCACCATCAGAAGCGCCATGGCGCCGGTGGCGGCGGAAATCATGCCCGGGCGGCCGCCGGTAAAGGCGATGATCACTGCGATACAGAACGAGGCGTAAAGCCCCACTTTGGGGTCCACCCCGGCGATGATCGAGAACGCGATTGCCTCGGGAATCAGCGCCAGCGCCACGACCAGGCCTGAAAGCGTGTCGCCTTTGATATTGGAAAACCACTCATGCTTGCTGAAAAGTGCCATTCAGGGAGTCCATGGTTAAGATGTGAACACGACGCGCCAACGCCGCCGCATAAGGGCAGAGGTCACGCCGTAGAGTCAGGTTGTATGTTTCAAGCGACAGATTGAAGACGCCAGTAGCGTCCATAACCAAACAACGGCCACAAGTGACCAGATAACGGCCGCAGGGGGCCGATACGCCGTAGCAGCGCGTAAGCGCCGTGACGTTTCAGGGGGGAGTGTTGCCTAGGGTGGAGTCATCAACCCAGCAGTCAGTCGTACAGGAGTAACCTGTGTGCGTTTCATTGCGTGTATGCCTTGCCGTGAAAACCTATGTCATGGTCGGCCGCTTGAGGGGTGCAGACCAACAGGGCGCGGAGTTTATCAGCAATTGGCAGGGCCTGCACCCGCTAGACGTATGGACCCACGCGATGGGATGACCTTGCGCTTCGCCATGCCTTACCATAGGCAGCTAGCAACAAGACGCCACCGCTACGCCTGGTCGCCACTCAAGCGATCAACATCAAACCTGAGGAGCAGTACATGAGCCAGTCAATTGCAGTGATCAAGGGCGACGGTATCGGGCCGGAAATCATGGACGCCACCCTGCGCGTGCTTGAAGCGCTCAAATGCGGGCTCGAGTATGAGTTTGTCGATGCTGGCCTGGTCGCGCTGGAAAACCACGGCACCCTGATCCCCCAGGCATCGCTTGATGCCATCGAGAAGCACGGTGTTGCCTTGAAAGGCCCGCTCACCACACCTATCGGCAAGGGGTTCTCCTCCATCAACGTGCAGCTGCGCCGTCACTTTGATCTTTACGCCAACGTGCGCCCGGCGATCAGCTTTCCCGGTACCCGCTCGCGCTTTGAAGATATCGACATGATCACGGTGCGTGAAAACACCGAGGGCGCGTACCTTTCCGATGGCCAGGAGATGATCGACGACGGCAATACCGGCATTTCGGTGATCAAGGTGACCCGAAAAGGCTCCGAGCGCATCGTGCGCTACGCCTTTGAACTGGCAAAAAGCAGTGGCCGCAGGAAGGTCACGGCGGTACACAAGGCCAATATCATCAAGACAAGCTCCGGGCTGTTTCTGGACGTGGCCCGCGAGATTGCCCGCGAGTACCCCGAAATCGAGTTCCAGGAGATGATCGTCGATAATGCCTGTATGCAGCTGGTCATGAATCCGCATCAGTTTGACGTGGTGGTCACCACCAACCTGTTTGGCGATATTCTTTCTGATCTGTGTGCTGGCCTGGTGGGCGGGCTGGGCCTGGCGCCTGGTGCCAATATCGGCGAAAAGGCCGCGATCTTTGAAGCGGTACACGGTTCCGCGCCAGACATTGCCGGCAAGAAGCTCGCCAACCCCTGCGCCCTGCTGCTGGCCGCGGCGCAGATGCTCGACCACCTGGGAATGGCGGAAAAAGCTGAAGCGATTCGCCGCGGTATCCGGGCGGTACTGGAAACCCGGCGCGACATGGTCACACCCGACATGGGCGGCAGCGGCACCACCGATACATTTGCCCAGGCCCTGGTGGAGTACGTTCAGGCCTAACCAGCCAATATTGCCCTATCCATCACGCGCCCTTCCTCTGCAGGGGCGCAACTTGCTCTTTATCATAAGCATCAGACACTCTTGTACAGACCTGACACGCAAACGCTTTCTTGACCGGCCTTGCCAGCGCCATCGGGAGGGGGGGTTATAAACGCCCTTCGCTTACCACGCTCATAAATTTTGCCCTATCCTCGTGCCAATTTTGTTGGCGCTTATGAAGTTACCAATGGCTTCAATGGGGCCCAACGGCAGATATTTTCCATCAAGTCGCACTATTTTTAGCACTAACGCCAAGATTACTTTTCTCAATCATTCGTATTAAGAAAAAAGCAGTGCATATGTGACGGACACGGACTACTCTTCTTGTATAAAATTGTACTAACCCTGTACAGAGAGCACGCCCCCTATGCTACGCTTCCGTCGAAACTCATCCATGAAAACTGCCTTGAGTCAGCACACGGCTTATATCACTTTTACTCCGACAGGCCATATTAAAAAGGCAAGCCCGCTTTTTCTGACCACGATGGGCTATACACTCGAGGAAATAGCGGGCAAGCACCATCGCATGTTCTGTAGTCATACCGAAACCCAGGCCCTTGAGTATCAAGCTTTCTGGAAATCACTTGCCGAAGGTGAAAGCCGACGCGGAACGTTCAGGCGCTTCAATGCTCAGGGCGATGAGGTATGGCTGGAAGCTACCTATTTGCCCACACTTGACCGACGCGGTCGGGTCAAGGAGATCGTCAAGATCGCCAATGACATCACCGAAGCGCATATTGAAGCCGAGCGCAAGAATGCCGTTCTTCAGGCGTTGAATGGCTCCATGGCGGTTATCGAGTTTACCCCCGATGGCCATGTACTGGGGGTCAATGCCAACTTCGAGCGTGCCATGGGTTATACCAGTGAAGCACTGATTGGCTCTCACCATAAACGTTTTTGCACTCCAGAATTCTATCGAGCGCATCCACACTTCTGGCAGGAGCTTGCACAGGGTAAATCCAAGCAGGGCAAGTTCGAGCGCCTGAATGCTCAGGGTAGAAGCGTCTGGCTGGAGGCCACCTACAATCCCATTTTTGATGCCCAGGGCCAGGTGTTCAAGGTGGTCAAGTTTGCGACAGATATTACCGCCTCGGTAGAAGAGTCCGAGGCCGCCAAGGCTGCCGTCTACTCGGCTCAGAGCACCTCCACTCAGACTGAACAGATCGCGCGCAATGGCCTGACACACCTTCAGCGAGTGATGGAAGACGCCAAGCAGGCGGCCCAAACCCTCGCTGAGGCGCAAAAACTGGTAGGCGCGTTAACCCAGCAGGCGCAGAGCATCAACAGCATCACCACCTCCATTGCCCGTATTGCCAACCAGACCAACCTGCTGTCACTCAATGCCGCCGTGGAAGCCGCCCGCGCTGGTGAACAGGGCCGGGGCTTTGCCGTCGTGGCCAATGAGGTACGTCAGCTGGCCAAGGGTTCCAGCGCAGCGGTCGATGAAATTACCCGAGTACTGAAAGAGAATACGGCGCTGGTGATGCAGACCACGGAAGCCATGCAGCAGGTGGTCGAGCAGGGAAAATCGAGTCAGGAGAGCGTTGGCGAGATCGAAATGATCGTTAACGAAATTCTGACGGGCGCGCGCAATGTGTCCACCTCCATCGACCAGCTCGCTCTGGAATCCCCAGAGCTTTAAGCCAGCGGTGAAATCAAAAAGGCCCGGGGATGAATCATCCCCGGGCCTTTGCCTAGCGTTATCCGCTTTCAGGAGCGCTATTATCTCATTTCAGCGACGTTTTACGCAGATAAGGCAACACCGCATCAAACTCGCCAAACTTCTGCTTGGCATCTTCATCTGAAACGCTGGGCGGAATGATAACGTCCTGCCCTACGGTCCAGTCGGCAGGAGTGGCAATACCATGCTTGGCCGTTGCCTGCAGCGCGTCGAGAGCCCGCAGAATCTCGGCAAAGTTACGCCCTACCGTCATCGGGTAGGTCATGGAGAGCTTGAGCTTCTTGTCAGGCCCGATGATGAACACGGAACGCACGGTGGCACTATCGGCAGGTGTACGACCATCCGGCAGATAGGCATCTTCGGGCAGCATATCGAACAGCTTTGAAACGTTCAGGCCTTCATCGGCAATGATAGGAAAGCCGACTTCGCTGCCGCTATAGGTTTCGATATCCCCGGCCCAGCGCTTGTGATCTTCCACGCCATCCACCGATACACCAATAACCTTGGTGCCACGCTTTTCCCACTCGGCGCTCAGCCTGGCCACGGCACCAAATTCGGTGGTGCACACCGGCGTAAAGTCTTTCGGATGAGAGAACAAGATGGCCCAGTTGTCGCCAATCCACTCGTGAAACTGAATCGGGCCCTGGCTGGTCTGGGCTTCAAAATCCGGAACAACGGCATTGATACGTAGTGACATGTTGCCTCCTCGCGGGTGATTATTTTTAATACCTTAAACCACCATTAAGTAATTCGCTATAGACCATTTGGCACTAAGACAGCCGATAACGCGCTATCGTTCATTCGCCCATAAAGCCGGTCATCTCATCTACGCTGTAGGCTGCGCCCCCTTGCCCTTTATACGCGTTAGCCAGCGCTGCTTGGCGTAATGGCGCAAATTGGCCACGCTGTCGGTTTCATCGACAATATCCTGGCCCAGTATGGTTTCGATAATGTCTTCAAGGGTAATCAGGCCAACAAATGTGCCGTGCTCGTCGTATACCACTCGCATGTGCAGATGATCCTTCAGCATGGAAGTGAAGACCTGTTCGACGTTATTGCCAACGTCCACGCTACTGATCGGGTGCATCAGCTCACGCATCGTTTTGGCGTCATCAGCGTGGTACATATCAGACTTGTGCACATAGCCAAACGCCTGTTCCCCGTTATCCATTACCGGAAAGCGGGTGAAGGGCGCCTTGCCGTACTGTTTATCAAAGTCGGCAACCGTCATGTTGGGCGGTACAGTGACACACACCGTGCGCGGCGTCATTGCCTTGCTGACAAGGATATCGTGCAAGTTGAGCATGTTGATGATCGTGCGCGACTCGTCGGCATCCAGCACTTTCTCCTCCAGCCCTACCCGCGCCAGCACCTTGATTTCATCGCGTAGATCAACATCATGTTCTGAGGTTCCAAGGCGGCGGGTAATCTGCTCGGAAAGCCAGATAAACGGCAGCAGTCCGACGATCATCGGCTTCAGCAGGCGCGGCAGAAACGGCGCCAGCCCACGCCAGTAGGTGGCTCCGATGGTCTTGGGGATGATTTCCGAAAGTACCAGAATGAGCATTGTCATGACGGCTGAGACGATGGCAATAGAGCTTTCACCGAATACTACGGCCGCTTGTGCACCTACCGCCGTGGCCCCCACGGTATGGGCAATCGTGTTAAGCGTCAGGATAGCGGCCAGCGGGCGGTCGATACTGTTCTTAAGCTGGCTGAGCGATGCGTGCAGTTTGGGCTTTTCCTCTTTGAGCCTGGCGATATAGCTTGGCGTAATCGAGAGTAGTGCCGCTTCAAGGATGGAGCATAGAAAGGAGAGCGCGATTGAAAGAGTAGCAATCGTGATGAGAAGGAACATGGGTGCCTGAGGTAAGGGATGATAAAGCTTTTATAGGAGCAATGCGTGCGCCTGTCAAAGAGTTTTTTGAAGGCAACATCAGGGTAGTCCCAGAGGATGTACGCTTCAGAATAAGCGCGGCTGTCTTTGAAATATTTTATATGTTATAACATTTCAAAAAAGAGTTGTGATCACTGATTGTTTGCCCACCGATGAGGTCATCCCATGGCTACCAACGCCTCCTCTGCCGCTAATTTATGGCCTGCACACGCCGCGCAGGATAAAGACATCAGCGTGCTGCCGCGTATTTTTGAAGACGCGATCAACGTTGCCATCATGCAGCGCCGCTTGCCGGCAGATATCCAGCTAAGTGCGGCGGCGCAGTGTCAGTCAGAGCGCCCTTGGCAGTTTTCCTGGTTAGGGCCCGCCGATGTCACGCTGATCGATGAGCTCTACCGCCGCGCCCCTCAACCAGAAGCCGCCACCGCGCTGATCGACGATGTGCTGCTGATCTCCCAGGCAGTTGCCTACCTGTTCGATACCCAGAACGTCGGCATTCGACTTAGAGTACTGAATGAGGCCATGTGCCCACGCTTTCACTGCGATAATCTCGCCGTACGTCTGGTGACCACGTATCTTGGCCCCGGCAGCCAGTGGCTACCCGACACGGCCGTTAACCGTGACGGTCTGGGCGCTCCTCGCCCCGGCCAGCCGGATATTGTGCGTGACCCAAGCGCTATTCAAACGCTGCAAGCAGGCGATGTGGCTCTTATCAAGGGCAGCGGCTGGGAAGGCAGTGAGAATAGCGCGCTGGTTCATCGCAGTCCTACGCTTACCCAAGGTGAAAAACGCCTACTGCTGACTATCGACCCTGCCTGAACGTAAAACGCCTCCCATTAGGGAGGCGTTTTTACTTGCGCTGGCAACTATCAATCAAGCAAACACTTCGGTCCATTCGCTGCGCTTGGCGAGCAGGTCGCGGGCGAGCTTCTGGGCACCTTCCAGGCTGTGGCTGGCGGCCCAGCCGCACTGCATTTCATTGCAGGCGGGTACTTCGGTGGCTTCCAGCACGTCGTTGAGCGTCTGCTCGATGATGCTCAGCACATCGTCGTAATCGTCGTGGTTGATCAGTGCGACATAGAAGCCGGTCTGGCAGCCCATCGGGCTGATATCGACCACTTTGTCGGTGTGGTTGCGCGAAAGCTCGGCCATCAGATGCTCGAGGGAGTGCAGTGCGGGCATCTCCATGTGCTCTTTATTCGGCTGGCAGATACGCAGGTCGTACTTGTGAATCTTGTCGCCATTCTGGCCCTGCTTGATATCCGCCAGGCGCACGTAGGGGGCCTTGACCTTGGTATGGTCCAGGTTAAAGCTTTCGACGTTCATCTTTTTTTCGGTCATGTCTGCTCCACGGTGTTCGATTACGTTAGCCCATTCTACACGTCTGACTTATACCCTGGGGGCATCAAAGTTCCAGGGTTCGTCGGTGTAGACACACACGTTGGCGTCTTCGATATCCCCATCCGGGGATTCAACGTGCTGGGCGAAGAAGTCCTGAATTTCCTTGCGCTGGCAGTGGGCCTCGAACTCTTCACGGCTTGCCCAGATTTCATGAAAGACGATCGGGTAGCTGGTGCCGCGGGCGAAGGGATTATCGATCTGGCGCGTGACCGTGTAGTGAATGCAGGCATCTTCACGGTGCGTGTTGGGCTCAAGTGACTGAAGCGCCTTGAATACCGCTTCTTCCTTGCCGGGCTTAGGTTTGAAGCTGGCTACACAGTAAATCTTCTCTGACATGATCGCGTCCTGATTCGTTAAACGTGCGTCATTATGCGGCTTCTGCTGACAGGTGAACACCCTAGCGAATGATACGCTCGGCCAGGGCTTCCAGATCGGACACCGTCATGTCCGGCTCCACGCCCCAAGGGTCAAAAGGAGCATCCGAGCTTCGCCGTATCCAGGCGCTATGCAGCCCCGCATGCGCGGCTCCAATGACATCAAAGGGGTTGCTCGACACCAGCCAGGTCTGCTCCGGGCGTGTTTCCAGGCGGCTGCGCAGATAGGCGTAGACCGCCGGGTCGGGCTTGAAGCGCTTGATATCGTCAACGCTTACGACGTCATCCATACGGTCTTTGATGCCGGCGCGCGCAAGCAGTTGCGCCACGGCGTCCCCGGTGCCGTTGGAGAACGCCACGCAGCGCACACCGGCGTCATGCAACTGATCCAGCGCAGGCACTACATCGTCAAACGCAGGCAATTCAGCGTATACCGCCATCAGATGATCGCGGTCGTTTTCGGAAAGCCCAGTCTGCAAGGCGCGGTCGGTAAACGCCAGCGCTTCGCGGGTGCATTCGGCAAACGGCACGTAAGCGCCCATCAGGCCATGCCGAAAGCTGTACTCAAGCTGCTTGTCTCGCCACCGCTTGGCAAAATCCACCGCCTTGCTGGCATCGCTCAGGCGGCGTTCTAGCTCTAGTGTGACGCCCTGGGTATCAATCAACGTGCCGTAAACATCAAAAGCCAGTACCGGTTGCATAATCTCCCCCGCGTGTAGGGCAAATGGTTAGCTTTACCAGCATAGCTGCCTGCCTGGAAAACAGAAACGCCGCTGCGTGAGCAGCGGCGTGAAGTAGCACCAGCGCATAGTTACTACACGGATTAGTTTCTACACGGTATTAGTTACTACACCGTATTAGTTACTACACGGTAAAGGCGGCTTCCTGTCGACCGGTCTTGAGGTCCCCCGAGCGGGTCAGCTCATCGGTGACGCGGTCGATGGCGCGCTTGGCACGGCCGATCATGTCATCAACTTCACCGCGGTTGATGGTCAAGGGCGGCGCGAAGCCGAGAATATCGCCCTGGGGCATGGCACGGGCAATCAGGTTCTCCTCCATCGCCGCGGCGGCGACCCGCGGGCCGACTTTCAAGGCCGGGTCGAAGTGCAGGCGCTGCCTGGCATCCGGCGAGAACTCAAGCGCTGCCATCAGGCCGACGCCGCGCACGTCACCCAGCAGCGGATGGCCCTCGAAATGGGCTTTCAACTGGTTTTGGAAGTAGGCACCGGTTTCAGCGGCGTTGCCCACCAAGTTCTCGCGCTCGATGATATCCAGGTTGGCGATACCGGCAGCGCAGCCCAGCGCATGGCCCGAGTAGGTCCAGCCGTGGCCGATGGGGCCGAATTCGCCGGTGCCGTCTTCGAGCACTTTCCACACCTTGTCGCCGACGATCACCCCGGAGAGCGGCTGGTAGGCGCTGGTCAGTCCCTTGGCGATGGTGACCAGATCAGGCTTCATGTTGTAGTGGTGGCTGCCGAAGTCGGAGCCGGTACGGCCAAAGCCGCACACCACTTCATCGGCGATCAACAGCACATCGTATTTTTCGAGCACCGCCTGAATGGCGTCCCAGTAGCCTTCCGGGGGCGGTACGATACCGCCGGTGCCCAGCACCGGCTCGCCGATGAACGCCGCCACGGTGTCCGGTCCTTCTTCGAGAATCATGGCTTCGAGCTTCTCGGCGCAGAAGGAGGAGAACTCGAGCTCGGTCATGCCGTGCTGCTCAGCGGCGCGCAGATAGTAGTGCGGCGCCTCGGTATGGCGAATGGTGTCGATGGGCAGGTCGAAATGATCGTGGAAGGCCTTCAGGCCGGTCAGCGAGCCTGAGGCAATGCCCGAGCCGTGGTAGCCGCGCATCCGCGAGATGACCTTTTTCTTCTGCGGGCGGCCCAGGACGTTGTTGTAGTAGCGCACGATCTTGAGCTGGGTTTCATTGGCGTCGGAGCCCGACATGCCATAGTAGACCTTGGACATGTTCATGCCGGCGATTTTCAGGACGCGCTCGGAAAGCTCGATCTGCGGCTCGTTGGAGTGGCCTACGTAGGTGTGGTAGTAGGAGAGCTCCAGCGCCTGCTTGTAGATCGCCTCGGCGACTTCGGTGCGACCGTAGCCGATGTTGACGCAGTAAAGCCCGGCGAAGCCGTCGATGAACTCGCGCCCATCCTTGTCCACGATGTTGATGCCCTTGCCGCCGGTAATCACGCGGCCCGGCGCGTCGCCGTGGGCAAAATCACGCAGGTGGGTAGAGGCGTGGAACGTCACCTTGCGGTCGCGTTCGATCAGGTCCTGATGCTGGCTCATGGCGTTCTCTCTGTACGATAAACCTCCCCGATCAGCGGGGCGGCATTTGAAATATTGCGGGCTTCACGGCGGGTCAGGCACACGCGAACACGCTGTAAACCCATCCCTGGGCGCTCGGCTTTTTCATCCCTGAAAAAGACGGTTCGCTTAGTGCCTGACCAGCCTCTACCGTGATTTTATCCGCACTAGCTTCCCGACACCGAACCCAGCGCGCCGAGACAGTAGTACTTGGTTTCGAGATACTCGTCGATGCCGGTGGCGCCGCCTTCGCGTCCAAGGCCGGACTGCTTCACGCCGCCAAAGGGTACCGGCGGGCCGGTCATCTTCACCGAGTTGACGCTGACCATACCGTACTCGAGGGCACGCATCAGCTTCCAGATACGGCGAATATCGTGGGTGTAGAGGTAGGCGGCCAGGCCGTACTCGGTGTCGTTGGCAAGCGCGATCACTTCCTCGTCGCTGCCGTAAGCGGTGATGCCGGCCACCGGGGCAAAGTTCTCCTCGCGCCAGACCTTCATCTGCGGTGTCACGCCGGTCAGCAGTACCGGCATGAAGAAGTTCTCGCCCGGCGCCTGGCGCTGGTCGCCCAGTATCTGAGTCGCCCCACGGGAAATCGCATCATCGACGATCGCTGCGGCCTTCTCTACCGCCTGGCGATGAATCAAGGGGCCGAGATCGACCTCACCCTTGAGCCCGTTACCCACGGTGAGCGCGGCCATGCGCTCGGTAAACGCGGTAACGAAAGCGTCGTGAATGGATTCGTGCACCAGAATGCGGTTGGCTGCGAGACAGTCCTGGCCGGCGGTCTGAAACTTGGCGTCCACCGCAGCGTAAGCTGCCTCCTCGGGGTCCATGTCCGGGCCGACGATAAACGGCGCGTTGCCCCCAAGCTCCAGGGAAAGACGCTTGACGGTACTGGCGCTCTGCTCCATGAGCAGACGCCCCACGCGGGTGGAACCGGTAAACGAGAGCGCCCGAATGCGCGGCTCGCTGCACAGGATCTTCGATACCTCGGCAGGCTCGCCCAGCACCACATTGAAGATACCCGCCGGAATGCCCGCGCGCTCGGCAAGCTCTGCAAGCGCCAGCGCCGAAAACGGCGTCTCGTTGGCAGGCTTGACGATCACCGGGCAGCCAGCGGCCAGCGCAGCAGCGGCCTTGCGGGTAATCATCGCCAGCGGGAAGTTCCAGGGGGTGATCATTGCCGCGATCCCCACCGGCTCCTTGAGGGTGCCCAGCGACGCATTGGGGATATGGCTCGGAATCGTCTCGCCGTAGGTGCGCTTGCCCTCTTCGGCAAACCAGCGCACGAAGCTTGCGCCGTACTCCACCTCGCCGCGGGCATCGGGCAGCGGCTTGCCCTGCTCCAGGGTCATGATAGTGGCGAGGTCTTCACGGTTGGCCTGAATCAGGTCATACCAGGCCAGCAGGCGCTCGCAGCGCTCGTCGGCCCGCAGGGCGCGCCACTGCACGAAAGCGATTTCTGCAGCATCTACCGTGGCGGTAATCTGGTTGCCCTCCAGCAGCGGTATATGGCCGATGACAGCATTGGTAGCCGGGTCGACGACGGCCTCTTCACGCCCAGCATCGCCGTGAGTCCACTTGCCGTTGATATAGGCGTACTGGCGAAACAGCCGAGGGTCGTTGAGCCGCTTTGTCAGGGCAGTCGATAGTTGGGTTGATAGCATCGTCATGAAAATCTCCGTTGGCTAACGCCACTGGGCGGCTGCAAGCCCGCATCACTATATTGCAAGCAGTGCCGACTACCGTTTTCTTGATGTGTCTAGGCTACGGCAGAGTCGTCATGAAGTGTTTTTGAATAGCGTACTCGTACAGGCAACTTTTTTGGCAAACAGCACTGAAAGTGACCTTTTTTTTGGCAAGCCAGCGATCATCTTGACCAAGCCTGTCAACGCAAACCTCTTACGCCCAATACCAATAAAACTTTAATACTCACTCTACCGCCAATATCGGGTAAGCTTATTTGCGTGTGGCTAACCTCCCTGCCCATCCTCAACCTCATTAAAATTAGCCATGATCAGCGCAGAGGCAGCGCCGTGCATCGACTCTCTTATTACTACCAGCAGCTTTCACAGCCCGCCGATGAGACGAGCTCGGTACGCGACCAGTACGACCGCGACCGCCACGATGAGCGGTTACACTCACTCAAGCGCGTTTGCGGGTGGCTGGCGCTGTTCTATTTCACGTACACGCTGGTCGATATCTATTTGATTCCTGATGTTTCCATGCGCTCTTTTGCGCTGCGTTTTGGCCTGGTTGGACCGTCGACTCTGCTGCTGTTCGCCTATTTCAAACGTCCGGTTTCGATCCGTCGCAAGGAACTGGCCGCCGTATGTCAGGGGTGCCTCGGCGCGCTGGTGTGGTGCATGATCCTCATTTCCACCCAGACCCCCGATGTGCTGAACTACTACTACGCTGGTCTGGTTTTTATTCTGGTACTGACTATTGTGGCCACTCCCCCTTTCGAGCAGAGTTTATACGGCACCCTGTTGGTGTTTGCCGCGCTCTATACCACTATCTGGTTTTTACCTGGCGCGACGATGCATTACGTCCTTTTACATTTGTCAGTAGGAATACCCGTTACACTGTTATCGCTCATGGCCAACTATCGATTTTCCGCTGAATCGCTGCGTCTATATCTAGAAAAGCTCAGCGTTGATCAGCTGCGCCGGGAGTTGGCTCAGCGTAATCGTGAGCTGGAAAAGCTCTCTTTGATAGACCCCCTTACTGGCCTGGCAAACCGCCGCGCCCTGACAAACAGGATCAGCCAGTTAACCGACCAGGCTGGCGCGCCGAGTGAAATGGCCGTGGTCATTATCGATGTGGATCACTTCAAGGCATTTAATGACTTTTACGGTCATAGCGAGGGCGATAACTGCCTGTGTGCCGTCGCGGGCGCCATCCGCACGGCCTGTGGTACCAACGACCTGATATGCCGCTACGGCGGTGAAGAGTTCTTGGTACTTCACATCACGCCATTCTCCCCTGCCGCTAATGCTCGGGCGCTTGCGGAGAGTATCCGCGGGCGCATTGACTGTCTGGCCATGCCCCACCAACCCACCCAGAAGGGCCACGTTACCGTGAGCGTGGGCGTGTGCAGCGGCCTCCTAAGCGATGCAAGCCAGCTCAATACGTTAATCGAACACGCCGACGAGGCGCTTTATCAGGCAAAACGCAAGGGCAGAAACCGCGTCGAAGAAAGCGCTTACAGCATTTTAATGACAACACAAAATCTACGTGCAGCTACCTGTAAAGAGTAGTTAACAACTTGCTGTGAAATCAGCACATGCTAGGGCATTTTATGCATACGCTATTTATGAGCAGGGATCGGTTACCCATCATTCGTTACGGACAGCCTATAGTCGCCAATTGATAACGAATGATTGACACGTTTATAGCGTCTTTTTCTTTATACTCTAATCCGCTTGTTTTATTATTCTGACTAGTCGATTTACCATAGCCAACGATATCAATTCATATCAAGTTACCCAACTTAAAGCGGGCAGCATACTAAACCCTTTGGGTTAATTGCTGTCATTGTCAGGGAACGCCCAACGTGATTAAGGATAAATTAATGAGTGCTTCACAATTCGATCAAATGATTCAAGAGTCGCAAGAGAAAGTTAAAGTGTCTAAAGCGAAGGTGTCTGCAGTAACCGCACAGATGGAATCAGCCAGAGACAAGATGGCCGCTGGCGAAGACGCTGATCTCGACATCGAAAACGCCACGCTGGACGACGTACAAAATCACGCCGACTCGATGAATGCCAATATCGCCGAGCTGATCATGGGGCTTGACGATACAACGGCGGGATTTTCCCAAGACTTTGACCAAATGCGCAGCAAGAGCGGTTGGGAAAATTTCGTCGGCTTCTTTAGCAAGGGAAAGTCCGAGTCCATGCGCCAGGAGCGTATTCGCACGGCCAATATCGACGATAAGCTCCAGGACCTGATCTCCAAGTCGGATATTATCGTTAATCTGTTGCAAGACCAGTTGGAAACGCTTGAAGAGCAGCGCGAAAAAGTTCAGCAAAACTTGAGTAGCACGCTGGATGAGCGTGAAGCGACCGTTCAGGAGCTAGAGAGCGTGCGCGCAGAAATTCTGGCGCTCGATCCCAAAATCCTTGAGCTTGAAAACAAGATCGCCGTGGAGCAGGACGCTGGTGCGCGAACCCAGCTGGAAAACGCACTAGCCAGCCTAAACGAACAGTACAACGCGCTCGTCCAGCAGGAGCAGGTCAAGATTGCCAAGTCTCAGACGCTTGAGCGCTACGTTGAAAAAGGCAAGACCTGGGTCGACAGTCTGCAGAACCAGGCAGCGACCCAGATGGTACTGATCAACAAGCTGCAGACCGACACTCAGCAGCGCGTTGTGCTCTATGACGCACTGACCAAATCGCTCAAAACCGCCCAACAGCAGGAGGTCGCCCACCGTATCAACGAGATCGGTGTCGAAACGGACAAAGAGGCGCAAACCGCCATGGCCGGAATTGGCTCAGCCACCAACAAGCGTATGGCCGACATGATGGAATCCCACGAAGATAACATGGTCTTTGCGCGCGAAGTCATCGAGAAAAAAGCCAAGGCGGACGATCGCTTTGCCCGGCGCTTCTCGGCCATCGTCGAAAAACACGACAAAAACCTTTACGGATAACCACGGCCCGCGGGACCGACTGCGCAGGTCCCGCAAAGCCATGAGAACTCCGTAACACAGCAGCGCGGGCACTTGCCCGCCCGGTGCCCACGCCCTGCTTGCGTTTCGCTAAAGGATGATTGAGGCAGCGCCTCGAAGGACCTCCATGACAGAGCTCAGCCGCGACCATTCCAACCTGGCAGATGCCATGGCTTCGCGTCGCTACTTTCGCAAGTTTGACGATATTATCCACTACCTGGCGCGAACCGCCGTTACGCTTCAGGCAGAGGGCCAGCTCTCCAAGACACATACAAAGGTGTTATCAGACTACCTGCTGCGCCTTAACCGCTCTTTTAAGGCATTGAGCATGAAATATCTGCTCGTTGGCAGCGAGCGAAGCCCGCTGGTCAACGGTCTGACCATGGACCGGCGGGATAGCGGTTTCCCGGTGGCCACAGAGCTTTTGACCATGGGCAACGATGCCCAGCAGGCCGTGCTTCATCTGGCCAACCAGCCCTCGGCGCAGGCGCTGAAAAAGCAGATGCTTCATACCATCCTGACCGAGAGAAGGTCGCCGTCCCAGCTGCAGTTTGCGCTCTCCCAACGGCTTTACTACGAAACCTTGACAGAGGGGAATCTTTTCTGGTCGCGCAACGACCCGCAGTTTATCTTGCTGGACCCATCCGCCGAGGGGCGCCGCCAGTTTTTGTTGCACTGGGCGGTGTACGACAGCCAAGTCAACCTACCGGTTGTCTATCTCATGGAGGTCGAAGATACCGGAGATACGCCGCTGCCTTACGATCAAGGCCGCTGGCCGCAGGCGCAAATGCACCTGATGTCTCAGTCACTGGCGGGACTCAAGCTGCTGACCATTGCCCAAGGCTTTGACAAGGATTTCCGCGACCTACATCCCAAGCAGCTGCGTCGCTACCACATTGGTCCGATGTATTCATCAGCCTATACCCATCAGGCAGGACCGCTGCGCGAGGTGCTGGAGCAGGCGGCCACCCAGCCAGGGCAAGACTGGGCGCTGGCCTGGACTCTGGAGACTCTGGATAGCCATGAGGTTCGCGAGGAGCGCGCTGGCTGGTTCAGCAAAGTGGAGCGCGAAGTCTACGCCCTTGATCCATTTGGTGGACAGGGGGCCGATACCGGCGCCACGCGTACCGAACGCGCGATCATTCTGCCCCAGCACCCCTTTCAAGTGCTCACCGAACTCAACCCGCCGGGCTTTTTTGACGTTCGTAAATTCGTGGTGAGCACCAAGGGACAGGTACTCAGCTATTAGCCCGGCGCGCGCTCGCGCCAGATACACATTAGACACGTCAAGTCGGCTCGTGCGGTTATCCAGCACCGCCAGCCAGCACGAAATACTGTACTAGGGCCGGAGTGCCCTGCCAGCGAGGACACAATGAGTTTGACCAGCGACCAGATGGAACTGCGCGAAGACGATATCCGCAAACACTATGCCGCCGCGACGGCCATGCTGGACGGTATCGACCACACCCCGCGCATCGCCAAACCCCAGGCTGCCCCCGCCGAAGCGGCCTCCGAACGCTCGCCGGGCATTGGCCATACCCGGCGGATGCGCTCCACCACCCCGGGGCTCGCAACCCGTTCCACGGCACGCCCGCAGGGCGTTCACCTGCGCGCGCGCATCGAGGATACAGAGGAGGAAGATCCGCTTATCTCGCCTCTTCAGGCAACGGCGCTGCATCAGCTTCGCCGTGCGCTGGCCATTGCTCTTGCCGTTGGCGATAACTATGCCAACGCCTCGGGTCTTGCCGAGCTGAAACGTGCCAATCTGGCCGGCACTCTGGACGCCGGACGCAAGCGCGAGTTCAGCGAGCTGTTAGCCGGTGAGTCTCTTGCTGTAATGCACGTGTTCGCCAACGCCAGCGCCTATTTGCTGGCGCCACACATTGGTGAGGTCAATGTCGAGATCGGCGAAGTCGAAGAACTGCTCACCGATAATGCCCCGCTGGCGCTCAACGGCGTTCTGTGGGAACTTGACCAGACCCTGGCCCAGCACGCCACCGATGAGCCACGACTGCTGGCCACGCTGGGCGCCTTTGCCGAACAGTGCATGGAGAAAGTTGCCCTACGGGCGCAAAATGCTCCCCGGCTTGCAGCTTTCACCGACGCGGCATGGCACATCGAGTCGGACGACCTGACCCTGCGCGGCTTTGAGCCCGCCACCAAGGCCAAGTCGACAACGCTGACCATGTCATTCAAAAAGCCCCACGAAGTAGTCGGCAACCATATCGCCAAGTACCAGTCGCTGCGCCTGTCCAAGATGATCATGGCCTACGACTTCGAACGGCGACTCAATCCCTTTGCCGAGCTTGGCGGGTTCATCTTCACCTTCATGGGCGACGGCAAGCCCGGCACAGGTAAGACGACGCTGATCCAGATGATGGCGGGGCTTTTGAACGACTACTGCCAGGTAGCCGGCTACCCGTTTCGCTACCAGAACTTTGGTATCGACAACATCGACAGTTACCAGGGTAAATCCGGCCAGAACGCCAAATCTTTCATCAACAATCTGATGGACCCGAGCGTTATCGGTTTCGGCACGGTGGACGATATCGATCAGATTGCCGGAAAACGGGGCGATAGCCACTCCTCGGCCGGTCAGCAAGAGGTGACGGCCGTGCTGATGGATGCCTTTGCCGGCGCCAATACGGTGGTGCGCGGCAACTGCACGTTCGGCATGTTCTCCAATTATCCGGAAAACGTCGACGATGCCCTGCGCCAGCGCTCCGGCGCACGCTTTCTGGTCGATGGGCCGCAGACCCGTGATGACTACATCGACGTCCTCCACCTGCTGCTTGGCAAGGGTGCCGACTTGCCACTGGGCGACCACGACCTCTACGCCGCTCAGGAGATTCAAAAAGCCGTTGCCAAGTCATTCGATGCCCATAGCCGTCCGCAGGAAGAGCGGCTCCTGAATGTGTTTGACAAGGTCCACTCCCGGGTGGGCGAGCTCGACAACATCGCCAAGCTGGGCACCTATCTGAAAGCCATTCAGGAGGCCGATGAGCGCTTTACCGGCCGGGCGATCAAGAATATTACCGACGCGGTCAAGGTGCGTTCCATGGACTTCGAACTGCCCGACGAGTGGATGGAGCATCCGGAGCTGTTTCTGCACCGGGACTATGATACCAAGCTTGGCATGATCAAGGAGCTGCGCCAGCCCATCACCGCCGAGATGGTGCTTCAGGAGATCAACCGCTACGCCGACAGCGAGTTCCGCTATTCAGGCAAGTCCGACGAAGCGGCTATCGAGCGGATGGTCCGTGACATGGGGCTGCAGGAGCAAGCCAAGCGACGCTATCTGCAGGGAGCCAACCCATGAAACGCCTGATCGACAAGGGGTTGATGTTTGGCAACTTGTTATACGTCGGCTCCCCGGCGCTTGTAGAGCGCTACGCCCGCGCACTCAAGCACCTCACCGGCCACACCACCGCGCTTGACGAATTCCATATCGATATCTCCGGCTACTCGCCGGAGATCGGCGATGAGCTGGAAGACCATTATTACCTCAATCATGGCGGTGTGAACCGGCAGTTCATCCTGCTCTCTACTGAACAGAAGTTCTGCCCGCTGCTCAACGCCCACTTCTCCACCAGCCACGATATCCTCAAGCGCTTCATGGAGGCCAACGAGCGCCAGCTGTTTGCGCTGATGGCCACCGATGCCGTGGCGGGGGAGCTCGAGAACTCGGTACTGGGCGTCGACTCCCCGGAGCAACTGTTCGATATTCGTCGGATTGTCATTGAAGCTGACACGACTACCGGTACCATCAAGGAATCAGCGCGCCTGGAAACAATGATCGACCGCTTCATGCAGGAGGAGGACAGCTGGTTCGACGATGAACTGATCGAGGCGATGGTGACAAGCGCCAAGCGCACCGGCAACATCACCCGCAACCCTCTGTCGCTTGAGCACCAAGCATTTGAGCAGAAGAATTTCTGGACAGCCCACTTTGGAGGACTCTATCTTTTTCAGGATGCGGACAGCTCGGCGCTGATTGCCAGTCGCGAAAAGCCACAGGGGCGATTTCCCGTCAAACGCATCTTGAGCCTTGGCGAGCGCAAGAAGATTGGCGAGTTTCTTCAGGAGAATCAGCTTGCCGAACCCATCGTTAAAGTTCGCGGCGCCGATGAGGCCCAGATTCTGCGCCAGAAAATGACCTTTGTACTGGCAGAGACACTAGTCAACAAGGGTATGGATGTCGCAGGCCTCTCCTACGCCGACGTGCGCCGCCTTGCCGCCCGTTACACCGATGATCTCCCTCCGGAGTACGAGGGCCTGGCCGCCATGGTGCGATGGGCTGAAACCCGCGGCGCTCGCCCCAAAATCGGCCTGGATGACCCGAGCTACTTTTATCTAATGCGGGCAACCCATGGCCCAGATAGAGATCTGGTCAACATGCTGCTGGCCGAACTCTCGCCGCTGGATATGCGCCAGCTCTATATTTGCCACAAGAACGAGTTTTACCGCCAATACCGTGACTGGCCCGACGCCAAGAAAGCCTACTGCGTCGACTTTCTGGCGCGGGAATACGTCGATAACAAAGCGGGGGCTCGCGCCTATCTGTTTGGCGATGAGGAATAAGCGAGGCGGCGCGTGTGCTTGAGGTAATCATCTGACAAGGGGGCCAGCATGCTGCACTTCATGCGCTTGGTCGTCATTTTTATCATGACGCTTGCCGTGCTGTATAACGCGCTGACATTTTATATGCGCACATGCCAGCGCTGGCGATTGAAGCGTCTCTGGCAGCACGAGCGCCCAGCGCTGGACCAGGCCACTTTTGTCAAACGCAGAATGGCTGAGTTCGAAGACTCTTTCAAACGCAAGCTGGCCCACTTGGTGTACGTGACCCCGCCAAGCGCCATCGTGCTCATCATCTACGTGATCAACTTTATGTGAGGCGACCCTGATGGTCTATTTAAAATGGTTTTTCCTGCTGGTCGTGTGGACGCTGATCGGGGCATTTTTGCACTACAGCCTGCCCCGCCACGATGTGGTGAGAATTGTGAACACCTATGAAGAGCGTATCGACCTAGATACCTGGACGCGCATCTTCTGGTCAGACCCCACCGAACAAGCCAAGACGCTGGTCAACCGTGATGTAAAATTCATTCAGGGGGTACGCCCCAACGGCAACAGCATCGTCTACCGCAATGAAGACACCGGATGGGGATGGCCGCCCTACTTCAAATTCGACACGGCCAACCTGCATACTGAAGCGAGCGATTCCATCTCGGCCCGCGACAATCCGCGCTGGGTCAGCGTCACCTATTTTGGCTGGCGCAACTTGTTTTTCACCATTTTCCCCAATGCGATCTCCATTACCCCTGTGGATGGCCCTGACGATAAGCCGTTCAACTGGTTCACGACGCTGTTTCTGATCGTGTTTGGTGGCAGCGTGGGCTACGGCTACTACTGCTGGCGGCGCTTTCGTCGCAACCGGATCACACCAGCGCTTGAAGGAGTAGGAGATAATTTCAGTGCCGCTGGAGAGGCGTTCAGTCAGAAACGCGGCCGTTTTCAAGCCTGGTTGGATACCTGGAAGAGCAAGAAAAGGCGCTAACGAAAAGCGCTACTGCCTCTATCTCAGTCGACGAGTTCAATAGGCAGTGGTGCCCGCTTGACCGTCTTGGTCACGATATAGGTGCAGTAACGTTCGATGCCCACCTCCGACACCAGCCAAGCGTCCATTAACCGCTGGTAGCTGTCGATGCTGCGGGCTTCGAACTTCACCAGATAATCGACCCCGCCGCCGACCGCCACGCACTCGGTGACGTCCGGGGTTTCCATCACCAGCGCTTCAAAACGCGCAAAGCTTTCGGCGTTGTGCGCTTTCAGCTCGATCTGCACCCACACCGGATTACGCGGCACCAGCACATCGGCATTGATACGTGCGGTGTAGCCCTCGATGACCCCGGCCTTTTCCAGGCGCTTGACGCGCTCCCAGCAGGGGCTGATCGACAGGTTGATCGCCTCGGCCAGTCGGGACTTGGTGATGCGCCCGTCCCGGGAGAGGATAGCGAGAATGTTCAGATCATAGCGGTCAAGTTTCATCATGCCTGGGGCTACGCCTCCAGGCGGTCGACAACGTCGGCAATCACCGCAATGGTGTCGCCCATGTTGACCAGCGCCGGGGCACGGCGCGCGATCAGAATGCCATCGCGCTCGGCGCGGTAGGCCACCGGCTCGCTGCCCGTGCGGGTCATGTCATAAACGTAGGCCAGCACCTGCCCCTGGGTCACGGCATCGCCCAGCGCCACGGTCAGCTCCAGCACCCCGGTGTGCTGGCTCTGCACGTAGCAGCTGGCGTCCGGCATATCGAGATAGACCTGACCACCTTCCGGCATGGCTACCTCGCCCTCCATCAGCCCGTAATGGATCAGAAAATTGCGCACGCCGCGCTCGGTGATCGCCATGCTCTGGGGCGTGGAGGTGCCGCCACCGCCCAGTTCGGTGGCCACGAATACCTTGCCCTGGCGCTCGCAGGCCGTGTCAAACAGCTTTTCGGCGTCGAGCTCGAACATCACCATGGCGTAGGGCGCGCCAAACGCCTTGGCGCCGTCAAGCGCGGCCTGCTGTTGGGCCTTGTCATCGAGCACATGCGAGGCGCCAAAAGGCAGAATATCCAGGGTGCGCCCGCCGGAGTGCAGATCCAGCACCACGTCACTCATGGGCACCAGTACGCGGGTGAAGTAGTCGGCAATCTGCAGCGTCACGCTGCCGTCGGGGTCGCCGGGGAAGCTGCGGTTGAGGTTGCCCTTATCCATGGGCGAGGTGCGTGCGCCTGCCATCACCGCCGGGGTATTCATGCAGGGCACGATGATGACCCGCCCGCTGACGTCTTGCGCTTTCAGCGCATTGGCAAGCTTGAGTAGCGAGGTAATGCCCTCGTACTCGTCACCGTGGTTGCCGCCGGTCAGAAGTGCTGTAGGGCCGTCGCCATTCTTGACCACCGTGATCGGGATCATTACCGCGCCCCAGGCAGAAATATCGGTCGAGATGGGCAGCTTCAGAAAGCCGTGCTGCACACCGTCAGCATCAAAATCGACGGTCGCGGAAATCGGGCTCGGTCGCAGGGTCATGATAAATCCTTCAATTGGTTACTTGACGAACAGCTGACGCGGGAAGTTGGCAAGCGTCTCGCAGCCCGTTTCGGTGATCAGGATGCTTTCGGTAATCTCCAGGCCCCAGTCCTCCACCCAGAGTCCTGGCATGAAGTGAAACGTCATGCCGGGTTTCAGAATCGACTCATCCGAGGGCCGCAGGCTCATGGTGCGCTCGCCCCAGTCCGGCGGGTAGGAAATCCCGATGGGGTAGCCGCAGCGCGCCCCGCCCCGATCAAAGCCGTACTTGTCCATCGCCGCCCCCAGGGCCATGGCGATATCCGCGGTGCGATTGCCAGGCTTGGCCACCGCCAGACCGTTTTCGATGCCTTCCAGCAGGGCGGACTCTGCGCGAATGAAATCGATCGGCGGGCGCCCTAGAAACACGGTGCGCGACATCGGTGCGTGGTAGCGCTTGAACACCCCGGCAATCTCGAAAAACGTACCCTCGCCTTCGCGAAACGGCGTGTCGTCCCAGGTCAGGTGCGGGGCCGCTGCATCCTTGCCGGTGGGCAGCATGGGTACGATGGCGGGGTAATCGCCGCCATGCACCTTGCCGTTCTCGTCCACAAAACCTTCGATGCCGACGCGGTAGATTTCCGAGACCAGCTTGCTCTTGGGCAGGCCAGGCTCGATCACTTCCAGGATGCGCGAGTGCATGCCCTCGACAATCTTGCCGGCCACCCGCATGTAGGCAATTTCCTGAGGCGACTTGATCGCCCGGCACCAGTTCACCAACGCATTGGCGTCGATGAAGCGGGCGTGGGGCAGCTCGCGCAGAAGGCTCTGGTAGGCCTTGGCAGAGAAGTAGTAGTTGTCCATCTCCATGCCCACCACGCCGGTATGCCAGCCCCGGTCAGGCAGAATCGACTGGGCCAGATAGTCCATGGGGTGCATGTCCGGATTCTGGACGTAGTAATCCGGGTAATAGGTGATGTTGGATGGATCGATCCAGCAGGTGCGCAGCGCCCCGTTGGCATCCATACGTCGGCCAAACCACACCGGCTCGCCTTCAAGGCCAACCAGTACGCACTGGTGAACATAGAATGACCAGCCGTCATAGCCGGTCAGCCATGCCATGTTGGAAGGGTCGCTGACGATCAGTACATCAATGCCGCGGCCGGCCATTTCAGCGCGCACCTTCCACAGGCGGCTTGCATACTCTTCACGCGTAAAGGGCAGGGAAACCTGAGTCATCGGGCAACTCGCCATCAAAGATCACTAAGTACCGATGCGCGTTTGTATTACGCCAAGCACCGAGCCACAGGATCGACCTGGATTGCCGCTTGAGGGCCGCCAACGTCGTCTTAGCCCGATACTAGCACCACCCCTTGGTTGCGGGTCAAAGCCTTTATGCACCTCAGGCCGTCTGATCCTTCAGGCGGCTGCGCAAAAGCTCGAGCACGGCGCGCTCATCCGGGCCGATCAACTGCTCCTTTTCAAGCTCCTGCTCCACCAGCTGGCGGAAATGCTCAAGGGTGCGGCCATCCAGGTAGCTTTCGACCACGCGGGGGTCGATATAGCTGGCCTTGGCAATGCTCGGGGTATTGCCCAAGGACTTGGCCACCCGCTCTACCGCCTGGCGCACGTTTTTCTGGCTGATGCTTTCGTCTTCGCCAATGCCCAGCTCTTCAAGCGCCAGCGCCGCGATAGAGGTTCCCGCCCAGGTACGAAAATCCTTGGCACTGAACTCCTCGCCCATGACTTCGTGGATATACGCATTGAGCTCGGTGCTATCCACCCGCACCTTGTTACCCTCGCTATCGAAATACTTGAAAATCTCGTAGCCGGGTATGTCATCGAGCTCGGCGACCACCTGAGCAAGCTTGGCGTCCTCCACGACCCGATGCTGGTGCTGGCCGCTTTTGCCCTGGTAGTCGAAGATCAGTTCGTCGCCGTCGATGGTGAGGTGCTTGGAGCGCATGGTAGTCAGCCCGTAGGAGTCGTTCTCGCGCCGGTAGCGCTCACTGCCCGGGCGAAAGTAGGCGCTGTCGATCAGTCGCACCATGCAGGCCAGCACTTTTTCCCGCGGCATGCCGTCAAGCGTCAGGTGCTGCCCGGTGATACGGCGCATGGTGGTCAGCCGCTGGGCAAAATCCACGATGCGATCAAATTTCTTTGCCTCGCGGGCTTCGCGCCATTTTGGGTTGTAGATGTACTGCTTGCGTCCGGCATCGTCGCGCCCCACGGCGTAGATATGGTGGCGGCGGTTGAGGGTTATCTCCACCTCACGCCAGGCCGGCGGAATGGCCAGCGAGTCGATCCACTCCCGCCAGCTCGCATCGCGTAGCGTGTTGCCGGAAGCCGTTCGATAGGTGAAGCCCTTGCCGCATCGATGGCGGGTGACCTTGCGCGGTGAAACTGGTGACATGGCAATTTCCCTTTACCGTGATCGTCGCTTTACAGCGTAGGCCAGACTTTTGATTTCTTCGCCCTCGCCAAGTCGGTAGATGAAAATTAGTAGATAGCAAGCAGTACGTTACGACTTGCAGCACACGCGGGAGGTCGCCCATGATAGTGACTCAATCGCGTAACCATGCCTGTGGAGGCGAGATGAAAATTGTGGTGCATATCGATAATGCCCGGCAGTGGCAGGAAGCGCTGAGCCAAGCGCTGCCCCAGGCCACGGTACTGACCAGCGAGGCCCAGACTGACGAGCGCAAGGGCGCTGATTACCTTGCCGTATGGAAAGCCCCAGCCCATCTGCTGGAAGAGCAGACTCATCTCAAGGGCATCATCAACCTGGGCGCCGGGGTGGACTACCTGCTGAGCACTCCAGGGCTACCTTCTGATGTACCCATCGTGAAGCTGCGCGATGCAGGCATGGGCGAGCTGATGGCCGACTACGCGCTCTACGGGGTCCTGCACTTCTACCGCAGCATGGACCGCTACGCGGCGCAGCAAGCCGGCGCCTGCTGGCAGCCGCACGAGGTGGTCGAAAAAGCCGACTGGCCGGTGGGCGTGCTGGGCCTGGGGGCCATTGGCGCGTATGTGGCCAGCGCCTTGCAGCAGGCGGGCTTTCCGGTACTGGGCTGGAGTCGTTCCCCCAAGGCCGTGAAGGGCGTGGAGTGCCTGCACGGCGACGAGGGGCTTGATACCCTGCTGCCTCGGGTGAAAAGTCTGATCACTATTTTGCCCGACACCGCCGCCACCCGGCACCTGCTCGATGCAAGGCGGCTGGCCCAACTGCCCAAGGGTGCCAGCGTTATCAACCCGGGCCGCGGCAGCCTGATCGACGAGCAGGCCCTGCTGGACGCTCTGGGTCACGAAGAGACGCCTGGGCATCTGCGCGGTGCGCTGCTGGATGTCTTTCACGAAGAGCCGCTGCCCGCAGAGCACCCACTCTGGCAGCATCCACGGGTAGTGGTCACGCCGCATATGGCCGCCCCCACGCCGCTCAACGAGGCCATCGACCAGGTAATTTCCTACCTGCACGACTTTGAAGCGGGCGAAACGCTGCCTACCGTGAATTCAGATCAGGGTTATTAAGCCGCACATTTCATACTGCTCAAGACGCCCAGGCTCATGAAAGGTAGAATACCGCGCTAGAGAAAGGACAGTGCGATCAACCGCAGGAACCTATGTCTGCGTTTCGCCCTCTATCGACACGTTCGTTTTCAATCTCTGCCCGGCCTGATTGGGCAATCGCTTGTCAACAAGGAGAGTCACCATGCGAACCGCCCGTTTAACGCCCCTGCTGGGTGCTACCTGCCTTTCACTGCTGGCATTTCAGGCCCGGGCCGGTGAAGAACCCCCTCAGGCACTTGCCGACCTGGCCCCGTTCGAGGCCAAGTATCGACTGGAAACCCGCAGCTGGCCCAGCGCGACCATTACCCATACGCTCTCCCAGGAGGGCCTGCACTGGCTAAGCGACATGCGCTTTTCCGTTGCCATCGCGCGTGGGCAGGAGTACAGCCGCTTCTCGGATAGCCAGGACACCATTCGCTCACTGCTGTACAGCAGCAGCTACTCGCTGCTCGGCGTAGGCGACAGCTATCAGCTCACCGAGGCCGACATCCCAAGCATCGACCGCCAAGCCGCGCTGGTCGATCTGTCTCGCCGCGCGGGCCATGAATCGTGTACCCAAAGCGCGCCCTGCGATCTTGAGTTTGTCGATCACCGCGGCCGCGACGAACACTTCCAGTACTACGCCGTTGAAGGGCTGCAAACGGTCAATGTTCCGGCGGGCGAATTCGAGGTTCAGCAGGTCGTGTTAAACGATGTCGAAAAACCTGACCGTTTTCTTGAACTCAACTTTCACCCGGACTGGCCCGGGCTGATCGTTTCGGCGGAGTACCTGAAAGAGGGTAAACGCCAGACCCGCATTCGACTGACCAGCTTTACACCCTAAGGGGGCATCACACCTTCAATGCTGTCTGGATTACTGATTGTTCTTCTGCCCCTGGTAGTGGGCTACCTGGTACGCATTCGTTCCTCTTATCTGCAATCGTTGATCAACCGGGCCGTCAGCGGCTCGGTGTATCTTATTCTGCTCTTGATGGGTGTAAGCCTGGCCGGGCTTGAAAACCTGGCAAGCCAGCTTTCACGGCTGGGCGGCAATGCGTTTGTGCTATTTGGCATCACGGCCGTGTTCAACCTGGCCGCCCTTTGGTGGCTATCCAGGCGGGTAGCGTTAAAAGCAGGCACATCTCCGGTGGTGAAAAATGCTCCAACCAGCAAGCTTGCGGCCATGCAGGGCTCGCTACTGCTGCTGGTCGTGGTAGTGGTTGGCGTGGTGGCAGGCTTGCTGCTGGGCCCAAGGCTTGGCGAGACGCTTTTTGCAGCGGCGGATCTGCTGGCCGAAGGGGTGCTTTACGCGCTGCTCGCACTGATTGGCTGCCAGCTGCGTAACTCCGGCATGCCGCTCCGGCAGATTCTGCTCAACCGGCTGGGGCTTGCCATCGCGCTTACCCTGGCCGCAAGCTCGCTGCTTGCGGGGCTGCTGGCAGCGCCTCTGCTCTCGCTTACCTGGAACGAGGGCCTGGCGATGGCGTCCGGTTTTGGCTGGTACTCGCTTTCCGCGATTCTGGTCGGCGATCAGTTGGGGCCGCTTCTGGGTGGCGTTGCGTTTTTCAACGACCTGGCCCGCGAGCTGCTGGCGTTCGTTCTGATTCCGCTGGTCATTCACCGCCACACAGCGCTGGCCATCGGCTACGGTGGCGCCACCTCCATGGATTTCACCCTACCGGTCATCCAGCAGCACGGCGGCGTGGCCTGCGTGCCCATCGCCGTTGTCAGCGGCTTTATTCTCTCGCTTTTATCACCGCCACTGATTCTGTTTTTTCTTTCCCTGTCGGCTTAGGCTTAGCTCGACAGCCGTCAGGCACATCGACGCGCCTGCGTGTTCCGCCTTGCTTTTAGCACGTGAATCCTACCGGCCTCAGGCCGGTATCTTTCCGTGCCTATTTAAAATTTATTGAAATAGTCAAAAAACCACCAAGCGATTAATAAATATAGTAAATAAAAGATCACTCTCTTATTTCCTCTCAAAACTACCTGGCTTGACACTTATCAACATCAACTTTAAAAACCATATTTTTTATAGACTTAAAAAAAGAATTAACTTTTCTCTAAAAAATGACAATTAATCCATTATTTTAGCAAAAGGATAATCTATATTATGGTTATCCTGCGTACCATCGGCGTATGCTTTTTAAACACTTTATTCAGTAGTGACGATAGCGTGCTCCCTGATGGCAAGGCAGCTGGCGGGAAACGCAAGCAAATCGTCAAGAAGATGAGTTATCTAGTTACACGATAATTAACCATGGTAATCCAAGGAGGTTGAACATGGGTAGTGTGGCTTTTGGCGAGGCAATAAACGAAGATAGTGGTTCCGAAAAGAGTCTAAAAGAAGTTAGCGACGAAGAGCCAAGTATAGTTAACACTTCTTTTATTACTCCATCTGCAAACACCCACCACTCTTCAGATCCAGGCTTTACTGATAGTTTTCATGATACGGGGAGTAATCAGCCCCATCACAAGAAGTCAGACGCAGCGCAGCGAATTCTCTTTGTGACTACCGAGATTACCGACTTTGTAAAAGTGGGTGGTTTGGGCGACGTCTCCTCAGCGCTGCCTCGTGCGCTTGCCGCACACCACGATGTACGCGTATTGATTCCCGCCTATCGTGAAATGATTCACTCTGAGTACGAAATTGTTCCGGCGGGACACGTGCCTGCCTTCGCTGGCTTACCGGCCTGTGATATTGGCCGAATCACCTGCAGCGACGGATTGATCCTCTATGTCCTGCTATGCCCTGAGCTCTACGACCGCGAGGGCACCCCCTACGGGAGCGGCGCAAGTGGCTACGGCGATGGCCAGGGCGAAGGCTGGGTAGACAACGACATCCGCTTTGCCAGGTTGTCACGCGCCGCCGCCGACATCGCGTTGGGCCAGGCAGATCTTGACTGGCAACCTCAGCTACTCCATCTCAACGACTGGGCCTGCGGCCTGGCACCGGCCTATCTGCACTGGCAGGGTCACCCGGTACCCACGGTTTTCACCATTCATAATCTGGCATACCAGGGGCTGTTCAACGCCTCGCGCATGGCGGTACTCGGCGTGCCCGAAGACGCCTTTCACATCGACGGCGTCGAGTATTACGGCGAGCTCTCGTTCATGAAAGCGGGCATCAATTATGCCTCGCAAGTCACCACGGTCAGCGCCACCTACGCCCAGGAAATCACCACCCCCAAATTCGGCTGCGGGCTGGACGGCCTGCTGCGCTGCAAAGCCGAGCAGGGGCGCCTGAGCGGCATTCCCAATGGTATCGACGACTCCTGGGACCCGCGTACCGACAGCCACCTGGTGCAGGCCTTCTCCTGCAACGACTGGCGGGGAAAACGCGCCAATGCCGATTACGCGCGGCGCTTTTTCGGACTCAACCCGAGTCAGGGCCCGCTGTTTGCCGTGATCTCCCGGCTGGTACATCAAAAAGGCCTCGACCTTACCATCGAAGCCGCCAAGGCCATCGTCCATGGAGGCGGTCAGATCGTGTTCATGGGCTGCGGCGAACGCCACGTGGAAGACGCTTTGCGCCAGCTGTCGGAGCGCTTCCCGGGGGCGATCTCTGCCTATATCGGTTTCGATGAGTATCAGGCCCGCAGCCTGTTCGCCGGCAGCGACTTTCTGCTCATGCCTTCACGGTTCGAGCCGTGTGGATTGAGCCAGATGTACGCCCAGCGGTTTGGCTCACTGCCCATCGCTCACCGCACCGGCGGTCTGGCCGACACCATCGAAGATGGCGTCACCGGATTCCTGTTCGACGACATGCAGTTTGAAAGCTACATGCGCGCCATTCAGCGGGCGTTCGCGGTGTACAAGTCAACCGACCTGTTCAACGCCATGCGCGGAGCGGCGATGGCGGGACGCTACCACTGGAAACAGTCGATCGTGCCCTACAGCAAGCTGTACCGGGTAGCACTCGAGCAGTTAGGCAACGAGACAACGCTGGCCTGCCAGTAAAGGTGAAATACGCAATGTTGGAAAAGCCACTATTCCACAAGGAAGCCTTTCAACCGATGCTCGGCGCTCAGATCATTGAAGCGGGGCGGACACGTTTCACCCTTTGGGCACCCACAGCCAGGAGAGTGGATGTCGAGGTTGAGGGGCTGCCCCGTGCCACCATGACATCCACTCAGGATGGCTATGTCACCGCGGAGCTGGATTGCGGCCATGGCGCAGGCTACCGCTACCGTGTCTTCATGGAAGACGACGAACAGGGCACGCTGGTGCCCGACCCGGCCGCTCGTGCCCAGCAAACGGATATCGATAGCCCAAGCCTTGTAATCGACCCAGGCCGCTACGCGTGGCAAACACAAGGCTGGCAGGGGCGCCCCTGGCACGAAACGGTGCTTTACGAGCTGCACGTGGGCGCACTCGGGGGCTTTGCCGGGGTGCGTCAGCACCTGCCTTACCTTGCCGAACTGGGCGTCACCGCCATTGAGCTGATGCCGATCTCGGAGTTTCCCGGTGCGCGAAACTGGGGATACGACGGCGTGCTGCCTTACGCCGTTGAGGCTTCCTACGGAAGCCCAGATGACATGAAAGCCTTGATCGACGAGGCCCACCGCCTGGGCATCATGGTATTTCTCGACGTGGTCTACAACCACTTCGGCCCCGACGGCAACTACCTGGCAAGCTACGCGGCCCCCTTCTTCCGCGAGGACCTGACCACCCCCTGGGGACCTTCCATCGACTTTCGGAACCCTCAGGTGCGCCGCTACTTCATCGACAACGCCTTGATGTGGCTCGAGGAGTATCGCCTGGATGGCCTGCGCTTCGACGCCGTTCACGCGATCAGCGAGCAGGATTTTCTCACCGAGCTGGCCCAGGCGATACGCAGCCACACTGCCCCCGAACGGCACGTTCATCTGGTGCTGGAAAACGAAGGCAACACCGCAAGCCTGCTTACCCCCCCGCAGTTTACCGCCCAGTGGAATGACGACTGGCACAACGTGATGCACGTACTGCTGACCGATGAGCAGGAAGGCTACTACAGCGACTTTGTGCAAGATGCTACCCAACGTCTGGCACGCTGCCTTGGTGAAGGCTTCATCTTTCAGGGCCAGCCGTCACGCCATGGCCATATCCGGGGCGAACCCAGCGCGCATTTGCCCCCTACTGCCTTCGTTGCCTTTCTGCAGAACCACGACCAGACCGGCAATCGCGCCCTTGGCGAGCGCCTGAGCGTGCTGGCCGATGCCGAATCGCTTTCGGCCGCCGCTACCCTGCTGCTGCTTTCGCCGATGATTCCCTTGCTGTTCATGGGCGAAGAGTGGAGCTCCACGCGACCGTTTCTGTTTTTCACCGAACACAATGAAGAACTCGCCCAGGCGGTTCGCGAAGGGCGCCGGGCAGAGTTTGCCGACTTCAGCGCCTTTCGTGACGAAAAGGCCCGGGCAGGAATCCCAGACCCCAACGCGCTTGCCACCTTCGAGGCGTCAGTGCCCGATTTCGCCGCGCGGGAAATTGCGCCCCACGCTGACAGCCTGGCGCGCTACCGCACGTTGCTGGCCCTGCGCCACCAGCACATTGTGCCCCGCCTGGAAGGGGCGGCCTCGACAGGCACAGAGGTGCTTGGCCACAAGGCCGTGCTGGCCCGTTGGCGGATGGGCGACGCGACCCAGCTTGTGATTGCGCTCAACCTGAGCGAGCAGCCCGTGGCTATCTCGATGTTGAAAGGCGAGCGCTTGCATGAGACGCGCAGCGGTGTCGCGACCGCCGCGGAACAGGGCCAGCTCCCGCCCCGGGCGGCAGCCGTCTGGCTGCACCGCGAACAGCCTGCTGATGAGGTGGCCTTATGAAAGCTACATTGAGACAGCTCGCCGAAGCCGCCGGTCTACTGCTTGAATGGGAAGATAGCGACGGCAAGCCCTGCCAGCTGCCCGAAGAAACCCAACGACATCTGCTGGAGATTCTCGGCTTCAAGACGGCAAGCGAAACGGACATTGAACAAAGCCTTGAACGCCTCGAGCGCCTGAACACACCGCAAGGTCCCGACGAGTGGCCGTCGCTGCTGACCTGCGATGTCGACACGCCGATTTCCCTACCCTCACCGCTGGCGTCTGGCCAGGCTTATACCCTTGTCCTTGAACAGGGTGACCAGATTGACGGCCATCTGGAGAGCGACGGCAGCGTGCCCGGCATCGCGGAAATAGGCTATCACCGGTTACAGATTGCCGGCACTCGGCTGACCCTGGCCGTCGCCCCCCGTCAGTGCTATTCGCCGGGCGATGTCAGCGGTGACGCCACGCCGCGGCTGTGGGGCCTGGCCGCGCAGCTTTATGCGCTGCGCCGCACCGGGGATGGCGGCATTGGCGATACCCTGGCGCTCGAGCAGTGCATCGTCCAGGCCGCCGGGCAAGGCGCAGACGCCGTGGCCATCAGCCCGACCCATGCCATGTTCAGCGCCAACCCGGATACCTACAGCCCTTACTCGCCCTCCACCCGGCTGCTTTATAACGTGCTGTATAGCGCCGCTGAAGCCCTGCTGGGTGAGGCCTGCGTTCACAAAGCCCAAGAGCGCAGCGGCCTGCAGGCGACGCTACGCCAGCTGGAAGCCTGCGAGCTGCTCGACTGGCCCGAGGCGGCACGCGTCAAGCTCACCTGGCTGCGCTGCCTTTACGAAGACTTCATCGCGCGCAAGGAGGACGTGGCCCAACCTCTGCACCAGGCGTTTCAAGCATTTCGGCACAAGAGCGGCGACATGCTCGAAGACCACTGCCGCTTCGAGGCGCTGCAGGAGAAACTGGGCCCCAGCGACTGGCGCACCTGGCCTGCGGAACTGCGCGACCCGAAAAACCCGGCGCTTGCCCGGTTCGCCGAGACCCAGGCATTTGAGGTCGGCTTTCATGCCTTTCTGCAGTGGATCACCGCCGAGGGCCTCTCCCGTGCCCAGCAAACGGCACGCGAAAGCGGCATGGCCATTGGCCTGATCGCCGATCTGGCGGTGGGCGCCGATGCCGGGGGCAGCCAGACCTGGAGCCGCCAGGCAGACATGCTGGAAGGCGTTTCCATCGGCGCGCCGCCGGATCTGTTCAATGCCTATGGGCAAGACTGGGGCCTGGCCGCCTTCTCCCCCTACGGCCTGAAGCGTTCGGGGTTTCGCAGTTTCATCGACATGCTGCGCAGCGCCTTCGCTCACGCGGGTGGGGTGCGTATCGACCATATCCTGGGCTTGATGCGCCTCTGGCTGGTTCCCCATGGGGCCTCGCCCACGCAAGGCGGTTACCTGTGCTATCCGCTGGATGATCTGCTGCGCCTGATCGCCCTCGAATCCTGGCGCCATCGTGGCATCGTGATTGGTGAAGATCTGGGCACCGTGGCGCCGGGGTTTCGTCAGCGCCTTGGCGCTCGCGGCATATTGGGCATGCAGGTGCTGTGGTTTGAGCAGGATGAAGAGAACAACTTTCTTCCCACTCGCCAGTGGTCTCCTGAGGCCATGGCCACCACCTCGACCCATGACCTGCCCACCGTGGCCGGCTGGTGGGCGGGGCGCGATATCGAATGGCGCAGCCGCCTAGGGCTGCTCAAGGAGACGCAAACCGCCGCCAGCGAGCAGCAGGTGAGATGTCAGGAACGCGCCAAGCTGGCCGCCACGCTTGGCTTGCTGGGTACCACGCCGGCGGCCCTGACCCTGGAAGCCGCCGATATCCCGGTTTCCAAAGTGCTGGATGCCTGCGCGCGTCACCTGGGCAGCACCGCCGCCCCCTTGCTGCTGCTACCCGTGGAAGATGCGCTGGGCCTTGAAGAGCAGGCCAATCTGCCGAACACCGTGGATGAGCACCCCAACTGGCGCCGCCGCTTTACCGCCGAGGCTGGCCAACTGCTGGTCTCCGACGAGACACGCAAGCGGCTTGCCACGCTGGGCCAGGCGCGCAAGGCCTCCACCGCAAACCCGCCTTCACACTCCGCCCTGCACGGGAGCTCGGCTCATGAATGACATCCGCGCCACGCTGCGGCTGCAGTTCCATCGCGACTTCACCTTAACGGATGCCGAGCGCTGGGTGGATTACTACGCGGCCCTTGGCATCAGTCATCTCTATGCCTCACCGCTTCAGGTTTCACGGGCGGGGTCTGCGCATGGTTACGACGGTGTCGATCCTACCCGTATCGACCCCGAACTTGGCGGTGAAGCCGCCCTTGAAAGCCTGGTCTCCCGGCTGCGCAAGCGCGGCATGGGGCTGGTGCTGGATATCGTGCCCAACCATCTGGCCGTGGGCGGTTCGCAAAACCCCTGGTGGCTGAACGTGCTGACCTGGGGGAGCGACAGCCCCTACGCCAAGTTCTTCGATATCGACTGGCACTCTCCTGACCCCGCTCTTGCCGGCAAACTGCTCGTACCGTTTCTAGGCGCTCCTTACGCCGAGGTGCTGCGCTCCGGTGAGCTCGCGCTTGGCTATGACGCTGACACCGCCGGGTTTCATATCGACTATCACGAGCACCGCTTTCCCATCGACCCGCGTCACTACGGCGATATCCTGCGCTTTGCCGAGCACAACACCCTGTATGAACAGGCGGCGTTTTTCGAATCGCTACAGCAGAACGAAGACGCCTACGGCACTGCGCAAGGTATGTGTGCCCAGTTGAACAAGGTGATGGAGTCGGCCGCGGCGCAAAAGGCGGCCCGCGCGGCGACTGCCCTGTTCGACGCTACCAACGCCCATGGCGCCACGCGGCTTCACGCCCTGCTCGAGCGTCAGCACTACCGCCTGGCGTGGTGGCGCACCGCTTCGGACGAGATCAACTGGCGGCGTTTTTTCGACGTTACCGAACTCGGCGGCGTGCGGGTCGAGATACCCGACGTATTCGACGCCGTACACGCGCTGCCGCTACGGCTTGTCGAGAAAGGCTGGGTCGATGGGCTGCGCGTTGACCACGTGGATGGGCTGGCCGACCCGCGCGGCTACTGCCTGCGCCTGCGCCAGCGCCTGGATGCCCTGGCGGAAAAGCGCCCCTTGAATGCGCCGCGCCATGTGGCTCTTTATGTAGAAAAGATTCTGGGTGATGGCGAAACGCTGCACACCGACTGGGGCGTGGATGGCACCAGCGGCTACGAGTTCATGAACGAGGTCTCGGGGATACAGCACGACCCGGCAGGCAGAGAACCGTTACGCCGGTTATGGCATGACATGAGCGGGCGCGAGGCCGACTTTCCCGCCGAGGTACGCCTTGCCAGACGCGAAGTACTCAACTCTCTGCTGGCCAGCGAATTTTCCGCCTGCGCACGCGCCCTGCACCGCGTCGCTCGCGCTCGGCTGGAGAGCCGGGATATTACCCTGGCGGGCATTCGCCGGGCCCTTGAGGCGCTGGTTGTCCACTTTCCCATTTACCGCAGCTATGCCGATGCCGCCGGCCGCCCCGCCGCCGACGCGCCCTTCTTCGCTGAAGCGATGCTGGGGGCGCGCGACGTACTGAGCCCACCGGATACGGCGGTGCTCGAGGCGCTTGAGCGCTGGCTGGGGGGCGAAGCGCCCCAGGCGTGTGCCAAGGACGAAGAGCGCCAGCTGCGCCAGCACGCGATTACCCGCTTCCAACAGCTGACCTCGCCGGTGGCCGCCAAGGCGGTCGAGGATACCGCCGGCTACCGCAGCGCCGTGTTGATCTCGCGAAACGACGTGGGCTTTGATGGCGAGCACTTCAGCCATACTCCCGAGCGCTTTCACAAGGCCAACGCCCAGCGTGCCCGCGATTTCCCGCAGAGCATGCTGACCACCGCCACCCACGACCACAAGCGTGGCGAAGATATACGCGCCCGCCTTGCCGCCCTGAGCGAAGCCCCGGCCCGCTTTAGTGCCCAGGTCGAGCGCTGGCGGCGGATGGCGGCGCCGCTGCGCCAGGCGCTGCCCGACGGGCCGGCGCCCTCCCCGGGCGATGAGCTGATTGTCTATCAGATACTGCTGGGGGCCTGGCCGCCAACGCTCGACCCGCAGGACGACGATGGCATGCGCCAGTTCATCGAGCGGCTGACCGAATGGCAGCTCAAGGCCCTGCGTGAAGCCAAGCTGCGTAGCCACTGGCTCTGGCCCGATGACGCCTACGAGGCGGCCTGCCGCGAATTTCTCGAGGGGCTGTTGACGACCCCGGCCCTGCGCGACTCGATTGCCGCCGCGGCGCGCGAGCTTGATCTGCCGGGTGCCGTCAACGGGCTTGCGCAAACGGTACTGCGCCTGACCGTCCCCGGCGTGCCCGATCTGTATCAGGGTGGCGAGTTCTGGGACTACAGCCTGGTTGATCCGGATAACCGCCGGCCCATCGATTACGCCTTGCGTCAGGCAGCGCTCGATGAGGCGCTTTCGCCTGCCAAGGCGCTACCCACCTGGCGCGATGGCCGAGTAAAGCAGGCGCTCACGGCCCGGCTATTGGCCTTGCGCAGCCGCCATCTGGCGCTGTTTGCCCACGGCGATTACCAGCCACTGACGGCCACCGGTGAACATGCTCATCGTGTGGTGGCCTTTACCCGCCGGTATAGCGGTCATCAACTGCTGGTAGTGGTTCCACGCCTGGCAACGCCCCTGCTGTCAGGCGCCGAACGGCCGCTTATCGCGCCGCCCGCGTGGGGGGATACCAGCCTGCAACTTAGCCCGGGCAATTGGCACAACGTCTTGACTGAAGCGCCTCTGGACACAGGCAGCGCCAGCGTTTACCTGGCCACCCTGCTTTGCGACCTGCCCGTGGGCGTTTTTCTACGTGAAGAGCACCTGGACAGCAGTACCTCAACACCGAGTCACCTTTAGATAGCACACAGGGAGAGCTGAGATGACTGACGAAGAACGCGTACGTCAACTGGCCTACAGCATCTGGGAAGCTGAAGGGCGCCCCGAAGGGCAGCAGCAGCAGCACTGGGACAGAGCACTCAAGATAGCGGCCGCCGAGCAGGCGGCGGGCAACGACGCCGGGCTCGAAGAAGTGGGTGAACTCATCGACGAGACCCCGATTCTGGAAGACGACCTGCCTCTGGAGGAGGACGAGCTCGGCATTCAGGAAAATCGCCTGCCGCTGGAAGCCCCGGACGGAGACCCTTCGTTCGATGAGATCCCGTTTCGGGATGACGTAACGGCAGGTCAGGACGTGCCCGTCCATGACCGCGGCCACCCTTCACAAACACCCACACCGGAGGACACGACCGGCTCGCTGGAGCCACTGCCCGAGGACTCCGCCACGGTCACCCGTACCCGCCGCCCCCGGCGCGCCAGCGAACCCGCTTCAGCGGCAGATACCGCCGCGGTTGGCAAGCCCGCCACGAAGCGCAAGGCCAGTGCGAGCAAGACAAGTACAAGCAAGACCAGCAAGAGCAAGACCCAGGACAGCGAAACGAAAAAGGCGGGGCCGGCGAAGCGATCCAAGCCGCTTAAATCCGATCAGCGTTAACACGCTAGCCCCACAATCGAGTGGCCGAACAGCTCAAGGATGAAGGTAATGAATACAAGCCAAGCTCGGCGGGACGGCAGTAACTCCGTTGCCACTGATGAATCACCCAGCGTCATGCGGCGTTCGCGCGTCCATGAAGGCTCCTCGTTCCCACTCGGCGCCACCTGGGATGGGCTGGGGGTGAATTTCGCGCTGTTCTCGGCGCATGCCACGCGGGTTGAACTGTGTCTGTTCGACGATACCGGTGAGCATGAGCTTGAGCGCATCGAGCTGCCCGAATATACCGACGAAGTCTGGCATGGCTATCTGCCCGATGCTCGCCCGGGCCAGCTTTACGGTTACCGCGTGTATGGGCCCTACGCCCCCGAGGAAGGCCATCGCTTCAACCACAACAAGCTGCTGCTCGACCCTTACGCCAAGCAGATCGTTGGCGAGATAAAATGGGATGAAGCGCTGTTTGGCTACACCATCGGCCATGCCGACGGCGATTTGAGTTTCGATGAACGCGACAGTGCACCGTTCATGCCGCGCTGCCGGGTGGTCGACCCCGCCTTCACCTGGGGCCGCTCGCGGCCGGTACAGCGCCCCTGGGATCGTACCGTGCTCTACGAAACCCACGTGCGCGGCTATACGATGCGCCATCCCTCGGTACCCGAAGCGTTACGCGGCACCTTCGCAGGCCTGATGGTCAACGACGTTGTCGAGTATATCCGCTCGCTGGGCGTGTCTTCGGTAGAGCTTCTGCCCATCCACGCGTTTGCCGACGACCAGCACCTGCAGGAGCAGGGGCTGCACAACTACTGGGGCTACAACACTCTGGGCTTCTTCGCCCCCCATTCGCGCTACTTGTCCGGCGATAGCGTCAACGAATTCAAGGAAATGGTCGCGCGCTTTCATTCAGCCGACCTGGAAGTCATTCTTGACGTGGTTTACAACCACACCGCCGAAGGCAACGAGCTCGGCCCGACGCTATCGTTCAAGGGCATCGACAACGCCTCCTACTATCGCCTGATGCCCGAGGAGCCGCGCTACTACATCGACGATACCGGTACCGGCAACACCGTTAATCTGAGCCACCAGCGCGTTCTGCAGATGGTTACCGATTCGCTACGCTACTGGGCGACCGAAATGGGCGTCGACGGCTTCCGCTTCGACCTGGCGACCATCCTTGGGCGCGAGCCTCACGGGTTTGATGAAGGCGGCGGCTTTCTCGACTCCTGCCGCCAGGACCCGGTGCTCAGCCGGATCAAGCTGATTGCCGAACCCTGGGACTGCGGCCCCGGCGGCTATCAGGTGGGCGGTTTTCCGCCAGGCTGGGCGGAGTGGAATGACCAGTTCCGCGATACCGTGCGTGCCTTCTGGCGCGGCGATGAGGGGCAACTGCCAACGCTTGCCACGCGGCTCATGGGCTCGGCGGACTTCTTCAACCGCCGCGGACGCAGGCCGTTTGCGTCGGTCAACTTCGTTACCGCCCATGACGGCTACACGCTGCATGACCTGGTGGCCTATGACGACAAGCACAACGAGGCCAACGGCGAGAACAATCAGGATGGCCACAGCCATAACCTGTCCTGGAACCACGGCGTTGAAGGCCCCAGCGACGATAGCGACATCCAGGCGCTGCGCCTGCGCCAGATCCGTAACCTGATTGCCACCACGCTGTTTTCTCAGGGCACCCCCATGCTGCTGGCCGGCGACGAGCTGCTGCGCACCCAGCAGGGCAATAACAACGCCTACTGCCAGGATAACGAGATCAGTTGGCTTGACTGGAACCTGGATGGCGATGCCCACGCGATGATCGAGTACGTTCGCCAGGTCAACGCACTGCGGCTGCGCTACCCCATCCTGCGCCGAGGGCGCTTTCTCTCCGGTGACTACAACGAGGAGATGGGGCTCAAGGAAGTCACCTGGCTTGCCCCGGACGGCAACGAAATGGACGTGGAGCGCTGGGAGGACACCGAGTCGCGCACCCTCGGCCTGCTGCTCGACGGCCGCGCCCAGCCCTCCGGCATACGCCGGGCCGGGGCGGATGACACCCTGCTGCTGCTGTTCAACGCCCATCACGATGCCGTGGCGTTCCAGCTACCCGAAGCGCCCAGCGGCAGCGGCTGGCGATGCCGTCTCGACACCAGCCAGACCATGGGGGACGCCCCCTCACCCCGCGCTTTTGGCGAGGAGCACGTCATGGAAGGCCGGTCGCTGGCCCTGCTGGAACTGGTCCAGCAGGCTGATAACACCGTTTCCTAACCATTAGCGGCAAGGAGAAGCATGCGATGAGTTCAACCGTCCACTCAGCGCCGGGGGCCAACCCGGCGCAGGAGCAAAGCGATATCCTGGCGGCCGTCGAGGCCCCGCGCATTGCCATTGAAGCCGTCATGCCATCCCTTGACCAGGGGCGCTTCGCGGCCAAGGCGGTGGTCGATGAGCCGGTATTGGTCAAGGCCACGATCTTTGCCGATGGCCACGATGTCCTCGCCGCAGCGATCTGCTGGCAGGATGACGAAGGCCGAGAGCAGCGCGAGCCCATGCATCTGGCCAAACCGCTCGGCCTTGATGAATGGGAAGGATGTTTCACTCCCCGCCGGGTGGGGCGCCATGCGTTCGTCATCGAAGCCTGGTGGGATATTTATGCCACCTACCGCTACGAGCTTTCCAAGAAGCACCAGGCAGGGGTGGCGGTTGGGCTCGAACTCGAAGAAGGCCGGCTGCTGGTCGAGCGCGCCTCTGAGCGCAGCGAAGGCGCGCTGCGAGACGCCTTGAACAGTGTCCACGAGCAGTTTTTAAAGGCTCAGCAGGAGGCCGAGCGCGTCGCCCTGCTGCTGGCAAGCGAGACAGCCCGGTTGATGCACGACGCCGACACCCGCCCGCACCTGACCCAAAGCGATACCCGTTACCCCCTGGACGTGGAGCGGCTCAAGGCGCGCTTTGCCAGCTGGTACGAGCTGTTCCCCCGTTCGGAAACCGACGACCCGACCCGCCACGGCACGTTCAAGGACGTTCACCGCCGTCTGCCGATCATTCGCGACATGGGCTTTGACGTCCTCTACTTTCCGCCTATCCACCCGATTGGGCGCGCCCACCGTAAAGGCCCCAACAACAGCCTGGTAGCGGGCCCTGATGACCCGGGCAGCCCCTACGCCATCGGCAGTGCCGAAGGCGGCCACGAGGCCATTCACCCGGCGCTTGGCACGCGTGAGGATTTTCGCGCGCTGGTGCACGCGGCCAGCCAGCACGGCCTGGAGATTGCGCTCGATTTTGCCATTCAGTGTTCGCCGGATCATCCTTGGCTCAAGGAGCATCCGGGCTGGTTCTCCTGGCGGCCCGATGGCTCGATCCGCTACGCCGAAAATCCGCCCAAGAAGTATCAGGACATCGTCAACGTCGACTTCTACGCCCAGGACGCCATGCCCGCGCTGTGGCTCGAGCTGCGCGATGTGGTACAAGGCTGGGTCGATGAAGGAGTGAAGATATTTCGCGTCGATAACCCCCACACCAAGCCGCTGCCCTTCTGGGAGTGGCTGATCGCCGATATCCGCCGACGTGATCCCGACGTGATGTTCCTGGCGGAAGCGTTCACTCGCCCGACCATGATGCTGCGTCTGGGCAAGCTCGGCTTTAGCCAGAGCTACACCTACTTTACCTGGCGTCACACCAAGGCCGAGCTGACCGAATACTTCACCCAGTTGAACGAAGCGCCACTGCGTGACGGCTACCGTCCCAACTTCTTCGTCAACACGCCGGATATCAACCCCTACTTTCTGCAGTCCTCCGGGCGCGCCGGCTTCCTGCAGCGCGCGGCGCTGGCCACCATGGGTTCCGGGCTTTGGGGCATGTACTCGGGGTTCGAGCTGTGTGAAGGCGCCCCGGTGCCCGGCAAGGAGGAGTATCTCGATTCAGAGAAGTACGAGATTCGCCTTCGCGACTATAGCGCGCCGGGCAATATCGTCTACGAGATCGCCCAGCTCAACCGGATCCGGCGAGAAAACCCGGCCCTGCATACTCACCTGAACCTCGAGACTCATACCGTTCATAACGACCGCGTGCTGCTGTTCAGCAAGAACACCGAGGCACTCGACAACGTCATTCTGGTGGCCGTCAACCTGGACCCTTTCGAGGTACAGGAAGGGGCGCTTGAACTACCGCTTTCGTTATTCGGCCTGGCCGAGGATGCGGCCCTGCACGTCGAAGACCTGATGAGCGGCAGGCGCTGGATCTGGCAGGGCAAATGGCAGTCGGTTCGGCTTGACCCGGCGGCGATGCCGTTCGCTATCTGGCGCATCCGCCCGGCGGACTAGCCATCTGGAAAACGGAAATTTCTAACTGATTCATACACATTGATGACAGCAGAGAGGGCAAGCCAATGATGGATGCCAGTAGCGAAACACACGCCGTCGAGGCGATGGATTTCCTCGACGACCCACTCTGGTACAAGGATGCCGTGATCTATCAGGTACACGTCAAGGCGTTCTTTGACGCCAATGACGACGGTATCGGCGATTTCGAAGGCCTGATCCAGAAGCTCGACTATATCGTAAGCCTTGGCGTCAACACGATCTGGATACTGCCGTTCTACCCGTCGCCCCGGCGCGATGACGGCTACGATATTGCCGAATACACCGGCGTCAGCCCCGACTACGGCACCCTCGATGACGCCAAGCGCTTCATTCAGGAAGCCCACCAACGCGGGCTGCGCGTGATTACCGAGCTGGTCATCAACCACACCTCCGACCAGCACGAGTGGTTTCAGCGCGCGCGTCAGGCGCCGGCCGGCTCACCGGAGCGGGATTTCTACGTCTGGTCGGACACCGACCAGGCCTACGCCGGTACGCGCATCATCTTTCTGGACACCGAATCCTCCAACTGGACCTGGGACCCGGTGGCCGGCGCCTACTTCTGGCACCGTTTCTACTCCCACCAGCCGGATCTCAACTTCGACAACCCCGTGGTACTCGACGAGATTCTCAAGGTCATGGAGTACTGGCTGGACATGGGGGTGGATGGCCTGCGCCTGGACGCCATTCCGTATCTGGTCGAGCGCGAAGGCACCAACAACGAAAACCTGCCCGAAACCCACGTGGTACTCAAGAAGATCCGCGCGGTGCTCGATGAGCGCTACCCGGACCGCATGCTGCTCGCCGAAGCCAACCAGTGGCCCGAAGATACCCGCCCCTACTTCGGCGACGGTGATGAGTGCCACATGGCGTTCCACTTCCCTCTGATGCCACGCATGTACATGGCGCTCGCCCAGGAAGATCGCTTCCCGATCACCGATATTCTGCGCCAGACGCCGGAAATTCCTGCCAACTGCCAGTGGGCGATTTTCTTGCGCAACCACGACGAGCTGACGCTTGAAATGGTCACCGACAAGGAGCGTGACTACCTGTGGAACCACTACGCCGCCGACCGCCGGGCGCGTATCAACCTGGGCATTCGCCGACGCCTGGCGCCGCTTCTCGAGCGCGACCGGCGGCGTATCGAACTGCTCAATAGCCTGCTGCTCTCGATGCCGGGCACGCCGGTACTGTATTACGGCGACGAGATCGGCATGGGCGACAATATTTATCTGGGCGACCGCGACGGTGTGCGCACGCCCATGCAGTGGTCGGTGGACCGTAACGGCGGCTTCTCCCGCGCCGACCCGGCCAAACTTGTGCTGCCGCCGGTCATGGACCCGCTCTACGGCTACCAGACGGTCAACGTCGAAGCCCAGGTGCGCGATGCCCATTCGCTGTTGAACAACATCCGCCGCCTGCTGGCGGTACGCAGCCAGCACCGCGCCTTCAGCCGCGGCACCCTGCGTCCGCTCTACCCGGCCAACCGGCATATTCTCGCCTACCTGCGCGAAATGACCCTGGATAACGGCGAGACTGAAACCTTGCTGTGCGTGGCCAACGTGGCCAGCACCGCCCAGGCCGTCGAGCTCGATCTTTCCGCGTTTGCAGGGCAGGTGCCGGTGGAAATGGTCGGCGGCAGCGCCTTCCCGCCGGTGGGCAAGCTGAGCTATCTGCTGACGCTTCCGCCCTACGGTTTCTTCTGGTTCCTGCTGGCCCCGGCAACCGCCATGCCCGAGTGGCATACGCCAGTACCCGAGCCGATGCCGGATTTCGTCACCCTGATCATCAAGAAGCGCCTCGAGGAGATTTTCGAAGGCTCCTCAAGGCAACTGCTCGAGCGCGAGACCTTGCCGCACTACCTGACCAAGCGGCGCTGGTTTGCGGCCAAGCAGGCGCGCGTCGAGGAGATTCACCTGCACTCGCTTGCAAGCCTTGAGCACGGCGGCCATACCCTGCTGCTCAGCGAACTGGAAATCACCCATGCCCAAGGCAGCGAGCGCTATCAATTACCGTTAGCCTTCCTGGCTGAGGATGAGCAGAGCAGTCCTCTTGCCCAGCAGCTTGCCATGGCGCGGGTACGCCGCTTCCATGAAGTAGGCCTGCTCACCGATGCGCTGACCCTGGACGCCTTTACCCTGGCCATTCTGGATGCCCTGCGCCAGGCCGTCGTGCTGCCAAGCGCCAGAGGGGCTATTCACTTTTTGCCGACGCCGGAGCTTGTCGAACTCACGCTTCCCGAACACCCCGGCATTACCCAGCAGGGCGCCGAGCAGTCCAACAGCTCAGTGGTGATCGACCATCAGCTGGTACTCAAGCTGTTTCGTCGTCTTGAGCCGGGCGTTCACCCGGAAGCGGAAATCGGGCGTTACCTGACCGAGCGAGGCTTTATCAACACCGCGCCGCTGCTGGGTGAAGTGACTCAGCTCGATGAACAGGGCACGCCGCAGACATTGATGATTCTGCAGGGCTTTATCGATAACCAGGGCGATGCCTGGTCATGGACCCGCACCACGCTCGAGCGCGCGATTCGCGAAGCGCTGGCGGATGAGCAGGCCAATGAGCCTGCCCAGGACAAGGCTCGCTACGGCGCGTTCGATGAGCTGGAAGCGTTTGCTGCCACCCTCGGGCAGCGGTTGGGCGAACTGCACATGGTGCTGGCACTGCCTACCGATGACCCGGCGTTTGCAAGCGAAATGGCCGGCCCCTCTCACACCGCTCACTGGAAACAGCGGGTGACCGAGCGCGTTGAAGAGGCGCTGGATGTGCTCGAGCGTCACCTGGGGGCTATTGATGCCGCCGAACAGCAGATTGCCACAAGCGTTCTGGCCCAGCGCGACAAGCTCCTCTCCTCCATCGGTTACATGGCTGACCTTGCCGAAGGCAGCCTGATCACGCGGATCCATGGCGATCTGCATCTTGGTCAGGTGCTGGTGGCCCACGACGATGCCTATATCATCGATTTCGAGGGTGAACCGGCAAGGCCATTGGAAGAGCGGCGCGCCAAGGACAGCCCGCTGCGCGATGTAGCCGGCATGCTGCGCTCCTTCGACTACGCCTACGCCAAGATCGAGGAGGCTCAGGGTGGCTACAGTGAAGCCGACAGCGCCGGCAAAGGCCATCAGGTAGTGGAGCAGTATCTGCTTAGAGGGCGCCAGGTGTTCTTGAATGCCTACTGGCAAGCCACGTTGGAGCTTCCCCACGAGTGGCAGAAAGCCAACGGCGCTGCGGCGGCCGTTGACCTGTTCGTGCTCGAAAAGACTGCCTACGAGATCGCCTACGAAGCCGCCAACCGTCCGGCCTGGCTTGGCGTACCGCTGCGCGGCCTGGCGGCCATTGTCGACCAGCTAAGCCCAGGAGAGCCCCATGAATGATGTCACGACCACCCGGCCCGTGCTGGATGACACCCTGTGGCTAAGTGAAGACGACGCCGACGCCCTGGTGGAAGGCACCCATCGTGACCCCTTCTCGGTATTGGGTATGCATAGCGATGAACAGGGCGATTACCTACGGGTCTTTCTGCCCGGTGCCGTTGGCGTGGACGTACTTGACCGTGACGGCGGCAGCTTGCGCTGCTGCCTGACGGGCATTCAGATTCCCGGCCTGTTCGCCGCGCGTCTGCCTCACGCCGCGCCTTACCAGCTGCATATCCGCTGGCCCCAAGGCGAGCAGATCACAGAAGACCCCTACAGCTTTGGCCTGCTGCTGGGTGAAATGGATCTTTACCTGCTGGGCGAAGGCAATCACCGCAACCTGGGGCACTGCCTGGGCGCACAGCCCATGACGGTAGAGGAGACGCAGGGCGTGCGTTTTGCGGTCTGGGCGCCTAACGCACGCCGAGTCTCGGTAGTCGGCAACTTCAACAGCTGGGATGGCCGACGCCACCCAATGCGCCTGCGCCACCCAGCCGGCGTGTGGGAGCTGTTCATTCCACGCCTCGGCCCGGGCGAGGCGTATAAATACGAGATTCTGGAAGCTCAGGGCGCGCTTGGCCTGCGCGCCGACCCGGTGGCACTGGCCACCGAAGCCCCGCCCTCCACCGCCTCGGTGGTTGCCGACACCACGCCGTTTACCTGGCATGACGACGAGTGGGTCGCCCAGCGGGAAAAGGCGCACGCGCCCTCTCGTCCGATGAGTATTTATGAGGTGCATGCGGCCTCCTGGCGCAAGCACGGCGGCGACAACGGCGAACTTTACCGCTGGCGCGACCTTGCCGAGCACCTGATTCCCTATGTGCTCGAGCTGGGTTTCACCCATGTCGAACTGCTGCCCATCATGGAGCACCCCTTCGGCGGCTCCTGGGGCTATCAGCCGCTTGGCCAGTTTGCTCCCAGCGCCCGCTTTGGCACACCCGCCGACTTCGCCTACTTCGTCGATGAGTGCCACCGCGCCGGGCTTGGCGTGATTCTTGACTGGGTGCCGGCGCATTTCCCCACCGACCCCCACGGCCTGGCACGCTTTGACGGCACCGCCCTGTATGAGTACGAACACCCTTTCGAGGGGTTTCATCAGGACTGGAACACCTACATCTACAACCTGGGCCGGCGTGAAGTGCACGGCTTCATGCTGGCCTCGGCGCTGCACTGGCTGAAGCACTTCCATATCGATGCGCTGCGCGTGGATGCGGTGGCCTCCATGCTCTACCGCAACTACTCGCGCAACGAAGGCGAGTGGATCCCCAATCGCCACGGCGGCCAGGAGAATCTCGAGACCATCGAGTTTCTGCGCCATCTCAACGATGTGATAAGCGAAGAGGCGCCCGGCACCATCGTGATCGCCGAGGAGTCCACCGCCTGGCCGGGGGTGACTCAGCCTACCAAAGAAGGCGGGCTGGGGTTTGCCTACAAGTGGAACATGGGCTGGATGCACGACACCCTGACCTATATTGCCAAGGACCCGATCTATCGCTCCCACGCCCATCATGAGATGACCTTTCCCATGGTGTACGCGTTCTCGGAGCACTACGTGCTTCCGATTTCTCACGACGAGGTGGTACACGGCAAGGGCTCGCTGATCGGCAAGATGCCCGGCGACGAGTGGCAGCAGTTCGCCAATCTGCGCGCCTATCTGGTGCTCATGTGGTCACAGCCGGGCAAGAAGCTTCTGTTCATGGGCTGCGAGTTCGGCCAGTGGCGCGAGTGGAGCCATGACCGGGAGCTGGACTGGTCGCTGCTTGCCGAGCCGCGTCACGCCGGCATTCACCGGCTGCTGGGGGATCTCAACCGCTGCTACAAGGAGCTGCCCGCGCTGCACGAATGCGACAGCGAGCCCCAGGGCTTTACCTGGGTAGTCGGCAATGACGAAGCCAACAGCGTATTTGCCTGGCTGCGCTGGAGCGCTTCCGGCGAGCCGCTGCTGGTGGTCGCCAACCTGACGCCCATCCCCCGCGAGGGTTACCGCCTGGGTGTGCCCCATGTCGGTAGCTGGGAAGAGCGCTTCAACAGCGACGCCGAGTGCTACGGCGGCTCCAATATGGGCAATCTGGGGCGCTTAACGGCAAAGGATGCTCCGCTGCATGGCCAAAGCGCCAGCCTTGAACTGACGCTGCCGCCGCTGGCGGTGCTGCTGTTGCGCCCGGTAAAGGCGCCTTAACCGGCACACATGGAACCAAGACGGTAGTCAAAAGCTTCAGGCGCTTCAGCGCCTGAAGCTTTTTTATTCCCCTACGGCCAAACAAGGTGAGCTTCAATCGTCAGATTGCCAGGACGCGCCGCTGCTGTGGTGCTCAAGCAAATTAGGTAGGATGCCCGTACGTTACTATCCACTCAGGACATTCGCTCTTCATGCTCAATGGAATCTGGTTAAGCTTTTTCATCGCCGCGTTTGTCGGCGCGCTCTGGCAGTGGCTGGTGGGCGGGGATGGCGAGGTGTTTGCGCGCCTGGTGCAGTCGCTTTTCGATATGGCCAAGGTGAGCGTGGATATCATCCTGGTGCTGCTGGGCGCCATGACGCTGTGGCTGGGTTTTTTATCCATTGCCGAGAAGGCCGGCATGATCCGGCTGCTGGGCCGGGTGCTCGATCCACTGTTTTGCCGCCTGATGCCGGAGGTGCCTCGGGGCCACCCGGCGATGGGCCTGATCAGCATGAACTTTGCGGCCAATATTCTGGGGCTGGATAACGCGGCCACGCCCATCGGGATCAAGGCGATGCACTCGCTGCAGAGCCTGAACCCGAGTAAAGAGAGCGCCAGCAACGCGCAGATCCTGTTTCTGGTGCTCAACACCTCGTCGCTGACGCTGTTGCCCGTCACCATCTTCATGTATCGCGCCCAGCAGGGCGCTTCTGACCCGACGCTCGTGTTTCTGCCCATCCTGCTTGCCACCAGCGCCTCCAGCTTCGTAGGGCTTCTGGCGGTGGCGCTGGTTCAGCGCTTGAAGCTCTGGCACCCCACGGTGCTTGCCTACTTTGCCGCGGCGGCCCTTGGCCTGGGCTTGCTGATTACCACCCTGGCCGGGCTTTCCGCCGAAGCGCTGGCCGCCGCTTCTACCCTGGTGGGTAACCTGACGCTGTTCAGCATCGTCATCCTGTTTCTGGGAGTGGGCGCCCTGCGCGGCGTCAAGGTCTACGACGCCTTTATCGAAGGCGCCAAGGAGGGCGTGAGCTTCACTCTGACGCTTCTGCCTTATCTGATCGCCATGCTGGTCGCCGTGGGCGTGCTGCGCGCCAGCGGCGTTCTGGATGCCGGGCTTGCCGGCGTGCGCTGGCTGGTGGAGGGGGTTGGATGGGATACGCGCTTCGTCGATGCACTGCCCACCGCCTTCATCAAGCCGCTTTCCGGCGGCGGTGCGCGGGCGATGATGATCGAAACCATGAACAACTTCGGCGTGGACAGCTTCCCGGGGCTTCTGGCGGCAACACTTCAGGGCAGCACCGAAACCACCTTCTATGTGCTGGCGGTCTACTTCGGCGCGGTGGGCATCACCCGCATTCGCCACGGCTTGGGGTGTGCACTGATCGCCGACGCCGCGGGTATCCTCACGGCAATCGGCGTGTGCTACTGGTTCTTCGGTTAGGCGCTTATCGGCTTTCGCCCGCCAGGTGGTCGCTCAGGGCGTGGAAGAACTGGGTGACCGGGACGATCTCGAAGGCTTCGGCCTTGGGCTGGGCGCCGGTCATGGCAATCACCATGTCGTTGTCCGGGTCGATGAACACCCACTGGCCAAATATCCCTACCGCGGAGAACGCGCCCTCGCCTTCCGGCCACCAGGAGTAGCCGTACTCGATCTCTTCGCCGCCAATCTCGTGGGGGCGGGCCGATTCCGCCACCCAGCCTTCGGGCAGCACGTTGGGCTCGTTATATTCATCCAGCACGAACTGCCCGAACCGGGCATAGTCCTTGAGCGTGATCAACAGCCCGCTGCCGCCGATTTCCTGGCCATCTTCGCTGTCCAGCCACCACCTGGCGTCCGTCTCCATGCCGTAGCCTGACCAGATCTTCTCGGACAGGTACTCGGAGGCACTCTTGCCCACCGCACCGTTGATGATCGCCGAGAGCAGCTGGGTTTCGCCGGTGCTGTAGTTCCACACCTCGCCAGGCTCACCGGCGCGCTCCAGCCCGCCCATGAATTCAAGCAGTGCACCTGGGCGCTGCTCAAGCTGCACTTCGAGCATCTGACGGCGCTGGGAGTCCGGGTCGGCGTAGGTTTCATCCCAGGCAACGCCGGAGGCCATCAGCAGAATCTGCTCGACGCTGACGTCGTCGTACACGCTACCCTCGAGTTCGGGCACGTATTTGCTGACAGCGTCATCAAGGCTTTCGATATGGCCGTCGTTGAGCGCAGCGCCGATCAGCGTCGACGAGATCGACTTGGCGATCGACATCGACATCCAGGGCGTGTCTGCCGTGTTACCCAAGGCGTACTGCTCGAACACCACGTCGTTGTCGTGCACCGCCATCAGGCCGCTCACCCGGTTGAGCGCCATGAAGTCGTAAATATCGTAGGTCACGCCTTCATGGGTGAGCGAGAAATCCTCGAGCGAGGCGTCGCGCGAGCCGAACGCGTGCGGGGCGCTTGCCGCCTTCACCGTGCGGGTCGGGAAGAGCCGGTCGATATGGCGGGAAAGCTCGACCTGCTCATCGGGCATCATGCGCCCGCTGTAGAGCTTGCGCACCTCCAGCTGGCTCTGCTCGGCGCTCTGGGCCAACGTGGCGGTGGAGACGAGGGTCAGCGCCGCCGCCATCAAGGGCGAGCGATAGGTCATCGAAGTCATGGCATTCCCGTTAAACAAGTGAACATTGAACACAATCAAACGCCGAACTTACTCGGCGCGAGCCGCGCGCGCCGCGTGAAGCTTCTTGTAGCTCTCGATCAGACGCTGGTGGCGCTCCAGACCGTCGAGCTGCATGTTGGTGGGCGTCAGCCCAAAAAAGCGCACGCTGCCCTCCACCGAGCCCACGACCGCCGCCATGGTCTCTTCACCGAACATGCGCTGGAAGTTGGGCAGGTAGTCGTCGATTTCCAGCTCGTCGTCGAGCGCGATTTCAAGCACCGCGTTCACCGCCTGGTAGTAAAGGCCGCGCTCGACGGTGTTGTCGTTGTACTGCAAGAACATCTGCACGCAGTCCAGCGCTTCCTCTAAACGGCCAAGCGCCAGGTAGATCAAAAGCTTGAGTTCCAGGATGGTGAGCTGGCCCCAGACGGTGTTCTCGTCGAACTCGATGCCGATCAACGTGATGATATCGGCGTGGTCGTCCATCTGGCTCTCCTCCAGACGCTCGACCAGATCGAGAAGCTGGTCGTCCTCCAGGCGGTGCAGGTTGAGGATATCCGCGCGGTAATCCAGCGCTTTGTTGGTGTTGTCCCAGATCAGGTCCTCGATCGGGTACACCTCGGAGTAGCCCGGCACCAGGATACGGCACACCGGCGCGCCGAGATCCTCGTGGACCGCCATGTACACCTCGGCCCCCAGCTCTTCAAAAATGCCGAACAGCGTGTCAGCCTCCTCCTGGTTGGTGCCGGAGAAGTCCCACTCGCTGAACTCGAAATCCGCCTTGGCGCTGAAGAAGCGCCAGGAGACCACGCCTACCGAGTCGATGAAGTGCTCGACGAAGTTGTTGGGCTCGGACACCGTCTGCGAGTTGAAAGTGGGTAGCGGCAAATCGTTCAGGCCCTCGAAGCTACGCCCCTGTAATAGCTCGGTCAGGCTGCGCTCCAGCGCCACCTCGAAACTCGGGTGGGCGCCGAAGGAGGCAAACACCCCGCCGGTGCGCGGGTTCATCAACGTCACGCACATCACCGGGAACTGCCCGCCCATGGAGGCATCCTTTACCAGCACCGGAAAACCCTGGGCCTCCAGCGCCTTGATGCCCTCGACGATACTGGGGTACTTCGCCAGCACATCCGCCGGTACGTCCGGAAGCGAAAGCTCCTGCTCCAGAATCTCGCGCTTCACCGCTCGCTCGAAAATCTCGGAAAGGCACTGCACTTGGGCTTCCACCAGGGTGTTGCCTGCGCTCATGCCGTTGCTCAGAAACAGGTTCTCGATCAGATTCGAGGGGAAGTAGACCGTCTCGCCATCGGATTGGCGCACAAAGGGCAGCGAGACGATGCCGCGGGCCTCGTTACCGGAGTTGGTATCGATCAGATTCGAGCCTGAAAGCTCGCCTTCCGGGTTGTAGATCGCAAGACAATGCTCGTCGAGAATCTCTTCGGGCAGCTCATCGTTGGGCCCTGGCTTGAACCACTTCTCGTTCGGGTAGTGCACGAAGTCGCTTCCCGCGATCTCTTCGCCGAAGAACTGGTCGTTGTAGAAGAAGTTGCAGGAGAGGCGCTCGATGAACTCGCCAAGCGCCGAACACAGCGCGCTCTCCTTGGTGGCGCCCTTACCGTTGGTAAAGCACATGGGCGACGCCGCATCGCGAATATGCAGCGACCACACATGGGGCACGATATTGCGCCAGGAGGCGATCTCGATCTTCATGCCGAGGCCCGCCAGAATCGCGCTCATGTTGGCGATGGTCTCCTCCAACGGCGCATCCTTGCCTTCGATGTAGGTGCTGCCACCGTCCGGGGCGCCCATCAGCAGCGCCTGGGCGTCCTCATCGATGTTTTCCACTGTCTCGATCTGAAACTCCGGGCCGGTCTGCACCACCTTCTTGACTGTGCAGCGGTCAATGGAGCGCAGGATGCCCTGGCGATCCTTCTCGGAGATATCGTCGGGTAGCTCCACCTGAATCTTGAAGATCTGCTTGTAACGGTCTTCCGGGTCGACGATGTTGTTCTGGGACAGACGGATATTCTCGGTGGGAATATCCCGCGCGTTGCAGTACACCTTCACGAAGTAGGCCGCGCACATGGCCGATGAGGCCAGGAAGTAGTCGAACGGGCCGGGGGCGGAGCCGTCACCCTTGTAGCGGATCGGCTGGTCGGAGATGACCGTGAAGTCGTCGAACTTGGCCTCCAGGCGGAGGTTGTCGAGATAGTTGACCTTGATTTCCATAAAGCGGGCATCCGGAGTAATGAGTGTGCCTTGCCCTTTCCTGCCGGGCACCGGGCGAATTGCCGCCCATTATCCAGTTTTTCACCCGCTTCGTCTTGGGCAGTTTCCCGAATCGTCTAACCGGCGTCGCCTAGAAACGTAAGCGCCTGTTCCAGCAGTATCTCGGGGATTTCCTCGGCGATGTAGTGGCCGCAGGGTAGCGCCCTGCCGTCGACGTGAGTGGCTACCTTGCGCCATTCGGCCAGGGCATCGAAGCAGGCTTCGATGGCGCCTTCGGCACCCCACATCACTTTCAGCGGGCAGGTGAGCTTTACGCCGGCGTCGATATCTGCCTGATCATGCACCAGATCAATCGTGGCGCTGGCGCGGTAGTCGCCGCAGATGCCGGTCGCGGTGCCGGGCAGCGTCAGGCAGCGCTCGTACTCCGCCAGGGCTTCTTGTGTGAACGGCGCCATCCCCGCACTGCGCGCCCCCATCACGCTTTTCAGGTACTGGGCGGGGTCGCTATTGATCAGCATTTCCGGCAGCGGTTGAGGGCGAATCAGAAAGAACCAGTGCCAGTAGCTGCGTGCAAAGGCCTCGGTGGTGCCGCGATACATGGCAAGAGTGGGCGCAATATCCAGAAGCACCATGCGCTCGACGCGCTCGGCGTAATCCACTCCCAGCCGGTGGGCCACTCGCGCGCCGCGATCATGGGCCAGCACCTTGAAGCGCGCAAAGCCAAGCTCTCCCATCAGCTCGGCCATGTCGGCGGCCATGGTGCGCTTGGAATAGGTCAGGTGCTCGGAATCATCGTCGGGTTTGGCGCTGTCGCCGTAGCCGCGCAGGTCGGCAGCAATCACGGTGAAGTGCCGGGCAAGTGTTTCCGCGACCTTGTGCCAGATAACGTGGGTCTGCGGGTGGCCATGAAGCAGCAGTAGCGCGGGGCCGCTGCCGCCCATACGAAAGGCGATCTCGACGCCGTTGACGTGGCGGGTGTGTTTTTCATAGCCGGTAAACATGGCGAACTCCTGGCCGGAAACGGATCAACGCAAGCCGCTCAGCCGGCCGGCGGGGTCAGCACCTGCTTGAACAGCAGGCTCTCGAATACTTCCATGGGCGCGGCTGATTTCAGCGTCTTGGCGCGCAGTATGGCCCCTTCCCAACCGGAAAGAATGAAGCTTGCCAACTGCTGGGGATCGAGCGTGGAGGTGATGGCGCCTTGCGCCTGGGCGGCGCTCAAGCAGTGGGCAAAGCGGGTTTCCCAGCGCTGGAACGCGTGGTTGAGCGCCTGGCGAAAGCGGTCGCTTTGCCCGGCAAGCTCCTGGCCCAGGTTGCCGATCAGGCAGCCGGTGGCGTGGTCGTGCTCGCCCATATGCGCACGGCCGGCAGCAAAATAGCGCTTCAGGCGCTCGAGCGGAGGCGTCATCGGATCTTCGAGCAGTACGACCAGGCTTGCATCGTAGTCGTTGGCAAACCGCTCGATCACCGCCAGCCCAAAGTCCTCTTTACTGGAAAAATAGTGGTAAAACGAGCCTTTCGGCACGCCGCAGGCGTTAAGTACGGCGTTGATGCCCGTGGCGTTGTACCCTTGCTGGGTAATCAGTTCGGCACCAGTATCAATCAACTTATCGCGGGTGGCGGTGTTTTTCATACGTTTACACGGGACTCGTCGGTCGGCGGTTATTTATTGGACTGGCGAAGGCTTGCACGCTCTTTTCATAATGCTTGCCTAATCGCTGCGAACCAATGCGTGATGCTAGCATGATACGCTTCTTTTACCGGAATTTTCGCTGCTTCCCTTTTTGCTCTCACAACGGATAACCCGTGTTGATGAAATCTATTGAATCTTCGCCTTCGGCTCAACGGGGCCGAGTCCGTCTAGGCGGCGTGGCCGCCCTGCTGGTGGTAGTGGTCGGCCTGGCCTGCGCCTGGTGGATCATCACCCAGCCGCCGCGTATCGAGCGCCGCCCGCCGCCGGTTCCGACGCCGCCGGTGGTAGATGTCATCACACTCGAACAGCGCCCCCAATCACCCATCCTGAGCGGTTTTGGCCGGGTCGAGGCCGAGCAGCAGGCGATGCTGGCAAGCCGGGTCGCGGGCCAGCTCGAACGCTTCGGCGATGGCGTCCTGCCGGGTCAGGTAGTCGAGCAAGGCGCGCCGGTCGCCTATATCGACCAGGCCGATCTGCGCCTGGCCCTTGAAGACGCCGAAGCCCAGCTACGCAACGCCGAAGCGCAGCTGGCCCTGGAGAACGCCGAGCAGCAGCGCGCGCGCAGCGAGTACGAGTCGTTCGGCCGCCAGCTCTCCGCCGAGCGGCGCGCGCTGGTACTGCGCGAGCCGCAGCTGCGCCAGGCTCAGGCCCAGCTTACCCAGGCCCGGGTCATTCGCGACCAGGCGGCGCTGAATCTCGAGCGGGCAACGCTGACCGCGCCCTGGAAAGCAATGGTGCAGGAGCGCCTGGTAGGCGCCGGCAGCCTGCTGAGCCTGGGTACAGAGCTTTTGAGCCTGGTAGGCGTCGAACAGTTCTGGGTGCGCGCGTCGCTGCCCGGCGATGCGCTTGAGTGGCTGGAGCCCGGAAGTTTGGTCACGCTCACCAGCCGCGGCTGGCCGGATGGAGCGAGTCGCGAGGGCACCCTGGTATCGATTCTGCCCAACCTGGAAGAGAGCGGGCTTCAGGCGCAGCTACTGATTGCCGTGAACGACCCACTGGCGCTGGAAAGCGACGGCCCGGCACTGCGCCTGGGCGATGTGATGCGAGTGGCGTTTGAAACCCAGGCCCAGGAAGACCTGATCGCCCTGCCCTCGGCGGCCCTGCGTCCCGGCGAGCGCGTCTGGTGGGTGGATGACGAGGACCGCCTGCACAGCACCACGGTAACGCTTGCCTACCGCGGCGAAGACGAAGCGCTGGTGCGCAGCGGCCTGGAAGCCGGCCAGCGGGTAGTGACCTCAGGGCTTGCCCAACCCCGCGAAGGCCAACAGATTCGCGTGCGCACGCGCGGCGACACGCCGGCAAGCGATAGGGAGAACAACTGATGCGCCGTGGCCCTATCGCCTGGATGATCGATCACGGGGTAGCCCCCAATCTCTTGATGGTGCTGTTTATCGTGGGCGGCCTCATGGCGTCACTGGCGATCAAGAAAGAGGTCTTTCCCGAGTTCGAGATCGAGATCGTTCAGGTCTCCATCAGCTATCCGGGCGCCACGCCGGAAGACGTCGAGCAGAGCCTGCTGCTGCCCGTCGAGGCGGCGATTTCCAACGTCGAGGGTATCGACGAGCTGACCTCGAGCGCCGGCGAAGGCAGCGGTATGGTCAGCGCCACGCTGATTGACGGCGTGGACGTGATGCGCGTGTATCAGGATATCCAGCAGGCGGTCAATGCAATTACCACCCTGCCCAACGCTGCCGACCCGCCCCGCTTTACCCTGGCTGGCGGCTCTCGCAGCGTGGTCAGCCTCCAGGTTTACGGCGCGGTGGGGCTTTCCGCGCTTCACGATGCCGCCGAAGACGTGCGCGCCGAGCTGCAGGCCGCCTCGGGCATCTCGCGGGCCGAGCTTTCGGGCAACCGCGAGCGTGAAATTCAGGTGCATCTGGATGAAGAGGCCATCGAACGCTACGGGCTCGACCACCAGCAGCTGGCCAGCCGCATCGGTGCCGAGGCGCTGGATCTGGCCAGCGGCCAGCTGACCACCGCCGAAGGCGAGTGGCTGATTCGCTACCAGGGCCGGCGCAACAGTGCCGCCGAGTTCGCCGACCTGCCCATTCTAACCACCGCCCAGGGCACGCCGGTGCTGCTGGGCGATATCGCCCGCGTCAGCGACGGCTTTGCGGAAACCGACCGGGAGGAGTTCTACAACGGCGAGCCTGGGCTTTCGGTGAACATCTATCAGATTGGCCACCAGACGCCGACCAGCATTTCACAGGCCGTTTACGCCGAGCTCGATAACCTGCGCGCGGGCCTGCCCCCCGGGGTCAGCCTGGATGTCGCCCGCGACAGCTCCAAGGTGTATGAAGACCGTTTGAGCCTGCTGCTCAAGAACGCCTGGATGGGCCTGGCGCTGGTACTGGTGCTGATGGCGCTGTTTCTGGAAGCACGCCTGGCCTTCTGGGTAACGCTGGGCATCCCGACCGCGTTTCTGGGCGCCATGCTGTTTCTGCCCTGGATCGGCGTATCGCTGAACATGATGTCGATGTTTGCCTTTATCATTGCCCTTGGCATCGTGGTGGACGATGCGATCATGGTGGGCGAGAACATCTACAGCTATCGTGAAGAGGGCTATTCGCTGCGCGATGCGGCGGTCAAGGGCGCCAGCGAAATCGCCATCCCGCTCACCTTTGCCATTCTTTCCAACATCGTGGCGTTCTTGCCACTGCTGTTCCTGCCGGGCTTTCTGGGCATGCTGTTTGCTACGGTGCCGGTGGTGGTGATTACAGTTTTCCTGATCTCCTGGGCCGAGGCGCTGTTCATCCTGCCCGCCCACCTCGCCCACAGCCGCAAACCGCGCGAGACACCGGCCTGGCAGAAACCGCTTGAAGCGCTGCGCCAGCGCATGCAGGGCGGCCTGCACCACTTTACCTATCGCCAGTTCGAGCCGTTTCTGCAGCGCGCGCTCAACCAGCGCATGCTGAGCATCGCGCTGGGCGTGGCGGTGCTGCTCGTCGCCCTGTCGTGGGCGATGAGCGGGCGGCTTGGGTTCTCGCTCATGCCGCGAGCCGAATCCGACCAGGTGCAGGCCACCGTGACCCTGCCGATCGGCACCAACATCAGCGTCAGCCGGGAGCTTAGCCAGCAGCTGCTGGAGGCCGCTCGGCAGCTGAGCGAGCGTGAAGACACGCTGGCGTTCAGCAGCACGCGCAGCCGCCTGGATGGCGAGAGCCTCGAAGTACGCCTGGATATCGCCAGCGAAAGCCTGGAGGCATGGCCGCCGTCACGCATTGCCAGTGAGTGGCGTGAGGTGGCCGGCGACCTGGTGGGCGCCCAGTCGGTACGCTTTGAGTCCGATTTTGGCGGCCCCGGCAGCGGCGCTGCCCTCAGCCTGCGCCTCTCGCACCCCAACACCCAGGTGCTGGAAGCAGCCGCGGCACGTCTGGCCGAGGTGCTTAGCGAGTATGGCCTGACCGATATCGACAGCGGTATTGGCGACGGCAAACCCCAGCTGGAAATGCGCCTTTCGGCAGAAGGCCGCGCGCTTGGCCTGACCGGCAGCGACCTGGCACAGGCACTGCGCGGGCCGCTTCAGGGCGCCACAGCGGTCGAGCAGTTTGTCGGACGCAGCGAGATCAGCGTGGAAGTGCGCCTGCCCGAAACCGACCGCGATAGCCTGAACGAGCTTTACCGCATGCCGATACGCACGCCGGATGGCCTGAGCGTGCCGCTCTCCCGCGTGGCCGATATCACCTTGAGCCAGGCGTCCAGCAGCCTGCAGCGCATTGACGGCCGGCGCATCATTACCGTCACCGCCGATTCGGAAGGCGATCGGACCATCAATCAGGTACTAGCCACGCTGCAGGAAGACATCTTCCCCACGCTGACCAATACCTGGCCGGGGCTCGAGGTCAGCCTGGGCGGCCGCCAGCAGGATACCGCTGATAACCTCGCTTCGCTGCGCACCGCCATGTGGCTGATGCTGGCCGCGTTGTATGCGCTGCTGGCCATCCCGTTTAGAAGCTACCTGCAACCCTTGCTGGTACTGGCCGCCATTCCGTTTGGCATCGTGGGTGCCGTGGTCGGCCATATGATCATGGGCTTCGGGCTTTCGATCATCAGCCTGCTGGGGATGCTGGCGCTCTCCGGGGTGGTAATCAACGACGCCCTGGTGCTGATCGATTACGCCAACCGCAAGCGGCGTGAAGGCATGGCGCCCCGGGAAGCTATCGTTGCCGCCGCCACCCGCCGCCTGCGGCCGATCATGATGACCACGCTGACCACCTTTCTGGGCCTGGCACCGATGATTCTGGAAACCTCGCGTCAGGCGCGCTTCATGATCCCCATGGCCATTTCGCTGGGCTTTGGCATGATCTTCGCCACCGTCATTCTGCTGATTCTGGTGCCCTGCCTTTATCTGGGCATGGAGAACTGGCGCGAGCGGCGAAGCATGCCGCAAAAACCTCGCCAGGAGGGCGCTGCCTGATGGCGATTTCTCTACCCGGATGGCGACCTTCACGGCTGGGGCTGAAACTCTTTGCCGCTATCTTGAGCGTCAACGTGGCGATTTCCGCCAGCATGTTTCTGGCCGTGTCCTACAGCATCGACCGCGGATTCATCGACTACCTGAACCAGGCGCAGGAGCGCCGCGCCATGCTGCTGGCCGACGGCCTGATTACGCGTTGGGAAACCCAAGGCGACTGGCGCTGGCTTGAGCAGAACCCCGAGCGCTGGCCGCATATCGTGCGCTTCGAGCTGGGTCAGGAGCATCGCGAGCGCCCCTCCCCGCTCGGCGAAGCGCAGGATTTTGCCCTGCGGGCGCCGGAAGGTGAGTTCGTCGTGCCGCCCCGTAACGGCCGCACGGGGTCCGGCGACTGGCGCTGGCTGACGCTCTACAGCAACAGCGAAGCTATCGGCTCGCTGGGGTTTCGTCCCCCGCAGCAGATGATGGAGCGCATGGAGAACCGCTTTCTGGAGCTTCAGCAGCGCAATCTGGTGATCATCGTCATCTCGATCGGCCTGGCCTCGCTGCTGCTGGCCGCCGGGCTCTCCTGGTGGCTGAGCCGGCGCACGCGGGCACTCGCCGTGGCCACGCGGCGTCTTACCGAAGGCAACTACCACACCCGCCTGCCCGAGCGCGGCCGGGATGAACTGGCCCGGCTTGCGCGGGACTTCAACGTCCTGGCCGCTACCCTTGAAGCCAATCGCGATGCCCGGGCGCGCTGGGTCTCCGATACCGCCCACGAGCTGCGCACGCCTTTGGCCGTGCTGCGCGGTGAAATCGAGGCAATGCAGGACGGCATCCGCCCGCTGAATCAGGAGAACCTGAGTTCGCTGGCTCAGGAAGTCGCCCAGCTCGAGCACCTGGTGGCGGATTTGCGCCTGCTGTCCCAAAGCGATGCCGGTGCCCTGGACATTCACCTGGCACCGATGAACCTGAGCGCCAGCCTGGGAAGCCGCCTGGAAGACGCTGATCGCTGGCTGAGTGACAGCGGCCTTGCGCTGGTCACACAGATCGCCCCGGACGTGATGATTCGGGGCGACGCCCAGCGTCTGCACCAGCTGTGGAACAACCTGCTGGACAACAGCTGCGCCTATACCGATGCCCCCGGCACGCTCAAAGTGACGCTTGCCATCGAGCACCAGCAGGCGGTGATCACTTGGCAGGACAGTACGCCGGGCGTGCCCGAAAGCGAGCTTTCAAGGCTGACCGAGCGCCTCTATCGCGTTGAGGGTTCGCGCAACCGGGCCAGCGGCGGCAGCGGCCTGGGGCTTTCCATTGCAAGCGCGTTGGTCAGCGCTCACGGCGCCACCCTGGAAGCCTCCAACGCGGCGCTGGGCGGGCTTTGCTGGACACTACGCTTTCCTCTTCTGACGGCCCATTGATGATAAAAGAGCCTTCCATGACCCAAGATACCCCGCTGTTGATCGTCGAGGACGAGCCCAAGATTGCCCGCCTCATGGATGACTACCTGACCTCCCACGGCTACCGCGTGACCACCATCGGCCACGGCGACGAGGTGCTTCCCTGGCTTGAGGAAAACTCGCCTGAGCTTGTGCTGCTGGATGTCATGCTGCCCGGCAAGGATGGCCTGACGCTGTGCCGCGAAATTCGCAACGCCCGGCCCGCCATCGCCATCATCATGGTGACTGCCAAGGTGGAGGAAGTGGACCGCCTGCTGGGCCTTGAACTGGGCGCCGATGACTATATCTGCAAGCCCTTCAGCCCCCGCGAAGTGGTCGCCCGGGTGAAAGCGGTACTGCGCCGCAGCCAGGCGATGGCCGAGCAGGCCGCCCCGGATCACCAAAAAAGCCATGAGGCGACGCCAGTCACTCTCAATGAAGACGGCTGGCAGGCGCTGGCCGGCGGCCAGGATCTGGGGCTTACCGCCGTCGAGTTCCAGCTGCTGCGGGTCATGATGCAGTCACCCGGGCGCATCTTCAGCCGCGAACAGCTGATGGATCACATGTACCGCGACAACCGTATCGTCTCCGAGCGCACCGTCGACAGTCATATCAAGAAGCTGCGCAAGAAGATCACCGAGGCCCTGCCCGAACAGGAGATCATTCGCTCGGTATATGGAGTGGGCTACAAGTACCAGCCGGAGGGGTAATGGCAGACGCAGAAGGTCTTGGTTGTTGCACACTCCGTGCATCGGGTTTGCACGGCGCTGCCGGATACTGCAATAGTCAACTTATCAGGAGGTACGTCATGAAAATGTCATTACGTCAGATGTTTGCCCCGACCCTGCTTGCCCTGGCACTGGCCCCGCTGGCCTTTTCGGCCCAGGCGGAGCAGCACTCAGGCCACGCCTCCGAGGCTGATCGTGAAGCGTTTCATCAGCGCATGGAAGAGCGCCGCCAGGAAGTCTATGAGCGCGCCGGCCTGAACGAAGAGCAGCAGGCTGCCCTCAACGAAGTGAACGCCGAGCACTACCAGGCCATGCAGGCGCTGCGTGCCGAGCATCAGGAAAAAGTCGCTGACATTCTTTCCGAAGAAGAGCGCGATGCCCTGAAAGATGCCATGAAGGAAGTGCACGACGAGCATCGCGGCGAAGGTAAAGGCCACGGCCGTCGCGGCGGGCATGACCATCGAGATGGTGAAGCGGAAGCTGTCAGCGAGTAATCCTTCTACTCGCTGCCTATCAAGAACGCCCGGCCATTGCCGGGCGTTCTGCTTTTCATACCGGCCGTCTGCCTCCCCATGCCCTCTCTAAACCGCACGTTGACTTGAAGCGGACTCTTAAACCACGTATTTTAAATTGAACGTTCATTTAAAAATAAATTCGCTTACCTTTTGTCTCAACCACAGGAGTCCGCCTGCATGGCGAAAGACAACGCTTCCCTCTCCTCTCGTGACCGTCTGAATCCCGTGGTTTTCCACGGCAGTATGGCCGGTATACTGATATTTCTTGTGCTCACGCTGCTGTTCACTCAGCAGGCCGGTGAGTTTTTCAATGCAGCGCTTGCCTGGGTAAGCACCACCTTTGGCTGGTACTACATGCTGGCAATTGTGGCGTATCTGGTATTTGTCGTGGTGATTGGCATGTCGCGATTTGGCAGCATTCGCCTCGGGCCGGATCACTCAAGACCCGAGTTTTCGCTGCTCTCCTGGTCAGCCATGCTGTTTGCGGCGGGTATCGGCATCGACCTTCTGTTCTTCAGCGTGGCCGAGCCGATTTCTCACTATCTGGCACCACCCGACCTGACTCCGGAAAGTCAGGCAGCGATGCGTAACGCCGTTGTTCAAACCTATCTGCACTGGGGGCTCTCCGGCTGGGGGCTGTACGTGTTGATGGGTATGGCACTGGCCTACTTCAGTTATCGGCATCGCCTGCCGCTGGCCATTCGCAGCGCGCTCTATCCGCTCTTGGGCAAGCGCATTCATGGGCCTATAGGTAACGCGGTGGATATCACGGCGGTGGTTTCCACCGTGTTCGGCATCGCCACAAGCCTTGGAATCGGCGTCATTCAGCTCAATTACGGCCTGACTTACATGTTTGATGTGCCGGAGACGCTGACGGTACAGGTCATCCTGATTGTACTGGTGGTGATACTGGCCACCATTTCAGTGGTTACCGGGGTCGAAAAGGGCATTCGCCGTCTGTCAGAGTTCAACATGCTGCTGGCGCTGGGACTGATGTTGTTTATCCTGTTTTCCGGCGACACACTGGTTCTGCTCGACAAGGTGGTGAACAACGCAGGCGATTATCTTTCAGGCTTTGTAGCCGCGAGCTTTGATACCAACGCCTTCACCGGCGACGGTGCCCAGGAGTGGAAAATGGGATGGACGATCTTCTTCTGGGGCTGGTGGATTGCCTGGACCCCGTTTGTGGGTCTGTTCCTGGCGCGTATTTCCCGTGGCCGCACCATCCGTCAGTTTGTCGCCGGTGCCCTGTTCATACCGCTCGCGTTCATGATGGTATGGATGTCGGTATTTGGTAACAGTGGTATTGAACTGGTCGCCAATCAGGGCGTCACAGCACTTGGCGAACAGGCTCTCAACACGCCGCAAACCACGATTTACACACTGCTTGAGTACTACCCGTATGCAGGTATCACCGCGGCCGTTGTCACCATTCTGGGCATCGTGTTCTTCATTACTTCCGCCGACTCCGGCGCGCTGGTACTGGCCAACTTCACATCGATCTTGAGCGACGTCAATCACGATGCGCCAATTCGCCTGCGCATTTTCTGGTCGGCAGTGATTGGGCTGATCACCATTGCTCTGCTGATGGCCGGTGGACTCAACGCCCTGCAAAGTGCAGTGGTCATTACCGCCTTACCCTTCTCGGTGGTGATTTTCGCGGTCATGCTGGGAATGTACAAAGCCCTCAAGCTTGAGGGCAACAAGGCCGATGCGCGTCGGGCAATTGCCGGTAGCGCCCCCGGCGGTGACTGGAAGGAGCGCCTGGATCATGCCCTAGACACTTCCAACCGCGCAGGGGCTGCTGCGACCATCAAGCACTCGATTCGCCCGGCAATGATCCAGTTTGCCGAGGAGCTTGAAAGCCGTGGCCAGGCTGCAAATGTGAGCGAAGAGCAGCAGGAAGGCGAGTCGTTGCCCAGCCTGATGCTTCAGGTTGATCTGGGCGAAGCCACCCGCTTTGTCTATCAGGTGTGCCCGCACCGCATGCGCACGCCAAGCTTTATCGAAGCCGACGATGACTTCTACGTACGCCTGGATGTCTATCTGGCCGAAGGCGGCCTGGACAAGGATCTGAACGGCTATACCCGCGGACAGGTGATCGGTGATCTGGTAAGCGAATACGAGCGCCACCTGCATTTCCTCGCTCTGGCAGGCCAGGAGCGCGGCACCGTACAACCCATGCCCGGCACCATCGGCGAACCGCCCGAGAATGCCCAGCTGTAGCGCCAGACCACGCTGCCGTGGTGAACCATGCAAAACGCCCGGCATTGCCGGGCGTTATTACAGGCACACCATGCGATGGAATGCATGTTGAATCGGGGTTAGAAGAACCCGAGCGGGTTGATGTCATAGCTGATGAGCAGGTTCTTGGTCTGCTGGTAGTGCTCGAGTGCCACCTTGTGCGTTTCGCGGCCCACGCCAGATTTCTTGTAGCCGCCAAAGGCAGCGTGCGCGGGGTACTGGTGGTAGCAGTTGGTCCATACGCGGCCGGCCTGGATACCGCGGCCCATTCGAAACGCCACGTTGATATCCCGGCTCCACACGCCCGCGCCGAGTCCGAACTCGGTGTCGTTGGCAATCGCCAGCGCTTCCTCTTCATCCTTGAAGGTGGTGACCGCAACCACCGGGCCAAAGATCTCCTCCTGAAAGACGCGCATCTTGTTGTCGCCTTTCAGCAGCGTCGGCTGGATGTAGTAGCCCTTGTCATAGCTCGGGTCGAAGCTCTCCTTGTTGCCCCCGGTGAGGAATTCGGCGCCCTCTTCACGGGCCACGTCCATGTAGGACATGATCTTGTCGTACTGCTCCTGGGATGCCTGGGCGCCTACCTGCACGTCGGTATCCAGGGGGTTACCGCGCTTGATGGTCCTGGTGCGTTCGAGCACCTTGGCCATGAATTCGTCGTACATGCTCTCCTGAATCAGCGCGCGCGAAGGGCAGGTACACACTTCGCCCTGGTTGAAGAAGGCCAGCACCAGCCCCTCGACCGCTTTATCGATGAACGTCGGCTCGGCGTTCATGATGTCGGCAAAGTAGATATTGGGCGACTTGCCGCCCAGCTCGACGGTGGAAGGAATGATGTTTTCAGCGGCGCACTTGAGAATGTGCGAGCCCACCGGCGTGGAGCCGGTAAAGGCGATCTTGGCGATGCGCTTGCTGCTGGCCAGCGCCTGCCCCGCTTCTGCGCCGAAGCCATTGACGATATTGACCACGCCCGGCGGCAGCAGGTCGCCGATGATCTTGATCAGTTCCAGAACGGACGCGGGCGTCTGCTCGGCGGGCTTGAGCACCACGCAGTTGCCGGCGGCAAGTGCCGGTGCAAGCTTCCACACGGCCATCAGGATAGGGAAGTTCCAGGGAATGATCTGCCCTACCACGCCCAGCGGCTCGTGGAAGTGGTAGGAGACGGTGTTGGCATCGATATCCGCCGCCGTGCCTTCCTGCGCACGAAGACAGCCGGCAAAGTAGCGAAAGTGATCCACCGCCAGCGGTATGTCGGCATTCAGGGTTTCGCGTACGGCCTTGCCGTTGTCCCAGGTTTCGGCCACCGCTAAAAGCTCCAGGTTCTGCTCGATGCGGTCGGCCATCTTGAGCAGGATATTGCTGCGCTCGGCGGCAGAGGTCTTGCCCCAGGCCGGGGCGGCCTTGTGGGCGGCATCCAGCGCTTTATCGATATCTTCCGCGGTCGAGCGCGGGATTTCGCAGAATACGTCTCCATTGACCGGGCTGATATTGTCGAAATACTGCCCGTTTACCGGCGCCACGAATTCGCCGCCGATATAGTTGCCATAACGTTTTTCAAATGACACCACGGCATTGGCATCACCCGGATTGGCGTAGATCATCGCAAAGCTCCTGCATCTTATGGTTATTGAAGGCGCCTATGCAGTGTGGGCCACCTTGATGCTTTGCGAAATAGACCATTAGCAGAATGGCACTCCTGGCTGGTTATCAGCAGCGAACGCTCTGTTTAACCAGGCAGGTTGTCGCGCCGCCAGCGCTGGAGCGCGGCATGGGTACGCGTAGCGCTGTGGCGCAGGCTGCCGAAGATTTGATCCAGCTGGCACGGCGTTGCCTCCTTGTCATCGGCCAGCGCTTCCAATTGTCTGGCGTAGGCGGCAAGCTGCTCGGCCCCCATGCTCAGCGACTCTCCGCGTAGCTGATGGGCAAGCCGTTTTACCTGCCTTGCCTGTTCATCGAAAAGCCCTTCCGCCGCGACCAGATAGGCAGCCAGTTGTGACAGGTAGTCGCTTACCTGCTGATGATAGAGCACCACCAGATCTACCAGCCGGTCTTCTCCCAGGCTCTCCTTGAGCATGTCGAGCGTGGCAATATTGAGTACATCCTGATGCGGTGCGTCGTCTCTTGCGTGGTGCAGCAAAGGGGCCGTGGCAGACGTGGCGGTCGGTAGCAGGTGCAGAGCGAGCACGTTACTCAACGCCGACAGCGACAGCGGCTTGGTAATGTAGTCATTCATGCCGGCTTCCAGGCAGAACTGCCGGCCGTTGCCCCCCGCCGTCATCGCAACGATGGGGACGTTTGCAAGCCAGCCGCTCTGTTCGCGCAGGCGCTTAGTCACTACCAGCCCGTCCATGTCCGGCAGCTGGATATCCATGAAGATCAAATCAACGGTCTGGGCATTGGCCATGGCCAGCGCTTCCTGGCCGTTTTCTGCGCACACCACGTCGCACCCCAGGCGCGACAGTAGCCCAGTGGCGACCTTGCGATTGATCGCGTTATCTTCCACCAGCAGCAGCGAAGTGCCCGTGAAGTCGCGCGCCGGTTCCTTGGGCAGTTTGGCGACCGAGGGGCTTGCTGTTACCAGCGGCAGCTCACAGCTGAACGTGCTGCCCTGGCCGGGCTGGCTTTGCACGCTCAAATGCCCCTGCATGGCCTCGCTTAACCGTTTGGAGATGGCAAGCCCGAGTCCCGTGCCCCCATAGCGGCGCGCCACCGAGGCATCGGCCTGCTGGAAGGGTTCGAACAGGCTGGCCTGCTGGCTTTCATTCAGACCACAGCCGGTATCGCTTACGTCGAGCAGCAGATGTTCGAACGTTGAAGAGACGCGGATACTGACGCGGCCGTAGTCGGTGAACTTGATCGCGTTGGCTACCAGATTCAGCAGGATCTGCCGAACGCGCCCGGCGTCCAGCATGACCCAGGGCGGCACCAGCGCATCGATATCCACATCAAGCACAAGCCCTTTTGCCTGGGCGCGGGGCTCAAACAGCGCCACGACGCTATCGATCAAGGGCTTCAGCGCGGTCGGCGAGGTTTCAAGCGTCAGGTGGCCCGCTTCGATTTTCGAGAAATCGAGAATCTCGTTGATCATGGCCAGAAGCTGATTGGCGCTATCGTGAATGGTGCGCGCGTAATCCTCTACCTGGGCCGGGCTTGCCGGCTCGCGTAAAAGCTCGCTCATGCCGATCACGCCGTTGAGCGGGGTGCGTATCTCGTGGCTCACCATGGCCAGGAAATCCGACTTGGCATGGTTGGCCGCCTGAGCCTGTTCGGCGGTGACTTCGAGCTGCTGGCTCAACAGCTCCTGCTCGCGCCGGGCCGCCGCACTTTCGCGCATTTCACGCACCAGAAACACGATGACCAGTAAAACGGCCAGGCTCATGCCCACCAGCAGCGTCATCAAGAGCTTGTAGAGCGTACTCAGCAGAATGCGCTCTTCGGTGGCCGACTCGGCCAGGTAGCCGTTGATGGTGATGACGAACCGCTCGGTCAGCTGGGTCAGCCGATTGAGTTCAGCCTCGAGCGAGACAAGCGGCAGCGCATCAAGCTCGCTTCTGGGGGCGAACATGGGATCGAGCAGCTCCATCTGCTGCTGAATGTACCCAAGCAGCTCGCTGGCGCCCGAGGCGGCTTGCAAGAGCGAATTGACCTCGCCGTCCTGCAGCAACATCACGCGGCTATAGAGCAGCTCGAAGCGCAGGTTGAGCCCGTCCTGGGTGGCCGGGTCCAGCGCTGTGCGCGTGGCCGAGAGCAAGTGGTTGAGCAGTTGAACGGCATCCCGATCAAGCTTGTAAACCACCCAGGCCGTATCCTCACGCAGGCTTTGGGTCAGGTTGTCCTGGCGCCAGGAGGCAAGTGCTGCCACGACCAGGGCGCCGGCAAACAGCAGCACGGTAAAAATGGCCACCAGCTTGAGCCGGCGCGGATACCGCAGAAGCCTTGGCGCTTGTACCACGGAGTGGCTAAAGCGCATCGATGCGCATGACCTGCCAAACGGCCCTGAAGCGTATCTTCTCGCTCAGCAGCACCTCGTTCTGGTCGAAGGGGTAGAGCACCCACAGTGGGCCATACTCGCGAATGGGCATCGGCTCACCGTTACGCTCAAGCGCCAGGATGACATCATAGTCGTAGAAATCCTCCATCGGAATTTCAGCGGCATACCCGTTGAGCGCCGATACCTGCACGGCGTCGCTATCAGCGCCTACGTACTCGAGCAGATCACGCATCAGCGGGCCAGAGTAGTGGCTGACACCGCTGGTCCAGGGCGTATTGGTATCAAAACCGTGCTGGGGCAGCGACTTCAGCATCGCCATGTCCAGATGCGCCTCTCCGGCGCTGTTTTGATGCGCCACATTGCCTTTCACTTCCAGCAGCACCGTACCGGTTGGCGCAGGCAACGCCTCATCCGGGGCGGCTTGAGCCGCTTGGGATACGCACAGTGCCATCAAGACCCAGCCTGCAAATAACATTTTCACGATCACTTCCTCACAAAGCGTTGCTTTATCGTCAGGCACCTGGCGCCCTCATCAATTGGGAGTAGAGTACGCGATCTGGCTTTCAAGGTCAGGCCAGAGTTGATCGGCGACGCATTAAAAAAACGCCAGCTCAATCGAGCTGGCGTTTTCAGTATGACGACAGACGTTCCGCCCGACTAGCGCACGATCATGACCGATACCTTGGCATGATGCACGACGTGCTCGGCATTGGGGCCCAGCACATAGTCAACGAACTTGTGCTTGGTGTGCGAGGCCATGACGATCAGGTCGGCATCGAGCTTCTTGCCCACCTTGATGATCGCCTCCCACGGCGAGCCATCCACAATCACGCTCTGAGTATTGATGTCCTTGGGAACATGCTCGTCGATAAAGCGCTGTTGTGCCTGCTTCATCGCCGCATGGGCCTTTTCCGAAAAGTTCTTCGGAAAGTAGGCCCCGACCATGGGCATCTTGAACTCCGGCAGCACCGACACGATATGCAGCGATGCGCCAAACGTCTGGCAGAGCGTGACCGCCGTGGGTAACGCCTTCTGCCACGAGGCCGCTTCGTTCAGATCCACAGGGAGTAGCACTTTTTGGTACATGGCAACCTCCTCAAGCGACTGCCGCTGTATCGTTACCCTGCTGCTTGCTGCGACGACGGCGCTGCATCAGCACGACAAGACCAAACAGCCCGAGCGCAGGTAGCCACATCCACTCCTTGGTCCAGCGATCTACCGGGGCGAGTACCTGGGTGATTTCCTGGTCGAAATCAAACCCCAGCTCAGCCGCCGGGCCGCCAAACTCGACAAAGTCTACCAGCGTCTGATCGCCGTCCACGTAGAGCTCCATGCCCAGGTTTTCCAGACGCTCTTCGCCCGTTTCACCGCTGGGCACCGGTACCAGAATGTAGGTCGACATGGGCGCGCCAAAGGCATCCTCACCGGCAATCTGCACGCGCAGGCTGCTGCCATCGTCCACCCGTTCGAGCGCCTCGGCAAACTGGGCGGGCGGCACCGACTCGTAGGGGTCATGGATCTTGTCCATCCAGAAGCCGGGACGGAACAGGGTAAAGGCAACCAGCAGTAACAGCAGTGATTCGTACCAGCGGTTACGCGTCAGCATATAGCCCTGGGTACCGGCGGCAAAAATCAGCATCGCAATCGTTGCCACGATAAACACCACCACGCCCTGCATGACGGTGACATCGATTAACAGCAGATCCGTGTTAAAGATAAACAAGAATGGCAGTGCTGCCGTACGCAGGCTGTAATAGAACGCCTGGAAGCCTGTACGTATCGGGTCGCCTCCCGAAATCGCCGCGGCGGCAAAGGAAGCCAGTCCCACTGGAGGGGTGACATCCGCCATGATGCCGAAATAGAACACGAACAGATGGACGGCAATCAACGGCACAATCAGGCCGTTCTGCTGGCCCAGCATCACGATGACCGGCGCCATCAATGCCGATACCACGATGTAGTTGGCCGTCGTGGGCAAGCCCATGCCTAGAATCAGACTCAGCAGCGCGGTAAGCAGCAGGATCATCATCAGATTACCGCCGGATAGAATCTCAACGACATCCGCCAGCACCAGACCTACACCGGTTTGCGATACGGCACCGACAATGATACCCGCCGTGGCGGTCGCGATACCGATACCGATCATGTTTCGAGCACCGGTTACCAAGCCGTCCCACAGATCCAAGAAGCCTTCTTTGATATCGGCCGCCATTTTGCTGCGCCCACGGAAGATGGCGATAATTGGACGCTGCGTCACCATGATGAAAATCATGAACATGGTCGCCCAAAATGCGGAAAGCCCCGGTGAAAGGCGCTCGACCATCAAGCACCATACCAACACGATAACCGGCAGGATGTAGTGCAGTCCGACCATCACGGTAGGCCGCGTTTGCGGCAGTGTAATGATCTTGGAAGTCGGGTCGTCCATTTCCAGTTCAGGATAGTTGGCGCTAACTTTCAATAGCCCTACGTAGGCAATGACCAGACCAAGTGAGATGACCCAAGGGGTTGCCTCGCCGAGCAGCGGCTTCAGCCAGCCCAGGCCATAGTAAACCGCGACGGAAAGCCCCATGAGCAGTAGAAGACCCGTCAAGAAGCCGATCACTTTATTGAGCAGCGGGCGCGCCGGATTACTCGAAGGCAGGCCCTGCATGTTGGCTTTTAATGCTTCAAGATGAACGATATAGATCAGGGCAATGTACGAAATAATGGCGGGCAAGAAAGCGTGCTTGATGACTTCAACATAGGGAATGCCGACATATTCGACCATCAAGAACGCGGCAGCGCCCATGACCGGCGGCATGATCTGACCGTTGACCGATGAAGATACTTCAACCGCGCCGGCTTTTTCAGCACTAAACCCTACCCGCTTCATCATGGGAATGGTAAAGGTACCGGTCGTCACCGTATTGGCAATCGACGACCCGGAAATCAGGCCGGTCATGCCCGAGGCAACCACGGCTGCCTTTGCAGGGCCGCCCTTCAGGTGGCCCAGCATGGAAAACGCCACTTTGATGAAATAGTTGCCTGCCCCCGCTTTATCCAGCAGGGCGCCGAACAGCACGAACAGGAATACAAAGCTGGTGGATACGCCAAGCGCGATACCAAAGACGCCCTGGGTGCCTAGCCACTGGTGGTTGATCAACCCACCCAGACTCACCCCGCGGTGCGCCAGAATACCGGGCATATAGGGGCCAAACAGTGAATAGGCGATAAAAATGGCGGCGACCACCATCAGCGGTGGCCCGAGGGCTCGCCGTGTGGCTTCCAGCAGCATCACGATGCCCAGAATGCCGATCACGATATCCTGAGTAATGGGCCGACCGGGGCGCTGCGCCAGGTCAGAATAGAATATGAACAGATACGCGCCGCAGAAGGCGGCCACCGCAGCTAACGCCCAATCCTGTAACGGAATGCGGTCGCGCGGCGAGCGTTTTAGCGCCGGATAGGCCATGAAGGCCAGAAAGAGCGCAAACGCCAGGTGAATAGAGCGCGATTCAGTGGCACTGAATACGCCGAAGCCCACCATGTAAGGAAGTGGCGATGCAATCCATAGCTGGAACAGCGACCACACAGCTGCAATGCTTACCAGCAGCTTACCGGGTACGCCGTGAGGCTTCCGTGCCCCTGTGTCACTGGCGGCGACCATATCATCCAGGTCGTCTCCTGCGGCTGCCGAGGGTTGTTTGTCATCACGCATACGCTTGTCCTGCCTAATGGTCAGCGCTGACAATCAGCGCTTTCAACAAGAAGCGCGGACACCCCAGGTGCCCGCGCTTTGCACTTCTAAAGCGATCGCTACCGGTCATGGCCAATAGCGTGCCGCCAGGCCTTATTCGATCCAGCCACGCTCGCGGTAGTAGCGCGCCGCGCCGTCATGCAGCGGTGCGGTCAGACCATCGGCGATCATGTCTTCTTCGTTGAGGTTCTCGAACGCCGGGTGCAGGCGCTTGAAGCGATCAAAGTTCTCGAACACGGCCTTGACCGTTTCGTACACGATGTCTTCATCAACGTCGGCAGATGAAACGAAAGTAGCCGCCACACCGAAGGTTTCAACGTCTTCGTCGTTACCGCGGTACAAACCGCCCGGGATCACGGAACGGGTGTAGTAAGGGTACTCTTCGACCAGCGCATCAATCTCGTCGCCGGTCACGGATACCAGGCGGGCGTCGATGGTGGTCGTTGCTTCCTGGATGGAGCCGTTCGGGTGGCCCACTACGTAAACCATGGCATCGATGTTGTTATCGGAAAGCGCTGAAGCCTGCTCGGCGGCATCCAGCTGTGAAGCCAGTGCGAAGGTATCTTCGTCCCAACCGAACGCTTCCATGACCACGTCCATGGTGTTGCGCTGGCCAGAGCCTGGGTTACCGATATTGACGCGCTTGCCCGGGAAGTCGCTGATGTTCTCGATGCCGGAGTCGGCGCGAGCCACCACGGTGAGCGGCTCGCCATGCATGGTGAAGACCGAGCGCATGTCTTCCCACGGGCCCTCTTCTTCAAAGTTGGCTTCGCCGTTGTAGGCGCGGTACTGAACGTCGGACTGAACGACACCCATGTCCAGTTCGCCGCTCTTCATGCCGTTGACGTTGGCAACGGAGCCACCGGTTGACGGCGCATTACAGCGAATGTTGTGCTCTTCGCTACCGCGGTTGACCATACGGCAGACCGACTGGCCCACGACATAGTAAACGCCGGTCTGGCCGCCGGTACCGATAGTGATATAGCGCTCTTGAGCGACGGCGGGAGCCGCAAAGGTTGCCGCGGCAATTAACGCGCCTGAAAAGGCAGCGGTGGAAAATACATGGCGTTTCATGGACACACCTCTATCTTGATGTTGTGAGCGTTATGCGCTCTGGAAACACCCATCAGCCTGTCCCCTTTGGGTGAACCTGCTTCCAGAACGTTTTCAAGACAAACTGTTATAACACGGCACCTGGTTGTGCCTACCTTGGCTACTTTAGCGAAAAAAAATCCGCTTGGCGAAGTCATGGTGGACAACGGCCGCGCTTAGCGCTGCCTATTGAAACACGACTTACCCCTTGCGTAACGTTTAGTCAGCGTTAAGGGTCATGCCTCTTTTGCATAGGGGTTATGAGATCAGCACTCAATGACCTACCTAAGCGTAGCGACATCTGGCGTTTTCGCTATCACCACCCGAGCCCTCCCCTTAAACGTTATAGCCCAGCATCTGCGGCAGCCATAGCGCAATGGCTGGAAAAATCGCCACCAGCGCCAGAGCCCCTCCCATTGCCAGCACGAAAATCAGCGCCCAGCCCAGCGTATGTTCAAGGCGAATCTTGGCGACTTCCGTCGTCACCATCAGATTGACCGCCACAGGGGGCGTGAACTGGCCGATGGCAATATTCATCGCCAGCAGAATGCCGAACCATACCGGGTTCCACTCGAAGTGCTGCATGACCGGAATAAGAATGGGCATCATGATCAGGTAGATCGAGATGGCGTCGAGCAGCATGCCCGCCAACAGCACCGCCAGCATGACCAGTATCAGCAGCACAACGCCGTTATCGGTAAGGCCGATGATCCACTCCGCCAGATGGCGGAAGGTGCCCAGCATGGTGCCCGCCCAGGCAAAGATGCCGGCCAGGGCGATGATCAGCATTACCACGCCAGAAATGATCGCGGCTTCACCCAGAAGCTCCCACAGATCGCGCAGCGACAGCTCGCGGGTAAAAAAGAGCCCGACCAGCGTGCCGTAGGCAACGGCCACCACCGCCGCCTCGGTGGGGGTAAACAGCCCCGAACGCAAACCGCCTAGAATCAGGATCGGCGCAAACAGCGCTGGCAACGCCTCCTTGAAGGTGGTGCGCACGCTCAAACGCTCGGAGTCTAGCGTGGGCGAGCCCTCCCAGCCGTTGCGCCTGGCCAGAATAAGTGCCGGCACCAGCAGCGAAAGCCCGGCCAGAATGCCCGGAAAGAGCCCCGCGGCAAACAGTGCGCGAAGGTCCACCCCGGGCACCACGATGGAGTAGAGAATCAGCGCCACCGAAGGCGGAATCAGAATGGCGGTCGAGGCCGAAGCCGCGATCAGGGTGGCCGAGAACGGCTTGGGGTAGCCCGCCCTGGTCATGCTGGGCAGCATCACCATGGCAACCGCGGCAGCGTCCGCCGGGCCTGAGCCGCTCATGCCGCCCATGATCATGCACACCAGCACTGCCACCAGCGCAAGCCCGCCGTGGCGCGGGCCAATCAGCGCCTGGGCGAAGCGCACCAAACGTAGCGCCACGCCCGAGCGCTCGAATATCAGCCCGGTCAGGATGAACAGCGGAATCGCAATCAAGGGGTACTTGGCGATGCTGTTGTAGGTGTTGGTGCCAAGCGTTGCCAGCATATCCGGCGACAGTCCCAGCACGATACCCACCGCGCCGGACAGCGCCAGCGAAAACGCCACCGGCACCCCGGCAATCAGTAGCCCGGCAAACGCCAGGATCATCCATACATCAGGCGTCATCAGCCATCTCCCCGACCAGCCGTGCCCGGGTCTGCTGGAAAAGCCGCCATAGCATGGCAAGGGTAAGTACCGGCAGCCAGACCAGATACCACCACTGGGGCAGGCCAAGGCCGGGGGAGAGCGACTCCCACTGATACTCCTGCCAGGCGAGCTTGCCGCCGTACCAGGTGATCAGCCCCAGTACCAGCGCACCGCACAGCGCCTGAAACACGATCAGTGCATTGCGATAGCGCGGCGGCAGCGCCCGCTCCAGAAAGCCGATGCGAATATGCCGGTTGCGGCGCAGAGCCACCGAGGCGCCAGCAAAGGTCAGCACCACCAGGAGAAAAACGGAAAACTCTTCGGTAAAGGAGAACGACCCGCCGGTAACGTAGCGGGTGATCACGTTGCCCAAACTGATCAATGAAATCACGATAAGCGCCAGCGCACCTATCCAGCGCTCGGGCCGCGCATCAGGAAAGCCTTTCATGAAAGCCTCGTCATAACAGCGCCTCCCGAGGCCGGGAGGCGGAACATCAGAAAAGCGATTAACGCGCGTCGATAGCTTTCTGGGCGGCGTCTACCAGAGGTTCACCTATGCGCGGCGCCCACTTCTCGTATACAGACTGGGTCGCGTCGACGAAGGCCTGGTACTGCGCATCGGTAAGCTCGGTGACCGTCACGCCGCGCTCCTGAATGGCGGCCAGCCGCTCACTCTCCTGCTCGCGGGTCATGGCGGTTTCCCACTCGCCGGCTTCCAGCGCCGTTTCACGCAGAAGCGTCTGCTGCTCTTCAGAGAGGGTCTGCCACACCTGCTGATTCACTGCAAAAATCAGCGGGTCGTTCATGTAGTTCCAGAGGGTCAGATGCGCCTGACCTACCTGGTCGATACGCGCCACATCAAACACGGAAAGCGGGTTTTCCTGACCATCCACGGCGCCGGTGGTCAGCGCTGGCTGGGCGTCGGTCCAGCTCATCTGGGTGGGGTCAGCGCCGAGGGCGTTGAAGGTATCCTGGAACAGCGGCGAGCCGACCACGCGAATCTTCAGCCCGTCCAGATCATCAGGCTCGGTGATAGGGCCACGCGAGTTGGACACCTGGCGAAAGCCGTTCTCGCCCCAGGCAAGCGGCACTACGCCGCGCGACTCGATGGCCTCGAACACCATCTCGCCCGCTTCACCACCAGTGATGGCATCGACCGCCGCCTCATCAGGAATGAAGAACGGAAGCGAGAACAGGTTGAGTGCCGGCACCTGGGGCGACCAGTTGATGGTCGAACCCACCGCGGCATCGATCAGGCCCGAGCGCATGGCGGAAAACTCGCGGGTCTGGTCGCCGGATACCAGCTGGGAGTTGGGATAGACGCGCAGGGTCAGCTCGCCCTCGCTACGCTCCTCCACAAGCTCGGCCCACTTTTCAGCGGCCTGCCCCCAGGGAAAGGCGTCGGATAGAACCGTCGAGACAGACAGCTCGCGGGCCTGGGCGGAAGCGGCCAGCGTCAGCAGTACTGCTCCGGCAAGTCCCATCGTTGCGTGCGTCATGTGGCGTGTCAGCGTCATGATGTTTCCTTTTTTATCTATTTTTTTATGGTAGAGCCGCCACCGCCTGTATACACAAGCAGGCAGCTCTCTGCCCCATTGTAGGGACTTAAAGGGCGAAGGGAAGACGCTCAAGCTGATATGATGCACAGAACTTTTCATTTATACCGGATACTGCCGTGCCTCTACGCGACCTGCTGCTCGGCCTGGTGGTCATAGCCATCTGGGCACTCAATATCATTGTCATCAAGGTGGGCGTCGCGGAGCTTCCGCCGCTTTTGATGACCACGCTACGTTTCATGCTGGTAGCCATTCTGCTGGTGCCGTTCTACCCGGTGTCGCGCACTCAGCTACCGTTTCTACTTCTACTCTCCTTTACCTTCGGCACCCTGCACTTTGCCCTGCTGTTCATTGGCCTTGGCCAGTCCGAGGCGGGTACCGGCGCCCTTCTAGTACAGATGGGCACCCCCTTCGCCACGCTTTTGGCGGTGATATTTTTAAAGGAGAAACTGGGCCCCAAGCGCCTGGCGGGCCTGCTGCTCTCGTTTGCCGGGGTGGTGGTGCTGGCCGGTGGGCCCACGCTGCCCTCGCCGCTGCCGCTTTGCATTCTGCTGCTGAGCGCTTTCGGCTGGGCGGTATCGCAGCTTTTGATCAAGCGTGGCCCGGCCATTGCGCCACTGGCATTGGCGGGGTGGGTGGCGCTGCTCGCCGTGCCCCAGGTAGCGATTGGCTCCTGGCTGCTTGAAAGCGGGCAGTGGCAGGCAATCAGGGAGGCAAGCTGGGCGGGCTGGGGCGCGGTCTTTTACACCGCGGTGATGTCGTCAATCGTGGCTTATGGCATCTGGTATGCCCTGCTGCGCCGTCATCCGGTCAACCGGGTGGTGCCGATGACGCTGCTGGTACCTGTGCTTGCCGTGGGCCTGGGAGCAGTGCTGATGGGCGATACTCTGGGGTTTCATAAGCTGATGGGCGGCGGTCTGGTCGTGGCGGGAATCGGCTTGATCCTGATCCGCTTTCGCAAGCGCCGCCCGGCGCTTTAAATTTTCCCGCTGGTCGAGGCTTTTCCGCTGGGCCTCAGATCGCTCACTTGGCGGGCTGGCAGAACCCAGCCTCGCCCGGTACCGACACGCAGTCGCCGACCTGAATGTTGCGCGCGGCGAAGTAGCCACCGTTGACCTCAAGGGCGGCGTAATAGGCCGCGCCTGCCGGGTAGGTGGGGCACTCGCCCGGGGCGCTGGATTCACAGGGAGGCATGGTGTTGATGGCCACGATGCGCCCGTCTTGATCAATGAACGCGATATCCAGCGGGATCAGCGTGCGGTACATCCAGAACGCATTGCCCGCTGGCTGTTCCTGCTCGAACCGGAACAGCATGCCGCGCTGCTCGGGCAGATGCTCGCGCTCCATGAGGCCCCGCTGACGCTGGGCGGCAGTCTGGGCCACCTCTACTTCCAGCCGGTGCGGGCCGCCATCGCTATGAATGGCCAGCGCCAGCAGATCACCGCTTTGCGCGTCACTCCCTTCACCAGCGCTGTCTGCAAAGGCAAACGCGCCCCACAAGCTACCGGGCAGCAGCGCCACCAGCGGCAGGCCTAGCGCCGCTTTCAGCACAAGACGACGGGTCGGATTCATAAAGTGCTTCCTTTAGGCGGTCGGCTGATCGGCAATGGTCATGACTTTCATGGTATTGGTGCCGCCGTGGGCATTCATGTGATCCCCCCGGGTGAGGATGACATGATCGCCAGCCTCGGCAAGACCATGCTGCACCAGAAGTTCCAGCGCCCGGTCGTTAAGCTCGGTGGCGCTCATTTCAGAGGTATCAAAGGGCAGTGACACCACGCCGCGATAGAGCGCCATGCGTCGCTGGGCAATCGGGTTATGGGCAAGCCCGACGATAGGCAACCCTGAGCGAATGCGCGAGGCAATCAGCGGGGTATAGCCAGAGGCGGTCATGCAGGCAATTGCCGCCACACCGGTCATATGGTTGGCAGCATACATGGCAGACAGCGCGATGGTTTCATCCGGGCGGGTAAAGCCTTCATGGATACGGTGGCCCGACTCCTGAACAAGCTTTTCACGCTCGGCGCCGAGGCAAATGCGCGCCATGGCTTGCACGGTTTCGACCGGGTAGTCGCCGGCGGCGGTTTCCGCCGAGAGCATCACCGCATCGCTGCTGTCCAGCACGGCGTTGGCCACGTCAAACACCTCAGCGCGGGTAGGCAGCGGTGCGGAAATCATGCTCTCCATCATTTGCGTGGCGGTAATCACCGCGCGGTTGAGCGAGCGTGCGCGCTTGATCATGCGCTTTTGAACGCCCACCAGCTTGGCATCGCCGATTTCCACGCCCAGATCGCCCCGGGCGACCATGACCGCTTCCGACGCTTCGATAATGCCATCGAGCGTGGCGTCATCCGCCACCGCTTCGGCGCGCTCTACCTTGGCGACCAGGCCAATTTCCTTGCCCTCCTCACCCAGCAGGCGGCGCGCTTCGAGCATGTCTTCTGCGTGGCGGGGAAACGAGATTGCCAGATAATCAACGCCGATTTCGACGGCGGTCTTCAGGTCTTGCTTGTCCTTTTCCGTCAATGCCGGGGCCGATAGCCCGCCGCCCTGCTTGTTGATGCCCTTGTGATTGGAGAGCTTGCCGCCCACCACCACCTGGGTGTGCACCTGCTGACCCTCCACGCGGGTCACGTCCAGCACCACGCGGCCGTCATCCAGCAGCAGCCGGTCGCCGGCGCCCACGTCCTGGGCCAGCGTCTTGTAGTCGCAGCCTACCTGCTCGGCATCGCCGGCATCGCGGTCCAGCGCCATGTCCAGCACGAACGCCTGGCCCTCTTTCAGGGTCACCGCGCCGTCCTTGAACCGGGCGATACGGATCTTCGGACCCTGGAGGTCGCCCAGCGCCGCCACGCTGCGGCCAAGCTGGGCAGCTATTTCGCGCACTCGCATCAGGCGCTTGCGATGATCATCCGGGGTACCGTGGGAGAAGTTCAAACGTACGACATCCACCCCCGCTTTCAGCATTGCCTCCAGAACGCCCTCGCGGTCACTGGCAGGGCCTAGGGTAGCGACAATCTTGGTACGGCGAAGCGGAATATGGGTCTGTGCGTTCATAATTTTCCTAAACAGTTTTCCAAACAACCATGAGGTGCATCATTAGCTTAGCAGTATAAGACCACCAAGATGACAACCATACGCCGGGGTGACAAGTTATTCGCGCAGAGTGACCGTAATTTTTAACGGGTACTCTTCGCAGTTGTTGCCTTCGCCACCGCGGTCCACCACCAGAAACTCGCCTTCACGCTCCAGCACCGACTGAATGGCGTGCCAGGTACCGGCACGGTAGTTCACCCCCTGGCGGCCGTCGGTGACGAAAGCGCGTACGTCTTCTGGCTGGATGATTTCACCGGGCGGGGCAACCACCACGATAAAGCGCTCCTGACGCAGCGGCATGAACGCCTGACTGCCCAGCGGGTGGCGCTCCAGAAAGCTAAGCTCCAGCGGCAGCGAGACCGGCTGGCTGACAAAGATATTGATCAGCGTATGGGCGCGCTCGCCAAGCGTTTCCACCTGGGCGAGGTCGTGATGGCGCTGGGTGCGCCCGGCATTGATGGGAAACGACGCGCTGCTGCGCGCGTCGATCACATCACCAAAAGGGGCAAAGGCATCCGGCGTCAGCGGGATGGCGGTCAGGTTCAGCATCGTGACTCCTTAGCGCGAAGAAAGCTTGAGTACGGCATGGCGGTTCACATCCTTGTACAGCAGATACCGAAACGGCCCCGGGCCACCGGCATAGCACGCCTGCGGGCAGAAGGCACGCAGCCACATGAAATCTCCGGCCTCTACCTCGACCCACTGCTGGTTCAGGTGATACACCGCCTTGCCTTCCAGCACGTAGAGGCCGTGCTCCATCACATGGGTTTCATCGAAGGGAATCACGCCGCCGGGCTGGAAAGTGACGATATTGACGTGCATGTCGTGGCGAACATCGTTTGGGTCGACAAAGCGCGTGGTCGCCCAGCGGCCTTCGGTGCCCGGCATCTCGATGGGGGTAATCGCCTGCTCGTTGGTCACGAAGGCCTCGGGTACCTTCAGGCCATCAACGAACTCATAAGCCTTGCGTACCCAGTGAAAGCGCACGGGTTCGCGCGACTCATTGCGCGCCCGCCATTCACACCCTGGCGGAATAAACGCATAGCCACCCGGCGCCAGGGTGTGGCGCACGCCCTCCAAGGTCAGAGTAAGCTCGCCTTCGACCACGAACAGCACGCCCTCGGCGTCAGCTTCAGGCTCGGGCTTGTCGCTTCCACCGCCCGGCGCCACTTCCATGATGTACTGGGAGAATGTCTCGGCAAAGCCTGACAGCGGGCGTGCCAGCACCCATAGGCGGGTGCCTTCCCAGAACGGCAGGTTGCTGGTCACGATATCGCGCATCACGCCCTTGGGGATCAGCGCGTAGGCTTCGGTAAACACCGCGCGATCAGCGGTCAGCTGTGTCTGCGGCGGATGCCCGCCTTGGGGGGCGTAGTAGCTGGCGGGTGGGCGATTGCTTGGCATTGTGTCTCCTCATTATTATCGCGGGCGTTCTGGCGCCCGGCCGTACTGTGCTTTATGTATCGGCAAGCTTTTAGTTATCGGCAAGGCTTGTGAAACATTCATCCCGATAGTAACGTCTTTAGAAACCTTCGTTTCAAAAATCTAACAAAACAGACGCGTAATGACATCCACAACGGATCCGCGACGCATGGCATCAGCGCTTTACCCAGGCCATCTAGCGTTCGCAAAGCTCAAGCTCATCGATGTCTTGATAAAGCTCACCAATGGCATGAATACGCGCCCGCCCCTCGGTCAGCCGCTGATGCAGCAGGCTGTTCGAAAGCAGGCTGATCAGGCTCATGGCACTGGCGTAACTGTCGAAGGCCGAAACCGTGTCCAGCGGGCATTCAAGCCACCAATCCACGCGCGGGGCATGGCCTCTGGCGGTGGCATCGCCAAACAGCAGTACGCGGCACTCCTTGGCCGCAAGCGTCGCCAGCAGGGTATTGAAGACCGCCGGACGGCGCCGGAACCCGAACAGCACCACCACGTCCTTTTCCCCCAGCGACACAATCTCCTCGGCCAGACTCTGATTCGGCTGCGGGGCCAGGCTGACATGGTCACGCGCCTGGATCAGCTGCTGACGAAAATGCACGGCAAGCGGGTAGCTGTTACGAAATCCGATCAGCACGATGCGCCCGGCGTGATCCAGCGCGTTGACCACCGCTTCGAAATGTTCGGGCGCAACGTTGGCGAACGTCTGACGCAGGTTGTCGTGCTCGCGGGTCAAGTGGCGTTTGAAGTGTGCCTCGTCCGGCCGTTCGCTGCCGGTCACCAGAGGCACCCCCAGACTGCGCAGCTGCCGTGCATGCTGCTTGACCACCTGGAAGTTCTCGAAGCCCAGCCGCCGGAACAGGCGGCTGACCGTAGACTTGGACACACCGGTCGAGCGGGCCAGGTCAGCAGCGCTGAAGGTCGCCAGGTCATCGAAATGATCCAGGATAAAGGTGGCTACCCGCTGCTCCTGAGCGCTCAGCTCGGCAAACTGCCGGGTAATTCGCTGACCAATATGCGGCATCGAAGAGGAGGACGATATCGCCAAGAAAGACTCCTTTAGCGCGTGCACGGCACGCACGTAACACAAACATAAAAAAAAGAGGGCAAATGCACAGCAAGCGCATATGTCCAGGTCAGGCCGCCAGACTCACATAACGATAACGTTCATTAATGCGAGGCACCCCATGTCCCCTAACACTCAGCGCTCTACCCCCCCGCCAGAAACAACGCCCAAACGAGGGTGGTGCCGGGTTCCCGATATCTACGTCATTCTGTTCATCTTTATTGCCATGGCGGCCATTGCCACTCACTTTGTGCCGGCGGGTGAGTTCGAACGCGTGCCAGGCCCTGCCGGGCGAACCACGATTGACCCGGCGTCCTTTCAGTTCGTGGAGGCCACCCCCGCCGGTTTCACCGACTTCATGCTGGCCATTCCCAACGGGCTTATCAGCGCTGGCGAAGTGGTGTTCTTCACCTTCATGATCGGCGGCATGTTCATGGTGTTGCAGCGTACCGGTATCATTGAAATCGGCGTGGATAAACTGACGCGCCGCTTTGCCAATCAAAGCCTTCTGATGCTTCCGGTACTGATGACGGTGTTTGCCTTGATTGCCACCGTGATCGGCACCCAGGAGCTTGCGCTGGTGTATGTGCCGGTCATTCTGCCGCTGATGATTGCGCTGCGCTTTGATTCCGTTACCGCCGCGGCCGTTGCGCTGTGCGCCACCACCGCCGGCTTTGCCACCGGCCTTTTGAATCCGATCAATACCGGGCTTGCCCAGCAGTTATCGGACCTGCCCCTGTATTCAGGGCTTGGGCTGCGTGCGCTCGCCTTTATTGCCATTCTGGGCGCAGCGATTTTCTTTGTGATGCGCTATGCCCGTAACGTGCAGCAGAACCCGGCTGCAAGCCTTATGCAGGGCGATGCCCGCGAGGCGGACAAGCGCTCAAGCTACCAGCATAGCGTGAGCGCGCCAGCGCGGGTGGCCAATACGCGACAGAAACTTGCCACGGCGGCCACGTTCATCTTCTTTGCCGTGCTGGTTTACGGCGTGCTGCGCCTGGGCTGGTTCATGCTCGAAATGGCTGGGCTATTCATCATCATGGGCGTGGTGGTCGGGCTGATTGCAGGCCTGAGTACCGATGATATCTGCGAAGGCTTCAACAAGGGCTTTCGCGATGTGCTGGTCGGCGCCATGATTGCAGGCGTTGCCCGCGGTGTGGCGGTGATTCTCGAGCAGGGCCAGATCATGGACACCCTGGTGTATGCCCTTGGCAACGTGGTCGGCGAACTGCCCACCCTGCTTTCCGCCATCGGCATGTACATCGCCCAGCTGCTGTTCAACTTTGTGATCCCCTCCGGCAGCGGCCAGGCACTGGTGACCATGCCCATCATGGCCCCGTTATCCGACATGATCGGCGTTACCCGCCAGACCGCCGTGCTGGCCTTTCAGCTCGGCGACGGCATGGGCAACATTCTCTATCCGACCTCCGGATACTTCATGGCTACCCTGGCGCTTGCCGGCGTGACCTGGCAGAAGTGGGTCAAGTTCTTCTTCCCGCTGTTCTGCGTCTGGGTGCTGATTGCACTGGGCTTTCTCGTCTTCGCCCAGGCGGTGCAGTGGGTAGGCTAACCCTTTAGCCGTCCTTGATCCGGCGCCGGATGGTGCTCTGCCCAGTGGCGGGCAATATCGATCCGGCGCGCTACCCATACCCGATCATGAGATTCGATATAGTCGAGAAAGCGCTGCAAGGCGCGGAATCGGCCGGGGCGGCCCAGCAGGCGGCAGTGCATACCGATCGAGAGCATCTTGGGCGCTTCCTCACCCTCTTCGTAGAGTACATCGAAGGCATCGCGCAGGTAGGTGAAGAAGTGATCCGCGGTGTTGAAACCCTGCGGCGCGGCAAAGCGCATATCGTTGGTGTCCAGGGTATAAGGCACGATCAAGTGGGAGTGCTCGCTGCCCTGGCTGTCGGTCACCCGGGTCCAGAAGGGTAGATCATCGCCGTAGTAGTCGCTGTCGTAGGTGAAGCCACCTTCATCCAGCAGCAGCCTGCGCGTATTGGGGCTGTCGCGCCCGGTGTACCAGCCTTGGGGTTTCTCACCATAAAGGCGCTGGAAGATCTCCATGGCCTTGTGCAGGTGGTCGCGCTCGATATGCTCGGGTACTTCCTGGTAGTGAATCCAGCGGTAGCCATGACAGGCAATTTCATGGCCAAGCTCTTGAAACGCCTTGGCGACTTCCGGGTTGCGCTCCAGCGCCATGGCCACGCCAAACACCGTCAGCGGCAGCCCGCGGCGCTCGAATTCGCGCAGGATTCGCCACACGCCGGTGCGCGAGCCGTACTCATAGATGGACTCCATGCTCAGGTGACGGTCCGGGTAGGCGGCTGCCCCGATGATCTCGGAGAGAAACTGCTCAGAGCCACTATCGCCGTGCAGCACGCTGTTCTCTCCGCCCTCTTCGTAGTTGAGCACGAACTGAACGGCGATTCTGGCCTTGCCGGGCCAGTTGGCCTGGGGCTGATGGCGCCCGTAGCCGATGAGATCGCGGGGGTAGAAAGAAGCCGTGGTCGAGGTCATGGGGCAGATCCTTATTATGATGGCTCAAGTAAGCCCGAAAGCCCTGAATAGTTGTATACAAAATAGCCAGATTGATGGAGCGCTGCAATACGTCGAACTGCTAAGTCATTATCCATGCCCGCCAGGAACACTCTAATACCGCCATCAATTGACCGTCTGGTCAGGCGCCTACCACCTTTAGCGCATGGGAAAGGTCTTGCACTGGGTGATAAACCGCCCTATTTTCGTATACAAGATGCTTTACCCTGTTCACCTGCGGATCGCTTATCGTGCATATACACATCATCAATCCCAATACGACCGCCTCGATGACTCAGGCCATCCATCGCGCTGCCGAGCAGCAGGCCTCAAGCGGCACGCGGGTCAGCGCCTCCCAGCCCGAGTCGGGGCCGGTCTCGATCGAGAGTCATTTTGACGAAGTGGTCAGCGCGGTAGGCGTCGCCGAAGAGGTGCTCAAGGGCGAGCGGGAAGGCGGTATCGATGCCTATATCGTGGCCTGCTTTGGTGACCCGGGCCTGCTCAGCGCCCGCGAGCTGACCCGCGCACCGGTCATTGGCATCGCCGAAGCGGCCTTCCATCTGGCCACTTTGATCAGCACGCGCTTTTCCATCGTCACCACTCTGGGCCGCACCGGCATCATCGCCGAGCATCTTCTGGAACAGTACGGTTTTCGCCACCACTGCCGGCGTATCCGCGCCGCGGAAATCCCGGTGCTGGATCTTGAGCATCACCCGGATGCAGCGTTCAAGCGTATTGTCGAGGAGTGCTGCCGGGCCAGGGATGAGGATGACATAGGCGCCATCGTGCTGGGCTGCGGCGGTATGGCGGGCCTTACCCAGGAGATCAGCCGCGAAGTGGGGATTCCCGTGGTCGAAGGCGTCAGTGCCGCCTTGAAGCTTGCGGAATCACTGGTGGGCCTGGGACTGCATACGAGCAAGCATGGTGATCTGGACTACCCGCGTCCCAAGCCGTTCACCGGCAAGTTCGCCGCGCTTTCAAACCTTCAACTGCCCAGGAAGTAACGACTCACCCGCTGTAGAAAAACCGGTTGTCAGCACTCACCATAAAAGCAAAAAGCAACAGAACGTCCAGAGCACGCCAAGCCGCAAGCGTATTCAGGCACCGCCTGAAATACCAACAATACTCATAATCTTGCGAGGACGACATCATGAGCACAACCACGTCTGCTCTTGCGTCAGAAGACCCATCCGCGGCCGGTGAAGCCGCGGGAACCAAAGCCCTGGGCGCCGAAAGCCTGGCACCGCAGCACACTCGGATAATGGGGCGAGGGTCCTATTTTCTGGCCTGGTTCGGCGGCTGCGTCTCCATCGGGACCTTTGCCATGGGGTCAAGCGTGGTCGGCACGCTCAACCTTCTACAGGCCACCCTTGCCATTGCCATCGGCTGTTTCGTGATTGGTATTGCGCTTGCCATCAACGGCGCCGCGGGCTACAAGTACGGCATTCCCTTCATGGTCCAGGCCAGATCCGCCTTCGGCTTTACCGGTACGCGCATTCCGGGGCTGGTGCGTGCCGTGCCCGCCGTGGTGTGGTACGGCTTTCAGAGCTGGATTGGCGCAGGCGCTCTCAACATGGTGTCGGCCACCCTGTTCGGCTTCGATAACCTGGTGTTCTACTTCATCACTTTCCAGCTTTTGCAGATTGCGCTGTCCGTGACCGGGTTCCAGGGCATCAAGTGGCTCGAGAATATCGGCAGTATCTTCATTCTCGGGTCGCTGACCTACATGTTCTACGCCACGGTGCAGCGCTACGGCGATGAGCTGTCGGCAAGCCTCTTGACCATGGAAGGCTCCTGGGGCATGCCGTTCTGGAGCGCGACCATGCTGTTTCTGGGCATCTACAGCACCATGATGCTCAACGTCAGCGACTATTCTCGCGAGCACAAGAAAGGCACCGGCTCGGGCCTTCTGGCCACGATCTACGCCATGTCGATTCTGCCCTGCACGCTGTTCATGGGCTTGATTGGCTACATGGTGTCAGAGGCCACGGGCACTGCCGACCCTATCCAGGTCTTTGCCAACGCGGTAGATAACACCCCGCTTTTGATGATCACGCTGCTGTTTATCGCCTTCGCCCAGGTCACCACCAACGTGCTCAACAACGTGGTGCCGCCCACCTACGTGCTGATGGACGTGTTCAAGATCCGGTTTCCGGTGGCCACCGTGATCGTTGGCCTGCTCGCCTTTGCCACCTTCCCCTGGAAGCTGGTTCAGCCGGAGTCGGCCGCGGGCCTTCAGCTTTTCGTGCAGACCTACTCGGCGTTTCTCGGTCCGATCTTTGCCATTCTGGTGGTTGATTACTACGCCATCCGCCGGCGCACGCTGGATATCGACAAGCTCTACGACGCCAATGGCCCGTACCGGGGTGTCAACATGGCAGCACTCGTTGCCACGGTGGTAGGCATTGCCGCCGCCCTCTCGTTTTCGTCGGTTTCCTGGTATGCAAGCCTGCTCCCGGCCGGGATTACCTACTACCTGTTGATGAAGCACTGGGCGCCCTGCCAGCGCTTCGCCCCATAAGAGCAGTCCACAAGAACGGTCCACAAGAACGGTTCACAAGAACAGTAAAGAAACACCACTCTGCCAAACAGTACACAAAATGAGAGTTCGTAATGAAAGAGCGTGAAACGGCAAGCGACCTGGATATACGCAGTATCGATCCGACGCTGTACAACGACGATCTGGCACCGATAAAACCTGAGAAGCGCAGCTGGGGCGCGTTCGAGATCTTCAACGTCTGGTCCAACGATATCCAGAGCCTGTTTGGCTACACGTTGGCCGCCTCGCTGTTTCTGACCTATGGGCTGAATGGCTGGGCGGTGATGGCGGCCATCATTCTGGCCGGCGTCATCGTGATGTTTCTGGTCAACCTGACCGGCAAGCCCAGCGTGAAGTACGGCATTCCGTTTCCAGTGATGGTGCGGGCGAGCCTAGGGGTGCGCGGCGCCAACCTGCCCGCCATGCTGCGCGCCATCGTGGGCATCTTCTGGTACGGGGTGCAGACCTACTTCGCCTCGACGGCAGTGACGCTGATGATTACCGCGTTCTTCGGTGCTGGTAGCGGCAACACTTTCCTGGGGCTTTCCGGCGTTGCCTGGGTGTCGTTCGTAATCGTATGGCTGTTTCAGATCGCGATCTTCTGGCAGGGCATCGAGCGCATCAAGCACTTCCTCAACTGGGCAGGGCCCTTGGTCTACGTGGTCATGCTGGTACTGATGGGCGTGGTCTGGTATCAGGCCGGTGACGAGCTGCTCCCCGCAGTGGGCACGATCTTCAGCGGCAGCGGTGAATCGGGTGGTGGCGTGGCGGCGTTCTTTGCCATCGTCGGGACCATGATCGCCTACTTCGCCGCGGTGGTGATCAACTTTGGCGACTTTACCCGCTTTGTGAAGACCGAACGTCAGATGAAGCTGGGCAACCTTCTGGGCCTGCCGCTCAACGTGGCGTTCTTCTCGTTCATTGCGCTGATCATTACCGCCGGTACGCTGGTGCTATTCGGTGAGGCACTGACCAATCCGGCGGATATCGTCGAGCGGGTGGACTCGCTGCCGCTGACCATCGTGGCCGCGCTGACCTTCTTCGCCGCCACCGTGGGCATCAACCTGGTCGCGAACTTCATTCCGCCGGCTTATGACTTGGCGAACCTGTTCCCCAGCAAGATAAGCTTCAAGCTGGGCGGGTTGATCACCGCCATCATCGCGTTCTTCGTCGGCGCCTTGTGGGTATCGGTGATCAGCCAGATCGGCGTACCGGGTTTCGTCAACGCGCTCGGCGCGATCGTCGCGCCCTTCTACGGCATCATCGTGGTGGATTATTACCTGATCAAGCGTCAGCACCTGAACATGCAGGAGCTCTTCTCATCAAAACCCGGCGGCGCCTACTACTACACAAGCGGCTGGAACCCTCGCGCGCTGATCGCCTTCGCCGTGGCAGCGGTCTTCTCGCTCTCGACCGTGCTGGTCCCTGCACTATCCGCGCTTGGCGGCTACGGCTGGCTGATCGGCGCTGGCCTGGGCGGGCTCTTGTACTTCGGGCTGATGCGTAAACGTTAACGAAAAGAAGCTCTATTGAAAGCGCCGCCGGCTTCGTGCCGGCGGCGCCTTTCCAGGCCCGGGCGACGGCGAAATCGCTTTCGCCTAGTGGTGTTTCTCCAGCGTCAGATGGTTGTCGATTTCCTTGATTCGATCTTCGGTGTGGTGATTGACGTAAAGCACCGTGGTTTCGCCGCCTTCGCAGATTTTCTCGATCAGCGCGAGCACCAGTTGGCGGTTCATGTCGTCCAGCCCCAGGCAGGGCTCGTCGAGGATCAGAAGCGGCGGGTGCTTGACCATGGCACGGGCAATCAGCAACAGCCGCTGGTCGCCGTAGGAGAGCTTGTTGAACGGCTGATCCGCCCGCGCGCTCATGCCCAGCAGCTCAAGCCACTGATCGGCGACTCGTTTTTGCTGATCGGTGGCCTTGGTATAAACGCCGATACTGTCATAGAAGCCCGAAATGACGACGTTCTTGCAGCTGGTGCTGACCCGATACTCCCACTGCAGGGCCGTGGAGACGTAGCCGATGAACTGCTTGATCTGCCAGATACTCTCGCCGCTGCCGCGCTTGAAGCCAAACACGAAGATATCGTTGGTGTAGCACTGTGGGTGATCGCCTGTGATCAGGGAGAGCACGCAGGTCTTGCCACTACCGTTCGGACCGCTCAGCTGCCAGTGCTGGCCGCGCTCGATCGTCCAGTCGAGCCGGTCGACGATCAGGGTATCGCCGTAGCGGATCGTCGCCTGGGTGAGTTTCACCAGCGGCTGGCCCGGGTCGAGGGCGGGCAGCCGGCTGGCGGGGTCGGCCTCGGGCACGTTCAGGTCAGTGGTCTTCAAATGCAGCAGCTGGTAAAGCTCGTTGAAGGCGGCCTCGTCCTTGCGGTCGACCGTGAACGCCAGACGCCCTTTCTCGCCACGCTGTTCATCCCCGCGTTTCCTGCCCCCTTGCGCCGGGGCCAGACGGCCCTTATCCAGGTAGGCCACATGGGTGATGAAATCCGGCATTTCATCGAAGCGGTTGAGCACCAGCACCATGGGAACATGGTCGACGATCGCGGCGAGATGCGCCTGCAGCATGGCGAGCGTGTCAACATCCAGGCCATCGAACGGCTCGTCCAGAATGAGCAGGGCCGGTTCATTGGCCAGCGCGCGGACCAGCATGACCTTGCGGGTTTCACCCGTCGAGAGCTTGCGAAAGGCGCGCTCCAGCAGCGGCGCCAGGCCAAACTTTTCGACCAGCTCCTCGGCAAGCTCAACATCCCGGCAGTAATCAAAAATCATCTCCCTGACCGGTGTGCCGAGCGATACGACATCCATGATGTCAGCATCGTCCTTTTTAAGCTCGGCGGCGATGAGTTCGGCCTGCGCCTCGAAAGAGACCAGCCCGACGCGCTCGGGAAGCCCCTCGATACTGCCCGCTTCAATGTCACCGATACCGGCCAGTGTCGCCGCCAACGCAGACTTCCCGGAACCGTTGGCGCCGGTGATCACCCAGTGCTGGTCGGGTTCGATGGTCCAGTCGACCTCGCTCAGGGTGAAGCGATCATCGAAACTGATCGTCGCGCTATTTAACTGAATACTCGCAAGCGGAATCGAGGACGCCATGCAGTTGCTCCTTCGGGCTGAAAAAGAGACAAAAAAGCCGGGCGTATCCTGGGGATAGCCCGGCTCTTGTTTGACTAGCTAACGGCTAACCCAAGGGTTAAACGATCTTCTTCATATCGGCCATGTGGCCACGTAGAACAGCGCCAACGGCTTCTACCGGGTGCGAACGCAGCGCTTCGTTGACGTCGATCAGGCGCGCGTTGTCCACGCCGTTGTCGTCGACTTCCAGACCCTTGCCGATAACGTCGGACTTGATGCCCTTCATGAAGTCCGCCAGCAGCGGTACGCAGGCGTGGTTGTACAGGTAGCAGCCGTACTCCGCGGTATCGGAGATCGTCGCGTTCATCTCGTAGAGCTTCTTGCGCGCGATGGTATTGGCGATCAGCGGCGTTTCGTGCAGCGACTCGTAGTAGGCAGACTCGGCGATGATGCCCGCTGCGGTCATGGTCTCAAACGCAAGCTCGACACCCGCTTTCACCATGGCGACCATCAGGATGCCGTTGTCGAAGTACTCCTGCTCGGAGATTTCAACGTCGCCGGCCGGCGTTTTCTCGAAGTTGGTTTCCGCAGTTTCGGCGCGCCATTTGTGCAGGTTGGCGTCGTCGTTCGCCCAGTCTTCCATCATGGTGCGCGAGAAATGGCCGCTCATGATGTCGTCCTGGTGCTTGTTGTACAGCGGACGCATGATGTCTTTCAGCTCTTCGGCCAGATCGAAGGCCTTGATCTTGGCCGGGTTGGAAAGCCGGTCCAGCATGTTGGTCACGCCGCCGTACTTGAGCGCTTCGGTGATGTTTTCCCAGCCGTACTGGATCAGCTTGGAGGCGTAGCCCGGCTCGATACCCTCTTCGATCATCTTGTCGAAGCAGAGGATAGAGCCGGTTTGCAGCATGCCGCAAAGAATTGTCTGCTCGCCCATCAGGTCGGATTTCACTTCCGCGATGAAAGAAGACATCAATACGCCCGCCTTGTGGCCGCCGGTGCCCACCGCGTAGGCCTTCGCCAGCGCCAGGCCTTCGCCTTTGGGGTCGTTGGCTTCGTGAACGGCGATCAGAGTGGGAACACCGAAACCACGCACGTACTCGGCGCGCACCTCGGAGCCCGGGCACTTGGGCGCGACCATGATGACGGTCAGGTCATCGCGAATCTTCATGCCTTCTTCGACGATGTTGAAACCGTGCGAGTAGGACAGGCACGCGCCTTCCTTCATGAGTGGCATGACGGCATTAACCACCGCGGTGTGCTGCTTGTCCGGAGTCAGGTTCAGAACCACGTCTGCGGTCGGAATCAGCTCTTCGTAGGTGCCCACGGTGAAGCCGTTTTCCGTGGCATTCTTCCAGGACTGGCGCTTTTGCTCGATAGCATCAGGGCGCAGTGCGTAGGCAACGTCCAGGCCGCTGTCGCGCAGGTTCAAGCCCTGGTTGAGGCCCTGGGCGCCACAGCCGATGACGACCATTTTCTTGCCTTTCAGCGCGTCGACGCCGTCAGCGAATTCCGAGCTGTACATGAAACGACATTTCGCCAGCTGCTCCAGCTGTTCACGCAGAGACAAGGTATTGAAATAGTTAGCCATGGTTGACGTCCTGATGATCCGTTGGCCGATGTCGCGCACCGACACGAGAAAAGAGTGACACGGGCGTTCAATGAGAGGGTCAGCGCCGTGCGAGTAGAGCCAATCTACCTAAAAACGACTCTTTCTTAAATTGATATATTTGCAACGGCATGTCCCTTTTTTCACAAAACGCCCTTATGATGGCACCCATGAACTTCAAACTCTTGAAACAGTTTCTCGCACTGGCGGAAACGCTGCATTTTGGCCGCGCCAGCGAAGAGTGCTATGTCAGCATCTCTGCGCTTTCGCGTAATATTCGTCATCTGGAAGATGAGCTGGGCGTGACGCTGTTCAACCGCGACAACCGAACCGTGATGCTGACTCGGCAAGGGCAGAAATTTCTCGAGTACGCCCGTGAGGCCAGCAGCCAGTGGAACCTGATTCGTCACGAGCTGACCGATAACTCTGGTCAATTGAGCGGTGAAATCAGCCTGTATGGCTCGGTGACGGCAAGCTACAGCTTCTTGCACGAGCTGCTGCGCCGCTTTCGTATCGCCTACCCCGCTATCGAGATCAAGCTGCGCACCGGGGACCCGGAACACGCCATTGCCCACGTGCTGGAGGGCAAGGAAGAGCTCAGCATTGCGGCAAAGCCCGCCCATCTACCCCGGGGGCTGGCCTTCAAGCCCATCGCCACGTCACCCTTGCTGTTTATTGCCCCTTTGGAGCAACAGGTGCCGAATACGCCAGCAAGCACGCCGATTACATCAGCTGAATGGGCGGATATTCCCATGATCCTGTCGGAAAGCGGTGTTTCCCGAGCGCGGGTGGATGAATGGTTTCGCCATCGGGATATCTCTCCACGCATTTATGCGCAGGTCACCGGCAACGAGGCCATTGTCAGCATGGTAAGCCTGGGCTTTGGCATTGGCGTGGTGCCCAAGATCGTTCTCGACAACAGCCCGTTGAAGGACAGCATTCGAGTGCTCGACGTGCAGCCTGAACTGGCGCCCTACGACATTGGCCTGTTCACCCTGAAGAAGAACCTGAAAAACCCGCTGGTCGAGGCGTTCTGGCGCTTGATGTAAGCCCTTCTCTTAGTTCTGGTGAGGGTTACCCGCCTTTAATCCCCGAAGATCTGCTGCAGATCGGGCACGCTCTCTTCTTCCTCTACCATGGAGAGTGAGGCTTCGATGGCTTTGAGATGGCGGCTCATGAATGCGCGGGCGCGCTCGCCGTTTCTCGCTTCCAGATAACCGATCAGGTCGTCGTGATCGTGAGATTCGCAGCCCAGATGACCGCGGTGGCCGTAGACCGCCAGAATCAGCGAGGAGCGCGAGCAGAGCCGCTCGACGAACTCGGCGAGGGTGGCATTGCCGGAAAGCTGGGCCAGGCGCACGTGAAAATCCGCCGAAAGCCGAATGGCTACACTCTGCTGACCGGTGCGCAGCGCCTGTCGCTCCTGGCGGGCCATGTCGCGCAGCTCGGCTGCCTCCTTGGCACCTATGCGCCGAGCTACCTCCGGCATCAGGCCGCATTCGACAAGCTGGCGGGCGTCGAATACGTCCTTGGCCTCATCCGCCGTTGGCCGGGTCACGCGGGCGCCGCGCCTGGGCGTCAGCGTGACCAGCTGCTCGAGCGCCAGACGCTGCAGAATCTTGCGAATCCCGGTGCGGCTGATCGCAAACACTTCCGCCAGGGCATCTTCGCGCAGCCGGGCACCGGGCTTGAGGCGCTGCTCGACAATGGCGTCGCTGACCGCGCGGTAGATGATCTCGTGGCGCTCATCGCCCTCTTTTTCTGAAGCGGGCCGTTTGGCGGCCGCCTGCACATCGCTCATCCAGCGCTCCTGTCGGCAATGAATCAACTTCCCCGGTAGGTGGAGTAGCCGTACGGGGACAAGAGTAGCGGCACATGATAGTGCTCATCGGCATCCGCCACGCCAAAGCGCAGCGGAATCACGTCCAGAAAGCGCGGCTCTGCGGATTCGACGCCCTGTACGCGCAAATAGTCGCCCACGTGAAAAACCAGCTCGTACTCACCGGGAATGAAGGTGTCGCCTTCCAGAATCGGCGTATCGCAGCGCCCGTCCACGTTGGTCACCGCTTCGCCCAGATGCTCACGCCGGCCGGCTTCCACGCGAAACACTTCGATGGTAATTCCCTGCCCTGGCTGGCCCTTTGCAATGTCCAGCACGTGCGTTGTCAAATGTCCCATAGCGGCTCCTTGCTGCTACCTGATGATCAAAAATGGCAGGTCTAGATTACCTTCGTGTGCTTAATATTGTATACATGATTAGCCGATGCACACGTTCAGGGAATCAATATGTTATCCGATTCGTCATCCGATACCGCACGCCTATTGCTTGATCCACGTCCAAGTGAGCTTTCGCTGGAGGCCTTTGTCGCCCATTACGGCGATATCTATGAGCATTCACCCTGGGTTGCCGAAGGTGCCTGGCGCCAGGGATTGAGTGAAGACCACGACACCCCTGATGCCCTGGCCATCCAGATGGGGCTGGTGTTGCAACAGGCGGCCGCCGAGCAGCAGATAGCCGTCATCCAGGCGCACCCGGACCTGGCCGGCAAGGCGGCCCTGGCCGGTGAGCTGACCCGAGACTCCACGCGTGAGCAGGCAGGTGCCGGGCTTGATCAATGCACACCTGAAGAGTTCGCCCGCTTCGAAGCGCTAAACGAGGCCTACAAGGCGAGGTTTGGCTTTCCTTTCGTGATTGCCGTCAAGGGGCTGGATCGCCACGCCATTTTGAGCGCGTTTGAAGAGCGTCTGAACAATGATGCCGCCACCGAGCGCCGAACGGCCATCGAGCAGATAGTTCGCATCGCCAGGCTGCGCCTGACCGCAAGGGCTAAAGGCGAATGAATCGCCCGGCCTGAAATAGAAAAAGCGCCGCACCCGAGGGTGCCGCGCTTTTTAAAGCCGCCGATTAACGGCAGCCAAGCATGAGCGTTTACTGCTTGACGGCGTCGGCCGCTTTCTGCGTGTTCTCTTCTACCGCCTGCTGGCTTTTCTGGGCAAAGCTCTGGCTGATGGACGTCACCTTCTCGGAATCGCCTTTTACCCGCTCCATGAAGTCGCTAGCCACACGCTGCTGGCTTTCCAGAGCCTTCTTGAAGCCATCGGCATCCTTGACATCAAGCCAGGTGCGCGTCTGAGCAATGGTCATGTCCGAGTAGGCACGCGCCGCGTCAATCTGGGCACCCATCAGCTTTTCGTAATAATCGAGTGCTGCCAGCGTGTAAGAACGCATAGGCGATACAAACGTAGACTCGAACTGTTGGGTCGTATTTTCTAAAGTCTTCATCATGACATCTCCTAGAGTAAGCCAGCAGGTCGCTACTCGGTCATACTGGAAGCGATGCTGATGCGTCGGCGTCTGCCGTTGCTACCCACAAGCTAGCAGTGCTCATTGTGCAGCGCAACATGAATTTTTTAAATCCCGTGGCTGATACCGCCGCGATTCACTCTAACGGCTTTCCAATCAGCACGTTGGCGAAGAAAGAAGCCTTGATGATGCATCTCGGAAGATTCGCTGCATCCGCTCACTCACCGGCGCTCATGCCAGATCACGAATCGTGATGGCTTGGCCGGCAACGCCACCATGAACCGTCAGCATGCGCTGAAACCACGCCTCCACCGAGGCATTCGCCTCGCCCAGTGTTTCAAGCGATACGGTATGCACCCACATCAGGCTGCCAAACAGCAGATAGTCGGCGCCAGCTGGGGCATCGCCGTCCAGGAAAGGGCTCGCCTCCAGCAGGTCACGTACCGGGGCCAGCAGCGTTGCCAACTGGCGGCGCGCCTCATCGGGAGCATGCACTTCCTCCAGACGGGCGCCAAAGCGCGCTTCGCGGGTTTTACGAAAATAGGCCCGATCATCCGGATGAATGGCCGCCAGCAGGTCCATCGCAACCAGGCGAAACAGCGCCGGTGTGACACTGCGTTCGACAAAATATTTGAAAAACAGCGCCCGCTGAAAGCTCATGCCCTCGCCCAGTACCGGGGCGTTTGGATAGGCGTTATCCAGGTAGCGCAGGATGTCGAAGCTGTCGGTAATCACCTGATCGTTATCGCACAGCACCGGCACCTTGTCGTAATCGGCAAATGCCAGCGCCTGCTTGTCCTCAAACCGCCAGGCGACGGTATCGAAGTCCAGCCCCTTGTGAGCAAGCGCCATACGAACGCGCCAGCAGTAGGGAGAAAAACGCAGGCGTTCATCACGGCCACACAGGTCATAAAGGGTACGCGTCATCTTTTTATCCTCACCATTAACGAACGGATGATTTATCGGGTTGGGTCAGCCGACATTGAGCCTAAACGTCTGGGGCCCCTTCTACACTGTCTTTTAGTCTAATGGGCGCTGGTGGTACTCCCTTAAAACTGCCGTTATAAATTACCTATAAAACAGCGATTTATACTGCATAAACCTGTGCAGAAAAGCCTCCGAGGGAAGGCTTTAACTGGTAATACCAATTTTCCAGTGATGTTATTTTTTTGGCCGGGCCGTATCTTTCATACTGTCACGTTTAATGCTTTGAACGTTGAACGGGCACGGAGTACATCAAATAAATAACCGGGGCGGCCTTCTCCCATGAACGAAACAACACTAGCTCTTCTGGCTTTCCTACCGCTACTGCTGGCGGGCATTCTGCTCGTTGGATTCAAGATACCTGCCAAGATCGCCATGCCGATTGTCTTTTTTACGGCCGCCATTATTGGTCTGACCGCTTGGGACATGTCGTTTACTCGCGTGGCGGCCTCGACCATTCAGGGCCTGATTCAGACCGCAGGGCTTTTATGGATTATTTTCGGCGCCATCTTGCTGCTCAATACCTTGAAGCACTCCGGCGGCATTACCGCGATTCGTAACGGCTTTTCAAACATCAGCCCCGACCGCCGGGTACAGGCGCTGATTGTTGCCTGGCTGTTTGGCTGCTTCATCGAAGGCGCCTCCGGCTTTGGCACCCCCGCTGCGGTTGCTGCACCGCTGATGGTGGCGCTGGGCTTCCCCGCCCTGGCCGCGGTGGTTGTGGGCATGATGATTCAGTCAACGCCGGTATCCTTTGGTGCCGTGGGCACCCCCATTGTAGTAGGTGTCGGCAGTGGCCTTGACCGCGCGGGCATTACCGCGCAGCTGGAAGCCAACGGCTCGAACTGGGATACGTTTTTCCAGCTGATTACCAGCGAAGTGGCGATCACCCACGGCATTGTGGGTATTCTGATGCCGTTGATTCTGGTGGTGATGATGGTGCGCTTTTTCGGCGCCAACCGCTCCTGGAAAGAGGGGCTTTCGATCACGCCTTTCGCGATCTTTACCGGCGTCTGCTTCGTGGTGCCCTACATGCTGGTGGGCGTGCTGCTCGGCCCGGAATTCCCCTCCATGATCGGTGCCATGGTCGGCCTTGCCATTGTCGTGCCGGCCGCGCGCAAGGGGTTCCTGCTGCCCAAGGATACCTGGGACTTCCCGGAAACGAGTGCCTGGCCCGATGAGTGGATCGGCAATCTGCAGATCAAGCTGGATGACGTGGCGGGCAAGGCTCCCATGTCGACCCTGAGCGGCTGGATTCCCTACGTGCTGCTGGCGCTGTTTTTGGTTGCCTCACGCACGATCGAGCCGCTGCGCGTTGCGCTGACCTCGATCAATCTGAACTGGAACAATATCCTGGGCGAAGCGGGCGTGAGTGGCGGCGTGCAGCCACTGTACCTGCCCGGCGGGATTATCGTGGCCGTCGTCATCATCACCTACTTCCTGCATCGCATGAATCCGCAGAAGATCAGCGCGGCGGTGTCGGAATCCACCAAGACGATCTTTGGCGCCGGTTTCGTGCTGGTATTCACCGTGCCCATGGTACGCATCCTGATCAACTCCGGCGTCAACGGCGCAGACCTTGCCTCCATGCCGGTGATGATGGCCCAGGCCGTGGCCAGCGGTGTAGGCGACATATATCCGTTCTTTGCCCCGGCCGTGGGTGCCATGGGTGCCTTTATCGCTGGCTCCAACACGGTTTCCAACCTGATGCTGGCCGAGTTCCAGTTCAACGTGGCGCAAACCCTCGGGCTCTCCACGGCGATGATGGTTGCGCTTCAAGCCGTGGGCGCGGCGGCGGGTAACATGATCGCGATTCATAACGTGGTGGCGGCGTCGGCAACCGTCGGCCTGCTGGGCCGCGAAGGGGCCACTATCCGCAAGACGATCATCCCCACGATGTACTATCTGCTGTTTACCGGCATCATCGCGCTGGTCGCCTTCTACGTGATTGGCGTAACCGATACGCTGATGTAACCCACCGTTGATGACAGGCAAAAAAACCCCAGGCATTGGCCTGGGGTTTTCGTTGAAGGGTGCTCAACCGATGCGCGTCAACTGCTTGGCATGCTGGCGACCTTTTTGAACATAGCTCTGGGCATTGAGCTTGAGCCCTTCTACCGCGCCTTCGGGCAGCTCCTTCACTACCCGCGCCGGGGAGCCGATGATCATGGAGTTAGGCGGAAACACCGCCCCCTCTTTCACGAAAGCGCAGGCCCCGACCAGGCTGTTTTCGCCAATCACCGCGCCGTTGAGTATCACCGCCTGAATGCCGATCAAGCAGCCGTCTTCTACCGTGCAGCCGTGGAGCATGGCCTGATGGCCGACCGTGACACCTCGGCCCACCTTGAGTGGAAAACCAGGGTCAGCGTGCAGGACGGCGCCGTCCTGAATGTTGCTCTCCTCGCCCACTTCCAGGCGTTCACTGTCGCCGCGCAGCACCGCCTGATACCAGACGCTGGCGCGGGCCTTCAGGGTCACCTGCCCGATCACGTCCGCCGTCTCGGCGATATACACCTCTTCGTGTATATCGGGTTGATGCTCTGCGTATTGGTAAATGGCCACGTGATTCTCCTGTGCGTTGTTGTTGATAGCCTCATGTCAGGCTAACGCCTGTTCCAGCAAACGAGCAACATGCATGGCCTCCCGGCCGCTGCCATCATGAATCTGGTGGCGACAGCTGGTACCGTCGGCAATCAGGACGGTGTCGTCTGCGGCGTCACGAATGGCGGGTAGCAGCGAAAGCTCGGCCATCTTGAGCGAGGCATCGAAATGCTCGGCTTCATAGCCAAAGCTTCCCGCCATACCGCAGCAGGAGGACTCGATGGTGCTGACCTCAAGCCCCGGCACCCAGCCTAATACCTGTTCGACCGGGCGCAGCGCATCGAAGGACTTTTGGTGGCAGTGTCCGTGCAGCAGGGCCTTGCTGTGACCCGAATGCTTGAGCGCCAGCGGCAGCTCGCCGGCCTGATGGGCAGTCACCAGGAATTCTTCGAAGAGATACGCCGATGCGGCGAGCGCTCGGGCCTGCTCGCCGAAGCCGTACTGCAGAAATTCATCGCGCATGCTCAGCAGACACGACGGTTCGAGCCCCACGATTGCCACGCCGCGCTCCACGAACGGCATCAAGTGCGCAAGCGTTCGTCGGGCCTCCGCCTTGGCTTTCTCGAACTGCCCGGAGGAGAGGTAGGTGCGCCCGCAGCACAAGGGGCGCTGGCCTTGGGTAACGTTCAAGTGCACCTGGTACCCGGCGGCTTCCAGCACGCGTTTGGCGGCGCGGGCGTTGTCGCCTTCCATGTAGTTGTTGAAGGTATCCACGAACAGCAGCACTTCACGCTCGGCGGCTTCGCTGCCGGAATGGTGCTCCCCGGCCAGAAAGTTGCCCTTGAAGGCAGGCAGCGCACGCTCGGGAGCAAGCTTGAGGGCTTTCTTGATTCGACTGGCCAGAAACGGGGTGCGCTCCACATACTCCATCACCCCGGAAAACCGGCTTGCCCAGGGCGCATAGCGGGGCATTTCCCCCACCATACGGTCACGCAGCGTAAGGCCTTTCAGCTTGGCGCGAGCGGTGCGCGCTTCGATCTTGAATTTGGCCATGTCCACCCCGGTCGGGCAGTCGCGCTTGCAGCCCTTGCAGGAGACGCACAGATCAAGCGCGTCCTTGACATCATCGCTGGCGAGCCCCTCCTCACCGAGCTGGCCCGAGAGCACCAGGCGCAGCGTGTTGGCTCGGCCCCGGGTCAGGTGTTGCTCGTCCCTGGTGATGCGAAAGCTCGGGCACATGGTGCCGGCATCGAACTTGCGGCAGTGGCCGTTGTTGTTGCACATCTCCACCGCCATGGCGAGCCCGTGGGTGGCATCCCCGCCGGTGCCGGGCGGGGTCTGCTCACCGCTCAGCGGGTCGCGCTTGACGTTCCAGGCCGACCAGTCGAATACCGGGGTCAGTGGGATCGTCTGGTAGGTCTTCGGGAACCGAAAGTAGCGCTCGTCGTCCATTTTCGGGGTGTCGACGATCTTGCCGGGGTTGAACAGGTTCTGCGGGTCGAACAGCGCCTTGATCTCGCGAAAGGCGTCGTTGACCGTGTCACCAAACTGCCAGGCGACCCACTCCCCGCGGCAGAGGCCGTCGCCGTGCTCGCCGGAATAGGCGCCCTTGTATTCACGTACCAGCGCTGACGCCAGCTCGGCAATTTCACGCATCTTTTCCGCGCCGTCGCGGCGCATGTCCAGAATGGGCCGCACGTGCAGCGTACCGACGCCGGCGTGGGCGTACCAGGTACCCTCGGTGCCGTAGCGGTTGAACACCTGGGTAAGCTTGTCGGTGTACTCGGCCAGATGCTCAAGGGGCACCGCGCAGTCCTCGATGAAGGACACCGGCTTGCCGTCGCCCTTCATGCTCATCATGATGTTGAGTCCGGCCTTGCGCACGTCCCACAGCGCTTTCTGCTCGCGGGCCTCGGGCATGTTCACCACACTTCCCGGCAGGCCCAGGTCCCCCATCAGCTCGTTGAGCCGATCAAGCGCCGCCAGCTGTTCGGAGCTGTCGCTGCCGGCAAACTCGACCAGCAGAATAGCGCCGGGCTTGCCGATCAGGGCTTTCTCGATCACCGGGCGAAAGGCGGGGTTCTCCAGGGCCAGCTCGATCATGGTGCGATCCACCAGCTCGACAGCGGTGGGGCCGAGCTTGACGATATGCTGGGTAACTTCCATCGCCTGATAGAAGGTCGGGAAATTGACCACGCCAAGCACCTTCTGTCCGGGCAGTGGCGAAAGGCGCAGTTTGATGCGCTGGCTTACTCCGAGCGTGCCTTCCGAGCCGACCAGCAGATGCGCCAGATTGGCCCGGCCATCCGCGTCGTAGGGCATGGGATTCTGGCAGTCGAACAGATCCAGATTGTAGCCGCCCACACGGCGCAGCACCTTGGGGAAGTTTGCACGAATCTCGGGGCTGACACGTTCGGCAATGGCCCTTACCTGGCGGGCCAGCTGATGCTCCCGGGAGCCTTCAACGAGGCTATCCACAATGCCGAACTGCGCTTCCTGACCATCGGCAAGCAGCGCATCCACCCCCAACACGTTATGCACCATGTTGCCGTAGTAGATCGAGCGCGACCCGCAGGAGTTGTTGCCCGCCATACCGCCAATGGTGCATTGAGCGCTGGTCGAGACATCCACCGGGTACCACAGGCCGTAGGGCTTGAGCCAGGCATTGAGATGATCCAGCACCATGCCCGGCTCCACTACCACCGTCTGGGCCTCGGCGTCGAATTCGACCACCTGATTGAGCCAGCGCGTGGTGTCGATGACCAGCGCCTCGCCCACGGTCTGGCCGCACTGGCTGGTGCCCGCGCCGCGTGCCAGTACCGGCACGCGGGCATCGCGAGCGATATCCAGAGCAATTTTCAGGTCCTGCTGATGGCGAGGGATCACCACGCCTACCGGCGTCACCTGATAGATGGAGGCATCGGTGGCGTAGCGCCCCCGGGTTGCCTGATCGAACAGCACCTCACCGGCGATTTCCCGGCCCAGGCGTGCGGCCAGTTCGCTGACCGGCTTGATTCTGGCATCGCGACGCACTGGCTTCTGGGTCAGTGATGTCATGCGGCGTTCCCCCCTTCCTAACGGCCTGATGCGTCTGCCTCAAGCGGGTGGTTGGCGAAGTAATCCAGCGCTGCGAGCACGCCGCTGCCTTGCAGATCGACACCGGCGAGCTTCATCCCTGCTTCGCAGCCGCCCAGCGTGGCAATCAGCGTCAGGTCATTGCAGTCACCCAGGTGGCCGATGCGGAACATCTTGCCCTTGGCCTTGCCAAGTCCCATGCCCAGCGATAGATCGAAACGCTCGTAGATGATCTTTCTTATGGCATCGGCGTCCACGCCCTCGGGCATCACCACACCGGTGAGCACCGGGGAGTAAAGCGCCGGGTCCTGGCACTGCACTTCAAGCCCCCAGGCCTCGACCGCCGTGCGCACGCCGGCGGCCCAGCGTTGGTGGCGCGCCAGCACGTGATCGATCCCTTCATCGAGCAGCATGTCGAGCGCTTCATTGAGGCCATACAGCAGATTGGTGCTGGGGGTATAGGGCCAGTAGCCCTTCTGGTTGGCTTCCAGAATCTCGTCCCAGGCCCAGAAGCTTCTGGGAAGCTGGGCGGTCTTGCTCACCTCGATGGCCTTGGGGGAAAGCGCGTTGAAACTGATGCCCGGGGGCAGCATCAGACCCTTTTGCGAGCCTGAGACGGTGACATCCACACCCCACTCGTCGTGGCGGTAGTCGGCGCTGGCAAGCCCCGAGATGGTATCCACGATTAAAAGCGCCGGGTGTCCGACGGCATCGATGGCACGGCGCACCGCCGCGATATCGCTGGTAACGCCGGTGGAGGTTTCATTGTGCACCACGCACACCGCCTTGATGGCGTGTTCGGGGTCAGCTTCAAGGCGCTTTTGAATCATGTCGGCCTGGACACCATGGCGCCAGCCGTCATAGCCCGGCAGGCCGATGAACTCGGGCGTAAGGCTCAGGCGCAGCGCCATCTTCTGCCACAGCGTGGCGAAGTGGCCGGTCTCGAACATCAGTACCTGATCGCCCGGCGACATCGTGTTGGCAAGCGCCGCCTCCCAGGCACCGGTCCCGGAGGCCGGGTAGATGATGACCGGATGCTCGGTCTTGAAGACCTTTTTTACCTTGGCGAGCAGATCAAGCCCTAGCGCGCCGAACTCCGGCCCGCGGTGGTCGATGGTGGGCAGGCTCATGGCGCGCAGTATGCGGTCAGGCACGGGTGACGGCCCCGGAATCTGCAGGAAATGGCGGCCAGAGGGGTGGAAGTCGAGCTTCAGCATGGTAGGTGCCTCTTGTTATTGTTGCCGGTTGAACATCTTTAAATGGATAATGAATTCAATTTACAGCATTAAAAAACCTACTTGATGCAGCCTTCGGCGCGTAGCTTATCCAGTGCGTCAGCGTCGAAGCCCAGCCCTTCGAGCACTTCATCGGTATGCTGGGCAAACAGCGGCGCCGGGCTGCGTATCGTGGAAGGAGTAAGCGAGAACTTGCTGGGAAAGCCGATGGTTTTCATCTTGCCGATCACCGGATGCTCCATCTCTTCCACCATGCCGCGGGCCAGGTAATGTTCATCGGCCATCGCCTCGGCGAAGTTGTTGATCGGGCCGGCCGGCACGCCGGCGCTGTCGCAAAGTGTCAGCCATTCATCCACACTCTGCTCGGCCATCAGCTCCTCGAGCAGCGCCTCCAGCTCATCCACGTGCTGGCCGCGGTCGTGATTGGTGAGAAAGCGCGGGTCGTCCATCAGCGCTTCAAGCTTCAATACATCCTGGCAGAACCGCTCCCAGGTGCGCTGGTTGGCACAGCCCAGCATCAAGTAGCCGTCGCTTGCCTTGACCGCCTGGTACGGCGCCGATACGCGGTGGCGCCAGCCCGTCGGGGCCGGCACGGTGCCTTCGGCGAAGTAGGCCGCTGCTTCCCAGGTAAACCAGGGCAGGCCGCACTCGGTAATCGCGATATCGATATGCTGGCCCTCGCCGGTGGCCATCTTGTGGATATGCGCGGCGAGTATGGAGTACACCGCAGTGATACCCGCGCCGATATCGTAAACCGCGATACCGGTTTTCAGCGGACGCCGGCCCGGTTCTCCGGTCATCGACATCAGCCCGGTCATGCCCTGGGCGACCAGGTCGAACCCACCCTTGTGGCTGTAAGGGCCGGTCTGGCCGTAACCCGAAATGGAGCAGTACACGATACCGGGGTTGATGGCCTTGATGGTGGCGTAATCGATGGCCAGCGACTTCGTGACGCCGGGGCGGTAATTCTCGACGATCACGTCTGCATCACCCGCCAGGCGGTAGAAGATCTGCCGCGCCCGCTCATCCTTCAGGTTGAGTGAAATGCTCTTTTTATTACGGTTGATCTGGGAAAAGCAGGTGGACTCGCCGTTGACGTAAGGCCCCATCTGGCGGCTGTCATCGCCGCCGTTGAGCTTTTCCACCTTGATCACTTCAGCGCCCATGTCGGCCAGCACCATGGTGCAGTAGGGCCCGGCCATGATCTGGGAGACGTCGAGTATCTTGATATTGTGTAAGGGAAGCATGCGCTCTCCTCCTTGTGATTAACGGCCCGTCCACGCAAACGCGGTCTTGTTGACGAATTTATCCACGGCGGCGGCAAAATCGCGGCTCATGTAGCAGGTGGTTATCCAGTCGTCGCTTGCCCCCGCATCAAGGCGGCGCTGCTCAAGCGCCCGGTTGATCAGCGCCTTGCTGGCCTGGAGCGTCAGCGGCGCGCGCTTGGCAAAATCTGCCGCGAGCATGGCAACGTCGTCATGGATGGTGGCGGCATCAAACAGCCCGTTCACAAGCCCGGCGGCATGCGCCTCCTCGCCATTCACCAGCCGCGCCATCATCAGCACTTCCTTGGTACGGGCCACCCCCAGCATATCGATCAGACGCGATACGTTGCTGATCGACAGCGTATTGCCCAGCGTCTTGGCAATGGGCACGCCGAACTTCATGCTGGAAGTGGCGTAGCGAAAGTCGCATACCAGGGCGATTGCTGCGCCGCCGCCCACGCAGGCGCCCTCGATCAAGGCAAGCGTCGGTTTGGGAAAGCGCTCGAGCTTGCCCACCACCTGATCGATGCGCCGCTCGTAGCCAATCGCATCCTCAGGCTTCGAGAAGCCGGCAAACTGGGTGATATCGGTACCCGCCACGAACGCCTCGCCGCCCACCCCGTGCAGCACCAGCGCGTGAACGTCGTCGTCATCGGCCAGCACATCGCAGTAGTGCTCCAGGGCGCTGTACATCTCCCAGGTCATGGCATTGCGGCTTTGCGGGCGGTTGAACCCCAGCCAGGCAACGCCGTCACGAACGTTGAACGTCACACTTTCGGTCGGCGATGAATCAGGTGAATCGCTCATGAATGACTCCCTCAGCCGTAGATGAAGTTGACCAGTGCCAGCGCGAAGGCGGGAATATAGGTATTGATCATCAGGATCGTGAACAGCACCGCGATGAACCACAGGTTGGTCCTGGACGTTGCCCAGATATCCGATTTGGCAATCGAACACGCGGCAATCAGCACGCTCGCCACCGGCGGGGTCTGCTGACCGATCGCCAGGTTCAGGGTCACGATCAGGCCAAAGTGCAGCGGGTCGATGCCCACTTCCAGCACCAGCGGCAGTACGATGGGCACTACCAGAATGATCGCCGCCGCCGAGTGCAGGAAAATCCCCAGAATCAGGAAGATGATGTTCAAGAGCGCCAGAATGACGTACTTGTTGTCCGTCAGTTCGCTGATCTGCATGGCGATTTCCTGTGGCACGCGGGTTTCGGTCAGGTAACTGCCCACCACCGCCGAAGCCGCCACCAGGAGCATGACCACCGCCGTCTGCACCCCGGCGCTCTTGCAGGAGTCGAGGAAGTTCTTGATCGTGAACTCGCGATACACCACGGCGCTGATGAAGATCGCCACGCACACTGCAAGGGCCGCCCCTTCAGTCGCCGTGACGAAGCCGCCGAAGATACCGCCCAGAATGATCACCGGAATCAACAGCGCCCAGACCGCCTCCTTGAGCGCCGTCCACAGCACGGAGACCTGAAAACGTCCCTCAGAGGGAAAGTTGTATTTCCTGGCCAGGTAGTAGCACATGGCGGCAAGCCCCATGGCGCCTAACAGGCCGGGGAAAATGCCCGCCACAAACATCTGTACCACGGACTCGCCGGACATCACCGCGTACAGGATCATGGGAATCGAAGGGGGCAGGATGATTGCAAGGCTCGCCGCGGAGGAAGAGATGGAAGCGGCAAACTCTTTCGAGTAGCCCTTCTTGCGCATGGCCGGAATCAGGATGCTCCCGATCGCCGACACGCCCGCCACCGACGACCCGGAGATTTCGGCGAAGAACACCGAAGCGCCGATGGTCACCATGGAAAGCCCACCCTTGATGAACCCGACCATGGCCATGGCCAGATCGATCAGGCGCCGGGAGATGCTCGAGGCGTTCATGATGGCGCCGGCCAGAATGAACAGCGGAATGGCGATCAGGGGAAAGTTGGTCGCCCCTTCGAACATGGTCATGCCCACTGTCGGCATCGCCATGCTGCCGTAGGTCATGAAGGTGGCAATCGTGCCTACCAGCGCAAGCGCCACGGCGACCGGCACGTTGATCAGAATCAGCACGATCAGTGCGAGAAATATATACAGTATGGTCATGCTGGTTACCTACCCTCGCTGATGGGTGCTGACGGCTTCAACTTCTTCGGCATCGATCCCGGCTTCTTCCAGCTCGTGATCGATGAACCCTTTGCCCCGCGCACTTTTCAGCACCTCGGGCAGACGCAGCAGTTCAGCGATGATGAACAGTACAGACGCCACCGGAATGGCCGACTGGGTAAGCTGCATGGAGATCGCCGGCAGGCTGACCATGTTGACGCCTTCCAGAATCAGCATCACCTGGTAGCTGGCCAGACCCAGAAACACGAAAAAGCCGATGGTAATGGCCTCTGCCAGCAGCGCGACCGGCACCCGAATGGCCGGTGGGCACATGTTGAGCACGCTTGGGCAGGTGATATGCGCGCCCCGTGCCGCGGCCAGCGCCGTGCCGTAGTAGGTCACCCAGGCCAGCAGTACCGCGGCCAGCTCGTCGTACCAGCTCAGCGGAAAACCCAGATAGCGGGTCACGAACCCGATGGTCACAACGCCTGCCAGTGCAATCACCAGCACCACGACTATCGCTTCGAGAAACGAGAAGTAGGCGTTCCTGAACTTGCTAAAAGCACTCATTGAAACCTCCAGAACGGTGAGGCGGCCCGGCACGCAGGCCAGCCCGCCTCCAGGAAACGGCGGCTTGGCCTACTCGCGAAGCGCGGCCACGGAATCGATCAGTTCCTGACCACCCTCGACATCATCGGCAAACTTGGCGTAGATGGTCTGAGAGGCTTCCACGAAGGCATCGAAATCCACCTCGTTGACCTGCATACCGCCCTCCTCCATCTTCACCAGCGTCTCCTCGTCCAGGCGCAGCCCCTCTTCCAGCGCAAAGTCCTCCATTTCAAGGGCCACCTCCTCGAGTACCTCGCGGATTTCCTCGGGCAGGCGATTCCAGCTGGCGCCTGCCGTCAGGTACGCCGGGGTATAGACGTGGTTGGACATGGAGAGATAATCCTGCACTTCCTGAAAACGCGAGGAGTAGGTTTGAATCAGCGGGTTTTCCTGCCCGTCCATGGCCCCGGTCTGCAGCGCCACGAACACCTCGGAAAGCGACATGGGCGAAGGGGCCGCACCGTAGCTTCTGAACATCTCGATGCGCCAGACACCGCTTGGCGTACGCAGCTTGATGCCCTCGAGATCCCCCGGCACGACGATCGGCCTTACGTTGTTGGTAATCTGTCGAAACCCGTTCTCCCAGACACCGATGATTTTGAAGCCACGCGCTTCGGCAGCCTCGTAAAGCGGCCCGCGCACCACCTCATCGCGCACGCGCTTCATGTGCTCACGATCCTTGATCAGGTAGGGCATCTCGAACAGCGCAAACTCCGGGGATTCCGAGCTCATTACCGTGGATGGAATGGAAAGGTCCAGCGACCCCAGGCGAAGCCTGCGCATCATCGACTCATCGCTGCCCAGCTGGCTATTGCCGTACACGTTCACCTCGGCCACGCCTTCAAGGCGTTCATTGGCAAGCTCGGCAAAGCGGTTGGCGGTGATCTCGAACAGCGAGCCCGGGCCGCCGACGTGGCCCAGACGAACTTCGGTGGCGGCGTTCGCGGCGGCGGCCTGCAGGCCAGCCGCCACGATAACGCTTGCAAGCGTGGTCTTGAGAAATTTCATGGAGCACTCCAGGTGAACACTTGTTGTTGTTGGCTACGTCACCACGCGGGCCTTGTGCCCGGCGGTTCCTGCTCAGCGCTTGCCGGTAGCTTTGCAAGCGGCCACATCCCTGTCGCGTGAGCGACACTCCTGTCAACTCGCTCATTCAATTTGAATTCAAAATTCAAAATTAGGTATTAAACTTTCGTATCGTGAGAATTCTGCGCGTTACACCGGGTTGATTTATAAGCACTCCGTCCGGTCAGCGGCGCAAAAAAACCTGCAGGCACAAAAAAAGCGCCCTGTTCAAGGCGCCTGTGGTTCAAACAAAACCCGAGACTTTACTTATCCGGCGCGGGCTCAAGCCCCCAGGCAAGCCCGGCGGCGTCGATACCGGCAATGGCCGTCTGCTCATCTTCGCCGGACGACGCCCCGCTTACCCCTACTGCGCCAATCACATACCCCGATTGATCCAGAATGGGAACACCGCCGGCCACCGCCACGAAATGGCCCTGAGAGGCCGCCGCCACGCTTGCCAGAAAGGCCGGCCGCTCGCTGTTACGCTCCCCGATTACTCCGCTTGCCACGCCGATGCCGAGCGCGGCAAAGGCCTTGCCTTGGGCGACGGGAAAGCGCAGCGGGGCGCAGCCGTCTTCGCGCTCGGCGGCGATCAGGTGGCCTCCGCCATCCAGCACCACGATGGTCAGAGGGGGTAGATCCGCCTTGCGCGCCTGGGCAACCGCCCCCTCCAGCATTGCCTTTGCCTGGGCGCGCGTCAGCGCTACCTTCGCGTGATATACGTTACCGGCCATTGTCTGCTCCTTGTTATCGTTGTTAACTGCTAATTTCCCCTAGCTTGAGGAGAAAATTTCAATATCACGGCTGAGGTTTTTAATAACCTTGTTAATATTGAATTCATAATTACTTTTGCAGATCATACGCAGACTCGCCACTATACCAAGCGGGTAGGCGCCTAAATCCCTTTAGCAGAGCGGACAGCTTGGTAGGATCGCCAGGTGGACGACCCAGAAGGATGAGCAAATGACCAAGATACTTCAGCGCAACCTGTATCGAGAAGTGGCCGATCGCATCGGTGATCTGATCGAGCATGGCGAACTGGCGCCGGGCGAGCGCATTTCCGAAAAGCAGCTGTGCGAAAAATTCGGCGTATCGCGTACCCCCCTGCGCGAAGCGTTGAAGGTGCTGGCCACCGAAGGGCTGATCGAGCTGTTGCCCAACCGCGGCGCACGCGTGGTGCGCTTGACGTTCAAGAAGGTCAAGGACACCTACGACCTGATGGCCGCGCTGGAAGGGTTATCCGGCGAGCTTGCCTGCCAGCATATCAGCGATGCGGAAATCGCCGCCATTCGCCGGCTGCACAACAGTATGCTCGAGCACTACCGCCAGCAGGATCTGAAGACGTACTTCGAACTCAACCGACAGATTCATGAAAGCATTCTGGCGGCGTCGCAAAATGAGGTACTTCAGGAGATGTACAGCAACCTCAGCCAGCGCGTAAAGCGCGTGCGCTACTCCAAGAAGATGACCCAGGCGTTCTGGGATCGCGCAGTCAAGGATCATGAAAACATGATCAACGCCCTGGAAGCGCGCGACAGCCAGTTGCTTGGCCAGATTCTGCGCGACCACCTGTGCAACAAGCTGGAGGTAGCCACCCTGGCCGGTGTGATCGACGATGACGGGCCTCTTGAGGCGGTCAACGGGTAAGGCGCTACCAGGACTCGATGCGCATGGCCGAGCGCTCCAGGCGCTCGCTTTCGGCTTCAAGTTCGCGCAACAGCTCGCTGATACTGGTGAGGTGCTCGAGCGCCACCCGCTTTGCCTGTTCGGCATCGCCCGCCACCACGGCATCGTGCAGCCGGGCGTGCTGGCGGTTGATCATCTCTCTGGGGCCTTCGCGGTGATAAAGGTGCTTGACCGAGGCAAACACCGAACTCAGCAACAGGTCGGTCAAACTTTGCAGCGTGTGTACCAGTACCGGATTGTGCGAAGCCTGGGAAATCGCCAGATGAAAGGCGTGGTCCAGTCGCGCCAGCCGTTCCACCTCGATGGGCTCTGCCTGCTCGGCGTAGTCGGCCATCTCGCGGTAGCGCCGGGTGATCAGCACGCGGTCCATCGACGTGCCCCGCCGGGCCGCCAGAAACGCCGACTCGCCCTCCAGCAGCGCGCGCACTTCCAGAAGATCGAACAGCGTGCGCGGATGGTCGTTGAACAGGTGCATCAGCGGGCTGTGCTGGTGCATGGGCAGAAGCGACGCCACCGTGGAGCCGTGGCCCTGGCGGGTATCGATGATCTGCTTGCTGCGCAGAATCCGCAGGCCCTCGCGCAACGAGGCGCGCGACACCTTGAGCCGCTCGCACAGCCTGCGCTCTGAAGGCAGCAGCTGGCCCGGGCGGAACACGCCATCCAGAATCAGCTGCTCGAGCCGCGCCGCCACGTTTTCCGGCGTGCGCCGTCCGGCCACTCGCTTCTCGTTTGAAAGCGTCATGCTCTCTCCTCTCGAACCACCGGCTCGTCTTGCACCTTGAAAGCAGGCAGTGGTAAGACCTGTGGCAGCGGCTGCCAGCGCAGCGCTGCGGCAATCGCGATGCTTCGCTATCGTCGACCAATTACTGGTCTGACCATTGCACCACAGTCTGGACAGGCACACAAAAAAAGCTCAGATTGACGCTATTGCCCTACCGACCGTGCGGTTACTTTCAACGATAAAAACTGGGATGTCGTGATGAATATCCTCTTTGATGAGCGCCTTGATGGTGAGCTGGTACGCCGCGACAAGCACGAGGTCCTGACGGACCTGCAGCAGGCCGTGCCCAGCATGACCCTGCTTCACCGCGAGGAAGATCTGCGCCCGTTCGAGTGTGACGGCCTGGCCGCCTACCGCGTTCTGCCCATGCTGGTGGCCCTGCCGGAAAGCCTTGACCAGGTGGAAATGCTGCTCAAGCGCTGCCATGCGCTGGACGTTCCGGTGGTGACCCGCGGCGCGGGCACCGGGCTTTCCGGGGGCGCGCTGCCGCTCGAGCAGGGTGTGCTTCTGGTAATGTCGCGCTTCAACAAGATCGTCAGCGTCGACCCCGACGCCCGCCTTGCCCGCGTGCAGCCCGGGGTGCGCAACCTGGCCATTTCCGAGGCGGCCGCCCCTTACGGGCTTTACTACGCGCCGGACCCCTCCTCCCAGATTGCCTGCTCCATTGGCGGTAACGTGGCGGAGAACGCCGGCGGCGTGCACTGCTTGAAGTACGGTCTGACCGTACATAACGTGCTGCGCGTGGATGTACTGACCATCGAAGGCGAACGCATGACGCTCGGCGCCGAATCCCTCGACGCCCCGGGGTTTGATCTTCTTGCGCTGATGAACGGCTCGGAAGGCATGCTGGGGGTGGTGACCGAAATCACCGTCAAGCTGCTGCCCAAACCCGAAACCGCCAAGGTGTTGATGGCAAGCTTTGACGATGTCGAGAAAGCGGGCCGTGCGGTGGGCGACATCATCGCGGCAGGCATCATTCCAGGCGGGCTCGAGATGATGGACAGGCTTGCCATCAAGGCCGCGGAGGATTTCGTTCGCGCGGGCTACCCGCTGGACGCCGAAGCCATCCTGCTGTGCGAGCTCGACGGCGTGGAGGCCGACGTCGACGACGACTGCGAAACGGTGCGCCGGGTACTCGAGAAAGCCGGGGCCACCCAGATCCAGCAGGCTCGCGACGAGCTCGAGCGGGCGAAATTCTGGGCCGGGCGCAAGAACGCCTTCCCGGCGGTGGGCCGCATGTCGCCGGACTACTACTGCATGGACGGCACCATCCCGCGCCGCGAGCTGCCCCGCGTGCTCAAGGGCATTGCCGCGCTTTCCGAGCAGAGCGGCCTGGCGGTGGCCAACGTGTTTCACGCCGGCGACGGCAACATGCACCCCTTGATACTGTTCGATGCCAACAAAGAGGGCGAGCTTGCGCTTGCCGAAGACGTGGGCGGCAAGATTCTGGAGCTGTGCGTAGCCGCCGGCGGTTCGATCACCGGCGAACACGGCGTGGGGCGTGAAAAGATCAATCAGATGTGCAGCCAGTTCCAGGCCGATGAGATCAGCGTGTTTCACGCGTTGAAAGCCGCCTTCGACGAGAAGCGCCTGCTGAACCCGGGCAAGAATATTCCCACGCTTGCGCGCTGTGCGGAATTTGGCGCCATGCACGTGCATAACAACGAATTGCCACACCCGGAGCTTCCGCGCTTTTGATGGCACAAGGACACCCCATGACCGATTTAGCGATTCACTCCGCCGACCGCGATATCGCCGACACCCTGTGTGACCAGGTACGCACAGCCTATGAAACGCGCACGCCGCTACGCATTGTCGGGGGCGACACCCGCGCCTTCTATGGCCGCCCGGTCGAAGGTCAGGCGCTTTGCCTGGCGGCGCACAGCGGTATCGTCTCCTACGACCCGGTAGAACTGGTGGTCACCGTGCGCGCCGGTACGCGTCTTGATGCCCTGCAAAGCGCGCTTTTCGAGCATCACCAGATGCTTCCTTTCGAGCCGCCGGTGTTTGGCGAACAGAGCACCATCGGTGGCGCGGTCGCCACCGGGCTTTCCGGCCCGCGCCGCCCCTGGGCGGGCGCGGCGCGGGATTTCGTGCTGGGCACGCGGGTCATCACCCAGGAAGGCAAGCTGCTGCGCTTTGGTGGCGAAGTCATGAAAAACGTGGCGGGGTACGATCTTTCCCGGCTGATGGCCGGTGCCCAAGGCACGCTTGGCGTGCTTGCAGATATCTCCTTCAAGGTGCTGCCCATTCCCACCGCCAGCCACTGTCTGCGCCTTTCCATGGGCGTTGATGATGCCTTGGGCAAGCTTGCCGAACTGGGCCGCCAGCCACTGCCTATTACCGCGGCGGCCTGGCATGCCGGCGAGCTTTTCATTCGCCTTGAAGGCGGTGAAAGCTCGGTGAAGGCCACCCGTGAACGTCTGGGCGGCGAGGCGCTGGACGCCGAGTTCTGGACGGCGCTGCGCGATCATACGCTCGATTTCTTCACCCTGACCGAAGGCCAGGCGCTGTGGCGCCTGTCGCTGCCGCCCCATACGCCGCCGCTTTCGCTGGATATAGCCGAGACCGATATCTTCTACGACTGGGCTGGCTGCCAGCGCTGGGTAAAGGCGGCGCTGGATGCCAAGACCCTGCGCGATGCCTGTCAGGCGGCCGGCGGGCATGCCACCTGCTACACCCCCGAGGCCCAGGGCGGCGCGGCCGAACCTTTTACGGCGCTTAACGCCGTGGTGGAGAAGTATCACCGCAATCTGAAAACTCAGCTGGATGCCCACGGTATTTTCAATCCCGGTCGTCTTTACGCGGCGTTTTAATCAGGAGAGCTGATATGCAAACGCATTTCACCGAGGCCGATCGTCAAAAGCCGCATATTCAGGAAGCCGAGCGCATTCTGCGCACCTGCGTGCACTGCGGGTTCTGTAACGCCACCTGCCCCACCTATCAGCTGCTGGGCGATGAGCGCGACGGCCCGCGCGGGCGCATCTACCTGATGAAGGAGCTGCTGGAGAGCCGTGACGATGACGACCAGGTCACCGAAGAGACGAGGCTGCACCTGGACCGCTGCCTGACCTGTCAGAACTGTGAAACCACCTGCCCGTCCGGCGTCGAGTATCACAAACTTCTCAACATCGGCCGGGCGGAGATCGAGCGCCGCGTACCGCGACCACCGGCAGACCGCGCCCAGCGCTATGCGCTGCGCAAGATGATGGTCGAGCCCAAGCGCTTCAAGGCGCTGCTCACGCTGGGCCAGACCTTCAAGCCGCTGGTACCTGCCAAGCTGCGCAACAAGATGCCCGCCGCCCCGGTGGATGCCGGCAAGCGCCCCGCCACCCGGCACGCCCGCCGCATGCTGATTCTGGAAGGCTGCGTCCAGCCCGGCCTTTCGCCCAACACCAACGCGGCCACGGCGCGCCTGCTCGACCGCCTGGGTATCAGCCTGAGCCCGGTGAGCGAGGCCGGCTGCTGCGGGGCGATCGATTTTCACCTCAACGCCCAGGATGACGGCCGCGCTCGCATGCGCGCCAATATCGATGCCTGGTGGCCGCATATCGAGCAGGGCGTCGAAGCCATCGTGCAGACCGCCAGCGGCTGTGGGGCCTTCATCAAGGAGTATGGCTACATGCTCAAGGATGACCCGGCCTACGCTGAAAAGGCCAAGCGGGTCAGCATGCTGGCCAAGGATATTGTCGAGATACTGCGCGACGAGCCTCTGGAGTCGCTCAAGGTAGCCGAACCACAGCGGCTCGCCTTTCACTGCCCGTGTACGCTGCAGCACGCCCAGAAGCTCAACGGCGCGGTCGAAGGCGTGCTTACCAAGCTCGGCTTTGCGCTGACGCCGGTGCAGGATGCCCACCTGTGCTGCGGCTCGGCGGGTACCTACTCGATCACCCAGCCAGCGCTTGCCACCCAGCTGCGCGATAACAAGCTCAATGCCCTGGAAGCGGGCAATCCTGAGCTTATCGTGACCGCCAACATTGGCTGCCAGACGCACTTGGCCGGTGCCAACCGCACGCCGGTGCGCCACTGGATAGAAGTCGTGGAGGCCGCGCTTGGCTGACAACGCTCCGCGCCTGCCCGGCGGGCGCGGCTTTAACCCCCTGAAACAACACTTTGTCCAACCACAGGAAACCGATATGCAAACCAAAGCGATTCTTGCCCTGACCGATATCAACAAGATACTGGATGCCGCGCAGAAAGAGGCCGACAGCAACGCCTGGCCGGTGACCATTGCCGTGGCCGACGATGGCGGCCACCTGCTGGCGCTGCGCCGCCTGGATGGCGCTGCGCCCTTCAGCGCCGAAGTGGCCACTCACAAGGCGCGCAATGCAGCGCTGGGCCGCAAGGAGACCCAGGTGTTCGAAGAGATGATCAACGGCGGGCGCACGGCATTTGTGACCGCCCCTCTACAGGGTCTTCTTTCCGGCGGCGTGCCGGTCATCGTGGATGGCCAGGTGATCGGCTCGGTCGGTATTTCCGGCGTGAAGCCCGAACAGGATGTGCAGATCGCCAAGGCGGGTGTCAGCGCGATCGCCTGACAGGTGTTACGAGCGCACACAAAAAACCCCGGATCAAGGATCCGGGGTTTTGGAATTTGTTCGGTATCAACCGATAGTTTTCAAGATAATTACTTGAAAACGAGTACTTGATACTAGTGCTTAATGGCGGACCGGACGAGACTCGAACTCGCGACCTCCGGCGTGACAGGCCGGCATTCTAACCAACTGAACTACCGGTCCACTAATAAGGCACTTTCTAACACTATTACAACCATTTAAAAGGACTTTAAATGGTGGGTGGTACTGGGTTCGAACCAGTGACCCCCAGCTTGTAAGGCTGGTGCTCTCCCAACTGAGCTAACCACCCGGGGTGTTGATGTTTAATCAACCGATTTTCATCAACCAATCAGCAAGTTATCGTGGCGGACCGGACGAGACTCGAACTCGCGACCTCCGGCGTGACAGGCCGGCATTCTAACCAACTGAACTACCGGTCCGAATAGCGATAACTGCTTTAAAGTAGGTGGGCGTGATGATGGCGGACCGGACGAGACTCGAACTCGCGACCTCCGGCGTGACAGGCCGGCATTCTAACCAACTGAACTACCGGTCCGCTGTTACATCATGCTGATGCTACTTTGATACTGCTTCACATTTCCAGGCCATCTTGCGATGGTGGGTGGTACTGGGTTCGAACCAGTGACCCCCAGCTTGTAAGGCTGGTGCTCTCCCAACTGAGCTAACCACCCGCTGGTCACGTGGCGCTGCATTCTACAGAAGCCTACCGGGATGTCAACACGTTATGTTTAAACTTTATGATTTAAACCAGCGCGTTGCTCACCCTGCCGAAGGCGTTCCATGAGCGCGGACGAAGGATGCCGCAAGTAGGGCCGCTTCGTCAATCAAAAACTCATGTTTCACCCCTGACGCCTTTCGCGGCTTGAAGTCATGGTCGCCATCGGCAAGCCAGGCAAGGCGCGTTTGCGGGGCAAGCGGGTAACCTTCCACCTCTTCCCGAGTGCCAAACGGGTCGCGCTCGCCTTGAAGCACCAGCAGCGGGCAGTGAATATCACTCCAGTGGCCCAGGCGCAGCGCCTCCGGCTTCTTGGGCGGGTGAAACGGGTAGCCGGCAACCACTACACCGGGGCAGTTGGCGTCTTCTATCTCACCGCGGTGCACCCCACTGGCAAACAGCGTGGCAATACGCCCACCCATGGATTTGCCCCCCCCCCAGAGCGGCTGGCTACTCATGGGTTCAAGCAAACGGTACCAGGCGACGAAGTGCTCAAGCGTGCGTTCGACGCGGGGCGGCGGGCGGCGCTTTCCCTGCTCCAGCATCTGCTGCATGTAGGGAAAGTCGATCGCCAGCACCTGAATGCCGTGCTCGGCAAGCGCTCTGATGATCTGCTGCATGAATGCCGATTGATGCCCGGCGCCAGCGCCGTGAGCCCATAAAATTCGCCCATGGCGCGGCTGCCCTACCACCGCCAGAGGCCCCAGGCCTTCTACCCGCAGGCGCGGCGCAGCAGACTCCTCTAGCGCTGCGGCCAGCGCATCTGGCAAAACCGGCGTGTAGTCTGCATAGGCATGCTGAGTCACTGTTTGATCTCCTTTGGGGTAGTGGGTCGCATTTTGGCGGTTTTCGGCGTCTCCTGCGCGTTAAATTCGCCCCTTAGGCTGCGATCCTGCTAACCTTTTCAAACCGTTAAATACGGGCTTTCGATTCACCCTACTGCACCGGGCCTTGGCCTGAAGGACATCCGTTTGGCTGAGAAAACGCTGATGCGCCGGTTATCTCAAGAGTGGATAGCCAGGGCATGACGACACCTGCCGCCTGCTATCATTGCAAAAGCGCCGTGCCTGCCGGTGCCCCCTGGCAGATTACGCTGGATAGCGTGTCTTACCCGGTGTGCTGCCCGGGGTGCGAAGCCGTGGCCAATGCCATCGTGCAGGGCGGGCTCGAGCACTACTACCGACAGCGCACCGAACCGCCCGAAAAGCCCGCCACGCAAGCTGTGAAGCGCAATCTCTGGACGCACTTTGATCTGCCCGAATACCAGCACTGGGTCAGCCTCGAACCGGCAACCGGCAAGGCAAGTGCGACGCTGGCCGTCGAGGGGATTACCTGCAACGCCTGCGCCTGGCTTATCGAGCACCGCTTGAACGCGCTTCCCGGCATTGCTGCCAGCGCCGTGGATCTGGCCCACCACCGCCTTGTGGTCAGCTGGCACCCCGAAACGCTCCAACCGTCGACATTGATGGGGGAGCTTGCCGCCATCGGCTATAGCGCTCTGCCCTATATGCCAGTCCCCGCCCAGGCACGCCTTGAAGCATGCATGCGCCAGACGGCCAGGCGGCTGACCGTGGCGACAGCGAGCCTTGCGGGCATCGCAGCGCTGGCGCTTTATCCGCTTTTGGACGGGCCTGGGAGTGGCGGCTCAACGCTTCTTGCCGGGCTGACCTTGGCGCTGGCCAGCGCGTCAATGCTCGCCGCCGCGCCCTTCTTTTTCCAGGCGCTTGGCGATCTAAAGCGCCGCCAACTGGGCCTGATGGTGCCCGTCAGCCTGGCACTGACAAGCGCCTACCTGGCCGAGGGCTATGTGATTCTGCACGGCAGCGGGCATTACGCAGGCGCTATCGCCCTGCTGGTGGCGCTCTTACTGCTTGGACGCTACGTTGCGCTTCGCAACACTGTAAACGCCGCCGGACAGCGGGCGCTGCCCGCCTTTGCCACGCGGCTCGAAGGCGCGGATGAAGCTCGCGAGCGCCTGATACCCGTCGCCGCGCTGCTAGTCGGCGATTGCATCAAGGTGGCGCCCGGCCAGCGCCTGCCCGCTGACGGCACCATCATTCGGGGCGAATCCAGCCTGGATACCTCGCGCCTGACCGGTGAGCCGCTGCCGGCCGCTTGCCGGGCGGGCGATGAGGCGCTGTGCGGTGCACTCAACCTGGAGAACCCGCTGGTCATCAAGGTATCTCGCGCCGCCGACCAGGCGCGCGCGGCCTGCATCAACCGCCATCTTCAGGCCAACTGGCGCGCGCGGCACCTGGGCGCGACAAGTGCGCCTTACATGCACGCCTGGGTGCTGGGGTTGCTGATATCAACGGCCGTCATTGCAGGGCTTTCATGGGACGCCCCCCAGGCCATCGATGCGCCCGTTGCCATGCTGATGGCGGGCAGCCCGTTTGCCCTGGCTCTGGCCACGCCGCTGGCCCTGGTGGCCGGGTTCAAGCAGCTTGGCAGGCGCGGGGTATGGGTTACCCGCCCCCACGCGCTGCTTACACTGGCGCGTGCTGCACCTATCACCGCGCCTCCGGATGTCTCGCTGCTTAGCCCTCGCGCAGGGCGCCTCGATGAAGCCGTGGCGATGGCGCGCTTTACCCAGCGCTGCGTGCAACAAAACCGCTACATTGCGCTTGGAATGACGCTTGTGCTGGTACTTCTGGCCGCACTGGGCCAGCTTTCCCCCTTGGGTGCCGTGATGGGCAGTGCCGTCAGTGCGCTGATGGTGATCGCCAACACGCAGCGGCGGCTGGGCCGCCCCACTTTTCCCACAGGTAGCCTATGAACCCAACCGGGCTTGATCTTCCGCCGCTGATGGCCGCCTTTGTGTTTGGTCTTTTGGGGGGCGCTCATTGCATCGGCATGTGCGGCGGCATCATGAGCGCGCTGAGCTTTGCCGTGCCGCCCAGCATGCGCCGCCCCGGGCGCATGGCGGGCCTGCTGCTTGGCTATAACCTGGGGCGTATTGCAAGCTATATGGCAGCAGGCGCCCTGGTGGCCGCGCTGGGCACGCTGATATCGCTGGCCCCGCTCGCCCGCCAGATACTGCAGGGCCTGGCGGCAGTGATGCTGATTCTCATGGCGCTGTATATCGCCAACTGGTGGAAGGGACTATTGGGCATTGAAGCCCTGGGCAAGCGCCTGTGGCGCTACCTAGAGCCGGTCGGTCGGCGGCTGATGCCGGTGGTTCACCTGCCCCAGGCGTTTGCATTGGGGGCTATCTGGGGCTGGCTGCCCTGCGGCCTGGTCTACGCCATGCTGGCCTGGAGCCTGGCGATTGCCGAACCGCTTCAAGGGGCACTACTGATGGGCGCCTTTGGCCTCGGCACGCTGCCAGCGCTTCTGGCCACCGGGCTTGCGGCCCGCAAGCTGGGTGGCCTGATTCGCCATCCAGCCACGCGTACCCTGGCGGCACTGATAATCATCGCCTTTGCGCTATGGCAGCTGTGGACGCTGAACGCTCACTCGGGCGAACACTCCCAGGGGCACTCAGCACCCGCCACGCCTTCACACTCACATTCACATTCACATTCGCCACCATATTCGCCCTCCCACCCCATTCATTGATGTAGCGCAACACTTCAGGGCACCGGCTCGTTTAGTCTTGCAACAAGTTCTAAACGTATCAGCTACCGGAGGCGTTCCTCATGCCCGTGCGTGCCCCTGTTGCCTCCCTATCTGCCCTGGGTGCCAGCCAGCCGATTCCCCATTGGGACGCCGCCCTGCTGCGCCGCTACGACAAGAGCGGCCCGCGCTATACCTCTTACCCCACAGCGCTGGCCTTTCATGAACGCTTCACGGCGGATGACACCATTCAAGCGCTGGAGCGCAGCAACCGGTACGGCCGCCCGCTCTCGCTGTATGTTCACGTGCCGTTCTGTCGCAAGATCTGCTTTTACTGCGCCTGCAACAAGATTGCCACCAAGAACACCTCGCTGGCTGAGCCCTATCTTTCGCGACTTGACCGGGAAATGGTGCTGACGGCCCGCCACCTGGACACCTCACGCCCGGTCAAGCAACTGCACTGGGGCGGCGGTACACCAACCTTTCTCTCGCTTTCACAGATGGGCGACCTGATCGACCGCCTGGACGCCCGGTTCGGGCTTTCAAGCGATGCTGACCGCGATTACGCCATTGAAATCGACCCGCGCGAGGCGGATGTCTTTACCCTGCGTCACCTGCAGTCGTTAGGCTTCAACCGCTTGAGCCTGGGCGTTCAGGACTTGAGCCCACAGGTACAGAAAGCGATCAATCGTCATCAACCCCGTGTGCTGACCGAAACGCTGATGGATGAAGCCCACCGGCTGGGCTTTCGCTCGCTGAACCTGGATCTTATCTACGGCCTGCCCTTTCAGACCGAAAGAAGTTTCGCCGACACCCTGGCGCAGGTGATCGAGTTGAGTCCGGCGCGCCTGTCGGTGTTCAACTACGCGCATATGCCGGAACGCTTCAAGCCCCAGCGGCGCATCAAGGAGGACGATTTGCCAGGAGCCGAGGAGAAGCTTTCAATTCTGCGCACCACGATCGAGATGCTCACGGCGGCGGGCTATGTGCATATCGGCATGGATCACTTCGCCAAACCCGGTGACAGTCTGGCGGTTGCCCAGGCCAACGGCACTCTGCAGCGCAACTTTCAGGGTTACTCGAGCCACGCCCAGTGCGATCTGATCGGCCTCGGGGTTTCCGCCATCTCGCGCATCGACGATGTGTATGCCCAGAACCCGTCAAGCCTCGGCAGCTATGAAGACGCCTTGGATCAAGGTCGACTAGCCACGCTAAAAGGGGTGCGTTTAAATAAGGATGATCTAATACGAGCGGACGTCATCGAGCGGTTGATGTGCGATATGCACCTTGATCTGGGCGCCGTGAGCCAGCGCTGGAACATTGAAGCGGCCGACTATTTTGCCGGCGCAATGGCAACACTGCGCACCGCCGAGCAGGACGGGCTAATTACCTGGCAGGGTGATACGCTAAGCACCACCCCCATGGGGCGGCTATTGATCCGCCATCTGGCCATGGCGTTTGATGGCTATCTGCCTGGGCAGTCGGGTTCGCGCTATTCACGCATTGTCTAGCGCCCTGAACGCACTGATATTTACTGGGGCACAAGAACAGGGAGAGATGTATGTCACTACCGGCAAGCCAACGCCGATCGCTTCTTCAGGAAGCCCGCTGCCAGACCTGCAGCCTGAGCTCGCTGTGCCTGCCGCTCGCGCTGGAGCTGGAGGACATGGGGCAGTTCGATGCCATCATTCGCCGCCGGGCGCCGTTGAAAAAAGGCGAGCCGCTGTTTCGCCAGGGTGATCGTTTTACCAGCGTGTACGCGGTGCGCTCGGGTAGCCTGAAGCAGATCACCAGCGAAGGTAATGGCAACGATCAGTTGACCAACTTCTTTCTGCCCAGCGAGCTCGTTGGCCTGGACGGGATTGACGAAGAGCACTACCCCGGCAGCGTCATCGCGCTTGAAACCACGACCATCTGCGAGATCCCGTTCGACCAGCTGGATACGCTTTCAGAAGAGTTGCCGGAGCTGCGTGGCCAGCTCTACCGCAGCATGAGCAAGGAGCTTCGCGACGACCGGCGCATGATGCGCCTACTCTCGCGCAAGACCGCCGACCAGCGGCTGGCAAGCTTTTTACTCACGCTATCCGAGCGCTTTCGGCGTCGCGGCTACTCGCCCTACAGTTTCAGGCTCTCCATGGCGCGGGCGGATATCGGCAACTATCTGGGGCTGGCCGTCGAGACGGTCAGCCGCATTCTGAGCCGTTTTCAGCAGCAGAAGGTAGTGGCCGTTTCCGGCCGGGAGGTCAACATTCTCGACATGCAACGCCTTGTGGCGTTGAGTGAAGAGGACGATCAGACGATCACTTCACGTTAAACGCCTGAATACGTCCACTCATCAGCTCGGCCTGCTTGGCTTCAAGGCCTGCAAAGTCAAACAGCTCACGGTCGGCCAGCTGCGAAGGGGCGACATTGGTCACCGCCTTGAACATGCTTTCAAGGCGGCCTGGGTGTTTCTTGTCCCACTCGGCGAGCATCTCCTTGACGACCTGGCGCTGCAGGTTGGGCTGCGAGCCACACAGGTTGCAGGGGATGATCGGGAACTCCATCAGCCGCGAAAACTCGGCAATATCCGCTTCCTTGCAGTAGGCCAGCGGGCGAATCACGATGTTCTTGCCGTCGTCGGAAAGCAGCTTGGGCGGCATTGCCTTCAGGGTGCCGCCAAAGAACATGTTCAGGAACATGGTTTCCAGAATGTCTTCGCGGTGATGGCCAAGAGCAATCTTGTTGGCGCCGATCTCTTCGGCAAAGCCGTAGAGCGAGCCGCGCCGTAACCGTGAACACAGCGCGCAGGTGGTCTTGCCTTCCGGGGTCTTCTCTTTCACCACCGAGTAGGTATCGCGCTCCAGAATGTGGTACTCCACGCCCAGCGCGTCCAGGTAGCGCGGCAGCACGTGCTCGGGAAAACCGGGCTGTTTCTGATCCATGTTGACCGCTACCAGGGAAAAATTCACCGGCGCGTTGCGCTGCAGATTGCGCAGAATCTCGAGCATCGTGTAGCTGTCTTTACCACCGGACAGGCAGACCATGACCCGGTCGCCTTCATTGATCATCTGATAGTCGATGATGGCGTTACCCACTTCGCGCCGCAGCCGCTTTTGCAACTTGTTGAATTCACGCTTTTGTTTGGCATCAACAGCGTCCTGCTGGCTGTCAGGGCCAGCCGTTGGCGCAACCGTTGCCGTGGCGGGGTCAAAATGATCAATGTGTTGCATGGTATAAGCACTGCCAATGGTAGAAGGAGCAGCGGCTATTCTAACAACACTCCCTGCATTCACCCAACTGGCAAACTCACGCCCTTCAAGCGGAAGATACTAACCAGATTGGGCCATATCACGCTGCAGGCGCATATACAAAAGCGCGCTGGCGGCCGCCTTGCCAAGCAGCCCGCGTGCGGCAATCGTGGGAATCTGCCAGCACGCCAGTGCCTCGGGAAACTGGCAGGAGGACTCGACCAGCGGATGCCGGCGGCGTAGCTGGCGCTGATGCAGCCTCGCCACATCCACTTGAGCATTGGGCAGCCCGAAGCCCAGGTGGACTCTGAAGGCGCTGTTGAGCATTGCCAGCTGCTGCTCCAGCTGCCAACCGATCAATGGTCGGTTGCCGATGAACTCCGCCAACCCTTTCAGCGCCTGGGCGCTGAAGCGTAACGTGGTCTGGGTATCATAAAGCTCTTGATGACGGCGCACGGTCTTGCCACACGCGGTCTCGGCGTCGGCGAAGGTCGCCACCCATGCATGGCTCAACTGAATGTGCTGCTGATTCATCACTACCGCGGCGATGCTGAGCACCGGCGCAGGCCCCGGTGTTACCTGACAGGCCAAAGCGACGAGCTCCTCGCCCATGTAGGGCTGAAAAAGCCAGGCATAGGGCGAGTTGGCGTAGCGGCGGCGATCCCTTTCGCGCTTGAACAACAGGCGCAGCGAGCGCCCCAGGAGTGCGGCGTATCTATCGATTCCGCTCATGAGTACTCTAGGTGGTAGCGGTGGGAAAGATGCTGCTTGAAATCCTTCACGATATGCAGCGATTCACGCAGCAGATCGCGCTCAAGCGATGAAAGCTCCTGAACGATGACACGATTGGAGTGCGCATCGTTGATCTCCTGGCTGCCCAACTGCTGCTTGAGGCGCAGTTCGGTAAAAAGAGAAAGTGCTTCACCCAGGTCGTCGGCCACACGGCGCTCGAGGCGGCCGTCATCGGCCAGCGCTTCCAGACGGCCAAGCGTCGAGGTCACGCCGATACGTCGTTCAAGCGCCATGGTGCGCACGCCGTGAACGATGGGAAAAATGCCTCCCTTCTTGATATCGATGCCGTGCTGAGGCTTTTTAAGCGAGCCAAACAGGGTGAGCGGCGTAGAGAAGCGCAGCGCCGTGCGGGCCAGGTAGGAGAGCAGTATCTCGTCGCGGGCGCAGTGCTCGAACAGCGCTTCGCGGACGCTTTCCAGCAGCCGCGGGTTGCCCGCCACGGCGTGGGCGTCCAGCAGGATGGCAAGCTTCATGAGGCTGTCGCCATCACGCACGCTGGCCCACTGGATGATACTGTTTTTCCACTGGCTGACGCTTGCCACCCACTGCGGGTTGGACACCATGATGTTGCCTGGGCACGGCGGATAGCCCAGGCGTATCAGCGTATCCGTGAGGCGCTGCATGTCGCCTGACACATCAGGCCACGGCGCGTCATCGTCAAGAATCAGCCCGTTGTCCTGATCGGTTTTCAGAATCTGCTCGCCGCGCCCTTCGCTGCCCATCACCATCAGGCAGCTGTGCGAGTGATGCGTCTCATTGACGGTAAACTCCCACGCCTTGTTCATGATGCGGCCATTGAGCGCGGCCAGCAGATCCATGGCAAAACGCAGCTTGACCCCTTGTGCCATCAGCGCCCGAACCAGCTCCGGCGTGCGCTGGCTGGCAACCGCCAGGGTATCCAGGTCATTGGCCTGCTCTACCTGCAGGCTGACCACATAGCTTCGGCTGGAGAAGTAGCTCAGCACATCGGTGAGTTCGACCACACCTTTCAAACTGGCCTGCTCCATGACCACCACGCGCGTCACCTTGTGCCGAGTCATCAGCACCAGGGCCTCAAAGAGGTATTGGACAGGCGTCACCGTGACCAGGGAAAAGTGTGCGACCTGATCGACCGGCGTTTCCTGAGTAAAACCTTCAACCACCAGGCCATTGAGCAGGTCGGTCTTGGTAACCATGCCAAGCTTGCCCCGGGTTTCGACCAGAAGGCTGTCGGCGTGGCTGTCGTTGAGCTTTCTGACGGCGTCGGCAATGCTGCCCTGGGCATCCATCAGCAGGGGTTCACGCATGCACTCGCCCACGCTTGCCAGCATGAAGCCCGCCATGGTGACGCCCCCCTCGGCACGCTTTTCGGTCAACAAGCGCGCCTTGTGCGCCAGCGATTGACGGAAAAACTGCTCGAACGGCGGATACTGACGGCACAGCTGGAGAAACAGCGCACGCGGCAAGAGGTAGCAAAGGCACTCCTGTTCGGCCTGAAAGCGGTAGCGGCTCTTGCCATTCAAGATGCTGATGGCCCCGAACAGATCTCCGGCGGTGTAGTGACCCAGCCGGGCGCTGGCGGCGGGCAGCGTGGGGTCAATCTCAGCCACGTCGCCCTTGTGCACCAGAAATACATGCTCCCCCTTTTCCCCCGTTTCCAGGATGATGCTGTCGCGCTCGAAATAGGCCAGGTCCATGCTGCGGCGAACATGGTCGCGCCCTTCGTCATCGAGCAACGTAAACGGCAGCTGGGACAGATCGACATCAACCATGGGGCAAACATCCGTTAGGTCGCTTGTTATTGTTAAATGGAAAATCACTCTGCCTGGCGATGTCAGGCAACTGACCATGCTTAATAAAACTTATGCCAAGATGAAGCAGAAACGAAATGCTTAACCAGAAGACTCACTAATTCGCTTGTTAGCCTTGACCACCCATACTTTGGGATATGCTGCCAACGTCGACACTACGTTTGGATTAACGACTAAAGTCGTGGTTTATTGACTTTATATATGTATATTCCTCACTTTATTCAAAGTAGCAAACAATATCGCTTAACCAAACCCTAGACCATGGTTCAAGTGACTGTCGCCCACCCTATGGAAAACGAAAAACCTCTTTTATTACAGAAGGATTAAAACCTTCCATACGCTTGCACGATTCGTGATACCAAAGTCTGGGATTATTTTTTAGCTATTATTGTCCAGTATTAACACGGTATGATTCAGGAAAATCACATAGGGGACGCGCAAACTTTCCCTGATATTAAAAGTGATCATTCAACCAAGCGGAAACCCAAAATAATCGATAACTAAGAGCTAAGTGGTTTTTTGGCGTGCGGTTACCCTGACATGCCAAATGCTACTCCTGGTGAACTTTCCAAACCTTAAAAACACAAGTGGAGAGCAACACAATGGCAGACGACAAATCCAATGCTGCTGAATACTGGAAAGCCAACGTTCGCTTAATTTTCGGATGCCTGGTGGTATGGGCCTTCGTCTCTTATGGGTGTGCGATCCTGTTTCGCCCTCTTCTGGCGAGCATTCCAGTGGGGGGAACAGACCTGGGCTTCTGGTTTGCTCAGCAAGGCTCCATTCTTACCTTCATCGTGCTGATCTTCTTCTACGCCTGGAGAATGAATAAGCTCGATCAAAAATTTGGCCTTGGGGAGTAAGCCAGCATGAGCCAATTTGCAATCAACCTACTGTTCGTTGGCGCCTCCTTTGCCCTGTATATCGGCATTGCGATCTGGGCGCGAGCGGGGTCCACCAAGGACTTCTACGTTGCGGGGGGCGGCGTTCATCCGATTACCAACGGGATGGCCACGGCCGCTGACTGGATGTCCGCGGCTTCGTTCATTTCCATGGCGGGTCTGCTCGCCTCCGGCGGCTATGCCAACTCTACCTTCCTGATGGGCTGGACCGGCGGCTTCGTTATTCTGGCAATGCTGTTGGCGCCTTACCTGCGCAAGTTCGGCAAGTTCACCGTACCGGACTTTATCGGCGACCGCTTTTACAGCAACACCGCACGCTTTGTTGCCATCGTGTGTCTGATCATTGCCTCGGTCACTTACGTTATCGGCCAGATGACCGGTGCGGGCGTTGCCTTCTCGCGCTTTCTGGAAGTCAGCAATACCTGGGGTATCTGGCTTGCCGCGCTGATCGTGTTCCTGTACGCAGTGTTCGGCGGCATGAAAGGGATCACTTACACTCAGGTGGCTCAGTACATCGTATTGATCGTGGCCTACACGATTCCCGCCGTATTTATCGCCTTCCAGCTCACCGGCAATCCGATCCCCATGTTCGGCATGTTCAGCACGCACACCGAATCCGGCATTCCGCTGCTGCAGAAACTCGATGACGTGGTCAGCGCGCTGGGCTTCCAGGACTACACCGCCGATGTGGACAACAAGCTCAACATGGTGCTGTTCACGCTCTCGCTGATGGTGGGTACCGCCGGTCTTCCTCACGTTATCATCCGCTTTTTCACCGTGCCTAAAGTATCCGACGCACGCTGGTCAGCCGGCTGGGCGCTGGTGTTCATCGCCCTGCTCTACCTGACCGCACCGGCGGTGGGCTCCATGGCACGCCTTAACCTGATGACCACGGTCTATCCGGAAATGGCAGGCCAGGTGGAGAACTACGAAGAGGCTGCTCAGACCCCCATCCTGTACGAGGAGCGCCCAGACTGGTTCCGCACCTGGGAAGATACCGGCCTGATCACCTTCAACGACCTGAACAACGACGGCCGCATCCAGTTCTACAATGATGCTGCTGACTACGCTGATCGCGGTTGGGAAGGCAACGAGCTGACGGTCAACAACGACATCCTGGTACTCGCGAACCCGGAAATTGCCAACCTTCCAGGTTGGGTTATCGGCCTGATTGCCGCAGGCGGTATTGCCGCTGCCCTTTCAACCGCGGCGGGTCTGCTGCTGGCCATCTCCTCGGCCATCAGCCACGACTTGATCAAGACGATGATCAACCCGAACATTTCCGAGAAAGGCGAAATGCTCGCAGCGCGTATCTCCATGGGCGGGGCAATCCTGCTGGCCACGTACCTGGGCTTGAATCCTCCCGGGTTTGCGGCACAAACCGTGGCGCTTGCCTTCGGTATTGCCGGTGCCTCGCTGTTCCCGGCGCTCATGATGGGTATCTTCTCGACCCGCATGAACAACGTGGGGGCGATTGCCGGCATGCTGTCAGGCCTTATCTGCACGCTGCTGTACATCTTCACCTACCTTGGCTGGTTCTTCATCCCTGGCACCAACACGCTGGCCAACACGCCGGATAACTGGATCCTGGGTATTTCGCCGCTCTCCTTCGGTGCAGTCGGTGCGATGATCAACTTTATCGTGGCCTTCGCGGTATCCAGCGTCACGGCCAAGCCGCCGCAGGAAATCCGCGAGCTGGTGGAGAGCGTTCGCTATCCAAAAGGTGCTGGTACAGCCATCAATCACTAAGCCATAATCACTCCTGACGCTTGGCGCTGGGATCAAAAGTGACCATCGGGCCTCCTCTGGGAGGCCCGATGACTTTCAGAAGGGAAATGTATGATATGGCACCTGATTGCCGCCGTCTTCGCCGGTCTTGCCGGCGCCGGGATTGGCCTGTTGCTGCGCACGCTCAGCGGCAAACGACTGCCCAAGTGGATCGTGCCGGTGTTTGGCGGGCTGGGCATGCTGGGCTACCAGATCCAGGTAGAGTATTCGTGGTTCGAGCACAAAAAGGCACAGCTGCCCGAGACGGCCATGGTGATATCAAGCGATACGTCTACCGCCGTGTGGCGCCCCTGGACCTTTGCGTTTCCCATGACCACCAAGTTCAGCGTGGTAGACCGCGACAATATCGTGGCGCGTGACATCGAAGGCACGCCGGTAGTGGAATTCATCTTGTACCAGTTCGAGCGTCATCATACCGATATCCTCATCATGCAGCCTTACGTGCTGAACTGTGCAAGCCGCGAGCTGGTGCCGCTTGAAGGCATCGGCGGTGAAGCCGAAATCGGCGAGCTGCGCCGATTGCGCGAAACCTCGCCTCTGCTGACCACGGTATGCGGACTCTCCAACGCTTGAGCGAGACGCACGCGGCGCTCTTCGCCTAGAATGGGGGACTGCACGCGCCTTGGCGGGCGCCAATAATCGTTGGCTGGGGAAATAGGCATGTTTCACGGTGGGCTGCTGGTCGCGGTATCTCTACTCTATATCGCGGTGCTGTTCGGCATTGCCTGGTACGGTGACCGCCGTGCGCGCACCCACGGCGCCAGCCGCCGCCGCCCCATCATCTATAGCCTGGCACTGGCCATCTACTGCACCTCCTGGACCTTTTACGGCGCGGTGGGCCAGGCGGCCACCGCCGGGTGGTCGTTTGCCAGTATCTTCGTCGGCCCGATCCTGACGTTTCTGCTGTTCTGGCCGGTGCTGGCCAAGATGATTCGCGTGGCCAAGCACCAGAACGTGACCTCGATTGCCGATTTCATCGCCTCGCGCTACGGCAAGACCCAGTCACTGGCGGCGTTTGCAAGCCTGGTGGCTCTGGTCGGCACGCTACCCTATATCGCCTTGCAGCTCAAAGCCGTCTCGACCACCTTCAGCGTGCTCACCGATGAGAATACCTCCGGCGCCCCACTGTTTGGCGACACCGCCTTCTACGTGGCAATCGTCATGGCGGTGTTTGCGATTCTGTTTGGCACCCGGCATACCGACGCTACCGAGCACCACGAGGGCCTGATACACGCCGTGGCCTTCGAGTCCGTCGTCAAGCTGCTGGCCTTCTTGGTGCTTGGCGCGTTCGTCACCTGGGGCATGTTCGATGGCCTGGGCGAGCTGATGGGACATGCCGAGAGCCAGCTGGAACTTCAGCGCCAACTCGCCAATCAGGATTTTGGTCAGAGCTTCTGGGCCCAGACCCTGCTCGCCATGCTGGCGATTCTGTGCCTGCCCCGCCAATTTCACGTCGCCGTGGTGGAAAACATCCACCCGGGCGACGCCACCAAGGCGCGCTGGCTATTCCCGCTCTACCTGCTGGCCATTGCCTTCTTCGTGGTACCGTTGGCCGCCGCCGGGCTGCTGCTCTTTTCCGAGAGCGGTGTGGAGCCGGACACTTACGTACTGGCGCTCTCCATGCAGTCCGGTCAGCAGTGGCTGACGCTCTTGACCTTCATCGGCGGTTTTTCCGCCGCCACCGGTATGGTGATTGTCGCGGCCGTGGCGGTCTCGATCATGATCTCCAACGAAATCGTGATTCCAGCGCTTTTCCGGCTGCGCTGGTTTGATACCAAGGCGCGCGACTACGGCCGCCTGGTACTGCGCGCCCGGCGTATCACCATCGCCGTGGTCCTGACCATGGCCTACGGCTTCTATCGGCTGATTGCCGAGTTCACCTCGCTTGCCTCCATCGGCATGCTTTCCTTTGCCGCGGCGGCGCAGTTCGCGCCCGCCCTGATTGGCGGGCTTTACTGGAAACGCGGCAACCGGCTGGGCGTCATTGTGGGCATGAACGCAGGCTTTGCCATCTGGGCCTACAGCCTGCTGATGCCGGCAATGATCAATGCCGGCGTCCTGCCCGCTGCGTGGCTTGTCGGCGGGCCGCTGGGTGTGACCTGGCTCTCACCCACGGCACTGTTTGGCCTGCATCTGGGCGACAGCTTCACCAACGGCGTGATGCTGTCGCTCGGGGTCAACCTGTTCTGCTATATCTTCATTTCTCAGATGACCTCCCAGCGCGTGGTCGAGCGTATTCAGGCCTCGCTGTTCGTGGACAGTGTGGAAACCCGCCAGACCTCGGTCAACCGCCCCTGGACCGGCGCCACCACGGTGGGCGATTTGAAGGTACTGTGCGAACGCTTTCTGGGCGCCGGCCAGGTCGACCGGGCGTTCGAGGATTACGCCCGCCGCGCGGGCAAGCCGCTGGATAACGGTACGCGAGCATCAATCGATGTCATCCAGTTTACCGAGCGCTTTCTGGCTTCAGTGCTGGGCGCCTCATCGGCGCGCATCGTGGTGAACTCGGCGCTTCAGGGGCGCGGGATCGGCATATCGGATGTGATCTCGATCGTCGATGAAGCCTCTCAGGTGCTGGAGTTCAACCGTGCACTGTTGCAGGCCACCATCGAGAACATCAACCAGGGCATCAGCGTGGTAGACCAGAACCTGCGTCTGGTGGTCTGGAACCAGCGCTATCTGGAGCTGTTTCGTTTTCCCGACCACCTGATTCGAGTGGGCGCGCCGATCGATCGTATCTTTCGCTACAACGCCCATAACGGCGAGTATGGCCCCGGCGACCCGGAAGAGCACGTCCAGCTGCTGCTGGACAACATCCGCGACGGCCAGCCCCACCGCTACGTGCGCTACCGCCAGGATGGCAGTGTGCTGGAAGTCCAGGGCAACCCCATGCCCGGCGGTGGATTTGTGTATACCTATCAGGATATTACCCAGCAAAAGCGTATCGAAGAAGCGCTGATCCGCTCGGAAAACAATATCCGTATCTACACCGATAACGTGCCCGCACTGATCGCCTACTTCGATAAAGAGTGCCGCTACCTGTTCACCAACCGCGCCTACGAGCAGGCGTTCGGTATCGACCGCAATGCGGTCATTGGCCGCCGCTATGAAGACGTGCTGTCGTTGAAGCAGTCCGAAGAGCGTGCCCCCTGGGTCGATCTGGCGCTTTCCGGCGAGCGGGTCAGCTTCGAGGTGTCCATGCGTGTCAACGACGCCATGCGCTACATGCTGGTCACCTACACGCCCCACTTTGGCGACAGCCAGTCGATTCTGGGCTTCTTCGCGCTCTATCAGGATATTACCGAGCGGCGCCGGGCAGAGATTGCCTTGAAAGAGACCAACGAAACGCTCGAGGAGCGCGTGCGCGAGCGCACCCAGGCGCTTTCCGAAGCCAACGCCGCACTGCGCCAGGAGAACCGTGTGCGCGCCGAGGCCGAGCAAGCCTTGCGACAGGCCAAGCAGCTAGCCGAAGACGCCAACGCCTCCAAGACCCGCTTTCTGGCCGCGGCTAGCCACGACCTGCTGCAGCCGCTCAATGCCGCCAGGCTCTTCACCTCGGCGCTGATGCAGAACGTTACCGCTCCGGATACTCAGCGCACCATCGGCCATATCGACAACTCGCTGCAGGCGGCCGAAGAGCTTCTGGGCACGCTCCTGGATATCTCCAAGCTGGATGCCGGCGCGCTTACGCCCCGGCGCAGCCACTTTGCGCTGGCGGATATCTTCCGCCCGCTGCGCGCCGAGTTCGAGGTCATGGCCGATAACCGGGGCCTGGACTTCATGGTGGTACCGACCCAGCAGTGGGTGGATTCCGACCCGCAGATGCTGCGCCGGATCGTGCAGAACTTCCTGTCCAACGCCATTCGCTACACCCAGCACGGCCGCGTACTGCTGGGCTGCCGCCGCCAAGGCCAGCGCCTGATAATTGAAGTGTGGGACAGCGGCCCCGGCATTCCGGCGTCCAAGCTGACGGAAATCTTCCAGGAATTCCGCCGTCTGGATCAGGTATCGCGGCACAAGGAGAGCGAAAAGGGCCTGGGCCTTGGGCTCTCGATTGCCGACCGCATGAGCCGAGTGCTCGATCACCCCATCAAGGTGCGCTCCTGGGAGGGCATGGGCACGGTGTTCTCTGTCAGCGTGCCTATCGTCGCACCCCGAGAAATCAGCACAACCGAAGAGCCGACCAGCAAGCGCAGCGGCAACAAGCTTGCCGGGGCGCGCATCGTGTGTATCGATAACGAGACGCTGATTCTGGAAGGCATGACCGCCATGCTCAGCGGCTGGGGCTGCGAGGTGTTCACGGCCACAAGCATCGGCGGGGCCAAATCGATTCTGCGCAACATGGACGGCGACCCGGATGCGATTCTGGCCGACTACCACCTGGACAACGAAGTCACCGGCCTGATGGCGCTGGAAGCGCTCAGCGAGCGCCTGACCGATGCGGTACCGGGCATTGTGATTACCGCCGACCGCACCGAGGAAGTGGCCGAGCTGATCAAGCGTGCGGGCTACCAACTGCTGCTCAAACCGGTCAAGCCCGCCGCCCTGCGGGCGCTTCTAACCCGCACGCTGCAGGCCAGCCGCGCCAAAAGCTGATCGAAGAAAAGTGAGCCCCAGATAACGGCTTTCTATAGCCCGTATCAGGCACACAAAAAACCTCGCTTGCGGCGTCGCAAGCGAGGTTTTTTTGAACCGGAGAAGATGCTCAGGATTCGACTTTGGGCGGATCGACTTCCAGTTTCTGTGCGGCAATCACTGCCTGAGTGCGCGAATGCACGCCAAGCTTGCGCAGGATCGCCGTCACGTGCGCCTTGATGGTGGCCTCCGAGACGTTGAGCTCGTAGGCGATCTGCTTGTTCAGAAGGCCTTCAGTGAGCATGTTGAGCACGCGGAACTGCTGCGGCGTCAATGAAGCAATCGCTTCGGCAAAGCGCGACTCTTCCTCGCTGGTCTCTTCAAGCACGTTGGCCAGTGCTTCAGGCAGCCAGACTTCACCCTGCAGGATTTCGCCTACCGCTTCGGCAATCAGTTGCAGCGAGGAGGATTTGGGAATGAAGCCCGAGGCGCCGTAATCAATCGCCCGGCGAACAACGTAAGGTTCGTCGCTGCCCGATACCACGGCCACCGGAATATCCGGCATCTGGCCGCGCAGTTGAATCAGTCCGGAGAAGCCGTGCGCGCCCGGCATGTGCAAATCCAGCAGGATCAAATCGGCATCGGGATGACGATTGACCACATCCGTTGTGGCTTCCATGGTATCAGCTTCGACAATCTCAGCCTGTGGGGCCAGCTGGCGTAACGCCTGGGTAAGCGCTGCGCGAAACAGCGGATGGTCGTCTGCGACGATAAACTTATGGGCTACTGCCATGGATATTCCTCCGGTTCCTCGTGCAGCGGTATTACCGGCCGCCGCGACGCTAGGCTCATACGGTCACATGGTACCCCATGGGCTTATTCAAGCCCAAATATCCCATGCACATTGGTCGTCGTTATATCACCCGTTTAAACGCAACAGTGCCGGCCCCGTGGCCGGCACTACAACGCGTAAGCGCAGTATGCTGCTATCTACGCCCTGACTGGTGGGCGCTTATCAAGACAGGTGGCTTAGCCAGGCTAAGCTCGCTGAATGTTAAGCTACTACTGATTGGCGCGATGCTCAATCAAATCGTCAACCACCGAGGGGTCTGCCAGTGTACTCGTATCGCCCAGGCCATCACATTCATTCGCGGCAATTTTACGTAAAATACGCCGCATGATCTTGCCCGAGCGGGTTTTCGGCAGCCCCGGCGCCCACTGGATGACATCCGGCGAGGCAATTGGACCGATATCCTTGCGTACCCACAGTGAAAGCTCTTTCTTGAGCTCGTCGGTCGGGTCGACGCCGTCGTTCAGGGTGACATAGATATAGATACCCTGCCCCTTGATATCGTGCGGGAAACCCACCACCGCCGCCTCGGCAACCGCCGAGTGCGCCACCAGCGACGACTCGATTTCAGCCGTGCCCATGCGGTGGCCCGAAACGTTGAGCACATCGTCCACGCGGCCGGTGATCCAGTAGTAGCCGTCCTCGTCACGGCGGCAGCCGTCACCGGTAAAGTACATGCCGTCGTAGGTGGAGAAGTAGGTCTGCACGAAGCGCTCGTGATCGCCCCAGATCGAGCGCGCCTGGCCAGGCCAGGAGTCCAGAATCACCAGGTTGCCTTCCGCGGCACCCTCAAGCTGATGGCCTTCGTTATCTACAAGCGCCGGCTGCACACCAAAGAACGGCAGCGTGGCAGAACCCGGCTTGAGGGCGGTGGCGCCGGGCAGCGGCGAAATCATGATGCCGCCGGTTTCGGTCTGCCACCAGGTATCCACGATAGGGCAGTTCTGGTTGCCGATCACGCGGTAGAACCACTCCCAGGCTTCCGGATTGATGGGCTCCCCTACCGAACCGAGCAGGCGCAGGCTGTCCCGCGAGCTTGTGTCCATCACGCTGTCGCCGTGAGCCATCAGCGCCCGCACGGCGGTGGGTGCGGTATACAGGATGTTGACCTTGTGCTTGTCGACGATTTCACCCAGGCGGCCATGGGTCGGGTAGCTCGGCACGCCTTCGAACATCAGCGTGGTGGCGCCATTGGCAAGCGGCCCGTAGACGATATAGCTGTGCCCGGTGACCCAGCCAACATCGGCGCTGCACCAGTAGACCTCGCCATCCTGATAGTCGAACACGTACTGGTGGGTCATGGCGGCGTAGGTCAGGTAGCCGCCGGTGGTGTGTTTCAAGCCCTTGGGCGCGCCGGTCGAGCCGGAAGTATAGAGAATGAACAGCGGGTCTTCAGCGCCCATCGGTTCGGCGGCGCACTCGGCAGACGCTTTATCCACCAGCTCATCGAACCAGAGATCGCGGCCCTCATGCCAGTCGATATCGCCGCCGGTACGCTTCACTACCAGCACGTTCTTGCAGACGTCGGTGCCGTCACGGGTCAGGGCTGAATCGACGTTCTCCTTGAGCGGCACCTGCTTGCCACCGCGCACCGACTCATCGGCGGTAATGATCAGCTTGGAATCTGCGCCGATGATGCGCTGGGCCACAGCGTCCGGCGAGAAGCCGCCAAACACCACCGAGTGCACCGCGCCGATCCGCGCGCAGGCGAGCATGGCCATGGCGGCTTCCGGAATCATCGGCATGTACAGCGTGACGGTATCGCCTTTCTCGATACCCAGGGATTTCAGCGCATTGGCCAGCTGGCAGGTACGCGTGTGCAGCTCGCGGTAGGTAATATGCTTGGACTCGTCCGGGTTGTCGCCTTCCCAGATGATCGCGGTCTGATCGCCACGCTTTTCCAGGTGGCGATCCAGACAGTTGGCGCTGACGTTGAGCACGCCATCCTCGAACCAGCGGATATCCACATTGTCGCGTTTGAAAGAGGTGTTCTTGATCTTGGTCGGCGCCTTGATCCAGTCCAGGCGCTTGGACTGCTCTGCCCAGAAACCTTCCGGATCATCCTTGGACTGCTGGTACATGGCCGTGAACGTGTCTTTATCGGCCCAGGCATTGGCGGCGATGGCATCGCGCACCGGGTAGACGTTTTGATGTTCGCTCATAGTTGCCTCTGTCCGTGGAAATGCACTTTTATAGGAATGTAGTCGATATGCGCACGGGCTGCGCCGACACCACTAATTGTTCCCCTAGCATAAACCTCCCTAAGGCGCCTTCCCCTTAGACATTGGTATTAGCAATTTTTAATTTAAAAACAGCAACCTATAGCGATTATCCTGGCGCATGCGGCGTATGGACCAGACGCTGCTGGCAGTGACGGCAGCGATAGCGGCGCCCTTTCAACACCCAGGCGTGGCGTCTGGGTGTCAATGCATGGGTGCGGCAGCCGCACCGGTAGCGGTAAGGCGCCGGCTGGGCCTTTTGCACATCGAAGCGGTGCGTCACCCGGGGTGGAAGGCCGAACAGCTCACACATCACGGTCTGCCATTCGCGTCCATGGGGCTTGAAACGGCGCGCATCGTCCAGATGAAAGACCAGCCAGTGAGCCATCTCGTGGGGGATGACGTCATCGAAGAAAGCGGCGCGATTATCACTCAGCAGAATAGGGTTGAAGCGCAGCCCGCCTCGGCCCATGTGTGCCTGCCCGGCGGAAGCACCTCTCAGATCAAACCACACGCCAGGGCGCGGAAGCGTCGGGTGGACCTCCAGGCAGCGCCGCCACGCTTCGTCAACGCGCCTCAAGGCGGCCTCGTGCAGGGCATCAGTGGAAAGTGCGTCCAGACCGCCCTCTAGCCAGGGCGGCAGTGGCGATACGCCCATGGGGGATTCCTCTATTAGTGATAAACTGGTCATCAATCAACGCCAGACAATTGCGATTCATCAACCGAACAACCCACGAGGCTTGCCATGGCAGAGCGCCCCAATGACGCCGCGTCCGAAACCGCCCCTCCGCAGCCGCTGCTGACCGATGAGCAGCTTGACCGGCTGGATGACTTCCTCGACTCGGAGCAGGTAGACGAAGATGCGCTGGATCTGATCTCGGCTCACGGCTTTCTGGTAGCGCTTGCCGTCGCGCCCAGCGAAGTGCCCCCTACGCAGTGGCTCGCTGAGCTGTTCCAGGGCGAGCCGCGCTACGCCGACGATGCCGAGCGCGACGAGATCATCACCCTACTGACGCTGCTGCGCGATAACGCCGTTGCGGTGCTGGAGCAGGGCGGCCTGCCGGAACTGCCCTTCGAGCTGACCCTTGACGGCCTGCCCGCCGAAGAGACGCCGATTGGTGATTGGTGCGCGGGCTTCATGGAAGGCGTCTTCAGCGATGAGAGCGCCTGGTTCCAGGATGACGAGGAGGCCGCGGCCACGCTGCTGCTGCCTTTCATGCTGCTCTCCGGGCTATTTGATGACGAGCCCGACATGGCTGAAATGGCCAGCGACACCGCACGCCAGGAAGCGCTGGTAGTACAGCTGCCGGAGTTGGTGCTGGATCTGTACCTGCACTACCGCGTACCGCCGGAAACCCCGAAACCCAAGCCGCGCAAGAAGACTCCCTCCAAGGGCGGCAAGCGCCGCTGATCATGCCCGGAACACAAGCTTGAGGCGCTATTTGAGCCGGGTAACGATAGCGTCCAGCGTGCCGAATAGCCACTCGAAGGCGCGCTGTGTCCAGGAGCGTTCTGCCCACTCCTCGGCCAGCACTTCCTTGCTGGCCGCAAAGTTACGTTCAAACAGCGCCTGCACGTCGCTTGCAAGCGCCGGGTCAATGGCTTCTTGGTTGGCTTCGAGATTCCAGTGCAGATTCCAGTGATCGAAATTGCACGAGCCGATGCTCACCCAGTCATCCGCCAGCACGAACTTGGCGTGAATGAACGTCGGCTGGAATTCATAAATACGCACTCCCGCCTTGAGCATGGCCTGGTAAAAACGCTGCCCGGCATAGCGCACGCCAGGGTGGTCATGCTTGGCGCCCGGCAGTAACAGGCGAACATCCACACCTCGCCTTGCCGCACGCACCAGGCGTCGGCGCAGGGTAAAGGTAGGCACGAAGTAAGGCGTGCACAGCCACAAGCGCTCCTGCACACCGCCTACCTGCTGATACAGCGAGCGCCGGATGGCCTGGTAGCGATACCCGCGACCCTGCATGGCACGCCCGGCTTTGCCGTCCTCAAGCGCCTGGGCCTTGCGCTGCTTGGGCAGCGGTTCGGCCGCGCGCCTGTCGTCGGCCCGGGTCAGGCGCGAGCGCCACAGCCTGCGAAAAAGCATTTCCCAGTCAGCCACGACCGGGCCTTCGATACGCACGGCAATTTCGTACCAGGCTTCCAGGAACTCATCGACCGCCCCGAACCCGCCGGTAAAGGCAATGCTGCCATCGACCACCATGATCTTGCGATGATCACGGCTCAGGTTACGCGCCAGCGAGTGAAGCCCCAGAGGATTGAAAAAGCGCAGCGCCACGCCAGCATCCGTCAATCGGTCACGGTCGGCTCTGGCAAGCCCGCGGGCGCCGTAGCCATCGAGCAGCAGATAGACGCTGATGCCGCGACCGGCAGCGCTTGAAAGTGACTCGATCAGCTGGTCGGCAAACTCCCCCGACTCCATCAGGTAAAGCTCGACCAGTACGTAGTGGCGGGCATGCTCGATGGCTTCGAACATGGCGGGTAGAAAACGCGACACTTCGGGCAGCAGGGTAAAGTGATTGCCCTCACGCCACGTCAGCGGCTGATACTTCATACAGACCTGCTCCTTTGCACTATCCTTGGCAATCCGCCCTGCCCTAACGGTGCAGCGACTTTTTAACATAGAGGTCGTAGCGGCTGGTCTTGCCTTCCAGCACGTGCTGCGGCGCAGGCCCTGCAACGGGTGGCGCCTTGCGCGGGCGCTTGACCACAACCCGGTGCGTGGCGATATCCAGCGCCGCTTCAAGCAAACGGGGCGCGTCATCGTCGCTGCCGGCCAGCTCACGAAACAGGCGCATCTCCTTCTTGACCAGCGCCGACTTCTCCCGATGGGGAAACATCGGGTCCAGATGGATGACCTCGGGACTGAACGCGGCGTCTTCAATCAACGCGCCAAGCCTCTTGGCGGAATCACCCTGGCGCAGCGTCATGCGGGCGATGATCTCGGCAATCTCGCTTTCACGCGCGGCCCGCGCCAGGCCATCTTCCAAAAGCGCGGCAATCGCCTCGACCCGCTCGATCAGCAGTACCCGGGCGCCCAGACTTGCCAGCACGAAGGCGTCCCGGCCAAGCCCGGCAGTGGCATCCACCACGCTTGGCGTCACGCCCTTGGCAAGCCCGCAGGCCTTGGCCACCAGCTGCCCGCGTCCGCCGCCGAACTGGCGCCGGTGGGCGGCCTTGCCTTCGGCAAAGTCGACGCTCAGCGGCTTGCCGTAACGCTTTTCATCCCCGGCCAGCACCAGGCGCCCGTCCTGGCGTACCAGCGTGAGTCCTTCGGGCAGTTCAGCGGCGTGCGGCACGTTCATGCCGGCTTTTTCCAGGCCACGTTATTGCGCAGGTAAACCGGCTGCGCCTGGTGGGCCGGCTTGCCTAACCCGGCGGCGAAATCATCAGCGCCAAGCCAGGCCATCTCTTCAGCGCGGGGCTCCATATCGACCAGATGCTGGGACATGCGTACCTGCACGGTAGGGGCAAAGCGCTCCCAGAGGGTAAAGCCTGCGCCGACGCCCACCCAGTCGGTTTCATCTTCCGGCAGATGAAACGCTTCGGGCGCCAGTACGGCTTCATCGCGTTCAAGGCTCACGCTATCGTTCAGGCAGTGCCAGGTCGCGGCGTAGATCTCGCCCATGCGTGCATCGAGGGCGGTGACCACATAGCGAAAGTGAAAACGCCGGTGCGCCTGAAGCGCCAGCGCCTTGAGGGTCGATACCCCGAGCAGCGGGCGGTCGAGCCCGAAGGCCAGCCCCTGGGCGGCCCCGGCGGCAATGCGCAGCCCGGTAAACGACCCCGGCCCCTGCCCGAAGGCCACCGCATCAAGATGTGTCGGCGTGATCCCGGCCTCCGCCAGCAGCTCATCCATCATGGGCATCAGCCGCCGGGTATGGGCGCGCGGCGTCATCTCGTGGCGCACCAGGCACTCGTGGGTTTCGCCATCCTGACGTAGCAGCGCCACCGAACAGGCGCTGGAGGAGGCGTCTAACGCCAGAAGGTGTAACGACATAGCAATTCAGCACTCGTGATAAGTATCCGGCCATTATACCTTCAGCGCTCCCAGACGACGATGGCCCGCACCAGGCGGGCCATCGGGGAGCACTACCGCAAGGCCTCAGTTCAGGGCTTCTTTCACCTGACGAGTAATATCGGCCACGCTGCCGACGCCTTCTACCCGGTGGTACTGCGGTGCGGCTTCGGGGTCGCTTTCCGCCCACTGCTGGTAGTAATCCACCAGCGGTGCGGTCTGGTCGTGATAGACCGAAAGGCGATTGCGCACGGTAGACTCCTGGTCATCCTCACGCTGAATCAGCTGTTCACCGGTCACGTCATCCTTGCCCGGCTCCTTGGGCGGATTGTGGTCGATATGGTAAACACGCCCAGAGGCCGGGTGGACGCGACGGCCTGCCAGACGGTTGACGATCTCCTCGTCAGGTACCGCAATTTCCAGCACGTGATCAATCTTCACGCCGCCTTCCTTCATGGCATCTGCCTGAGGAATGGTGCGCGGAAAACCGTCAAACAAGAAGCCGTTTTCACAATCCGGCTGGCTTATGCGCTCCTTGACCAGATCAATGATGATCTCGTCGGATACCAGCCCACCGGTGTTCATGATCTCTTTTACCTTAAGCCCCAGCTCGGTGCCGTCTTTAATCGCCGCGCGCAGCATGTCCCCGGTGGAAATCTGGGGAATCTTGAACTGCTCGCAGATATATTGAGCCTGAGTCCCCTTCCCCGCGCCGGGGGCACCCAACAGGATTAAACGCATGGCACTGCTCCTTGAATGAAAAATATGCGACACAATGAATTAACCGACAATAACCGCGCCACTCAGGCGGCACAACTCCCCAAAAGCCTGAGATACCCTTTTTTGTGAAATTTTTTTAAATAAAACAGCCAAATGACGCAAGCCTTGTACTTTCGTCACCCTTTCGACTGCCTAAACGCACGCGGCGCCCACTAGGGGGCGCCGCGCGTTAGACCTTACCGCTTGCTTGTTACGTACCCGGCATACGCCGCGTTACAGCAACAGACGACGAATATCGGTCAGTACATCGGCCAAAAAGGCCGTAAAGCGTGCCGCATCGGCACCGTTGATGGCTCGGTGGTCATAGGAGAGCGACAAAGGCATCATCAGCCGCGGCTGGAAGGCGCTGCCATCCCAGACCGGCTTCATCTGCGCCTTGGAAACACCCAGAATGGCCACTTCCGGCGCGTTGACGATCGGCGTAAAGGCAGTGCCGCCAATCGAGCCCAGGCTCGAAATGGTGAAACAGCCACCGGTCATCTCTTCACGCTTGAGCTTCTTGGTTTGCGCCTTCTTGCCAAGCTCTGCCATGTCCTTGGCGATTTCGATCAAGGACTTCTTGTCGGCATCGCGCAGGACCGGCACCATCAGGCCATCCGGCGTATCCACGGCGATACCGATATGGACATAGTTCTTCCATACCAGCGTTTCGCCATCGCCCTTGAGGCTGACATTGAACTGCGGGAACTTGCGCAGTGCAAAGGCACAGGCCTTGACCAGAAACGGCAGCGGTGTGAGCTTGGCGCCCTGGGCTTCAGCTTCGGCCTTCATCGACTTGCGGAAGTTCTCAAGCTCGGTGATGTCCGCTTCGTCGAACTGGGTAACGTGCGGCACGTTGAGCCAGCTGCGATGCAGATTGGTCGCCCCCATCTTGAGCAGACGGCCCATCGGCTTCTCTTCCACTTCACCAAACTGGCTGAAGTCGACTTCCGGAATCGGCGGAATACCGGCGCCCGCTGTCGCGGTGGCAGCACCACCAGAGGCTTGAGCAGCTCCCTGATTGGCCATTACCTGCTTCACGTAGGCCTGCACGTCCTCTTTGAGCACGCGCTCCTTGGGCCCGCTTGGCTTCACCAGGCCAAGGTCGACACCCAGCTCACGGGCCAGCATACGCACGGCCGGGCCCGCGTGTACCAGCTTGCCGTCACGCGGCTTGTGGGCAGCCATCTGCGCTTCAGGGCTTGGCGTACCGCCGCTTGCAGGCTTCTCCTGCTTGGCCGCGCTCTTGTCCGCCGCTTTCGCAGGGGCCTTTTGAGAAGCGTCTTTCTTCGGCGCCGGCTTGGAAGCCGATTTCTTCGCACCGGCTACTTCGATATAGCCGATCAGGTCGCCTTCAGAGACGGTGTCGCCTTCCTTGACGCTCAGCTCGACGAGCTTGCCTTTATAGGGGCTCGGCACGTCCATGGAGGCCTTGTCGGACTCGAGCGTGATCAGCGAATCTTCTTCGTTGATCTCATCGCCGACGGCAACGCCAATCTCGATGATCGGTACATCGGTGGAACCGGAGATATCCGGAACACGAATTTCCTTGCGCTCGGGCTCGCCGCTGACCGCCTCGTCTTCGCTTTCATCGCTCTCGACATCAGACTCGTCGCTAGATGTGCCTTGCGCTTGCTCAGCGGGGGCGTCGTCGGCGGCGCTGTCTTCAGCAGCATCACCGCCTTCACCCTCGACTTCCATCTGGCCGATAACGTCGCCCTCGGAAACCGTATCGCCTTCTTTTACCGTAAACGCGACGATCTTACCGCTATAGGGGCTCGGCACATCCATGGAGGCCTTATCGGACTCAAGGGTGATCAGCGTGTCTTCAGCGCTGACTTCATCGCCTTCGCCAACGGCGACTTCGATGATTTCAACGTTGTCCGAGCCGCCCAGGTCCGGCACCTTGATGTCCACGGTCTGCTTGCCACCGCCGGATTTCTTGGCACTTTTCTGCTCGGTCGCGGATTTTTCTTCCGCTTTCGGGGCTTCTTTCTGCTCGGGTTCGGACGCCTGCTTTTCGTCCTCTTCCTCGGCATCGCCGCCGCCTTCGGCTTCCAGCTCAACGATATCGTCGCCTTCGGAGACGGTATCGCCTTCCTTCACCAGCACTTTGATGACCTTGCCGCCTTTCGGGGCAGGAATATCCATGCTGGCCTTATCGGATTCCAGCGTGATCAGGGTGTCTTCCGCTGCAATGACGTCGCCTTCCGACACCGCGATCTCGATGATTTCGACACCTTCGCTACCGCCGATGTCGGGCACTTTGATGATTTCGCTACTCAAGGTCGCGCTCCTTTCAAATCGGATCGAGCCGGCGGGTCACTTGACCCGCCGGGCAGCGGTTTAGCTGATCAGCGGATTGGGCTTGTTAGCGTCAATGCTGTACTTCTTGAGGGCTTCGCCAACGAGCTTGCGGTCGATATCGCCACGGTCTGCAAGCGCACGCAGGGCCGCCACGGTCACGAAGTAGCGGTCCACTTCGAAGAAGTGGCGCAGCTTCTCACGCGTATCTGAACGGCCGAAACCGTCGGTACCCAGCACGGTGTAGTCGCCCGGCACCCATGCACGCACCTGATCGGCGTAGAGCTTCATGTAATCCGTCGAGGCGATGACCGGGCCATCGCGGCCTTCCAGACACTTGGTCACGTGAGGCTTGTTGGCCTCGGCGTCCGGATTCAGGAAGGCTTCACGCTCGAGCAGCAGCGCTTCACGGCGCAGCTCGTTGAAACTTGTAACGCTCCAGATGTCGGCGCCAATGCCCCACTCTTTTTCCAGCAGCTCGGCGGCGGCTTCCACTTCGCGCAGAATGGTGCCAGAGCCCATCAGCTGAACGCGACCCTTGTCGCCTTGGGTTTCACGCAGCAGGTACATGCCCTTGACGATATCGTCGACCGGCACGTTCTCAAGCTCCGGATGCTCGTAGTTCTCGTTCATCACGGTCAGGTAGTAGAAGCAGTTCTCTTTATCAGTGAACATGCGCTTCAGACCATCCTGAACGATGACCGCCACTTCGTGAGCGTAGGTCGGGTCGTAGCTGCGGCAGTTGGGAATGGTGGACGCCTGGATCAGGCTGTGACCATCCTGGTGCTGCAGACCTTCGCCGTTCAGCGTGGTGCGCCCGGCAGTACCGCCGACCATGAAGCCACGCGCCTGCAGATCGCCTGCGGCCCAGGCCAGATCGCCAATACGCTGGAAGCCGAACATCGAGTAGTAGATGTAAAACGGCAGCAGCGTGACGTGGTTGTTGCTGTAGGAGGTCGCCGCGGCAATCCACGCCGACATTGCGCCAGCTTCAGTAATACCTTCTTCGAGGACCTGACCTTTCTGGTCCTCGCGGTAGTACATGATCTGGCCCTTATCCATCGGCTCGTACTTCTGGCCTTCAGCGGTATAGATACCCAGCTGACGGAACATGCCTTCCATACCGAAGGTACGCGCTTCATCAGGGATGATCGGCACTACCTGCTTGCCAAGTTTCTTGTCCTTGACAAGACCGTTCAGCACGCGCACGAAGGACATGGTGGTAGAGACTTCACGACCCTTGGAGCCACCCATCTGAGAGGCAAACGTCTTGTCTTCGAGTGAGGGGATTTCCAGCGCTTCGAAGTCGCTCTTGCGGCTCGGCAGGTAGCCGTTCAGCCGCTCGCGCTGAAGGTGCATGTACTTGAGCTCGGGCGAATCGTCTTCCGGCTTGTAGTACGGCACTTCCTTGAGCTGTTCGTCGGTGAGCGGAATGCCGAAGCGGTCGCGGAATTTCTTCAGCGCTTCGTACTCCATGCTCTTGACCTGGTGCGCTTCGTTGGCCGCTTCGCCGTCGCCGCTGCCCATGCCGTAACCTTTGACGGTATGCGCCAGGATGACCGTGGGCTTGCCGTTTTGGGTATTCACCGCTTCGTGATACGCCGCGTACACCTTGAAGGGGTCGTGGCCGCCGCGGTTGAGTTTCCAGATATCTTCATCGGAAAGCTCTTTGACCATCTCTTCGGTTTCAGGATACTTGCCGAAGAAGTGCTCACGCGTGTAGGCGCCGCCGTTGGCCTTGTAGTTCTGGTACTCGCCGTCGACCGCTTCGTCCATGCGTTTTTGCAGGAAGCCTTTCTTGTCCTTCTCGAACAGCGGGTCCCAGTGACGACCCCAGACGACCTTGATGACGTTCCAGCCAGCACCGCGGAACACGCCTTCGAACTCGTCCATGACGCGGGAGTTACCCCGTACCGGGCCGTCGAGACGCTGCAGGTTGCAGTTGATGACGAAGATCAGGTTATCCAGGTTTTCACGGCCGGCCAGCGAAATGGCGCCCAGGGATTCCGGCTCGTCGCACTCGCCGTCGCCCATGAAGCACCAGATCTTGCGGTCGTACATGTCCTTCATTTCGCGGTGATGCAGGTACTTCATCACGTGCGCTTGATAGATCGCCTGGATCGGGCCAAGGCCCATGGAGACGGTCGGGAACTGCCAGTAATCCGGCATCAGCCAGGGGTGCGGGTAGGACGACAGGCCGTCGCCATCCACTTCCTGACGGAACTTGTCCATCTGCTCTTCAGACAGACGGCCTTCCAGGAAGGAGCGCGCGTAGATACCCGGCGCAACGTGCCCCTGGATGTAGACCAGGTCGCCCGCGAAGTCGTCTTTCGCCGCGCGGAAGAAATGGTTGAAGCCCACATCGTAAAGCGTCGCCGACGACATGAAGCTGGCAATGTGGCCGCCAAGCCCGGGGTTTGCCCGGTTGTTACGAATGACCTGGGCGATCGCGTTGTAGCGGATCAGCGAGCGGATACGCCGCTCCATGAACAGGTCGCCAGGCATCGGCGCTTCACGATGAAGCGGAATCGTATTGCGGTGCGGGGTTGTCACCGAGAAGGGCACCTTCATCCCGTCCCGGCGCAAGCGATCCGCCAGGCGGGTCATCAGGTAGCGGGCGCGATCTTCGCCCTCACGATCCAGAACCGATTCCAGGGATTCCAGCCACTCCGTGGTTTCGACCGGATCGAGATCTTCTCTTGTCTCCAGACTCATAGAGGTCTCTCCGAATGACGATAAATGACATGAGCCCCGCCAACCCGTATGGGCCTGGGGCGGCTGCGGTGATTGGTGGCCACCGCAGATAAGTATTTGCGCGGTAACGCTAACGGTATTTTCGTTCTACATTCAACGAACTACGCGGCTTGCAATGTAGTAAAGCTACACAAATATCGTAAAAGTTAGCCTTTTGTATATGCGAAGATACCGCAAAGTCGCCACGCTGCCAATTACAGAACCGCTGAAAAGGCTATCGAAAACAAACTATTGCACCGCAACATAAGCACTTTCAAAAATTGTTTCCAGACTTTTTGAAGCCCCATGCTGTAGCTAAACTACCGTTTTATTCTGTTAAGAGTGAATCACTTATCCCGCTTCTCCAGGAGGCATCAACGCTTCTGGCGCCCAACAGTTGATAAAAGTAGGCCCAATCAAATGCAGGCCCCGGGTCCGTCTTGCGCAGCGGCGCTATGTGGGCGTGCCCCGTGATTCGTGACTCATCAAGGGCAGGATAGCGCGCCATCAGCCATTTCACGAGTTTTACCAGGGCGTGGTACTGCGCCTTGGCAAACGGCGTGACATCATCGCCTTCAAGCTCGATACCCAACGAAAAATCGTTGAGCGCCTGTCGATAATCCGCGCACCGGCTGTCCCACCATCGTGAACGTCCGGCATGCCAGGCGCGCTGATCTGTATCAACAAATTGCACGCACTCGCCATCGCGCCGGATCAAAAAATGTGCCGAGACGCGCAGATGGGCGATCTCTGCAAAAAACGGGTGGTCAGCTGCCACCAACTGGTTGGTGAACAGCGCCTCGATCGCCGGGCCGCCAAACTGCCCCGGCGGCAGGCTGATCGCGTGCAGCACCACGAGGGAGACTTCATCGCTCGGGCGCGCATCGCAGTTGGGCGAGGCAAGCTTTCGTGCACGCGGATACACCGCGCCTGCCATGTCGTTATCGCTCACTCACTGGGCCTCCGTTATCAAACACTCAGTATCTAGTACTCGGTTTCGCTGCTCTTTGTCTGCGCTCTTACTATAATGCCGGTCACACTTGCTGATGCCCAGAGAACTCACTGCCATGAATGACCAGAACGCGCTTGCTGAAGAGATCCGCCTCTGCGCTACCCGCCTGCTTGCCGAAGATGTAGGCAGCGGTGATATTACCGCTCAACTGATCCCCGAGAACCAGTGGGCGACCGCCAAGGTCATTACCCGCGAGGCCTGCGTACTGTGCGGCACGGCCTGGGTAGAGGAGATCTTTCGCCAGCTAAACGAGCGCGTTACCCTGCGCTGGCAGGCCGCTGACGGCGACCGGCTGGACCCCGAGCAGTGCTTTCTGGAAATCGAAGGACCCGCCCGCAGCCTGTTGACCGGCGAGCGCGCGGCCTTGAACGTGCTGCAGACGCTTTCAGCCACCGCGACCACAACCCGAGCGTATGTCGACGTGATCGAAGGCACCGGCGTACGCCTGCTGGATACCCGCAAGACGCTTCCCGGCCTGCGCCTGGCGCAGAAGTATGCCGTTACCTGTGGCGGCGGGCACAACCACCGTATCGGCCTGTGGGATGCGTTCTTGATCAAGGAGAACCATATTGCCGCCTGCGGCGGAATTCAGGCCGCGGTCACCAAGGCGCGGGCGCTCTCCCCCAAGCTGCCGGTCGAAGTGGAAGTCGAAACCTTCGAAGAGATGGATCAAGCCTTGGCGGCCGGTGCCGATATCATCATGCTCGACAACTTTGCCGTGGAAGACCTGCACGTGGCCGTCGAGCTCAACGGCGGCCGAGCCACCCTAGAAGCGTCGGGCAATGTGGATGCCGCCACGCTCAAGGCCATTGCCGACACCGGCGTTGACTGTATCTCCAGCGGCGCTCTCACCAAGGACGTGAAGTCGGTTGACCTCTCCATGCGCGTTACCCAGACGTTCAACGTCGACGTTTAACGCATCGGTCAGGTTTCGATGGCGCTCAGGCGTTTTTCCAACCGATAGCGCTTGAGCGACTCACCACTGCGCTCGACCCACTGCTCGCCGCGGTTTTCCCATCCGCGGCGCAGCAGGCGATCAAACAGCACCTCGCTTGCCTCGATCTCCACCCGGTCAACGCCCTGCTCCAGCAATATCCGTTCGGCATGGATCAGCAGCGTCGTGCCGATGCCACGGCCGGTTAGCGACGGCCAGACGTACAGGGTCTCGATGCGCCCCCCTTCGATGTCCAGCTCCAGAAACCCCACGCAGCGACCATCACACACAGCCACCAGCGTGGTGTAAAGCGCGTGACGTACCGCCCAGGCGCTGGCTTCGCGAGGCAGCGCATTGGCCCAGGCACGCCGCTGGCTCAACGCGTAGTGGCTCGCCGCCCCCTGCATGACCGCGTGGTAGAACACTTCAGCCTGGTCGGCGGCGTCACGCGCCAGGGCAGCGCGGTAGGTTATTCGGGCAGGAGAGGCTTCAGGCGCAGAAAGCTCGTCGGTCGTTGGCATGCATCACCTCTACACAGTGATCGAAAAGGGGGTTTACGGGATGCTCGGCGCGTAACGCCAAGCTGCTTTATACTGGGGCGCCTATCTCAGCATAAGGCAGTATCATGCACAACGCCCCTGCAGCGCCCTTTACGCTAACGCCGGTCGGTTACGTCGAGAGCGACTACCCGGACAAGTTTGGCATCCCGCGCCAACCGGGCCTGGCGCCGGCAGCAGAGGCAAGTCTGGTACTGGTGGCACCCTACAACGACCCGCTCAGCGTGCGCGGTCTGGACGCCTTTAGCCATATCTGGGTGTCCTTCATCTTTCATCAAAGCCCTGAGCGCTGGACCCCGCTGGTACGCCCGCCCCGCCTGGGCGGCAATCAGAAAGTGGGCGTATTCGCCAGCCGCAGCACCCATCGCCCCAACCGGCTGGGACTCTCGCTGGTGAAACTGGCCGGCATCGACACACGCCAGGGCGTTCGCTTGAAACTGGAAGGCTGCGATCTGGTAAGCGGCACGCCGGTAGTGGATATCAAGCCCTACCTGCCCTGGGCAGAAGCGCGCCCGGATGCCAGCGCCGGCTTTGCCCCCGAGGCGCCGGGCCTGCTGCAGGTAAGCTTCCGCCAGCAGGCGCTTGAAACGCTGGCCGCACGCGCCGACAGCGCCACGCTACAGGCCTTGATCATCCAGGTACTTGGCCAGGACCCCCGCCCCGCCTACAAGCAAGACGACGAGAGCGAGCGGGTGTATGGCGTACGCCTGCGCGATGTGGATGTGAAATTCTGTGCCTTCAAGAACGACGAAGCCACCACGTTGAACGTGGTGGCTATCGAGCGGGCTACGCCATAGTGATGTTTACGCCGTCGGAAAGGTAATACCCAGGCGCCGACCCACTTCCTCATAGGCTTCGATCACGCCACCCAGGCCCTGGCGGAAGCGGTCCTTGTCGAGCTTTTCGCGGGTATTGGCATCCCACAGGCGGCAGCCGTCCGGTGAGAACTCGTCGCCCAGCACGACTTCGCCCTTGAACACGCCGAATTCCAGCTTGTAGTCCACCAGCAGCATGTCGCCCTCGGCGAAGAGCTGCTTGAGCACGTGATTGACCTTGAAGGTCAACTTTTTCATCTGCGCAAGCTGCTCCGGGGTCGCCCAGCCGAAGGTTTCCGCCAGCGACTCGTTGATCATCGGGTCGCCCTTCTCGTCGTTCTTCAAGAATAGCTCGAAGGTGGGCGGTGTCAGCGCAATGCCCTCTTCAATGCCCAGACGCTTTACCAGCCCGCCTGCCGCGATGTTGCGCACCACGCACTCCACCGGAATCATCTGCATCTTTTTCACCAGGCTTTCCGTGGGGGAAAGCTGCTTTTCAAAATGCGTGGGAATTCCGGCTTCCTGCAGGCGCTCCATGATGAACGCGTTGAAGATGTTGTTTACCATCCCTTTGCGGGCAAGAGCCTCTTTCTTCTTGCCGTCGAACGCGCTGGTGTCGTCACGAAAATGCAGCACCAGCAGGTCCGGATCGTCGGTGGTATATACAGATTTTGCCTTGCCGGCATAGAGTTCTTGGCGCTTTTCCATGAGGGCTCCGAAAGGGATCAAGTCAACAGGTTAACGTAAATAGCTTGCCACACGCTCGATCAGCTCGCGCTGGTCGTCGGCGGTGAACGCCCGATCGCTGGCATTGACGGCCCGCAGAACGGTCTGATTGCCATCCGGCTGCAGCACCAGGCGTATTTCTTGTGACATCTGGCGCACGTCTCGACTGAATACCACCTGCAGCGGGTTGCGGCCGCGTTCGGTTTCGGTCATGTAATCGACCAGGAACGCATAGTTTTCAGCGTCGGCGCTCAAAAGATCGCGTTGCCCTTCCTGGGTAAAGTCCAGCGCCAGGTAGTGGTTTAGCTCGGCCCATACACGGTCCACCGGCTGGGGAATCACGGCTTCCCAGCCATCGCCCTGCTCGCGGATCTGCAGCGTTTGCTGGGTATTCAGACGCTGTGCGTTCCAGGAGGAAGTCACGCTCTGCGAGGCGCTGCGTGCGCTCAGGTACTCTTCCAGGGCGTCGAGACAGTTGGTGACCGTCTGGCCGCCACGTTCGCAGCGTACTTCGCTGTTGCCCGCGCGCATCGCGCTTTGCAGGCGCAGCTCGGCCTGGGAGGTCACGATGACGCCCTGAGATACATCGCTTTGCTGCACGCCCAGCTGGCGGCTTTGCGCAAAGGCTTCAAGCTGAGGCCAGACGGCGCCGGTGTCGGCAGCGACCACCAACCAGCTCTGATCACCTACCTGGCGGCGTTCGACGTATTCAGCTTCCAGGCCGCTGCCAATGGCCAGCGACTGGGGCGGGCGTATGTCCGCGGCTTCCTTGATGCGTGCGCCCTGCACAGCCGCTTGAGGAACGGGTAACGCGTCCTGATAGCGCTGAGCATTGCGGGTTTCAGGGAGCACCAGCGGCGGCGCCGGAGCGGCTTCCGTGTAGTCCAGGTTGCGGTCGTGGTAGTAACCATCACGCGCACACCCAGCCAAAGCGACAGCCGTTACGAGTGCCAGCGGTATCCATTTAAGCGCACGTTTTTCAAGCACAGAGCTCATCAAGCCACCTTCAGTCAACAGAGCAGCTGCCCGACCACATTTGGGTGCGCCGAGCAGCAAAAGTATCTCGCTGGATGCGATAAAAGAGCATTACTCCTCGATCACGCCCGCCAGTTGCATCGCTTCACTCACAGTGGCGTGGTACTTCTCGGATAGCCACGTCAACGGCAGGCGAATCCCCGCGTCCATGTATCCCATGCGGTTAAGCGCCCATTTTACCGGAATCGGGTTCGACTCGATGCCCAGGTTGGTATGCAGCGGCATCAAGCGGGTGTTGATCTGGTGAGCTTTATCCGCATCGCCCGCCACCGCCGCCGCACACAGGTCGTGCATCGCCTTGGGTGCCACGTTCGCGGTCACCGAGATGTCGCCATGCCCGCCCATCAGCATGAAGTCACAGGCGGTTGCATCATCACCGGAGTAGAGCATGAAATCGCTGCCTTTGAGGCGAGAGATTAGATCCTCTGCCCGCTCAAGGTTCCCGGTCGCATCTTTCAGGCCGATAATATTGTCCACGCTTGCCAGCCGCACCACGGTTTCATTGTACAGATCAGAGCAGGTGCGCCCCGGCACGTTGTACATGATGACCGGCAGCTTGCTGCCCTCGGCCACGGCCTTGAAGTGCTGGTACAGGCCTTCCTGGGTCGGCTTGTTGTAGTACGGGCATACCGACAGGCAGTAGTCGGCGCCTACTTCGCTGGCGTAGCGGGCAAGTTCCACGGCTTCGGAGGTAGCGTTGGCACCGGTACCGGCGATCACCGGAATGCGCCCGTTGACTTCCTCGACAACGCTTCGGATGACGTCAAAGTGCTCGGCAAACGACATGGTGGTCGGCTCGCCGGTGGTGCCTGCAGCCACGATACCGTCAGTGCCGTTTTCAAGGTGGAAATTTACCAGACGGCGAAGCGCCTCCCAATCGATGTCGCCATTGACTTTCATCGGCGTCGCCAGGGCGACGATGCTGCCTGTGATCATCCGTTTATTCCTCACCTGCAAAATTGTGAAATCAAGCCCAGCGCGGGGCACCAAACAAGACGCCGGATGGCGGCCTGGAATATCAGCGCTATCACTCTTTTGGGCTTACAGGGGGTAAATGGTACTCAGGCGATTCAAGCCTGTACAGCGCAAACCGCAGTGAGTTTGCGCTACACGCCTCATCCGCCTTTGACATGCTGCCTCAGGTTGCGTGTAATCACCCCAACCCTCGCCCATCACAAGGAGTCTGCATGAGCATTGAAATAGGCCAACCCGTTCCCGATTTTTCCGCCAGCGCCACCGGTGACACGACCGTGACGCTTGCCGAGCTGCGCGGCAAGCAGGTCGTCATCTACTTCTACCCGAAGGCCAGCACGCCGGGCTGCACCACCCAGGGCGGTGACTTTCGCGACCGCAAGACCGCCTTCGATGAGGCCAACACCGTGATACTGGGCGTTTCAAGAGACGGTCTGCGCGCCCAGGAGAACTTCAAGGCCAAGCAGGATTTCAACTTTGCGCTGATTTCCGACAAGGATGAAACGCTCTGCACGTTGTTTGACGTGATCAAGCTGAAAAAGATGTACGGCAAGGAGCACCTGGGCATTGAGCGCAGCACCTTCTTGATTGACGCAGAGGGCCGGCTTGCCAAAGCGTGGCGCGGCGTCAAGGTGCCGGGCCATGTAGAAGAGGTATTGGCCGCAGCGCAGGCGTTAAGCACCGGCCAGTAAGCTAAGCGCCCGCTCGGTATCACCGAGCGGGCGTCATTCGAGGCGTTTTCTGCCAGCGTTCTACGCGCTATAACGCCAAATAGCCGTGTGACGCTACCCGCCCTGCCAAGCTAGGAATCCACGCGCACAATGCCGCTGGCCGCTTCCTGTTCGCGAATGCCGCGCGGCCAGGCGTAGATCAACGCCTTCAGCAGCGTTGCCAGCGGGATGGCGAAGAACACTCCCCAAAATCCCCAGATACCGCCAAAGAAGAGTACCGCCACGATGATGGAAACCGGGTGGATGTTGTTGGTTTCAGAAAACAGCACCGGCGAAAGCACGTTGCCATCCAGCGCCTGGATAACACCATAGGCCACCAGAACGTAAAAGAACTGATCGCTCAAACCGAAATAGAAACCCGCCACCGCGGCCACGGGTAGCGTCGCCACTGCCGCGCCAATGAACGGCACCAGCACTGAAAACCCGACCAACACGGCCAAGAGCGCCGTATAGGGCAGCCCGAAAAAGGTGAAGGTGAAAAACGCAACCGTTCCCACGATCATGATCTCGATGAACTTGCCGCGGATATAGTTGGCAATCTGATGATCCATCTCCTGCCAGATGCGGGTCAGCAGGCTACGCTTTTGCGGCAGCAGCGAAAGCGTAAAACCGACCAGCACTTCACGATCCTTGAGCATGAAAAAGACCAGAATGGGCACCAGCACCAGATAGATGATCAGCGACATCACGTTGCCAAGCGAGGCAAGCGAAAGCGTCAGAGCGCGCTGGCCCAGCTGGCTGATCTCGCGACTTGCCACGCCGATCCAGCTCTGCATCTGATCAGGCGTGATCAGGTTGGGGTAGCGCGCCTGCATCTCGTCAAGCCATGCCTGACCGCTGGCGAACATTCGCGGCGTTTCCTGCACAAGCCCCACCAGCTGATTCCAGATCAGCGGCATCAGGATAAACGCAAGCGTCAGCAGCACACTGACAAAGGCCAGGAAGACGCTGATGACGGCCAAGAGATGCGGCACGCCGCGCCGGGTCAGCGTGCTGACCACGCCTTGAAGTAAAAAGGCCAGTATCAGCGCAGTAAAAAACGGCGCCAGCATGCGGCCAAACCAGATGATGGCAGCAAATCCCGCCACCAGTATCAGCAGCAGCACCAGCGCCTCTTCATCGGAGAAGTAGCGCTCAACCCAGCTTTTCAGAATCGTCCGCATGGTCATGGACGCACATCCCCCGCCTTGCGTATCCAGAAGATGTACCCATCTCCCTGCTGTGTTCGCGCTTCCATGGTGTGGCCGCTCTGCTGGGTAAAAGACGCCATGTCGCGCCATGAACCCGCATCCGAGGCGCGCACCTCCAGCAGTTGACCGGCGGCCAGCCCGGCAAGCGCCTGCTTGGCCTTGAGCAGAGGCAACGGACAGTGCAGCCCGCTTGCATCAAGTATCTGGTCGGGCTGAAGGCCTGTCGATGATTCAGACATACGTACTCCCAAAAATGCCTGCATGAACACCGCATTGTTGCATAAACTGTTTACTTTGCGATGTTCAATGCGTATTTGATTTAACGGCACGTCACTGCACCCATCAATATTCCAGGTTGACCGCTGCGCCTTACCCTTATCAATGAGGATGCCATGCCGCACTTACGGAACGCTTACTCTCGCGGGCTCAAAGCGCTGGTCGTTGCTTTAAGCCTTAGCGCCCTGAGCCCCACCAGCTACGCACTCAACGACTACCATCTGCCCACGCTTGGCGGTGCCGCATCATCGGCGACCAGCGAGGAGTTCCGGCTAGGGCGCGCCTGGCTGCGTCAGTTCCGCGCCCAGGCACCACAATGGCAGGACCCGATCGTCAGCGATTACCTGGATAACCTGGTGGCCCGGCTGATCCCCTACAGCCAGATGGGCAGCCTGCAGACCACCACGGTGATGGTGGATAACCGTTCGCTCAACGCTTTTGCCGTGCCCGGCGGCGTGATTGGCATCAACTCCGGGCTGTTCGCCTTTGCCGAGGATGAAGGGGCGTTCGTATCGGTCATCGCTCACGAGCTTGGTCATCTCTCGCAGCGCCACTACGCGCGCGGCAGCGCCAGGGCCGAGCAGACACAGCTACCCGCCATGGCGGCCATGCTGGCCGGCATGCTGGTCGCCGCCAGCGGTGGCGGCGACGCGGGCCTGGCGGCGGCCATGGGTTCCCAGGCGGCGCTGATTCAAGATCAGCTCACCTACTCGCGGCGCTTCGAGCAGGAGGCCGACCGCATTGGCCTGCAGGCCATGGCCGATGCCGGGTACGACCCCGAAGCCATGGTGCGCATGTTTGCCGCCATGCAGCGAATGGCGCGCCTGCAGGGCGGCACGCCGCCGGAATTTCTGCTTACCCACCCGGTGTCCGACAGCCGCCTGAGCGATGCCCAGGCACGCGCCTCGCAGCTGAGCGTCGCCAATGCTCACACCAGCGATACGCTTTACGACATGATGCGCGCCCGCGCCCTGCTGAGCATTTACAGCAATTCGCCCCAGCAGGCCGCTTCCCGGCTTGCTCAAGAGGGCGCGGAAGAGCCCGCCCGCCGCTACCTGGATGCGCTGATTGCGGCACGTAACGGCCAGGCTGACCGCGCGCTGCAGATGATCGACCAACTGGCTGCCGAGCTGCCCGACTACGGCATGCTACCTGCCACCGGCGCAAGCCTTGCCCTGGAAGCTCAGCGCTACGACGACGCCATCAGCCGCAGCCAGCGCCTGCTGCGCTTCATGCCGGGCTATCTGCCCGCCCAACTGGTACTGGCGGAAGCGCAGTTGCAGCGCGACCCGAACGACGCCTACGCGCTCTTGAACGAGATTACGGCACGCCACCCAGAAAACCCGCAGGGTTTCAATCTGCTGGCCGAAGCGGCCGGGCGCAGCGGCCACAATAGCTGGGGGCATCTGGCCCGCGCCGAGCATCTGCAGCTGACCGGACGGGTCGATCAAGGCATACGCCAGCTCTCCCTGGCCCAGGACGCCGCTGAGCGCGAAAACGATCAGCAGGCGCTGGCGCGCATCGAGCAGCGCCGCGAAGCCTTTATCGAGTACCGCAAGGCACTGGACGACTTCTAGCCCCACCGCCCATGCAATGCGCCCGGCTTTTAGCCGGGCGCATTTACAGCGGGACGCTTCGGTCCATCCAGGTACTAGCGCTGGGCGTTGAAACCCAGCATCCGCTCCAGCGGCTTCAGCGCGCGCAGGCGCAGGGCCTCGTCCACCAGAATTTCACCGCTGCCCTGGCGCAGGGCGTCGGCCAGGTTATCCAGCCCGTTCATGGCCATCCACGGACAGTGGGCACAGCTGCGGCAGGTGGCACCGTTACCCGCGGTAGGCGCCTCGAACAGCGCCTTGTCCGGCACCGCCTGCTGCATCTTGAAGAAAATCCCCCGGTCCGTGGCCACTATCAGCTTGTCGTTGGGCAGCGCCTTTGCGGCGCTGATCAGCTGCGAGGTCGACCCGGCCACATCGGCCATGCGCACCACAGGCTCCGGCGATTCCGGATGTACCAGCACCGCGGCGTCAGGATAAAGGCGCTTGAGGTCTGCAATCCCCTTGGCCTTGAACTCTTCATGGACGATACAGGCGCCATCCCACAGCAGCATATCCGCGCCGGTCTTTTTCTGGATATAGCCACCCAGGTGCTTGTCCGGCGCCCACAGGATCTTCTCCCCTTTCGCCTGCAGATGCTCGATCACTTCAACGGCAATGGAGGAGGTCACCACCCAGTCAGCGCGCGCCTTGACCGCGGCCGACGTGTTGGCATACACCACCACCGTGCGATCCGGATGGGCGTCGCAGAAGGCGCTGAACGCCGCTTCCGGACAGCCGATATCCAGCGAGCAGGTGGCCTCGAGCGTGGGCATGAGCACACGCTTTTCCGGGGACAGGATCTTGGCCGTCTCGCCCATGAAGCGCACGCCCGCCACCACCAGCGTGGTAGCCTCGTGGCGAGCCCCGAAGCGGGCCATTTCCAGGGAATCTGCCACGCAGCCGCCGGTCTCTTCCGCGAGCTGCTGAATGGCATCATCGGTATAGTAATGGGCGACCAGTACCGCATTGTTTGCCTCAAGCAGCGCTTTTATGTCAGCCACGCGCGCCTGGTCTTCAGCGGGAATACGGGTAGGGCAATAAGGGCTTTGTAGCGGAGCATCAAGCTCTGCTGTAGTCATCATAGTCATCGTGTCTACCACTGTGACGAACAGGGAATCCCCCTGTTAACCATCGTCGCGGCAGTGTCATCCACACCTGCCGCTCGCGATTGCACCAGCCCGCTGCGTCTTTCGCGGTGGCCTGCTGCGGTCGGCTTTTCCGCCACTGCTTTTAAGCGGCGTGAAAGCGTGGCCTTATTGTGGTGGCAAGCGGCCGGGCTTCGCAAGTGGCACTCGAGGGGAATCGCGCATGGCAAAACGCCCCTGGCAGCGAGGCTACCAGGGGCGTTGAATTTGGTGGGTCGTGTAGGATTCGAACCTACGACCAATTGATTAAAAGTCAACTGCTCTACCAACTGAGCTAACGACCCAAATTCTTGCTTGACTTGCGTTTTACGACAACGCTTTCAAGATCGCGCCGCCTTTTCGTTCGAGTGGTGGGTCGTGTAGGATTCGAACCTACGACCAATTGATTAAAAGTCAACTGCTCTACCAACTGAGCTAACGACCCCCTCGAACGGATGCATATAGTACAGATACGACTTATGGATGGCAAGGGCTTTTTTAGCTTTCTATCAGCGCTTTCTGAACATGATCAATTAGCTGGATCAAATAATCGAAAGCGGCCTTGCCATCGACCCCGCTGATTGGGGTGATTCCAGGGCCGGGCTCCTGAAAAGCGCGCGCCGGTTTCATCACCGGCGCCGCGCTTTCCAAACGCCTCTCAGCGGCGGTTCTGCTTGGGCTTACGCATTGCCTGTACCGGGCGGCGCTTGTTCTTGTCACGGCTCCAGCGGTTCTTCTCGTCAGGCGTCAGCTCAGGTACCTTGCGGGTTTCCAGATTGGCAAGCGTGGCCAGGTCATCGACTTCATCTTGAGTAAGCTCGACCCACTCACCCGCCTTGGCGCGCTTGTCCAGGAAGATGTTGCCGTAACGCACCCGCTTCAGGCGGCTGACGGTAAGCTCCTGGGATTCCCACAGGCGGCGTACCTCGCGGTTGCGGCCTTCCAGAATCACGACGTGGAACCAGGTGTTGATCCCTTCGCCGCCAAACTCCTGAACGTCGGTAAAGCGTGCCGGGCCGTCTTCGAGCATGACGCCATCCACCATGGCGACAATATGCTCACGCTTGACCTCCCCCATCACGCGCACCGCGTACTCGCGCTCTACCTGGGTCGAGGGGTGCATCAGACGGTTGGCCAGTTCACCATCGGTGGTGAACAGCAACAGGCCGCTGGTGTTGATATCCAGACGGCCAATGGCAATCCAGCGCTCGCCTTTCAAGCGCGGCAGGCGCTCGAACACCGTGCGGCGGCCTTCCGGGTCCTTGCGTGTGCACAGCTCGCCTTCGGGCTTGTTGTACATGATCACCCGGCGCGGCGTTTCGTCTTCCGGGCGCAGCGTCACAGGCCGGTCATCAAAATTGACCTTGTCACGAATTTCAACGCGGTCGCCAAGCTTGGCGACTTGCCCATTGACCTTTACCCGGCCGTCGGCAATGGCGGTTTCCATTTCGCGCCGCGAGCCAAGCCCGGCTCGCGCCAGCACCTTTTGCAGTTTTTCGCTGGCGGGGGGAGTGTTAGTGCTCTGAGTCATGATCGTCTGACCTCGTATCATTGGTCTGCGTGCGGGCGCGGTCATCGTCGGTGCGCTGCGCACGTGCCGCGAGCCGTGCTTCCAGATCGGCAAAGCTCAGCGGCTGGGTTAACGCCGTCTCGGCGTGGTCGTCGGCTGTCTCAGCCGTCTTGGGTGGCGCATCCTGCACGCTTTCAGGCGCCTCGTCCAGTGTTTCCTGCGCGTTTTCTTCGCCCTCTAGAGCGCTGGATAACGGCAGGTCTTCCTGGGGGCCTTGTGCTTCGGCTGTGTCGCTCTCTTCCCACTTGGCAAGCTCGTGCATGGGTGGAAGAGCATCCAGGGTCTTGAGTCCGAAATCGTCCAGAAAGCTGCGCGTGGTGGCGTAAACCGACGGCCGTCCGGGCACGTCGCGATGCCCGACCACGCGAATCCAGCCGCGCTCCATCAGCGTGCGCATGATCGAACTGCTCACGCTTACCCCGCGCACCTCTTCGATATCACCTCGGGTAACGGGCTGGCGGTAGGCCACCAGCGCCAGCGTTTCCAGCAGCGCCCGCGAGTAGCGCTGTGGGCGCTCGTCCCACAGGCGCGACACCCAATGCGACAGCCGCGGGCGAATGCGCAGCTGAAACCCGGAAGCGGTTTCGACCAGCTCCAGCGCGCCCTCCTGGTGGCGCGCTGAAAGCCTGGCCAGCGCCTCGCGAAGCTCCCGCCGAGCGGGGCACTCCTGTTCCAGAAACAGCGTTTCAAGGCGCTCCAGCGCCAGCGGCTCACCGGCGGCCAGAAGCGCCGCTTCAATAATGTCGTCTAGGGTCGTATCTCTCATGGCGACTTCTCATCCGGCTCGAAGGCGGGTTCGTCAAACGCCGACGCTTCAAAGACATCTTCTTCTCCATCGATCTGCGTGCCGCTGCGCGCCCGCACATGAATCGGCGAGAGCGGCGCGTTCTGAACAATTTCGATCATCGACTCCTTGGCAAGCTCCAGAATCGCCATGAAGGTGACCACCACCCCCGCCCGTCCCTCTTCCAGAGTGAACAGGGTTTCAAAAGGCGTGTAGTGCTCCTGGGTCAGCTGCTCCATGATCCTGAGCATGCGCTCACGGGTCGAGAGCACCTCCCGGCTGATCTGGTGGGCCTGAACGAGCTCCGCGCGCCGGAGAACATCGGACAGCGCGCCAAGCAGCTCGTCAAGCGCCACGTCCGGGTGAATCACCCGCGCCTCGAGCGGCGGCAACCCCGCCTGCGCGCTGAACCAGTCGCGGCCCATGCGCGGCAGCGTATCCAGGGTTTCGGCCGCAGCCTTCAAACGCTCGTACTCCTGCAGCCTTCGAATCAGCTCGGCGCGCGGGTCCTCTTCCTCCTCCCCTTCCGCCTTGGGCGGCCTTGGCAGCAGCGTGCGCGACTTGATCTCCGCGAGCATGGCCGCCATAAGCAGATACTCGCCGGCAAGTTCGATCTCCATGGCCTTCATCAGCTCCACGTACTCGATGTACTGATGGGTGATGGCGGCCACGTTGATGGTCAGAATATCCAGGTTCTGCCGGCGGATCAGGTAGAGCAACAGATCCAGCGGACCTTCGAAGGTCTCGAGAAACACCCGCAGGGCCTCGGGGGGAATGTAGAGATCCTCCGGCAGCTGGGTGATCGGCTCATCGAACAGCCGCCCAAGCGCCTCCCGCACCGGCTCTGAGGCGGTGTCAGGCGGTGAATCTGTATCGGCAGGGGCGCTTTGTATCTCGCTCACGCAGTGGCTATCTCTCGGTCAATGGGCTGGCGGGCAGTGTAACAAAGTCGGCACGCTCAGGCGTTGGCGGCTGGGCGCATCAGCCGGCCTCGTCGGCCTTGCGGTAACGCCCATGGTAATCGAAAAGCTTGTCGCGAATCTGAAAATGCCGCCCCGCCTTGCGCCCGACCACGAAATCCGGGGCGCGCAGGCGGCGCTCCTCGGCGATCACCTCCTCCGGCGTCTGCGGCTGCCAGGGCGTGCCCGGCGCGCGCAGATGACGGCGCAGAAAGGCGGCATAAAACGCCCGGCGCTGGGCGGGGGTTTCCAGGGCAAACCACTCGGAGAGCGTCGTGCCATCCTCATCGTGGTAAGTCACCTTCAAGCGCGGCAGCCCTCGCCCATTGTGGGTCGCCTCGAGTTGCATGCCGCTGACCCGCAGCACCCGTGCGTCCTTGAGCTTCAGGGCATCCTTGAGCTTGTCGTCGGCATCCACCAGCAGCTGTTCGCAGCCGTGGCAGCGTCTTGCAGCAATATCGTTCTCCGCACCGCAGTTGTCGCACACCTTGAAGCGAAAGCGAAAATCGCACTGAATGCGGCGGCCGTCATCCTCCTCCACCAGCCCCTGGCAGCGGCGGCCGAAGTGTTCGATGACAAGCTCGCCGTCGCGCTTGCCCCAGAACAGGTTGGCGTGACCACAGGCCGGGCACGGCACCTGAACCGGCTCGTTGTCACCGGGCGGCTTCGGCTCGCCCACCTCCGGGGCGTAGAGATCCCAGGGATTGCCAGCGTAATCCAGAATCAGGCACTCCTGCTTGCCCGGCGAAAGGCGCAGGCCCCGCCCGGCAATCTGCTGGTAGAGGCTCACCGACTCCGTGGGGCGCAGCATGGCAATCAAATCCACGTGCGGCGCATCGAAGCCCGTGGTCAGCACCGAGACGTTGACCAGATACTTGAGCGCGCGCGCCTTGAAGGCGTCGATCAGCGCGGTGCGCTCCACCGACGGCGTAGCGCCGGTAATCAGCGCCGCCTCACCCGCCGGCAGGTAGCCCATGATCTCTTCGGCGTGGGCCACGGTGGCGGCAAAGATCATCACCCCCTGACGATCGGCCGCGCGTTCGATGATCTGGCGAATGATCATGGGCGTGGCGCGATTGCCGGCCACTACCCGGTTCAGCTCGGCTTCGCGATAGTGGCCGCTCTCGGCGGGCGCCAGCAGCGAGAAATCATAACCTTCAATCGCCATGTCCAGACGTCTTGGCTCGGCAAGGTAGCCTTGCTTGACCATCAGGCGCAGGGGCTGCTCGAACACGCAGTCGCGAAAGAAGCTCTCCTCGCCCCCGCGCACCATGCCGTGGTAGTGGCGGTAGTAGATGAATCCCTGCCCCAGCCGGTAAGGCGTGGCGGTCAGGCCCAGCACCTTGAGATTCTCGTTCTGGGCCCGCAGGTGATCGATCACCTGACGATAGCTTGCGTCCTTGTCCAGGGACACCCGATGGCACTCGTCGATCACCAGCAGCGTGAAGCCTGCGTCGTTGAAGGCGTCCAGGTTACGCACCACCGACTGCACCGAGCCGAACACTACCTGACGCGACGCCTCCTTACGCTTGAGCCCGGCGCTGAAGATATCCGCTTCAAGCCCATAGGCCTGGTACTTGGCGTGATTCTGCTCGACCAGCTCGCGCACGTGAGCAAGCACCAGCACGCGCCCGCGGGCAAGGCGGGCAAGCTCGGCAATGACCAGCGACTTGCCGCTGCCGGTAGGCAGCACCACCACGGCAGGCTCGCTGGAGCCGCGAAAGTGCTCCACGACGCGTTTCACGGCATCTGTCTGGTAAGGCCGCAAGGCAGGTGACGACATGACGCTCCTTCGGCAAGAAATGGTTGAACCAGGCACCCAGGGCCCCGGCAGTGCTACGCTAAGCGATGACGGCGGCCTCAGGGCCGCCGTCATGCGTTGCTACTGTGTTACCAGGCGGCGTTTAGCCTACCCATACCCGCGCGTTGCGGAACATGCGCAGCCAGGCGCCGTCCTGTGTCCACTCTGCCGGGCGCCAGGAGTTGGTGACCGCACGGGTCACGCGCTCCGGGTGGGGCATCATGATGGTCACACGGCCATCCGGCGTGGTCAGGCCGGTAATGCCCGACGGCGAACCGTTGGGGTTGGCCGGGTAGCGGGTAGTGACCTGCCCGTAGTTGTCGATATAGCGCAGCGCGATCTGGTTGCTGGACTGCATGCGGCGCAGATGCGCGCTGTCGCGGAACTCGGCGCGGCCTTCACCGTGGGCCACGGCAATGGGCAGCTGGGAGCCTTCCATACCCGCCAGCAGGATCGAAGGCGTCTTCTCGACCCGCAGCATGGCGACCCGGGCTTCGAACTGCTCGGACTCGTTGCGCACGAAGCCGGGCCAATCTTCTGCCCCCGGGATCAGCGTCTTGAGCTGGGAGAGCATCTGACAGCCGTTGCACACGCCCAACGAGAAGCTGTCATCGCGGTTGAAGAACGCCGCGAACTGGTCGCGCGCGCGCTCATTGAACAGCACCGACTTCGCCCAGCCGCCGCCAGCGCCCAATACGTCACCGTAGGAGAAGCCGCCACAGGCGACCAGCCCCTTGAATTCATCCAGGCTGACACGGCCTTCCAGGATGTCGCTCATGTGCACATCCACCGCGTCAAAACCGGCCTTGTCGAAGGCCCAGCCCATCTCGACCTGACCATTGACTCCCTGCTCGCGCAGTATCGCCATGGCGGGTCTGGCCAGATTGACGAACGGCGCGCTGATGTCCTCGTTGACATCGAAGGTAGGCGTGGCCGAAAGGCCCGGATCGCGTGCATCGAGCAGGCTGTCGAACTCGTTCTTGGCACACTCGGGGTTGTCGCGCAGCGCCTGCAAGCGGTAGCTGGTCTCCGCCCAGGTACGCTGGGTCAATTGGCGAGTGGTTTCCAGCAGCGGCTCTTCGAACAGCGTGACGCGCACCTGATCGTCGTAACGCGGCCTTGCAATCACGCCGCAGGTTTCGATGCCCGCGACGGCAAACTGGGTCAGCACTTCTTCGGTGTGCTGCCGGTTGACCTGAATCACTGCACCCAGCTCCTCGGAGAACAGCGCGTTGAGCGCCTCTACCGGCTCGTCGATCATCCAGTCGAGCTTGATCTCGAGCCCTGCATGGGCGGCAAAGGCCATCTCCAGCAGGGTAACCAGCAGACCGCCATCGCTGCGGTCATGATAGGCCAGCAGCTTGCCATCACGGTTGAGTCCCTGAATCACCTCGAAAAACGCCTTCAGATCTTCCGGGTCTTCCAGGTCCGGGCAGGTATCGCCCACCTGACCGTATACCTGGGCAAGCGCCGAGCCGCCCAGGCGGTTCTGGCCATTGCCCAGGTCGATCAGGATCAGATCCGACTCGTCCTGCTCCATGTTGATCTGGGGAGTCAGCGTGGCCAAGGCGTCCGTCACCGGAGCGAACCCGGTAATCACGGCCGCCAGCGGCGAGGTAACGCTTTTCGCCTCGGCCTCGCCCTGCTCGTTCTCACCCTGCCAGGCGGTGCGCATGGACATCGAGTCCTTGCCCACCGGCACCGCTATGCCAAGCGCCGGGCAAAGCTCCATGCCCACTGCGTAGACCGCATCATACAGTGCCTGATTCTCGCCAGGGTGGTCCGCTGCGCTCATCCAGTTGGCGGAGAGCTTGATATCGGACAGCTTTGCAATCGGAGCGGCGGCCAGGTTGGTGATGGCCTCGGCCACCGCCAGGCGCGCGCTGGCCGCCGGGTTGATCAAGGCTACCGGCGGGCGCTCGCCCATCGCCATGGCTTCACCGGCGTGGGTGTCGTAGCTTGCCGTGGTGACCGCCACATCCGCCACCGGCACCTGCCAGGGGCCAACCATCTGGTCGCGGGCGACCTGCCCTGTAATCGAGCGGTCGCCAATGGTGATCAGAAAGCTCTTGGAGGCCACGGTGGGCAGCCGCAGTACGCGGTCAAGCGCCTCGCGTAGATCCAGGTTATCCAGCATCACGCCGGAAAGCTCGGGCGTATGGCGCTCGAAGCTGCGCTGCATTTTCGGCGGCTTGCCGAACAGCACGCTCATGGGCAGATCGATCGGCTTGGTATTGAAGTGGCCGTCACGCACTTCCAGGTGGTGATCCGCCTGGGCTTCGCCGACCACCGCATAAGGGCAGCGCTCGCGCTTGCACAGCGCATCAAACGTTTCCAGATCCTCCGGCGCGACCGCCAGCACGTAACGCTCCTGGGCTTCGTTGCACCAGATTTCGAGCGGGCTCATGCCGGGTTCGGCGTTGGGCACGGCACGCAGATCGAAAAGCCCGCCGCGATTACCGTCCTTCACAAGCTCGGGCAGCGCGTTGGAAAGCCCGCCCGCGCCGACATCGTGAATAAAGCGGATCGGGTTCTTGTCACCCAGCGACCAGCAGCGGTCGATGACTTCCTGGGCGCGGCGCTCGATCTCCGGGTTCTCGCGCTGAACCGAGGCAAAATCCAGGTCGGCGCTGGAGGTACCCGAGGACATGCTGGACGCTGCCCCGCCGCCCAGGCCAATCAGCATGGCCGGACCGCCCATCACGATCAGCTTGCCGCCGACCGGGATATCCCCTTTCTGCACGTGCTGGGCACGAATGTTGCCGTAGCCACCGGCGAGCATGATCGGCTTGTGGAAGCCGCGGCGCTCGATGCCGCCCTCGTTGAGCGACTCCTGCTCGTAGGTACGGAAGTAGCCGGCAAGGTTGGGGCGGCCGAACTCGTTGTTGAACGCCGCGCCGCCAATCGGGCCTTCCAGCATGATGGAAAGCGCCGACTGCATGCGCTCGGGCTTGCCGTAGTCGAAGGCTTCCCAGGGCTGCACGAATTCCGGAATACGCAGGTTGGAAACGGTAAAGCCGGAAAGCCCCGCCTTCGGCTTGCCGCCGATGCCGGTGGCGCCCTCGTCGCGAATCTCGCCGCCGGAGCCGGTGGCTGCCCCCGGGAAAGGCGCAATCGCCGTCGGGTGGTTGTGGGTTTCCACCTTCATCAGGATATGAATGGGCTCCTGGTGCGCGCCGTAAAGCGCGCGCTCGTCTTCGGCACCGGTCAAGGGAGTGGCGAAGAAACGCCCGGCCTGGCTGCCCTTGATGACCGCCGCGTTGTCGCTGTAGGCGGAGAGCACGTTATCCGGCGACGTCGCAAAGGTGTTCTTGATCATCTTGAACAGCGACTGGGCCTGTGGCTCGCCGTCGATCACCCAGTCGGCGTTGAAGATCTTGTGCCGACAGTGCTCGGAGTTCGCCTGGGCGAACATCATCAGCTCGATATCGGTCGGGTTGCGGTTCAGCTCGTTGAAGGCATCGACCAGATAGTCGACTTCATCGTCGGCAAGGGCCAGGCCCAGTTCGCGGTTGGCTGCCACCAGCGCTTCACGGCCGCGGTCCAGAATATCCACGCTGCCTAGTGGCGCCGGGTCGTGGCGGGCAAACAGCCGCGCCGCGTCCGAGGTATGCTCCAGCACGGTTTCGGTCATGCGGTCGTGCAGCAGGGCCGCCACAGTGGCCAGGCGCTCATCGTCCGGTGCGGTACTGAAGGCTACCCGGTAGTCCACGCCCCGCTCGATGCGGCGAATGTCGGCAAGCCCGCAGTTGTGGGCGATGTCCGTTGCCTTGGAAGACCAGGGCGACTGCGTGCCCAGGCGCGGCACGACCAGAAACCGCCGCGCATCCTCAGGCACTTCGCCCTGGGGCGCGGTGCCGTAATCCAGCAGCTGTGCCAGGCGCTCGCGGGAGGCGTCACTGAGCTCTTCACGGTGGTCAATAAAATGAACATAGTGGGCAGACAGCGCCTCCACCTCGGGAACATGTTCACGCAGCACCGTTAACAGCCGTGTATGACGGAAGGCAGAAAGGGCGGGCGCGCCTCGCAGTTCGAGCATATCCTGAAGCCTCTAGAGCAGGGAGAATTCGAGCAGGGTAATAGAGACCGCCAGGCGGCCCCCTTAAATGACACTGATTGGCACCATGATACTGGAAAGCGGCGGCCACACGAAATCAACAAGGTGACAGCCTGCCCCCGGCTGGGTATCGTGGCAGCTTGTTTCATGCCGACAAGACCCCATGCCGACGTTGATCCTGCGCCATTTCCTTGCCCACTTGCGCCTCTATTTTGCGTTACTAATCATTATTTTACTGATTCTTTTGCCGACGTTTCCCAAGGTCCTGCCGGGGGAGCATCTGGCGCAGATCAAGGCGCGTGATTTCATTACCGCGCACACCCGCAATACGCCCACGACCTACTACGAAGGTCGCCAGGGGCCGACCGGTTTCGAGTATGAGCTGATGCATCTGTTTGCCGAGCATCTAGGGGTAAGCCTGAACCTGAACGCCAAACATCACCCTGAAAGCGTGCTTTCGGCAGTGAGCGAACAGGGCGACTTCGGGGCTGCCGCCCTGCCGCTCAAACCCGCCACCCCTGGGGTACATTACACCCGGCCGATCATCCAGATGCAGCCACTGGTGGTGTACCGCCGCGGCCTTCATGGCATACAGGAACCCGGCGACCTGACGGGACTTGAGCTGGGTACGCTGAGCGAAGCAGGCACCAGTGAAGCGCTGCGCGAGCTTCAGCAGGACTACCCTGCGCTGAGCTGGAAAGAGTCCACGGAGCTTGAAGTCGCCGAGCTGCTGGCCCAGGTAGAGAACGGGACGCTCGACGCCGCAGTGATCTTTGATCACCAGTTCAGACTCAACCGGCTGTTCTTCCCCAACGTCGAGCGCGGTTTTCTGCTCGGCGACCCACTTTCGATGGTGTGGGCCGTACCCAGCGGGCGCGGGCTGGGCCTGCTGGAGGCGGCCAATCAATTTTTGCAGGACCTGGATGAGAGCGGCATGCTCGATCATCTGGTCAACCGCTATTTCGGCCACGACGACTACCTGGAATACGTGGGCACACGTACCTTTCTTGCCCATCTGGACACCCGCCTGCCGCCGTTTGTCGACCTATTCCAGCAGGCCGCCAGCGAAACGGGGTTTGACTGGAAGCTGCTGGCCGCCGTGGGCTATCAGGAGTCGCACTGGGATGAAGAGGCGGTCTCACCGACCGGCGTGCGCGGGCTGATGATGCTGACCCACCCCACCGCCAGCGAAATGGGCGTCAACAACCGGCGCGACGCGGCGCAGAGTATCGACGGTGGCGCGCGCTACCTGCGCAGCCTCAAGGACCGGCTGCCGGAAAGCATTACCGGAAGCGACCGTTTATACATGGCCATGGCGGCCTACAACATCGGCCTGGGTCATCTTTACGATGCGCGCAAGATCACCGAAATGCGCGGCGGTGACCCCAACCTGTGGCGCGATGTGCGCGAGTCGCTGCCGCTTTTGCAGCATCAAGCCTGGCATAGCCAGACACGCCACGGCTACGCTCGTGGCGGCGAGCCGGTCATTTACGTGCGCAATATTCGCCGCTACTACGAAATGCTCGAGTACGTGGAGCGCAGCCGACAGCAGTTCTTCCAGCTTGAACGCTCGGGAAACGACACCCCTTCGCTGCTCCCATTTGAGCTTGTCCCGCCAAGAAATCCGTAATTTTCGGCAAGCATCGTGCCCGGTGCATGACGGGCTTTTCATATAAAAAATAATTACCTGGCCCCGGGAATTAAAGAAAATTCAGCGTATATGGATTACGCTTTTCTAACCGCTGAACAAACACGCTGGCGATAACAAACTCGCTTGGTTAATAAAACGTCAGCCGCCGATACGGTAAAGTGGTATGAAGGATCAAGATGAACGCACGTGCTGCCGCCAGCATCTTTACCGTATCTGATCTACAGATTGTCATAACGCGAAACCAGGGACCGCTTCAATGAACGCCAGCGTCGATACATTTGCAAGCCATGAAACCGCGTTGCAGGCGCTACGCGATGCGCTTCATGCCCGCCTTTCGCAGCTGCTGCCCGAAGGGCACGAGCGGGACCTGGTCGCGGCAGCAATGCGCGAAGGCACCCTGGCACCAGGCAAGCGTATTCGTCCGCTGCTGTTGCTGCTGGCAGCCCAGGACCTGGGCTGCCCGGCCGAACAGCCGGGGCTGATGGATCTTGCCTGCGCGGTGGAAATGGTTCATGCCGCCTCGCTGATTCTGGACGACATTCCGTGCATGGATGATGCATCGATGCGCCGTGGCCGGCCGACGATTCACCGCCAGTTTGGTGAAAGCGTGGCAATTCTGGCCGCCGTGGCCCTGCTCAGCCGTGCGTTTGGCGTCGTGGCTGAGGCCCAGGGCCTGACGGACGCCTGCAAGGCTCAGGCGTCTGCGGAGCTTTCCCGCGCGGCGGGGCTGGAAGGCCTGGTGCAGGGTCAGTTTCGTGATCTGAGCGAAGGCGCCCACTCACGCAGCGCCGACGCCATTGTCTCGACCAACACGCTGAAAACCGCCACGCTGTTCGAGGCCACGCTGCAAATGGCCGCCCTGGCGGCAGGTGCGTCTCATGAAGCGCGCCAGCCGCTACGCCGCTTTGCCCAGGACCTGGGGCAGGCCTTCCAGTTGCTGGACGATCTATCCGACGGCTGCTGCAATACCGGCAAGGACATCCACCAGGACAGCGGCAAGTCGACCCTGGTGGCCATTCTCGGCCCGGAGGCCGTACGTCAGCGCTTGCAGACACACCTGGGTCGCGCCGATGAGCACCTGTCCTGCGCCTGCGGCCAGGAGGCCGTTACCCGAGGTTTCGTGCGCGCCTGGTTCGACAAGCAGCTAACCATGCTCGGCTGAGCGCGCAAGGCTTGCCGGACTGACGTTTTATCCGGGTGCATCGGTCCAGGCGCTTATACTCAGATTCTTATACTCAAGTTCAGGGAGTGACAATGCAGGAGTCAGAGCTGACCCAGCGCAAGAACGACCATCTGGATATCGTGCTCGACCCGGCGCTGGCCGTGCAGAAAACCCGCACCGGGTTCGAGCGCTGGCGCTTTGAGCACTGCGCGCTGCCGGAGCTCGACCTGGACAGCATTGACCTGGGTACATCGCTTTTCGGTCGGGCCATGCAGGCGCCGATTCTGATCAGCTCCATGACCGGTGGCGCCAGCCGTGCCAACGACATCAACCGGTTTCTGGCCGAAGCGGCGCAGACACTGGGCCTGGCCATGGGCGTCGGTTCCCAGCGGGTAGCGCTTGAAAGCGACGCCAACTGGGGTCTGACCCGCGAGCTGCGCGCCCTTGCCCCGGATATTGCGCTGCTGGCCAACCTGGGTGCGGCCCAGCTTACCGGCCAGCACGGCACCGACTACGCCAGGCGCGCGGTGGAAATGGTCGAGGCGGATGCACTGATCATTCACCTCAATCCCTTGCAGGAGGCCCTGCAGACCGGCGGCGACCGCGACTGGCGCGGCATTCTCGCGGCCATCGAGCGCGTCACGGCTTCACTCGGCGCACCGGTAGTGGTCAAGGAAGTAGGCGCCGGGCTCTCCGCAACGGTTGCCCGCCAGCTTCAGGAAGCGGGAGTTGCCATGCTGGATATCGCTGGCGCCGGCGGCACCAGCTGGGCGGCGGTTGAAGGTGAGCGCGCCAGCACGCCGCAAAAGCGTGCCGTCGCCATGGCGTTTGCCAACTGGGGCATTCCAAGCGCCCAGGCGCTGTGCGAGGTACGCCGAACGCTGCCTGCCATGCCGCTGATCGCCTCCGGCGGTATCAATGACGGCATTGATGCGGCCAAGGCGCTGTGCCTGGGTGCTGACCTGGTGGGCCAGGCGGCGGCGGCCCTGCACAGCGCTACCACTTCGCTCGACGCCGTCATCGACCACTTCCAGATCGTGATCGAACAGCTGCGGGTCGCCTGTTTCTGCACCGGAAGCGCTGATTTGACCGCGCTCAGGCACGCGGTCCTGCGGCGTATCGAGGATGGTGCATGAGCCACTACGCGGTAGTCGCTCCGCCGCTTTACAGCCACGTCAAGGCGCTTCAGGCTCTGGCGGCCCAGCTGCTCGAGCGCGGCCATCGGGTTACCTTCGTGCAGCAGTTCGAAGCGCGCGGCCTGCTTGACGACCCGCGCATCGGTTTTTATCCGCTGGGTGAAACGCGCCTTGCCCCGGGCAGCCTGGCGGCCACCCTGGCACTGACCGCCCGTCCCTCGGGCCTGGGCCTTTTCCGGCTGATCGACGATCTGGCCGCCACGACCGATATGCTCTGCCACGAGCTGCCCGGCGCGCTTGAGGCGCTCAAGGTCGATGGCCTGATTGTCGATCAGATGGAGGCCGCCGGCGGGCTGGTAGCCGACGCCCTGGGGCTACCCTACGTGTCTGTCGCCTGCGCCCTGCCGGTCAATCGCGAGCGGGGGTTGCCGCTTCCGGTCATGCCGTTTGCCTACTCGACCAGTGCCCAGGCCCGCCACCGCTATGACGCCAGCGAGAAAATCTACGACTGGCTGATGCGCCGCCACGCCCGAGTGATCGACCATCACGCCCGGCGCCTGGGGCTTGCGCCGCGCCATTCGCTGCACGAGTGCCTGTCGACGCTTGCCCAGATCAGCCAGACTCCGCCTTCGCTGGACTTCCCGCGGGCAGCGTTGCCCGGCTGCTTTCATGCGGTAGGGCCGCTGCGCGATGAAAGCCCGGGTAGCGGTCAAGAAGCGCCGGCCACGATACCGCCCAGGCCGTTCGTGTTTGCCTCACTCGGCACGCTGCAGGGCCACCGCTACGCGCTGTTTCGTAACATCGCCAAGGCCTGCCAGCGCCTGGAAATGCCGCTGTTGATCGCCCACTGCGGCGGGCTGGACGCCGCTCAAGCGGCCCGGCTCGAGCGTTACGGCACCACCTGGGTGACCGACTTCGCCGACCAGCGCGCGGTGCTTTCAAGCGCCCGCGCCGTGATTACCCATGGAGGCCTGAATACCGTGGTCGATGCCATTCACAGTGCCACGCCCATGCTGGTCGTGCCGCTGGCGTTCGACCAGCCCGGCGTCGCCGCGCGCATCGTGCATCACGGTATCGGGCAGAGCGCCTCTCGGTTTGTTGGCAGCGCTACCCTGGCCAAGCGGTTGAGCGGCCTGCTCAATAACGATATCTATCGGCTGCGCCTGCGCGCCATGCACGCTACGCTCACCCAGGCGGGCGGCGCGGTAAAGGCGGCGCGCATTGCCGAGCAGGCGCTCAGCGAGCGCCGCCCGGTACTCGCGGAGGCCGCATGAGCGACACACGGTGGGATCTCATCCTGGTAGGCGCAGGGCTAGCCAACGGCCTGATAGCCTTGCGCCTGCACCAGCGCCAGCCCGAACTCAAGGTCCTGCTGCTCGAAGCGGGCGCCACGCCCGGTGGCAACCATACCTGGTCGTTTCATGCGGGCGACCTGAGCGCCGACCAGCACGCCTGGATTGCTCCGCTGGTGGCTCACCGCTGGCCGGATTACGACGTCGTCTTTCCAGCGCTTGCCCGCACCGTGGCCGGCGGCTACGCAAGCGTCACCTCCGAGCGCTTTGCCGAGGTCATCCGCCAGGCGCTTGGCGAGCGTCTTGTCACGAACGCGCCGGTCATTACGCTCACCCCCACCTCGGTTACCCTGGAGGATGGCCGCTGCTTCAATGCGGGGGCAGTGATCGACGGGCGGGGTTACCGGCCAAGCCCGCACCTGGCTATCGGGCTTCAGGCGTTTTTCGGCCAGCAGTGGCAGCTCGAGCGCCCGCACGGGCTGACCCGCCCGCGGCTGATGGACGCCACCGTGGACCAGCAAGGCGGCTACCGGTTCGTCTACACGCTGCCACTGACGGCCACGGCGCTGCTGATCGAAGACACCCACTATATCGACCGGGCCACACTTGATCATGACCGGGCACGGCTAAACATTGCCCACTACGCCAAGGCGCAGGGCTGGGCGCTTGGCACTCTCCAGCGCGAAGAGCAGGGTAACCTGCCGATCACCCTGACCGGCGACCCCAAGGCATTCTGGCAGGCGGCCCAAGGCCTACCCCAGAGCGGCCTGCGCGGCGGGCTGTTTCATCCGACCACCGGCTATTCGCTGCCGCTGGCAGTGGCGCTTGCCGACATGATCGCTGAACAAACCCGTCTTACGCCGCCATCGCTGTATCGCCTTATCCACGCTTATGCCAGGCAGTGCTGGCGGCAGCAGCGTTTTTTTCGCATGCTCAACCGCATGCTGTTTCTGGCCGGCCCCGACGACAGGCGCTGGCAGGTAATGCAGCGCTTTTACGGCCTGAACGATGGCCTGATAGCACGCTTTTATGCCGGCCGGCTGACCCTTGCCGACCAGGCGCGAATATTGACGGGCAAGCCGCCGGTACCGGTAGGCGAAGCCTTACAGGCGGTTCTCAAACAAACTCCTCGGCTGCGAGCCTTTCATGATGAGTAAAGCAATCGTAATCGGGTCAGGCTTTGGCGGCCTGGCTCTGGCCATCCGCCTGCAGGCGGCGGGCATCCCCACCCTGATTCTTGAGCAGCGCGACAAGCCCGGCGGGCGCGCCTACGTCTATCAGGATCAGGGGTTCACCTTCGATGCCGGGCCCACGGTGATCACCGACCCGAGCGCCATCGAGGAGCTTTTTACCCTGGCGGGAAAACGCCTGGAAGAGTACGTCGAGCTGATGCCGGTCACCCCCTTCTACCGGCTGTGCTGGGAGTCCGGTAAGGTCTTCAATTACGACAACGACCAGGCGCACCTGGAGGAGCAGATCGGCCAGTTCAACCCGGCCGATGTAGAGGGTTACCGGCGCTTTCTAAGCTACTCCCAGGCGGTGTTCAAGGAGGGCTATCTGAAGCTTGGCACCGTACCGTTTCTGTCGTTTCGCGACATGGTGCGCGCCGGACCGCAGCTGGCGCGCCTGCAGGCCTGGCGCAGCGTCTACAGCATGGTTGCCAAGTTCATCGAGGATGACCATCTGCGCCAGGCGTTCTCGTTTCACTCGCTGCTGGTCGGCGGCAACCCGTTTGCCACCTCCTCCATCTACACGCTGATTCACGCGCTCGAGCGCGAATGGGGCGTCTGGTTTCCACGCGGTGGCACCGGCGCGCTGGTGCAGGGCATGGTCAAACTCTTTGAGGATCTGGGCGGCGAGATCGAGCTCAATGCCGAGGTCACGCAGCTCGAGGCCGAGGACAACACCCTGAAGGCGGTAAAACTGGCCGACGGGCGGCGCATCGAAGCAAGCGCCGTGGCCTCCAACGCCGATGTGGTGCACACCTACGAAAAGCTGCTCGGCCATCATCCGGTAGGCGCCAAACGCAGCACCTCGCTCAAGCGCAAGCGCATGAGCAACTCGCTGTTCGTACTCTATTTTGGTCTCAACCATCATCATGAGCAGTTGGCCCACCATACCGTCTGCTTCGGGCCGCGCTACAAGGAGCTGATCGACGATATCTTCAACAGCGACGCCCTGGCCGAGGATTTCTCACTCTACCTGCATGCGCCCTGCGTCACCGACCCCTCATTGGCGCCCCCGGGCTGCGGCAGCTACTACGTACTCGCTCCCGTACCGCACCTGGGCACCGCGGATCTTGACTGGGAAGTGGAGGGTCCGCGGCTGCGCGAGCGTATCTTCGACTACCTGGAGGCGCACTACATGCCCGGGCTTCGCGAGCAGTTGGTGACTCACCGGATGTTCACGCCGTTTGATTTTCGCGACCAGCTGGGCGCGCACCAGGGCTCGGCGTTTTCCATCGAACCCATTCTCACCCAGAGCGCCTGGTTCCGCCCGCATAACCGCGACAGCCGCATTGCCAATCTCTACCTCGTGGGCGCCGGCACGCACCCCGGCGCGGGGGTTCCGGGCGTAATCGGTTCGGCCAAGGCCACCGCCGGGCTGATGGTAGAGCAGTTGGCCCCATGAACCAGCCGCTTCTTGACCACGCCACTCGCACCATGGCCGTTGGCTCCAAGAGCTTTGATACGGCGGCCAAGCTGTTCGATGCCGACACTCGGCGCAGCGCGCTGATGCTCTACGCCTGGTGCCGCCACTGCGACGATGTGATCGACGACCAGACGCTGGGCTTCAATACCGGTGCTGCCAGCACTACCGACGCGCAGGAGCGCCTGGCAGGCCTTGAAGCACAGACCCGCCAGGCCTATGCCGGTGAGCCCATGCAGTCACCCGCCTTTGCCGCGTTTCAGGAAGTCGCCCTCAAGCACGCCATTCCCCCCAGGCGGGCGTTCGAGCACCTGGAAGGCTTTGCCATGGACGTACGCGAAGAGCACTACGCCACTTTTGAGGATACGCTGCGCTACTGCTATCACGTGGCGGGCGTGGTGGGATTGATGATGGCGCAGGTGATGGGCGTGCGTGATGAGCAAGTGCTGGATCGCGCCTGCGATCTGGGCCTGGCGTTTCAGCTCACCAATATCGCCCGGGATATCGTCGAGGACGCCCAGGCCGGGCGCTGCTACCTGCCGGCAAGCTGGCTTGCACAAGAGGGGCTGACGGTCGAAACGCTGAGTGACCCAGCGCTTCGACCTCAGGTCGCACGGCTTGCCGAGCGCCTGGTCAGCGAAGCCGAACCCTATTACGCCTCTGCAAAGGCTGGGCTTGGCGGGCTTTCGCTACGTTCGGCCTGGGCGATTGCCACGGCCCATGGGGTCTACCGCCGGATTGGCCTGAAGGTGCAGCGTGCCGGGGCGCACGCCTGGGACAAACGCCAGAGCACCAGCCGCCAGGAAAAGCTCGCGCTGCTGGCCAAGGGTAGCGCGCTGGCGCTCAGCTCTCGCGTGGCGTCACCGGCGCCGCGTCCCCCGGGCCTTTGGCAGCGCCCGGCGTAGCAGACTGGCGGCGTTTCAGCGTCGCCTCAAGCTTTTCCACCGGCGGGGAGTAGAGAAAGCCAAACGACACGCAGTCCTCACGGCTCTTGACCGCGTGGTGCAGCCGGTGAGCCTTGTACAGGCGCTTCAGGTAGCCGCGCCGGGGAATATAGCGAAACGGCCAGCGCTTGTGCACCAGCCCGTCGTGCACGATAAAGTAGATTGCGCCGTAGGCGGTCATGCCCGCGCCGATCCACTGCAGCGGCCACATGCCCGCCGTACCGAGTGCGATCAGCGCGATGGCAACCACCGCGAACACCACGGCGTACAGGTCATTACGCTCGAACCATCCGCTACGCGGCCGATGGTGAGAGCGGTGCCAGCCCCACCCCCAGCCGTGCATGATGTACTTGTGGGCAAAAGTTGCAAAAAGCTCCATGCCGGCCACCGTCAGCAGGACGATCAAGATATTCCACACTACGAGCATATTGTCTCCACGCCACGTCTAGTGAGCGCCTGAACGCCAGGCCGTTGCGAACAAGCCTAGCGCCTTGCGGCAAAAAACGCTTTCAAGATTTTTTTGGACGCCGGCGCCAGCACGCCACCGCTCGCCTCCACCTGATGATTGAACCACGGCTGGGCAAGCAGATTGGCCTTGGATTCCACCATGCCGGTGCGCGGCTCGGCGGCGGCGTACACCAGGCGCTTGACCCGCGCATGCACCATGGCGCCGGCGCACATCATGCAGGGCTCCAGCGTGACATACAGCGTACAGCCCTCCAACCGGTAGTTGCCACAGGCTTGCCCGGCCTCACGCAGGGCGCGTATTTCCGCATGACCGCTTGGGTCGCAGCTGGCCACCGGGGCGTTGTGGGCGGCCGCCAGAATCTCGCCGTCGGCACTGACCACCACCGCCCCTACCGGCACTTCGCCCGCCGCGGCTGCCAGATGCGCCTGCTCAAGGGCACGGTGCATGTAAAATTCATCGCTGCGTATCAAGGCAAACTCCGCTAAGGTAGCAAAATGTTGTGCGCGGCTGCTCTGCCGCAGGCGCTAGCCCGCCATCATGGACCGCATTGGATAGCCCAAGGATACCCAGAATGACCGACGCGCTGAATACGCTAGTAAATTTACTTGAGCTCGAAGCCCTCGAAGAGACGCTGTTTCGTGGCCAGAGCCAGGACTTAGGCTTTCCTCAGCTGTATGGCGGCCAGGTGCTTGGGCAGGCGCTGGCCGCCGCCTCGCGCACGGTACCCGCTGAGCGCCGCCCGCACTCTCAGCACGGCTATTTTCTGCGCCCCGGCGACCCCCACCGCCCGGTGGTGTACCAGGTGGATAACGTACGCGACGGCGGCAGTTTCACCACGCGCCGCGTCACGGCGATTCAGAAAGGGCGGCCGATCTTTTTCTGCAGCGCCTCGTTTCACGCGCCGGAAAAAGGTATCGAGCATCAGCGCGCCATGCCCGAGGTAGCCGCCCCGGAAGCGCTGATCGAAAGCGGCGCGGCCAAGCATGCACGCTTTCCCGGCCATCCGATCGAGTTTCTGCATATCAAGGGCAATCCGGGCCACGGCGAGCCGGCAGGGCAGTGTCTGTGGTTCCGCTTTTCCGGCACCCTGCCCGACGACCCGGCGCTGCATCGGCATCTACTGTCCTACGCCTCGGATTTCAACCTGCTGACCACCAGCCTGCTGCCCCACGGGATCGAATTTACCGACCCGAAGCTGCGCATCGCAAGCCTGGACCACACCTTGTGGCTTCACGAGGACACCCGCCTGGACGAGTGGCTTTTATACGTGATCGACTCGCCCTGGGCGGGCGGCTCGCGCGGGCTGGCGCGAGGGCATATCTACAGCCGCGATGGGCGCCTGATTGCCTCCACCGCCCAGGAAGGGCTGACCCGCATGCACGATGAGCCCATTCGCTGACAGCAAGCGCTACACACCACGACCAGAAAGCACAACGCCCGCAGCATGGGCGGGCGTTGTGCAGCTTTCAAGCGAGACGATCAGCCGCCGTAGACGTCATTGATCGTCTTCAGCGGGTAGTGCGCCGGGTAAGGCTTGCGCGCCACACCGGAATCCACCGCCGCCTGGGCCACCGCCGACGAGACACGCTCCAGCAGGCGGATATCCACCGGCGTGGGGATGATGTATTCGCGGCCAAAGCTCATTTCCGTGCGCTCGTAGGCGCTCAGTACTTCCTGGGGCACCGGCTCGCGGGCCAGATCCTTCAAGGCGTGTACCGCAGCCAGCTTCATGGCTTCATTGATACGCGTGGCGCGCACATCGAGCGCCCCGCGGAAAATGAACGGAAAGCCCAGCACGTTGTTGACCTGGTTGGGGAAATCCGAGCGACCAGTGGCCATGATCACATCCGGGCGCGCTTCGCGGGCAACGTCTGGGTGAATTTCCGGGTCCGGGTTGGTGCAGGCAAAGATCACCGGGTCAGCGGCCATCTTCTTGACCTGCTCGGCGGACAGCAGGCCGGGGCCGGACAGGCCGATGAACACATCGGCGCCGTCGATGGCGTCATCCAGCGTGCGCATCTGGGTATCGAGGGCAAACTCGGCCTTGTACTCGTTGATGCCGTCACGGCCGGTGTGGATAACGCCACGCCGATCCAGCATCACCAGGTTCTCTTTTTTGGCACCGCAGGAAACCAGCAGGCGCATGCAGGCAATCGCCGCCGCCCCGGCGCCCATGCAGACGATCTTGACGTTCTCGATCGACTTGCCGGCGATTTCCAGCGCATTGAGCATACCGGCCGCCGTAACGATGGCGGTGCCGTGCTGGTCGTCGTGGAAGACGGGGATGCTGCAACGCTCGATCAGCGCTTTCTCGATTTCAAAGCACTCCGGCGCCTTGATATCTTCAAGGTTGATGCCGCCCCAGGTATCGGCAATGCGGGCAACGGTGTCGATAAACGCCTGCGGGCTTTCGGAATCAACTTCGATATCCACCGAGTTGATACCGGCAAAGCACTTGAACAGCACGCCCTTGCCTTCCATGACCGGCTTGCTGGCCAGCGGCCCCAGGTTGCCCAGGCCCAGAATGGCGCTACCGTCGGAAATGACGGCGACCAGGTTACCCTTGCCGGTATAGCGGTAGGCATTTTCAGCTTCACGCGCGATTTCACGAACCGGCTCGGCAACGCCCGGGCTATACGCCAGCGCCAGATCCCGTGCGGTAGCGGTGGGCTTGGTCAGCTCCACGGAGAGCTTACCGGGGATCGGTTTTGCGTGATAATCCAGCGCTGCCTGCTTGTTTGCATCCGTCATGGTCGCGTCCAATTAGCCTAAAGTAGTAAAACAGATAAGTCCTTTCAGAATATAGAAAAATACCGGGCGCCTCAAGCGTGCCGTCAACTCAAATAGAAAACCCGCCTTTTCGCGAATTTTCCTTCACGTTGATTACTTTTAACAGCCATTTGCTGAATCTTATGCAAGCGCTCTCTAGCTATAACGGTTTGCTTATTGCTGTAGCGCAGCATTTGTGGAAATTCCTTCCAATTTTCAGGCAATAAAAAACCCACGCCGTGGCGTGGGTTTTTCTACGACACACAAAGCGTGTGCGCAGAGGCTGATCCGGTGAGGGATTAGCCGCGCTTGACAGCAGCGCCGAAACGCTTGTTGAAGCGCTCTACGCGGCCACCAGTGGTCGCTTGCTTCTGCTTGCCGGTGTAGAACGGGTGGCAGTTGGAGCATACGTCCAGCGAGAAATCCTGGCCAGAAGTAGAACCAACCTGGAAGCTAGCACCGCAAGAGCAGTTGGCGGTGACCGTGTTGTAATTCGGGTGGATACCTTGTTTCATCGTGATGACCTCTCAAGCTATATGCCGCCACCTGATCCGCTGCCAGGCACCGCATACGGGTTTGGAAAAAACTGCTAACCGGTTAACCGCCCGATCGTATAGATTCTGAGCGGACGCATATTTTAGCAAAACTTATTGCCGGAGGCCAATTGCCTGACACTGTTTCTTTGCAGGTGCTAAAAATCGCCTTGCCGTCCCCGCTGCGCCGCCTGTTCGACTACCTGCCAGCACGAAGCGCTCCCCCCTGCGGCTGGCAGCCGGGGCTTCGTGTGCGCGTGCCCTTTGGGCGGCGCGACGTGGTGGGCGTGGTGGTTGAAGTGGTCAAGGAGAGCGAGCTTCCGCTGAGCCAGCTGCGCGCCGTCATTGAAGCGTTGGATGATGCGCCGCTACCCAAGGACTGGCTGTGGCTGTGCCGCTTTGCTGCCCGCTACTATCAGCACAGCCTGGGCGATACGCTGCATCACGCCATGCCCGCCAGGCTGCGCCAGGGCCACCCCATGGCCGGACGCACGCAAATGCTGTGGCTTGCCAATACGCAGATACAGCCGGACTTGAACCGTGCACCCAAGCAGGCCGAACTTTACGCGCTGCTCTGCCAGCACCCCCATGGCCTGCCTACCCGCGCCGTCAGCGCCCACGGTTTCAGCCGCGAGCAGCTCAGCGCGCTGATGAAAAAGGGTCTGGCCCATCAGCGGGAAATCACCCTGGCCGCCCCCGAGCCACCAAGCGGCAACCTGCTGGCCGCCCCTGCCCTGCCGCTCAACCGCGAACAGGCGGTGACCCTTTCAGCGCTGCACGAGAAGCTGGATAGCTACCACCCCTGCCTGCTTGAAGGCGTCACCGGCAGCGGCAAGACCGAGGTCTATCTGCAGCTTATCGAAGCGGTGGCCGCCAAGGGCAAGCAGTCGCTGGTGCTGGTACCCGAGATCGGCCTGACCCCGCAGACGCTGGCACGCTTTAGAAGCCGCTTTCGCGTCCCGGTGGTCGCCCTGCATTCGGGCCTGACCGACCCTGAACGGCTGGACGTATGGGAAGCCGCCGCCAGTGGGCGGGCGCTGATCATCATCGGCACGCGCTCGGCGATCTTCACCCCGCTTGCCAAACCTGGCGCAATCATTGTCGATGAGGAGCACGATGGCTCCTACAAGCAGCACGACGGCCTGCGCTATCATGCTCGGGACCTGGCCGTGGCCCGCGCCCATTACCACGGCATTCCGCTGCTGCTGGGCAGCGCCACGCCTTCGCTCGAGAGCCTGCAGCAGGCGCTCTCCGGCAGCTACCGCCACTTGCGCCTGACCCAGCGCCCAAGCCGCCATCAGCCGGCCAAGCTCGAGCTGATCGACCTGCGCCACCAGCGTCGTCAAGGCGGCCTGCTGCCCGGCGCCATCAAGGCGATCAAGTCGACCCTGGCCGCCGGCAAGCAGGTGCTGATCTTTATCAACCGGCGCGGTTTTGCACCAACGCTTGCCTGCCACGCCTGCGGCTGGATAGCCGAGTGCGGCCAGTGCGATTCGCGCATGACGCTGCACCGCCAACCGCCGCTGCTCGCCTGCCACCACTGCGACAGCCGCCGGGCGCTGCCGGATGCCTGCCCCGAGTGCGGCAGCGGCGATTTACGCGCGCTCGGGGCAGGCACCGAGCGTACCGAGGAAACACTGCAGGGCCTTTTCCCCAAGGTGGCGGTACACCGCATCGACCGCGACAGCACGCGCAAGAAAGACAGTTTCGAGCAGATTCTCAAGGAGATTCAGCGCGGCGAACCCTGCCTGCTGGTGGGCACGCAGATGCTCGCCAAGGGGCACCACCTGCCCCACGTGACCCTGGTGGTGGTGATCAATGCCGATGGCGGGCTCTACGCCGCCGACTTCCGCGCTCTTGAGCACAGCGCCCAGCTTCTGGAGCAGGTAGCGGGCCGGGCGGGCCGCGCCGCCGACCCGGGCCGAGTGCTGGTGCAGACCCTGCACCCGGATGACCCGCACCTGGGCCAACTCGCCGAGCAGGGCTATGGGGCGCTGGCCAGAAATCTGCTGGAAGAGCGTCGCCTGGCCCAGCTGCCGCCGTTCAACTTCATGGCGCTTTTGCGCATTGAAAGCCCCAGGGAAGAAGCCGCACTGGCGCTTGCCCAGCAGGCGGGGCAGGCGCTTCGTCAATGGCTGAAAGAGTCGACGCTTGCCACCCACTGCCTGGGCCCTGTGCCTGCCCCCATGGAGCGGCGCCAGAACCGTTATCACATTCACCTGATGCTGGCCGCCGGCAAGCGCAGCCAGCTGCACCTGGCGGCCAGCTGGCTGGTGCAGTGGATGGAAGCCAACCGCGAGGCGCGCAAGGTGCGCTGGTCGATCGACATCGACCCGCAGACCCTGAGCTGATCCTGACGGAAGCCCTCGAAAACCGTGCCACAAGGCCTGCCCCGCCAAGACTACTTGCGGCCTGATCGCATCAACCGCTTTGAAACTGCGCGCCAAATGCTGATAATGGCCGCTTTGCTGATGCACCTGGGTCTGGGCAAAGCGCCAAGATAAGCGCCCAAGATTGGGCCCGCCCAGTCGTGCCTGCCTGCACACGCCGCCACCGACGTTATCCGGATACCGATATGAAAGACACGATTATTTCCCTGCTCACCGGCGCGGTAGACGCGCTCAAGCACCAAGGCGTGCTGCCCGCTGACCTTCAGCCCACCATCAAGGTTGACCCCACCAAAGACAAGGCCCACGGCGATTACGCGACCAACCTGGCACTGATGCTGGCAAAACCGGCGGGCAAGAATCCCCGGGAGCTTGCCGAGACGCTGATTGCTGCGCTGCCCCAAAGTGACGCCATCCAGAAAACCGAGATCGCCGGACCCGGCTTCATCAACTTCTTTGCCGCCGCCGATGCGGCCGCGCAGATCGTCGCTCAAGTGCTGGACTCAGGCGACGCCTTTGGCCGCAGCCTGATCGGCCGCGGCGAGAAGGTGCAGGTCGAATTCGTTTCTGCCAACCCAACCGGCCCGCTGCACGTAGGCCACGGCCGGGGGGCGGCGATTGGCGACTGCCTGAGCCGCCTGCTGGAAGCTACGGGTTACGACGTTACCCGCGAGTTCTACTACAACGACGCGGGTGCGCAGATCGCCAACCTGGCGCGTTCGGTGCAGGCGCGCGCCAAGGGTCTGGGCCCGGACGATGCCAGCTGGCCGGAAGACGGCTACCGCGGTGAATACATCACCGATGTTGCCAATGATTATCTGGCCGGCAAGACCGTCACCGCCGACGACCGCGAAGTCACCGCCAAGGCCAACCCGGACGATCTGGATGCCATTCAGGAGTTCGCCGTGGCCTGGCTGCGCCGCGAGCAGGACCTGGACCTCAAGGCCTTTGGCGTCGAGTTTGACGTCTATTTCCTCGAGTCCTCGCTGTACGAGGATGGCAAGGTGGACGAGACGGTCGAAAAGCTCGTTGCCAACGGCCATACCTATGAAGGAGATGGTGCCATGTGGCTACGCACTACCGACTTCGGGGATGACAAGGACCGCGTCATGCGCAAGCGTGAAGGCGGCTACACCTACTTCCTGCCCGACGTGGCCTATCACCTGAACAAGTGGCAGCGCGGCTTCACCACGGTGATCAACGAGCAGGGCGCCGACCACCACTCCACCGTCACCCGGGTTCGTGCAGGGCTTCAGGCGCTGGAGGTGGGCATTCCCAAGGGCTGGCCGGACTACGTGCTGCACCAGATGGTGATGGTCACGCGCTCAGGCGTTGAGGTGAAGCTCTCCAAACGAGCTGGCAGCTACGTCACGGTGCGCGACCTGATCGATGAAGTGGGCCGCGATGCCACGCGCTTCTTCCTGGCAGCACGCCGCGCCGACTCCCAGCTGACCTTTGATATCGACCTGGCGCGCTCTCAGTCCAACGACAACCCGGTGTACTACATCCAGTACGCGCATGCCCGGGTCAGCAGCATGCTGCGCAAGGCGGAAGCCGCCGACCAGCCGTTCGACCACGCCGTGGCGCTTGCCAACCTGGCGCTGCTGGACAGCGACCAGGAGAAAGCCGTACTCAACCGGTTGGCACGCTACCCGGAAGTGGTCCAGAACGCGGCCAAGAACCGCGAACCCCAGCAGGTGGCCCAGTACCTGCTCGACCTGGCCGGTGATTTCCACACCTGCTACAACGCGGTCAAGGTCATGGTCGATGACGACACCCTGCGCAACGTTCGCCTGGCGCTTGGCCTGGCTACCCGCCAGGTGCTGCGTAACGGGCTGGACCTGATGGGCGTCAGCGCCCCCGAGGAGATGTAATTCATGGCCAGCCCGCGCAAGAAGCCCTCTCGCCGCGGCGCTACGTCGCAGCGCAAGGCTCCCCGTTCATCCGGCAGCGGTTTTCGCCTGCCCGGCTGGATGTGGGGTCTGGCCGGCATGGCGGCAGGCTTTTTCCTCGCCCAGCATCAGCACGGTACCGCGCCCTGGCAGGACGCGCCCAGCGACCAGCCTCAGGCCACGGTGCTTTCAAAGCCGGAGAGCGCCGAGCGCGCCGCCGCCCGCGAGAACGAATCGCCCAGCCAGCCATCGATGCCCACCTTCGAGTTCTACACGCTGCTGCCGGAAACCGAGGTCATTGCGCCGGGGGTGACGCTGCCCTCCAACGTTACCCGTCCTGAAGTTGCCGAGCAGGCGGCGGACGCCTCCGATGACGCGCAAACCGGCGATGATGATCCGATTGCTCAGGTGATCGCGGCCAACACGCGCCCTGAAGAGCAGGCCAGCGCCGCGCCGCAGGCAGCGCCCGCCGCGGCCAGCTCGCCCAACCGCTACATGCTGCAGGCCGCCTCGTTCAAGGAACTGGGGGACGCCGAACAGCTGCGCGGCCGGCTGCGCAACCTGAGTCTCTTGGCCCATATCAGCGAAGTTCAGGCCGGAGGCGATACGTGGCACCGGGTTCAGGTGGGGCCTTATGAGGACACCCGCGAGCTGAACCGCGCTCAGGATCTGATGACCACTCAGGGTATCGAGCCTCTGCTGATCCAGCTGCAAAACTGATAAAGCGGCATGCGTTACCCGGCGGGCGGTTGATTTTTTATCAGCCGCCCGCATTTTATTGTCCATCGTCTGCAAGCGGCCGCTCTTTCGTTCATCCGGCGGCCGAACAGTTACCGGGAGCAAGCCTCCCCAAAGGAGTCATCTCCATGACCACTATCGTATCCGTACGTCGCGGTAATCAGGTCGCTCTGGCCGGCGACGGCCAGGTATCGCTTGGCAATACCGTGATGAAAGGCAACGCCAGCAAGGTGCGCCGCCTCTATCGTGGCAAGGTGCTGGCCGGTTTTGCCGGCGGCACGGCCGATGCGTTCACGCTGTTCGAGCGCTTCGAAGCCCAGCTCGAGAAGTACCAGGGCCACCTGACCAAGGCCGCCGTCGAGCTTGCCAAGGACTGGCGTACCGACCGGGCGCTTCGCCGGCTCGAGGCGCTTCTGGCCGTGGCGGATCACAGCGCATCATTGATCATTACCGGCAACGGCGACGTGGTCGAACCCGAGCGCGGCATCATCGCCATCGGCTCTGGCGGCAACTTTGCTCAGGCCAGCGCCCGGGCGCTGCTTGAAAACACCGAACTGTCGGCGCGCGAAATTACCGAGAAATCGCTGCAAATTGCTGGTGACATCTGCGTATTCACCAATCACCACGTGACGCTCGAAGAGCTTGATACCAACGAACGTTGAGGTTGAAGTATGACTCAGATGACACCCCGCGAAATTGTTCATGCACTCGATCAGTACATCATCGGCCAACAGGATGCCAAGCGTGCCGTGGCGATTGCGCTGCGCAATCGCTGGCGCCGCATGAAGCTCGATGATGATCTGCGCCCGGAAGTGACCCCCAAGAACATTCTGATGATCGGCCCCACCGGCGTGGGCAAGACCGAAATCGCCCGCCGCCTGGCCAAGCTTGCCCGGGCGCCGTTCATCAAGGTCGAAGCCACCAAGTTCACCGAAGTGGGCTATGTTGGCCGCGACGTCGAGTCGATCATTCGTGATCTGATGGAAGCGGCCATCAAGATGGTGCGCGAGCACGCCAAGGAAGAGGTCGGCCACCGCGCTGAAGACGCCGCGGAAGATCGCGTGCTCGACGCCCTGCTGCCACCGCCCCGCGGCCAGGAAGACAAGCCGCGCGAAGATAGCAGCACGCGCCAGTCATTTCGCAAGAAGCTGCGCGAAGGCCAGCTCGACGATAAAGAGATCGACATCGAAGTGCTCTCCCAGGGCCAGGGCGTGGACATCATGACCCCGCCGGGCATGGAAGAGATGACCAACCAGCTGCAGAGTCTGTTCTCCAGCATGGGCCAGCAGAAACGCGAACAGCGCCGGGTTACCGTCAAGGAAGCCCTGGTGCTGCTGCGCGACGAAGAAGCGGGCAAGCTGGTCAACGAAGACGAGATCAAGGCGCGTGCGGTTGAATCCGTCGAGCAGCACGGCATCGTGTTCCTGGATGAGATCGACAAGGTGGCCAAGGGCAGCGGCCAGTCCAGCGGCGGCGAAGTCTCCCGCGAAGGCGTGCAGCGCGACCTGCTGCCGCTGATCGAAGGCTCTACCGTGTCGACCAAGTACGGCATGGTCAAGACCGACCATATCCTGTTCATCGCCTCCGGCGCTTTCCACCTGTCGCGCCCGTCAGATCTGATTCCGGAGCTTCAGGGCCGCCTGCCGATTCGCGTCGAGCTCGATGCGCTCACTCCGAATGATTTCAAGCGCATTCTGACTGAGCCTTCGGCCTCACTGACCAAGCAGTACCAGGCGCTGCTGGCCACCGAAGGGCTGGATATCGAATTCACCCCGGACGGCATCGAGCGTATCGCCGAGATCTCCTGGCAGGTCAACGAAGGCACCGAGAACATCGGCGCGCGGCGTTTGCACACCGTGATGGAGCGCCTGCTGGAAGAGGCCTCGTTCAAGGGTGGCGACATGGATAGCCCGTTGACCATCGATGCGGATTACGTCAACGCTCAGCTTGGCGAGCTGGCCGTCGACGAAGACCTGTCACGCTACATTCTGTAGGCCTGCCAACCGGTACGGTCAAGGCAGTTTGCCACCGCGCGCTTGCTACGGCATGAATCGCGGGGCAAGCTGCCTTTTACCGTCTATCGTCTCGAGGTAATGCACTCATGAACGCCCCTACTCCCGCCCCTATCCCCAGCAGGGTTCACTACCACAAGCAGTCGCGCGAGCTGGAACTTGGCTACTCAAGCGGCGAGACCTACCGGCTGCCGGTCGAACTCCTGCGGGTCTACTCTCCGTCAGCGGAAGTGCGCGGCCACGGTGGCGACAGCGCCGTCCTGCAGGTAGGCAAGAAGCACGTCGGGCTTGAGAACATTACCCAGGCGGGCAACTATGCGCTAAAGCTCTATTTCGATGACGGCCACGACAGCGGTCTTTTCAGTTGGAACTACCTGCTGGAGCTTGCCACCCATCAACAGGCGTACTGGGATAACTATTTCAAGCGGCTTGAAGACGCTGGCGCTTCGCGAGAGCCTGCCGGCATTCACTTCAAGCAGCTGTGACGCTGGGCCACCCATCGCTAACGTGCGTCGCGCCGTTCTTTCAGTCGCTATGCTTTTTCAGTCGCCATAGTGAGGCGCGCCTGCTCTGGCGCAGACAAATTGGGCCAGACAAGGCTACAATATCGGCAACCTTTTAACACGGCGACCATTCGGTCGATTGTTACCGCCTCGAACTCGGGAGCCAGAGCCCCATGAGCCCCACGGAAAAGCGCACTACCCATTTTGGATACCAGGAAGTACCGGTCGACGAGAAAGCCTCCCGGGTTGCCGACGTATTTCACTCCGTTGCCGCCCGCTACGATGTCATGAACGACTTGATGTCCATGGGCATTCACCGGGTCTGGAAGCGGATGACCATCGAGCGCGCCGGTGTGCGCCCCGGCCATCACGTGCTGGATATCGCCGGCGGCACCGGCGACCTGACGCTCAAGTTCTCGCGCCTGGTAGGCCCGCGCGGCAAGGTGGTACTGGCCGATATCAACGCCTCGATGCTCAAGGTGGGCCGCGACAAGCTGATCGATAATGGTGTAGGCGGCAACGTCGAGTACGTTCAGGCCAACGCCGAGTGCCTGCCGTTCCCGGATAACAGCTTCGACTGCATCACCATCGCCTTCGGCCTGCGCAACGTTACCGACAAGGACGCCGCGCTACGCTCCATGGCACGGGTGCTCAAGCCAGGCGGCCGGCTGCTGGTGCTGGAGTTCTCCAAGCCCAACAACCCGCTGCTTTCCAAGGCCTACGATGAGTACTCCTTCCGCCTGCTGCCACGCATGGGCGAACTGGTGGCCGGTGACGGCGAAAGCTACCGCTATCTGGCCGAATCGATTCGCATGCACCCGGACCAGGAAACGCTCAAGGCGATGATGGAAACCGCAGGCCTTGAACGGGTGGAGTACACCAACCTGACCGGCGGCATCGTAGCGCTGCACCGCGGCATCAAGTTATGACCTTGCAGTACCGCAGGCCGCACCAGTCTTTCAAGGCGCTCCCCAACCAGAGGTCCGCATGCTGGTAACCCCGACCCTGCTACTGGCCGGTTGTGAACGCACGCTCAACGCCCTGCTGGCCCGCGACCCGGCGGCGCCTTCGCGCCTGGCGGCACTGGCGGGCAGCCGCCTGCTGGTACGCCTGGACAAACCTCATCTCGAGCTGGTGCTCCACTACCACCTGTCAGGCATTGACCTGATGCGCGGCGACGGCGTCGAGGAGGCTGACGTGGACGCCGTGGTGGAGCTCACCCCGGAGACGTTTTCCGAGTGGATCAGCGGCGCCTCCATCGAGCGTCTGATGTTCGACGGCAAGCTCGCCGTTCGCGGGCGCGTTCATCTGCTGGAAGCGACTCGCGACCTGCTGTTTGACCTGGATATCGATTGGGAGGGTGAGCTTGCCCGCTGGCTGGGTGACATGCCCGCCCATTCGCTTGCCGAAGGCGTGCGCCGCCTGACCCGCTGGGGCCTGCGCGCCAAGGACGAGCTGCTTCAGGACGTTTCCGAATACGTGTTTGAAGAGGCGCGCCTGCTGCCCGGCCGCCAGCAGCGTGATCTGCTGCGCGAGCACTTGACCGAACTTGAGGTGGCCACCGACCGCCTGGAAGCGCGCCTCAACCGGCTGCACCGCCGTTTAACCCAGTCAGCACTCGCCCCTGATGTATCGTCCGCCGCCCAGGAGCCGCGTTCATGAGCTTGCGCTTGTTCAAAATTCTTTGGGTGATTGCGCGCCACCGTCTGGACACGTTGATCCCCATGGAGCGCCTGCCGCTCTGGCTGCGTACCCTGCTGTGGTTCTCGCCGCTACGGCTGATGGCGGTAGGCAAGCGTAGCCGTGGCGAGCGGCTGCGCCTGGCCCTGGAAGCGCTTGGCCCGATCTTCATCAAGTTTGGCCAGATGCTCTCCACGCGGCGGGATCTTTTACCTGATGACATCGCCAATGAACTTCGGCGGTTGCAGGATCAAGTGCCGCCTTTTCCAGCCGAGCTTGCCGCTGCACGCGTTGAAAAAGAGCTTGAAATGTCACTTGAGGTGGCATTTGCCGAATTCGAGAAGGAACCTCTTGCTTCGGCCTCCATTGCCCAGGTGCACGCCGCCCGGCTGCACACCGGCGAAGAGGTGGTGGTCAAGATCATTCGCCCGGGCATCGACCGCATCATGCGCCAGGACATGACGCTGATGTATCAGGTCGCCAAACTGTTTGCCAAGGTGCCGGAAGCGCGCAGGCTACGCCCGGTGGAAGTCATCCGCGACTACGAATCCACCCTGTTCGACGAGCTCGACCTTTACAAGGAAGCGGCCAACACCTCCCAGCTCAAGCGCAATTTCAAGGATTCGCCGCTGATGTTCGTGCCCACCATCTACTGGCCCTTTACCCGGCGCCATGTGATGGTTCAGGAGCGGATCCGCGGGATTCCCGTGGCAGATATCGACGCCTTGATGGCCAAGGGCGCCAATCTCAAGAAGCTTGCCGAGCGCGGTGTCGAGATCTTCTTTACCCAGGTATTTCGCGACAACTTCTTTCACGCCGACATGCACCCGGGCAACATCTTCGTCAACTGCGACAATCCGGAAGACCCCCAGTACATCGCCATCGACTGCGGCATCGTGGGCAGCCTGACCCGCGAGGATCAGGACTACCTGGCACGCAACCTGCTGGCGTTCTTCCATCAGGACTATTACGAAGTGGCGGCGCTGCATATCGAGTCAGGCTGGGTGGGCGAAAATACCCGTGCCAATGAGTTTGCAGCGGCCATTCGCACCGTGTGCGAGCCGATTCTTGAAAAGCCGCTGAAGGACATCTCCTTTGGTCAGGTGCTGCTGGGGCTTTTCCAGACCGCACGGCGCTTCAATATGGAAGTACAGCCGCAGCTGGTGCTGCTGCAGAAGACTCTGCTCAATATCGAGGGCCTGGGCCGCCAGCTCTACCCGGAACTCGACCTGTGGAGCACTGCCAAGCCCTATCTTGAGCAGTGGATGAAAGAGCGCGCCGGCGTCAGCGGGCTGTGGGAGTCGTTGAAGCGCCAGGCCCCCGAGCTTTCCCATCAGCTGCCCGAGCTGCCCGTGCTTGCCCATCAGGCGCTTACCCGCATGGAAATCGAACACCGCCAGCGCCACCAGCAGGTGGATGCCATTCACCATATGCAGCGCCACATGGCCCGCCAGGGAAAACGCCACTACCGTTTGCGCATCGGGGTTCTGCTGGTGGCCATTGCCCTGGCCTGGCAGCCCTTGAGCGGCTGGGCAAGCGCCCAGGAGTGGCCGGTACTGGCTGCTGCAGGCCTTGGCCTGCTGCTTCTGCTTTGGCAATAGCCAGGCCCTGCAACGGCTATGCCCACTGTTTCAAAGGAGAGACATGAATACGCCCCCAACGCCCAACCCGACGCCTGAGTCTGCGCCAGTGCTTGACACCCTGGCCGAAGTGCTCAAAGAGCGCCGACACGCATCCCCGGATAATTCTTATGTCGCCTCCTTGCATCACAAGGGTTTGAACAAGATACTCGAAAAAGTGGGCGAGGAAGCGACGGAAACACTGCTGGCCGCGAAGGATGCCGAACACGGCAGCGCGGCACAGCGTCAAGCGGTCATCGCAGAAACTGCTGACCTGTGGTTTCATAGCCTGGTCATGCTGTCTCACTTGGAGCTTGACCATCAGGATGTATTAAATGAGCTGGCGCGACGCTTTGGCATTTCCGGCCATGACGAAAAAGCCGCCCGTACGCCATAATAGCAAGACGACCCTGAATCAATGAGGAAATGCATATGTTAGGTGGCATCAGTATTTGGCAGCTGCTGATTGTATTAGGCATCATCATCCTGATCTTCGGCACCAAGAAATTGCGCAACGTGGGCAGCGACCTGGGTGGCGCGGTCAAGGGCTTCAAGAAAGCCGTTCATGAAGATGAGAAAGACGAAAAGCACGACGCCGACCAGCCCCACGCCAAGGTAGGCCATGAAGAGCCGATCAATACCTACGATGTGCAGGCGGAAGAGAAGACCACGCCCCGCAGCGAAGAGCGCAAATAATCTATGCTGGATATCGGTTTTCTTGAACTGATGCTGATCGGCATCGTCGGGCTTCTGGTACTTGGCCCCGAACGCCTCCCGCGGGCGGCGCGCACGACTGGCCTGTGGGTTGGCAAGATCAAGCGCACGATATCCGGCATGCAGCGCGAAATCAGCGCCCAGCTTGAAGCCGAAGAGCTGCGCCAGGCGCTCAAGGACCAGCAGAAGTCCCTGAACGACAGCCTGAAAAAGGCCAAGCAGGAGGTGGAAAGCATTGCCGACCCCTCCTCGCCCTCGGCGTCTGGAACCACGGCTCAGGTCCCCAGGGAAACCGAACGGCGCGTGGCTCAGGCAAGCGCGCAGCTTGACGATGCTCTTCAGGAAGTCAACGACACGCCGCCCGAACCCACCTCTTCAGAGGCCCCGGCGACCTCTCACAAGGATAGCAATCACCCATGAGCACTCCTGGCGACTCTCGGGAGCCCCCGCAGGATCAACAGCAGGCACCGCTGATCGAACACCTCATCGAGCTGCGCATGCGGCTGGTGCGGGCGGTCGTCGTGGTGCTGGTGGTCTTTCTGGGCCTCTACGCTTTTGCCAACGATATCTACAGCTTTGTGGCCGAACCGTTGATGGACCTGCTGCCGCCGGGCTCACAGATGATTGCCACCGAAGTGGCATCGCCGTTTCTCGCGCCGTTCAAGCTGACGCTGGTCGTGGCGGTATTCATTGCGATTCCTTTCGTGCTGCATCAGGCGTGGGCCTTTATCGCCCCGGGTCTCTACGACAATGAAAAGGCGCTGGCGATACCCATTCTGGTCTCCAGCATCGCGCTTTTTTATGCCGGCGCTGCCTTTGCCTACTATGTGGTGTTTCCGCTGCTGTTTGCCTTTTTCACCCAGACGGGGCCTGAAAACGTCGCGGTGATGACCGATATCAACCAGTACCTGAACTTCGTGCTGAAGCTCTTTTTTGCCTTCGGTCTGGCGTTTGAAATACCTATTGCCACGTTCCTGCTGATTCTGTCCGGGGCCACCAGCGTCCAGAGCCTTTCCCAGAAGCGGCCCTATATCTTTCTGGGCTGTTTCGTGGTCGGCATGCTGCTGACGCCACCGGACGTGGTGTCGCAGAGCCTGCTTGCCCTGCCCATGTACCTGCTTTATGAAGTGGGCCTGCTGTTTGGCCGGCTGGTGCGTAAAAAGCGCGACGAAAAAGCGGCGGCGGAAGAGCAGGAGCCATAGGCCGGACTCTGCCCCGCCATCCACCGCCACGTGTGAATGCCGCTTGCCCTTGAACGCCTCTGCCACTCCTCTGGCAGAGGCGTTCTGGTTTTACGGGTTGAGCGGTTTTTGATCCATCATTTCATCGATGCGGTCTACCAGCTTGAAAATGCCGGTAGCGGCTTCACTGATACGCGTCGCCAGCATATAGGCGGGTGTGGTGACCACGCGGTGTTCAAGATCCACCACGATATCGTCCACCGCGCAGCTGCGGTGCAGGCCGCCCATGGCGCTGATGGCACCCGCCACGCTCGGGTCATGCCCTACGGTCACCGCGATGCTGTCGCCCAAAAGGCGCGGTACCAGTACCGGGGAAATACACATCATGCCAATCGGCTTGGCATCTTCCCAGAACGGTGTCAGCGCCTCCTTGAGCGCCTCCAGCACCTGCATGCCGTCGCCCTCGCTGGCAAAGTCGGAGAGGTTCTTGGCCACACCGAAACCGCCCGGCACGATTACCGCGTCGAATTCACTGGCCTTGAGTTCATCAAGCGGCTGAATCTCGCCGCGGGCAAGGCGCGCCGACTCCTGGAGCACGTTACGCGGCTCACCTTCCTGGGCTTCCTGGGTCAGGTGATTGACGACGTGATGCTGCTCGATATCCGGCGCAAAGCAGCGGTAATCGATACCCAGCTGATCCAGACGCAGCAGCGTCAGCGTGGTTTCATAGATTTCAGACCCATCAAAAACGCCGCAACCTGCCAGCACTACTGCCACCTGTTTGGTCATGCCTTTCTCCTTGTCCCTGGGTTGCCTATTGTTATCAGGCAAGCAAGCGCTAACTTTAGTCAGTCAGGGCCGCGGCCACAAGACGGCTTTCGCCGTAAGACATGCCTGATATACTCGGGGCAGGCCTTTGGGCATCCGCATTTTCGACCCAGTTGGGAGAGAGACGTTGAGTACATTGAGTCCCCGCCAGTTCCCCGGTACGCGCATGCGCCGCATGCGCCGCGACGACTTTTCCCGCCGCCTGATGCAGGAATCCACGCTGACCCCGTCTGATTTGATTCTGCCGGTGTTTGTGCTGGAGGGTGAAAACCAGCGCGAGGCGATCCCCTCCATGCCGGGCGTCGAGCGTTTATCGATTGACCTGCTGATCGAGCAGGCAAGAGAAGCCCATGCGCTTGGCATTCCCGCCCTGGCGCTGTTTCCCGTGGTGGGCAGCGAGCAGAAGAGCGAGTTTGCCGAAGAGGCCTACAACGCAAGTGGCCTGGTTCAGCGCAGCGTGCGAGCGCTCAAGGACGCGCTGCCGGCGCTTGGCATCATTACCGACGTGGCGCTCGACCCTTACACCAGTCACGGCCAGGACGGCATTCTCGACGAGCACGGCTATGTCCAGAATGACCGTACGGTCGAAACGCTGCTCAAGCAGGCACTCTCTCACGCCGAAGCCGGCGCCGATGTGCTGGCCCCGTCCGACATGATGGATGGTCGCATCGGGGCCATCCGTCAGGTGCTTGAGCAGGAGCTCTTGCATAACGTGCGCATCATGGCCTACAGCGCCAAGTACGCTTCCAAGTACTACGGCCCGTTTCGTGATGCGGTCGGCTCGGCGGCCAATCTGGGCAAGGCCGACAAGCGCACCTATCAGATGGACCCGGCCAACAGCGATGAAGCGCTGCACGAAGTCGCCATGGACATCAGCGAAGGCGCCGACATGGTGATGGTCAAGCCCGGCATGCCCTATCTGGACGTGGTTCAACGGGTCAAGAGCGAACTCAAGGTACCTACGTTCGCCTATCAGGTAAGCGGCGAGTACGCCATGCACCGCGCCGCGTTCGACAACGGCTGGCTGGAAGCCGAACCGGTGATTCTGGAATCGCTCATGTGCTTCAAGCGAGCAGGCGCCGACGGCATCCTGACCTACTTTGCGCTGGAAGCGGCGCATCTACTGCAGGCCAACCGCTAGGCCCAACGCCTCCAAGATGACAGATAGGTGACACTTATCTGTCATCTTTACTCCCCATACTGCTCTGGAGGCAGGTATCACGCTATGCTAGTTAAAGCCATTATGGCGGGGGAGCAACTATGGACGACAACGTTTCACCATCCACGACGCTGACAGAATCCGCAAGCGCCGAGGGAGATAGCCTGCCACTGCGCATCAACCGCACGCCCAACGGTGTGCATGCCCGCGAAGCGCTCAGCGAAACCGACCTCGACGACCCCCAGCTCTACTTCAACCGCGAACTCTCCCACCTGCAGTTCAACATTCGCGTGCTCGAGCAGGCGCTGGATGATGCTCATCCGCTCCTGAACCGCTTGATGTTTCTGCTGATTTTTTCATCCAACATGGATGAGTTCTTCGAAATTCGCGTAGCGGGCCTGAAGCATCAGCTGGCGCTCGGCGATGACACCACCGCCGCCGACGGTCGCTTGCCCAAGGCGGTGCTGAGCGAGATTTCCGACATTGCCCATCAACAGATCGCGCGCCAGTACCGTATTCTCAACGACACCCTGCTACCGGCGCTGGAGAATCAGGGGCTGCGTTTTCGCCGCCGCGACCAGTGGACCGAAGCGCAAAAGGCCTGGGTGTATGATCTGTTCAACAACGAAATCATGCCGGTCATCAGCCCCATCGGCCTGGACCCGTCGCACCCCTTCCCGCGGCTGGTCAACAAGAGCCTGAACTTCATCGTCGAGCTTGAAGGTAAAGACGCTTTTGGCCGCGCGGGTGGCATGGCCATACTGCCCGCACCGCGCTCGCTGCCCAGGCTGATGCCGCTGCCCAAGGAGCTGTGTGCCGAAGGCTTTTCCGAGTACGTGTTCCTGTCGTCGATGATTCATGCCCATGCCGAGGAGCTGTTTCCCGGCATGCGCGTGCGCGGCTGCTATCAGTTCCGGCTGACCCGCAACGCGGACATGACCGTAGACCCCGAGGAGGTGTCAGACCTGGCCTCGGCGCTGCGCGGCGAGCTGCTTGCCCGGCGTTACGGCCGCGGCGTGCGTCTGGAGGTGGCGGAAAACTGCCCGGATGATCTGACCAACTTCCTGCTACGTCAGTTCGAGCTGGATGCCGAAGACCTCTACCGCGTTCAGGGGCCGGTGAACCTGACCCGCATGATGTCGGTACTGGGCGATGTCGACCGGCCCGAGCTTGTGTATCGCCCGTATACGCCGGGGATTCCCAAAGCGTTGAAAACCGGCAGCCTGTTCGATGCCATTGCCAAGAACGACGTGCTCCTGCACCACCCGTTTCAGTCGTTCTCACCGATCGAGGAACTTCTGCGCGAAGCCGCCCGCGACCCGGACGTGCTGGCCATCAAGCAGACGCTTTACCGTACCGGTTCCGACTCACCGATCGTCAGCGCCTTGGTGGATGCGGCAAGCCAGGGCAAGGAAGTCACCGTGGTGATCGAGCTGCGCGCGCGTTTTGACGAGGCCGACAACCTGCAGCTCGCCTCGCGCCTGCAGGAAGCGGGCGCCATCGTCATCTATGGCGTGATGGCCTACAAGACCCACGCCAAGATGCTGCATATCGTACGCCGCGAGAAAGGCGAGCTGCGCCACTACGCCCATTTAGGGACCGGCAACTACCACTCCAAGACCGCCAAGCTTTACACCGACTACAGCCTGCTCACGGCCAACACCGCGCTATGCGCCGATGTACACAAGGTGTTTCAGCAGCTTTCCGGCATGGGCCGAGCGCGCAAGATCGATACGCTGCTGCACGCGCCCTTCACCCTCCACGAGCGCCTGGTGGAGATGATCGACCGTGAGGCGCAGCTGGCGCGCAAGGGCAAGCGCGGCCATATCATCATCAAGTGCAACTCACTGACCGAGCCCAAGCTGATCAAGGCGCTGTACCGCGCTTCCCAAGCGGGCGTCGAGTGTGACCTGATCATTCGCGGCATGTGCTGCCTGAAGCCTGACCTGCCGGGTATCTCCGAAAATATTCGCGTACGCTCGATCATCGGCCGCTTCCTGGAGCATACCCGGGTCTTTCACTTTCACAACGACGGCAAGTCGGAGACCTGGTGCTCGAGTGCGGATTTCATGTCACGCAACATGTTTCACCGGGTTGAAACCTGCTTTCCGCTGCTGGATAAAAAGCTCGCCACGCGGGTACGCAAGGATCTTGAAACCTATCTGGTGGATAACTGCCAGAGCTGGCTTTTGCAGAGTGACGGCAGCTACCGCTCCCAGGACCCCGGTAGCAGCGATGCCATCAGCGCCCAGGAAACCCTGCTTTACGCCTACGCCTCCAAAAGTTAGGCCGCGTGTTTCAGGGGGAGTGGTTTCACATCCCGGGGGAGTGTGAAAAAATGCATGAAACTCATGCTTTCCAACAATCCGGGTGAATCAACTTCAACATGATTGAATTACGCCATTTACGCACGCTGCTTGCCCTGCGCGAGACGGGGTCACTGGTGGATGCAGCCGAACGCGTACACCTTACCCAGTCGGCGCTTTCCCACCAGTTGAAGGACCTAGAAAGCCGGGTCGACAGCGCGCTGTTTGTGCGTAAGACCCGTCCGGTCGAATTTACCCGCGCCGGCCTGCGGCTTCTGGCTCTGGCCGACCAGATACTGCCGGAAGTGCGCAAGGCCGAGCGCGATGTAGCGCGTCTGGCGGGTACCGAGCAGGGCCGTTTGCACATGGCCATCGAGTGCCATAGCTGCTTTCAATGGCTGATGCCGACGGTGGATTACTTTCGCGATCACTGGCCTGAAGTGGAAATCGATATTCCCAGCGGCCACCACTTCGACCCGCTGCCGGCACTGGCCCGCGAACAGCTCGACCTGGTGATTACCGCCGACCCCCAGCCGCTTGAGGGCGTGCACTACGCGCCGCTGTTTCGCTACGAGGGGCTTCTGGCCGTGGCAAAGCAGCATACCTACGCCGGGCAAGGCTTCGTGGAGCCGCAGGCGCTGGCCGACCAGACGCTGATTACCTACCCTGTCGAGCAATCCCGCCTGGATGTATTTACCCAGTTTCTCGACCCCGCCGGTGTGCGCCCCCAGGAGATCCGCACCGCGGAGCTCACCATCATGATGATGCAGCTGGTCGCCAGCGGGCGCGGCGTCTGTTCGCTGCCCAACTGGGCATTGACGGAGTATCTGGAGCGCGATTACGTAAGCGCGGTAAAACTGGGCGAAAACGGCATCTGGAGCACGCTGTACGCGGCCATTCGTGAAGAGACGCTTGAAGCGCCGTGGATGCAGGATTTTCTGCGCACCGCCCGGGAAACCTCGTTTGCCGTGCTGTCAGGCATCAAACCGGCGTCTCGCGACGAGGAACCAGCAGCGTAAAGCGGGCACCGCCAAGCGTGGGGCTGGTGTCTACCGTCACGCTGCCTCCGTGGCCGGCCATGATCTTCTGGACAATCGAAAGCCCCAGACCGTAACCGCCCAGGCTGCGCGCCCGGCTGTCGTCCAGGCGAGTAAAGGGCTTGAAGATATCCACACGCGCATCGAAGGGTATGCCGGGGCCGTCGTCTTCCACATCGATACGCACCAGCTGGGCTTCGCTCCACAGCCGGATGGTAATGTGCTTTTTGCCGTAGCGGCAGGCGTTGCCCACCAGGTTCTGCAGCGCCCGCTGCAGGTAGCGCGGCTCGGCCATAAGCTCGATATCGGGCCCCTCTTCAAGCGAGAGCGAAAGCTCTTCATGCAGCGGCGCCAGCGTATCGATCACCCGTTCGGCCATGGCGCGGCAATCTACCAGGGCCATTTCCAGCTCGGCGCCGTTCACGGTTTCCCCGCCCAGGCGCGCGTAGGTGAGAATCTCGTCCACCAGCTCGTCGAGCTCGGAAATATCCGCATCTATGCCCTGCAGCTGGCGACGAATGGCCGGCTGGTCGGTCATGTCTTCCACCATCTGCACAGCAAAGCGAATCCGCGCAACCGGCGTGCGCAGCTCGTGGGACACCGCGCGGATCATCTCCTGCTGGCCGCGCAGCAGGGTCTGTACCTGGCTTGCCATGCCGTTGAAGGCCAGCCCCAGGCGGCCCAGAAAGTCGTCGCTTTCGACCTTCACTCGCGTTTCGAGCCTGCCGCTGGCGATGCGCGTGGCGGCAAGCTCCAGGCGCGCCATGCGCGTTTCGATATTGCGCATGATCAGGTAAATGATCAGGCACAGCACCACCATGACCCCGATCAGAAGCGGCAGTTGCAGATTCATGGGCAGCGTGTCGCCCCGCGTGATCGGGCCCGCCATGATCCAGACGTCTTCGCCAGGCAGCTGCTGGAGCAGGCTGATGGCAAGCTTGTCGGAAATCAGCAGGGTCAACACGTTACCCAGCTCCAGCTGGCGCTGCTGCCTGTCCGTCAGGTTGTCGGGCAGCGTCGACAGCAGTAGAAGTGGCCAGCTGCCCGAGCTTAGCGCGGCAAGCGCCCGCTCACGCTCATCATTGGGCAAGGTGGCCAACCATTCGCCCAGCAGAACCATGCTTCCCTGCCACTGACGCTCGCTCCAGGCCGGCAGCGTAGCCTCAAGCAGCCACTGGCTACCCGGCAGCCGCTGGCGAAGACGCCACGGGTCTTCGGCCACCAGCACGCTGCCACGCTCAATGCGTTTTCCGGCAAAATAGCCAAGCTCCACTTCGCTGATACGCCGCAGGGTAAGCTGCATGCCCAACTGCTCGGCAAAGCGGCTGATCAAACGCTCACGCTCGTCAACCGCTGAGTCAGCCAGTTGGCGAGTCATCAGCGACATGGGCAGCGCCGCCAGCTGTTCGCGGTAATCCTCACGGCGTACCTGTTCGATAAACGAGCGGCCGCCGAGTGCGATCAGCAGCACGACGCACAGCGCCAGGCCCAGCAGCAGGTAGAACTTGAAAAACGAGCTATGGCTAAGCGGTCGAAGCATGGCACTTGCCCTTGGCGTTCATCAGCTGTCTTTCACGAAAAGATAGCCTTTGCTGCGTACGGTCTTGATGCGATGAGGCTGGTTGGGGTCATCGCCGATCTTGGGGCGAATGCGCGATACCCGAACGTCAATGGAGCGGTCCTGGCCGTCGTACTTGATGCCGCGCAGCTCGGTGAAAATCTCTTCACGGGTCAAAACCCGGCCGGCATTGCGGGCCAGCAGCCACAGGAGGTCGAATTCGGCACTGGTCAGGTCGATGCGCTCGCTGGCAAGCCAGGCTTCGCGAGTCGCGTTATCGATTTCCAGGTTATCAAAGCGCAAGCGCATTTCACCGTTGGGGGCGGGGCCATCGGCACGGCGCAGCAAGGCGCGCATGCGGGCCAGCAGTACCCGGGGCTGAACGGGCTTGGGCACGTAGTCGTCTGCGCCCATCTCAAGCCCCAGAATCTGGTCAAGATCGTCGGTGCGCGCCGTCAGCATCATGATGGGACCGGCGAAGTTGGGGCGCACACGGCGGCAGATGGAGAGGCCGTCTTCACCAGGTAGCATGAGATCCAGAATCACCAGATCCGGCTGCAGGGTCAGAATACGATCGGTGCCCTTTGCCCCGTCGGCTTCCAGAGTGACCTGAAAACCGTTGGCTTCAAGATAATCGCGCGTGAGTTCTGCCAGCCGCTGGTCGTCTTCGATAATCAGGATATGGTCCTGATCTGGGTAGTCAGGCATCACCGTTTCCTGTGACTCAAGCGCCTGAAATTGCTCTTCCAAGTGATTTACCATCTTATCTCTCACTCTGCCTGGGCAGTTCGTCGTCCATCCAGCTACCCGTTATAAAAAAAGCAGGTTATCACCTGTTCATACAATATCTTAAAACCTCTCACCGTTTGACGCTGACACGCTATGCCTTTTTACGCTTTACACGCCCTCTCGCCCTCTTGATTCTTCTACCGGCGAGGACTAATGTAAGGGCAAGCAAGCAGGCTGTCGACAATCTGACAGGAGGGTTAAGCCATGGGAGATGGCAAGGCGAAAAGTGTTATCAAACGTGTTTACGTTCCGACCCAGGTACGCGACCTGCCCAATGGGGAAAAGCTGAAAATTCCGGGGCATTATAAAGCGCCTCCGAATCAGGGGAATAGCGCGTAGCCGTACATCCTAATAGAAAAGGCAGGCGCAAGGCCTGCCTTTTTTAATGCAACACGTGTTTCAAGGAGTGGCGCTACCCCTTTGGCCCCATTAACAGCCAGATAATCAGGCCGACCAGCGGGAAGCACAGTAGTGCCAGTATCCACAGCAGCTTGGCAACGCCACCGGCTGAACTCTTGGCAACCTTGACGATGGCCCAGACCAGAATGATGAGCCAGATAAGACCTAACAATCCACCTACTTCGATACCCATAGCAGTTCCTTAGCGTGTTGTATCCATGAGCTTTTAGCTAAGCACATCACTGTCGTGTTCACAAGTACCGCTTACGAATCCGGCAGGCTCAGTACCATTTCACCGCTGCGTATTTCGATGTTGAGCAGATGCAAGAAACTCATGCCCAGCAGTACCGTATCGTCATCCATGCCCGGGCTGATGGAACCCGGCACGTTACTTGCCCGAATCCCGCCCAGCGTCACCTCATCAAGCTCGGTGAGATTGCCCTGCACTCGGCCGTTGGCCGTGTTGAACCAGGCGTTTCGCCCACGCTCCAGGCCCAACTGACGAGCCAGCTGATCCGAGACGGCCACGTAAGTGGCACCGGTATCCAGCAGAAACCTGACCGGCTCGCCGTTGATTTCACCGGGCGCTTCGAAATGCCCGGAGCGGTTACGCTTGAGCGTTACCGGACCGCCGTCGGAGGCGGCCTGCACAATGTGCGCATTGGGTGTCAGGATCTTCTCCATACCGCCATCCAGCCACCACGTGCCAAGCCCGATGAGCAGTACCCAGAAGAGCATCATCATCACGATGCCGCCGCGCTGCGCTGAATGCATTATGTGCTCCCTACTCCGGTGTTTTAAGCGTTCTTCCAGGCAATTGCAGCTTCACGGCCGCGGCGCTCGTTGACCCTTGAACAGATCAGCATGGCAACAACGAAAAGGCCGACACATAAAAGAATAGACGCCTGCAGGCCAATCATCGCCTGAAGCACGCCGAGCATGACGATTCCCATCACCCCGGCAAGCTTGTTGGCCAGACCCCAGAAGCCAAAGAACTCGGCAGATTTCTCGAGCGGCGAGAATACCCCGACCAGGGCGCGGCTGGCCGATTGGCTGGACCCCAGGCTAAGCCCTGCCAGACATCCCACGATCAGAAACACGTACTGGGCCTGCCACTGCCAGCCAAATCGCGCGTTTGCCAGCGTGGCTATTTCCGGCGTGGCCCAGATGGCAATGATGGCCACTACCCAGAGCCCGAGGGTGATCTGATAGGTTCGCTTGGCACCCAGGCGATCCTGAAGCCAGCCAAACCCCAAGGCGCCTGCCGCCGCGGTGACCTGAACGATGATGAACATGATGTTACGCACGCTCTCGTCCCAGCCAATGACCTGGGCACCGTAAATGAACGCAAACGCGATAATGATGTAGACCCCGGCCATGGAGAACAGCAGCGAGATCAAGAAGACCGTCAGATCCTTGAAGTAACGCAGCTCGCGCATGGTCGAATAAACCCGCTGCTGGGCGATGCGCCAGTAGGCAACGCCGGAGGGCTTGGGGGTGCCACGCTCCTTTAGCCATAAAAAGGTAGGAATGGCGGTGACCAGGAAAAACCCTGCAGCGAAAGGCCCTACCCAGCGTATGCGGTCAAAGTTCTCCGCTGTGGCCTCGCCCAGCACCAAAAGCGTGAAACCGGCGGCAAACAGTCCGCCGATATAGCCAAGCGACCAGCCAAAGCCGGAAATCTTGCCAAGCTTCTCCGGCGGGCCAAGCTCGGGCAGAAAGGCGGCAATAAAGGATTCACCCATCGAGTAGGCGTAATTGGACACGACAATCAGTATCAGCCCCATGACCACGTACCCGGGAGTGACAAAGTAAAGCATCGCGGTAGTGGCTACCGTGGCCAGATAGCTGAACATCAAAAAGCGTTTCTTTTCCGCCCGGTAATCCATCACTGCCCCGCACAGCGGAGCGGTAATCACCACCATCAGGTAGCTGATGGCCAGTGCCAGGCTCCACAGGAAGTTGGCCAGCCGAAAGCCGTCGCCCCGGTCGCCGACAATCACCGTGGTAAACAGCTCACCAAACACCACCGTGATAATCAGCAGGGTATACGCCTGATTGGCGAAGTCGAACATGGCCCAGCCCACTATTTCCCGGCGCGAGGCGTAGGCGGAGGGGGCCTTGGCAGCATCATTTAGCAACATACGGGCTCTCTTGTAAGGGCAGCAGGCAGGTATCGACCTGCGGGACGGCGATCAACGCCACTTCATGGCGGGTGAGCATACTGCGAAAGCAAACGCCCGGCCTATAGCCGGGCGCTTTGACTAGCGTTACAACAGGTTGGCCTATAAAAGCCAATGTGCCAAGACAGCAGAAAGCCCTACGACCAGCGCCGTGACGACAGCCACGGTGACTATCTTGTCGAGCCAGCGGTCCAGCCAGCGCTCAAGCGCTGCTCCCTTGGGCTGGCGCCGCGTGGCACCGTGACGCCCCTGCCGAGCCATCAGCATCCCCGCTCCATGTGTCTGCTCCTGAAGGCCTGATCAATACCCTTTAACTATTGATACGCCGATTGACGATACTCGGCGCACGCCGCAGACGCTCTTCTTCACCCATCTGCTCGGCTTCAAAAGCGTCGGCACCCACCGGCGTTTCGCCATGGCGACGATACAGCTGCGTCAGCATGGCTTTACGGTCAGCGCGCAGCTCGCGCACCAGCACGATCACCATCATATACAGAATAAAGGTAAACGGCAGTGCCGCAAGCACCGCTGCCGACTGAAGCCCGGAAAGGCCGCCAGCCACGATCAGCGTCAAACAGATGGCAGCGATCAGCACGCCCCAGATAACTCGCTTGTAAAGGGGCGGATTGATGGAGCCATTATCGGTCATTTGCGCCACGATATACGAGGCCGAATCCGCCGAGGTGACCAGAAAGATGAAGATCAGCAGCATGGCCACCACCGACAGCACACCCGAGAACGGCATCAGCTCGAACATCTCGAATAGCGCCACGGTAATGTTGTCCTGGGTAGCCGCCGCCAGGCCAACGTTATCGCCGTTGAGCTCCATGTTCAGCGCCGCGCCGCCAAATACGCCAATCCACAGGCAGGCAAGCAAAGGCGGCACCAGCAGCACGCCAAACACATACTCCTTGATGGTACGCCCGCGCGAGACCCGCGCCACGAACGTGCCTACGAACGGCGACCAGGCGATGACCCAGGCCCAGTAGAAGATCGTCCAGCTGCTGGCCCACTCGTTATCGCTGTAGGGCGAAATGCGCAGGCTCATGCCGATGAAGTTCTGCAGGTAGTCGCCGATACCGAGCGTAATGGTTTCGAGAATGGCAATCGTCGGCCCGGTCACCAGCACATAGAGCATCAGGCCGATACATAACGCCATGTTCAGGTTGGAGAGCCGCTTGATGCCTTTATCGAGCCCCGACCAGGTCGACAGCATATAGGCGCAGAACATCACCAGCAGAATGATGAACTGCCAGAAGCCGTTTTCCGGCAGGCCGAAAACCGCATTCAGGCCGCCGTTCATCTGCAGTACGCCAAGCCCCAGAGACGTTGCCACGCCCATCACGGTGGCCACCACGGCAAACACGTCAAGCCAGGAGGCGTAAGGCCGCAGACGCGGCTTCTTGGCGGTTACCGATGAGAGCACCGACGAGACAAGCCCCGCCTGCCCTTTACGAAACTGGAAGTAGGCAATGATGAGTCCTACCACCGAGAACGCCGCCCACTGATGAATGCCCCAGTTGAAATAGCTGTACTGGATGGCATAGCGCGCTGCCGCCTCGGTTTCGGCGGTCACATCACCATAAGGAGGCTCGATATAGTGGGTCATGGGCTCGGCCATGCCGTAAAACACCAGCCCCACGCCAAATCCTGCCGCCAGCAGCATGCTTATCCAGGAAAAGAAGCTGTAGTTGGGCGTGCTGTCCTGAGGCCCCAGGCGCACCTTTCCATACTTGCTGAACGCAAGTGCAAACAAAAAGATGACAAATCCGAATACCGAGATCAGATAAAACCAGCCGAAAAGCCGTGTGACGGTACCCAATGCCGCTTCGGCGGCGCTGCCAAAACCGTCCGGAAAGGCAGCTCCTACCACCACCAGGCTAAAAATGATCACAGTCGATGCGATAAAAACCGACTTTCCTCCATGATTCGACATATAACCACCCTGTTAGCTAGATCTTCCGTTAAAACTGCACAGACGTTCATAACCCTAGCGCCTCACCAATGTTTATGTACAGTTTTCATTGAACTAAACACAAATGTTGTACCTTAATCCGTTTATCGTTGTCTGTAATAGCTGACACCCTGCTGCCGGCCTGCTTGAAACAAGTGCTTTAACTAAAAGCTGGGTAAATGCCGCCATGTAAAACGATGCGCATAAGCTACCAATGAACTTGCCAGGCTAGCTGTGTTCCAATAAGGCAAACGACGATGGAGGCTTTTATGCCACAGATGAATCGCGACCAACGTAACGCTGCCTGGCAGGCCGCCCACCAGTGGCGGGCACGTGCCGCGCAGACCCGACCCACCGGGTTGATGGGCAGCCTGAAGCTTTTATTAACGTGGCTGGCGTTTGGAGCATTGATGGTGGTTGGCGTGGTGCTTGGCCTGATCTTTCTTCTGATCGGCTGGGCGATGATGCCGTTCATGCGTCACAAGATGAAAAAGCGCATGGAGCAGATGCGTGCCGACCAGGCTCAGGATATTGGCGGTGGCTATGCTCATCCGCATGCCCGAACCGAGCCCCGTTCAGGTCATCAGGACGCGCTGGAGGGCAGCTATGAAGTCAAACAGGAAACGCCCCACCGCTAAGCCGAAATAGAGCGTTCTTGCTTCTTTCTGAAACAGATCGCGCCGCTTTTAAAGCGGCGCATATACCCATGCAAATGCAGCCGCCAGCGTAAGCGGCATCACGATCAGGCTTCCCAGGTTGCCGATAAGCACTAGCGAGGCCACTTTCTGGGGGGCGAGCTTGAACTGCTCGGCCACCAGGTAGTTGAGCACCGCAGGCGGCAAGGCGGAAAACACCAGAAGCGCTGCCATCTGAAGCGGCTCCAGCGGAAGTAGCCACATCAACGGCAGGCCAATCATCAGCCCGGAAAGCGGGCAAAGTACCGCGCCCAGCAAGCCCGTATGCCAGTCGCCTAGATCCACGTCCAGAAGCCGCACGCCCAAGGCAAACAGCATCAGTGGAATACACACCCCACCCAGCATGTGCATGGCTTCCAGCAGCCAGCCCGGTAGCCCTACCCCGCTCACGTTCACCAACAGCCCAGCCAGGCTTGCCGCCACGATGGGCATGCGCAGGATGTGCCACACCGAGGTGCGCGGGTTGATCATGTAAAGCCCCACCGAGAAGTGCAGCACCATCTCGACGATAAACAGCACCACCGCCGCCGGCAGCGCCGCCTCACCAAAGGCCAGCACTAGCAGCGGCACGCCCATGTTGCCGGTATTGTTGAACATCATGGGCGGCAGAAAGGTTTTTATATCCAGTTTCAACCAGGCCGCCAGCGGCCACAGCACGAGCCCCGACCCCAGCACGACGGCGGCGCCGGCAAACCCGAGCCATGCGTAATCCGCCAGCGGCGCCTGACGGTCGGCCAGCACCGCAAACACCAGCAGAGGAACGAACAGCTCCATGTTCAGGGTGTTGAGACTGCTGATATCCGGCGTGCGAAAACGCCCATAGAGCGCCCCGCTACCGGCAATCAGAAACACCGGCAGCAGGGTGGCCAGAATATGCCCCATCATGGAGTGTGCCCCGGTTGGCGTGGGTACATGGTCACATCTCTTGTTGTTATGGTGTGGGCACAGCCACTTCACGCCCCTGTTCAGGGTTCAAGAAAGCGCTGCCAGAGTGCGCCTACCGCTGTCCGGTGCATCTTGAAGTCCTCTGGTTCGCCCATGGCCTTTTCGCCGGTCAGCGCACCGCGATGAGTGCGGCTGCGGTAGGCAAGATACGCCTGCTTGAGCTGTTCGCCCTCCTCGGCAGGTAAGTACCCACTATCAGCCAGCGTCTCAAGAATGCGGATGTTGTCGCTATAGGTCAGCAGTGCTGGCGTCTGGTGAGCAAGTGCTAACACCGCGTACTGGCAGAGGAACTCGATATCGACCATGCCTCCGGCGTCGTGCTTGAGATCAAAGCGGGTATCCGGCGCCTTGCTGCCCAGGTGATCGCGCATCTTGTGACGCATGCTCACCACGTCATCGCGCAGGGTCTGGGTATCGCGCTGGCGTCCGAGTATCTCGCCACGAATCTGGTCAAAGCGCTTGGCAAGCGTCTCGCTTCCGGCCACCACGCGGGCGCGCACCAATGCCTGGTGCTCCCAGGTCCAGGCATTCTGCTGCTGGTAGTCGGCAAAGGCATCGAGCGAGGTGACCAGAAGGCCCGCATTGCCTGAAGGGCGCAGACGCATATCCACCTCATACAGACTGCCGGCGGGGGTCACCGCAGTGAGCAGATGGATGATCCGCTGGCCCAGGCGAGTAAAGAACAGCGGCGTCTCGATCGGTCGCGCGCCGTCGGTGGCGCCTTTACCATCACTATCGTGAAGGAACACCAGGTCAAGGTCCGAGCCGTAGCCAAGCTCGATACCGCCGAGCTTGCCGTACCCCAGAATCAGGAAGGCCGGCTCGCGCGCGTTGAGCCCCTGAGGGGCGCCGTGCTTGCGAGTCACGTGCTTCCAGGCCATAGCCAGTACGGCGTCAAGAATCACCTCGGCGATATAGGTGAGGTAATCGCTTACTTTCATCAAGTGGCGCGTGCCCGCCACGTCCGATGCAGCCACATGAAGCATTTGCGCGTGCTTGAACACGCGCAGTGCTTCCAGCTGGGCCTCTTCATCCTCTTCCGGCAGGCGGTTGAGCGTCTGGCGCAGCTCATCGGCCAGGCGCGTCTTGTCGGCGGGCGTGTAGAGCGTTTCCGGGGTCAGCAGCTCATCGAGCAGAATGGGGTAACGCGCCAGCTGCTCGGCAATCCAGGGGCTGGCCACGCACAGGCGCATCAGATGCTCCAGGGCGTGGGGGTTTTCGCGCAGCAGCGCCAGATACGCCGTGCGCCGCAGTACCGACTCGATCAGCGGCTGTACCCGGGCAAGCGCAATATCCGGCATCTCGTTTTCGGCCACGGCCGCCAGCAGAAGTGGCATCAGCGCATCCAGGCGCTCAAAACCGATCCGCTGCATGCTCTGCACCTGGCGCGAATGGTAAAGGCTCTGCAGACGCTTGAGCACTTTATCAGGCTCGGCAAAGCCAGAGTCGCGCAGGTAGGCCACCGCGTCCTCTTGGTCGAGCTCGTTGCGCCATATCAGCCGCCACTGGGCCGGCGCCAGGCGGCTCTCTTTACCCGCCTCCTCGGCCTCCTCCTCTTCCGGGTCGGCAATCACCGCGTCAAAGTGGCGGCGCACGCGCTCACGCGCGGCCTCAAGGGCCTCCATCAGCGCGGGCCACTCCCGGTAGCCCATGGCAAAGGCAACGCGCGCCTGATCAAGCTCATCCACGGGCAGCGTCTGGGTCTGGCGGTCTTCAAGGGCCTGCAGCACGTGCTCGATATCGCGCAGAAAGGCGTAATCGGGCAGCAGCTCATCCACCACTGCCTGGGGCAGAAGCCCCAAGGCTGGCAGGCGATTCAGCGCCTTGTAGAGCGAGGTGATCTGCAACTCGGTGTCGCGGCCGCCACGAATCAGCTGAAACGCCTGCACCACGAACTCCACTTCGCGAATTCCGCCAGGGCCAAGCTTGATATTGCTCTGCATGCCCTTGCGCTTCACTTCGCGGTTGATCATGGCTTTAAGTTCGCGCAGCGATTCGATGGCACCAAAATCGAGATAGCGGCGGTAGACGAAGGGCCTAAGGCTTGCCAGAAGCTCGGTGCCGGCCTCCAGGTCGCCGGCCACCGGGCGCGCCTTGAGCATGGCATAACGCTCCCATTCGCGGCCCTGATCCTGATAGTAGCTTGAAAGCATCGAGAAACTGCCCACCAGCGGCCCGCCGTCGCCCAAGGGGCGCAGGCGCATATCCACTCGAAACACGAAGCCATCGGCGGTCATCGCGTCGAGCGCGGCAATCAGCTTCTGGCCAAGCTTGGTGAAATACTCCTGATGCTCCAGCGGCTTGCGCCCGCCCTGGGTTTCGCCCTTTTCGGGAAAGGCGAAGATCAGATCGATATCCGAGGAGAGGTTGAGCTCCCCCGCCCCCAGCTTGCCCATGCCCAACACCACCAGGCGCTGGGGCGAGCCGTCGGCTCGCGTAGCGGGCAGCCCCCAGCGGCTGGCGTAGAACCGCTCGAGCCAGCCAAGCGCCCCTTCCAGGCACAGCTCGGCCAGTTGGGAAACCGCCTGGGCGGTATGCCACATGGTGTGGCCCGCCGGGCGGTTCAGGTCACGCCATACAATTCCCAGCATGCGCGCCCGCCGAAACCGGCGCAGTACCCGCTGCATGGCAGCGTCATCCTCGGCGCCATCAAGCGCGGCATGAAGCCACTGCTGCTGGTCGTGGCGCGCAGGCGCGGCGTCAAGCTCCCCAGAAGCTTCAAGCTCGCCCAGCCAGCCCGGGTAGCGTGCCAGCGTATCGAGTGCAAAGGTGGAAACCGTGACGACCCGGGTGAGCGCCTCGCGGCGCGGTTCGGCAAGCGCTTCCCAGTGCCGGGATGGCAGCGGCTGCTTGGTCATCGAGGCAACGCTGTCCGCCTGACCAAGCGCATCGCCAAGCCGCTGGCCCGCCTTGCGTGCCGCATCGAAAAGCGCCTCGGGCAGAATATGTGCGCATAAAAAGCCGTCGTCTAGTTGCATAACCACCTCATTGCCAAGCGAAAACGCTAGCCGAAGAATTTTTGCCAGCCAAGCAGACCCCAGGTAAGTGCCGCCATGATCAGCGAGAGCATCACCGCCGCCGAGCCGATGTCCTTGGCCCGCCCGGAAAGCACGTGGTGCTCGGTGCCGATACGGTCGACGACATTCTCGATCGCGCTGTTCAAAAGCTCGACGATCAGTACCAGAAACAGGCTGCCCACCAGCATCAGCCAACTAATCGCGTCATTGCTGAGCCACCAGGCAAAGGGCAGCATCACGGCCGCAATGCCTACCTCCTGGCGAAAGGCCGTCTCGTTGCGAAAGGCGGCTTTCAACCCTTTCCATGAGTAACGCGTCGAGTGCACCAAATGGGTTAAACCGGTGTGCCCTGGTTTCATGCAGCTTGCCTCACGTGCGCGTAAAAGAATCAGTTCGCCAGAATCATCGCGTCCAGATCGAGGGACAGCGGGTCCAGCACCTCAGGCCAGCTTATATAAGGTGTGTTACCGCTTCCGTTCACCAGTACGCTAAATACGCCCCAACGTCCGCTGGCTGTACGAAAGTAGCCTGCCGCTGCGCGAACCGCAAAGGGCTGGTTGAGCGTGCCCGTCTTCAGCATGACGTTATTTTGAAAGGTGGGCGAGCCTCGCCGTATAAAGCGCATGACCCCGTTGGCCGGTGACTGGAACGCGGCCACAAAGCTTGGGAACAGCGCGCTCTGGCGATACATGTCTTCGAGCATCACGTTGACGCCGTGGGCCGAGGTACGGTTTTCCGTGGTCAGCCCACTGCCGCTGTAAAGCGTGAGCGGCCCATGGCCCGGCAGCTGCTGGGCATAGGTCTCGATGGCCGCTCCTGCCTGACGCAGCTGCGCTTGAGGCGTCTGCACCAGATTCAAGGCCAGCACGTCGGCCATGTAGTTGTTGGAGTAGTTCATGGTGCGCAGCAAAAGCTCCTGCAGCGGCTGGCTATCCACAGCGGCCAGACGCCGAGCGTTGCTGGCAGGCTGCAGGGTGGTCAGCCGCCAGGGGTCGCGCACCACGATACCAGCCTGATTCAACATGCCCAGCAGCACCTTGGCGGTTTCCTCGGCGGCGTCGCCGGCGCCGCGGTAGATGTCCTGGGCCATGGCGTTGGTCGAAATCTGGCCGGTGACGCGCATCACGTCGCCACGCTCATCGGTAATCCGCTCGGCGCTGATCTCGGTACCGCTGTTGGCGGGCCGGGTAACGACCTGGTTATCAATGGTGATCAGCGGCTGCTGGCTGTCGCATAGCGTGGCGCGGGCGGGTTCACCGGGAGCGCTGGAGGGCGCCACGTTGACGCACCAGCTGCCGAAGTTGACCCCCGCCGAAGTCAGCGGCGCGCTGTAGGCATTGGTGACCCGGGTGCGCGCATTGCAGCGGTCCGTGGTAATGCAATCCACCGGCCCAAAGCGCCACTGGCTCACGACCAGGGCGCCATCCACCTCGTTGACCCCGGCCATCTGCAGGCGCTGCACCAGGCGCCACAGGTTCTCCGTGGTCAATCCCGGGTCACCGCCGCCTTCAAATACCAGATCGCCGCGCAGCACGCCGTTATCGATGCTGCCACTGCTGACCAGCTGGCTGGTGAAGCGGTGCTGGGGGCCAAAGCGGTTGAGAAGCGCGGCGGCCATGTACGCCTTGGTGACCGAGGCGGGCGCCATTTGCCGCTCGGGGTTCAGGCTGCCCAGGGTGACCGGGGCGCTGGTATCCAGCAGGCGCGCCTCGGCGCTGATCGAAAAGCCTTTTTCCTGCAGTTGGCCAAGGCGGGTGAAATCGGCCCAGGCCGAAGCGCTGACGCTCAGCGCAGCCGCCGCCACGCCAACCAGGAAGGAGGCACGCCACTGGCGCGCCGCTGCTGTAGAAAAGTAGGTCACGTTAATCCGCCTCAATGCACACTCATTTTGGAAAATACTTGCAGCACGACCACGCCTGCCACAATCAGACTTATGCCTACCACGGCGGGCAGGTCGGGCTTTTCGCCGAACGCGAACACCCCCATCAGCGTGACCAGCACGATCCCGAGCCCCGCCCATATCGCGTAGGCAATGCCTACCGGAAGCGTACGCAGCACCAGGCTCAACAGATAAAAGGCCACCCCGTAGCCGACCACCACCAGCACACTGGGCAGCGGCCGGGTAAAGCCTTCGGAGGCCTTGAGCGCGCTGGTGGCGATCACTTCGGCGACAATCGCCATGATCAGATAAACAAACGTCATGTCCGCTCCAGCTCGATCTGCAGGCGCCACAGCGTCTGGCCGCTTTGGGCGTACTTGGCTTCAAACGGGGTCAGATACTCGCCTTGCGGCTGCCATATACCGGTTTCAGCCTGCTTACCGGTTACCTGGGCCACCGCCTGGGCAAACTCCTCGACATACAGTTGCCAGTTGGAGCGCAGCTCAAGCAGGCCCCCAAGGGCCAGGAGCGTGGGCAGCACCGGGTGGCCGTGCCAGCGCATCTTCAGGTGAGCGCCCTTGGGATACGGGTTGGGATATAAAAGGTAGTGGCGCGCAGGCGCCCAGCCCGCCTGCTCGGCCAGCCGCCAGAAATCGATCAGATCGGCCCGTACCAGCAGCGCGTTATCCGGCAATGCGCCGTGGTCGCGCCCCAGGCGGTCCTCGCTGCGGTCTACTCCGATTACCGCGTGGTCAGGGAACCGGGCGGCCAGTTGTCGGGTCGAAACGCCAACGCCACACCCTGCGTCCAGAACAAGCGGGGCTTGGCGGGCGTGATACCAGGCGTGCGCCTGCTCGAATGCCTGCTTCGTATGCTCGGCAATGGGTTTGCGCAGCGGCGTTGCCAGCGCCCGGTCTACCCGGCGTGCCAGATCATGATGCGGGCCCGGCTGATTGGATATGACGGGTCGTGAATTGTACTGCATGCCATCGCTCAGATTGAAAAGAGGTGATTCTATCAGTCTCCGATGCTTGCAGCATGACGCCGTTAGGCGCCCGGTGCTATGATCACGCCCACGAAATTCATTAAGCTCGGTGACAGCCTGCGATTTTGCCTGTCACTGACGATAACTATCATCAAAAACCACCGCACCACGAGGAACCCGGCTTGTCACACTTACCGGTGATTGTCGGCATGGGCGGCATCAATCCCGCCGGCAGAACCTCGGGCCATCAGGCCTTTTGCCGCACTGTGCTTGATGCCCTTCCCGCCGACCAGCAGCGCCAGACACTGGAGGGCCTGGCGGCCCTCATGCAGCTTGTCGAGCACTCCGAAAAAGGGTGGCACGACCGTACGGGCCAGCCTGTCGACTCGCCCGCTCAGTCGCTGCGCGAACAGGTACTGAACCATACCCTGATTCGCCGCAACGAGGACCCCAAGTTCCTCGACCCCGGACTGCCCGCCAACCGCCAGGCCAGCCTGCAGCTTGGGGAGCCGCTGCGCTTTACCCTGCGCCGCCGTCAGCTGCCCGACCACCTGCCCGACACCTGGCAGGTGCGTGAACTGGATGCCCGCGAGGTAGAAGTTACCGTGCCGGCGGGCGTGCTGGAAACGCTGCTGCCCGACGCCCAGACACCCAAGGTACGCGCGGCGGCCCAGCTGCCAAGCGGCTTCGACCCGGCAAGCCTGTATCGCAGCGTTCACCATCCGCGCGGGCTCTCCATGGCCGTGTTCGGCGCCAGTGACTGCCTGGGGGCCAGCGGCTTTTCCTGGGAAACCCTGCGCCAGACGCTGAATCCAGACCATATCGCCGTGTATGCGGGCAACTCGATTGGCCAACTGGACGATGCCGGCTGGGGCGGCTTGCTCAAGAGCCTGGTCAGCGGCCAACGGGCAACCTCCAAGCAGATGCCGTTGGGCTACGGGCAGATGCCGGCGGACTTCTTGAACGCCTACGTGCTGGGAAGCGTGGGCGGCACCGGCGCCGTGCTGGGCGCCTGCGCAAGCTTTCTGTATAACCTGCGCCTGGGTATCGAGGATATTCGCGCCGGCCGCCGGCGGGTGGTCATGGTGGGTACGGCCGATGCACCGATCACCCCGGAAATCATCGAAGGCTTTCGCGCCATGGGCGCCCTCGCCGATGACGCCAGCTTGAAGGCCCTGGACGCCCTCGAGCTATTGACCGATGCCGATTACCAGCGCGCCAGCCGTCCCTTTGCGCGCAACTGCGGCTTCACCATGGCCGAAGCCAGCCAGTTCGTACTCTTGATGGACGACGCGCTGGCCCTTGAAACAGGTGCCGACATTCTGGGCGCCGTGCCGGAGGTATTCGTCAACGCCGACGGCTACAAGCGCTCTATCTCGGCTCCGGGCATCGGTAACTACATCACTCTTGGCAAGGCGGCCTCGTTGGTGCGCGACATCCTCGGCGAGAAAGGCCTGAAGGAGCGCACCTTCCTGCACGCCCACGGCACCAGCACGCCCAAGAACCGCACCACTGAATCCCACGTGCTGGATGAAATCGCCCGCGCCAATGGCATCACGAACTGGCCCGTAGCGGCCATCAAGTCGTTCATCGGCCACTCCCAGGGTTCTGCCGCCGGCGACCAGCTCGCAAGCGCCCTGGGCAGCTTCGCCTACGGCCTGGTGCCCGGTATTCCAACGCTTGACGCGGTGGCCGACGACGTGCACGCCGAGCGGCTGCGCTTCTCCCAGGCCACCATGGGGTTCAAGGCGGACGCCTCGTTCATCAACGCCAAGGGGTTTGGCGGCAATAACGCCACCGGCGTGGTGCTCTCCCCGGACGTGACCGAGCGACTGCTGCTCCAGCGTCACGGCAGTGCGGCCATCAGCGCCTGGAAGGAGCGCCGCGAGGCCGTGCGCGCCCAGGCGGATGCCTACCTCGCCCAGGCGGATACCGGCCACTACGCGCCCCGCTACCAGTTCGGTGAAGACGTGCTTGAGGGCCCGGAGCTTGAGATTTCCGCTGATCGGATCCATATTCCGGGCTACGCCCAGCCGGTTTCGCTGACAAGCGACAATCCCTTTGGCCGAATCGACGAGGAGAGCTCGCGATGAGCGCGCCACGCGTCAATATCGCCGTCTATCCCGGTACCTTTGACCCGATCACCAACGGGCACTTCGATTTGATCGAACGCGCTTCAAGGCTGTTCGACAAGGTGGTGATCGGCGTGGCGGCCAGCCCCAACAAGCAGCCAGCGCTTGACCTGGACACGCGCATTGCGCTTGCCCAGGCCACCTGCTCGGCGCTTGGCAACGTCGAGGCCGTGGGGTTTTCCGGCCTGTTGACCCGTTTCATGCAGGAGCAGAACGCCAGAATCATTCTGCGTGGCCTGCGCGGGGCGTCGGATTTCGAATACGAGCTGCAGCTTGCCAACATGAACCGCGCCCAGAACCCGGAGCTCGAAAGCGTCTTTCTGACCCCGGCGGTGGAGAACTCCTACATCTCCTCGACCATCGTGCGGGAAATTGCCAAGCTGGGTGGCGATATTTCATCGCTGGTGCCTTCTCAGGTCGCACAAGCGCTGCGCAGGCACTACACTACCTAACCCCCAACATTGTTGAGTAAAACGCTCAGGGTTCGTGTGAACGACCCAGCGTGCCAGCCATTCGCGAGGTATGCCCATGGCCCTGATGATCACTGATGAATGCATTAACTGCGATGTCTGCGAGCCCGAGTGCCCCAACGATGCGATCTCACCCGGTGAAGAGGTCTATGTCATCGACCCGAACCTGTGCACTGAGTGTGTTGGCCACTTCGATGAACCGCAGTGCCAGCAGGTGTGCCCGGTAGACTGCATTCCGCTTGACCCGGCCAGACCGGAAACGCAGCAGCAGCTTCTCGAGAAATACCGCATCATCACCGCCGCCTGAGCCAAGGCGGCGCGTGCGTATATGGGCCATTGCCTGGCCGATCATCCTTTCCAATATCACCGTCCCGCTGCTGGGGCTGGTGGACACTGCCGTGGTCGGCCACCTGCCGGACGCCCGCTATCTGGCGGCCGTTACCCTGGGCGCGACGCTGTTCAGCTTTCTCTACTGGGGCTTTGGCTTTCTGCGCATGGGCACCACCGGACTGGTAGCCCAGGCACTGGGCCGCGAAAGCGATAGCGATGTCCAGAACCTGCTGGGCCAGTCGCTGATCATCGCCGGCGTCATCGGCATCCTGCTGATTATTTTCTCCACACCGCTGATTTCACTTGGCCTCTGGCTGCTCGATGGCAGCGATATCGCCACGCCCCTGGCCCGGGAGTACGCCGAGATACGCCTGTGGTCCGCGCCTGCGGTGCTGGCCAACTACGCCATTCTGGGCTGGTTTCTGGGCCAGCAGAACTCCCGCGTGACGCTTATGATTCTGCTGCTGACCAATACCATCAATATCATTCTCGACGTGTGGTTTGTGATCGGCCTGGGCATGACCAGCGACGGCGTCGCCTGGGCAAGCGTGATTGCCGATTACAGCGCGCTCGGATTTGGCGGCTACCTGGTGCTGCGCCAGTTGAAGCGACTGAGCGGGCACTTCTCCCGAGCGCGGCTGCTGGCGCTTTCGGCCTACGGGGCGCTGTTTTCCATCAACGCCCACCTGTTTGTGCGCACCCTGGGCCTGCTGTTCGTGATGGCCTTCTTTACCGCTCAGGGCGCACGTCAGGGCGATACGGTACTGGCCGCCAACGCGGTGCTCTTGCAGTTCATCCTGCTGACAAGCTACGCGCTCGACGGCTTTGCTCACGCGGCCGAGGCGTTGGTGGGCCGCGCCTACGGCCGCCGCAACTGGCAGGAGCTGGCCACCATCGTGCGCCGGGCGGCGCTGTTTTCACTATGGACGGCGGGTGGCGCCGCCTTGCTCTTTGCCCTCGGCGGCAATCAGCTGGTGGCGCTACTGACCGGGCTTGATGAGGTGCGCACCACCGCGGCAAGCTATCTGCCCTGGATGGTCGCCATGCCGCTGATAGCGGTATGGAGCTATCTGTTCGACGGCGTCTTCATAGGTGCCACCGCCGTGCGCGAAATGCGCAACAGCATCTTTATCGCCATGGCGGTGTACCTGCCTGCCTGGTGGCTCACCCAGGGCCTTGGCAATCACGGGCTGTGGCTGGCCTTTACGCTGTTCATTGCCGTGCGCTCGGCGGTGCTGATCGGCTACTACCGCCGCTACCGGCGCCTCTACTGGTACTAGTGGACCGCCCCTGGCGGGCGTTTCGGCTTCCAGCCGGCTTATCAACCTGACGGTTGATGGTGAAAACCCTCCCGCGCCGCCGTATATTGTGCTGACAACAAATAAGAGAGCTTCCTCATGCTTAAGATGATATCCAAACCGGCCGTCAAGCTGGTCGAGCGCTACCTGCCCGATCCGTATATCTTCGTGCTGCTGCTGACTCTGGTGGCGGCGGTGGCGGCTATCGCCGTGGAACGCCAGACACCCTTGGCCGTCATGCGCATGTGGGGGGATGGTTTCTGGGGGCTTTTGACCTTCTCCATGCAGATGCTGCTGGTGCTGGTGACAGGCTTCATGCTGGCAAGCTCACCGCCGGTGAAGCGCATTCTGCAAAAGCTTGCCGGTACGGCAAAAAGCCCGGGCGGCGCGATCATTCTGGTGACGCTGGTATCGCTTGCCGCCAGCTGGATCAACTGGGGGTTCGGCCTCGTGGTGGGCGCGCTGTTTGCCAAGGAGCTTGCGCGGCTGGTGCGGGTCGATTATCGCCTGCTGGTGGCCAGCGCCTACTCGGGCTTTATCGTCTGGCACGGCGGTCTGGCCGGGTCGGTACCGCTGACGATTGCCACCGAGGGCCACTTCACCGCCGACCAGATCGGTGTGATCGGCACAGGCTCGACCATCTTCGCCTTCTTCAACCTGGCGATTGTGGTGTGCCTGTTTATCGCCGTGCCGCTGGTCAACCGTTTGATGCTGCCCGATGAACAGGACAGCGTGTACGTCGACCCTCAGTTGCTTGACGATGAACCCGCGCCGGTGGGCCGACTTACCCGCCCGGCCGAGAGGCTTGAAAACAGCATGGCGCTGTCGCTGCTGGTGGGCGTACCCGGGCTTGTGTTCCTGCTGGATCACTTCATTCTGCGCGGCGGCGGCCTCAACCTGAACGTCGTCAACTTTCTGTTTCTGTTTCTGGCGATCGTGCTGCACCGTACGCCGCGCAATCTGCTGACCAGCCTGAATGAGGCCATCAAGGGCGGTGCGGGCATTGTCATCCAGTTTCCCTTTTACGCCGGCATCATGGCGATCATGGTGCAGTCGGGCCTGGCACAGAGCATGTCGGAGTGGCTGATCTCCTTTGCTACGCCAACGTCGCTGCCTTTCTGGTCGTTTATCAGCGCGGGCATTGTTAACCTGTTCGTGCCTTCCGGCGGCGGGCAGTGGGCGGTACAGGCGCCGGTCATGCTGCCGGCGGCCCAGGCGCTGGGCGCGGATATTTCCCGCGTGGCGATGGCGGTTGCCTGGGGCGATGCCTGGACCAACCTGCTGCAGCCCTTCTGGGCGCTGCCGGTGCTGGCCATCGCCGGGCTCAAGGCCAAGGACATCATGGGCTTTTGCCTGGTGCAGCTGTTCATTACCGGTATCATTATCTCGGTGGGTCTGGTCTGGTTCTAGTGGTCAGGCACTCACCCTTGAATGCGCTGCCCGCCGGAGGCGGGTAGCCCGTATAGACAAGGATTCATTATGTCAGACGCAGCGCAAACGGCCCTGCCAGGACAGCACGAGCTGTCGATGACCGTTCTCATGACCCCCGACATGGCCAACTTCAGTGGCAAGGTGCATGGCGGGGCCATTCTCAAGAAGCTCGATGAAGTCGCCTACGCCTGCGCCAGCCGCTACTCTGGCCACTACGTGGTGACGCTTTCGGTCGATCAGGTGCTGTTCAAGCAGCCCATTCACGTGGGCGAGCTGGTCACCTTTCTGGCGTGTGTGAATCATGTAGGCCGCTCGTCCATGGAAATTGGCGTCAAGGTGGTGGCCGAGGACATTCGCAACAAGCTGATTCGCCATACCAACAGCTGCTACCTGACCATGGTGGCCGTGGATTCAGACGGCAAGCCGGCCAGCGTACCGCCGCTGACGCTGACCACGCCGATCCAGAAGCTGCGTTTCGAGAAGGCGGCGCTGCGCAAGAAACACCGCAAGCAGGCCGAGCAGGAAGAGAAGATGACCCAGCAGCACTATCAGACGCAGACCACACCTGGCCAGACGCAGGCTTGACGACCACGCAGCGACACTGCTCTCACGCCCAACAAGGAGGTTGCATGCCTATCCGGCGGCGCTACCCACAACTGCCCAAGCCCGTTGAGTACGCTCATATCGGCTGGGACTTGCTTATCATCGTCGCGGTAGTGCTCAACCTGGGGCTTTTGCTGTTTGATTCGCTTTATCTGATCGGGCCGTTCAATCAGGCGGTGGCAAGCCTTGCACCGGGTTTTCACGCGTTCTACGAAAACGAGGTCCATAGCCGCTTCTTTCATATCGACCTTTTCTTCGTCGGCCTGTTCGTGGTCGATATCCTCCTGGGCTGGGCGGCGGCCATCGCCGAGCGGCGCTATCACCGCTGGTTTTTCTACCCCTTCGTCCACTGGTATGACGTGCTGGGCTGTATCCCGCTGAGCGGTTTTCGCCTGCTGCGGGTACTGCGCGTGGTCTCGCTGCTTCACCGGCTGCATCGTCTGGGGCTTATCAACGTCACCCACTGGTCCATCTATCAGTTCTTCTTCAAGTATTACGACATCCTGCTCGAAGAGCTTTCGGACCGCATCGCCCTGCGCCTGCTGGGTAACGTGCAGCAGCAGATCATGTCCAGCGATTCGCTGACCGAACGGGTCATCGACCGGGTCATCATGCCGCGCAAGGCAGCGCTGATCAGCGAGATCGTCCAGCGCCTGGAAAGCACCGTCGGCGAGGCCTACCAGCTCAACCGCGATGCCGCCATGAGCGCGATCGACAACCTGGTGACCCGCACGCTGAACGAAAGCCCTGAAATTCAGCGCCTGCACCGGCTGCCCATGGGCCAGACCACGGCCAGCGCCATGCAGGCATCCATCAGCGGCGTTGCCCAGCGGCTGGTAGACGAGATGGCACTCGGCATTCACTCCCCCGAGTTCAGGCAACTGGTCGAACGCACGGCGGACAGCGGCTTTGACAGCTGGCTGAGCGTGGATCAGGAGAGCAACCGGATTACCGAGCTGGTGCTGTACGATATTCTTGAAATGCTCAAGGAGCAGGTAAACCGCCAACGCTGGAAAGATCGCTATGAGTAGTGAATGGCTGATCCTGCTGGGCCCGGTGGCCCTGTTCATGATGTCGATGACGCTGACGCCTGGCCCCAACAACCTGATGCTGACGGCATCCGGGGCCAACTTTGGCGTACGCCGGACCGTGCCGCATATGGGGGGCATCGTGGGCGGGTGTTTCATGCTCTATCTGGCCATCGCGCTGGGCCTGGGCGTGCTGTTCGAGCGCTTTCCCGTTCTGCACATGACTCTGCGCTGGGTGGGCAGCGCCTACCTGCTTTACCTGGCGTTCAAGATCGCCACGGCGCCGCCGCCCAACTTGAAGGATGCCGCTGCCCGGGGTACGCCGCTGACGTTCTGGCAGGCTGCTCTGTTTCAGCTGGCCAATCCCAAGGCCTGGGTACTGGGGCTGGCGCTGATTGCCGGCTTTCTGCCCGAAAGCGGGCCCAAGCTCATCAACGCCGTGATTCTGGTGGGCTTTGCCGAGCTGGTCGCGCTGCCGTGCCTGTTGGTGTGGGCGGGCTTTGGCATGGCCATCGGCCGCTGGATCAAGAGTGACAGGGCCTGGCGTGCGTTCAACGTCATCATGGGCTTGTTGACCGCCGCCTGCGTGATATTGATTCTGCGTTAGCCGCAGCGCAGTGCTTCGATGCGCTCATTGTCATCCACATGGATGTTCAAGCGTTCGGGGCGATGGTCCATGGTGGCTGCATCGCCGGGATGCAGCACCCGCACCTGGCGCGACTGGCTTTCGCTTTGAAGCTGGGGCAGATTGGCTTCATCGAAGGTTTCGCCAAGCGCATACTCGACCGCCGCTGTATCACAGCTCTCAAGGGAAATGGGCTGGGCGGCCGGCTCCTCCGCGGATGAATCTTCCGCACCGGAGGCACAGGCGCCGAGCAGCAGAACTACCCCGCCTGCCATGATCATTTTCGCGTAGCGTATTGCGTCATCAGGGGTGTATTGCCAGGTTTTCATCGGCTTACCTTTATTCTGGTTATTGATAGGTTACCCACACGCAAAACGGGCCGGGCATACGCCCGGCCCGCTCGATATCTTCAAGGCTCGCGATTAATCAGCGGCGTCTTGAACCGCCTGACCGCCGCGCTCCACATCCTTGCCAGCACCGGAAATCGTGTTGCAGCCAGCCAGTGTACCGGCTGCCATCAAAAGAATAAGACTCGTCGCTAAAAGCTTTTTCATGGATGTTCTCCTTAACGTGTCAGTCAACAGCGGAAATCCCCTCGGGCAGCGATTGCCCTTCTGAGGAGTACTCTCAGCGTAACAGCGTTTTAGCACTTTCGCCTGTTTTCCATGGCGTAATTTCACTCAGGGCGTTTATTGACAAGCATTGACCGTGGCGTTCACCTGCTATGATGAGCCGATCCAAGACCGCCTGGAGCACCCCATGAACGACTTTACGCTGGACCCACGTCTGGAGAGTGACACCTTTCCCCTGGCAGACCTGCCGCTGTGCCGGGTGCTGCTGATGAACGACTCACGCTATCCGTGGGCCATTCTGGTGCCGCGCCATGACGGTATCAGCGAAGTATTCGAGCTTTCCGACACAGATCAGGCAACGCTATGGCGAGAAGCCACCCAGCTTGGCAACGTGATGAAGACCCTGTTTGAAGGCGACAAGCTCAATATTGCCACGCTTGGCAATGTCGTCAGCCAACTGCATGTCCACGTGGTGGTACGCCATCGCACTGACGCTACCTGGCCTGCCCCGGTATGGGGGAATGGCAGCCCAGAACCTTACGCCCTTGAACCGCTGGCCAGCCTGCGTGACCAGCTGATCGCCCATATTGATCGTCTGAACGTCTAGCGCAGCAGGGGGCTCGCCTGCCGGGCAGGCGGTTCACCCAGCAGTGGCGTACCGGCAGGCTGGCTCACGCTTGCCATGGCAAGCGTGAGCCCGAGCACGATAATCAGCGCGCCGCCGGCCAATGCTGCCCATCCCGCTACTTTCTGAATGGCCTCGGAGGCGTGCTGCTGTTTGGCCAGGCGCCGTGTGGCCCAGCGGCGGGCAAACACGCTGGCAAGCGCCAGGGCCGACACCGTGATACCGGTCCCCAGCGACATCGCGATAACCGACAGCACCCCCACATAAAACTGTCCCAGCAGACTGGCGGCCCCGAGCAGCAGTACCGCGCCGCTACAGGGGCGCATGCCGATGGCCAACACCGTCATGAGGGCCGTGCGCCAGTCCAGCGCCTGCTGGGGTTCGATATGATGGGCCCCACCGCAGCAGTGGTGGTCGTGGCCGGGCAAATGGGCATGGCGCTGGACAGCGCCAGTCGTGTGACTATGCGCCACGGGCGTGAACATCAGCGGCCGATACGCGCGGCGCAGCTGCTTGTAGGCGCGCAGACAAAGCCACACGCCCAAAAGCGTCACCAGCAGGAAACTGGCCTGCTCCACCCACACAACGCTGCCCATGGCCTGGCGGGTCAACCACCCCAGGCCGTGGACCAGAATGGCCACCATCACGATAGCGGTGACGCCTTGAAGCAGCGATGCGGCAAATGAGAGCCCCAGCGCCCGCCGGGTAGCGCCACCGTGAGAGGCGAGATAGGTCGCCAGTACCGCCTTGCCGTGGCCGGGGCCGGCGGCGTGAAAGACGCCATAGCCAAAGCTTACGCTCAACAGCACCCACCAGGTGGCACGGGTAGGCTCGCGGGCAAGCTCGGTAATTGCCAGGGTCAGCGCCCGGTGCAGCTCCCGCTGCCAGGCAAGCAGCTGGTAGCTTGCGCCTTGCAGGCTACCCTGGAGCAGGAAAAACATGGCGATGGCGACAAGGGCCAAGAGCCCGGCCACCATCAGTGGTTTACGGTTAACGGGAGAGTGCATGACGCGCGGTACCTGTGTTCATCGGTGATCGATCGACTAGCGGCAGTCGATGTGCCCGGTTTCGGCAAAGTGGCGGCCAAGCCCCGGCTCACCCTCCTCGTCCACATCCAGCAGTGCGGCCTGCATGACCAGCTCCGGGTCCGGGTCGGCGCCCAGAATGCTCAGCTCGCACACCGGTTCGCCATGCAGCACCAGGGCATTCGGGTCGGGCTGGTTACCTTCGGCGTCATGCACCATCTCGATATAATAGGTCGGATCGAATATCTGATAGTCGAGGGTATGCCCGGCCAGCGGCTGCGGCGTTTCCAGGGGCAGAATAAACGTGAATGCAAGCCGCCCGTCCTTTTCCATGGCCGTATACTCGCTGACCTCGCCAAGCGCCAGCGGCTCACCGTCCAGGCGTATATCGGTAAAGTAGTGCTGCGCGGCCAGATTATTGCGTATCTCGAGGCCGAGCTGATCAAGCCCTTCGTCCAGGCTTGCGCCGTCTACCTGCGTAAGCTCTTCAAACACCACCAGGCTGTAGAACGGGTCCATGCGCCAGGTCTGATGAAGCCCGCGCATTACCCCTTCATCGTCGGTCATCACCCGGATGCTGAAATCGATCCATCCATGGGGGTGTGCCGCTGCCAGGGGGCTCAGCATCAGGCTGATGATGCCCATTCCCAGCGCCCAGCGCCGGGTAGCTAACCTACGCTTCATGTTCTGATGATGCCTCTGTTTCATGCGTTGCTTCACGGTGCCAATCCCAACTTTGCCTCTAAACTGACGAGCCACGGGTCCAGCAGATAGGGCGGCAGCGGCTGCGAGCCGCGCCAGGCCGTAACGCTTACCTGACTGCCGCGACCAGCTTCGCTGACCTGTAGCTGCACGCGATACTCGGGCCAGCGCGCCAGCGCCGCTTCTGCCCGCCCCAGCGCCAGATCGGCGTGACGGATCACGTAGCCCTGCTCCATCATCAGCTCGACGGCGCTGCGAAACGTGGTGTCTACCGGCGCGGTATACACAAGCTCACGCGGGGCTGAAGGCGACGTGGTTGCACAGCCGGACACCAGCACAATGAGCGCACCGATGCCGGCCCATTTGATCAAGCTCACGGGTGAATACCTCATAGCGACCTTCCTGAAGGCATGCCGCCCGGCTTGAGCGCTGACTCGAAGCGCTGGCAGAAATCGTGACTGCTGGCGCTGTAGGATTCGCGCATGTCACCCTGAGTGTCGTAGCGGCGCAGATCGCGGGAAATACGCACATCGTCGTCGCCGACCAGCACCGACACCCGCTCGACTTCGACAGGCTGCTGATTGAGCCCGCCGCCGAAACCAAGCCCGATGCCGGCACCAGCGCCTCGCCCGATACCGAATCCGCCAAAGACGCGCATGCCGCGGCCATAGCCGTAGGCGTTATCATACGGGTCGTAGTAGCCGTGCAGCGCCTCTTGCCGACTGGCGCTGATCAGCCCCAGCGACGTATCGGTGGAGTCCAGCTCGAAGCCCCATTCGGTAAGCACCGCCACGCTCTGGCGCAGCACCGCTTGAGTATCGGCGCCACCGATGGAGAAGTAGCACGCGGCGGCCGGGGCGGGTTCTGCCTGGGGCAAGCGGTCCGGCGTGGCCTGACAGCCAGCCAGTGCCAGCAGGCAGGTCAACGTAACAGGTATTGGCTTCATGTTGGATCCTCTAGCGGTCGTCACGGCTGGTTTGCCACCAAGCGGCGCGTTAAGCTCGCCCTATTATCACGATAGATCACAGACCATAATCCACGGAGGTCGTGCGATGAATATCCTGCTTTGCCCCGACAGTTTCAAAGACGCCCTGAGCGCCGAACAGGCCGCCCAGGCGATGGCTCAAGGTGTGCTCAGTGCCGCGCCTCACGCGCAGACCCACTGCTGCCCGCTGGCCGACGGCGGGGAAGGCAGCCTGGACGCCCTGATTGCGGCTACCGGTGCCAAGCGCTGTCAGGTAACGGTGCAGGATGCACTTGGCCGCCCCCGCCAGGCGGCCTGGGGCTGGCTTGCCGAACAGCGTACCGCGTTTATCGAGCTGGCAGAAGCCAGCGGCCTGCAACACTTGAACGCCCAGGAGCGCGACGCTTTGCACACCTCGACCTTCGGGGTAGGCGAGCTGTTTCTGGCCGCGCTGGATCAGGGCGCGGAAAAGGCTCTATTGCTGCTGGGCGGTAGCGCCACCAACGATGGCGGGGCCGGCATGCTTCAGGCGCTGGGCGCGCGCCTGCTCGATGGCGAAGGCCAGCCGCTGCCTCCGGGCGGCGCGGCGCTGGCCACGCTTGAAACTCTGGAGCTTTCCGGTCTTGACCCGCGTCTGGCCACGCTTAGCGTGGAAGCCGCGGTGGATGTGGATAACCCGCTCTTGGGCGAGCGTGGCGCCAGCGCCGTATTTGGCCCGCAAAAAGGCGCCTCGCCGGAGCAGGTGGCAGCGCTTGATGAAGCGCTTGACCGGTGGGCGCAGGTCAGTGCGCAGATCCTGGGCGAAGATTACCGTGACCTGCCCGGCGCAGGCGCTGCGGGTGGTATGGGTTTTGCTGCACGAGCCTTTCTCGGCGCCACGCTCAAGCCCGGCATTGACATGATCATGCAGCAGGCCAATATGCCCGCGCTTTTGGCCAGCGCCGACCTGGTGATGACCGGTGAAGGCCGCCTGGATGGGCAAAGCCTCTCCGGCAAGACCCCCATTGGCATTGCCCGGGCCGCCAAGCGCCTGGGCAAGCCGGTGATTGTGCTTGCCGGCAGCCTGGGCGAAGGCTGGCAGGCCTGCCTGGATGAAGGCGTCACGGCCGCCTTCGCCCTGGCCGATGGCCCGATGACTCTGGAAGAAGCACTACCGCGAACCGCCGAACTGCTCAGCGCGCGCTCGGAAAGTATCACCCGGGTGTGGATAAACCCGATGACCCCTTGAAAAACTCGGCCCGTGCCAGCATTACTGATGAAAGGACATAGCGTCATCAGGTGTGAAAGCCATGCCACCACGCTGATGCCACCAAGCTATGGGCACGATGTAGAAAACCTGTTTTTCAACATCACTACGACGTTTTATGCTGATCAAACGATTTGATAGCCGTTTTTCGGCTGCAACAGGGAGAGACGACATGACCGATACCAACAGCATTGGCCTACATGAAAGCAGCGCCAGCCAGCTGGCCGAGAAACTGAACCACCTGCTGGCCAACTATCAGATCTTTTACATGAACGTGCGCGGCTACCACTGGAACGTCAAGGGTAGCGACTTCTTCGAGCTGCACGTCAAGTTCGAAGAGTTCTATACCGACCTGCTGACCAAGGTAGACGAAGTCGCCGAGCGTATTCTGACCCTGGGCCACAAGCCGGTTCACGCCTACAGCGACTATGCCAAGCTTTCCCACATTCAGGAAGACAAGGACGTTCACGATGGCAAGGCCTGCGTCAACGGTGTGGTAAAAGGCTATCAGACCCTGATCGAGCTTCAGCGCGAAGTGCTCTCTCTGGCCTCCGATGCCGACGATGAAGGCACCGCTTCCATGGCCAGCGACTATATTCGCGACCAGGAAAAGACCATCTGGATGCTTAACGCCTATCTCGGCAAGTAAAACGCACGCAGCTTGCCCAGCAAAACGGCACCTTCAAGGTGCCGTTTTTTTATGCCTGCTATCTAGGATTTCTGAGCCAGATCTTCCATCAGCGCGTGCAGCATGCGCCAGAACTCATCGACGGAATCAAGCTCGACACGCTCGTCTGGTGAGTGGGCGCCGCGAATCAGCGGGCCAAACGAGATCATGTCCAGGTGCGGGTATTTGCTGCCCAGAATGCCGCACTCAAGGCCTGCGTGAATCACCTTGACCGCCGGCTCCTTGCCGAACAGCGCCGCATGGCGCTTGTTGAAGGTGGCAAGCAGCGCACTGCCCGGATTGGGCGCCCAGCCTGGGTAGCCATTCTCCACGCGTACCCGGGCGCCGATAAGCCCGAACAGCGCCTGAAAACGATCCGCCATGGCCGTTGCCGCCGTATCGTGCAGCGAGCGTACCAGCGCACACAGATGTAAACGCCCGGCTTCGAGGCTCAATACGCCCAGGTTGTTGGAGGTTTCCACTACACCGGGCACGTCGGCGCTCATGCGCTCGACCCCGCAAGGGGCGGCGTGCAGCGCGGCAACCAGCATGGCGCTCGCGTCCAGGGTCAGCGGCTCTGCCTGAGTGCTGCCCGTTGACCGCGCGGCACTCAGCGCCAGGCCGCTGTCGCCGCTGCCCAGCTCGGCGCGCAGCGTGGCTTCAAGATCACCCAGCGCCTTCAGAGCAGCGTCCACTTCGTCACTGGGCAGGGCGACCTGGGCAAACGCTTCCCGGGGGATGGCGTTACGCAGCGTACCGCCCTGATAGCTCACCAGGCGCGCGTCAAAGCCTTCCAGAGTGCGCAGCGCACGTACCAGCAGGCGGTTGGCGTTACCCAGCGGCTGATGGATATCCATGCCCGAGTGCCCGCCCTTGAGGCCGGTGAGGGCCAGGTCGAGAAGCTGCTCATCGTCGCGCAGCGCGGCGCTGGGCAGCTGGGCATCCACCACCACGTCAGCGCCGCCCGCACAGCCGATATACACCTCGCCACGGTCTTCACTGTCCAGGTTGAGCAGCAGCGAGCCCTTGAGCCAGTTCTCGGCCAGGTTCAGCGCGCCGCCCATGGAGGTTTCTTCCTCAAGGGTGAACAGCGCTTCCAGCGGCCCGTGGGTCAGGCTGGGGTCTTCCAGCACGGCGAGAATGGCCGCCACCCCCATGCCGTTGTCGGCCCCGAGCGTGGTGCCGTCGGCGTGCAGCCAGCCGTCGGCTACGTAGGTGCTGATCGGGTCGCGGGAGAAGTCGTGGGCGTGGCCGGCGTTGGCCTGGGCCACCATGTCCAGATGGCCCTGGAGAATGACGCCGGGGGCCTGCTCGCAGCCGGGTGTGGCCGGCTTGCAGATACGCAGGTTGCCGAAGCTGTCGCGGTCGTGGGCCAGGCCCTGGTCATCGGCCCAGGCTTCGAGAATCGCGACCAGCGCCGCCTCTTCGCCCGAGGGGCGCGGCGTATTACACAGCGTGCGAAAGTGGCGCCAAACGATGGATGGCGTCAGCGCGTCCAGGTGTGCGTTCATAAAAACTCTTCATTATCCAAAGTCGCCCCACTTTACCCCTCCACGCGGCGAGGGAAAAGCATGCCGTGTGCAGCGACCCTTTCAACTGCCTGACGCAGTGCCCGCACGGCCTCGGCGTGGGCAGCGGCCAAGGGGCGATTCTGGTAGGCCCACCCCGCCAGCTGCTGATGCTCGATAGAGGCCGCCTGCGCGGCGCCGGTTTCCCGCGCGAGCGCCTGAAGTGCCGGGCGCGCCAGCGCCGGGTCGCGCCGCCCGTAGGCCACATCGCTCACCGCCTGGCACTCTTCGGCGCTCAGCGGCTGGCGGGGTAGCGCCTGGAGCAGCAGCGATACTACATCCGCTGGCAGGCCGGAAAGCTCGAAGGCCAGAAGCCCGGGCAGCGCTGCGGCAAACGCAGCGCTCAAGGCGCTCAGCACGGCGTCGCCTTCATCGTTCAGCGATTTGGCCACCATCACCGCAAACTCGCCCGTGGCGGTTTCGCGGGTCACCCCCAGACGCACGGGCTGAAACCCCTGAGCAAACCAGAACCGCAGCAGAGCGGCTTCGGCGCCGAAGGTCGCGCCATACAGCGCAACGCCCTGGCGCGCGGCGGCCCGGCTGTCATCGTCGATCAGCTGCTGAGCCAGGCCTTCGCGACGGCGTTCAGGGTGAGTGGCAATACGCACCACGCGCTTCCAGCGGGCGCGAAGCGCGGCCCGGCTGCCCACGTGCGCCGCCAGCGACTGGGCCAGCAAGTGCCCCTGAGGGCGGCGTTCGCCCAGCGCCACCTGCTCGGCAAGCGCTGGTGCAAAGCCGCCCTCCTCCCGCGTGACCAGTACGGCCTGGGGGGCGCAGGACCTGCCCATCACGCGTAGCGTGGTGCCCGGCCCATCCAGCAGCTGGCGTAAATCGCTGGGCGAGGTGCGATAGTGCGACTGCACCAGCAGACCGAACATGGCTTGCAGGGCCTCTTCATCCAGGGCCAGCGCGTCGCGCTCGATCACCTGCGATGCTACCGGCGGCTTCTGGCGTTCAGCATCAGGCAACGGCGCCTTGAGCAGCAGCAGCTGGTTCACCGCGGCTTCAAGCGGGTCACCCGCCCCCCAGCGGATGGGTGCGTTCAAGGTCAACGCTTTCCACTGCGGCGTCAGCCGGTCGAGCGCGCAACGAAAACGCAGCGCAAAGCCACGCCCGGAGCCTTCGTAGCCATCCACGGTGGTGGCAAACGCGATGCGCGGAAAGGCAGCAAGCCACTGCCCGAGAAGCGCCGCCGGAATGGCCGCTGCCTCATCGACCATCAGGTAGCGGCCATCGCCGCCCTGCCGCCCGGCCTCGACCTCCTGGGTCAGCACGTCCGGTGGCAGAAAACAGAGCTCGGCGCCGTTTTTCAGTTGAAAGCGGTTCGGGGTCAAACGCTTGCCATCAGGGCACAGCGCTGCCAGCCGCTCGAACAGGCTTTCTACCGCGCCCAGCCTGGGCGCGGTGGTCACCAGCGACATGCCGTCTTGCATCAGCCGCGCGCAGGCAATGCCCAGCGCGGCGCTCTTACCCCGGCCGCGGTCGGCGGTGATCACCAACGGGCGGCGGCGCTTCAGGCGCACCAGTTGGGCCACACAGGCGGTCTGATCCGCCGTGCGGCAGGCCATGTCATCCATTGCGCCTGCGGCTTGCAAGCCCGCCGCCAGGCGGGGAAGCGCGGGCAACGCCTGGGCCTGCCACGTCACCACATCCTTGCGGCCACCCAATAGATGCGCCAGACGGGCCAGATAGCGGGCACTCAGCTGCTGCCATGGCCAGGGGTGATCGGCAAGACGGGCGTAGTCCGGGTCTGGCCGGGCGCCCCAGTCCGCTTGCGTGATGAGCACCAGCAGGCCACCGCCGGTCAGCGTGCCCGCCAGCGCCCCCAAGGCTTCCGGGTCGAAACCTGCACGGCCGCTGGCGTCGAACACTACCAGTTGATGCTCGGCCCCCAGGCGCGTGCGCGCCTTGCGCGGCGTTATAAAGCTCAAATCCGTCGGCGCGTCCTCCTCATGGGCAACCCACAGCGGCGCCTGCCAACTAGCGGCATGCCATAGCTGCTGGGCACGGGCGCGGCACTCTGCGGGATCGCCTGCAAGCCAGACCAGCTGGCGCCAGCGGCGGCGGCGAAGACGTCCAGCATGTGCCAGCAGCGCCTTGATGGCGCGCGCATCGCTGCTTAACGCTTTCGTCAACATGGGCCAGAGTCGGGCTGGGGTAGCGCAGGCATAAAGCTCCTGATGGCGGTCAATTGATTAACACTTTGGTGGAACAAAACGGTTTGATTGAACACTCTGACGCCTGTAGGCCGCCCTCTCAACTTCCACCAAACAAAAGCAACTACTTGGTTTATCTGAAAATAAGTCACAGCACTTGATTTACGCGCCGCCATGTTACCCATTTTGCGGCTATTGCGTTGCCGCCGGGTGAGTGTGCTAGCTTAGCCTTGCGGCCTGCCACTAACGCGCTTACGTAAACGTTAGCTTGCGGCCTCTTTCCTGCATTGCGGTAACAACCACTAATAATGCCTTATGCCAACCAGGAAAAACCATCATGAACAAGCTCTCCCGTTTCAGCCTCACCAGCCTTGCAACTGGCATCACACTCGCTGCACTGACGACGACTGCCCACGCTCAGGAGCAGTGGACCATGACCTCCACCTGGGCGGAAAACCTTGATCTGATCAAGATCGACCAGCACTGGGTCGAGCTGGTCAACAAGCTTGCCGGCGACGAGGTGCAGATCAACTTTCGCGCCGGTGGCACGCTGATGCCTGGCCCGGAGGTATTTGACGCCACCGAAACCGGCAGCATCGAAGCCGCCGGCGACTGGCCAGGCTACTGGGCGGGCGTCAACCCGGCCTTTTCTCCCCTGGCCACGACCACCAGCCTTTTCAACGGCGTCGACTATCTTAACTGGATTCAGCAGTGGGGTGGGCGCGAACTCTACGAGGAGATCTACGGCCAGTTCAACATGATGTACCTGCCCTACGGGATCACCAACAACGAATCGGGTTTCATGGGCCGCACGCCGATTGCCAGCATCGCCGACCTTGAAGGCAAGCGCCTGCGCCTTTCAGGCCGCGACCAGGGCCGGGTGCTCGAGCAGCTGGGCGGCTCCCAGGTGACGCTTGCCGGTGGCGAGGTTTATCAGGCCATCGAGCGCGGCGTGATCGATGCCGGCGAGTTCTCGACGCCAGGGGTCGACTTCAACGCAGGCTTTGCGGAAGTGGCCGACAACTGGGCAACGCCGGGCTGGCACCAGTCCGCCAGCGTGTTCGGCGTGATGATCAACATGGATGCCTGGAATGCGCTTTCCGAGGAGACCCAGGAGAAGCTGCGCATCGCCGCCGATGCCACCATGGCATGGTCGCTGGCCTGGTCCGAGCGTGAGTCCAATACTGCCACCCAGAAGTTTATTGATGCCGGCGTGACCATCAACCAGTTCTCCGAAGAGGATCTGGCGCGCATTCAGGAAGTGACCAATCAGGTCATCGTCCAGGGCGCCTGCGAAAACCCTGACCACGCCAAGGTTTACCACTCCATGGTGAGCTATCTCCAGGAGTACGCCACCTGGCGCGACGTATCGGTGCCCTTCAACATGAGCCGCACCATGAACGACCTGCCGTCTCTGGAAGAGATCGAAGCCTGCCTGTAAGGCGCTCACGTTTCGCCCCGGCCGGGCCGGGGCGGTTATTGTGCGAAGGAGGTCTTTCATGAATGCGATTGCCCGCGCCATCGATGCGCTCAATGAGGCGTTTGGGCGCCTGATAGCGCCGCTGATTGCCGTGATTACCCTGATCGTGCTGTTCGATATCGTCTCGCGCTTCGTGTTCGGCCGCCCCAGCGACTGGGCGTTCGATGTCACCAAGATGCTGTTTGGCGCGCACTTCATGCTGATGGCAGCCTACGGGCTGCGCCACCACGTGCATGTGGAGGTAGACGTACTAAAGCGCCTGCTATCGCGCCGCAAGCAGGCCGTGCTGGAACTGATCGGCTATGCGGTGTTCTTCGTGCCGTTCATCTGGATGCTGATCAAGTACGGCTGGCTGTTCTTCGAGCGCGCCTTCAACCGCGGTGAAACCACCTACGGCATGATGTCGATTCCGGTCTACCCCATCAAGGGCGTGATTGTGGTGGCGGCGGTTCTGCTGCTGCTTCAGGCCATCGCTATCGTTCTGCGCGCCTTTATGCAGCTGCGTGAGGAGACACCGGCATGAACCTGAGCCCTGAATTACTCGCCCTTGCGATGTTCGGCGGTCTGCTGGTCGGGCTGTTCATGGGCCATCCGCTGGCTTTCGTGCTGGGTGGTGTGGCGGTGATAGGCGCCTTTCTGGGCCCCGGCGAGCGGGTGCTGGGCACCCTGATCAACAATATCTACGGCAATGCCATGGATAACTACGTGCTGGTGGCGATACCGCTTTTTATCCTCATGGCGCGCTTTCTGAACGACTCCGGCGTGACCGAGCGCATGTTCGACGCCATGCGTCTGCTGCTGGCCAACCTGCGCGGCGGGCTGGCACTGACCGTGGTCATCGTTTCAGTACTGCTGGCCGCCACGACCGGCATCGTTGGCGCGTCGATTGCGGTGATGGGCATGATCGCGCTGGTGCCCATGCTCAAGTACGGTTACAACAAGGAGCTCAGCGCCGGGGTGATCATGGCCAGCGGCTGCCTGGGCATTCTGATTCCACCGAGCATCATGCTGATCCTGATGGCGAGCTACTCGCCGGTATCGGTAGGCGCGCTGTTTGCCGGTGCCATGGTGCCGGGGCTGATGCTGGGCGTGATGTATGCGCTTTACGTGCTGCTGGTCTGCCACTTCAAACCCGCTTTTGGGCCGCCGGTACCCAGAGAGGAGCGTGCTGAAGTGAGTACGCGCCAGTTGCTGATTATGCTAGGCAAGTACGTGGTGCCGCCCATGTCGCTGATTCTTGGCGTGCTGGGGGCGCTGTTCACCGGCGTGGCCACGGCAACAGAAGCCTCCGCCATCGGTGTTTTCATCGCCTTCGTGCTGTTTCTGATCTTTGGCGACCGCAGGCTTTCCACCTGTTTCAAGACGCTGCTGGAGGCGGGCAAGACCACCACCATGGTGATGCTGGTGCTGGTGGGCGCGACGGCATTTACCGGCGTGTTCTCCAGAGGCGGCGGCATGCAGGTGATTCAGGATCTGCTGCTGACCATGCCCGGCGGCACTACCGGTGCGCTGATCATGATGCTGCTGCTGGTGTTCGTGCTGGGCATGTTTCTCGACTGGACAGGCATCGTGCTGCTGAGCTTTCCGATCATGCTCCCGATCATCCAGCAGATGGGCGTCGACCCGCTGTGGTTCGTGGTGATGGTGGCGGTAGTGCTGCAGACGTCGTTTCTTACCCCGCCATTTGGCTATGCGCTGTTTTATCTCAAGGGTGTGGCCCCGCCCGGCGTGGAGATAGTCGATCTCTACAAGGCCGTGGTGCCTTTCGTGGTGCTGATTCTGCTGGCCTGCCTGCTGATGGCCTTCTTCCCCGTTCTGGTCACCGGGCTGCCAAGCCTGATGGTCGGCTATTAGACGCCCTTCCGCCCCCGGCATGCTGCGGGGGCTTCTTGCCTGCACGCATTATTTGCGTACCGCTATCAACAGCTGCCACTCCGCCTGCCAAGTGATACTCTTTGCGCCTGTAATTCATTCGCAGCAAGGCTTCGCCTGCCCAAGGAGACACCGTGACGCTACCTGACCACCGCTCTTTACCGGTGTTTCCTGCACGTCTCAGACGCTCACTCAACCCCTGGGTGATAGTACTTTCAGGTGTCGCGCTGGTGGTGGCGCTTCCCATTCTGGTGGTGTTCGGGCATATCGTGGTGCCCGCCGGCGGCGTATGGCAGCACCTGGCAAGTACCGTGCTGCCCCGCTATCTGAGCAACACCTTTTGGCTGGTCAGCGGGGTGGGCGTAGGCACGCTGGTGATAGGCACCGGCTGTGCATGGCTGGTGGTCATGTGCCGGTTTCCCGGCAAGCGGCTCTTCGAGTGGGCGCTGTTGCTGCCGCTGGCGGTGCCTACCTACGTGATTGCCTACGCCTATACCGACTTCCTGCAATTTGCCGGCCCCCTGCAGAGCGCGCTTCGCGGCTGGTTTGGCTGGCAGCACGGCGACTACTACTTTCCCAATATCCGCTCGCTGGGCGGGGCCACCACGCTGATTACGCTGGTGCTCTACCCGTATGTCTATCTGCTGGCCCGGGCGTCGTTTCTTGAGCAGTCGGTTGGCGTGCTGGATGTGGGGCGCACCCTTGGGCGTGGCCCCTGGCAGCTGTTTGTCACCGTTGCCGTGCCGCTTGCCCGCCCCGCGCTGGTGGGTGGCGTTTCGCTGGTGCTGATGGAAACCCTGAACGAGTTCGGGGCGGTACAGTTTTTTGGTGTGGATACCTTTACGACCGGCATTTACCGTACCTGGTTTGGTCTGGGCGAGCCGGTGGCTGCCGCTCAGCTGGCGGCCTGCCTGCTGGCCTTCGTGATTGCCTTGGTACTGCTTGAGCGCTGGTCGCGGGGCAGGCGGCGCTACTTTCATACCTCCAGCCGCTACCAGCAGTTGCCCGAGTACCGGCTGACAGGCTGGGCTGCCCTGGGGGCCACGCTTGCGTGCCTGCTGCCCATTCTGGTGGGTTTTCTGATGCCTTCAGGCATTCTGCTCAATCTGGCCATTCAGCAGGGCGACAGCCTGTTTGGCACGCGCTTCATCCGCTTTGCCATCAACAGCTTGAGCCTTTCCGCGGTGGCGGCACTGATTGCGGTGAGTCTGGCAGTGGTGCTCAGCTACGGCGTTCGGCTGTATGACACGCCCACCACCCGGCTGTTTTCCCGCATTGCCGCCATGGGCTACGCCATTCCAGGCTCGGTGGTGGCCGTGGGCATTCTGATTCCGTTTGCCTGGCTGGATCACACGCTCAACAGCTGGCTGCACGCCCATTACGGCAAGATCGTCGGGCTGGTATTCAGCGGTTCGGCGTTTATCCTGATTTACGCTTACGTGGTGCGCTTTCTGGCGGTCTCGTTCAACGCGGTGGAAGCAAGCCTTGGCAAGGTAACCCCCAGCATGGACGCCGCGTCGCGCACCCTTGGGCAAACCGCCGGCGGCACGCTGCGCCATATCCATACGCCGCTGATGCGCAGCAGCTTGCTGGCGGCCGGTATTCTAGTGTTCGTGGATGTGATGAAGGAGCTGCCCGCCACGATTATCCTGCGCCCGTTCAACTTCGACACGCTGGCGGTCAGGGCACATAGCCTGGCCTCGGATGAGCGTCTGGCCGAGGCCTCGACCGCGTCACTGACCATTGTAGTGGTCGGCATTGTGCCGGTGATCCTGCTGAGCCTCGCCATGCGCCGGGCACGGCCGGCCAGCAGTACCGCTTAGGCGCTTTCGCCTGCGCTTTTGAAGATGAAGACCTGAGAGTGGTCGAGGTCGATATCCACCGGCTGGCCCTCGGCAGGCAGAAAAACGCCCGGCACGCGGGCATGCAGGTGGGCCTCCTGGCCATCTTCGCCGTGCACGCAGAGATGGATCAGACTGCTGCGCCCCAGCAGTTTGGCCATCACCACATGGCTATGGTCGTGCGCCGTGGTCGGTAGATCGCGCACGGCAAGCTTTAGCGCCTCGGGGCGAATCATCACTTCCACTTCGCTGCCTTCCGGCAGCCAGCTTGCGTCGATTTTCCCCATGGGCGTTTGCACGCACCCGCCGTGAATACGCCCGGCGAGCGTATTGACCTCGCCAAAGAACGTCACGACGAAAGGGTCGACCGGTTCGCAGTAAAGTTCACGGGGCGTGCCGGTCTGAACGATGCGGCCATCGCGCATCAATGCAATCCGGTCGGCCATGAACATGGCCTCTTCGGGGTCGTGGGTGACCAGCAGCGTGGCCGATCCGAGCTTTTTCAGCACGTGCAGGGTGTCATCGCGAATGCGGTCGCGCAGCCTTGCATCCAGGCTGGAGAAAGGCTCATCGAGCAGCATCAGCTGCGGCCGGGGCGCCAGCGCTCGGGCCAGTGCTACGCGCTGCTGCTGGCCGCCGGAGAGCTGATGCGGATAGCTTTGCGCGTAGCCCGCCATGCCCAGCTGCTCAAGCAGGGCCAGCGCCTGTTCATGGCGCGCCCGTGCCGGCAAGTGCTTCAGGCCAAAGCTTACGTTTTCCAGCACGCTCAGGTGCGGGAAAAGGGCTGAGTCCTGAAAGGCGAGTCCGACGCCGCGCTTTTCCGGCGGCACGTGGCGCTGGCCGGGGGCGGCTATGCAGCGCCCTTCCAGACTGACCTGCCCTTCCTGCAAGACCTCAAGCCCGGCGGCAATGCGCAGCAGCGTGGTCTTACCGCAGCCCGAAGGCCCCAGGAGGCAAACCACTTCGCCGGGGGCAATCTCCAGATCAATCCCCTTCACCACCTGGCGGGTATCAAAGATATGCCGCACACCGGAAAGCGACAGTGCCGCCGCGTGAGCCGTTTTATCCGGAAGAGATGCAGTGATCGCCATCGTGTCACCTTCAGCATGCCTGACCGGCAAAAAACGGGTTCAGGCGTTAAACGTTAATGCATTGTATTTTCATGGAGGGCGTTATGCACGCGGGGTTGCAGTGAAGCGAACGCGTCGTTCTTATTTTCACTTGACCTCACTTCACTGAACGGCTTCAATGCAAACACCGTAATGCAACTTATTATCATAATCATTTAGGGTGCTAAGCATATGAAAACAACACGCCTTTCAGTGTCCATGGCAGCGATCATGGCAGGCGCCGGCGTTGCCGGCAGCGCGCTGGCGGATGAGCTGAATATCTATTCAGCCCGCCACTACGATGCCGACGAGCAGCTCTATCAGGCCTTCACCGAAGAGACCGGCATCGAGGTCAATCTGCTGGAGGGCGACTCCGACCAGTTGATCGAACGCATTCAGCGCGAAGGAGTGGCAAGCCCCGCCGACGTGATGATCACCGTGGATGCCGGTCGCCTGTGGCGCGCCGAGCAGGAAGGCATTTTCCAGAGTGTGGAATCCGACGTGCTCAACGAACGCCTGCCTGAAGCCATGCGCCATCCTGACGGGCTGTGGTTTGGCTTCAGCCAGCGCGCCCGGGTGATTTTCTACAACCTGGAAAACTTCGACCCTGAGCAGATCGACACCTACGAAGACCTGGCCGACCCTTCCTTTGAAGGCCAGGTGTGCATTCGCTCATCGAACAATATCTACAACCAGTCGCTGTTGGCATCGATGATTTCCCACCACGGCGCTGATGAGGCCGAAGAGTGGGCGCAGGGCGTGGTCAACAACATGGCACGCGCCCCGGAAGGCGGTGATACCGACCAGATTCTCGGTGTGGCCAGCGGCGAGTGCGATATTGCAGTGGCCAACCACTACTACTACGTGCGCCTGTTGACTTCGGATGACGCATCCCAGCGCGCAGAAGCCGAAAAAGTGGGCATCATCTTCCCCAACCAGAACGACCGCGGCACCCATGTGAACGTAGGCGGTGCGGGCGTTGCGGCCAATGCGCCACACTATGATAACGCCGTACGTTTTCTGGAGTACCTTGCCTCGGATACCGCTCAGGAAATCTTCGCCAGCGGCAACTTCGAGTTTCCGGTGGTGGACGGCATAGCACGCCACGAAGTGCTTGAAGGATGGGAAGATTTCAAGGTCGATGAGCTGAACGTAAGCGAGCTTGGCAACAACAACCCTGAAGCCATCCGCATTTTTGATCGCGTGGGCTGGCGCTAACCGGCGCTAAAACCAACGGCCCGCCATTTGGCGGGCCGTTTCGTTTGTCACTCTAGTGCGCTTCATCCCAGTTGGCGCCGCTTTCGGCTTCGACGATCAGCGGTACCTTGAGCTCGGCGGCGGCCTGCATGCGCGCCTGCACTTCGCCGATGAACGCCTCGACCTGCTCCTCCTTGACCTCGAACACCAGTTCATCGTGCACCTGCATGACCATCAACGCATCGAACTCGCCCTCATCGAGCCAGGCATCCACGTCGATCATCGCCTGCTTGATGATATCGGCAGCCGTGCCCTGCATGGGCGCATTGATCGCGGTGCGCTCGGCGCCCTGGCGGCGGTTGCGGTTCTGGGAGTGGATTTCCGGCAGGTAGAGGCGCCGGCCCAGCACGGTTTCGACGAACCCGTCTTCCGCCGCCTGGGTGCGGATCCGATCCATGTAACGGGCCACGCCCGGGTAGCGGTCGAAGTAGCGGTCGATATAGGTCTGCGCCTGATTACGCTCGATGCGCAGCTGGCGCGCCAGGCCCCAGGCACTCATGCCGTAGATCAGCCCGAAGTTGATCGCCTTGGCACTGCGCCGCTGATCGCTGCTTACTTTATCCAGCGCCGTGCCGAACACTTCCGCCGCCGTGGCGGTGTGAATGTCGCGGTTCTCGGCAAATGCCTCCAAGAGGCCCTTGTCTTCGGAAAGGTGCGCCATGATACGCAGCTCGATCTGCGAGTAGTCGGCGGCGACGATGCGGTAGCCGGGGCGGGCAACGAACGCCTGGCGGATCTTGCGCCCCTCTTCGGTGCGGATCGGAATGTTCTGAAGGTTGGGGTCTGACGATGATAGCCGCCCGGTCGCCGTGACCGCCTGATGGTAGCTGGTGTGAACCCGCTTGCTCTGCTTGTTGATCAGGCGCGGCAGCTTGTCGGTATAGGTGGATTTCAGCTTGGAAAGCCCGCGATGCTCCATGATCACCTTGGGCAGCGGAAAATCCAGCGCCAGCTCCTCGAGTACCGCTTCTGCGGTGGAGGGCGCGCCTTTCGGCGTCTTCTTGATCACCGGGATCTTCTGCTCATTGAACAGAATCTCGCCAAGCTGCTTGGGCGAGCCCAGGTTGAACTCGCGCCCGGCAAGCTCGAAGGCCTTTTGCTCAAGTTCACGGATGCGCTTGTCGAGCTGCTGGCTCTGCTCGTGCAGGCGCTCGGCGTCGATGGCCACACCGTTGCGCTCGATGCGCGAGATCACCTTGATCAGCGGCAGCTCCAGATGGTCCAGCACCTGGGCCAGGCGGCCCTCTTTCTCGACCAGCGGGCGCAGGGTGTCGTGCAGGCGCAGGGTGATATCCACGTCTTCACAGGCGTAGGGCACGGCTTCTTCCAGGGCAATCTGGTTGAAGGTCAGCTGCTTGGCGCCCTTGCCGGCAATCTCTTCGAACGAGATGGTCTTCTCGCCCAGGTACTTGAGCGCCAGCGAATCCATGTCGTGGCGGGTGGCGGTGGAGTTCAGCACGTAGGAGGCCAGCATGGTATCGGCCAAGGGGCCGGCGACGTTGATCGCGTAATTGGCCAGCACGGAAATATCGTACTTGAGGTTCTGGCCGATCTTGACGATGTTCGTGTCCTCCAGAATCGGCTTGAGCGCGGCCAGCACCTGGGCACGGTCGAGCTGGGCCGGGGCGTCCAGGTAGTCGTGGGCCAGCGGAAGGTAGGCCGCCTGCCCGGCTTCGAGCGCCAGGCCGATACCCACGATTTCAGCCTCCATGTAGTTGAGGCTGGTAGTTTCCAGATCAAAGCAGAACCGCTTGGCACTTTTCAGCCGCTTGAGCCAACCCTCCAGCTCGCCCTGCTCGGTGATGACGTGATCTTCGCGCGCCGAACTGCCGGCAGGGGCTTCGGCGTCGCTGCCTTCATCGGCGGCGTCTGCCGGCACCGGCTCGCCGCCTTTTACATCGTCAACGCCCTCGTCCTTGCCGTCGAGCAGCTCCGCCAGCCACTGCCTGAACTCCAGCTGCTTGTAGAGCTCAGCGAGCTGCTCGCGATCAGGGTGGGCGATGTCCAGCTCATCAAGTCCCACCGGCAGCTCGCAGTCGACCTTGATGGTGGCAAGCTCATAGGAGAGATAGGCCTGTTCGCGGTGCTCTTCGAGCTTCTTGGGCATCGTCTTCGCGCCCCGAAAGCTCAGCGTTTTTACCCGTTCCAGGTCTGCGTAGATGGTGTCCAGCCCACCGCCCATGCCCTGCAAAAGTCCCAGCGCGGTCTTTTCACCCACCCCCGGCACGCCCGGAATGTTATCCACCTTGTCGCCCATCAGGGCCAGAAAATCGATGATCAGCGAAGGTGGCAGGCCAAACTTCGCCTCTACTCCGGCTTCGTCCAGGGTTTCATCCTTCATGGTGTTGACCAGTGTGATATGGGCGTTGACCAGCTGCGCCATATCCTTGTCGCCGGTGGAGATCACCGCATCGCGCCCGGCTTGGGTGGCGTGGTGGGCCAGAGTGCCGATCACATCGTCCGCTTCCACGCCTTCGATGCACAGAAGCGGCAGGCCCAGCGCTTTTACGCAGGCGTGCAGCGGCGCGACCTGGCTGCGCAGGTCGTCCGGCATCGGCGGGCGGTGAGCCTTGTACTCGGTGTAGATGTCGTCGCGGAAGGTCTTGCCCGGTGCGTCGAATACCACGGCCATGGGGCTTTTCGGGTAATCCTTGATCAACCGCTTGAGCATGTTGATCACGCCCTTGACGGCGCCAGTGGGCTGGCCATTGGAAGTTGTCAGCGGCGGCAGCGCGTGAAAAGCACGGTACAAGTACGAGGAGCCATCGACGAGCACGATCGGAGCACGGGCCATAACCAATATCCATTGCAAAAATAAGTAGTGTGGCATGATACGCGTTAAGCGCCAGGGCTAGAACCAAACCGTTTCGGGCAAATTGCCCCACGTACGGATCAACGCTGCCAACTCGTGCGGCAAGCCGCTACAATAATGGGCTTAGCAACCTGGGCGAGACTCTCATGGCTGTATTCACCCCGCTTAGCGACGCACAGGTCGCAGCGTTTCTGGAAAAGTTTGATGTTGGCAGCTTCAAGACTCTGCAAGGAGTGGCGGGCGGCACCGAAAATTCGACCTTTTTTATCACTACCGAACATCGCGAACTGGTGCTGACCCTGTTTGAGCAGGGCGAGCATGAGGAACTTCCGTTCTTTGTCGACCTGCTGGACTATCTGGACGAGCACCGCCTGCCGGTACCCGGCCCGGTGCACGACCGCGAGGGTATTGCCCTGCATAGCCTGGCAGGCAAACCGGCACTGCTGTTTCCGCGCATGCCGGGGCGCCACCCCGAGGCTCCCAACCTGACCCAGTGCAAGGCGCTGGGCGATACCCTGGGGCGTTTGCACGTGGTGTCCCAGCACTTTTCCGGACATCGCCCGAACCCGCGCGACCTGCACTGGCTTCAGGCCATGCACCACAAGGTGCTGGCTTATATAAGCCCGGATGATCAGACCTTGATGAAAAATGAGGTCGATGATTTCGAGAGTGCCTTCGGCCAGGTCGATACGCTGCCCCAGGGCGCGATTCATGGCGACCTGTTCCGTGACAACACACTGTTTGACGGCGACCGGCTGGGCGGCATCATCGACTTCTACAACGGCTGCACCGGTGATCTGCTGTTTGATCTGGCCATCGTGGTCAACGACTGGGCCTCCAACGAAGACGGCACGCTCAATGCCGAGCGTTACAACACGCTGCTTGCTGCCTACCAGGCGCGCCGCCCGCTGACCCAGGATGAGCGCGACCTATGGCCGGTCATGCTGCGCCTGACCGCGCTGCGCTACTGGCTTTCGCGCCTGCTGGTGGTCTACGTCGACCCACCGGCCCACGACTTGACGCCCCACGACCCCGAGCGTTTTCATACCATCTTAAAAGCGCGCATCGCAGATGGCGCCCTACCCTTGCCCGAGGCTGATTTATGAGTGCAACGCAGACTGGCGGATCGGCGCTGAGTGCCCGCCGCACATGGAATATCGATCAGTGGGGCAGCGGTTACTTTGACGTCGACGACCAGGGCCAGGCGCTGGTGCGCCCTCTGGGCAGCGACGCCGAAGGCCCTGCCCTGCCCCTGCGTGAGCTGGTGTGCCAGTTGCAGGAGGCGGGTCTGCGTTTGCCCGTTCTCGTTCGCTTCAGCGATATCCTTCACGACCGCGTGGAGCAGCTGTGCGGCGCCTTCGATGCCGCCATGAGCGACATCGACTACCAGGGTGGCTACACCGCGGTTTACCCCATCAAGGTCAACCAGCAGCGCCGCGTTGTAGAAGAAATTCTGGCCACGTCCGAGCGTGGCAATGGCCGCGTAGGCCTGGAAGCCGGCAGCAAGCCTGAACTTCTTGCCGTGCTGGCCCTGTCAGGCGGCGGCTCTTCGCTGATTGTCTGTAACGGCTACAAGGACCGCGAGTACGTGCGCCTTGCCCTGCTGGGCGAGAAGCTTGGCCACCGCGTCTATCTGGTAGTGGAAAAGCTCTCCGAGCTTGCCATGATCATGGAAGAGGCCCGGGAGCTGGACGTTACGCCGCGTATTGGCCTGCGCGCCCGGCTTGCCTCGGTGGGCAAGGGCAAGTGGCAGAACACCGGCGGTGAAAAATCCAAGTTCGGCCTGACCGCAAGCCAGATACTCGAGGTGGTGGAAACGCTGCGCGCCCAGGATGCCCTGGCAAGCCTGCAGCTGGTGCACTTCCACCTGGGCTCGCAGATCGCCAATATTCGCGACATTCAGCGTGGCCTGCGCGAGTGCGCGCGGTTTTATGAAAACCTGATTACTCTCGGCGCACCGATTGATACGGTAGACGTCGGCGGCGGCCTGGGCATCGACTACGAAGGCACCCGCTCGCGCAGCTACTGCTCGGCGAACTACTCGATGCGCGAATACGCACGCAACGTGGTAAGCGCCTTCGCCCAGCTGTGCGAAGAAGCCAGCCTCCCCCAGCCGCACCTGATCAGCGAATCCGGCCGGGCGTTGACCGCGCATCACGCGGTACTGGTGACCAACGTGATCGGTGAGGAGCGCATCGACGATACGCCGCCGGAGAAATCATCCACGAAGGACCCGCAGGTGGATGACCTGTGGCGCGTCTTCGAGCAGCTGGAGACCCCTCAGGAGCCGCGCATGCTGGTCGAGGCCTGGCACGACCTGCTTCAGGCCGTGAGCGAGCTTCAGGACCGCTTCGTGCTGGGGCTAAGCGATATCAACGCCCGCGCTGAAGGCGAGCGCCTTTATCTGGCCGCCTGCGCCCGACTGCGCAGCCTGCTGGACACCCGCAACCGCGCCCACCGCGAAATCATGGACGAGCTGGCTGAAAAGCTTGCTGACAAGCTGTTCGTCAACTTCTCGCTGTTCCAGTCGGTACCCGATGTGTGGGGGATCGAGCAGATCTTCCCGGTACTCCCGCTCAGCGGGCTCAACCAGACGCCCACGCGCCGTGCGGTGATTCAGGATATTACCTGCGATTCCGATGGACGTATCGATAGCTATGTGGACGGCCAAGGGGTGGAAAGCACCCTGCCCCTGCCCGAGTGGCCCTCGGAGGATGAGCGCTGGCTGGGCTTTTTCCTGGTAGGCGCCTATCAGGAGATTCTGGGCGACCTGCACAATCTGTTTGGTGATACCGATTCGGTGGATGCGGCACTTGATGAGCATGGCAACTGGGTGCTTTCCAACCCGCTTGCCGGCGATAGCGTGGCCGCCGTGCTGGCCTACGTCAACTTCGATGCCAGCGTACTGAAACAGAAGCTGACCGAGCAGATCGCCAATAGCGGATTTTCAGAGCAGGAGCAGGAGAGCTTTGCCGCAAGCCTGAGCGAAGGGCTTGAAGGCTACACCTATCTGGAGTAATTCCAGACGGTAAGTGCGAGGCATGAAAAACGCCCTCTGAGCACTATCAGGGGGCGTTTTGGTTAGCGTAGTATGCGTCTACTCGGCAACGGACGTGCTGATTTCCAGACCGCCGGTCAGGGTCAGGCGTAACGCCATGCCGCGGGTCAGTTCACCCACACCCGCTGGGGTGCCGGTCAGAATGACATCGCCCGGTTCCAGAGTGAAGTGCCGGCTCATTTCAGCGACCAGCGAAGGAATCGCAAAGATCATGTCCGAGCCTTCGCCACGCTGGCGCTCTTCCCCATCGATCTCCAGCGTAAAGGCCAACGCATTCCAGTTGGGCACGCGGCTGAGCGGCAAGAACTGGGAGAGCGGGCAGGAACCGTCGAACCCCTTGGCAATCTCCCAAGGGTGCCCCTTCTCCTTGAGCTGGGTTTGCACATCGCGCAGGGTCAGATCCAGCGCCAGGCCGATACCGACGATCGCGCGCTCGGCTTCATCCGGCGTTGCGTGGGTCAGAGTTTCGCCCACCAGAAGGGCCAGTTCGGCTTCGTAGTGAACATCGCCGCGCGAAAAAGGTGGGGTAAGCGGTGCGGCAATATCTACAACGCTGGTGGCAGGCTTGATAAATAGCAGAGGTTCACTGGGAACAGGATTATCCAGTTCCTTGGCGTGATCAGCATAGTTGCGGCCAACGCATACGACTTTACCCAATGCATGGGAAAATGCCTGACCATCGGTAAATTGTGGAACAAGACGCATGGGGGGTATTCTCCTTCTCTTTATGCGTGCCGCCTTCGCAACGACAGACGCAACAGTCTACCCTACCTATGCGAATGTTCCACAACCTAATACACGATTACTCCTTGAGCGAAACTACTGTTCTAACGATCAATTTTCATCAGGCGAATGGGCCAGGAAATCCGGACGATGCTTGGGAGCAGCGTACGGTTCGCGGCAGCGATTGTCCGGACGATTGAACACGAAGAACACGTTACTGCGCGGGTCAGGCGACAGATTGGCATTGGAGGCGTGCAGCGTATTGCAATCGAACAGCAAGAGTCCGCCGGCCTTGCCCTTGGGCGCTTCGATACCATGCTGCGCCACCAGTTCGCTCAGCGCCTCTGGGCTGGGTACGCCAACCTCCTGCGCCTTCAGTGAGCTTTTATGGTTGTCCTCGGGCGTTTCTCCAAGGCAGGGCACAAACTTCGTGTGCGAGCCCGGGATCAGCATCAATGGGCCATTGAACTCGTGGTTGTCGGTCAGAATCAGCGAGGCGCTTACCGCGTGCATACCCGGCATACCATCTTCTGCGTGCCAGGTTTCGAAATCCGAGTGCCAGTTGAACCCCTTACCTGCAAACCCCGGCTTGTAGTTGATGCGCGACTGATGCACGTAAGGGTCATCGCCAACGATCTGGCGCGCCGCACCGGCAACTCGCTCATCGTTTGCCAGCGCACCCAGGCGCTCGGACAGGCGATGCACGGCAAACAGTGAGCGAATTTCATTGCTCTCAGGTTCGGTGATGCTGAACTCCTGGTCGCGGTAAGCATCCGTTGTCATCAGTGCCTGAATATCGTCGCGCAGCGTCTCAAGCTCATCACCGGTGATCAGATTGGGAATGAACAGAAACCCCTTGCGCTCGAACTCTTCAAGCTGGGCTTCACTTAAAGGCCCCGACAGATGCTGCCCCTTCACTACCGCATCCTTACGCGGCTGCCAGAGCGACTCAGGCCGGCTGGTCAAACGCGATGGGTAGGCATCTTGCACGCCTGCCTGCTGGGTAGAAGGCATATCGGCTAATTCACTGTACTGCTTATGCGCTGTTACATTATTGAGAGATAGATTGCTGACTGTCATCTAATCCACTCCTTGTATGATTAAATTTCAGATCAATGTCATGCCATAACAAGGTAGACAACACGTGGGGGGCTGCAAGCCATGAAGCGCGCTTTATAACTTGCGTTATGAAAAATACGGATAAAACTTACAGCATTAAGCTTATTCCACTCTAACAATATCCATGAATATCAATACGGCCACATAAATAATAAGCATCAGCAATGATAGATATTTTCAAGACTGACTATTAGCGCAACAAAAAGCCACCGCAATGATTGCCGTGGCTTTAAGCATTTTATTCAGCAATAACCTGATAACTAAACTCGGTGAAAGCCTGCTACCTGCTAGTAGAAGCAAGCTGATAAAAAATGGCGGCTTCTCAATCGAGGCGAATGTGTCCATAAATAAAATCACCATCAAACCCGGTTGCTTTAGCCATCTCTTCAGGTTTCAACAGTTTTATGCTACTTCTTGTTTTACGGATAAATTTCTTCTGCTCGAGCGCTGTCATACAGCGGCTTACGTGCACACTGGTAATACCCAAAAGCTCTCCAACCACGTCTTGTGTAATAGGGAAAGAGTAAATATTGGTCTTTAACAAGCCTTTGAAACAGAAGCGCGTATAAATCTCCAACAAGAAATGGGCAACACGCTCTTCAGAACGATGATGCGTGCAGCTCCTCAAACGCTCAATGGTAATATTGTCATTTACCATGATATAGGACATGACGGCTTTTCTTATTTCAAGATTGGTTTTGAAAAGCTCATGCACATCTTCAATAGATACCTTTTCCAACTTACAGTTGGTCAGCGCCAAGATAATGATGTCGTGATTTTCAAAAAAACTTTCCCGAACGCCGATAATATCGCCAGGCATAAATATATTACATATATCCTGACCACGCTTGTTAGTCGCGTGGCAAAGGCTTGCCCAGCCCTCTTTAACCACAAAAATATCGGCTCTCCCATCAGAGACGGAGAACATCTTTTGATTTCTTTTTAATTCAACTGATTTCTTTCGTACATCATTCAGACTCTTTAAAGTTTCTTCACCCAGTTCTCCATACAAGCCTAGAACATTCTCCAGTGTAATATCGAAATTAATGGTCTCGAAATCACTGGGGCTATTGTTAATTACTTTCTTGTCCATAGACTCGCTACTTCCAACCAAAACCTTATCCATTATCTACACTCCTTTGCAGTTAGACGGAAGCTATACAAGGTATAAATTATGTAGAATACCAATACAACTCAAAGGAACCGGGGGCGAAAAAAATATAGCTAACGGATAAGATATAAACAAGAATTATTTGTTTTACTAACCATAACATCAATGTATTAGCGCTTTAACTAAAATAACCGCAAGAAAATTAACAAATATTAAAATGAAACGACCGTTTAGAATTTAAGCTGCCTACACAAGATCTCTGAGATTTCATATAACATAGATTATAAGAAGTGAAAGTTACATTGGAAAACATAAAGATACCTGAATGTCCACCCTCGGCAATTGTGGCTACAGATCAAACTATTTTACTCACCCTGCGATAAATTTAAATCAATCTCTTAAATAAACGTATCTAATAAATCGGCTTAAATATCTTAATCACTCAAACCGCGCCTCTTTGAAACATCAACAAACGTAGTTAACCACCGATCAAAAAGCTTAAAAAAACAATGAACGAAATAGTCAGTCTGACTTTTCATAACAACAACACTTTTAACTCTATTCAGAAAAGCCAAGTTATAAGAAAATTGCGATGGCTAAAACGAGAATACCCCGACAACGATGTGTCAGGGTATGGCATACAATAAGATCAGGTATCTAAATAATTGAAGGTCTACCGTTTGGCGCGTAAATTATCGTCATCGTCACGCTGCAGGAATTGAGTAGTGGTCGACTCGATATGCTGCCCCAGCCAATCCGCCATGGCTTCTTCCTCTTTGAGGATATCCCGGCATACATGAGCAACACCTGTTTGACCCGCATTTTCTGCGGCTTGAATCAGCGCCTTATAGTTGGCGATTTCGAAATGTTCGAACGCGTAGGAGGCAATAGTGCCCTTCAACACTTCATCGCCTGCCATCATGCCACCCAATGCCTGACCAAACGCTGTTAACTTGCCGCCCAGGTCCTTGATGGTAGACGTATCTATATTCATGCCTGACATGGCCTGTTCCAGACGCTCAGACTGGTGACGTGTTTCTTCCAGGTGCTGTTCAATACGCGCCTGTAACTCCGGGTAATCTACCAGGCGCTCTGCCTGGGATTTCAGCATTTTCTCAGCCTGCTGCTCCATAGCATGTGCATCGCGCAACCAGTTTTCTAAGTACTTGGTATCCATGGTGCATCTCCTTGTAAAACTGAGTAATCCGGTGTCTTTTATTTAGACGGGTCGATCTGCTCTTTTTGAGCGCCTGATTTTTCCTTCGCCATTCCCAGGGTAGGCTCCTGGCCTTCAGGTGCAGGTTGGTTTTGTACGGAAAACTCGCTGCGACCATCAAAGGATGGACCTTCACCCCAACGCCCTTTGGGTGCTTCTTTATCCAGCAGGGTGTTCAGGTAGTAGTAAGAGTGCTGCATCGCTTCGTGATCTTCCGGCGTCGAGTTGGGTACCGGCAGCTGTGCGCCTAGACCACCAAGCTCTTCAATTACTGCCAGCCACTGCTGCTGGTGATAGGTATCACGGGCAATGAGGAAGGATAGAAAATCCTTCATGCCATGATCATCGGTCCAGTTATAAAGCCGCGATGCCAATACTCGGCCACTGGCTTCTGCCGTTACGTTTGCCAGCATGTCGGCTGCTACGTTGCCCGTGGCGTAGATGTGGCTCATATCAAAGGGCACGCCATTGGCATTCACCGGCATGGCAGAAAGCCCCGACGACAGGATATGACGTGGGTTGGCGCCGCCCAGAATGGCATTCATTACCGGGTCCTTGGCCGTTGCTTCCTGGTAGGAAACCGGGGCGCCTTCCAGATTAAGGGCCACCGCATGGCCAAGCATTTCGATATGCGAAAGCTCTTCGGTAGCGGTCGACATGAGCAGATCGCGGATACGGTCATCCCCACGCGCGCCCATCGCCTGGAAAAAGTACTGCATGGCGACCCGAATTTCCCCTTCCACACCGCCGATGGCCTGCTGGAGCAGCATGGCAAATTCAGGATTGGGTTTATCCACTTTGACGGGGTATTGCAGTTTTGCAGAGTGATGGAACATAGCATAGCCTCATTATTTAATTGCCCGTCCAAAACATGCGACAGGTATCTAAAAGAAAGAGATCAAGCAGTGGTAAAAACAGACCAATCACTAACTCCGATTAACTTGGTTCTAACCATTGATCAATCAATCTGGCTATTTGAGAGTAGCCAAGGAAACTAACTTATCAAGCGAGGATAAGTGCATGTAGAAATATTTAACTTTTATCACACAGTATGTATACATTTTTAAACCAGGACTACAGAAAGCCATTGATCAACATAAATCCATGATTTAAATAAATAAAAACAAAAAGCTAAATGATTGAATATATTTTTACCATCAATTAAAAACTTTAGCACAATGAAGAAGACGATAAAAATTGATCCTTCACTGACTATAAAACAACAAGACAATCAGCACATAAAACAACCCCATCTTTCCAAACAGCTATTGTTTTTAAATACCAATATAATAACCGGCTACTTATGCCAACTAATAAATGTTATGACACATTGGCTTGGCATCAGCACTTTACACCGCCTTCCTAATCGTGCTTTTTTGAGTACACGAAAAATATATGCAACATTTACCCCTCTGATCTAGGACAGGAGATCCCATGCTTGCCAAACGCGAACGCGGCAAAATTGAGCGTCGGCTAGTCACGTCACTGACCGCCGCCTGCGAAAACAATAAAAGCCATATTCCCGGGTTTGAATGGGTGACCCATCAGGTCGACTACACCCGCTTTCCCATGAGCCTAATGGTCATCTGGGTGTTTGATACGGATGCCCACCTGTCCGAGGCGCTTAAAAGTGACGTGAGGCAGCGCCTTCACGATGAAACCGCAGCGGCACTTATCGAGGCAGGCGTCATGGTGAATGATGTTTCAGCGCACATTGATTTTGACAGTGAACAGGCATGTCGCCGCCAGCATGGGGGTGATTGGCAGCGCCGACTCACCTCAGTCAAGGCCATCCACTAATGGCCAAGACAGTTGAAAGCCCCTGCATTTCGGTTTGCAAGCTCAAAGGCGAGTTGTGCACCGGCTGCGGGCGCAGTATCGAGGAGATCCGCCGATGGACGTCCATGAAGCGCCCAGAGAAGCTTAGTGCTCTCAAGCGCGCCGAGCAGCGGCGAAAAAAGTTTAACAAGTAATGTCCGTACTGATACGCCGGTTCAACCATACGGCTACGTTTCACGGCTTGAGCAAAATGTGATCACAATTGCGGTGGTAGCCAAGAGCCGTACGATCCCACGCAAAGCCAGGCTTGCCGTAACCTGGGGAACGAAAGGTTGAGCTTAGAAGGGAATGGTATAGGTATCAGTACAATTTTTTTGCCTTAAAGACTTGTGCATATATTATACATGGCATAGTATGAAGTTGTCGGCGGCAGGAAGCCACCACAGAAAAGGAATTTCCACTCAGGATGAGTGACTACTCGCCAGGATGGCATGAGTACATCAACCGCCCCTTAACCGGGGCGTTGTTGTTTCTGGCTTTTAAGCTTTCTATTCTCTCCCCCCGCCTTACCCCGTAAGCCTTGTCTTTAATCACGCTCCATCATCCGGCATACCTTTACCCATCGGCGCCGCTTAAAATTCGGCGCGGCAACGCGTATCCGGTTGTAAGAAATAGCTGACAAAACCTGTCGTTGATGGACTACAGCAATCATTCACTTGGCAGCTACACTGAACGAGCTGCTTATCGCAGTAGCCAAGTACGCCGTGCTCATTCAAGGATGGATAAGGAAGGCACCAAGCGAAGGGAAGAAGGAAGCACGGCAGGCCAAGGATGGCCTCTATGTATTGAAAACATGTCTTCACGCTGGGCAGAGAGCTTATACACGCATAGCCATTTTGCTACGTATGATATTACGCGCACGAAAAAGCCGCCCTTTCGGACGGCTTGATCTGATTCTCTAACATGTTGCTTTTAACCATCTTTTGATGGTGCCGACACCAGGAGTCGAACCCGGGACCTACTGATTACAAGTCAGTTGCTCTACCAACTGAGCTATGTCGGCGCTTCACGTTTTCTTGAGAATATGACTGGTTTGCGATTAAGCTATTCAGTCAACAAGAAATCTTGTTGGCAATGGCTGGGGTACCAGGATTCGAACCTGGGAATGCCGATACCAAAAACCGGTGCCTTACCACTTGGCGATACCCCAACTGTTTGGTGGCCAGAGACGGAATCGAACCGCCGACACGGGGATTTTCAATCCCCTGCTCTACCAACTGAGCTATCTGGCCGCTGCCAACGGTGCGTATTAAACTAAAAACGCAGCTTTTCGTCAACACCTTTGTGAAACTTTCTTTCCTGACCGTTGCTTAGGGCATACCTTCGGCTAACGGTGAAGGGCTGAAACGCCCGTATTTCCTGCCATTTCGGCCTGCCAAGGTACCGGTTTACGCCTGCGTAGGCGGCACATAACCCTCAGCCTGGTCGGTCGTTTCATTATCCATGTAGCGCTGCATCTGCTCCATCAGGTAGGCGCGGTCCTCTGGGTTGAGCATGTTGAGGTGCTTTTCGTTGATCAAACGCGTCTGCAATGCCTGCCACTCTTCCCATGCCTTCCTGGAAACGCTGGCCTGAATCTCCTGGCCCTGCTTGCCGGGTAGCGGAGGAAACGGGAGCGCGGGCAGCTCCTCTTGATATTTGCGGCAAAAAACCGTGTTGCTCATTAGAGACTCCTTGATAGGCGTATGGCTTAGGCTATACACGCCCTGGCGTTAAGTTGAGAGTAAAGGGCGCAAGCTGGCCAAGCAGCGCTTTGACCGGGGCTGCCAGGCCAAGCTCGCGGGGGTTATCGATGTCGTACCAGAGTCCGCCTTCCCTTATCCCGTTCAGCCTATCGCAGGATACCGGCTGAGGGGTAATCTCCAGGCGAAAATGGCTGAAGGTATGATGGAACCCAGGCATTGTCGACTCGCGTCTGGGTGATGCCACGTGCGCCTCCAGCCAGTCGTTCAGTTCGCTGTGTGTATCAAACTGGGGCAGGCTCCAGAGCCCGCCCCACAGACCGCTGGGCGGGCGCTGTTCAAGCCACACCTTGCCCTGTTGGTCGCGCAGTACCAGCATGATGGTGCTGCGGGTGGGCAGGGCTTTCTTGGGTTTGGATTCCGGGTAGCGTTTCGGTTCGCCTTGGGCGTAGGCCAGGCAGACGTCGTTGAACGGGCACACCTTACAGTCCGGCCGGCTGCGCTTGCACAGGGTAGCGCCGAAATCCATCATCGCCTGGGTAAAGTCCGCCAGGCGGGCTGTGGGCGTGTAGTGCTCGGCAAGTGCCCATAGCTTACGTTCGACCTCGGGCTTGCCCGGCCAGCCAGGGATGGCGTGCAGTCGCGTCAGCGAGCGTTTGACGTTGCCATCCAGAATCGCCGCCCGACGACCGGTGCTCTGGGCAATAATGGCGCCAGCGGTTGAACGGCCGATGCCCGGCAAAGCCACCAGCGCTTCGACACTCTCGGTGGGCAACTCACCGCCATGTTCGGCAAGCGCCTGCTGGGCGGCCTTGTGCAGGTTGCGCGCACGGGCGTAGTAACCAAGCCCTGTCCACAGGTGAAGTACTTCGTCCTGTGGCGCACGAGCGAGAGCTTCAAGGCTCGGGAAGCGCGCCATGAAACGTTCGAAGTAGGGAATCACGGTGGCCACCTGGGTCTGCTGCAGCATGATCTCGGATACCCATACGCGGTAAGCGCTGCGCGGCGACTGCCAAGGCAGGTCGTGTCGGCCATACCGGTCGAACCAGGTAAGCAGGCGGCGGCAGAACTCGTCTGCCGCGAGCCGGGGAGTTGGCATATCAGCCATGCGGTTTCCTTCGATAGAACAGGTAGTAGAGAAAGCGGGCGCAATGGTGCTTAGTATGACGCCAATAAAAAAGCGCCGGCGTGTGGGCCGGCGCAGACTGACTTACCTGAATGCTCAGTTGAATAGACGTCGGATGCCTTCGCGAAGTTCCTGACCGGCTCCTTTACCCAGGTGCTCATCAAGCTGCTCCAGCGAGCCGCCTACGCGCTCTTCGAGCTCTTCGGTCACGCGGCTACCAGCCTCATTGCGCAGCAGATCGACCACGGCGGTCTGAAAGGCGTCACGGTCAAAGCGGCACCACTGCGTATGGTCGTCGCCAAGATTGCCTTCACAGCGCACGGGCAGCGGCAGCTGCTGAAGGCGTGGGTTGACGCTACACGCCGCATCAGCGGTATCCACCAGCCGTGCGTTGGCTTGGGTATCGAAGTTGCGGCTGTTGAAATCAAGTTCGCCTTCGCCATTCACATTGATACCCGGCAAAGTGATCAGCAGATCGTCGCTGCTGATGATGCCGTTGCGTACCTGGAGGGTGGCATCGAAGCGCTCGAAGCGCGTATCGGCATGCCAATCCCGTAACGTACCCTCACCTTCCAGTTGGGCAACCAGTTCACACATCTGCTGAGAAATGTTGATATCCAGAATGGCGCCTTCATCAAGGCGGGCGTTCACCTGGCCGTTGAGATTGCTGATCAGTGCATCACGGCTATTGCCACGCGATGTAAGCTCGCCATCGGCATTGAGACGCCCGCGCAGTGGAGACGTCTCCTCGCCCAGCGCTTCAATCAACGCGCCTGCCTGAACATTGCTGACACTGGGTGCAAGCGCCCACTCCATGATCCGTTCACGCGCGTCCAGGCGGCCGCTGGCGTTAAGCTCGCCGCCATAAAAGCGTGACTCAAACCCGCTAAGCCGATGTTCACCCTCTTCACCCTGCAGCTGCAGGCGCGTGTTTTCAAAGGTCAGCCCGCCAAGCAGCAGCCGCTCGACGCTCAGCGCGCCGTCCAGCGAAAGCTCGCTAAACCAGGCCTGGGGGAGCAGAGTTTCGCTACTCTGGGCAATGGCCTTGCGTAAAAAGCCTCGGCTTGCCTGCTGCGCGGTGGTGGGCCCGGCCAGATAGTGATCAAGATTGAGCTGATCGCCCTCAAGGTCGAAGGCGACTCGCGTGCCGTCCAGTGCGGCGGAGAGTTCGCCGGTAAAGGTACTGTCGTCCACTACCAGGGAGAGCCGCGGTAGAGATACCTGCTCGGCGTCGCCTTCGATGGGGCTGGTCATGGCAATGTCGCTAAGCGCAGCCTCATTGGCAGTGTTAAGCTCGACGCCAGTACGGCTTAGCCAAGGGCGCAGGGTAAAGGGAGCGGCGGTAATCTGGCCTCGATACCTTGGTGCATCCAGCATCTGCTCGATATTGAGATGCCCGCTGACACGTAGCCCATCAGGTCCAGTCAGCTGTAGATCCTTTAGCTGCGCCGTTTGCGCCTCCCAGTCGCTCTCGAGCCCAAAGGCCAGCGCCAGTGCCAGGCTGCCCTGCCACTTTTCCGCATTCTGCAGGCCGGTTTCCAGCACGCCTTCGATAACGCTTAGCTGCTTCTCTTCCAGATGGGCAACGATTTCAGCGGCCCGCAGGTTGAGCTGCTGCGGCTCGCCCTCGGCGTCCATTCGCGTGCGTGTGGTCAGCCGGGTATTTTCCAGCACGACCCGATCCTCGCCAAGTTTAAGCCTGATTCGCGTCTCGAGATCAACATCGCTGGTCAGATCCGGCGTGCGCTCCAGCACCTCGGCATCCAGGCGGTTATGCCGGGTAAGCGTGAACATGGCCTTCAAGGGGAAAGGGCTGACCGGGTTGACGTTGCTGCCGGAGATATTCAGCGACTGCATGCGCCACAGCGCCTGGCGCTGCATGTCACGAAAGCGGATATCGGCGCCGCGTACTTCAACGCTTGCGATATTGAGCACCACGGAAAGGCTGCCCGCATCGGCGTTCGGGCCGGCGCTTGCCGGCGCCAGCACGGTTTGGGCCTTTTCATCGCTGCGCTCGGCCAAACGCTCGACCAGCGGCTCCCAGTTGCCTTCGCCCTCCTCATCGCGCTCCAGGTTCAAGCGCATACCGTCGAGCGTCAGGCCATCGATGGCAATTTCACCACGCAACAAGGGCGCAAACGCAATACTGACCTCGGCGCGATTGATCGCTGCAAACGAGGCTTCATCTTCAGGCTGTTCGGGCAACCAGGCGCGGGCCTGCTCTACGCTGACGCCAAGGCGTGGGTAGAACGACCAGGTGATCGGCCCTTCCAGCGCCAGATGCAGCCCTGTGTGCTCCTCGACCACGGCAGTCAGACGTGGCTTGAAGTCCTCAGGGTCGAGAAAGGTGGTGACATAGACCACCGCGGCCACTGCCACAATGCCAAGAATACCGATGGCGGCCAGTAAAATACGTAATAACTGTTTCATTACCCTTTCCCTTGTGGGTCTAGCTCAACAAAATCACTGATAAGCGGTCCGCCCAATGCGGGCCTTTCGGCCTGACTACCAGGGCGGTAGCCAAGCTTGGAAAGCAGTAACTGATCGGCAAGCGGCAGTGATGCGGTTTCAATGCGTAGTTTACGCCCTTCCTGAAGGGCCTGTTCACCCAAAAGCGCCGCCAGCCGTGAACCAACGCCGCGGCGGCGGGTGGTTTTGCGCACACAGAGCTCAGATAGCCACCACGCCCGGTCCGGCGCTTCCTGAATCGCCGCAGCTCCCAGCAGGTGGTCGTTGAAGTGCGCGCAGGCAAAAAAGTGGCCGGCCTCCAGATGCTGTTCGATAAACGGCAACACTGCCTGGGTAGGCACCCGCTCCTTGGGCGCGTCTTCATAAATACGCACAAGATCAAGGCGCACCTGTTCATCGGTGTCCCAGCGGGCTTTATCGACATGCTCCAGTGTCACCGACATGGTGAACTCCTCTTTGCCAAAGCAGCCAAGCTGCTATGTTGAATGCCCTAAAACGGTAGCTACCTTTCGCGCATTGTAGCGGATGGGTGCGCCGATTCTCTATAATGGCTGTTTTGCCGCAGATTCATGCCCTGATCAACTGGTGGAGAGACAGTGCGGCCCATCGCCTTCCCCTCAGAATGCGCTAGAGCGCAGGAGATGCAACATGTCAGCGCGTATTGCCACGGTTAGCCGTGATACGAATGAAACCCAGATCAAGGTCAGCGTCAATCTGGATGGCGAAGGCCACCTCAACTGCGAAACTGGCGTTCCCTTTCTGGATCATATGCTTGATCAGGTTGCACGGCATGGCATGATCGACCTGGATATTCACGCTACCGGCGATTTGCATATCGACGATCATCACACCGTCGAGGACCTGGGAATTACCCTGGGCCAGGCCTTCAATGAAGCGATTGGCGACAAGCGCGGCATCTACCGCTATGGCCATGCCTACGTGCCACTTGATGAAGCGCTCTCGCGGGTGGTGATCGATTTCTCCGGCCGCCCCGGTCTTTACATGAATGTCGAGTTTACCCGTGACATCATCGGCCGCCTGGATACCCAGCTGTTCTGGGAATTTTTCCAGGGGTTCGTCAATCACGCCCGGGTAACGCTGCATATCGACAATATCAAAGGCTTCAATGCCCATCACCAGGCCGAGACCATCTTCAAGGCGTTTGGACGCGCCCTGCGCATGGCCGTGGCCGAAGACCCGCGCATGGCAGGCCAGATGCCCTCCACCAAAGGCAGCCTTTAATGGTGCGTCGTGATAATCCACGCCACCGTTCGTTCATTCCGTTAAGGAGCGCTTCATGACCATTGCTGTGATCGACTACGGAATGGGAAACCTGCACTCTGTCGCCAAGGCGCTGGAGCACGTGACCCATGAAAATGTCATTATCACGCGCGATCCGCGGCGCATTCTGGGCGCCACGCGACTGGTACTGCCCGGCCAGGGCGCTATCCGTGACTGCGTGGGCGAACTCGAGCGCACTGAGCTTCGCGGCCTGGTGGACGATGTGCTGACACGCCAAGCCAAACCCTTGCTGGGCATCTGCGTGGGCCAGCAGATGCTGCTGGAGCGTAGCGAAGAGAACGGCGGCGTCGATTGCCTGGGCTTTTTCCAGGGCAGTGTCGACAAGTTTCCCATCGATATGCGCGATGAGCACGACCAGCGCCTGAAAGTACCCCACATGGGCTGGAACCTGGTCGAGCAGAATCACGCCCACCCGCTGTGGGCCGGCATCGATAATAACGAACACTTCTACTTCGTTCACAGCTACTACGTGAATGCAGCCGACGATACTCAGGTGTTTGGCACCACGCGCTATGGCCGGGTAGGCGCCCACGTGGCGATTGGCCGTGACGCCACCTTTGCCGTACAGTTTCACCCCGAAAAAAGCTCCCGTGCGGGCCTGCGCCTGCTTGAAAATTTTGTCACCTGGACGCCCTAAGAGGTTTAGTTATGTTGGTAATTCCTGCGATTGATCTCAAAGACGGCCAGTGTGTGCGACTCAAACAGGGCCGCATGGAAGATGCGACGTCCTACGGCGACGACCCGGTTGCCATGGCCGCACGCTGGGTGGAAGCTGGCGCGCGCCGGCTCCATCTGGTCGATTTGAACGGTGCCTTTGAAGGCAAACCGGTCAACGGCGAAGCGGTCACCGCCATTGCCCGCGCCTACCCCAACCTGCCGATCCAGATTGGCGGCGGCATTCGTAGCGCGGAGACCATCGAGCACTATCTGAATGCAGGCGTCTCCTACGTGATCATCGGTACCAAGGCGGTCAAGGAGCCGGATTTCGTGGGCGAGATGTGCCGCGCGTTTCCCGGCCATGTGATTGTCGGCCTGGATGCCAAGGATGGGTTTGTGGCCACCGATGGCTGGGCGGAAGTCTCTACCGTGAAGGCCGTGGATCTGGCCAAGCGCTTTGCCGATGACGGCGTATCCAGCATCGTGTACACCGACATCGCCCGCGACGGCATGATGCAGGGCGTTAACGTGGAAGCCACCGCCCAGCTGGCCCGCGAAGGCGGCCTGCCGGTAATTGCTTCTGGCGGCGTGACCAATCTGGACGATATCAAGGCCCTGTGCGATGTGGCCGATAGCGGCATTTTAGGCGCGATTACCGGTCGGGCCATCTACGAGGGCAGCCTGGACGTAGCCGAGGCCCAGCGCCTCAGCGATCAACTGACCGGAGGCAATGCGTGAGTCTATCCAAGCGTATCATCCCGTGCCTGGACGTTGACGCCGGGCGGGTGGTCAAGGGTGTCAACTTTGTCGGCATCCGTGACGCGGGCGACCCCGTCGAGATCGCCCAGCGCTATAACCAGCAGGGCGCCGATGAAATCACCTTTCTGGATATCACCGCCAGCCACGAAGACCGCGCCACCACGGTGGACATGGTGGAGCGCATTGCCGGGCAGGTGTTCATTCCGCTGACCGTCGGCGGCGGCATTCGTACCTGTGACGATATCCGCACCATGCTCAATGCGGGCGCCGACAAGGTGTCGATCAATACCGCAGCGGTGACCAACCCCGAGTTCGTTCGCGAAGCGGCCGAGCGTTTTGGTAGCCAGTGCATCGTGGTGGCGATCGATGCCAAGCGGGTATCTGGTGAAGGCGAGCCGCCGCGCTGGGAAATCTTCACCCACGGCGGACGCCGGCCAACAGGGCTTGATGCCGTGGAGTGGGCGAAGAAGATGGTGGCATTCGGCGCCGGCGAGCTGCTCTTGACCAGCATGGACCGTGACGGCACCAAGATCGGCTTTGATCTGGGCGTGACCCACGCGATTTCAGAAGCGGTCAGCGTGCCGGTCATTGCCTCTGGCGGTGTGGGCAATCTGGACCACCTGGTGGATGGCGTGCTCAAGGGCGGTGCCGACGCCGTACTGGCGGCCAGCATTTTCCACTTTGGCGAGCACACCATTCCCGAAGCAAAACGCTATATGGCCGAACGCGGCATCGAAATGCGCCTTTGATGACCCCATTGACGCAGCGCCCTTCTTTCCAGGAGTTTTACATGCCACGTTACACTGCATGGGCAGGAGGGCTTCTAGGTATCTGGCTGAGCGCTTCGGCCTCGGCCTTTTCTATGCCCGACTGGCCGCCGGCGTTCACACTCGACCATACGCTGGTACAGACCAGCCTGCTGACACGCCACTTCGACCCGCAGCCGGATCACAACAACCAGCAGCACTTGATGGGCATCGAGCTTCACAACCCTGACCGCTGGATGGCCGGGGCCGCCTGGTTCAAGAACTCCTACGAACAGCCCACCTGGTACGTCTATGCCGGGCGTGAATTTCCCCTGTGGCAGTTTGCCGATGAGATCAACGTTCGCGCCAAGCTGAGCGGTGGCTTGCTGCGCGGCTACAAGGGTGAGTACCGCGACAAGATTCCGCTCAACCATCTGGAAGTGGCCCCGGCGCTGCTGCCAAGCATTGGCGTGCAGTGGGGGCGCCTTGAGTCCGACCTGATCGTGTTTGGCACTGCCGGCATGATGGTGACGGCAGGCCTGCGCTTCTAAGGCTTGGCCTACTCTTCTTCGTCCAGGCTCAGCCCCAGGTTGCTGATGCCGTCATTGCGGCCAAGCGTGCGAACTTCTTTCAACGCGGCCTTGTTGAGCGGCTCACTGACGGCCTCCAGCACGGCGTCCTGAAAGGCGTTTTCATCTTCCATCAGCGGGTGATCGCGGATCAGCAGAGCAAGCTTCTGAGCATCCTCCTCACCTTCGGTAAGCTCGATAAAGGCGCGCACCCCGGCGCGCGAGGTGCGGCTTACATCCAGCACGGCTTCGGGAGAGTCGCCCTGCAGCGTATCGAGCAGCGCCGAGATGGATACCACGGCGTCCAGCGCACGGCGGGCGCCAAAGCTTTCATCTTCTGCAGGCGGCTCGCATTCGGCCAGCTTTTCCGCCTGGCGCGCAAAGTCGATACTGGCACCGGGCACGCTAAGCCGCTCCCAGACCAGATTCAGCACCGTGCGCAGCGTATGGCCATCCCCCTGGCCGGTGGTCTGCTCATACAGCGCGTAATTGGGTAATAGCCGCTCACAAAGCGCGGCCATGAACGCCTGCTGAGCCGCGAGCGGCAGCACCTGAAGCCGCTGATAAAAACCTAAGGGTTTGGACACCATACTGATTTCCTAACGCGCGATATTGGTGAAATGGGGTCAATACGTTATGGTCGAACCTGCGCTGTCGTAAACCCCGACAGCCCTGACTGAGTACGGCCGGCGAGGAGATTACCATGCATATACATCTGCTACAGCACGGCTCTGATCATGACCCCGCCCGCTTGACCGACTGGTTGAGCAGTATGGGGCATAGTTACACCGTTTTTCATCTATACGCGGGCGAGCTCACCCCACGCCCCGCGGAAAGCGATGCGCTGATCGTGTTGGGCGGTCCAGAAACCGTTCTTGATCAGCCGCCTGCGTGGTTCAAGGCCGAAAACAAGCTGATCAACCGCTACCTGGATGGCCAGAAGCCCGTTCTGGGCATCGGCCTGGGCGCGCTTTTGATTGCCCGGGCGCTGGATGCCGTGGTGGCTCCTGGCACCTATCCAGAACAGGGCTTTCATGAGGTGACCCTGGCCCCGGAAAGCCCGTTTGATCTGCCCGAGCAATTCGAGGCGTTCATGTGGCATCGCTACGTGTTCAGCCTGCCGGAAGACGCCCTGCCGCTGGGTGGGAGCCCGGCGGCCCCGCTACAGGGCTTCAGCTGGGACAGCGGCCGCGTGGTAGGCCTGCTCTGCCACCTGGAGGTAACGCTTGCAAGCGCTACTCAGCTTATTGAGCAGGTGAAAAGCGAGGCCGCGCCTGTGGCTTCCAGTAGCCCGACAGCCGAACGCTTTGTACAGTCCGAAAACCAGATTCTGGAAAACGCTACCCGCTTTCATCAACTGGCGCCTTTGCTCGACCGGGTCATGACCCAGTGGTTAAAGCTGGCCTGACCTACCCTACTCAGGCTGCCGGGCGCTCCACTGCCTGGCAGCCTCCCGGCAGCTTTCCCAATCGCCCACATGAATATCCGGCGCGGCGCTCGCCTGCTGTTTTTCCAGATGATAGCGATAGAGTGGGTCGTAATATTCGGTCAAAAGTGGTGCCAACCACGCTTCGTGGGCCTGAGGGTTACCTTCGGCATGGGCCTTGAACGCCAGCGCCTGGAGGCGCTGTAAACGCTGAAGACGCGCATTCCCTAAACGCTTTTCCAGACGAATCAGCGCATTGCCTAATTGACGTTGCATCAATGCCCAACCTTCTTGCGCGCCGCAATATGCGGTGTACTCTTTTTCAAGCTCGATGATGTAGTCGTTCAGGAGCTGGTCAAGACGCCAATCAAGCGGCATCTCGATACGCACGCGCGGTGCTTTTTGCAGAGCATGCCAGAAGGTGAGCGGTATGTTGGCATTGCCGATCTGGCGTGACTCATCCTCGATGACGAGCTTATCCGGCAGGGCCAGCAGCCGCGCCCCCAGCGCATGTTCAAAATCGATCTGTGTGGCGGGTGCTTCTGGCCTGCGCCCGAAGGCGGAGCCTTTATGGTGGGCGCAGGCTTCAAGATCGACACCGTTTTCCAGCTGATTGATCAGCGTGGTCTTGGCGCAACCGGTCAATCCGGCCACCACCAGCATGGGCTGCTCGGCCGCCTGCTCGATACGCTGGCAGAGCGCGTGGCGCATGGCCTTCCAGCCGCCTTCGATGCGCGGCCTGGAAAGACCAGCTTCTTCAAGCCACTGTTGCGTGATCTGCGAGCGTAGCCCGCCACGAAAGCAGTAGATGACGGCGTCAGGGTGCTCGTGCAGATACGTTTTCCAGGCCGCGATGCGTGCCTGCTTGGTCTCACCGCTGACCAGCCGTTCGCCGAGAGCAATCGCGGCCTCCTGGCCCTGCTGCTTGTAGGCAATACCCACCTGACGGCGCTCTTCGTCCACCATCAGGGGTAGATTGACCGCGCCGGGCAGGCTGCCCTGGGCAAACTCGATTGGGGCACGCACATCAATCAGTGGGCGCGCTTCGCTGATTAAACCTAGGGATGGAGGCAGCGCTTCAAGCATTATCCGACCATCTCGATCAACGCTTCGCCTGTACGAGGCTTCATGACGCCAAACGGCTCAAGCGACAATCCAAATTCCCGACCAATGCGCTCGACATCGTCTTCCCAGGCCGGGTCGACGCTTAGTAGCAGGCCGCCCGAGGTTTGCGGGTCGCACAGCCACTGCCAGTGGGCTTCATCCATACTGGGCAGGCTCTTGCCCAGGGCATCGCGGTTGCGCAGCGTGCCACCGGGTACCGCCCCCTGACGGCGATACGCCTCGGCTTCGGCCAGTCGCGGCAGACGGCGGAAATCGATCTGGGCCATCACGTTACTGGCGCTGCACATCTCCGTAAGGTGCCCGGCCAGGCCAAAACCGGTCACGTCGGTCATGGCGTTGAGGCCTTTGACACCGGCAAGTGAAACCCCGATGCGGTTGGATTTAAGCATCGTCTCCCGGGCCAGGCCGTGGTGCCCCGCTTCCAGCAGGCCACGCTTTTCGGCCGTGGTAAGCAGACCCACGCCCAGCGGTTTGGTCAGAAACAGAAGATCCCCAGGCTTGGCGCGGCTATTGAGCTTGAGCTTGTCCAGATCCACCAGCCCGTTAACCGCCAGACCGAAGATTGGCTCCGGCGCATCGATGGAGTGCCCGCCTGCCAAGGCGATGCCCAGCTCACGGCATACGCCCTGGGCACCAGCGACCACATCACCGGCCACTTCCGCGCTCAATTTATCCAGCGGCCAGCCCAGGATACTCAAGGCCATGACCGGGGTGCCACCCATGGCATAGATATCACTGATCGCGTTGGTGGCCGCGATACGTCCGAAATCGAACGGATCGTCCACGATCGGCATGAAAAAATCCGTGGTGGCGATCATGCCGCGGCCGTCGCCCAAATCGTAGACCGCAGCGTCTTCGCGGCCCTGATTGCCCACGATCAGCTGCTTGTGCCCGGCGGCCGGCCCCGCCTTGGCAAGGATGCTATCCAACACATCGGGGGCGATCTTGCAGCCACATCCGGCGCCGTGACTGTACTGGGTTAAACGAATCGAGCTCATGGCGTCTCTCCTTGGCACGTAGATGTCTTTTTCATGATGACTTAATAGCGTAGCCTACTTACAGTGCCTCCAAGGCATCGCTGAGCTTATCCACGGCGATCACTTCCATGCCCTTGGGCGACTGTTTGGGGGCGTTGGCGCGCGGCACGATAGCGCGTAAAAAACCGTGCTTGGCGGCCTCGGCAATACGCTCCTGGCCGCTGGGTACCGGGCGTATCTCGCCGGAAAGCCCCACTTCGCCAAACACGACCAGCTCCTTGGGAAGCGCGCGGTTCTGCAAGCTGGAAACCACGGCCAGCAGTACAGCGAGATCCGCGCTGGTTTCCAGCACCTTTACACCGCCCACCACGTTCAGGAATACGTCCTGGTCGCCGGTAAACAGCCCGCCATGGCGGTTCAACACGGCCAGCAGCATGGCCAGGCGGTTCTGATCCACCCCGACGGCGACGCGGCGTGGGTTGCCCAGTGCGGATTCATCGACCAGAGCCTGTACTTCTACCAGAATAGGCCGAGTGCCTTCCCATACCACCATGACCAAACTTCCCGGCGCCTGCTCTTCCTGGCGTGAAAGAAAGATGGCGCTGGGGTTCTTGACCTCCTTGAGGCCCTGTTCGAGCATGGCGAAAACGCCCAGTTCGTTGACGGCACCAAAGCGGTTTTTCTGACCGCGCAGCGTGCGAAAGCGGGAGTCGGCACCGCCTTCCAGAAGCAAGGAGGCATCAATCATGTGCTCAAGCACCTTGGGGCCTGCCAGGGTACCGTCCTTGGTCACGTGGCCCACCAGCAGCAGCACTGTATTGCTCTGCTTGGCAAAACGGGTGAGTGCGGCCGCGGACTCGCGCACCTGGGCGACTCCGCCCGGCGCCGAGCTGATATCTTCCAGATGCATGGTCTGGATAGAGTCGATCACCAGAATTTCCGGCTTTTCACGCTCAGCGACGGCAAGAATGGTCTCGACACTGGTTTCGGCCAGCATCTTCAGGCCGCTGGTGGGCAGCTGCAAACGATGGGCACGCATGGCCACCTGGGAAAGAGATTCTTCCCCAGTCACGTACATGATGCGCCGCTGCTGGGCCAGCTTGCAGGCTGTCTGTAGCAGAAGCGTCGATTTACCCGCCCCCGGGTTGCCGCCCAGAAGCACGGCTGAACCTGGTACGAGGCCGCCGCCCAGCACGCGGTCAAATTCGTTGAACGTAGAGCTGAGTCTGGGTACCTCGCTCAGGTCGACATTGCTTAGATCCACCACATCACGGGAAAGGTCACCTGCATAGCCTGCCCTGCCGGTAGTCGTGCTGCCACTGCCCGGACGGGCGCTTGCCAGGCGGATTTCGCTTAACGTATTCCACTCGTTACAGCTGGAGCACTGGCCTTGCCACTTGCGGTATTCGGCCCCGCACTCGGTACATACAAAGGCACTCTTGGCTTTAGCCACTGCGTTCATACTCCCGTTATTGAATCATGTTGACGGCGTCAGGCGCTAAAATACAAAAGGCGGCCCGTGGCCGCCTTGTTTCGCTACTGCTTGATTACTGACGCTGTAGCTGCAACATTTCGCCATTTTCGAAGCGACGACGCTCCGGGTCGATCAATTCAAGCGTACGCTCGTTGATGCGCTGGAAGTAGTAGATCTGACCGTCGCCATCAGGCGTCAGCTCATAGACGGTCGCGTCCGGGTCGGACGGCGTACCGTTCAGCACTTCCCAGTTACCCGCGTAATTTTCTGGCGGCGGCGTTTGTGGGTGGTTACGATAGGTCGCATCCAGCGTAAAAGTACGCTCGTCTGCTGCACCGGTCTCTTCGCCCACCATGGTAACGTCCAGATCGATACCGTCACAGTTGCGGCAAGGCAGCGTTCCCTGGTAGTGCTGTTGTGATGCACTCACACCTGCATCACTCTCCTGGCCTGACGGGCCGCCGGTTGCACAACCAGCCAACAATGCCAACATAGCCGAACCGGCTAGCAAACTCCTGAATTGCATTGGGTCTCTCCTTATCGTGTTGGTCATACATTTCTTACGTGCGGTTATGACAGCATAACCGTTACAAGGTGCGACGCCCACCCCCCAGGCGCATGGGAATGCTTGCGCTTGGGCAAGCATCAAGCGACCATGGCCTATTACGCAAGGATAATCAGGTTACCACCATGAGCCAATACTGGAGTCCCGCGGTCAAGGCGCTCACCCCTTATGTACCAGGCGAGCAGCCCCGTGAGCGCGTTATCAAATTAAACACCAACGAAAATCCTTACCCGCCGGCACCGGGCGTGGGCGAGGCGCTGCGCCACTACGCCACTGACCATCTTCGCCTTTATCCGGACCCCACCTCTGCCGCTCTGCGCGCCACGCTTGCCAAAACGTTCAGCGTGGAAAGCCAGCAGGTATTCGTAGGTAACGGTTCCGATGAAGTACTGGCATTGGCCTTTCAAGCGTTCTTCTGCCACGACGCGCCGCTGGATACGCCCGCGATCACTTACAGCTTCTATCCGGTTTACGCCAATCTTTATAATGTCGCGCTGCGCACCCACCCGCTGACCTCAAACTGGGAAGTGGACATGGAGGCGCTTGGCGCGGCATCCGAGCGCAGCGGCGTTATCCTTGCCAACCCCAATGCGCCTACCGGGCATGCCCATTCACTGGCAAGCATCGAGGCGCTATTGAAGCGCGTAACCGATCGCGTCGTGCTGGTCGATGAGGCGTATGTCGATTTTGGTGGAGAAAGCGCGATTGCACTGGTTGACCGCTACCCCAACCTGCTGGTCACAGGCACCTTCTCTAAATCACGCAGCCTTGCCGGCCTGCGCCTTGGCTACGCGGTAGGCTCAGCCGAGCTGATTGACGGCTTGCAGAGAGTGAAGGACTCGTTCAATTCCTACCCGGTCGATAGCCTGGCAAGCCTTGTGGGTATTGCAGCGCTTGAAGATGAAGCACACTTTGATGCGTGCCGTGAGCGGGTAATCACCACGCGTGAGCGTACTCGTCAGCGCCTGGAAGCTCTGGGCTTTGAAGTACTGCCTTCAAAGGCCAACTTCGTCCTGGTCCAGCACCCTGACGTTGCCGGCGCCCAGTTATTTACCAGCCTTCGCGAGCGGGGCATTCTGGTACGTCACTTCAATACTGCTGAGCTCAACAATTTCCTGCGTATTACGATCGGCACTGACGATGAAATGGATAGCCTGTTAGAAGCCCTGGAAAGTATTTGGCGTTAATTGGCAGGGCTGCCAAGTCAAGGCGCCTGACGGCGCCTTTCGCCCAATAGAATTGGGCTCCTACAAGAGAACGCCCCTGTACGTTGTAGGAGCAGGCTTCAGCCAGCGACGCGGCGCCCCGCGCCGCCGGGGTTTAATAGCTACCATCGGAAAGAGCAGAGTGCCTTTCCTGCACGCAAAAAAAATCCCCCGGGGCGTAAGCCCCGGGGGATTTTTCACAATAAGTGCCTGACGATGACCTACTCTCGCATGGGGAGACCCCACACTACCATCGGCGCTAAGCGGTTTCACTAC
>NZ_PVTK01000002.1 GCF_003002925.1 Vreelandella songnenensis
GTAGTGAAACCGCTTAGCGCCGATGGTAGTGTGGGGTCTCCCCATGCGAGAGTAGGTCATCGTCAGGCACTTATTGTGAAAAATCCCCCGGGGCTTGCGCCTCGGGGGATTTTTTTGTGTGGAAGAAAAGTTTGTAGGTATAAAAGCGGAAGAGAGCGCCAGGTTTTAACGCCTGGCCTCTCTCACTGTTTGATCAGATATTGTCTCGCCTATGCTGGCACTGTCCTCCTGCCCAGGTTTCGTAGATGGCCCGGTCGTCCGCAAGCATCATGAGTGCAAAGAGACGTTCGCCTAAAGTAGTGCAGTGGTCAATGCGTCGTGACAGAAGCGGTGTCGAGCATGGGTCGATAACCACGAAATCTGCATCAAAAGAGGGGGCAAGCTGACCAATGTGGCTATGCAGCGAAAGAGCTTTCGCGTTGCCGTGGGTCAAGCCATAAAACCCCTGCCACGCCGTAAGCGGCTGTCCGCGCAGCTGGCCGACCTGATAAGCGCTCTTTAAAGTACCAAAACCGGAAAGGTCGGTGCCAGCACCGATATCGGTGGCATAGCTATACGCCATGCCGATTTCATTGGCTGCGTCACGATCAAAAAGACCGCTACCCAGGAACAGGTTGGAACTGGGGCAGAACGCTATGCTGGCTCCTCGATCGGCCAGGCGTTTGCGCATGCCGTTATCCAGATGAATACCGTGGGCAAACGTACTGCGCGGGCCTACCAGGCCTGCCTCTTCATAAACCGCCAGATAGTCGCGGCTGCCCGGGAAAAGTTCGGCTACCCAGTCAAGCTCGCCGCTGTTTTCGGCCAGATGCGTTTGCAGCCAGAGGCTTGAATCATTGCGTAGCAGCGCACCGGCGGCATCCATTTGTGCCTTGGTCGAAGTAGGCGCAAAGCGAGGCGTTACGCTATAGCCTAGCCGTTCACGGCCATGCCAGTCCTCGATCAAACGCTCGGTATCAGCAATACCCGAAGCGCCGTCAAGAAGCCCCTGAGGTGCATTGCGGTCCATCAACACCTTACCTGCCAGCATTCTCAGATTGCGTGTTTGGCAAGCAGTAAAGAAAGCATCTACTGAGTTTGGATGACTTGAACCGAAGACCTGCGCGGTTGTCGTGCCGGCCCGCAGCATCTCATCGAGAAAAGCGTTTGAAAGCGCTACTGCATGGGCATGATTGGCAAAGCGGCACTCTTCAGGAAAGGTGTAATCGTTCAGCCAATCGAGCAATTGGCGGCCATAGGACGCCATGATATCCAGCTGCACATAATGCACGTGAGTATCAATAAACCCCGGCATGATGAGCTTGCCGCGATAGTCGAGAACGCCCGCATTTTCAGCAAGCGAAGGGGATAGTTCAGCGAAATCGCCTAACGCATGGATATGTTGACCTTTCAGCCATAGCAGACCATCAGCATAATGTACGAGACTCCCCGGTTCAGGGGCATTCCCATTTCCCGGGTCCTGGGCAAAACTGATCAATTCAGCACGAATAAATGTGTCGGTTGTAACGGTCATATCAACTCGAGGTCGTCGGGGATTTGGCAAAGAGCGTGCGTGCCATATGTGGGTCAAGCCCACGGCTTTCTTGATTGGGGGGCATATCGGCCAGCCAGAGCAGTTCTGATACTGCTGTCAGGGCGATTGCGTAAGGTGTCTTATCCTGCAGCTTGGCATTCTGAATGCGGCCAATAGGACTTCGTACCCGATTTATTCGATTTTCGGAATATCCATCCCGCTTGAGTCGTCCTGCAAAGCTTGCCCATTTGCTCTCTGAACCGATAAGGCCGATAGAGGCGATGTCATCACGCAAAATCAGTGCGGCGACAAGCGCATAATCCTCATCGTGATCGTGGGTCATTACCAATGTATGCGTATCGGGTGGTAGCGTCGCCACACTGGTTTTTGCGTCATCAAGCGTACCGTACTCAAGGCGCGGCTGATGGCGGCACCTCTCGGTAAATACATCAAGGCGGCTATCAAACCAATACAGCTGCCAAGGTAGCGGTGCGCATAGCGAAACGATTTCACCGCCCACGTGGCCAGCGCCAAAAACCGCTACATTGACACGACTGCCCGGGAAAACTTCAAGAAGAACATTGACGTACCCGCCACAGCACTGCCCGCTGCGCCCACCCAGAGAAAAGGTTTCCAAGTGAAAACCCGGCTTTCCTGTGCTTAAAAAACTGCGTGCCGCCTCAAGGGTTTGCCATTCAAAAGTACCGCCCCCGAGTGTATCAAAGCATTCGGTAGGGGTGATGACCATTCGGGCACCGGGCTCACGCGGCGTTGACCCTTGGCAGGTAACCAGGGTGGCGAGCACGTGTGGCATTCCTGCTGTTTGCAGGCGGTTCAGGGCTTCATGCCAGGTATCAGAAGAAAGCGGTGCGCTCACAGCGTCTTTACCCTTAAAGCCTGAGCTGCCAGCAGTACGCGCTCGGGGGTGGCGGGTGTGTCCAGACGGGGTGAGACCCTATAATCTGAAAGACTCGAAAGCGCATCGCGTAGCGCTGACCATACGCTGATTCCCAGCATGAAAGGTGGCTCGCCGACCGCTTTTGAGCGATACAGGCTGGCCATGGAGTTCGGGTGCCCTTCAAGTAAGGATACGTTGAACGTGGCCGGCAGGTCGCCAAACGTGGGTATCTTGTACGTAGCGGGTCCGTCACTCATTAGTACGCCCTTATCGCTCCACTTGAGCTCTTCCGTCGTCAGCCAACCCATTCCCTGGATAAATCCGCCTTCCACTTGGCCGATATCAATGGCAGGGTTGAGCGAGTTGCCGACATCGTGGAGTATATCGACGCGATCCACCAGATACTCACCGGTCAATGTGTCTACACTCACTTCACTTACCGCCGCGCCAAACGCGTAGTAATAAAAGGGCCGGCCCTGGCCGGAAGCGCGGTTATAGTGGATCAGCGGGGTAGCGTAAAAGCCTTTTTCGGAAAGTGAAATCCGATTGAGGTACGCTGTCTGCACAAGTTCGCCCCACGGGATCCTGTGCTCACTTTCACCCAGGCCGGCGACCAGCATGCCGTCTTCCAGGCGCATACCCTCGCGATCCAGCCCGGTTTCAAAGTGGGCGGCAGCAAAATCAAGCAGTCTTTCACGTAGTTTACAGGCTGCGTCACGGGCGGCCATGCCATTCAGATCCGCACCGCTCGAGGCTGCCGTAGGAGAAGTGTTGGGCACCTTGTCGGTCCGCGTCGCAGTAATGCGCACTTGAGAGAGGTCCAATCCCAATTCAAGCGCTACTACCTGGCAAATCTTGGTATGCAGACCCTGGCCCATTTCTGTGCCGCCGTGGCTGATCATCACGCTGCCGTCGGTATAGACGTGGAGCAGGGCGCCGGCCTGATTGAGGTGTTGGGCAGTAAAGGAAATGCCAAACTTGACCGGCGTAAGCGCCAGCCCCTTTTTGATGATCGTGCTGCTCGCGTTGAAGTGGCGTACCGTCTCGCGCCGCGACCAGTACTCACTGTCGGTTTCGAGCTTGTCGATCAGATTATGCAGTAATTGGCATTGATCCACCGTTTGCCCGTAGTGAGTGACATCACGCCCTTCTCGATAAAGGTTACGTTTGCGAACCGTCAGTGGGTCCACGCCCGTATGGCGGGCAATATCATCCATGGCAGCTTCGATAATCATCATGCCCTGAGGACCGCCAAAGCCGCGAAACGCCGTATTGGAAGCTGTATGGGTCCTGGCCCGGTAGCCGGTTACGCGAACATCGCCCAGCGAGTAGGCGTTGTCGGCATGGAACATGGCGCGATCCACGATGGCATCGGAAAGGTCCGGCGAATAGCCACAGTTTCCAATCAGCGAAATTTCGCCGCCCTGAATAACGCCGTGGGCATCAAAACCGAGTCTATAGCGGTTGTGGAAAGGATGGCGTTTGCCAGTGACGTGCATATCCTCTCGGCGCGGTAGGCGAAGCCGCACTGCTTTACCGGTGCGCCTGGCAATAATGGCAGCGATACAGGCCCAGGGCGAGGCCTGGGTCTCTTTCCCGCCAAACCCTCCGCCCATTCGCCGAACCTCTACCGTCACGGCGTGAAAGGCAATGCCAAGGACCTCCGCCACCAGTTTCTGAGTTTCGCTCGGGTGCTGATTGGACGTGTGCACAATAACGCCTTCATCTTCAGTAGGCAGCACCACGCAGGCTTGTCCCTCCAGATAGAAGTGCTCCTGGCCGCCAACGAACAGATCGTTTTCAATGATTTGATCAGCCTGCTGCAGGACACTCTGCCAGTCGCCGCGCTCCTGGGTATGCGTAGGGCGAACCAGCTCTTCGCAGCGCGCCGCAGCAACCGGGTCGAGGCGGGCGGATCGTTCGTCGATATCGATAATGGCCAGCTTGACCGCGCGCCGCGCCGCCTGCAGAGACGTTGCCGCAACGGCAAACAGACACTGCCCGGCATAGCTGATATCGCTTTCGACAAAAATGGGATCGCCCGGGAAGACCGGCCCTATATCGGTATGTCCTGGTACATCGCCAAAGGTGATCACGTCGATAACGCCTGGCGCTTGCCTGACCGTTTCGAGATTCAGGCGCGTCAGCGTGCCGTAAGCTACCGGGGATAGACCAAGGGCCACATGCAGCGCATCAGCGGGTATTGCCAGATCATCGATATAGGCAGCTTTACCAGTCACGTGCTTTTCAGCGCTTTCATGAACGCTTGACTGCCCTGCATGGCATTGTCCGTGGTTTGCCACGGTATGGCGTGCCAATGGCCCATCGCCCTTGATCTGATCATCCAGCTCGCGGCGGGCGTGGCGGCTGTCGGTATCTAGCCTAGTGAGCGTACGCATGCAGCATTACCTCCTGGCCTGGTGATGAAAGCGTCAGATAAAGCCGCTCGATCAGATTGGCGGCCGCCTGCTGGCGGTACCGCGCACTGCCGCGAACGTCATCCATGGGTGAAAAATCTTTGCTCAGGGCAGCTTGGGCCTGACGAAAACCATCGGCAGTGATGAGCTGGCCTTCAAGGGCCTGCTCGGCTTTCAGGGCACGCTTGGGTATGGCTGCCATTCCCCCGAAAGCGATACGCACGTCACGCAGGCGCTCATTTTCGAGCCGATAGGTAAACGCGCCGAGAACCGCTGAAATATCATCTTCGCGGCGCTTGGAGAGTTTCCATACGTGGCATTTGACGTGCTCGTCAAGCCGGGGGATAAAGACACGGGACACGACCTCGCTTGCCGCCAGTGCGGTCCTCTTGTAGTCCAGAAAAAAGTCCTCGAGTGACAGCTGACGAGTCTGGTCGATACTTGCCAGTTCCACAACGGCACCCAGGGCCAGCAGCACCGGCGGGGTATCGCCAATGGGTGAGGCATTGGCAATATTGCCCCCCAGCGTACCGCGGTTACGAATCTGCCGAGAACCCAGGCGATGCAGTAGGTGGGCAAAGGCCGGGAAATGAGCGTTCAACAATGGCTCAAGCTGGGAGTAGGTAACCCCAGCGCCTATCCACCAGCCCTCTTGCCCCTCAAGTTGAGCCGTTTCGATGACCGATAGCGCTTTGACCCCTGTAATATCGATTAGCTGATTCAACGGTGTTAACTGCTGTGTCGCTTCAAGCCAAAGATCTGTCCCTCCGGCTATCAGGCGAGCATCAGGATAGCGAGCGCGAACGTGAGTCAAATCTTCAAGCGAAGCTGGCTGATAAAAGAAGCACTCAGCATTATCGTCTGGTGCCACCGGTGGTTGAGCCGATAGCACCGGCAGGGAAGCTTCATGCCAAAGGGCGGAGGGCTGGGCAAGGCTCTGCATCTGCAACGCTGCATCCCGGATAGGACGATACCCGGTGCAGCGGCAAAGATTGCCGCTTAGGGCGGCCTCAAGCTGTTCAGAAGTCGGGGGTTCACTCGTTTCAGTGCGCGACTCGTGAAGGGTAAACAAGGACATGACCACGCCGGGTGTACAAAAGCCGCACTGGCTTCCGTGGCACTCGACCATGGCTGCCTGAGCTGGATGCAACTGCCCGTTCAGCTCGAGCCCTTCAACGGTCATCAGCGATTTTCCCTGGAGCTGATGCGCGGGAGTAATGCAGGCATTGATACTTATATAGGCAGGTGTAGGCGCATCGGGGTCGGCAATGGCGACAGTGCATGCGCCACAATCTCCTGACGCGCAGCCCTCTTTCGTGCCTGTGATACCCAAATGTTCGCGCAGGAGCGTTAAGATACTCGTATCCGGCGCTACATGGCACTGTCTGGGGTTGCCATTGAGAAAGAACTCAATATTAGCCATGCCCGACTCCGTTATGTTTGTTCTGACCGATTGGTCAATATCAACTGAGCTTGAGACAAAAAAGCGCGCCGCGCAAGTGTTTGCTGAGCGCACCGAGGTGGGGCAAAGTTACGCAAAATGTTACTATTTTGTGCAACGTTAAGCGGCGTTGAGCGAAGTAGCGCGCGTATGTGTCATGCTTATTCAGGAAGTTTATATGTCAGCAGAAACTGCGACCAACGAAAGCGCCCAGCGTGAACGCATTGAACAAGGAATATTGAACGCAGCCGAGCAGGTGTTTGCAAGGCACGGATACCGGGGCGCTAGCCTTCAAGCCATAGCCGATCAGGCTGCGCTGCCCAAGGCTAATATCTTGTATTACATGGGCAGCAAACAGGCGCTCTATATTCGCCTGCTTAACCGTATGATGCGGCGCTGGAACGCGGTACTGGAAAACATCACCCCGGATAGTGATCCAGGGCAGGTTCTGAGCAACTTTATTCGCACTAAAATGGTGCTGGGTCAGCGCTATCCTGACGGTTCAAAGCTCTTTGCCGCCGAAATTCTAGCCGGTGCGCCGTTTTTGAATGAGTATCTTGCAGGCGAACTGCGCGAATGGGTGGCCGCACGGGCAGCCATCATTCGGCAGTGGTCTGCACAGGGCAGAATGGATGAGGTTGACCCGCGCTGGCTGATTTTCCTGATCTGGTCGGCCACTCAGCACTACACCGAGTACAGTGCTCAAGTGACGCGGGTCATTGGTCGCGATGCCCTTGACGAGAACGATCTGGCTTCCATTACCCGGTTTCTTGAGCACGTGATCCTTAAAGGCTGTGGAATCACTGCGCGGTCAACCGTTGAAAATGATGGGGCGGTCGATTCATGAGCCAGCTTCCTATCGAGCCGCATCTTGCTGCTATTGGCAGCGGTCTTGAAAGGCATAACCGACTTATTCTGATGGCGCAGCCGGGCGCCGGGAAAACCACTCGTGTACCGCTCGCGCTTTTAGAAAGCAGCTGGGCATCTGGGCAAAAGATTCTGTTGCTTGAGCCTCGGCGAGTTGCCGCCCGGTTAGCTGCCAGCTTCATGGCCCAGCAACTTGGTGAGCCGCTTGGCCAGACGGTCGGCTATCGGATGCGAGGCGATAGCTGTGTTGGCGAGCATACCCGGCTGGAGGTCATTACCCAGGGAGTGCTGCTGCGCATGCTGCAGGATGATCCGCTGATGGAAGGTGTAGCGGGGATTATCTTTGATGAGTTTCATGAACGCAGCATGGATAGCGATGTAGGCCTGGCATTCGCGCTGGATGTACAGACCAGCGTGCGTGATGATCTGCGCCTGATAGTGATGTCCGCAACCCTGGACATAGGCGCCCTGAGCCGTGTAATGGGGGCAGATGCGCCGGTTATCGTAAGCGAAGGTCGTCAGTATCCGGTAACAACCGGCTACCGGCCTGCTTATGCAAATGAAAGTCTTGAGCAGGCAACGCTGCGCGTTATCCAAGAAGCGCTAGGCGGTCAAGAGGCTGCGGATTTACTGGTGATTCTGCCCGGTGTTGCCGAAATAGAGCGGCTGGTGCAGATGCTGCGCCACACGCTGCCTGATATAGCGTCGCGCCCACTTCATGGGCGTATGTCGCTTGATGATCAGCGTGCGGCATTGGCCCCAGAGGCGAATAGGCGCCGCATCATTGTCTCTACTGCGATTACCGAGTCGAGCGTAACGGTCGAGGGGGTCAATGTCGTCGTTGATGCGGGGCTTGAGCGTGTGCCGATATTTCAGCCGGCAACGGGGCTTACCTATCTAGCGACCCGACGGGTTAACCGGGCAAGCGCCGATCAACGACGCGGCCGGGCAGGGCGCCAACAGCCAGGATACTGTTTTCGGCTATGGGCGCAAGAGCAGCCGCTGGTGGCGCACCGTGAACCTGAGATTTCACAAGCTGACCTGTCGGGCCTTGTATTGGAGCTGGCACGCTGGGGTGTCGGTTCGCCGGATAAGCTTAGCTGGATGACCGCGCCTCCCGCAGGCGCCTGGCAGAGTGCCAGAGCACTACTGGTACAGTTGGGTATGCTGGATGGAGAGCATAAGCTGACTCCCCTGGGCAAACGCTGCGCCCGTTGGCCGGTTGAGCCTCGCTTGGCCGTCATGCTTGAGCATGCTGCCGAGTTCAAGGCAACGGCCCTGGCCTGCGGGCTTGCCGCTTTGCTGGAAAACCGTGAGCGTCGTGAACGCTCCTTGCACGACGCGCTTGGGCAGCGGTTTTCCAACGCGAGACAGTTTCCTGCCTGGTTGCGTGACGCCAAGCGGTTTGCAAGGCTTGCGAACGTATCGCTCAAAGAGGCCGATTTGACACCGCTTTGCAGGCTTCTGGCGCTTGCTTACCCAGAGCGTATTGCCCAGCAGCTCAGCCCGGGGCGGTTCCAGCTGGCATCGGGAAAAACGGCGACTCTTTCGCTGAATGATCCGTTGGCGCACCAACCGTATATCATCGCGGTTGATCTAGAGAGTGCCTCGCGTGAAGCCAGAATCTATGCCGCTGAAGCATTCAGTCTTGAACTGCTAAGCCAGTTATATGCAGACCGTCTGGAGTGGCAAACACGGGTAAGCTGGTCTGAGCAGCAGGGCAAGCTTGTGGGCGAAAAGGTGCAAACCTATGAAGCGCTTACGCTCCTGGCGCGCCCTTTGACTACTCTGCCGCCGGACAGGGTGCTTGAAGCGATGCTTACCGCCGTACGCCAGCGCCCGGGCTTGTTGGCGACTTCGTCGCTTCAGCAGTTGCAGGGGCGGATGACGCTCTTGCGCGAAACGCTGGGGGAGCAGTGGCCCGACTGGTCGACGAAAGGGCTGCTTGATTCGCTGGGGCAGTGGCTGGCGCCTTACTTGACAGATATCACCCGTTTGACTCAGCTTGAAAGAATGCCACTGCACACTTTTCTGTTCAGCCAATTAAGCTGGGAACAGCAGAAAGCATTCAATCAACTTGTTCCTGAGGCGCTACAAGTACCCAGCGGTAAACAGGTTCATATCGATTACCTGACGTGCCTTGAAGGGCGCCCGCCGGTGTTGGCGTTAAAGCTGCAAGAGGCGTTTGGCTGGCAGGAAACGCCTGCCGTCGTAGAAGGTAGGGTAATGTTGATGATCCATCTGCTGTCACCAGCGCGCCGCCCCCTTCAGGTAACGCAGGATTTGAACAGTTTCTGGCTTAACGGCTACCCTCAGGTACGCAAGGAAATGCGCGGGCGTTATCCAAAGCATCCGTGGCCTGAGGATCCCTTGAGCGCAAAGGCCACAGCGTGGACCAAGCGTCGTTAATCCTGCTGTTGCGGGACTTCACCTGGAATACGATACCGAACACCATCTGCGCGCTGCTCTTCATAGCGCCTGTTTTCATCCTCCGGAGCCACACCCAGTACGGTTTCTTGCGAGCCGTCTGGCCAGGTATAGGTAGTGCAGCCTGATAAGGTGCTGAGTGTAGTCAGCGCCAAAACGGCTACCATCCCTGTCGAAAGGCGGTGCTTGTACATGCATGACTCCCTGCTTTATAGGATCTTGTTGAAAGACCTTGAATCGATGTGGGAACTATAGGGTGCTGGCTGGCAGGTTGTAAATCGCCAATCGTCACGCATCTGCTGTAAAAATGACTCTTGATGCGCTGTAGCAGGGACATTAATGCATTGACAAGCCGTGTTTTTCTAATCAACGCGCCACGTTGACAGTTTGTAGTGCGCGTTAGCCAGGTAGGTCAGCGTTTTTGTTTGATGCTAATATAAGTGCCAGGGAACGTTTGGTGATATCTGCGCGTTTTTATAGAAACCAAGGCTATCGCCATCGAAAAAAGTGTAAGGACACATCATGCAAGAATCGATAGAAAGCCGCTTGAAGTGGCTTTTACGTTTAACGCTGTTAGGGACATTGCTGACTGTTCTGGTCATTTTGGTAGGCGCATGGACACGCTTGGTCGATGCAGGCCTTGGCTGCCCCGATTGGCCGGGCTGCTACGGGCGACTGGTGGTGCCGGATAGTGAGTACGCTGCCCTGCGCCATCCGGATGCGCCGCTGGATGCATCGAAAGCCTGGGTTGAAATGGCCCACCGATATATAGCAACCCTGCTTGGCATGCTGGTCATCGGTGCCCTTGTACTAGGTTGGCCGCTGCGAAAAAAGAGCCAGTACCCTTGGCGCATAAGCCTTGTACTTATGGCCGCTATCGTCGTACAGGGCGCTTTTGGTGCTTTCACCGTTACTTTAAAGCTCTGGCCGCAAGTGGTTACCTTGCACCTTCTGGGTGGCTTAAGTGTACTGATGCTGTTTCTCTGGTTACACCTGCGTTTAAGAGGTGTCGCCCAGCACAAGGCGCTCGGCTCCAAACGTTTAAATGTCTGGTGGGGAATGGCCGCTGGCTTGCTGATAGTGCAGCTTGCCTTGGGCGGGTGGGTCACCAGTAATTATGCAGGTATTGCCTGTCAGGGGATTCCTACCTGTAACGGTCAGTGGTGGCCAGGTATGGATATTCACGAAGGCTTTCATTTGACACAAACGGTTGGGCCTAACTACCTGCATGGGCAGCTGCACGCGGAGGCGCGAACGGCGATTCACTTTGTTCATCGTGTTGGCGCCGTATTGCTGGGCTTGTCGCTAATTATTCTGCTTTATCAATACCGCCGCCACCCCATTATAAGGCGATCACTTGGCTGGGTGGTGGGTGTTTTCTTCCTGCAGGTTGCGCTTGGAGCATTAAATGTATTGATGTGGCTGCCTTTATGGCTTGCGCTGATACATACCGCAGGCGCCGTTCTTTTGAGCATTGCTATGCTATTGGCCTGGTGGCAGTGGCGACAGGAGAATGAATGCGCTTTCAACCGCTCTTTTGATGCGTGTTACCCCACTCAAAAAGTACCTGCCGGGCGTGGCATATAATCAAAAGCAGCTAGACCTATTAATCTTGCACAAGAAGTTCACGGTTGTCCCGTAAAGGGTGTACAATTCCTGTTCAGATATTTTCTGTTGGTGGTAAGGAGCTCTATGAATGTAACGGGCGCACTTATATTTCTCGTACTTGCCCTGGCTATCATTGCCGGTCTGGCGTTTTATGCCATGAAGCTTCGCAAGGAAGTAAAGCGGCGTGACGAATTCCGAATTGAAGAGGATCAACGGGCTATTCAGAACAGCCTGGATAACCTGGATTTCGTCACTGGCGCTTTGGTGCAAGGGCAGGTAGATATAACGGAAGGGGCGTGGCGCTGTAAGGTGCTTCTGGAAATTGTTGACCCAAGCCTGGCCGAGCGCGCTGAGTTTCAGGCGTTTGGTCAGGTTTATGAGCGCACTCGGCATTTAAAGACACACTCGGCGCGTTCAAAGCTTACGCCGCGTGAGCGCATGAGTGAAGACAAGCAGCGTCTGGAGGTGGAAGCCGAGATGCGACCAGCCGTATTGGCCGCTGCAGAAGCCGTGATTAAATGGCGCGCGCAAGGTCCTTCTGCGCTACATTAGGTGGATGCCGGTTGCAAAGAATAAGCAAATTGGCGCATCGGCGTGTTTTTTTAGTGCCGATTATGGCAGCTTTGCTATGCTTGAGATGTCGATATTGCCAACAAGTTGATATCTCGGCATTGTTGCCTTCATGCGTAAAAACGTTAATGATAGGCAAACCGTTCAATGCCAAGCAGGGGAACGCCCGCGTGGTGATATTGAACAGGCGAAAAATGGATGCTCTCGCAATAAGAAGCATTGGATAGATTTGGTCATATGGCCAGGTCAGCATTGGATCAAGGAGTCTTGCATGAAAAAATCTACGACTGGCTTACTCATCGGTTCTGCCTTGGTTGTTGGGCTTTCTGGCTGTGCCAGCTCTGCCTCACAATCTTCTGGTCAGAGCAGTGCCAGCAACAACAGCGAGCGTGAGTGGTATCAGCACCCGTTCGTCTGTGGTCTGGCAGGCAGCGTAATCGGTGGCAGCATTGGCTACGCCACCAGTGGCTCTTCCGACGAAGAGAGCGGTGCAGCAACGGGCGCGGTAGCGGGTGCAGCTATCGGCGGCCTGCTGTGTGCAGACCGTACGCCTGAGCCTGTAGCAGCACAGTGCCCAAGCTACGGTGAAGTACCTGCTGGCGTTGCGGTTGATGCCGAAGGTTGCCCGCTGGATTCAGACAATGACGGCGTGCCGGATTACCGCGACCAGTGCCCGGGTACCCCGGCCGGCGTTGAAGTAGATGCAGTAGGCTGCCCGCTTGACTCCGATGGTGACGGCGTTCCGGATTACCGCGATCAGTGCCCCAACACACCGGCTGGCACCGAAGTGAACGCGCTGGGCTGCCCTGCAAGCGCCGTTCTTAACGATGTGAACTTCGAATTCGACTCCGCTGAGCTGACTTCCAACGCCCGCAACATCCTTAACGATGTTGCCGAGCGCCTGGTCAACAACCCGGATGTACGTGTAAGCATCGAAGGCCACACTGATTCACGCGGTACCGCTCAGTACAACAAAGACCTGTCTCAGCGTCGTGCTGAATCTGTAACCACTTACCTTGCGCAGCGTGGCGTAGCTTCAAACCGCATGCGTGCTGTCGGTTATGGTCAAGAGCGTCCGGTTGCTTCTAACGACACCGATCAGGGTCGTGCGGAAAACCGTCGCGTTGAAATCGACGAGTGGAAGTAATTCATGACCTATCGATAGCGTCTCTGGTTTAACCGCTATCTTTAGTTGTGAAATGTGTACCAGCGGGAGGCCTCGGCCTCCCGTTTTTATTTTCCGTAGCGTGCAAGTCTGCTAGGCTACGCGCGGTTATAGTTTTGTATTACCTTATGCTTTTGCTCATTGATAGCGAAATGTGATCCTTGGTATGGATCACCACTGCGCTCAAGGAAAATTTGAATGCCGATTGTCACACTACCTGACGGTAGCCAAAGAACGTTTGAGGCGCCGCTTTCCATCATGCAACTTGCTGAGTCCATTGGCCCTGGTTTGGCTAAGGCGTGCATAGCAGGGCGTATCGACGGCGTTTTGGTAGATGCTGCAGACCTCATCAAGGATGACGCCAATGTGGCGATCATTACCGCGCGCGATCCGGAAGGGGTGGAAATCATCCGCCACTCCTGCGCGCACCTGATAGGTCATGCGGTCAAGCAGCTTTATCCCGAGGCCAAGATGGCCATTGGCCCTGTGATCGAAAACGGCTTTTATTACGATATCGATTTTGGCCGTTCAATTACGCCGGAAGATCTCGAAGCCATCGAAAAGCGTATGCAGGCGCTGATTGAGCGTGAATACGACGTGGTTCGTGAGTATGTGGATCGTGACCAGGCGATGCAGACCTTTCAGAATCGTGATGAAACCTACAAGCAGGAAATCATTCGCGACATTCCTGAAGGGGCCGAGATTCGTCTCTATCATCATGAAGAGTACACGGACATGTGCCGTGGCCCGCACGTACCGAACACACGTCATCTCAAGGCGTTCAAGCTGACCAAGCTTGCCGGTGCCTACTGGCGCGCAGATGCGTCCAACGAAATGTTGACGCGTATTTATGGAACGGCCTGGGGCGACAAGAAGCAGTTAAAAGCCTACCTCAAGCGCCTCGAGGAAGCGGAAAAGCGCGATCACCGCAAGCTAGCTCGTCGGCTTGATCTTTTCCATATGCAGGAAGAGGCGCCAGGCATGATCTTCTGGCACCCCAACGGGTGGGCGTTATGGCAGCAGGTCGAGCAGTACATGCGGGGTGTATACAAAGAGGGTGGCTATCAGGAAATCCGTTGTCCTCAGGTAATGGATGTTTCGCTCTGGAAGAAGTCCGGTCACTGGGACAACTACGCCGACGGAATGTTCTTTACCGAGTCCGAGAAGCGCGAGTACGCCCTGAAGCCCATGAATTGCCCTGGCCATGTTCAGGTATTCAATTCCGGGCTGCGCAGCTATCGTGAGCTGCCTGTACGCTTTGGCGAATTTGGCGGGTGTCATCGTAATGAGCCGTCCGGCGCCTTGCACGGTATCATGCGCGTTCGTGCCTTTACTCAGGATGACGGCCACGTTTTCTGTACCGAAGCCCAGGTCGAGCCTGAAGTCACCAGCTTCCACCGCCAGGCGCTCAAGGTCTATGAGGACTTCGGCTTCGAAGACATCGCCATCAAGATTGCCCTGCGCCCTGAAAAGCGCATTGGCAGCGACGAGGTCTGGGATCGCGCCGAGGACGCTCTGCGTGGCGCATTGAAAGCCTGCGACGTGGAATGGCAGGAACTTCCTGGCGAAGGTGCGTTCTATGGTCCCAAGATTGAATACCACATGAAAGACTGCCTGGGCCGGGAATGGCAAGTAGGTACCATGCAGGTGGACTTCATGATGCCCGAGCGTTTAGGTGCACAGTATGTGACCGAAGAGGGCGAGCGCAAGCCGCCGGTAATGCTGCACCGCGCGATCGTGGGCTCCATGGAGCGCTTCATAGGTATCCTGATTGAACATTATGCTGGCGCTATGCCATTATGGTTGGCACCTCAGCAGGCCGTGGTGATGACGATCACCGATGCACAGCGCGAATATGCCCTTGAATTGGAGCAGCGCCTGCAAAAAAATGGCTTACGGGCTAAAGCGGACTTGAGGAACGAGAAGATCGGCTTTAAAATCCGTGAGCATACGTTACAGAAAATTCCCTATCTCCTTGTGGTGGGAGATAAGGAAGTCGAAGCTGACTCGGTGGCCGTGCGAACTCGCAGCGGCGAAAACCTCGGCACAATGACTATCGATGAACTTATTGAGCGTCTAAGTGCAGAGCGAGCAGCCCTGGCGACATCGTCAATTGCCTAAGGAGACGGAACGATCAAGCGAAGCAACCAGCGCGGGCGTCCAGCAGACAAACGCCCACCAATGAACGAGCGGATTACCGAAGAAGAAGTACGTTTAATCGATGCAGAAGGTGAGCAGTTGGGTGTCGTGCCCACCACCGAAGCATTGGAGCGTGCTGAAGCTGCCGGTCTAGACCTCGTGCAAATCTCGAATGCCGATCCCATCGTCTGTAAGATCATGGATTACGGCAAATTCGTTTTTGAGACGAAGAAGCAAAAAGCGGCTCAAAAGAAGAAGCAAAAGCAAATCCAGGTCAAGGAAGTCAAATTCCGTCCTGGCACCGACGAAGGCGATTATCAGGTGAAGTTGAAAAACCTGACGCGCTTTCTGGAAGGTGGTGACAAGGGTAAGGTCACTTTGCGCTTCCGTGGTCGTGAAATGGCGCACCAGGACATCGGCCGCAAGCTGATGGAACGGATCGCGGCAGACCTGGAAGAGATCGGTGTGGTGGAGTCTTTCCCGAAAATGGAAGGCCGCCAGATGATCATGATCCTTAACCCGAAGAAGAAGTGATCCAGAGGCGTTGCCAACGGGCCATCGCTTAGGCGGTGGTCGGCCCTGGGTTTTCTAAAAAATATCGAGCGGAGTTTTCTCATGCCGAAAATCAAAAGCAACAGCGGCGCTGCCAAGCGCTTCAAAAAGACCGCTAACGGCTTCAAGCACAAGCAGTCTTTCCGTAGCCACATCCTGACCAAGAAATCGACCAAGCGTAAGCGTCAGCTGCGTGGAATGAAGCAGATTCATGCTTCTGACAAAGCGCTGATTCAGCGCATGCTGCCGAACCTGTAACGTCGAATTTTCTTTTCTGAGTGCCGTTGGCCTCAGCCTTAAAGTCAGGAGTGTGTTATGACTCGTGTTAAGCGTGGCGTAGTTGCCCGTCGTCGCCATAAAAAAGTATTGAAGCAGGCCAAGGGTTACTACGGTGCCCGTTCGCGTGTTTTCCGCGTAGCCAAACAGGCCGTTATCAAAGCCGGCCAGTATGCCTACCGTGACCGCCGTAACCGCAAGCGTCAGTTCCGCGCGCTGTGGATTCAGCGTATCAATGCGGGTGCACGCATCAACGGCATGTCCTACAGCCGTTTTGTTGGCGGCCTGAAGAAAGCCGGTATTGAAATCGACCGTAAAGTATTGGCCGACCTGGCAGTACACGAAAAAGCGGCGTTTGCTGCTATCGTGGAAAAAGCCAAGGCTGCCCAATAAGGTTTTCATTACGCCGAGCACTGCCGGTGTAACGTGACCAAGGTCATTTCAGTGTGACCCTGCAGGGGAAGAGCAGCCGCTCTTCCCCTGTTTTTTTGTCACCTTCTACGTGCAACACCCTCAAAAAGAGGGAGCCGCTTAATTCGGAGTGAAACGGATGGACCACCTTCCTACTCTGGTATCTGAAGCTCGTGATGCCATTCAGGCCGCGCAAGACGTTCCTGCCCTTGAGGAGCTACGCGTTCGCTACCTGGGAAAAAAGGGCGAAGTAACGGCCTTGCTGAAAGGCCTGGGCAAGCTATCGGCAGAAGAGCGTCCCGCTGCCGGTGAGCGGATCAACCAGGCCAAGCAGACGCTGGCCGGTGAAATTGATGCCAAGCGCCAGGCGTTGGACAGCGCTGCCCTAGATGCCCGGCTGGCGGCGGAGCGCATCGATGTCACTCTGCCAGGGCGTGGTCAGGCTGAAGGCGGTCTTCACCCCGTAACGCGCACGCTCGAGCGTATCGAAGGGCTGTTTACACGCATTGGCTACGATGTAGCGGTCGGCCCGGAAATCGAAGATGACTATCACAATTTTGAAGCGCTCAATATTCCGGCTCACCACCCGGCACGCGGAATGGCGGATACGTTTTATTTCGACGCGACTCGGCTGCTGAGAACCCATACGTCACCGGTGCAGGTGCGCACCATGAAAAACAGCGAGCTGCCGCTGCGCATCGTGTGCCCTGGTCGTGTTTATCGTAGCGACTCGGACTTGACGCATACGCCCATGTTTCACCAGGTAGAGGGGCTGCTGGTCGATGAGGGCGTCAGTTTCGCCGATCTCAAGGGTACCATTGAAGATTTTCTTCAGGCCTTTTTTGAGCGTGACGATCTGTCGGTACGCTTCAGGCCTTCTTACTTCCCGTTTACCGAGCCCTCCGCTGAGGTCGATATTCAGTGTGTCATGTGCAGCGGTAAGGGGTGTCGCGTCTGTTCACACAGCGGCTGGTTGGAAGTAATGGGGTGCGGCATGGTGCATCCGGAAGTATTCCGTCATTCGGGTATCGATACCGAACGCTATACCGGGTTTGCCTTCGGCATGGGCGCAGAGCGTCTGGCAATGCTGCGCTACGGGGTCAATGATCTGCGTTTGTTCTTTGAAAATGACCTGCGCTTTCTGCGCCAATTCGCCTAATACCGCCGCCTGATACAGGAACGATCATGAAATTTTCAGAACAGTGGCTGCGCGAATGGGTATCGCCGCAGCTTGGGACTCAGGCCATTGCCGATCAGATCACCATGGCCGGTTTGGAAGTGGACGCCGTCGAAGCGGTTGCCGCCTTGTTCAGCGGCGTTGTGGTCGCCGAAGTGCTGAGCAAGGAAAAGCATCCGGATGCCGACAAGCTGAATGTCTGCACGGTCAATGACGGTTCAGAGGCGCCGGTGCAGGTGGTGTGTGGCGCCGCAAACGTCGAGGTTGGTCAGAAGATTCCTTTTGCCCAGGTGGGCGGCGTACTGCCGGGCGATTTCAAGATCAAGAAAGCCAAGCTGCGCGGCGTCGAATCGCGTGGCATGATCTGTTCGGCATCCGAGCTCGGGCTCGAGGAAGATACCTCGCCCGGTATTCTGGTGCTGCCTGAATCCGCCCCGGTGGGTGTCGATTTTCGTGAGTTCATGCATCTTGATGACATGACCATCGAGGTGGATTTGACGCCCAACCGCGGCGACTGCCTGAGCATCAAAGGACTGGCGCGGGAAGTGGGCGTGCTTAATCGCCTGGCGCTCAGTGCACCTGACATCGAGCCGGTTAGCGCTGAAATCGACGATACCTTTTCGGTAAGCGTGGAAGCGCCCGAGAAGTGTCCGCGCTACGTTGGTCGAGTCATCAAGGGGGTGAACGTCAAGGCTGAAACGCCGCTGTGGATGGTCGAGCGGCTGCGGCGCAGCGGTATTCGCTCCATTGATCCGGTCGTGGATATTACCAACTATGTCATGCTGGAACTTGGCCAGCCGCTGCATGCTTTCGACCGCGATAACCTCAATGGCCAGATCATTGTGCGCCTGGCTCAGGCGGACGAGCAGCTGACGCTTCTGGATGGCCAGCAGGTATCGCTACGTCCCGAGACACTGGTGATCGCCGATGAGGCAGGGCCGCTCGCCATGGCGGGTATCATGGGGGGCGAGAATTCAGGCGTCAGCGAAGCTACTCAGACGATTTTTCTCGAGTCAGCCTTTTTCACGCCGCTTGCAATCGCCGGGCAGGCGCGCTCCTACGGCCTGCATACGGATGCCTCTCACCGCTTCGAGCGTGGCGTGGATCCGCAGCTTGCCAGCGTGGCGGTCGAGCGCGCCACGCGCCTGCTGATCGATATCTGTGGTGGCAAGGCCGGGCCTGTAGGCGAAACGACAAATGATGCCCACATGCCGGTGCCCAGCACCATCTTGCTGCGCGAAGCACGGCTGGAAAGTGCGCTCTCCAAAAAGCTGGCCGGTGATGATGTCACTGATATTCTCGAGCGACTGGGTCTTGATGTTACCCCCCAGGCAGATGGCTGGTCGGTGGTGGCGCCGAGCTGGCGTTTTGATGTTGCCATTGAAGAAGACCTGATTGAAGAGATTGCACGTATTCATGGCTACAATAACTTGCCTGTTCGCCGTCCGGCGGCGCGGCTTGCGCTGCGCTCAGCCGATGAAGCGACCCTGACCCAGGCACAGCTGCGTCGTCAGATGGTGGCTCGCGGTTTCCAGGAAGCCGTCACCTACAGTTTTGTTGCACCTGAGCTGCAGGCTGCGCTGCTGCCGGATGCGGTGTCTCCGGTACTTGCCAACCCGATCTCCGCCGATCTTTCGGTAATGCGGGCAAGTCTGTTTCCAGGTCTGGTGCGTGCCATGGAGCACAACCTGAATCGTCAGCAGACCCGCGTTCGTCTCTTCGAGACAGGGCTTGTGTTCAACGGTGAGCTGGACCAGCTGTCGCAAATCCCCATGATGGGGGCGCTGGCGTGCGGTAGCCGCGAATCGGAAGGGTGGAGCGGTTCAAAGGAGCGTATCGACTTCTACGATTTGAAAGGCGATCTCGAGAGTCTGCTGGCGTTAGGCGGTAATCTCGATGCCTGGCGTTTCGAGCCTGCCGAGCATCCAGCGCTCCATCCGGGTCAGAGTGCCCAGATTCTGTTCAAGGGTGAGCACGCCGGTTGGATTGGCACGCTACATCCTCAGGTGCGCGCCAAGCTTGGCCTGAAAGTGGATGCGGTGCTGTTTGAAGTGCGCCTGGATACGCTGAGTCAGGGCAGTATTCCTGCGTTTGAAGCATTGTCACGCTTCCCTGAAGTGCGCCGCGACCTGGCGTTTACCGTCAAGGATGAGGTGCCGGTACAGGCATTGCTGGATTGTGCCAGGGCGCAGTCGGGTGATTACTTGAAAGACATCACGCTATTTGATGTCTATGCTGGTAAAGGCGTGGCGGACGGCCACAAGAGTATTGCATTGGGCTTGACCTGGCAGCATCCTTCACGCACGCTAAACGATGAAGAAATCAATCAGTTGATAGATTCCATCGTGACACAAGTGCGTGTCCAGCTTGAGGCTGAGCTGCGCGGCTGACAATAATACGCGACACGACGCTTATCACGTTCTTGGCAATGCGTTTGCTACAAGGAGAGTCTTATGGGTGCGTTGACCAAAGCAGAGCTGGCGGAGCATTTACATACCGAGCTGGCACTGTCTAAGCGAGAAGCGAAAGCAATGGTCGAAGCTTTCTTTGAAGAGATTCGAGCCTGCTTACGAGAAAACGAACAGGTCAAGCTGTCAGGATTTGGCAACTTCGACCTGCGTGATAAGCGTGAACGGCCAGGGCGTAACCCCAAGACCGGCGAAGAAATTCCTATTTCGGCACGCCGTGTAGTGACCTTTCGCCCGGGTCAAAAGCTGAAGCAGCAGGTCGAGCACTACGTCAAGAACAAGTAGCGCTGATGAATAGCGAGATGAATGGAGCGTCTTCGGACGCTCCATTTTTTATGCGCGTAAGAATCAAGCCGCCTTGCACCAGCTAAAGCACAGGAGGGGGCTGAAATGCGCCTTCCAGACGGGTTATGTTACTATTCCGACTCATTAGCGGCGCTGGTTGAATCTCTGAATCAGGCGTCGGAATACTCTGAATACAGGAAGGTAGTGATGCCTCAACTGAACATACTGGTGGGTACCATGTACGGCGGCGCTCTGGATGTCGCCGAGCAGGTCAAGCCGCTCTTCGAAGCAGCCGGGTATGAAGTGAATATTGCCGAGCAGCCCACTTTAGACGATGTGACCAGTGATGACGGTGTTTCCCTGTTTGTAATCTCAACTACCGGTAGCGGCGACTATCCCGGCAACTTCGTCCCCTTTGTGCGTAATCTGAGTGATCAAAGCCCGGCGCTTACCTCCTTGCGTTACGGCCTGATTGCCTTGGGGGATAGCTCCTACGCCGATACCTTCTGTGGCGCAGGGCGCCAGCTCGATGCGCTGCTCGAAGAGCATGGCGCACGCCGTCTAGGCGAGCGCCTGGAAATCGATGCCATGGAAACCTTCATGGCGGATGATGCCGCAGTTCCCTGGGTGGAAACATGGATTGACGAACAGCTGAAGGGCGCCTGACATGCAGATCAGGCCTTACTCAGCGGAGCGTATAAGCGTAGCGCTTGGACTTTGCGTAGTGATGCTGGCGGCCGTGCCACGCTTCATGGCAGACGGCCATGAAACACGGCAAACGCTTATCATGATGGGCGTAGCCCTGGTAGCCGTGGCCACTGCCGTTCAGTGGCGCCTGCTGGGCGCCGAGCAGCGCAGCCGTCTGCCGCGTTTATGCTTGCGTCTTTCAGGCATGCTTGTTTTGGGGGCCTTGGTAATGGGCGCATGGCATATGCTGTTCACGGACTGGATCAGCTGGCAGGTGTTTATCTCTCATGCGGCTACCTGCGGATTGCTTGTGCATGCGGTAAGCCTTTGGTGGACATCCGAGCAGCATGCTAAAGAAATCTAAGCAGCATCTTCACTCAACTGCTGGTATTCACAAGCGATTAATCAAGCGTCTTGCGCTTTTACATGCGGAACCGCAAATGGGTAAATCTTGATGAATGGACATGAGTATCGGTACGATGGTTGACAGAAGATTGCTAGATGGCAAGCAGGATATTGCATCAACTCAACGTTACAGTGATTCAGGCCCGGAAAGTAATAAATAAGTCACTTATTGCCTTGTAATTAATGCCTGCGCCCCCATCTTGCGAGCATGGCGCTTGCCACCGTGCGCCAGGGTTCTTAAAATTGCCCCTTTGATCTTATTAAACACAGTCAACATGACGCCCAGCCGCTAGAGGACAATTCATGCAAGTTTCCGTCGAGACAACCTCCCAGATCGAACGCCGTATCACTATTCAGGTACCGGCTGCCGAAATCGACGAGGCTGTCAGCACTCGCTTGAAAGACACCGCGAAAAACGTTCGCCTGAATGGTTTTCGCCAGGGCCGGGTTCCGATGGCAGTGGTTCGTCAGCGTTACGGCGACAGCGTACGCAGCGAAGTCGTAGGCGAAGTGATGCGCGAGCGCTACGTGCGTGCCATTACAGACGAAAGCCTCAATCCTGCCGGCTATCCTCAGATCGAGCCGAAAGTGAATCAGGAAGGCAAGGATCTTGAGTTCGTGGCGATCATGGAGATCTATCCCGAGGTTGAGCTGGCCTCTATCGAAGGCACCGAGGTTGAGCGACCCGTCGTCAACGTAAGCGATGCCGACGTTGATGAAATGATCGAAACGCTGCGCAAGCAGAATGCCGATTGGCAGGAAACCGATGCAGCGGCGGCGGATGGCGACCAGGTAACCATCGATTTCCAGGGCTTCATTGGCGACGAGCCGTTTGAAGGCGGCAGCGCTGAAGGTCACGCGCTGGTTATCGGTTCCAATAGCTTTATCCCGGGTTTCGAAGAGCAGCTGATCGGTGCCAAGGCCGGTGAAGAGAAGACGATCAATGTAACCTTCCCGACTGATTACCAGGCCGAGCACCTGGCGGGTAAGGAAGCGAGCTTCAAGGTCACCGTACACAAGGTCAGCACCCAGCAGCTGCCCGAAGTGGACGCTACCTTCATCGAGCGCTTTGGTGTTGAAGACGGCGATCAGGAAAAATTCCGCGCCGAGATCAAGAAGAACATGACGCGTGAAGCGTCACAGGCAGTCGACAATCGCGTCAAGCAGCAGGTGCTGGATGCGCTGAAACAGGCGAACGATATTCCTGTGCCGAGTGCTCTTGTTCAGCAGGAAACTGACGCCATGAAGCGTCAGGCCGCGCAGCAGTTCGGCCTGGGCGAGGACTTCGATGTCAGCCAACTGCCCAATGAACTGTTTGAAGAGCAGGCCAAGAGCCGTGTTCAGGTAGGCCTGCTGCTGGCTGAAGTGATCAAGTCCAACGAACTTGACGCCGATGACAACGCTATCAAGGCGAAGGTTGAAGAGCTTGCCGAGCAGTACCAAGACCCCTCCGAGGTGGTTGAGTACTACATGAGCAATGACCAACTGAAGACCCAGGTGAAGTCAGCCATTCTTGAAGAGAAAGCGGTTGATAAGCTTCTGGAACAGACGAACGTTAAAGACGTTGAAATGTCTTATCAGCAAGCACTGGCTGCGGCTCAGCAGCAGGCTGAGCAAGACGAGGGTGCCGAAGAGGGCGAGCAGGCAAACGCCTAAGTACCCCGTAAGCGGCGCACCCCAAGCGGTGCGCCTTTCCCTCACCGGACGCAAGGAATCACCTGAATGAGTGAATTTGATATTCAAAACGCCGGCGGTCTAGTGCCCATGGTGGTTGAGCAGAGCGCCAAAGGGGAAAGAGCCTACGATATCTACTCGCGCCTGCTGAAAGAGCGTGTCATTTTTCTGGTCGGCCCCGTTGAAGACTACATGGCCAACCTGGTGGTTGCTCAGATGCTGTTCCTCGAGTCGGAAAATCCGGACAAGGACATTCATCTGTATATCAACTCGCCGGGCGGCTCGGTAACCGCGGGTATGTCGATTTACGACACCATGCAGTTCATCAAGCCTGACGTATCTACCGTCTGTATTGGCCAGGCGGCCAGCATGGGCGCGCTGCTGCTGACCGCAGGTGCTGCCGGCAAGCGTTACTGCCTGCCCAACTCACGCGTCATGATTCACCAGCCGCTGGGTGGCTATCAGGGCCAGGCGTCTGACATCGAAATTCATACACGTGAGATTCTGGGTATCCGTGAGAAGCTGAACCAGATTCTTGCCCACCACACCGGTCAGGATCTGGAAACGGTTGCCCGTGATACGGATCGCGACAACTTCATGAGCGCCAATAAAGCTCAAGAGTATGGCTTGATTGACGCAGTGCTGGATAAGCGGCCTACATCCTGATAGCGTGATGAGGTTTTGCTTTTCTAACGAGCTTTTATGGCGGTGCAAGCCGCCGCAGTGATAGAGGTACGCTAATGGCCGACGGCAAAGGCAAGGATGAAGGTGGCAAATTACTCTACTGCTCGTTCTGCGGAAAAAACCAGAATGAAGTACGTAAGCTGATTGCTGGCCCGTCCGTATATATCTGCGATGAGTGTGTCGACTTGTGTAATGACATCATTCGCGAGGAAGTTCTCGAAGCCGATGCCGAGAGCGATGAGGAGCGTTTACCTACGCCTCGCGAAATTCGCCATACACTGGATGACTACGTCATCGGACAGGACCGCGCCAAGATGGTGCTGTCTGTCGCGGTTTACAACCACTACAAGCGTCTGAAAACCGACGTGCGTGATGGCGATGTTGAACTAGGTAAATCCAATATTCTGCTCATCGGCCCCACTGGTAGCGGCAAGACGCTGCTGGCGGAAACCATGGCGCGTCTATTGAACGTACCTTTTACCATTGCGGACGCCACCACGCTGACGGAAGCAGGTTATGTGGGTGAAGATGTAGAAAACATCATCCAGAAACTCCTGCAGAAGTGCGATTACGACGTCGAGAAAGCTGAACGCGGCATCGTCTATATCGACGAGATCGACAAGATTTCTCGCAAGTCCGATAATCCGTCGATTACGCGGGACGTATCGGGTGAAGGCGTACAGCAGGCCCTGCTCAAGCTGATCGAGGGCACTACCGCCTCGGTACCGCCTCAGGGTGGGCGCAAGCATCCGCAGCAGGAATTTGTGCAGGTGAATACTGCCAATATCCTGTTCATCGTCGGCGGTGCCTTTGCCGGTCTGGATAAAGTCATTCGCGATCGTGCCGAGAAGGGCGGTATCGGCTTCAACGCCAGCGTCAAGAGCAAAGAGTCTTCGCGCGGTGTCGGCGAGCTTCTGGCGGATGTCGAACCGGAAGATCTGGTCAAGTTTGGCCTTATTCCCGAGTTCGTCGGCCGTCTGCCGGTCATCGCCACGCTGACTGAGCTTACCGAAGATGCGCTGATCCAGATTCTCACTGAGCCGAAAAACTCGCTGGTCAAGCAGTATGCCAAGCTCTTTGAAATGGAAGGCGTGACGCTTGAGTTCAGAGACGAGGCGCTGCGTGCAGTGGCTTCCAAGGCGATGGAGCGCAAGACCGGCGCGCGTGGTCTGCGCTCTATTCTTGAGTCAGTACTGCTCGACACCATGTATGAAATTCCTTCGATGGATAATGTCAGCAAAGTCGTCATCGATGGGTCGGTGATTGCTGGTGAAAGCGAGCCGCTGCTGATGTACTCCAACCAGGAAGAAGCTCGGGTTGACGGTACTGACGGGTAATCGCGGGTTGCTAGCCGCGGCCTAGCGTCAGCCGCTTGCGCCAAACCAAGGGGTCGCCTATGCGACCCCTTGTTGTTCATAAGGTGTCACTGCGTAGCATGCTCTACACTGCGTAGTACTTTTCATACAGTGATGTACTTGATCCGTCATTTTATCAAGTGCGCATCCCATTTGTTGAGGAACGTCTGCGATGCAGCAGAACGCCGAACAGACTCAATGTCTACCCCTATTGCCATTGCGGGATGTCGTGGTTTACCCGCAGATGGTTATCCCCTTGTTTGTGGGGCGCGAAAAGTCGATCCAGGCCCTCGAAGCGGCGATGGAGGCTGATAAACGCGTACTGCTGGTGGCTCAACGTGAAGCCTCTCAGGACGAGCCGGACAACTCCGACCTGTACGCCATGGGCACCGTGGCCGACATCATGCAGCTGCTCAAGCTGCCCGATGGCACGGTCAAGGTACTCATCGAAGGCAGTTTCCGTGCCGACGTACTCGAAATTGAAGAGAACGAAGCCGGCTATACCCAGGCAACCCTTTCTCCACGTGAAAGCGAACCGCTGACCAGTCGTGAACAGGAAGCCCTGGTGCGTGTGCTGCTCAACCAGTTCGAGCAGTACGTCAAGCTTTCCAAGAAAGTGCCCAATGAGGTGCTCAACTCGCTTTCCGGCATTGAAGACCCCAGCCGGCTGGTGGACACCATCTGCGCTCACTTGTCGCTCAAGATTGGCGACAAGCAGGAGCTTCTGGAAATGGACCGGGTGCGCGATCGTATCGAGCACCTGATGGCGCTTATCGAGTCCGAGATTGACCTGCTGCAGGTCGAGAAGCGCATCCGCTCGCGGGTCAAGGAGCAGATGGAGAAGACTCAGCGCGAGTACTATCTCAACGAGCAGATGAAAGCCATCCAGAAAGAGATGGGTGAGCTTGATAACGTGCCCAACGAGGCAGAAAAGTACGAGCAGGCGATCAAGGAGTCGGGAATGCCCCAGGAGGCATCCGACAAGGCGACGCAAGAGCTCAACAAGCTCAAGATGATGGCGACCAACTCGGCGGAAGCCACGGTTGTGCGCTCCTATCTGGACTGGCTGGTCGCTATTCCCTGGAAAAAGCGCACCCGCGTCAAGCATGATCTGGTCAAGGCGCAGGAAGTGCTCGATGAAGACCACTACGGCCTGGAAGAGGTCAAGGCACGGATTCTCGAGTATCTGGCCGTGCAGAAGCGCGTGCGCAAGATGAAAGGGCCGGTACTGTGTCTGGTGGGCCCGCCCGGGGTGGGCAAGACTTCACTTGGCCAGTCGATAGCTCGGGCTACCAACCGCAAGTATGTGCGACTGGCACTGGGTGGCGTGCGTGATGAGTCGGAAATTCGCGGGCATCGGCGTACCTACATCGGCTCGCTGCCCGGCAAGCTGATGCAGCGTATGAGCCGAGCGGGTGTCAAGAACCCACTGTTTCTGCTGGATGAAGTAGACAAGCTGGGCATGGATCACCGTGGCGACCCCGCGTCAGCGCTTCTTGAGGTGCTGGACCCTGAGCAGAACAACAGCTTCAGTGATCACTATCTCGAGCTCGATTACGATCTTTCCGAGACCTTGTTCATCTGTACGGCCAACTCGATGAATATCCCGGGTCCGCTATTGGACCGCATGGAGATCATTCGTCTGCCGGGTTATACCGAAGACGAGAAGCTGGCGATTGCCAAGCGCTACCTGCTGCCCAAGCAGCTGGCGGCCAATGGCCTCAAGGATAACGAGCTGGCCCTCAATGACGACGCGCTGCTTGAGTTGATCCGCTATTACACCCGGGAAGCCGGGGTGCGTGAGCTTGAGCGTCAGATTGCCAAGGTAAGCCGTAAGGTGCTGCGCGAGCGTCTCGAGAAGAAGAAACTCGAGAAGACGCAGACCCTTTCGGCAGAGCAGGTCGAAGACTATGCAGGCGTCAGGCGCTATAGCTACGGACTGGCCGAGCAGGATGATCAGGTAGGCCGCGTGACGGGCCTTGCCTGGACCTCCGTAGGTGGAGAGCTTCTGAGCATCGAGTCGGTGGTAACGCCAGGCAAGGGGCGTATCAACAAGACAGGCTCGCTTGGCGATGTGATGAAAGAATCGGTCAGCGCCGCGCAAACGGTCGTCAAGGCGCGTGCGGTAAGCTTTGGTATCGACCCTGCGCGGTTCGAGAGCGAAGACCTGCATATCCACGTACCCGAGGGCGCGACGCCCAAGGATGGCCCGAGCGCCGGCATCGCAATGGTAACCGCCATGGTGTCAGCCTATACTCAGCGCGCGGTACGCTGCGATGTGGCCATGACCGGGGAAGTGAACCTACGTGGCGAGGTATTGCCGATTGGTGGGCTAAAGGAGAAATTGCTGGCAGCCCGCCGTGGTGGTATAAAGACCGTCCTGATTCCTGAAGAAAACCGCCGTGATCTCAAGGAAGTACCGGAAAATATCAAAGGACCACTGGATATTCGCCCGGTACGTTGGATAGATGATGTATTGGCGGTGGCGCTGGTGAGTGATGAAAACGGTGGCAGTGCGTCGTTAAAGAGCGCTGACGCATCGTTCAATGCCACGACCGTTGCCAGTACCCATTGATGTTAAAGCCATCGGTCTTTAATTTTACTTAGTAAATTTGCCCAAAGCCTTATGCAATGGGCATTTCACGGCGCGTTTGCTTGACAGGTGTTTCAAGGCATTGCTATAAAACGCAGCTATGCTTTGAGGTTGTACCTTCTGGTGACCGTGCCGTTCAGAGCCATTTTTTGAAACAGTTAAGGGGTGAAGTGTGAATAAGTCCGAGCTGATTGAAGCCATTGCCGCGTCTGCCGATATTCCTAAAGCAGCGGCAACCCGCGCATTGGATGCCATGGTGGAGTCTGTCACCGATAGCCTCAAGAAAGGCGAAAGCGTTTCACTGGTAGGTTTTGGTACCTTCGCAATCAAAGAGCGTGCTGCACGTACGGGCCGCAACCCGCAGACTGGCCAGCCCATCGAAATCAAAGCGGCAAAAGTTCCTGGCTTCAAAGCAGGCAAGGCTCTGAAAGACGCCGTCAACTAATTGACCCGCGTTTACGGTAAGCTAATGGGCGCATCGCATCCGCGATGCGCCCATGTTATTTTCTGGGCGGGTATTTAAGGGGTTATCCGAAAACGTTTTTCGGACGACGAAGGTGTATTTGTATGGCTGTGTTGATCTGAGGCTAGCATGCTGCAAAGTATTCGAGATGGCTCCAGAAGCTGGGGCGCCAAAATTATTATCGGTCTCATGGTGGCAGCCATGGCGCTGTTCGGTGTGGAATCCCTGTTCAGCGTATTTGGCAGTGATCCCAATGAAGTCGCAAGTGTCAACGGCGAGCCCATCATGCGTCAGCAGGTTGAGCTTGAAGTGCAGCGCGCGCTACGCTCGGGTCAGGTGCCGCCAGAGCAGGAGCGTGCCCTGCGCAACGACATGCTTGATCAACTGATCACTCAGCAGCTTTTGACCCAGTACGCAGACGACGGTGGTTTCTACGTATCTGACGCCCAGCTGGACCAGATCATCGTTGGTCTCCCCGAATTTCATGATCATAACGGCCGCTTTTCTGCCGATATCTTCCGTAACCGTCTAGCGGGTGCCGGGTACTCGCCGGTATCCTTCCGTCAGGACCTGCGTCTGGATATCAAGCGCCAGCAGCTCCAGCAAGGCCTTGCGTTCAGCGATTTCAGCCTGCCGGGTGAACAGGCGCGTCTGGCCGAGCTGCAGCGCCAGGCACGCAGCTTCCGCTATGTGCTGCTGGACAGCAACGATGCCGATGCCGACATCAACGTCACTGATGAGCAGATACAGGCTTACTACGATGCCAACCAGGCGCGTTTCGAACGCCCTGAGCAGGTCCGGGTCGAGTACGTGTTGATCGATCGCCAGGCCATGGCGCAAGAAAGCGATGTCGATGAGCTGGCGCTGCGCAATGCCTGGCGCGAGCAGAACCGCGATGCAGACCGGCGCGTTTCGCACATCATGGTCACGTTTGGCGATGAGCGCAGCCGTGAAGAGGCGCAGGAGATTGCCAATACGGCCCGTGAAGCACTGGATGAAGGTGAATCCTTTGCCGATACCGCGCTTCGCTACTCCGATGATACGGCGAGTGCTGAAGAAGCCGGCGATCTAGGCGTCATTTCCCGCGGTATCTTTGGCGAGGCGTTCGATAACGCCGCTTTCTCGCTGGAAGAGGGCCAGGTGTCTGACGTCGTGGAAATGGATGGCGCTTTCCATATTGTTCAAGTAACCGAGATTGAAGCACCCACTTTTGAAGAGCAGCGCGATGTGCTGCGCCAGAACGTTGCCTTGAATGAAGTCAACGACGATTTCAATGCCAAGGTGCAGCAGCTCATTGACGAAAGCTTCGCCGCCGATGACCTGCAAAGCGTGGCAGACGATCTGAATCTGACACTCAACCAGACCGATTGGCTTGCCCGCGGTGAGGGCGAGGGCGTGCTTTCAGAGCCGGGCGTGCTGGATGAGGCGTTCAACGAAGAAGTGCTCGAAAACGGCTACAACAGCGAAGTCATCGAGCTGGACGATGACCGCCGCCTGGTGCTGCGTGTGGCGGAGCACCGTGAGGCCGCGCTGATCGGGCTCGATGAGGTGCGCGACGAGGTTGAACAGGCGGTTGCCTCTCAGCAGCGTCAGCAGGCCCTGCTCGAGCAGGCGAGGGCAATGACCGCCCAGCTTGAGGCGGGCGAGACCATCGATATTGACTGGCAGGAAGCGACCAATGTCAGTCGTCAGTCCGAGGGTACGCTGCCGCAGGTACTGATCCAGGAAGTGTTCAGGATGCCGCATCCCGAGGCCGGAGAGAGCCGCTACCGGGCGATCAACTTGCCCCAGGGTGTGGCCGTTGTCGCACTGGATGACGTCACAGATGGCGAAGCTGACGAGCAGATGCAGGGGTTTGTCACGCAGATGGCCGAGCAACTGCGCGCTCAGGCGGTCATTCAGGGCTTGATAGCCGAGTTGTATCGCGACGCGGATATCGAACGCTAGCGTTTCAAGTAGTGCTCTAAGACAAAAAGCCGATCATTTGATCGGCTTTTTGCTTTACGCTCGAGCCGCGGCGATTGCCACGCTCAGGTCAATCAGGCAGCCGGTGGCGCGTTCAACGGAAACTGACGAAGCGCCGGAGCGGGATGGTGCTCTGATGAGTCAATCACGATATCCCAGCCGTGCTGCGCATCCCAGTCGCCTAGAACAAACCGTTTGGCAGGTACGTCTTCAACGGTCAACTCATGTACCTGGGGGCGGTGCGTATGGCCGTGAATCATGGTGGTTATCCCGAAGCGCTCCATGACCGCGACGACTTCTTCATGGGTCACGTCCATGATCGCCTCGGCCTTGCCGGCGTTTGCATCCCCGGACTGCATGCGCAGGCTCTTGGCAAGCTCCATGCGCTGCTCAAGGGGCAGGGCAAGAATCTGCGCCTGCCACTCGGGGTCGCGCGACTGCTGTCGAAAGGCCATATAGGCGTCATCCTGGGTACACAGGCTATCGCCGTGAAGCAGAACCACGGGTACCCCTTCAAGTTCGACTTCCTGCACATCGGGCAACAGGCTTGCCTGGCATTCTGTGATGAACCGCTCGCCGAGCAGGAAGTCGCGGTTGCCGTGACAGAAATATACCGCCGTACCGCTGTCACTCAATGCTCTGAGGCGCTGTATCACCTCGTGCGCAACGGCACTCAAGGGATGAGGCGTATCGAGCAGGTCGTCGCCAATCCAGGCATCAAAAAGATCGCCCAGTATGTAGAGAGCGTTTGCCCCCTGAGCGGTATGTTCCAGATAACGATAGAACCCCTGATTGATCTCAGGGGTATCGCTGCTCAAGTGCATATCGGCTACAAGCAGAGTGCGCATAAGGCTCCCGGGATTATTCCGCTTCCTTGACGTAGGCGCGCTCGATAATCACGTCTTCAGCAGGAACGTCAGCGTGCATGCCGCGACGGGTAGTGCTGACGGCCTTGATGGTGTTGACCACGTCCATGCCTTCAACCACTTCGCCAAATACCGCATAGCCCCAGCCCTGCAGGCTCTTGCCGCTGTGGTCAAGGAAGCTGTTGTCGCCCACGTTGATGAAGAACTGGGCGGTCGCGGAGTGCGGGTCCTGGGTGCGCGCCATGGCGAGCGTGCCCACGGTGTTTTTCAGACCGTTATCGGCTTCGTTCTCGACCGGGTCGCGGGTCGGCTTCTGGTTGAAATCCTGATCAAAGCCGCCGCCTTGTACCATGAATCCGTCAATGACCCGGTGAAACAGGGTGCCATCGTAGAATCCTTCCTTTACGTACTGCTCAAAGTTGGCCGCAGTTGCCGGGGCTTTTTCATGATTGAGCGCGATGGTGATGTCACCGAAGTTCGTCTGTAATACGATCATAGATAAATTCCTGTTCAATAAAGGCGTTCGCCTTGGCGCTGTGCATCGGCGTCACGCTATAATAGCGGTTTTGCTCGGCACCGCGAAGCGCTAACCCATAAGCGTAGGCTTTGGTTGCCCGGCACGCCATCCACCACGAGGTTTTCAACACCACCATGACCAACGAGACCACCCCAGCGCCGAACTTCATTCGCAACCAAGTACGCGACGAGATCGAGGGCGGCCAGGTCACTAAAATCGTGACGCGTTTCCCTCCAGAGCCCAACGGCTTTCTGCATATCGGCCATGCCAAGTCGATCTGTCTGAACTTCGGGTTGGCGGAGCAGATGGGTGGCGAGTGTCATCTGCGTTTTGACGACACCAATCCGGCGAAGGAAGAGCAGGCGTATATCGATGCGATCAAGGAAGACGTCAGCTGGCTGGGCTTCAACTGGGCAGGCCCGGTGCGCTTCGCCTCTGATTACTTCGACCAGCTCTACGCCTGGGCGCAGCACCTGATTCGCGAAGGCAAGGCCTACGTGGATGATCTTTCCCCGGACGAGATTCGCGAATACCGCGGCACGCTGACGGCGCCGGGCAAGCCAAGCCCTTACCGCGAACGCAGCGTCGAAGAAAATCTGGATTTGCTGGAGCGCATGAGTCTGGGTGAGTTTGGCGAGAGTGAAAAAGTGCTGCGCGCCAAGATCGATATGGCCTCGCCCAATATCAACTTGCGCGACCCCATCCTTTATCGCATTCGTCACGCAAGCCATCACCAGACCGGCGACAAGTGGAAGATCTATCCCTCCTACGACTTCACTCACGGTCAGTCCGATGCCATCGAAGGTATTACGCACTCGATCTGCACCCTTGAGTTTGAAGACCACCGCCCGCTTTACGAGTGGTTCTTGAACAATCTGCCGGTGCCGAGCAAGCCGCGCCAGATCGAGTTTGCCCGCCTGAATCTCGACTACACGCTGACCTCCAAGCGTAAGCTCAAGCTGCTGGTCGATGAGCAGATTGTAGAAGGTTGGGACGACCCGCGTATGCCGACCATTTCCGGCATGCGCCGCCGCGGCTATACGCCGGCCTCGATTCGCAAGTTCTGCGAAATGATCGGCGTGACTCGGGCCGATGGTGGGCTTGTCGATATCGCCATGCTGACCCACGCGATTCGCTCGGACCTTGAAGATAACGCGCCGCGCGCCATGTGCGTGCTGAAACCGCTCAAGGTCGTGCTGACCAACGTGGCCGAAGATCACGAAGAGGTGTACGACGTGCCGGGTCACCCCGCCCGTGACGATATGGCGATGCGCAAGGTGCCGTTTGGTCGCGAGCTGTACATCGACCAGGACGACTTCATGGAAGATGCTCCCAAGAAGTTCTTCCGCCTGGCGCCGGGCAAGGAAGTGCGCCTGCGCAACAGTTACGTCATCCGCTGTGATGAAGTGATCAAGGACGATGCTGGCGAGGTGGTCGAGCTGCGCTGCTCGGTGGATTTCGACACCCTTGGCAAGAACCCGGAAGGGCGCAAGGTAAAAGGCGTTGTGCACTGGGTCAGTGCTGCTCATGGTGTGCCCATGGAAGTACGTCTGTACGACAACCTGTTCATGGTCGAGCAGCCGGATCGTGACAAGGATGTCGATTTCCTTGAGCACCTGAACACGGAATCTCTGGTCATCTGCCAGGCCATCGGCGAGCCGAGCCTTGCCGACGCCGCGCCGGAAGACCGCTTCCAGTTCGAGCGCATGGGGTACTTCTGCGCTGATCGTCATCTGTCCAAGCCGGGTCAACTGGTGTTCAACCGTACCGTAGGATTGAAAGACAGCTGGGCGAAAATCAAACAGAAGGGTTAAGGAATCGTCATATGCAAATTTACAATACGCTGACACGTCGCAAGGAACCGTTTACGCCGCTGGTCGCGGGTAAGGTGAGCATGTATGTCTGCGGCATGACGGTGTATGACTATTGTCACCTTGGCCACGCCCGCGTCATGGTGGCGTTCGACGTGATTACCCGCTACCTGCGTCACCGCGGCTATGACGTCACCTATGTGCGCAATATCACCGATATCGACGACAAGATATTGAAGCGTGCCGATGAGAACGGTGAAAGCATCACGGCACTCACCGAGCGCATGATCGCGGCCATGCACGAAGACGAAGCGCGCCTTGGCGTGTTGCCGCCTAGCCAGGAGCCCCGTGCAACGGGGCATATCGGCGATATCGTGGCCATGATCGAAACCCTGATCGATAAAGGTTTTGCCTACCCGGCCGATAATGGTGATGTGTATTACCGAGTGCGCAGGTTCACAGGCTACGGCAAGCTCAACAACCGCCAGCTGGACGACATGCGCTCGGGCGCACGGGTAGAGGTAGACGTCCATAAAGAGGATCCGCTCGATTTCGTGCTCTGGAAAGCGGCCAAACCGGGTGAGGCTCATTGGCCCTCGCCCTGGGGTAACGGCCGCCCCGGCTGGCATATCGAGTGCTCGGCGATGTCGACCTGCTGCCTGGGCGAAACCTTTGATATTCATGGCGGCGGGCCCGATCTGACCTTTCCGCACCATGAAAACGAGATCGCCCAGTCGGAAGCTGCCACGGGCAAGACCTACGTCAACACCTGGATGCATGCCGGCGCAGTACGCGTGAACCAGGAGAAGATGTCCAAATCCCTGGGCAACTTCTTCACCATTCGTGACGTGCTGGCGGAGCACGACCCGGAAGTGGTGCGCTATCTGCTGGTGGCAAGCCACTACCGTAGCGCCATCAACTACTCGGTGGATTCCCTGGTCGAGGCGCGTAAATCGCTGACGCGCCTTTATACCGCTCTCGACGGCGTCGAGGCCGTGCCTGCTCAGATAGAAGCGGCAAGCGCCTATCGCGAGCGTTTTACCACGGCCATGGATGATGACTTCAACACGCCCGAAGCGCTAGCCGTACTGTTTGACCTGGCACGGGAAGTGAACCGGGCCAAGAGCGACACACCGGAAAACGCGCCCGCCTTGGCGGCCGAATTGCGCCAACTGGCGGATGTGCTGGGCCTGCTTCAGCAATCCGCCCAAACGTTCTTGAAAGGCTCCCAGCAGCAGGGAGTTGCGCTTGACGAGGCGGCAATCGAGGAGAAGATTGCGCAACGCAAGGCGGCGAAGGCGGATAAGGATTTTGCTCGGGCAGATGCAATACGCGACGAGCTGGCTGCACTCGGCATTATCCTCAAGGACTCGAGAGAGGGGACGACCTGGGTTATCGAATCACCCCAGTAAGTGTGCGATTGTCAGGCGCTGGGGGCGGCGTCTGGTAACCCCTCGAATGCCTCTTATACTGAGGTTTATATACAGCGGGCGCCAGCGTCCGCTGTATAACGCCTGACCAATGCTCAATAAAAGACGTCTACGAAAGGATTGCCAAGATGCGCTTTACGCTGAAACCGCTACTCACTGCCGTCAGTCTGTCGCTGCTTACACTGTCGGCTGCGAATGCCAACGACCCCGTCGTGGTCGCCTCCAAGATTGATACCGAAGGCGCAGTGCTTGGCGAGCTGATCATTCAAACGCTGGAGCGCAACGGCATTCCTACCGAAGACCGCTTGCAGCTTGGCGCCACCAATGTGGTGCGTACCGCGCTGAGTGCAGGTGAAATCGATATCTATCCCGAATACACCGGTAACGGCGCTTTTTTCCACGATATGGCCGATAGCGACGTATGGAAAAATGCTGAGCAGGCCTATCAGACGGCGCGCGACAAGGACGCCGAAGATGGCCTTGTCTGGCTTGCGCCTGCCAGTGCCAACAACACCTGGGCGATGAGCATCCGCCAGGATGTGGCCAGTGAGCATGACCTGAAAACGCTGGACGACCTGGCGGCCTATATCGCCGAGGGCGGCGAGTTCAAGTTTGCGGCCAGTGCCGAGTTTGTCGAATCCGCCCAGGCATTGCCCGCGTTTCAGCAGGCCTACGGGTTCGAGCTGAGCGATGATCAGCTGCTGGTGCTTTCCGGTGGCAATACGGCGGCGACCATGCGCGCCGCCGCTCAGCAGACCAGCGGTGTCAACGGCGCCATGACCTACGGCACCGACGGCGGGCTGAGCGCGCTGGGCCTGCTGGTGCTTGAAGACACCAAAGGCGTACAGCCCGTTTACCAGCCGGCGCCGGTAGTGCGTGAGAGCGTGCTTGACGCTTACCCGGATATGGCGCCGCTGCTTGAAAAGGTTTTCACAAGCCTTGACGAAGTCACGCTGCAGGAACTCAACGCAAACGTTGCCGTTAACGGCCTTTCGGCTGATCAGGTGGCCAGCGATTATCTCGATAGCCTGGATGACTAATTAATGTCGCTGCTGGATGCGCTACCCGCGCCCAGGTTGGGGCGGGGCAGTTACCCTAATGTCGTTCTGGTCAGTTTAAGTGCGGTAATGCTGGCAGCGATCTGGGGGCTCGATGCGGTAAGCATGGCCCCCAACCGTATTGTTCAAGGCACCGGGGCGGGGGTGATGGAGGCGCTGGGCTGGCCCGGCGCGCTGCTGGCCTCGCTGCTGGTACTGGCACTGGGCGCGCTGGCCTTCAGGCCAAACCCCACCAACTACTCGGCGGCGCTGGGTGTGGTGGTACTGATACTGGCACTGATGCCCTTTGGCCTGATGGTGGCCGGGCACTTTCTGATCGATCCGGCGCTGCCTCAGGCGCGTCTTGGTATCGGGGCGGGCTACTGGGTCGTGCTGTTCGTTCTGCTGCTGTGTCTGATCGAGCTGCGCTTGCGTCTTGCACTGACCCGCCTCTGGCCGATGCTGATTCTTGCAGGCGTAGGGCTTCTCTGGTGGCTGTGCGCCTGGCTGTGGCTTGGTGATCTGGCGCTGGTGCAGGAGTACCGCGCCCGCGACCAGCAACTGATCCGCGCAGTAGGCCAGCATGTGGTGCTGGTAAGCGTGGCGGTGAGTATCAGTGTGGTGCTGGGAACGCTGCTGGCGCTGCTGATGCGGCGCTACGCACGGCTCCAGAAGGGGGCTTTTGCAATACTCAATTTCCTGCAGACCATTCCGAGCCTGGCGCTCTTTGGCCTGTTGCTGGCGCCGCTTGCCTGGCTCTCGGCCAACGTGCCGGTGCTTGCAAAGCTGGGCGTGAGCGGCATCGGCAATACGCCAGCGCTGATTGCACTGGTCGCTTACAGTCTGCTGCCCATGGTACGCAATACCTATATCGCCCTTGAAGAAGTCAGCGCTGATACTCTCGAAGCGGCAAGCGCCATGGGCATGCGTGCAAGCCAGCGGTTCTGGCAGGTGCGCCTGCCGCTGGCGCTGCCGGTGCTGCTTGAAGGCGTGCGTATCACTACCGTTCAGGCAATTGGCCTGACCGCGGTGGCCGCGTTGATTGGTGCCGGCGGCCTGGGTACTTTCATCTTTCAGGGGCTTGGGCAGGCGGCCATGGACATGGTACTGCTCGGTGCGCTGCCTATTCTCATACTGGCGCTACTGGTGGATGCCGCGCTCGGCGCCCTGGCAGAAGCGCTGCGCCCTGGAGGCGTTCAATGATCGAGCTTTCCCAGGTATCCAAACGGTTTGGTGATGAGACCGCCGTGGATGCCATCAGCCTCAAAGTGCCCAATGGCAAGTTCTGTGCGCTGGTGGGCACTTCCGGGTGTGGTAAATCCACTACGCTGCGCATGATCAATCGCCTGATCGAGCGTAGCAGCGGAGATATCATTTTAGACGGTCAAGCCATTGAAGCGTACGACCCGGTGAAGCTGCGCCGCCGGATCGGCTATGTCATCCAGAGCACCGGGCTATTTCCTCACTGGACGGTGGCTCGCAATATCGGCTTGGTGCCCAGACTTTTAAAGTGGTCGGCAGAGGACGTTCAAGCCCGAGTGGAAGAGTTGATGGGCCTTCTGGGCCTGCCCATCGAAGAGTTTGCCCATAAGTACCCGCATCAGCTGTCCGGCGGCCAGGCGCAGCGGGTGGGGGTGGCACGAGCCCTGGCGGCCGACCCGGATATCCTGCTGATGGACGAACCCTTCGGGGCGCTTGACCCGATTACCCGCGTCAAGCTTCAGGATGAGCTTGCTGGGCTTCAGGCGCGGCTACATAAAACGGTGGTCTTCGTGACACACGATATGGATGAAGCGCTGAAGCTTGCCGATCACCTGGTAGTCATGCGCGACGGCCAGATCGTACAGCAGGGGACCCCGCTTGCGCTGCTTCAGCGCCCCAAGGACCCGTTTGTCGAGTCACTGCTGGGCGGACTCGAGCGCGGTCTGAAGCAGGCGGCACTCAGTCGGGTGAAGGATCATATGTCCTCGCTTGGGCCAACACTACCGTCCCAGTACCGCATTGCGGCCGACTGCTCCCTGCGCCAGGCGCTTTCCGTCATGCTGCGCGACCACACCGACCGCCTCACCGTGGTTGATCAGCACGATGTACCCATTGGGGAGCTGTCACTGCGCAGGGTGGTGAAAGAAGCGCAGCTGGAAAAAGGGGCTACGCGTGACGCATAGCGCAACTCGCCGCTCTGCTGGCGGCGTGCACGTCACGCAAGATCACCTCTGGATGCGCCCGCTGTTCTGGGGCGTACTGCTGTGTATCTGCGTAGCGGGTATTCCCTATGCCGACGCGCTTTTTCGCTGGCTGGAGCCGGATGCCCGGCAGGTCATTTATCAGCGCGCTCCGTTTTATGCGCTGCTGAGCCGCCATCTGCTGGTGGTGGGCGTTGCCGCGGTGGTCACTATTGCGGTGGGTGTAGCTGCAGGCATTGCTGTAACCCGTAAAAGAGGTCGCGACTTTCTACCGCTGGTAGCTCAGCTGGCGTCGCTGGGGCAGACCTTTCCACCGGTAGCGGTGCTGGCGCTGGCCGTGCCGGTACTTGGGTTCGGTACGCTGCCGATCATCATGGCACTGATGCTTTACGGACTTTTACCCATCGTGCGCAACACCCTGGCGGGCCTGCAGGAGGTCGATGCCGATATCAAGATGTCCGCCCGCGCCATGGGCATGACCCCCGCCCAGATTCTCTATCAGGTGGAGCTGCCTCTGGCCGCGCCGGTCATCCTGGCCGGTATCCGTACCTCGGTGACCATCAATATTGCCACCGCGGCGCTGGGTGCCACGGTAGGCGCCAGCAACCTGGGCGACCCGATCATTGCCGGTATCATCAATGGCAACATGGCCTACGTCGTGCAGGGCGCCCTGATTATTGCGCTGCTCGCGCTGACCCTGGACAGCCTGTTCGATAGCATGCAGACCCGCTGGCGGCAGCGTCTCTCTTCGTCTTAAGTGGTATCCCTAAAGTCCTTGTGCTGCGTTACTGTCGCAGTAGTTGCGTTGACCCTCGTCAGATAAATCCACTGGCGAAATTGGTCAACACCAACAACACTGCCCTCAAAAGGGGTAAAACAAGGATAATAATGATGACGAACCACGTGCACCAGCCGGCCTTCATGACCGGTGATGAGTTTTCGATCGACACCTTCAGCCTGCTGGATGCCGAAGGCGAGCTCTACAGTGGCGCCAGCGAGCCCGCCCTTGAGCGTGACCACGCGCGCAGGCTCTATCAGGCAATGCTGGCCACGCGCATTCTCGATGAGCGCATGATGGCCGCCCAGCGCCAGGGGCGACTCAGTTTCTACATGCAGTGTGTCGGTGAGGAAGCCGCCGTGATTGGTGCAGCTGCCGCGCTGGACGATGCCGACATGATCATGGCGCAGTATCGTGAGCAGGGCGCGCTGATGTATCGCGGCTTCTCCATCGACGAGTTCATGAATCAGCTGTTCGGCAACGAGCTGGATTACGGCAAGGGCCGCCAGATGCCGGTTCACTACGGCTCGCGCAAGCTCCACTACATGACCATTTCCTCGCCGCTGGCGACCCAGATCCCCCAGGCCACAGGCTACGCCTACGGCCAGAAACTGGCCGGCGACGGCCTCTGCACGCTGACCTTCTTTGGCGAAGGTGCGGCCTCGGAAGGCGACTTCCACGCCGCCTTGAACATGGCCTCGGTACACAAGGTGCCGGTCATCTTCTTCTGTCGCAACAACGGCTACGCCATCTCCACACCCGCTGTCGAGCAGTTTGCCGCCGACGGTATCGCCCCGCGCGCCTTTGGCTATCACATGCACGTTATTCGGGTAGACGGCAACGATGTGCTCGCCGTGTTTGAAGCTACCCGTCAGGCGCGCAAGATTGCGGTTGAGCAGAACCAGCCCGTGCTGATCGAAGCCATGACCTACCGTCTGGCGGCACACTCCTCCTCGGACGACCCGTCCGGATACCGGTTGAAAAGCGAAGAGGAGACCTGGCGGCTCAAGGACCCGGTGCTGCGCATGCAAAAGTGGTTGTTGAAGAAAGGTTGGTGGAGCGAGGAGGAGGAAACCCGCGAGCAGGAGACGCGGCGTCAGGAGGTGCTGGATACCATGAAGCGCGCCGAAAAGCGCACGGCGCCGCCGCTCGAGAGTCTGGTAAGCGATGTCTACGCGGACGTCACTCCAGAGCTTCAGCGCCAGTTTGACCAGCTGAAAAAGCATATCCGCCGCTATCCAGAGGCCTATCCGCGCGGCGCGCGCTCACTCGACCTTGACGTAGATACCGCAAACGACGCGCAGGGAGATGCGTAACATGGCGACCATGAACATGCTGCAGGCGATCAATAACGCGCTGGATATCGCCATGGCCGAAGATGAAAAGGTCATCTGCTTCGGCGAAGACGTGGGTATCTTTGGCGGCGTCTTTCGGGCGACAAGTCATTTGCAGGAAAAGTACGGCAAGGCACGCTGTTTCAATACCCCACTGGTCGAGCAGGGCATCATCGGTTTTGCCAACGGGCTCGCCGCCCAGGGGTCGGTGCCGGTGGCGGAAATCCAGTTTGCCGACTACATCTTTCCGGCGTTTGATCAGATCGTCAACGAAACCGCCAAGTACCGCTACCGCTCGGGGGATCTGTTCAACGTGGGCGGGCTGACCATTCGTACGCCTTACGGCGGCGGCATCGCCGGCGGGCTTTACCACTCCCAGTCGCCGGAAGCCTACTTCACTCATACGCCGGGCCTGAAAGTCGTTGTGCCGCGCAACCCCTACCAGGCGAAAGGACTTTTGCTGGCCGCCATTCGCGACCCGGACCCGGTGCTGTTTCTAGAGCCCAAGCGCCTATATCGCGCCGCCGTCGGCGAGGTGCCTGAAGACGATTACCAGCTTCAGATAGGCGAGGCCGAAGTGATCAAGGAGGGCAGCGATATCACCCTGGTGGGCTGGGGCGCGCAGATGGAAGTGATCGGCAAGGCGGTGGAGCTTGCCGAAGAGCAGGGCATTGCCTGTGAGGTGATCGACCTGCGCTCGTTGCTGCCCTGGGATGCCGACACCGTTGTCGAATCCGTGCTCAAGACGGGGCGTCTGGTAGTGAGCCATGAAGCGCCGCTGACCGGCGGCTTTGCCGGTGAAATTGCGGCGACCGTTCAAGAGCGTTGTTTTCTCTATCTGGAATCGCCGATCAGGCGGGTTACCGGGCTGGATACGCCTTTTCCACTGGCATTGGAAAAAGAGTACCTGCCCGATCACCTGAAAATTTTTGAAGCGATTCGCGAAAGCGTTAATTTCTAGCGCCAGGAGAACAACAATGAGCGATTTCAAACTACCGGACATCGGCGAAGGCATCGTCGAGTGCGAAGTGGTCGAGTGGCGTGTGGCAGAAGGCGATACCATCGAAGAGGACCAGCCGATCGTCGAGGTGATGACTGACAAGGCCTTGGTGGAAATTACCGCTCCAGAAGCCGGCGTGGTGACAAGACTTTATGTGCCCCAGGGCAAGATTGCCAAGGTACACGCGCCACTATACGCCTACCAGGCAGAAGGTGAAGGAAGCGAAGATACGACGGATGAAGCCGTCGCTTCAAGCACTGACGCGCAAGCACCAGCAGCTGCGCTTTCCTCGCCGGTGGAAGACGCAACAACTTCTCAGCCCAGCGAGCGTACGCAGGGTAAAGTGCCGGCAAGCCCGGCCGTGCGTCGTCTGGTTCGCGAGCATGGCCTTGCACTCAATGCCATTGCGGGCAGCGGCAAGGCAGGGCGGGTGTTGAAAGAGGACGTGCTGGCCCACCTGGAGCAGGGTACGACGGCTTCTGCGTCTGGCGCGCCTGCACCTCAGGCCCGACACCCTCACGCGGATAGTGCACCGCGTATCGAACCCTTGCGAGGCGTGCGCGCGGTCATGGCCAGGCGGATGGTGGCGTCGGCAACCACCATTCCACACTTTCACTACGGTGAAGAGATCGATGTTACCGAGCTTCTGGCACTGCGCGAGCGCTTGAAGCCCCTGGCCGACGCCCAGGGCGAACGGCTCACGCTGATGCCGTTCTTCATGAAGGCGTTAGCGCTGGCCGTTGCCGAAACCCCCATTCTCAACGCTCAGCTCAATGAAGCGGGCGACGAGCTTCACTACTACCCACAGTGCAACGTGGGAATGGCGGTGGATAGTCAGGCGGGGCTTTTGGTGCCCAATGTCAAAGGGGTGGAGCGCCTGTCGCTTCTGGCGCTTGCCCGGGAAGTCGGCCGCCTGACCGCCGCCGCCCGGGAAGGGCGGGTAGATCAGGCTGATCTCAAGGGCGGCACCATCAGCATCTCGAATATCGGCGCGCTTGGCGGCACATACGCCGCCCCGATCATCAATGCGCCGGAAGCGGCCATCGTGGCCATCGGCAAGACTCAGTGGCTGCCGCGCTTTGATGCCGAGGGCGCGGTCCAGCGGCGCGCCATCATGACGATTACCTGGGCCGGCGATCACCGCTTTATCGATGGCGGGACCATCGCCCGGTTCTGCAACAGCTGGAAAGGTTTCCTGGAGGCGCCGGAAACCATGCTGCTACACCTGGCCTGACCAGTATGTCCCAGGCGCCTCTGCAGCAGTTCTATATTCCTGAAGAGCAGTCGGTCTACCTGCTGAGCCACCACGATGCGCGAAAACTGAAGGACTGGGTGGCGCTGTGCCAGGCGCAGCTCACCCAGCTGGGGTATCGAGACATCGAGCTGATCGGCAAGGGCGCCTACGGCTTCGTGTTCGCCGGAAGCGCCACAGCGCACCGCCAGGCTGACGGGGCAAACTCCCACTATGTCTTCAAGTTCTCGCGTATCACGCTGCCCACCCACCTGCAGGAGCGTCTCGAGGAGGAGGCGTTCATGCTGGATCAGGTCTCGCACCCGCGCATCCCCCAGCTGATTACCTATCAGCGCGCCCGCGGGCAGTCGATTCTGGTAATGGAGCGCGCCCCTGGCTGGAACCTCGAGCAGATATCGTTGAAACACGGGCGCCTGTCGCCCCGGCTGGTCGTGCATATTGCCCGTCAGCTCGCCGAGCTGCTCATCGCGCTGCGCCAGGAAACCGGCCCCAATGCGCGCCCCGTGGTGCATGGTGATATCAAGCCCTCCAACCTGGTCTTCGACCCGCCAACGGAATCGGTGGCGCTGATCGATTGGGGCTCTTCGGTATTTGCTCAGCTAGATGCCCGGCTGCAGTTCGTCGGCGCCAATGTGATGGAGCTGATGTCCGATAACCTGCAGCAGACCAATGCACGGCTGGGCGATGTGTACTTTATCGGCGAAGAGCAGCTCAACGGTGCGCTCTCTTCGCCGCGTTTCGATGAACAGGGCGTGGCAGGCACACTCTATGCGCTGGCCTCGGCACAGTCCTGCCGGTTTGGCCACCGGGCCATCCCGGCAAGCTCGCTTGGCCTGCCCATGGAGTTTGCCCGCACGTTGGACGGCATGCTGAGCCCCGACCCCGAGGTGCGGCGCCGTGCGGGGGACTACTTTCTCGACGCCATGCCGCGCATGGCTCGCGTCGTCATGATCGACCTGCCAGCGGCACCGCAATCGCCGCTGGTGCCGGTATGGTCACGCTCGGCCCGCCAGGAAATCGATACGGTGGTGTACAGCTCGCGCAAGGCGTTCTTGAGAGAAGCCAACGTCCAGGAAACCTTGAACGAGGTCAACGACGTGCAGCTTGACCGCTACTACAAGCAGTTCATGCAGGGCATGGGCGAAACCGAAAAGGCCTTTCTGGCCTCGGTCAGCCGGCTGGGCAAATATCCGGTGGTCGGTGGCCTGGCGGTACGCTGGGAGCGCGACGGCGTGTATATCGACTCATCGCTCAACCTGCACGACCCGGACCTGAAGCCTGCCTTCATCGAAGCCGTCAACAATATGGTGCATCTGGCCCGGGCCATTCACCGCCAGGGAGTCTTCAAGAGTTGCCTGTTCAACGCCCGGCAAACCCTGCATCTGGAGCGCGCCTCACTCGAGGATGCTTTCATTCCCGACGCCGCCATGGCCATCGGCTACGAGCTGAGCGCCATGCCCGAGCTTGAAAATCGCACCCGGCAGCATAGCTACTTCGAGGATGGACCCGACCCGGAGGAGCTGTTGATACTACCCGCGGCCATCATGCGCGGGCTACAGGCGCTCAACGACATTCACCATACCGGGATGATCATCTTCGAAGCGCTGCCCCAGCACCTCAAGATTCACACCTACTATCGCCTGCTGGACCCGGCAAAAGAGCAGGAATTTCGCGCACTTCTGGCCAGTATCCTGGCGGCCGTGTGCCAAATAGAAGGGCTTGGCGTATCCGGATTCATGAAAATGCCCTATAAGGACACGCGCTTTTTCACTCACCTTGAAAACCAGCCCGAACGCTACTATCCGCGCGACCCACGAGAGCAGGCCAGGAAAGCGAGCGTGTCCTAGTCGCGTGCTTTAATTGCGTGGTTCAACGTCGGTACGCTGCTTTGAGAGCCACGCGGTCAACTGCTCGACCAGGGTATCGCTGGCGCGCCCGAAGGCATCGACCACGGCGGGTATCTCGACGTCTGCCGCTTGGCTCGAGGTACGAAAACTCTGCGAGCCGATACTGGCGCGGGAATCGGCTTCCACCAGCTGTACATCCAGTTGAATGACCGCGCTTGGCCGGCCGTTTTCATACACGCTCTGAAAGTGGCGCAGCTCACTTAGCAGCAAAAGATCCGATGGCAAATGGTCGCTGCCTACGCTGGTATACAGGCCGCTCTGCTGAAGCCCATCGATCAGCCGTGCCTGTATGAGATCCGGCGTGTCCTCATGCCAGCGGGCGCCTTCATAGACATTCACCCGAGTGTTCTCGGGGTAGACCACGATTCGACTGCTGCTTAACAGGTAGCCCGCCTCGGGGGCGGCGATCCCCAAACGCCTTGTGGCCGATTGTCCGGCGCTCGCTTGGCTTGAGATAGTCGAAGCGGCGGCCTCGGATGCGGGCAGGCGATATAGCGTCGGCGGATCGTTTTCAGGCAGTATCGAGCAGCCCGCGCTCAGCATGAGCGCAAGCGACGTCAACGAAATGGCAAGGTGGCGTACTGTCATGGACGAAACTCCTCTACTTGATCACGGCCCAATAAAAAATCTCTGGGGCTCTCTTCCAGCTGGCGGGTAATGCGGTCAAGCGTATTGAGCGTGGAGCGCAGTGCAGACAGCGCCGGCGCAATGTCACGGGTACCCTGTAGCGTGCTTTCGACGGCGCCGGCGTTCTGCTCGATCAACTGCTCCATGCGCTGGGCGGCGCGGGCCACATCGCGGCTGGCGTCGGCGGCGCTCTGCATGACCTGCTGCCCATCTTGCTTGAGTAGCTGGTTGGCTTCGCGGCTGAGCTCGTCAATGCTTTCAAGGGTGGTGGTTGCCTGGCGCGATACGTCGCCGAACAGCGCCATGTTGTCATCCAGCGCCTGCTGCTGCGAGGCGATCATCTCGGTAATCTGCGCTACATTGGTCAGGATATTGCCCGCCTGCTCGCGGTTATCGTCGTTGAACAGCTCGTTGACGTTTTCCATGATGGCGCTGACGTTCTTGATCAGCTCTTCGCCCTCTTCGAACAGCGTGGCGATGGGGGATGGATCGGCGCTGATAAACGGCGCGTCTTCATCGGTCTGGTCGATCAGGCGCGGGCTTTCCGGCGTGCCGCCGTAGAGTTGAACCGACATGCTGCCGGTAATGCTGGCAAACGCGAGCTTGGCCCGCGTATCGATCTTGACCGGGGCATCCTCCACCACACGAATTCTGGCGATGACCTGGCGAGGGTCAGCAGGGTTGAGGGTAAGCTCGGTGACATCGCCCACCTCGATACCGTTGTACTGAACCGTGCTGCCTTCCGAGAGACCGCTGACGCTGCGTTCGAACAGAATACGATAGGCTTGATAATCGCGCTGGCCGGCGGCCTGGCTCATCCAGAGCGCAAACAGCAGGGCGGCCACAGCGGTAATGACCGTAAACAGGCCGATTAAAACGTGATGAGCGCGCGTTTCCATGTGCTACTCACTCCTTGTCTGAGGCGTTGAAGAGGTGGCGGACTGTTCCGCCGCCCGGCCGCGGGGGCCGTGAAAGTAATCCCGAATCCACTCGTCGTCGGTGTCGGCCACCTTGTCGATGGTATCTACCACCAGCACGCGCTTTTGCGAAAGCACCGCGACGCGATCGCAGGCGGCGTACAGCGTATCCAGGTCGTGGGTCACCAGAAACACGCTAAAGCCCAGTGCATCGCGCAGAGTCACCAGCAACTGGTCGAAGGCGGCCGCACCGATCGGATCAAGGCCCGCCGTGGGTTCGTCAAGAAACAGGATGTCCGGGTCGAGTGCCAGCGCGCGGGCGAGGGCGGCACGCTTGATCATCCCGCCAGAAAGCGACTCCGGATACTGCAAGGCCGCTTCCGGCTCCAGGCCGACCAGCGAAAGCTTCACCCGGGCGATGCGCTCGGCATCCTCTCTTTCAAGTTTGGCGTGCTCGATCAGCGGCAGCGCCACGTTTTCCTGAAGGTTGAGCGAGCTGAACAGCGCCCCTTGCTGAAACAGAACGCCAAAGCGGCGCTCGATCTGGCTGCGCTCTTTATCGTCCAGTGCACTCAAGTTGTTGCCCAGCACCTCGATCTGACCCGCATCGGGGCGCTTGAGTCCCACGATGCTGCGCAGCAGTACCGATTTACCGGTGCCAGAGCCGCCCACCACACCGAGTATTTCACCGCTCAACAGGTCAAGATCCAGCGATTCATGCACGACATGATCGCCAAAGCGGTTTTCCAGGTCACGCACCTTGATGGCCGGTGCCGATGAGTCGTCGTCGGTTGCCGGGCTGTTTGGGGGATGTTGTGTACTCACCAGCCCATCTCCATGAAAAAGAGTGCCGCCAGCGCATCGATCAGGATCACCATGAAAATGGATTGCACCACGCTTGACGTGGTGTGTGCCCCTACTGACTGGGCGCTGCCGCTGACCTTGAAGCCTTCCAGACAGCCGATAACGGCAATGACGAAAGCGAATACCGGCGCCTTGCTCAAGCCCACCAGAAAGTGCACCACCGAGACATCTTTTTGCAGGGTGGTCATGAATTGACCAACAGAAATATCCAGCGATAGTACGGCGACCAGCGCGCCGCCCACCAGGCCGCTGAGCATACCGATAAACGCCAGCAGCGGCAGGCTGACCAGCAGCGCCATTACTCGGGGAAGTACCAGAAGCTCTATGGGGTCGAGCCCCTGAGCCTTTAAAGCGTCGATCTCTTCGTTGGACTTCATTGCCCCCAGTTGCGCGGTGAAGGCGCTGGCCGTACGTCCTGCCAGCAGAATGGCCGCCAGCAGAACACCGAATTCACGAAGAAACGAAAAGGCCACGAGATCGATGGTATAAACGGTGGCACCAAAGTCTTCCAGCACGGTGGCGCCCAGAAAGGCCACCACCGCACCGACCATGAAGGTCAGCAGTATGACGATAGGTACCGCGTTAAGGCCGCTTTGCTGGATGTGCGCTACCGTGGCGGTCAAACGCCAGTGGCGCGGTTTGAACAGGGTCTGCGAAAAGGTGGCAAGCACCAGACCGATAAAGGCCAACAGCTGGCGCTGCTGAGACCAGAGGCCTGCCATGTACTCGCCGATATCCGCCAGCTTGTCAGTGAGACGCCGGGTACGCTGCTTCTCGACATCCAAGGGTGCGTCCATGGCCTCGGCAATGCGCAGCAGCAGCGCCTGCTGCTCCTTGGATAGCTCGCTTGCCCAGTCATCGACCGTCTGCGCGTTTTCAAGCCCAATGATATCGATGACCAGCATGGCGCCGGCAGTATCCAGGCGCTCGATATCCACCAGCGAGATAGTCTCTGCCTGGGTTTCAAGATAGGGCTTCACCGCGTCTTTCAACTGCGGGAAGTGGGCAAGCGTCCACTCGCCCTGTAGTACTAGTTTGTCATCCTGGCGTGTAATCCATTCGCTCGGCATCCCTGCTCCTATACGCCTGTTCCTCGATTAGTCTCTATGATGCATTCAAACAAGCGTTAGGGAAAGGCTGCCGTGGCGAGTTAGCCGATCAATCGACTCCTTGGCGCCAACTCCTGCTTGATCTGAGAGGCGACCTCCTTGAGCCGGGGGCCCAGGCTATTGACCAGCCGGTCATGGTCCAGGCGCAGGCTGGAACCGCCACAGTTGATCGCCATGATTTCTGCGCCATCTTCAAGAATCAGGGGCATGGCAACGGCGCTGATGTCACGCTGCCAATCCTGTTCAGAGAAGCAGAAGCCATGCTTGGCATAATCCTCCATGCTGCGCTGGATACCCTTTTCCAGAGCAGGCCAGTCGCTGCCATGAAACGCTGCCAGCTCCTGAAGCACCTGCTGGCGCCGGGGAGCGGGTAGACCGCACAGCCAGGCACGGCCGATGGCGGACGTGGCGATGGGCAACCGTGAGCCGACATCCAGGCGAATTATCAAGGGGCCGCTGCCGTGGCAGGTTTCCAGATACACCATGTCGTGACGGTCCGCACCGCCCAGGCTGACGTTGCAGTCGGTGGAGTCGGCAAACGTCTGCAGATGCGGCCGGGCCACCTCACGAATCCCCATGTTGGCCAGGAAACGATAGCCAAGCGCCAGCACGCCCGGGCCAAGACGGTATTTTTCCAGGTGGGTATTGTGCTGAAGATACCCCAGCTGGGTCAGTGTGTAGGTCAGCCTGGAAACCGTGGGGCGGGGAATGCTCGTGCGTTTGGAAAGCTCGGCGTTGCCCAGATACTCTTCACCCGTGCCAAAGGCGCGCAACAGCTCAAGACCGCGCGCAAGCGCGGTCACGAAGTTACGATCTTTTCCGGGTAGTTGCGAATCATCGGCTTCAGTGTCGATGGGGTGCATTCAATCTTCCAACAAGAGGTGACTTATAGCGCCCATTATCGCATACCTGTTTCAGGGCAGCTGTTTTCGCCTTCAACGAACAACACCGTGTACAGGCGTTAGCTGTCCAGGCGCTCGATGATCGTCGCAATGCCTTGCCCAACGCCAATGCACATGGTGACCAGCGCATAGCGCCCGCCGGTGGCTTCCAGTTGCCGAAGCGCCGTGAGCGCCAGGCGAGCCCCGGATGCACCCAGCGGATGGCCGATGGCAATGGCGCCACCGTTGGCATTCAACCGGCTGTCGTCGGATGAAAGGCCAAGCTGCTGCACGCAGCCCAGCACCTGAACCGCAAACGCTTCGTTGATCTCGATCACGTCCATCTGGTCAAGCGTAAGGCCCGCACGTGCCAACGCTTTCTTCGAGGCGGGTACCGGGCCCAGCCCCATGACACGCGGGGCTACGCCTGCGACGGCACTTGCCACAATGCGCCCCCGCGGGGTGAGGCCAACCTTATCGCCAGCGGCCTTGCTCCCCACGATCAGCGCCGCGGCGCCGTCGTTCAGGCCCGAAGCGTTACCGGCGGTCACCACGCCGCCCTCGAACAGCGCGCCCAGCTTGGCAAGCTTGTCTTCGGTACTTTGAGGGCGCGGGTGCTCATCCTTATCCACCAGCAGCGGCGGCTGCTTGCGCCCCTGTGGGACTTCGACGCCGACTATTTCGCCCTCAAAAAAGCCGCCGGCCAGCGCTTTCGCGTAGCGGGCCTGGGAGCGCGCGGCAAAGGCGTCGCTTGCTTCGCGGCCGATGTTCAGATCATGGGCTATGTTGTCAGCGGTTTCCGGCATGCTGTGGCTGCCGAACTCCTGGGCAATCCAGGGGTTGGGAAAGCGCGAGCCGATGACGGTATCGAACATGGGTTGGTGGCGGGCGTAGGGCGACTCTGCCTTGCCCAGCACGAAAGGCGCCCGGGACATGGATTCCACGCCGCCGGCCAGAAACAGCTCGCCCTCATCCAGGCGCGCGGCGCGGGCGGCATCCATCATGGCCGAAAGGCCGCTGCCGCACAGGCGGTTGACGGTCTGCGCGGCCACATCGATGGGCAGCCCGGCCAGCAGACTAGCGTGGCGGGCCACGTTGCGCGAATCTTCACCGGCCTGGTTGGTACAGCCGGCCAGCACTTCTTCATAGCTTTCCAGGGCAAACGGGTTGCGCCCTACCAGCGCTTTGAGCGTCAGGCCCAGAAGCTCATCCGGGCGAATGGCGGCAAGGCTGCCGCCATGGCGGCCAAAGGGCGTGCGAATACCGTCATAAATGTAGGCGTCTTGCATGTAAGGCTCCTTGTTGTCATCAAGCCGCTGTCAGTGACATCGAAAGCTCGGCACGGCGGCGTAGCCAGGGGCTTGGGCGGTAGCGCGGGTCGCCGGTCGCCTCAAGCAGGTTGTTCAAGATCGTCATGATGCGCGCCGCCCCGTAGTGGTCACCCATTTTCAGCGGCCCAAAGGGGTAGCCCAGGCCAAGCTCCACGGCGCGGTCGAGGGTGGCGGGGTCGGCCACGCCTTGCTGGGCGATCTCGGCGCCCACATTGACGATACACGCGGTAATGCGCTGCAAAACGAAGCCGTTGCTGTCCGAAAGGGTGCTTACCGGCGTGCCGTCGTGGTGGAGCAGGTGTGCGGCGGCTTGCACGTATTCAGGTTGAGTGATGGGTGTGCCCATCAAGCTGCGGCGCTTCTCGAGCCCGGCGAGCATGTCCACGGCGACGCACCGCCTGGCGTCGAGGCCCTGACGCAGGGCGCAGCCGGTGGCATCTTCGCCAAAGGGCGTCAGCAGGCAAAGCGCTTGGGCAGAGGGTGTGTCATCACTTTCCAGCGCCCAGCCAGCACTTTCGAGGAGTTCGGCGAGCAGCTTCGCGCTTTGCGGGTCGTCTTGGCTGATCCACACCGGGCAGGCTGACACCGAGGCAATTTCAGGCTCGTCCGGCATCTGCTGCTGGCCATCCACGTAGCGGTAGAAGCCCTCGCCGGTCTTGCGGCCCAGCAGGTTGGCGCTCAAACGCTGGCGCGTGAGCGGAGAGGGGCGAAAGCGCGGTTCCTCGTAAAACTGGTGGTAGATGGACTCCATCACCGCATGGGAGACATCCAGCCCGGTCAGATCCAGCAGCGTGAATGGCCCCATGCGAAACCCGCCCTGATCCACCATGATGCGGTCGATGGTGGCCGGGTCGGCCACGCTTTCGCCCAGAATACGCAGTGCTTCGGTGCCAAAGGCACGCCCGGCGTGGTTGACCAGAAACCCCGGGGTATCGGTGGTCAGGGCCGTAAAGTGGCCCATGGCCTCACCGAGTGCAGTAACGCGTCGGGTAACATCGCTGTGCGTGCGCAGGCCGGGAATGACCTCGACGATTTTCATCAGCGGTACGGGGTTGAAGAAGTGAAAGCCGATCACGCGTTCCGGATGCTGGCAGGCTGCGGCAATCGCCGTGACCGAAAGCGACGAGGTGTTGGTGGCAAGCACTGCCTGCGCGCTCACGATGCCTTCCAGTTCGCTGAAAAGCCCCTGCTTGGCCTCAAGCTTTTCCACGATGGCCTCAACGACGATATCGCAATCGGCAAGCTCGGTCAGGGCATTGGCTTCGCGTAATTGCTTGCTGTATTGCTGAGCGTTTTCAACGGTGATGCGCTGCTTTTCCGCGCTTCGCTGCCACAAGCCTTCTATAAAGGCTTTCGCCTCTTTGACAGCACCCTGCTGGACATCGAAGAGAACGACGTCAAGCCCTGCCTGAGCGGCAAGCTGAGCGATACCCCGGCCCATGGCGCCGGTACCTACAATGCCGAGTGTGGTAAAGGAAGAGGGGGTCGATTCAAACGCCATACGCTGGATCCTCGCGGCCATTAATGTCTTTTATACGTTATGGTTTTGCATTGCAAAATGGTATTCCGATTATTGACTGCCATCCTAGGCTATGCAAAAGTGCCTGACAAGCAATGTGGACGCTGATTTCGCAAAGCGAAACATAGCGGTTCGCAACCCATTATAACCATTCCTTGCCGCCAGGAGCCGCCATGATTCGTGACCCCGAACTGATCAGCCAGCTAGTCGATACCATTGCCCGTTTCGTTCGCGAGCGCCTGATTCCCAACGAGGCGCGCCTTGCCGAAGAGGACGCGGTGCCGCCGGAGATTCTCGCCGAGATGAAAGAGATGGGCCTTTTCGGACTCTCGATTCCCGAAGAGTACGGCGGCCTTGGCCTGACCATGGAAGAAGAAGCGCTGGTGGCCATGGAGATCGGCAAGACCTCGCCGGCGTTTCGCTCGGTATTTGGCACCAATAATGGTATCGGCGCTCAGGGCATTCTGATTGACGGCACCGAGGAGCAGAAAGCCAAGTACGTACCGCGCCTGGCGACTGGCGAGATCTTGAGCTCGTTCTGCCTGACCGAGCCCGACTCCGGCTCCGACGCGGCCAGCCTGCGTACCACCGCGGTGCGCGATGGCGACCACTACATCCTGAACGGCACCAAGCGCTACATCACCAACGGGCCTGAAGCCGACCTCTATACCGTCATGGCGCGTACCGATCCGGATAATAAAGGCGCTGGCGGTATCTCCGCATTTATCGTGGAAGGCGACACGCCGGGGCTTCATCGTGGCCCGGCGGATAACAAGATGGGCCAGAAGGGGGCGCATACCTGCGACATCATTTTCGAGAACTGCCGAGTGCCGGCCGAGAACATCATTGGCGGCAAGGAGGGGCAGGGCTTCAAGACCGCCATGAAGGTACTCGACCGCGGCCGGCTGCATATCTCGGCAGTATGCGTGGGGGTGGCCGAGCGTCTGGTGGAGGAGTCGCTGCGCTATACCATGGAGCGCAAGCAGTTTGGCGCGGCTCTGGCCGAGCACCAGCTGATTCAGGCCATGCTCGCCGACAGCAAGACCGAAGCCTACGCCGGCAAGACCATGGTGATGGATGCCGCAAGGCGCAAGGATGCCGGCGAAAACGTCTCGACGCTGGCCTCCTGCTGCAAGCTCTTCTGCGCCGAGATGGTGGGCCGAGTGGCAGACCGTGCGGTGCAGGTGCACGGCGGGGCGGGCTACATGTCCGAATATGCTGTCGAGCGTTTCTACCGCGACGTGCGCCTGTTCCGTATCTATGAAGGCACCACACAGATTCAGCAGATCGTGATTGCCCGGAACATGGTGCGGGAGGCGTCCTGATGGCCCTGTCGGTTACCTACCAGGCGCCGGATGAAGCGATCTTCGGGCACCTGGCCAGTGAACTCATCGCCCAGTTGCCCGAACGGCTAAGCACCCGGGTGCTGGAGAACGCTCAGCGCCTGGCTGATCAACCCGCCCTCGTCGACGGTAACGTGCGCTGGAGTTACGCAGAGCTTGGTCAGGAGATATGCGCCGCTTGCGATTGGCTGCGGGGAATGGATATTCGTCCCGGCGACCGGATAATGACGGTGAGCGAAAACTGCCGCGCCCTGGTGGTCCTGCTGCTGGCGGCCAGCGAAATGGATGTCTGGGTGGCGATCGTCAATTCGCGCCTCTCCGCGCAGGAAGTCGACCTGATTCAAGGTAACTGCCTGCCCCGGCGGGTGTTCTATACCTGTGATGCCTCGCCGGAAGCGTGTGCGCACGCCGAGCGTCATGGGGCGGGCCGCTACCAGCACCCTCAGCTGGGCGGGCTGGCCATTTCGCCTCTGTATGAAACCGACTCTGAGCCGGTATACGCAAGCGGTGCCGAGCAAGTGGCGGCGATGATCTATACCTCGGGCACCACGGGCACGCCCAAGGGCGTCATGCTGACTCACCGTGGCATCCTGTACATTGCTTCGATTTCCGGCGGCATGCGCCACTTGAGCGAGGGCCAGCGGGTATACGGCGTGCTGCCGATGTCGCACGTGTTCGGGCTCTCCTCGGTGTGCATGGGCTCGCTGTACAACGGCGCCTGCCTTTATACCGTACCGCGCTTTGACGCCGCCCATCTGCTGGCCGCCCTCAAGGATGAACGCATCACCGTGCTTCAAGGTGTGCCGGCCATGTACGCTCGTGCGCTTGAGTTCGTGAAACGCGAACGGCGCGCGCTGGAGGCACCGGAGCTTATCTATATTTCCGCTGGCGGCTCACCCCTGGACAGCGATACCAAGACCCGCGTGGAGGCGACGTTCGGATTGACCCTGCACAATGGATATGGACTTACCGAAGCCAGCCCGACCATCAGCCAGACACGTATCGATGACCGCCACACCAGCAGTACTGTAGGCCGCGTGCTGCCGCTACTCGAGTACCGCCTGGAGCCGCTTGGCGATAGCGGCACGAGCGAGCAGCCCGGTGATGAAGTGGGCGAGCTGTGGGTGCGCGGCCCCAACATCATGAAAGGCTACTTTCGCCAGCCCGAGGCCACGCGTGTCACCCTGACCGAGGATGGCTGGCTCAATACCGGTGATATCGCGCGCATCGATCACGACGACCAGCTGTATATTGTCGGGCGAAGTAAAGAGCTGATCATTCGCTCGGGATTCAATATCTATCCGCCGGATGTCGAGGCGGTGATCAACGAACACCCGGCGGTCACGCTTACCGCCGTGGTAGGCCGTCAGATTGCTGGAAACGAGGAGGTCGTGGCATTCGTGCAGTGCGAGCCCGGCGTGGAGATCGATATGTCTGAACTCAAAGCCTTTATCGCTGAGCGGCTGGCGCCTTACAAACGTCCCACGCAGATTGTGCTCATGGACGCGCTGCCTTCGACCGCCAGCGGCAAGATTCTCAAGGGGCGGCTGCGGGATCTGGCCCAGCAGGAGAGCGAGTGATGCGCTTGACCGATGAGACACAAACCGGCGATCAGACCGATGAGCCCGGTGGTTTCAATGACCTGCTGGGCTTTTACGTGGTCGAGTGGAGCGAGGCGCGCGCCGTGGTCGAGCTTGCACTGGACGAGAAGCACCTGAACCGCAGCGGCAACGTTCACGGCGGGGTGCTCGCCTCGATGCTGGACAACGCGCTGAGCCTGGCCGGGCTTTACTGCCCGGTGGCGGGTAACGCCCGGCGCGCCGTCACCCTCTCGCTCAGCACCACCTTCGTGGGCCCGGCCAGGCACGGCGTACTGCGTGCAACCGGCGTGTTGCGCGGCGGTGGGCGCAAGATCTTCATGGCAAGCGCGGATATCGTCGACTCCCAAGGCAATCTTGTCGCCATGGGTGAAGGCTCGTTCAAGCGCCGCCCGGGCAGCGAATCTCCTGAGGGGTTGCCCATTGCGCAGCTGCGGGCGCTTCGCGAGTGACCCTGGCCCGCCTGCGGGTTTCGCTACTGCTGCTGGTCACGAGTGCTACGCTGATCCACCTGGTCGTCGGCAGTGGTGTCGCCCAAGGCATCGGCATTGCCGCGCTCGCAGGCTACCTGGCTACCCTGGCCGGGCAGCTAAGCCGTATGGCCTGGGGGCTGCTGATAGCCGCCGGGCTTTTGACACTGCTCGCGCTCTGGCGCTCGCCCGCCCCTGGGCAGCTGCTGTTTGAGGCCGGTGGCCGATTTGCCTTCTTCGCCACTTTTGTAGTGGCGCTTAGCATGCTGCGCCTGCCGGCCTATCGCTCGCGCCTGGTGCGCCGCTGCGGGCAGAGCATGCTGCTGCAACTTCCCAGCCGCCGCTATCCGATTCTATCCCTCGGCTCGGCGCTGTTCGGGATTATCCTCAACATCGGCGTGCTCAACCTGTTTGCCGCCATGATCGAGAAAAGCAATACGCTTGAGGCGGCCCAAGGGCGCACCTGGGTGCGCGAGGCGCGCCGCCGCCGCATGATGCTGGCCCTGTTACGAGGTTTTGCCCTCGCGCCGCTGATTTCCCCCATGGGTATTGGGGTAGCCGTCGTGCTGTCGAGTCTGCCCCAGATCACCTGGTGGGAACTCGCGCCGTTTATTCTGGGCGCGGCTGGGCTGATTTTCGCGGTGGGCTGGGCAGTTGATTTCGTTACCGGGCCGCATCCTCCTGCCAATCGTGTTCAGCTCGCGTCACCTTCGCTGCGCCCGCTTGGGCAGTTCGCCATGCTGCTGATAGGGATTGTGGCTCTCGTCTTCTCGATTGCGTGGCTTCTGACGCTACGCCTGCCGATTGCTGCGCTGCTCGGCGCACCCTCCGCGGCGCTGATCTGGCTTGCCTGGCAGCGGCGCAGACTGGGTTATGCAGGCCTGCCGGCCGCTGCCTGCGCGTTGCATCGTCAGCTGCCCTGGCTGCTTTCTCCCAGTGCCAACGAAATCGTGGTGCTGGGGGCGGCGGGTTATTTGGGGCACCTGTGTGTGGGCCTGATCGATACCCAGCAGCTGGCGCCACTGCTGGCAGTACTGGATTCGCTAGGCACCTTTACCGCAGTGCTTGCCATGCTGATGGTAGTGGGGCTCGCTCAGGTGGGCGTCAACCCCATCGTTACCGTGACGTTGCTGGTGGGGTTGTTACCCACGCTACGCATTGAAGGACTTTCACCGGCCATGGTGGGTGCCTCGCTGATGGTGGGCTGGGCGCTGGCGCTCATGTCTTCCCCCATGACGGCATCGATGCTGATTCTGTCGCGCTTTACCGGGGTCCGGGCGACGCTGATTGGCTATCAATGGAACGGTCGATTTCTGGCAATCGCGATTCCACTGCTGGCTGTCTGGTTCGTGTGGGCACCATTTTAACCGCCTGCCGACAGGAAGCGCTTGACCTTTGTTCGGCGTTTTTTTATTGTATTTTTACAAATTGAAATATCATTCTGCTATGCGAAATTAAACTTTGTCGATATAACCCTTTGTCCATACAAACATTATGAATACGAGCGTTACCACTGTCAGCGATATGAATACTCGTCTTGATCGCCTGGAGCATGCCTTATGAAAATTCTCGTCGCGGTAAAGCGCGTCATCGATTACAACGTCAAGATTCGCGTCAAGGCGGATCACAGCGATGTCGATCTGACCAACGTCAAGATGGCCATGAACCCCTTCTGCGAAATTGCCGTGGAAGAAGCCGTGCGTCTTAAAGAGAAGGGCACTGCCACGGAAGTGGTCGCCGTATCCATTGGCCCGAAGGCTGCTCAGGAGCAGCTGCGCACCGCGCTTGCACTCGGGGCTGACCGGGCGCTTCATATCGAAACTGACGAACGTGTCGAATCCCTGGCGGTGGCCAAGCTGCTGGCCAAGGTAGTGGAAGAAGAGCAGCCCGAGCTTGTGATCCTTGGCAAGCAGGCCATCGATACCGACAACAACCAGACCGGTCAGATGCTCGCTGCACTGGCCAATATGCCTCAGGGCACCTTTGCATCCGAAGTGGTGGTTGAAGGTGACAAGGTCAACGTGACCCGCGAGATCGACGGCGGCCTGCAGACCGTGGCGCTGACGCTGCCTGCAATCGTCACCACCGACCTGCGCCTGAACGAGCCGCGTTACGCCAAGCTTCCCGATATCATGAAGGCCAAGAAGAAGCCGCTGGAGTCCAAGGCGCCGGCGGATTACGGCGTCGAGGTGGCATCAAGAGTGAGCCTGGTGAAGGTCGAAACCCCGGCGGAGCGCAAGGGTGGGGTCAAGGTGGCCTCGGTGGATGAGCTGATCGACAAGCTCAAGAACGAAGCCAAAGTGCTTTAAACCAAGGCTGCTTCAACCACTTCCCCGTTTTGAAAAGGAGTCCATACCATGAGCATTCTGGTTCTTGCCGATCTTCATGAAGGCGAGCTTGCCGCCGCCACCGCCCACGTCGTGGCCGCCGCCCAGCAGATTGGCGGTGACATCGACGTGCTGATAGCCGGCGAAGGCGTTCAAGCTGCAGCTGACGCCGCCGCCAGGCTTGAGGGCGTCAGCCGTGTACGTCTGGCCGATCACAGCGTCTACGCCCATCAGCTCGCCGAGCCATTAAGCGCGCTGATCGTGGCGCTGGCCGACGACTACACCCATATTCTCTCCAGCGCCTCCACCACGGGGAAGAACGTGCTGCCTCGGGTTGCCGCGCTGAAGGATGTCAGTCAGATTTCCGAGGTGCTGGCCATCGACAGCGCCGATACCTTCAAGCGCCCGATCTATGCCGGCAACGCCATCGCCACGGTGAAAAGCGACGATGCGCTGAAAGTGATGACCGTGCGTACAACGGCGTTCGACGCGGTGAACGAGAGCGGCAGCGCGGCGATTGAAACTGTCGATACGGTGGTCGAAAACGCCCAGTCGCAGTTCGTCAAGGAAGAGCTTGCTCAATCCGACCGTCCGGAGCTTGGCGGCGCCAGGATCGTGATCTCCGGCGGACGCGGCATGGGCAATGGCGACAACTTCAAGCTGCTCGACGGCATTGCCGACAAGCTGGGCGCGGCGGTGGGCGCCTCCCGCGCGGCGGTGGACGCAGGCTTCGTACCCAACGACATGCAGGTGGGGCAGACCGGCAAGATCGTTGCCCCGGATCTGTATATCGCCGTGGGCATCTCCGGGGCGATTCAGCACCTGGCGGGGATGAAGGACTCCAAGGTGATCGTCGCAATCAACAAGGACGACGAGGCGCCGATCTTCCAGGTGGCAGATTACGGGCTGGTGGGCGATCTATTCGAGCTGCTGCCCGAGCTCGAGAGCAAGCTGTAAAGTGCTCGATACCAAGGCCCCGCAAGGGGCCTTTTGCTGCCTGATAGTGAACCCTCGACCCTCGAGATGCCCATGATGGATAAACTTACCGCTTCCCTGCACCTGCCGGTCATTGGCTCGCCCATGTTCATCGTCTCGGGCCCGGAGCTTGTCATTGCCCAGTGCCAGGCGGGTATCATCGGTGCGTTTCCCGCCCTCAATGCCCGCCCGGCCGAGGTGCTGCGCGAGTGGCTTGCACAGATCACCCAGCACCTGGCGCAGTACAATCAAGCGCATCCCGATGCCCCGGCAGCCCCTTTTGCGGTGAATCAGATCGTGCACCCCACCAACGACCGGCTCGAGCACGATGTGGCGCTCTGCGCCGAGTTCGAGGTGCCGCTGGTGATTACCAGCCTGCATGCGCCGAATCGGGTGGTCGAGCAGGTGCATGGCTATGGCGGGCTTGTATTTCACGATGTGACCACGCTGCGCCACGCCAGAAAGGCGGTGGATGCCGGTGTCGATGGCCTGATTCTGGTATGCCAGGGCGCCGGCGGCCATGCCGGGCGGCTGAATCCGTTTGCCTTCGTGGCCGAGGTGCGCCGGTTCTTCGACGGGCCTCTGGTGCTTGCTGGCGCCATCACCAAAGGCGAGCAGATTGCTGCGGCGCGCGCGTTGGGAGCTGATCTCGTGTATATGGGCACGCGCTTTATCGCAACCCGGGAGGCCCGCGCTCAGCCCGAATACAAGCAGATGGTGCTGGACGCGGCGGCGGCGGATATTGTCTATACCAATCTGTTTACCGGCGTACACGGCAACTATCTGCGCCAGAGCATCGAGCAGGCGGGGCTTGACCCGGACGCGCTGCCCGAAAGTGACAAGAGCGCGATGCGCTACGGCTCCGGCGGGAGCAGCAAATCAAAGGCCTGGCGGGATATCTGGGGCGCGGGTCAGGGCGTGGGCGCCATCGATACACTCGGCAGCGTGGCCGATGAAGTGGCCACGCTGAAGGCGGATTATCAAAAGGCTCTGGATCACCTGCGCCGGCTTTGACGAAACGCCGCAACGCGCGCCTTGAAATCGTCGGTGGCCTTGCATTGATCCTGAAGTTCGCCTTCCAGACGCAGGGTGTCATCCAGCGAAAGCCCGGCGGCCTCGCGCAGCGCACGCTTGGTTGCCGCCAGAGCCTTTGGTGATTGCACGACCAATTGATGGGCAAGCTCACGCGCCTGGGCCACCACCTCGTCATCTTCTACCACACGATTGGCAAGCCCCAGCGCCTGGCAGCGCTCGGCATCGATGGGCGTGGCAAGTGCTGCCATCTCGAACGCCTGGGCGTGGCCCAGCTTTCTTGCGAGATGCCAGCAGGCACCGCCGTCGGGGATCAGCCCGATATTGATGAAGGCGAGTTTCAGGTAGGCCGAGCGGCCCATGACCACCATATCGCTGGCCAGTACGTAGGAGACCCCGATGCCCGCCGCGGCACCACTGACCGCGGCGATGACCGGTTTCTCCATGGCCATCAGACTTTTCAGCGCAGGCAGGAATAGCGTTGCCAGCCGCTCGCTGGCGGGCCGGGCGTCGGCTTTCTCGAACTCGGCAAGATCGGCGCCTGCGCAGAACGCACTGCCTTCACCGCGCAGAATCACGCAGCGCACGCTGGGATCGTCAGCCACCCGCGCCAGCGCTTCATTGAGTGCCAGGGCGGTTTCCTCGTTGAGTGCATTGCGCACGTCTGGCCTGCTGATCGCCACTTCCACCACGCCGCCTTCCAGATCAGTGGTGGTGACAACGTTACCGGTTTGTGAAGTCATTTAACGCTCCTTAAGCGGCGCTGAGTCGATCACTGACGTGCTCCAGGTGATAGTCGCTATCGCCCAGGTAGTGATCGAACATTATCAGATGCCTGGCGTAGGCGGCCACATGGCACTCGTCGGTCATGCCCATGGCACCGTGCAGTTGAATCGCCTGTTCGGCGATAAAGCGCGCCGACTCGCCGCAGTACGCTTTTGCCGCGGCGACCCTGTAGTCGCGCTCATCATTTGCAAGCGTCAGGCTGGTGGCTGCCAGAATCGCCATGGAACGGGACTGCTCCAGGTGCAGATGCATATCCACCATGCGGTGCTGCAGCGCCTGAAATGTCGCCAGAGGCACCCCGAACTGCTTGCGCTCTTTCAGATACGCAAGGGTCTGGTCGCAGGCGGATTCCATGGCGCCAATGGCCTGGGCGCAGAGCGCGGCGCGGCCAATGGCAAGCGCCTCGTCGAGCGCGCTTTCCACGTCCTCGCTCAGGCAGTGCTCCTGGGCAAGCAAGACATCCTCGAGCGTAAGATCCCCGGCGGGCTGCTCGTCCATGGTCTGATAGGTAAAGCTGCGAGCGCCGTGAGTGCCCGCAGGCACCACGAACAGCCCCAGCTTGCCGCTTTCGAGCTTTGCAGTGACCAGTGTGGCGGCAGCAGCGCCCAGGTTCACGACCAGATCCTTGCGGCCGCTGAGATGCCACTGACCCTCTTTCTGACGTGCTTGGGTAGTAATGGCCTGGGCGTCATAGCGTGCGGCGATCTCCTGCCAGCCGAGCGCCAGCTGATGTTCGCCCTCCAGCAGCGGCGCGAGCCAGCGCGCGCGCTGGGCATCATCGCCGGTCAGCGCCAAGAGCGTACCCGGCAGCACCAGCCCGAACAGGTAGGGTTCCGGCACCAAGCCCCGGCCAAGCGCCTGCAGGATGATCATCAGGTCGGTGCCATCGCCGCCAAGTCCGCCGGCTTCTTCGCTGAAAGGCATGTGCAGAAGGCCGAGCTCGGCGAAGGTTTGCCACAGCGAAGAGGCGCCGGGCGAGGGCGCCTGGAGCCGCGCGCGTCGCTGTTCCGGCGAGACGCGGTCCGCCACCAGGCGGGTCAGCGTCTCTTCAAGCATGCGCTGCTCGTCGGTTAAAGCAAAATCCATGGTGTCCCCTTACATGCCGAGAATGGTTTTGGCGACGATGCCTTTTTGTATCTCGTTGGCCCCGCCGTAAATCGAAAGCTTGCGCCGGTTGAAGTACTGGGCGCTGGCTGCCGCACGTTCGGCGTAGGCCGCATCGAGCGGTTCGTCGCGATAGAGAAAGTCGGGAAAGAACGCGACGGCCGCCGGGCCAAGCGCCCGCCGGGTCAGCTCGCTGAGTTCCTGGCGAAGCTCCGAGCCACGCACCTTCAAAAGTGAGCTTTCCGCGCCCGGGGCGCCGCCGTCACGCGCGGCGGCAATCACGCGCAGATTGGTTACCTCGAGCGCCATCAGCTCGAGCTCGGCTTTCACTACACGCTGGCGAAAGCTTGGCAGTTCCAGCAAAGGCTTGCCGCGGTGCTCGACACGGCCCGCCAGCGACTTCAAATGGCGCAGCGCCTGCTTGGCATGACCCAGCCCGGCGATGCCCGTTCGCTCGTGGGTAAGCAGAAATTTGGCGCAGGTCCAGCCCTGGCCCTCTTCGCCCACGCGGTTCTCGACCGGTACGCGCACGTTATCCAGAAAGACTTCGTTGACTTCATGCGCGCCGTCGAACGTGATGATCGGGCGCACCGTGATGCCCGGCGTCTGCATGTCAATCAGCAAAAAGCTGATACCGGCCTGCTTCTTGGCGGCCGGGTCGGTGCGCACCAGGCAAAACAGCATGTTGGCGTGCTGGCCAAGGGTAGTCCAGGTCTTCTGGCCATTGACCACGTAGTGATCGCCGTCGCGTACGGCGCGGGTAGTCAGGCTGGCCAGGTCCGAGCCGGCGCCGGGCTCGGAGTAGCCCTGGCACCACCAGTCCCGGTTATCGAGAATGCGCGGCAGATAGTACGCCTGCTGCTCGGGGGTGCCGAACTTCATGATCACCGGCGCCACCATGTTTACTCCGAAGGGCACTACGGTAGGGGCGTGGGCGGCGGCGCACTCTTCATCGAAGATATGGCGCTGCACCGGACCCCAGCCCGGCCCCCCGTGCTCGACAGGCCAGTTGGCGCCGAGCCAGCCCTGCTCGCTGAGGAGGGTCTGCCAGCGCAGATGATCGTCGGCGCGCAGATGGCGCCCGAGTCGCACGCGCTCGCGGATATCGTCGGGCAAAGTATCGGTCAGGAACTGGCGGACCTCGGCACGGAAGGCCTGCTCTTCGGGACTAAAGGTAAGGTTCATGTTCAGGATTCCTTGGCAAGCGTGGCCTGGCGATGCGGTCCGCCCAGGTGGCGCGGATAGTTCAACGCTTCCACGGCCAGCAGGTCGATATCGCTTTCCCGGTAGCATTCGCCGCGCTCGACGATGCCCAGACTCGCGGCTTCCAGCGCCGTCTGGGCTTTTTCAGCGTCCCCCTGCGCGGCGGCGCTGAGCGTGCCGAGTAGGCTTTTCTGTCTGCTGGCTACCACGTTCAGGCGCAGCGCTTTTAACGTGAGCGCGACGCGCTGCTGGGCCAGGCCATCGACGCCGTGATTGACCAGCTCATGAAACGCACCGCTTTCGGCGAGTACCAGACTCAGCCCGGTATCGGATTCGCCTTGCCCGAGATGCTCGAGCGTTAAACGCACGGCGCTTGATGGGCAGCCGTCAGCCGTGGCATCGGGGGCGAGGATGCAGAGCTCGGTGTCCGCGTTCGGGGCGCCGGCAAGCTCGAGCCCGGCGCGCGGCGCGGCCGCTTGAAGCTTCTCGAACAGCGGGTGCTTGCCGATCAAGGCGAGGCGCTTGAACGGTTCGGCGTTTTCGATATCCGGCACCTGGTGGGGGCTGCGCGCGGCGAAGAACAGGTGAATAAGTCCGGCGCGCTGGGGCGACTCCATGCACGCCATGAAAAGCGCTCGTTCGCGGTCGAGACCTTCCTGAAGCGACGCTGAGGTAGTACACGCCTCGACGGCCTCGACGATGCGAAACGGCGAGAAAAGCTCGGGCGCCTCACGCTCCAGACGCGCTCTGGTCGCCGCGATAGCATCAGCATCGGGCGCTGGGGCAGGCAGCTCGCCGGTCACCCGGGGCTGGATACGCCCGGCCACGGCGTCCTGCGCCGCTGCAAGACCTGCATCCAGAGGCGTTTGTGCTGTGCTTAGCGCATTGATGATACCCGCGGCAAGCGCTTCATCGGCGTCCAGGAAGCGCCCGCTGGTGATGATATCCAATGCCAGCGACACCCCGGCCAGGCGCGGCAGGCGCTGGGTGCCACCGGCGCCGGGCAGAAGCCCCAGTTTCACCTCTGGCAGGCCCACGCGCGTGCCTTCCAGAGCAACCCGATAGTGACACCCCAGCGCCACTTCCAGCCCGCCACCCAGGGCGGTGCCGTGGAGTACGGCGATAAGTGGCTTGGGGCTGGCTTCGAGCGCGGTGATGACCTCGGGCAGTATCGGCGCCTGGGAAGGCTTGCCGAATTCGCGAATGTCCGCGCCGGCAATAAAGGTACGCCCGCTTGCCAGCAGCACCAGTGCCTGGGTTTGAGGGTCGGCAATGCCCTCATCAAGCGCGTCGATCAAGCCGCTGCGCACGGTATGGCTCAGCGCATTGACGGGCGGGTTGTCGATTTCGATGATGCCGATATCGCCGTGGCGCTGATACGAGACGGTCATGGCTTACTCGCTCTGTTTTGTATAGTGAACATTTGATTATCAAGTGGGGCTAAGTGAGATCAGCAAACGCTGGTGGCGTTTTTGACTCAGGCGCGCCAGTAAAATACCCGGTAGCAAAGCAGCAAGCGCCAGGCCAATCAGCTCAAGCTGACTAAGCGGTACCATGCCGCCGCCGGGCAGGGCCAGCAAAAGCCCCGCAATCAGTACCAGGGCGCGGATGACGATCTCCTGCAGCGCCCCAAAACCGAGCCTGCCCACGCCCATCAGGTAGCCCTGCATTGCCGAGGCGAACAGGATGATGCCCACGACCGCCTGGATGAACACGGCCACGATCAACAGCGGCGCGCCCTGCATGATCAGCGCCGGGTTGAGCACGAACAGAAACGGAATGAAGTAGATCACGCTACCCAGGCGCATGGCCTGCAGGCCGGTAGCCATGGGGCGGGCGCCGGCCACCGTGGCCGCAGCAAAGGCGCCGAGTGCTACCGGCGGGGTGATAAAGCTCAGCATGCCCCAGTACAGAATGAACATGTGTACCGCCATCGGGTCCAGCCCGCCGCCCTGGATCAATGCCGGGGCCAGCGCGACCGCCAGGAAGATATAGGCGGCGGTAACGGTCATGCCGATACCCAGCACGAAACTCGTGACCGCGCCCATGATCAACAGAAGCGGCACGCTGCCACCGGCGATATTGATGAAGTCGTTGGCGATGGTGCCGGAGAGCCCGGTCATGGAAAGCGCGCCCACCAGCATGCCCACACCGGCCAGAATCGCGATCAGCTCGGCGAACAGCTTGGCCGCCGAGGAGAGTGTGTCGGCCACGTCCGACCAGCCCCAGCGGTTGTGCCGGGAGAGCTGGTTGAGCACCAGCAGAAGCGCAGTCGCATAGAAGGGGGCGACGGCTTCGCGCTGCATCACCAGCAGCATCCATACCAGCAGGGCGAAGACAAAGATGAAGTACCAGCCCTCTTTCAGCGTCTGTTTCAGCGAGGGCAGCTCCACGGCGGGCAGGCCCTTGATGTCGTTACGCGCGGCGTAGGCGTCGATCTGGATGAACAGGCCTAGAAAGTAGAGAATCGACGGGATGACCGCGGCCAGCGCCACGGCGGAGTAGGGAATATCCAGAAACATCGCCATGACGAAGGCAGTGGCGCCCATCACCGGCGGCATCAGCACCCCGCCGGTAGAGGCGCAGGCTTCCACCCCGCCGGCAAACGAGCGGCTCATGCCGATCCGCCGCATGGCGGGGATCGACAGCACGCCGGTAGTCAAGACGTTACTGATCACGCTGCCGCTCATCGAACCCATCAGACCGCTCGAGAAAATCGATACCTTGGCAGGGCCGCCGCGCACATGCCCCAGCAGTGCAAACGCCAGATTGATGAAGAACTTGCCGCCGCCGCTTTTTTGCAGCACCACCCCAAAGACCAGAAAGCCGATGACCAGCCCGGCAAAGGCTTGCAGCGGCACACCCATGATGCTTTCGGTGCTCATGGTGTGATACATCGCGGTCTGTTCAAGCGTGGAGGGGAAGGCCTGGATCGGGCCGGGCACGATATCGGCGACCAGCGGGTAGAGCGAAAACAGACCGGCAATGATGGCGATGGGCAGCCCACCCGCCCGGCGGGCCGCTTCGATGATCAAGAGCCAATAGGCGTAGCTTGCGTAGATGGCCAGGTCCGGGGCGGAAAATGCCCAGCCGCGTTCGAGAATGGGCACGGCGTTATAGACGAAGTAGCCGCCTACCGCGAGCGTTGCGGCGCTCAGCAGATAGTCGTACCAGGGGATGGGTCTGTCCTGCTGACGGCTGCTCAATGGCCAGAGCAGAAAGACCAACGGTAGCAGCAGCGCCACCACGGCGTAATAGAACTGCGTTTCGAGCCCTGTCACGAAGGTCAAAAGACCGGTGTTGAACAGATAGTCCAGGGTCATCAGCATCAACAGCACGGTAATGAAGGCCGGGATCCAGCGTAGCGCCGGGGGAAGCTCGCGAATCTGGCTGATCTTTTCTTTGACCTGCTGTTGATCGGCAGGGGGAGTATGGGTGGTCATAGGGCGTTCCATCAATCAGCAGGGGCGGCGGGCGCCGCCCCGTGGCGTGTCACTCGAAGATCGGCTCGAAACCGGCATCGCTCAGAGCGCTTGCGCGGGCGCTCATCCACTCGCTGGCAAAGGCGTCGTTATCGCTCGGGGCTTCTTGCAGGAACTGTTCCCAGGCGTCGATCAGCACCTGCTGGCGTTCGACCAGCTGGTCCTGGTGTGCCTGCATCTCGTCGGTCCACACATCAATTTCCTTGTAGTACTCGACGACCGCATCATGAAACGGCACGACCCACTGTAGGTCCTGGTACTCCAGGGCGTATCCGTTGGCGCCCGGGGCGTTATCCTTGTAGTCGTCGTAGTTCTCCTGCAGCGCCTTGATCAGGCCATAGGCAACGTTGTCTTCCAGGTCCTGATTGGCAACCACGATAGGGTACGGGTAGCTGGCACTCGCCAGTGGATTGTCGGCGCTGATATCGCCGGCACCGGCAGTCACTTCGTGCGGGCGGAAGTAGGGTGCCACGGCGGCCATGCGCTCCCAGCCTGCCTCGTCATCGGGGTCCAGCACCGGCCAGCTGATGCCGCGCGGGCTGCTGGCCAGCTGCTGGGCAGGCGGGGTGACGGTGGTAGTGAAAGAGGCGTCCACATCGCCGGCAATGATGCCGTCGAACGAGCGGGCGTAGCCCGGGTAGTCCACTCGCTCCACGTCGTCCCAGGTCAGCCCACCAAAGGCCAGATACGCCTCGGTACCCTTGTTGAGCGCATCATCACCCCGGATATAGGCAATGCGCTTGCCCGCCAGATCCGCCGGCGTTTCGACGTTCAGGTCGCCGGCTACGGCCAGGGAGAGGCCGAAGGAGGCGGTGGAGGTGGTGATCACGCGGATCGGCTGGGGTCCCCAGTCACGGTCGGCGAACATCATCACCCCTTCCATTCCGTAGTAGCTGGCGATCCCACAGGCGCACAAATCGACGCGCCCCTGCTTCAGCGGGGTCATGCGCGACACGTCGTTTTCACCCGGCAGAATACGTACTGACGAGTCGTATTTATTCTGCAGCATATTGCCGATGGCAACTGCCTGGGCGTAGCCGCTGGAGTTGGTACCGTAGGCGGTCCAGGCCATGGTGCTGGGAAGCTCGACGTCGCTTGCCTGGCTGACTGCAGAACCAAGCAGCGACAGGGGGAAAGCGGCGATCAGCAGGTATTGAGCAAATGGGCGCATTGATAGGCTCCTTTATTATGGTTGTGAGGCGGAATAAATTACGTTGAGTTACATGCTGTTTTGCTGTGCGGTATATCGTTTTGCAAATTGTCGATTGATAGTAGTGAAGCCGCCGGTGATATGTCAACGCCGTTATCTCGGTGGGCACGCGTCAAGACCACGGGCAGACTAAAAAGCCAGGCATCGGCCTGGCTTTTTAGTAAAGACTTTTTAGTAAAGAAGAGGGGAGATCACTAGGAAAATTCACGCCACGCTGCATAGGTGCTTAGAAACACCCGGCCGGTCAGCGCGTCGAGAAAATCGCTGTTCTTGAGCCTGTCCATGACCGGGCCCTTTACTTCGGAGAGGTGAAGCTTGACGTTCGAATCCTTCAGCCGGGCATTGATGGCGTCCAGGCTCTCGAGTGCCGAGGCATCGATCAGGTTGACCGCCGAGCAGATCAGCACCACGTGCTCAAGCTCCGGGCGGCTGGCCACCAGGTTGTAGACGGTATCTTCCAGATAGCGGGCGTTGGCGAAATAGAGGCTTTCATCGATACGCAAGAGTGCTGCATTGGTAGGCGCCTGCACGTCGTGGCGTTCGATATTGCGAAAGTGCTCGGTATCCGGTACCCGGCCCACCAGGGCGCTGTGCGGGCGGCTGGTCCGGTACAGAAACAGTGCAATCGAAAGCGTCACGCCGCCGATGAGGCCCGCCTCGATGCCTTCCACCAGCGTCAGCACAATGGTGACCGCCATGGCGGCAAAGTCGCTGCGCGAATAGCGCCAGGTCTGGCGCAGCATGGGGATGTCCACCAGGGTCAGAATCGAGACGGTGATGGTCGCGGCGAGCGTGGCGATGGGGAGATAATAGAGCCAGCCGGTAAACGAAAGCGTGATCAGCGCGATACCCAGTGCTGCAAAGGCACCCGCCGCCGGGGTCTGCGCGCCGGCGTCGAAATTGATCACCGTGCGTGACAGCCCGCCGGTGACCGGCATGCCGCTGGTGACCCCTGCCGCCAGGTTGGCCGCGCCCAGGCCAATCAGCTCCTGATTGGGGGAAATGCGCTGGCGCCGCTTGGCAGCCAGCATCTGGCCCATGGAGACCGATTCGACAAAGCCCACCAGGCTGATCAAGAGCGCTGGCACCAGCAGTGCGCGCCACAGCGAACTATCTCCCCAGGGAAAGCTCAACGCCGGCAGGCCGCTGGGGATATCGCCCACCACGGCCACCCCCTGGTCGGCCAACTGCCAGTGCCAGGTCATTAGCGTGGTGGCCACCACGGCAAAGACGGGGCCAGCCTTGGTGATGAGATCGACAAGCCCTCCGGGCAGGCCCACACCCGTCAGGAGGTTCTTGCCAAAGCGGCGCATGCCGATCAGAAACGCCAGCGTGCCGACGCCGATCATCAAGGTGTAAGGGTTGATGCCTGCAAGGTTGGGCGTCAGCGTCATCAGTCGTTCGACCAGGGTAAAGCCGCTGCTGGAGATTCCCAGCAGGCTGCCCAGCTGACTGACCGCGATCAGAATGCCCGAGGCGGTCAGGAACCCGGAAATGACCGGATGGCTCAGAAAGTTACTGAAAAAGCCCATTCTCAGCGCGCCCATCACGACCAGTATCATGCCGGAGAGCAGCGAGAGGATCAGCGCAGCGTCCAGATACATGGCCGACCCCGGCTCGGCCACTGAGGAGAGCGCCGCCCCGGTCATCAGCGCGATGATCGCCACCGGCCCCACGGCCAGCGTTTGACTGGTGCCCATGACGGTGTAGAGAAGCTGCGGCAGAATGCTGGCGTACAGGCCCACGACCGCGGGTAACCCGGCCAGCAGCGCGTAGGCCAGCGACTGGGGAATGACCATGACGGTCACGATCAGCCCCGCCAGTAGATCAGCACCCAGCAGGCGCCTGTGGTAATGGGGTAGCCACGTAAGAATGGGTAGGTAGCGCTTGAGCATGGGTTCCGGGCCGTCGAGAAGGTTTAAGAACCGAACGTTCTTTAGTTAGACGCTAATATTAACGCGTTCGCCATCGCTTTGCGGTATCGATGACAAAATTAACCGGCTCTCCTGCTCCCAAAGTGTAACTTCCATCATACTCGTAACCCGTTAAGCTGACTGAAGATGTAGTAGTCCAGTATTCAAGCGCTCAATAACATCAATTACAAAAGAGTTCTTTCCATGCGGCGACGATCTTTATCAGTGCTACGTATACTGGCGCCCTTGATGCTGCTGGTGCTGGCCATCGAGCTTGTGTCCTATTCCAACGGCCTTGAGTATGTGGCGCTGCTGTGCGCCCTGCTGGCCGGGGCCGGGCTGGTCGTGAGCGCGCTATCAGGCATCTACATGGCTGACCCGGAGCGTCTGACCCAGGTTCGCGGCGTCAAACCGCTACGCGATTACGGCTCGCTCAAGGCCATGGCCTATCGGCTGATGGGACGTGCCAGCAGCACGGCCATCGCTTCGGCAGAAGTCTCCCACTACGCCGATCTGATGGACCAGCGCTTGAACCAGCAGGAGGCCATGGTCCGCGAAGCCTCTTCGAGCATGAGTGCCATCAACACCGCCATCCTGCAGGTCAGCGCCAGCGCCACCCAGGTTGCTTCGCTTGCGGAAAACGCGCGTCAGGCCGGGCATCACAACCGCGATGAGCTGTCTGCCATCATCCGCGACATGAGCGAGGTGGCCCAGCGCTCCGATCAGGCGCTTGCCATGCTCAACGCGCTCAATGACAAGATCGAACGGGTGCGTAACGTGACCTCCATGATCGAGGGCATCGCCGAACAGACCCACCTTCTGTCGCTCAACGCTTCTATCGAGGCCGCCAGGGCGGGAGAGCACGGGCGTGGGTTTGCCGTGGTGGCCGGGGAAGTGCGCAGCCTGGCGTTGAAGACCTCGACCGCTACTCAAAGTGTCGAAACGCTGGTCAAGGATATGCATCATAGCGGTCAGCAGGTAGCGGTGACCCTGGGTTCACTGATGACGCGCGTGCGCGAACGTGCCGAAAGTCTGCAAACGGTGGGCGAAGGCGTGGGCACGATGACCCGGGAGTTCGATCAGGTCCAGCTCGAAATTACCGGCGTTGCCGAGTCCATGGAGAGCACCAAGGCGCACAGCCAGACCGTCGCCGAGAGCCTGCACCAGCTGGAAGCCGATGTCGACGAGGGTAACCGCAACATGCACGACCTGGCTGGCCAGGCGCGGGCCTTGATGGAGGCCGCCGAAGGCGTGGATGGGGAGCTTGCGCAGCAGCGCCTGAAAGGGCGACACCAGGACGTGTTTAGTGCGGCCCGCCAGGCTGCCGATCATCTGGGCAAGCTGCTTGAAAAAGCCATTGCCCGGGGTGAGCTGACCGCCCAGGCACTATTTCAGCCGGATTATCAGGCCATCCCCGGCACGCGGCCGCCGCTTTATCGCACCGGCTTCGATGCCTTCACCGACCAGCACCTGCCGGCACTTCAGGAGCCGCTGTTGGAGCAGTACGGGTTAAGCTACGCCATTGCCTGCGACCGCAACGGCTACGTGCCCACGCATAATGCCAGTGTCAGCCGGGAGCCGACCGGCGATTACGCTCATGATCTCAAGTACTGCCGCAGCAAGCGCATTTTCGATGATGCCACGGGCAGCCGCTGTGGAGCGCATACTCAGCCCCTGCTGCTGCAAACTTACAAGCGCGATACCGGTGAGATCATGCATGACCTCTCGGTGCCCATCTATATCAACGGCAGGCACTGGGGCGGTTTTCGGGTCGGCTATCAGCCAGAGCGCTCGACTGAAACGGCGTTGCCGCTGGCGCATCAGCGTTCTGCTTCAGTCCACCGCCTGGCGCGGGCGTGACTGCCAGGACGACCAGGAGTAGAGCGCAAGGCCCAGCCAGATCATCACGAAGGTAGCCAGTTGAATGGTGCCCAGCGACTCGCCGAATATGAACAGGGCAATCAGAAACTGGATGCTTGGATTGATGTACATCAAAAACCCCAGGGTCGAGAGGCGCAGCCGCCGGGCCGCGCCAGCAAAGGCCAGCAGCGGAAGCGCCGTGGCTACACCGCTCGAGACCAGCAGCACGCTCATGGGCGCGTCATGCAGGAAGTGCGATTCGCCCTGCAGGCTGAGCCAGGTCAGCGCCAGAAGTGCCAGCGGGAAGAGCAGCAGGGTTTCCACGAACAGTCCGGACAGGCCATCCAGCGGTATCTGCTTGCGGAAAAGCCCGTAGCTGCCAAAGCTCAGCGCCAGCATCAGGCTGATCCAGGGCAGCTCGCCCAGCATGGCAAACTGGATGATGATGGCAAGGCTTGCAAGCCCCAGCGCCACCAGCTGTAGCCGCGCCATGACCTCCCGGAGCACCAGCATGCCGAGCGCCACGTTGACCAAAGGCGTCAGAAAATAGCCCAGGCTTGCCTGCAGCACCTGACGGCTCTCCACCGCGTAGATATAAAGTCCCCAGTTGGCGCCGATCAGAAGCGCACAGATAAGTACCCGGCCCAGCCGGCGCGGCGCTTTCAGAGCGGCGATGACCGGTGTCCAGCGCTTTAAAAGCGTGATCAACCCCACCAGAAACACGCAGGACCAGAGGATGCGGTGAATCAGCACTTCCAAGGCCGGGATGCCCTCGAACAGCGCAAAGTAGAGCGGAAAACAGCCCCACATGATGTAAGCCGTCAAACCGAAGGTGACGCCTTTGGCTGCCTGTGGGTCGCGAACGGAAGGGGAGTGCATAGCAGCCTCATTATTTAAAAATGCTAATCTATCACACAATATGACAACACACCGGTGAAAGGAGAAGTAGCATGACGCAGCTGAAAACGAGCCTTGTACAGTGCGATTTGCGCTGGGAAGACCCCGAGGCCAATCATGCCCACCTGGAGCGTTTGCTGGGCGAGCTTGATAGCCGCGATACCGACCTGATCGTGCTGCCCGAGATGTTCGCCACCGGCTTTACCATGAACTCCCGGGAAATGGCCCAGCCGATGAACGAGAGTGCAAGCGTTGCCTGGCTCAAGGCGCAGGCCAAGGCGCGCGGATGCGTGATGACGGGAAGCGTGGCCATCAAGGATGACGGCCAGTACTACAATCGAATGATCTGGGCCACGCCGGAGGGCGAAATAAGCCATTACGACAAGCGCCATCTATTTCGCATGGCCGGCGAACACGAGCGCTACGGCATGGGCAAGACGCGCCAGATCGTCGAGCTCAAGGGCTTCAAGCTGCTGCTCAGCGTATGTTACGACCTGCGCTTTCCGGTCTGGACGCGCCAGCAACCGGCAGAAGGCGAGCACTTCGAGTATGATGCGCTACTTTGCGTCGCCAACTGGCCCGCCCCGCGCCGGATGCCCTGGCGGACACTGCTTCAGGCCCGCGCGGTTGAAAACCTCACGTATGTGGTGGGTGTTAATCGGGTGGGCGAAGATGCCAAGGGGCTGGCCTATAGCGGCGACTCCATGCTGATCGATTTCAAGGGCGAGCCCTTGATCGACCGTCCCGCCCATACCCCGTTCATTGAAACGGGCGTACTCGATAAAACGGAACTCGATGCTTTTCGTGAAAAATTTCCAGCCTGGCAAGATGCCGACCGCTTTTCGCTGCTGCCAGGGGTGGGTCAATAATGCGCCTTGACCGCTTTTTGAGTGAAACCAGCCCCTTGACCCGCAGCCTCGCCAAGCGGGCGCTCAAGAATGGCGAAGTGACGCTGAACGGCGAGCCGGTCAAGCAGGCGTCAACGCACATCGACACCGAGCAGGATGAGGTGGTGCTCAACGGCGAGACGCTCTCTCTGGTCGGGCTTCGCTACCTGATGATGCACAAGCCGACGGACGTCGAGTGCACTGCACGGCGCGGGCTTTACCCCCGGGTGATCGATCTGATCGACCTGCCCAAGGTGGAGCGGCTGCAGCCGGTCGGGCGTCTGGATGTGGATACCACCGGGCTTTTGCTGTTGACCGATGATGGCCAGTGGTCCCACCGCGTGACCTCGCCCAAGCACCGCTGCGCCAAGGTGTATATCGCCGAGCTTGCCGAGCCCTGGGAGGGCAGCGCTGCCGAGCACGCCATCGAACAGGTGGCCCAGGGCATTCTGCTCGACGATGAGGATACGCCGACCAAGCCCGCGACGCTTCGCTTCATCACCCCCCAGCGCGCCGAACTGACCTTGACCGAAGGGCGCTACCATCAGGTCAAGCGGATGTTTGCCGCTCTCGGTAATCACGTCAACGAACTGCATCGTCAGTCGATTGGCGACATTTCCCTGCCCGACGATCTGGCCCCCGGCGAATGGCGCGAACTCAGCGCCGAAGAGATCGCCAGCTTCTAGAACCTGGCCCAGCGCCCTTGACCGGGCGCTGTCAGACACCTCTATATTATACCGTTATCTTGTGTATGTGATCATTTGTAGACGCCTGAAGCTTGAATCAGGTAGACAGGCGTCAGGCAGAAAATTCGCGCAGGTGGGCGGCGGCAATCAGCGCCTGGGTATAGGGGTGTTGAGGCGAGGCCAGCACGTCCAGGCAGGGCCCCTGTTCGACCACTTCACCCTCTTTTAACACCATGATGCGGTGCGCTACGGCGCGTACCACGGCCAGGTCGTGGCTGATAAACAGATAGCTCAGCTTGCGGCGTTCCTGCAGCTGGCGCAGCAGGGTGACCAGCTGCTTTTGCACCGTGCGATCCAGCGCCGAGGTCGGCTCGTCCAGCACTAAAAGCTCAGGCTCGAGAATGATCGCCCGGGCCACGGCAATGCGCTGGCGCTGCCCGCCGGAAAATTCATGCGGGTAACGCGCTGCGCCACTTTCCGGCAGGCCGACTTCCTTGAGCGTCTGGTGCACCCGCTCGGCTACTTCGTCCTGGGTCAGGTGCGGGTAGTGAAAGCGCAGGCCTTCGCTGACGATATCGAACACCGGCATGCGCGGCGAGAGCGCGCCGTAAGGGTCCTGAAACACCATCTGAAAGCGGTGACGCTGGCGGCGCAGGGTGTCGCCGTTAAGCTCGCTCAAGCGCGCCTCGCCCAGATTTATCTCCCCCTGGCTCTGCACCAGACGCATGATGGCCGAGGCAAGCGTCGTCTTGCCGGAACCGGATTCGCCGACGATACCCAGCGTCTCGCCCGGGGCGATGGCAAGATCAACCGCCTTTACGGCTTCAAAGGGAGGTGGCTGGCGCTTGAAAAGCCCTGCCTTGGGGCGCGCGAAACTGACCTTGAGCTGCCGCGCGGTGAGCAGTGGAGCGTCACTGATCAAGGGGGCCGGGCGGCCTTCGGGCTCGGCGGCCAGCAGGGCCTTGGTGTAGTCACTTTGCGGGTGGGTAAGCACCTCTTCCACCGGGCCGATTTCCTGGACCTTGCCCTGGTACATCACACATACGCGCTCGGCATAGCGGCGCACCAGGTTGAGGTCGTGGCTGATGAACAGCATGCCCATGCCATGGCGGTCGCGCAGCTCCTTCAGCAGCGCCAGAATATCCTGCTGCACGGTGACATCGAGTGCCGTGGTGGGTTCGTCGGCAATCAGCAGCGCGGGATTGTTGGCAATCGCCATGGCGATCATCACGCGCTGACGCTGGCCGCCGGAAAGCTGGTGGGGCCAGGCGTCCAGCAGTTCCTCTGCCCGCGGCAGCTTCACCTGTTCGAGCAGCTCCCTGGCTTGTAAACGTGCCGCCTTGCCGCCAAGCCCCTGGTGCAGGCGCAGCGTCTCGCCGATCTGCTTGCCGATACGGTGCAGCGGGTTGAGCGAGGTCATGGGCTCCTGGAACACGAACCCTACCCGGTTGCCGCGCACACCGTTCCACTCCCGGCGGGAAAGGCGGTTGAGGTCGGTATCCTCCAGCCAGCGCTCACCGCTCACCTCGGCGTTGCCGGGCAGAAGGTTGAGCGCGGCAAGCGCCGAAACCGACTTGCCCGAGCCGGATTCACCGACAATCGCCAGGGTTTCGCCGGCGTTCACGCTGAGCGACAGCGCATCCACCACGGTGTGGCCGTCGAAGGCGATGGTGAAGTCGGTCAACCGCAGCAGCGGCTTTACAGCGTTTGAGTCAGGCATGCGGGGCTCCCTGTACGGGTCGAGCGCTCTGTTTGACGTGGCGCGGGTCAAAGGCGTCGCGCAGGCCTTCACCGATGAATACCAAAAGCGAAAGCATGATGGCCAGCGTCATGAAGGCAGTGATACCCAGCCAGGGGGCGTGCAGGTTGTTCTTGCCCTGCGCTGCCAGTTCGCCAAGCGAGGGGGCACCCGGTGGCAGGCCGAAACCGAGAAAATCAAGCGCCGTCAGCGTGCCGATGGCGCCGGTAAACAGAAAGGGTATGAAGGTGAGCGTGGCCACCATGGCGTTGGGCAGCACGTGGCGCCACATGATCAGCCGTGACGGCAGGCCCATGGCCTTGGCGGCGCGCACGTACTCCAGATTACGCGCCCGCAGGAATTCCGCGCGCACGATATCGACCAGCCCCAGCCATGAGAACAGCAGCATGATGCCCAAGAGCCACCAGAACCCCGGCTGCACGAAGCTGGCCAGGATGATCAGCAGAAACAGCACGGGGAGCCCCGACCAGATCTCGGTGATGCGTTGGCCGATGAGGTCCACCTTGCCGCCGAAATAGCCCTGCACGCCGCCGGCCAGCACGCCAAGCACCAGCGAACCCGCGGTCAGCACCAGCGCAAAGGCCACCGACAGGCGAAAGCCGTAGATGACTCGGGCCAGCACGTCACGGCCCTGATCGTCGGTACCCAGCCAGTGGCGGCGGTCCGGCGGTGCCGGCGAAGGGCGGGTCATCTGCATGTCCAGCGTCTGGTAGGAGAACGGAATCACCGGCCACAGCGCCCAGCCGTGGTCGTGGATCTGCTCCTGGATGAACTGGTCGAGATAATCGGTGCGCGTGGGCAGAAAGCCGCCGAACTCGGTTTCCGGATACTCCACCAGCAGCGGTGCGTACCACTGGCCATCGAAGTGTAGAATCAGCGGCTTGTCATTGGCGATCAGCTCCGCCGCAAGGCTCAGAATGAACAGCCCGCCAAACAGCCAGAGCGAAACGCGTGCTCGCCGGTTGGCCTTGAAGGCCGCGATACGGCGCCGGGTGATCGGCGACAGTCCTTGAAACAGTCGTGATGTCATAAAGCCCATGCTCACGACTCCCTTGACGCAAAATCGATGCGTGGGTCGACCCACACATAAGTAAGATCGGATATCAGCTTCAGCAACAGTCCGATCACGGTATACAGGAACAGCGTGCCGAAGATCACCGGGTAGTCGCGCTGCATGACCGCCTCGAACCCTAAAAGCCCCAGCCCGTCGAGGGAGAAGATGACCTCGATCAAGAGCGCCCCGGTAAAGAAGATGCCGATCATGGCGGCGGGCAGGCCTGCAATGATGATCAGCATGGCGTTGCGGAACACATGGCCATACAGGATGCGGCCTTCGGTTGCCCCCTTGGCCCGGGCAGTGAGTACGTACTGCTTGTGAATTTCATCCAGAAAGCTGTTCTTCGTCAGCATGGTGAGGGTGGCAAAACTGCCGATCGCGGCGGCGACGACCGGCAGTGTGATATGCCAGAAGTAGTCCTTCACCTTGCCCCAGGTAGAAAGATCGGCAAAATCCGGCGAAGTAAGCCCGCGCAGCGGAAACCAGTCCAGGTAGCTGCCGCCGGCGAACACCACGATCAGCATGATGGCAAATAGAAAGCCCGGAATCGCGTAGCCGACGATCACAAGCCCCGAGGTCCAGACATCAAAGCGCGAACCGTGGCGCAGCGCCTTGCGAATACCCAATGGAATCGAGATCAGATAGACCAGCAGCGTCGTCCAGAGCCCCAGCGAAATCGATACCGGCAGGCGCTCGATCATCAGCTCGACCACCGGCCGGTCGCGAAAGAAGCTGGTGCCGAAATCAAGCGTCAAGTAATCCGCCATCATCCCCATGAAGCGCTCGTGGGCGGGCTTGTCGAAGCCGAACTGCTGTTCGAGCTGTTCGATGAAGCGCGGGTCGATCCCTCGGGCGCCGCGTGAGTCGTCATTGACCTGAATATCCGCGCCGCCCATGTCCAGGCGCGTGCTGGCCATCGCGTTGGCGCCTTCAAAGCGTGCCAGCATCTGGTCGATGGGGCCGCCCGGGGCGGCTTGAACGATCATGAAGTTCAGCAGCATGATCCCCAGGAGCGTCGGGATCATCAGTAGCAGTCGGCGTAGGGTATAGCGTGCCACGGTACACTCCATGAGTGATAAGCGAGCCAGGCTCTGCGCGCCTGGGTTATGCGTCAGTTGCGGCGCTGAAGTTCCGCTTCACGTTCGGTATTCACCCACCAGGCATCCAGATCCATGCCGTACTCGGGAAACGGCTCCTGATAGCCGAACTTGTCCCAGACGGCGATTCGCGTTTCTCCCGAGTGGTACTGGGGAATCGCGTAGAAGCCCCAGCGCAGCACGCGATCCAGCGCCTGGGTGGCAGTATCCAGCGTTTCTCGGCTATCGGCGCGGATGATGTTCTCGACCAGCGCGTCCACCGCCGGGTGGGCCAAGGCCATACGATTGCGGCTTTGCGGCGCCTCGGCGGCGGCGCTGCTCCAGTAATCGCGCTGCTCGTTGCCCGGGTTGTTGGACTGGGGGAAGTGGCTGGTCACGATATCGTAGTCGTAGTTGCGCAGGCGGTTGAGGTACTGGTTGATATCCACGATGCGCATGGACGTCTGCACGCCGAGCCTGGCCATGTTACGCAGCATGGGCTGTACCACGCGCTCGAGTGCGGCGTCATACATCAACACTTCAAGACGCAGCGGCTGGCCGGTTTCAGAATGCATCAGCACGCCGTCCTCGATTTCATACCCCGCCTCACGCAGCAGTTCGAGCGCGCGGCGCAGGCGTTCGCGCAGGTCCGTGGGTTCATCGATGGGCAGTGGGTCGGTAAACAGCCGCTCGGAGCGGTGCGAGGCCAGAAGCGCTTCCCGATAGGGTTCCAGCAGGGCAAGCTCTTCATCGGAAGGAAGCCCCGTGGCTTCCATTTCCGAGTTCTGGAAATAGCTTTCTGTGCGCCGGTAAGCGTTGTAGAAGATATTGGTATTGAGCCAGGGGAAATCGAAGGTCAGGCTCAGCGCTTCACGTACGCGCGGGTCCTGAAACTTCTCCTTGCGCAGATTGAACACGAAGGCCTGCATCAAGGATGGGTTCACATCGGGAACCGTGATGCGCTTGACCAGCCCTTCACGGTAGGCAGGAAAGTCATACCCGATTGCCCAGGTGGCGGCGCGGGCATCTTCACGAAAATCGATCAGCCCGGCCTTGAACGCTTCCCAGGCAATGTCCCGGTCACGGTAGTAGTCGTAGACCACGCGGTCGATATTGTAGCGGCCGACGTTGACCGGCAGATCCTTGCCCCAGTAATTTTCATCGCGCTGGTACACGATGCGCCGACCCGGGTCCACTTCACTGATGCGGTATGGGCCAGAGCCCGGGTGGGCGACCAGCGTCGGCGAGCTGAAATCCCGCGGCTCCCAGTAGTGGCGGGGCAGAATGGGCAGCTGGGTGATGATCAGCGGAAGTTCTCGCGACTGGGTGCTTGCGAACTCGAAGCGCACCTGGTGCTCGTTAAGCGCCTGTACCTTGTCGACGTCGGCGTAGTAGCTTGCGTAAAACGGGTTGCCTTCTTCGCGCAGCAGGTTGAAGGAGAACACGACATCATAAGCCGTGACCGGCTCGCCATCCTGAAAGCGCGCTTCCGGGCGCAGGTCGAACTCGATCCAGCGGCGCTCGGGGTCAAGGCGCACGCCCTCGGCCAGAAGGCCGTAGACGCTGAACGGCTCCCCCGGGTTGCTCACCATGAGGGTATCGTAGATCTGCGAGATGCCGGTGGCAGGGGTGCCGCGAATGATGAACGGGTTGGTGGAGTCGAAGCTCGAACCCACGGCGGTGTGGATGATACTGCCGCCCTTGGGCGCCTGCGGGTTGACGTGGGGGAAGTAGGCGAAATCCTCGGCAAGCGCGGGGCTATCGTAAAGCGACAGGCCGTTTACGGTTTCGATCGGCGCGCTGTTGGCATTGACGGTGTCGGCCGGGGCGAAGTTGGCCGTGTCCACACTGTCGGCGTCTGTGGGCGAGGCAGTCGCTGAAAAGCTCATCAGCAGACTGCTTGCGATCAATAGCGACTTGGCAAAAAGCACACCGCGCAGCATGGGTTACATTCCGTATCAGCAGAGCCTTGCAACTCAACGACCCGAAAGGGTCAGGAGTTGTCCCGGTTGCAGGGCTCCAGGGCGGTCGAGGGCATTCCAGCGTATCAGGTCATTCTGATTAACATTATAACGGCTGGCAATGGCCGACAGGCTATCGCCGCGTTCAACGCGATGGATATCCGGCGTCTGGGCCGAGGCCAGCTCTGTAGAGGTGGTTTGCGAAAGCTGAGCTAATACCTGGGTATCGACTTCTTCAGGCACCAAAAGCGTTTGTGCGCTGCGCGGGTCGATGCTGCCGTTAAGCAGGCCAGGGTTTAGCTCGGCCAGCGCCGACTGGCTGACATCCAGCAGTTTGGACGCCTGGGCAATGCTCAGCGGCTGCTCCAGGTGTACCTTGGCGAAGGCTGGGTCTACGTGAATCTCAGGCAGCGAAACGTTGAAACGTGCCGGGTCAGCGATGATGGTGGCAATCGCTTTCAGCTTGGGAATGTACTGCATGGTTTCGCGGGGCAGGGAAAGGTCCCAGTAATCGGCGTTGGCGCCTTGGCTCCGAGCCTGATGCAGCGCGCGGTTGACCGTTCCAGCCCCGGCGTTATATGCCGCCAGCGACAGCATGATATCGCCTTCGTACCACTGGTCTGCCTGCATTTCCAGGTAGTCAAGCGCGGCATCGGTGGAGGTGATCACATCGAGCCGTCCGTCGTAACTGCCGTTGCGAACCAGGCCTAGCGCATCGCCGGTCCCCGGCATGAACTGCCATAACCCGGCGGCGCCCCGGTGGCTACGTGCGCTTGGATCAAACGAGCTTTCCACGAAAGGAATCAGAGCAATTTCACCCGGCAGGCCGCGCTCGCTGACCTGCTGGCTGATCCAGGCAAGCCAGGGTGTTGCGCGTTCGGTGATGGTTGCAATGTTTTGCGGGCTGGCACGGTAGTACTCGATCCACTCATCTACCCGGGCCTGAGCGTCGGGTGGCAGCTTGAGATCCTGCCATTGAAAGCTCTGACGCAAGGTCGTCCAGGCATCCTGGGGCTCAAGATCCAGCGCCTCCCAGAAATTCGTTTGAAACGGTGAGGGGTAAGCGGGCTTGGCGGCGCCTGTGCTGTCGTTACCAGGAGTATCTGCATAGGCGTCATAGGCAGGTGACGAAGCTTGTGTGTTGGCGGCGGCGGCCATCAACAGGCCCATAATTACCGTGCTGCCAGCGCTCAGCATCAAGCGCTGACGGATCGTTCGATAGGTCATAGTCAAATTCGTTTAGTTTCGATAGCGTACTTAAAAACGATTCTTCCACTCACGCAGAGTGGTAAACGTTGCGAGGTCGTGGTCATTGGCTCCCTGAGTACCGGCGGCGTTACGCACGCTTTGCGTACCAACGCGCAGGTAGGGATTGATCTTCAGCTCGCGTCCTATCGTGCTGGGTAGGGTCGGGCGATCCAGTGCCCTGGCCTTTTCACACTCGTTCAAGGCGTATGTCACGTCATCATTCTCTGGGTCTGCCGCTTTGGCAAAATCAAGGTTGGCTTGCGTGTACTCATGAGCTGCAAAGACCAGCGTATCGGAAGAGAGTTCCGCTAACCTGTTCAATGAAGTGAACATTTGCTCGGGGGAGCCTTCAAACAACCGACCACAACCGGCGCAGAAAAGCGTATCACCACAGAATAGAAGCCCCGGAATGCCGGGGGCGTAGAAGCTTATGTGATCGAGGGTATGGCCGGGCGTGGCCATGACTTCAAATACGCGGCCCATGACGCGAACGGTGTCCCCATCGCCCACGCGCTGGTCGATACCTTCGATGGAGGGGTTTGCCGGGCCGATCACGTGAGGGGAGTAGCGCTTGATCAGCTTGGCAAGGCCCCCGGTATGATCATGATGGTGGTGAGTGATCAGGATCGTGTCGAGGGTCAGCGATTCGCGCTCCAGAAGCTCGATGACGGGATCGGCTTCACCGGGATCCACCACACAAACATTTTGACTGGTATCTTGTCTCAGTAGCCAAATATAGTTGTCGCTAAGGGCGGGAATCGGTGTCACGCTCATCATGGGCGAGATCCTTTTAGGGTTGCAAACCTGCTGTTAAGTACGTTGAAAATACGTCGAGAAGGCGTTAAAAGCCGATACTCTGGAGGGAAGCGCTGTTCATGTCAAATTCGAGCCCGGCAACGGTAATGGCCAAGCGTCTGCTGGATAGCCAGTCCTACTGGAAGACGGATGCCGGGCGGGCGCTCTGGGACGTACAGCGTGCCTGCCTGGGGCCTGTGATAGAAAACCGCGCGGGCAGGCATGGCCTTGAAATGGGTATGGGCCCTTCACTGATGAACGTTTCGGCCATTGCCCATCCGATACGCTGGGCACCTGCCTTGGGCGTGGCGACCGGCCCATCGACGCTGGTGTGCCCTCCGGATCACCTGGCGTTACCGGATCGCTGCATGAACGTGGTGATCATTCACCACTGGCTGGAGCACCTGGATGCCCCGCATCACGCCCTTCAGGAAGCCGCCCGGGTAACTGCCGACGACGGCAGGCTGGTGTTGATGGGATTCAACCCGCTGGGCCTGAATGCTCTGACGCGCAAGCTTCGAAAACGCAGCTCGGAGTTTCCCTATAATGGGCAGTGGCACAAGCCAAGCCGCCTTCGCGACTGGCTGGCGTTTGTCGATTTTGAGGTCGAACGCGTAGACTATTGCTGCTTCAGAGGTTTGATGAAAGCGACCTGTCGGGAGAGCTGGGAAGCACTTGGAAGGCGCAACAACCTGCCGTGGGGTGAAAGCTACATGATTCAGGCGCAGCGTCGCCAGCAGTCGGCGCCGATCAAGCGTGTCAGATTTTCATTACCCACCCCGCTGCCTTCCTCTTCATTGGGGGCCACACGCAGCACTTCTGCCCATGTATATCCGCCAGACACCGCCGGTCGCCCCAGAACACGTTAAGCCAATGCCCGTTGATAAAGGATAGTAAGTGTGAGTAATCAAGCTGCCGAGCGGCTACCGCAAGTGACGGTATATACCGATGGCGCATGCCGGGGCAACCCGGGCCCCGGAGGGTGGGGCGTTGTCCTTTCAAGCGGCCAGCATGAAAAGACCCTCAAGGGGTATGAAGCCGATACCACGAATAACCGCATGGAATTGATGGCCGCCATCATGGCTCTTCGCACGCTGAACAAGCCCTGCGAAATAGCGCTATGGACCGACTCCCAGTACGTTCGTCAGGGCATTACCCAGTGGATTCACAACTGGGTGAAGCGGGGCTGGAAAACCGCCGCCAGGCAGCCGGTCAAGAATGCCGAGCTGTGGAAGGCCCTGCACGAAGAGACCCACCGCCACAAGGTGGCCTGGCACTGGGTAAAAGGGCATAGCGGCCATCCCGGCAACGAGCGCGCCGATGCGCTCGCCAATGAAGCCATTGATGAACACCAGCAGAGGAGAGCGTGATGCGCCAAGTCATCATGGATACCGAGACAACCGGTATCGACCCCAAGGATGGCCATCGCATTGTCGAGATCGGCGCGGTCGAGATGATCAACCGCCGTTTTACCGGGCGCACCTATCATCAGTACATCAACCCGGAGCGGCATATCGACGCCGAGGTCGTGGCGATCCACGGCATCGATAACGAGAAAGTCGCCAACGAGCCGGTATTTGCCCAGATAGCCGATGAGTTCTGGGCGTTTATTGAGGGCGCAGAGCTGGTCATCCATAACGCGCCCTTTGACGTAGGCTTTATCGACCATGAGCTTGGCCTGCTCAACAAGACGCGTGGCGGTGCCCCGCTTGGGCCGGTGCGCCAGCACTGCCGGGTGCTGGACACGCTGACCATGGCGCGAGCCATGCACCCAGGTCAGCGAAATAGCCTGGATGCGCTGTGCAAGCGCTACGATATCGATAACGGTCACCGGGTGTTGCACGGCGCCTTGCTAGATTCCGAGATTCTGGCCGATGTCTACCTGGCCATGACCGGCGGGCAGACGGCGCTGACACTGGATGCCGAAACCTCTTCCGAGGAGCAGGAGGACAACTCGACAAGTGAAGGGCTTTCGGTGCAACGGCTTGCGCTGACCCCCGGCCAGCTGCGCGTTATTCGGCCAACGGATGAGGAGCGCGCCGCGCATCAGGCCAAGTGTCAGGCCCATCAACTCAACTGGTTCAAGGAAAGCAGTAACGATGCTTAGGCGTGAAATTCCCCATCACGTGCGCGAAGGGCGGGTGATAGTGCTTTCCCGAAGCCGACTTGCGCCTGCGCCGCTCTCGGCAGATGAACCGCTGACGCCGCTTCAGCCCCATCAGCCCTGGACAGCGCAGATGCAGCCGCTGTGTTACTGGGACGATGAGCCCGTGGCCCTGCGCCTCGAGAAAGAGCCGAATGAGGAATGGATCGATGGGCGCCAGTGGATGGCGGAGCTTCCCGCCAGCTGGTTCAGTTTGCTGTCTACCGCGTTGCAGGTAGGCGCATGGCTTGAAAACCACCGTTTCTGCGGGCGCTGCGGGGCACCGGCCACCAAGCTTGAAGCCGAGTTCGCCATGCACTGCCATGCCTGCGGGCATCGCAACTATCCGCGCATTTCACCGTGCATCATTACGCTGGTGACCAGTGGTGAAGCGATGCTGCTGGCGCGCAGTCCGCGGTTTCCACCGGGGCGCTACTCGACGCTGGCGGGGTTTATCGAGCCTGGGGAATCAGCGGAGGAAGCCGTACACCGTGAGGTTTTCGAAGAGGTAGGCGTGCATATCGACCAGCTGCGCTATCACCAGAGTCAGGCCTGGCCGTTTCCGCACTCGCTGATGCTGGGTTTCTTTGCTGAAGCCACCACCAAGCGGATTCGGATCGATGGTGTGGAGATCAGCGATGCGGCGTGGTTTTCACCGCGCCAGCTGCCGTCTCTGCCTCCGCCGTACTCGATTTCACGCGAGCTGATCGAAGCGCATCTGGCCCGCCTGAGCTGAACACGGCGGACCAGCACAAAAAAGAGTAAATCAGTTGGGGAACAGGCTGGTCAGCTTGGTGGCCAGCATGACGTTGCCGGTGGCTTTCAGCTTGCCGGTCATGAAGGCGGTCATGCCGTTGATTTCGCCGCTCATGATGCCTTTGAGCGTATCGGTGCTCATGCTCAGGCTGACCGACGGGTCATCGTGCTCGCCTTCGTGCACATCCAGGCTGCCATCATCGATGACCAGGTAATGACTACCAGCGTCGGAGAAGTGGAACTGAAATATTTCATGCATTCCCTTGGCAGCGTCAGGGTTAAAACGGGCCTGCAACTTTTCAAGCGTAGTGTTCGACATACGATTATCTCCATGGGTGTTAAAAGGCGTATAAGTAGGGTTCGATAACCTTGAGAATGTAGCTGAGCGTATTTCAAACAAGTGTTTTAATCAAGCGGTGTTACCCGGTGGCAATCGCAAGGTCTGATCTTTTCATAGGAGAGTGTACGTGAGTGAATGGATAGCGGAAATGGGCACGTTCCTGTTGCAGACCACTATCGTGATGGTTCTGCTGGGGCTGGTGGCACTTTTAATGCTGCGGAGCAAGGGGACTCAAGGGAGTGACCTCAAGCTGTATATCGAACCTCTCAATGAGCAGCGCCTTGCGCGCAAACGGCGCTTGAAAGCCGCCGCCAGTGAGCCCGGGGCGCGCAAGCAGCTGATCAAGACGTTTCGGCGTGAGGACAAGAAGCGCCAGAAAGCTGCGAAGCAAGGAGATAGCGTGCCCTCAAAACCGCGCGTGTGGGTGCTGGATTTTCAAGGTGATTTGAAAGCGTCGCAGACCGAGCACTTCGGGCAGGAAATCTCGGCGATCATTGATGTCGCCACTGCTGAGGATGAGGTGGTCGTGCGTCTTGAGTCCGCCGGCGGTCTCGTACACGCCTATGGTCTTGCCGCCGCACAGCTTGATCGGTTACGTAGCGCGGGGCTTACTACCACCGTATGTATCGACAAGGTAGCGGCCAGCGGCGGTTACATGATGGCCTGTACGGCGCAGCACGTTAAGGCAGCACCCTTTGCGGTCATTGGCTCGATTGGCGTTGTTGCCCAGGTGCCCAACGTGCATCGCCTGCTCAAACGGCATGATATCGATGTCGAGCTGCTCACAGCGGGTAAATACAAACGCACGCTGACCGTCATGGGTGAAAACACCGAAGAGGGACGGGCAAAGTTTCTGGACGATCTGGAAAACACGCATCAGCTGTTCAAGCGCTACGTAAGCGACCACCGCCCGCAGATGGATATCGATACGCTCGCCACTGGCGAGATATGGTACGGCAGCGAAGCGGTGTCCAATCAGTTGATCGACAGCCTGGGTACCAGCGAGGCATACCTGGTGGAGCGCATGGCCGAAGCCAAGGTGTACAGCGTCAAGCTCGAGCGCCCCAAGACCATGGGGCGCCGGTTGGGTCTGGCAGTCTCCAGCGGCGTGGAGAGCGCCATGCTCAAGGCCTTGAGTGTGCTGGAAGCGTCTAGCTGGCAGCGCCGCTGAGCTTCCAGGTGTGACTCCATGTTCAGGGCGTGTAGTGCTGCGCCAGGGTGTTCAATATCGCCTTGGCGCTTTCACTGCTCAATGAATAGTAGATGGTCTGTGATTCTCGCCGCGTATTGACCAGCGCATCGCGACGCAGGATGGCCAGGTGCTGGGAAAGCGCTGACTGGCTCAACGATAGCTGGTGGTTGATTTGCGTGACGGAAAGCTCTTTTTCCGCCAGCAAGCAAAGAATTTGCAGTCGTTTCTCATTGGCTAGCGCCTTCAGCAGGTTTGTGCCCGCCTCCAGAGCCTGACCATTGTTTTCAAGCAGGCGTGCAGCAGCGCTTGAGGACGCAGACATGACAATCTCCTTGCCTACACTGTTTGAATAGTTGTTATGGCAGCTTTTAAAAGCTTCGTTTTTATAAATTACGTTTTTATGATTCAGGTTTTTATAATTTATCGTCAGTTATCGTCGCGGCGAAGATTATTAAATCAATGATCAGTAATTTAGCGAATTTTGTCCAAGAAATTGTTTAACGGTTAATCAATGGTAAGCACCGGTAAAAAACGCGAAATGCTGCTTTTTTGTCGCTAACGGGTACTTTTGTCCGACATTTAGACAATGGTAGCAGGGCGGGTCAGGCGTATACTTTATAGAGTATCCGAAAGGAAAGATCGAAGGTTGATTCACTATTCCCTGTAACAATGAATACAACGATAAAGGGCTGCCATGAACCGCTATTCAGATGCCTACCGTCAAGCCACCGAGCAGCCTGAAGTATTCTGGGCGGAACAGGCCAGGCGCCTGCCTTGGTATACTCCACCAACTCAGGTACTCAGCTACGATGATCAACAGCATGCGCGCTGGTTCAGCGATGGCGAGTTCAATATCTGCTACGCCGCGCTGGACCATCATGTAGCGCAGGGGCGGGCGGAACAGCCTGCTATCTATTGGGACTCACCGGTTACCCAGTCCAGGCGAACGCTGACCTACCGCGAATTGCGCGATCAGGTAGCCCACTTTGCCGGTGCGTTGGCAGGCCTGGGTGTCAGGAAGGGCGATCGCGTGGTGATATACATGCCCATGATTCCCGAAGCGCTGGTCGCCATGTACGCCTGTGCAAGGTTGGGTGCCATCCACTCTGTGGTATTCGGCGGATTTGCCCCGCACGAGCTTGCCATGCGCATCGAGGATGCAGAACCCACCGTTGTGGTCGCGGCTTCCTGCGGTATCGAAGTCGACAAGGTGGTTCCCTACAAGCCGATTATCGATCAGGCGCTTACCCAGAGTCGCCATCAGCCCGACGCCTGTGTGATCTTTCAGCGCGATTTACACCCGGCCATCTTGGGTGCGCGTGATCATGACTGGGGCGAACTGGTCGCCAATGCTCCTTTCGCTGAATGCGTGCCGGTCAAGGGCTCGGATCCGCTGTATATCCTTTACACCTCCGGAACTACCGGCAAGCCCAAAGGCGTCATGCGTGATACCGCCGGGTATGCCGTGGCGCTTGCCTACTCGATGCAGACCATTTACGCCATGAACCCGGGTGAGGTGATGTGTACCGCCTCGGATGTCGGCTGGGTGGTGGGTCATTCGTATATTGTTTATGGCCCGTTGCTGCATGGCTGCACCAGCGTGGTGTATGAAGGTAAACCCGTGAATACACCGGATGCCGGCAGCTTCTGGCGCTTGATCGAAACCTACCGGGTGACGAGTTTCTTTACCGCGCCGACGGCGTTTCGAGCTGTCAAGAAGGCCGACCCGGAGGCCCGGCTGCTTGGCGAATACGATATCAGCAGCCTGAAACATCTGTATGTGGCCGGCGAGCGGCTCGATCCACCAACCTTCCATTGGTTGGATGACCTGCTTGATGTGCCGGTGATCGACCACTGGTGGCAAACCGAGACCGGCTGGCCGATTGCAGCCAATCAGCCAGGGCTTGAGGCAATGCCGATCAAGGCGGGGTCTGCGAGTCTGCCGGTGCCCGGCTTCAACGTGCAGGTGCTTGACCGTGAAGGTGAGCAGGCAGCCCCCATGGAACAGGGCAGCGTGGTGATCAGGCAGCCGCTGCCGCCTGGGTGCCTGACCGGCATCTGGCGCGATCCGCAACGTTTTCACAGTGCCTACATGGCCGCGTTTCCGGGTTACTACCTGACCGGTGACGGTGGCTATTTCGATGAAACGGGCTACCTGTTCATCATGGGGCGTACCGATGATGTGATCAACGTGGCCGGGCACCGGCTTTCTACTGGTGAAATGGAGGAAGTGGTGGGCGGGCACCCGGCCGTGGCCGAGTGCGCGGTCATCGGTATCCATGATGCGCTCAAGGGACAGGTCCCCCTTGGCCTGGTGATTCCCAAGGATGACTTCAGCGGTGATGAGCTGACGCTTGAAAACGAGTTGATCGCTCGGGTGCGCGAGACCATTGGCCCTATCGCGTGCTTCAAGCAGGTGCTGGTGGTGAACCGTTTGCCCAAGACACGCTCGGGAAAGATACTGCGCAAGCTTCTGCGTAACATGGCCGATGGCAAGGCGTTTGGCATTCCCTCGACCATTGATGATCCGACAAGCCTTGAAGAGGTGCACGCCATCATGTGTGACCGCGCGGTAGGTTCAGCATTGATCCGGCACGCTTGAAATAGCGTGCGCTTTTATTGCACTCGAGAACGCGTATAATGCGCGCCCAGCAGCGCCATGCGCTTTCTTATGAGGGTTCCCTAACCCCTCCTGGCTTGAAAAAAAGGTCTTCCTGAATGTTTGCATTAACTCCTGCCCAGCACCGCCGTTGCCTGATGGTGATGGTGGCGTTTCATATCGGCATCATTGCCGCCAGTAACTACCTCGTACAGCTTCCCTTTACGCTTTTCGGGTTTCATACCACCTGGGGGGCGTTCAGCTTTCCGTTCATCTTCCTGGCGACTGACCTGACGGTCCGGTTATTCGGCAAGGGGCCTGCCCGTGCCATTATCCTGCGCGTCATGCTGCCGGCGCTTGTGGTGTCCTACGTCGTGTCCGTAGTGTTTCCGCGCGGCAGTTTCGCGGGAATCGAGGCGCTGGGTGAATGGAATCTGTTTGTGGCGCGTATTGCGCTGGCAAGTTTTCTTGCCTACGTGATTGGACAGCTTCTGGATGTACAGGTATTTGACCGCCTTCGCCAGCTGGCCTGGTGGGTAGCGCCGGTGTGCTCGACGGTATTGGGTAACCTTGCCGATACCTTCGCCTTCTTCTGGACGGCTTTTCACAATAGCCCCGACCCTTTCATGGCCGCCCACTGGATGGAAATTGCCGCCGTTGACTACGCCATCAAACTGGCCATCAGCTTGTTGTTCTTTCTTCCTTTGTATGGCCTGCTGCTCGCCTGGCTGACGCGCCGCCTGGTGGTCTGGACAGGGCGCGCCGACCTTGCGCCGCGCACAGCGTAGGCCCTGTCTGAAAAGTGCCTGCATGAACGCCTTTTACCCCGGATTTACAACGCTTAGGAAATCGACATGACCGATGCCGAAACGCTAGATCTGCACTTTCTGGACATGGCCTGCGAAGCGCAGCGCGAGGCCACACCGCTGGTCGTGATTCACGGTCTGATGGGCAGCGCTGATAACTGGCGCTCTCACTTGAAAGTCTGGCAGCGTACGCGGCGGGTCATTGCAGTCGATTTGCGCAACCACGGCCGCTCACCGCACGGTGATGACATGCGCTACGCCACCATGAGCCAGGATGTGCTGGCCCTGATGGACAGGCTTTCCATCACACAGGCGCACATTCTGGGGCACTCCATGGGCGGCAAGGTGGCAATCAGCCTGGCGCGATTGGCGCCGGAGCGCGTGGTATCGCTGATGGTAGGCGATATTGCTCCGGTCACCTACCGGCATGGGCACGACGACGTCTTTGCAGCGCTTGAGCGGGTAAGAGAAGGCACACCCAAGAACCGCCGCGAAGCCGACGACCTGCTGGCCGAGCACGTGGATGCTCGCCCAACGCGTCTGTTTCTGGCCACGAACCTGGTGCGTAACGATGACGGCGTGATGGGGCTTCGGGTGGGGCTTGACGAAATCAAGCGCGGCTATAGCGATATCATCGGCCCGCCCGCCGGCGAGGTGCCTTTTGAAGGCCCGACGCTGGTACTTCGCGGTTCAGAGTCCCACTACGTGACCGATGACATGCTGCCTGCCCTGCGTGAGGTACTGCCCAAGGCGCGGGTAGTGACGCTCAAACAGGCTGGGCACTGGCTGCATGCCGAGCAGCCCGAAGCGTTCCAACAGGCGGTGGACGCCTTTATCGCGCATCATGACCGCTGAGGCGCGCCCCTCAAAGCGCCTTGATGCTAAGGCCATGCGCTTCAGGCGTGCGTAGAAAACGGTTGAGAATGCGGTAGCTATCCACATCGAACGCCGGGGCTGCGGCGTGGGTCAAGCGTTGGGCTTTCCTGAGCGTCTCGGCGCTGCCCAGATAGCACCAGTGATCGACCACGTGCCAGGCCCGCCGGCCTTGTGCGCTGGGTCCTTCCTGAATGGCAATACGCCCAGGCCACGGCCAGGCCTTGATCTGTAGCTGCGCCAGTGCTTCCTGAGCGCGCGCCGTGTGGGTTGCCAGGCTCTCCTTGCCATCACAGGCGCCCAGACATTTACCCAGCTGGCTTGCAAAGCAGCGGCCTTTCCCCTTGGTCAGCCCGAGCACCTGGGGGCAGAGCCTATGCTCTTCTGCGATAGTGCGCAGCGCCTCCTTGGCATCCTTGGCACTTCGAAATAACCCGTAAAGCGTCCCTTCCGGCGGCTTCGTAAGCGCGTCGCCGCTGGCAAGCGCAGGCTGGTTAGCCCCTGCCGGCCAGTGCCAGGTCGTGAGCTTGCGCTGCTTGCGAAGCTGGCGGTTCATGATCGGCATCAGAGATTTGACCAGCTGTGCCTCACGCAGCTGGGCGCCCAGGTCGCCGGCGGTTTCTTCCCACTCGATATGATGAATCTGCTGGGCAAGGCGCATGGCCTTGTTGTCCTGATAGTCGCGCTGAAAGTGGCTGAGCACGCGGCGGCGCAAATTGACGCTCTTGCCTACGTAAAGGGGTAGCCGGTTATGCCCGTAGAAGAAATAGACGCCCGGGGATTCGGGGAGATCCGCAAGCTTGTGGCTATCCAGGTGCGCAGGTAGCGTGCGATGGCGCTTCTCTTCGGCAAGCGCGCCTTGCCACGTTTCATCACTGTGCTGGGCTTGCCACGCCTGCCACAGGGCCCACAGCGCTTGTACGTCATCATCGGCGCGGTGTGCACGGGCCCGGGGTATGGCATAGCGCTCAAGCAGCGCTTTAAGGTTGTGCTGAGGCTCGTGAGGGGCAAGCCTGCGTGAAAGGCGCAGCGTGCAGATGATGCGAGCCTGGTAGTCGTGGCCCGAGCGAGTGAAAGCGTTGCGCAGAAAGCTGTAATCAAACCGCGCATTGTGAGCGACCAGCGTATGGGAAGGGCCCAGCCACTCGCGCAGCGACTCGGCAATCTCTTCAAAGCGCGGGGCGCCTTCCACCATGGCATCATCAATACCCGTCAGCTGGCGGATATTGGCCGGCACACGAATCTCCGGGTGAATCAGGCTGGACCAGCGATCAACCGGCTTACCGTCAATGACTTTAAGCGCCGCGATCTCGGTAATGCGGTCCCGCGTTGCGCGCGTGCCGGTAGTTTCCAGATCGATAAAGATCAGCGGTGCCTGAGTCATGGTGCTCCCGTGTTGAAAGATGGCATCAAGGGGTAAAAAGATCGACGGCCACGCGTGAGACGGGCAGGACCGCGTCGGTTAGGCCTTTGTGAAGCAGATAAGTTTCGAAAGCGCCGTAGCGGCGAGTATCCAGCGCGGCCGGGCTAAGCGCCATGCGCCGCTGGATATCCGGCCAGGCGGCCACGTTGGAGGCGTTATCCAGAATAGGGTGGGTCTCTACCAGAAGCGTCCAGGCCGCTTCCGGATTATTCACGATCCAGTCGCTGGCTTCTTCCACAGCGATGATGACCCGCGACCAGGTCTCGCCGTGCTTTGCCAGTGAGTTGCTATTGGCAATCATCACCAAGCCGTCGTGGCGAGGTACGCCCAGCTCAGCGTAGTGCAAGGTATGCGTGGCAATGCCGTTGGCAGCGAGCGCCTGAGGCAGGGAGTGATAAAAGCCATCGGCAATGGCATCGATATCGCCGCCGTCCATGGCGCTGACAGCGTTGAAATGAACGCTTTGCGGCGTTAGAAAGCCGTCGGTCTGGCGTACCGAACGCGGCACCAGCTCGCGTATCAGAATATCGGCCCCTTCCTGAGTAGAGTAGCCGTAATGCAGACCGGCCAGATGCGTGGCGTTTTCCGGCTGCGCGGTCCCTTTCACAATGACGGCGGTCAAGGGGGTTTCGATCAGCGTGGCAACACGGGTAATCGGCGCGCCGTGGTGAGCAAACAGATGCAGAAGTGGCTGACGCGTTAGCGCCAGATCCACTTCGCCGGCAGACAGCAGCTTGATGGCTACCGAAGGGTCGGCCGGGGTTTGCAGTTCTACATCCAGCCCCTGGGCGATAAACAGTCCACGCTCCTTGGCGACTATCAGCGCGGCGTGTTGAGGGCTTAGATACCAATCCAGCATCAGCGAGACGCTTCTCAAGGGGGGCGGCTCAAGCGGTGGGGGGAGCGCCAGTGCGGTAGAAGGCGCTTCCTCGATCTCTTCGTCAGCACTGGTTTGCCACAGCTCTTCGACAACTACCAGTTCACTTTCCAATGAAAGGGGAGGCTGCTCGTCCGGTGCGTCCGTATCTTGCGCGTAAGCTGATGAAAAAATAAAAAATATGCAAAATATCGTTATAAAGAAACGTAACTGCCCAACACCTGAAAGGCAACGTACCATAATCACTGACTCCTGATATCAAGTCGGCGGAGTTTAGCCGTGTCTATCCGTCCATGACTAGTCTTGGGTGCGTTGAGCGGCTGAGTTAGCGGAGTAAATTTATCGGCAGCGTGTAATAATAGTGCGGCATTGATGGTGAGATGGAGAGACATGGACGCGATCTATACGTTCTTTTTAGTAGGTGGTTCCCTGATGGCGCTTAGCATCCTTGCAAGCCGCCTTTCCTCGATGATGGGGGTCCCACTGCTGCTTATCTTCCTGGGCCTTGGGATGCTGGCCGGCGAAGAGGGTGTACTCGGGGTAGCCTTTGATGACTACTCGATGGCCTTTGCGATAGGCCATCTGGCGCTTGCCATGATTCTACTGGATGGCGGGCTGCGCACGCGGCTGAAAACCTTCAGGGTAGGTTTCAAGCCCGCGCTTTCCTTGGCCACTCTTGGTGTCTTCATTACCAGCGCCATCGTTGGCATGATCGCCATGTGGGTGTTTGATTTAACCCTTATACAGGGCCTGCTGGTTGGTGCCATTGTCGGCTCGACCGATGCCGCTGCCGTCTTTTCCATGCTGAGTGGGCGCGGGGTCAACCTCAACGAGCGGGTAGGCGCGACGCTTGAAATCGAGTCGGGCACCAACGACCCGATGGCCATCTTTCTTACCCTGATGCTGGTAGAGTTGCTGGTAGGCGATATCGGCGGGCCGCTGGAAACCCTGGCTTTCTTTGTTTCCCAATTTGGTATTGGTGTAGTGGTCGGCATTGGTGGCGGCTGGCTGAGCGCCAAGCTGCTGCGCTGGCTGGATCTCGCGCCCGGCCTTTACGCCATGCTGGCGCTGGCGCTGGGTTTCAGCGTATTCGGCTTGACCAGTGTACTGGGCGGTAGCGGCTTCCTGGCTATCTATTTGACCGGCGTCATGATTGGCAACCAGCCGGGGCGCCATCTCAACTTCATTCTGCCGGTTCATGATGGTCTGGCCTGGCTTAGCCAGATCGGCTTGTTCCTGGTGCTGGGCCTGTTGGTAACTCCCAGCCAGCTCTGGGAAGTGGCCCTACCGGCTGGCCTGGTTGCGCTGGCGCTTATCTTCATCGCCCGTCCGCTTGCCGTGCTGATTACCATCAAGCCGTTCTTCAAGTTCCGCTGGCGCGAAACCTTCTTCATTGCCTGGGTAGGTTTGAGAGGCGCGGTACCCATCGTGCTGGCCATTTTTCCGGTCATCGGCGGGGTCGAGAATGCGTCGCTGTACTTCAACGTGGCATTTGCCGTTGTATTGATGTCGCTGCTCATTCAGGGCGGTTCACTGACGCTGATGGCCCGCTGGCTGAAGGTAGAAGTACCGGCCGGCACCACGCCTAATCGACGAGGCCCGCTCGGGATTCTGCCGGACAATGATTTCGAGATGTTCGTTTACACGGTGGAGAACAGCGACCTCGAAGACGTACCCATCCGCCTGTTGCGCTTTCCTTCGGGGGCGCTCATCTCAGCGCTATTTCGAAACCACGCCATGCTGCATCCCAAAGGCAGCACGCGGTTGAAGCTGGGGGACGTCATTTGCGTGATAGGCCGCACCGAGGATCTCATCGCCCTCAATCGGCTGTTTAACGGCGATGCCAAGCTCAAGCAGGAGCGAGCCTTCTTCGGTACCTTCACGCTTGATGGTACCGCTCATATGAAAGATGTGGCCCAGGCCTACGGTTTGACGCTAAGCCCCGGGGAGCACGATATGACCCTAGCCGAGTTCGTCGCCCTGCGTGTAGGTGGGCATCCGGTAGTCGGGGATGACGTGGATTGGCACGGTATTCATTGGGTAGTCAGCGAGATGGAGAAGGGCACGATTACCCGCGTCGGGCTGCGGTTGTACTAATTTCTCTAGAAGGTGTTGACTTACAAGGGAATGCTGATACTATACGCACCCATAAGCCGGAGGGATGGCAGAGCGGTTGAATGCACCGGTCTTGAAAACCGGCATAGGTTAATAGCCTATCCAGGGTTCGAATCCCTGTCCCTCCGCCAAATATTACGAATAAGCCGCTGATTTCAGCGGCTTTTTTGTGTCTGCGATTTAGCTGACCCATACTGCAGCCCATACTTTGGTTTTGGCTCTCACGGAGCGGTATTGCACCTTTTTGGACGCTGCTTTTCTTTCTAAACTTCCTCTTTCTCACCTTCAGATTGCATTCCAACAAAACCTTTATGCATGCACACACATGAAGGATGACAGCCCCTTTTCCATCAGATACTGTTATCTTAAGAATTATGAGTGACCGCTATTGGCTGGTAACGATCTGAAAGGGAAATACAGTTGGGGAAATCCTATGCAAGCTTTGCAGCGAGAGAGTACCTTGGCTGCAAGTATCTGTGGCTCTGACAATTACGCTTGGGCCATCTCTATTAGGTTCAACTCATAGCGGCCCTGGTTCATCCTCGTTGGAGTGACACACCATAGACAGCATTATCATCAAATCTTAGATTCACCAAGATTGGCCTTTCAAATAAAAGTATATAGGGAATAGCGGTGATTTCTATCGGCGACATTTATAACCAAGATCTCAACTTCTTGTTCGGATCAGGAGCGTCTTCTGGGCTGCTTCCCACGCTGCAGTTGCAAGTAATGACCGGCGAAGGCGACAAACGTTACACACTGGAAGACTTGGCCACTAAGTTCGAACGTGAGGGCGACCGACGCCTGATCCCGTTATTCATGCACTATTACGCCAATTGCATCCGACCGGCGGAACAGCTCAGCCTAGAAAAGGCAGTAGCAGAGGAGCCAGGTGCCACGGTCATCAGAAATTACCGCACTTTCTTGGTCACAGCGTTGGAGATGACTAAGCGCCGCAAGGCACTCGACCGCCGCTGTAATGTGTTCACGACCAACTACGATGGTTGCTTCCCGCTCGTAGCTGATGCTTTGATCAGGGAGAGTGACATTGATTTCGTGCTCAACGACGGTGCAAGAGGTTTTACTCAACGCATCCTACAGGCCCGGAATTTTGGGGCCTATATGTGCCAATCTGGCGTATTTGGTCGATATCAGAGCAGCATCCCACAAATCAACCTGATCCACCTGCATGGGTCGGTCTACTGGAGCAAGTCGAGTGAAACTATACAGGTCGACTACAACCTGTCAGACCGAGAACCCTTGCTGGATGTAAATGCTATTGAGCTGCTGCAGCCCTTCTCTGCGGCCCTCAACAATCCGGCTTCTATGCTTGCCGATGTGCCCGACCCTGACTTTAGTGTTGAAGCGCTTAAAGCATTCTGGGCAAAATACGAGCAGATGCCCATCGTTAACCCAACTAAGTGGAAGTTCCACGAGACCGTATACGAAGAACACTACTACCAGATGCTACGACTGCTCAGCTATGAGCTGGAAAAGCCCAATGCCGTACTCATTACCTTTGGCTTTTCGTTCGCAGACGAACACATTCTCAACTTGGTCATGCGGTCGCTTTCTAACCCTCGCCTACAGGTTTTTGTGTGCTGCTTCAACAAGTCGGAGCAAGTAGCGATGGAAGAGAAGTTTAAAAGCCTCCGTAACGTTAAGTGCTTGGTCTTGGAAGGCGAGGAGATGACCTTCACCGCCTTCAATGAGCAGGTGCTGGCTTGGCCGGATGCGATGACGTCAGCGCAGTTGGTATCTGGTACCGGAGAAATTACCACTGATCTAGAAACATCGGATGCGTTCGAGGATCTCGTATGAGCATCCGCGTTGGCGAAGTTATTGCGGTGCATGGTACCAAGATAGTCCTTAAGATCGACGAGCAGTCGAGCAAAGAAACTCTCTTCTACGATGGCGACAAGTACAAGGGAGTGTCGATCCGCGAGTACCTGTCAATCCAGCGTGGATTCCGGGACATAATCTGCATGGTCGAGGGGGAGTTTTTGGACGAAAGCCGGACAGAACTCCTCGACGGCAAGCAAACCTTCGTCCGAAAGGTTGAGGCAAGACCCATCGGCTACTTCGACCGATCTGGGTTCAACCAAGGCATCAAGTTTCTGCCAATGATTCAAGACGCTGCCCACCTGTTGTCCGAAGAAAGGATTAGATCCATTTTTGACCGCGAGGCCGATGGTGATTTCAAGATTGGGCAAATGCTCAAAGAGGAGATCGCAGTCGGGCTACCCTGGAAGCGCCTATTCAATAGCCACATTGGCATCTTTGGCAACACTGGCAGTGGTAAGTCCAACACGCTAGCTAATTTATACACCGTTCTATTCGACCAGAAACTGACTGTAATCACGGGCAAGAGCCGGTTCATAATCTTAGACTTTAACGGTGAGTATGGTGGCGAGCAGCTTACGTCAGCCGCTAATAAGACGCTCTACCAGCTGTCCACTATGACAAGCCCCGATCAGAATGACCCCACGTCTCGGTTCCCGTTGGCTCCAGATGAGTTCTGGGAGCTGGAGACGATGGCTCTACTCTTTCAAGCTACCACCAACACGCAACGCCCATTCCTTAGTCGTGTCATTAATGGCAAGCAGCGCTTTGGAGAAAATCCAGCTTCGTTGGCAAACTACGCCAAGGCCAAATTCAGGCAGTCGTTCTGCGCTGGCGAAGTCAAACCCGCCACGCTAGACCTGATGCGCACAGTGGCAAAGCGGATGGGCAACCAACCATTGCAGGATCTACTGGCTGAAATCACCTTGTACCGCAATGGTCGCTTCAACTATCGCGGAGCATTTATCGATCCGAACGGTACCCAGTATGCAGTGCACATTGCGCCATCTGTGGAGACGCTGGACGCTCAGGGGCTCGATGAATTCGACGAGCTTGTGCTACGTGTCAACTTACAGCTAATGTCAGACCTAAACGCAGGCTATGTTCAGTTTGAATACATCCAGCCGCTACTCAAGCGAGTTGAGTCATCATTAGCCAGCCTACGGAAAGTCCTAACGATTTCGAGAGTCCCGTCCGCCGAACAGCTACTCACGGTCATCTCGATGCGTCGTTGCAATAACGAGCTGAAGAAGATCCTACCGCTACTCTTTGCTAAGCATTACTACAACAGCCACAAGTCCGTGGTCGCTAATCCGCCGGATTGCACCATCCATCTTATCATCGACGAGGCGCACAATATTCTCTCAGACCAGTCTGCACGTGAAAGCGAAACGTGGAAAGACTATCGCCTTGAGCAGTTTGAGGAGATTATCAAAGAGGGGAGGAAGTTCGGCATGTTTATCACCATTGCCAGTCAGCGACCGGCCGACATATCGTCGACAATTGTCTCGCAAATACACAACTTCTTTATCCACCGGCTAGTGAACGACCGGGACCTCTATCTGATCGACAACACTATTTCCACATTAGATTCGCTGTCCCGGAGCCACATACCTAGCTTGTCGCAAGGGTGTTGTGTGGTGACCGGTACCGCCTTTGAGCTGCCGATGCTGATTCAAGTTGACAGGCTGCTCGGTAATAAGCAGCCAGCCAGCGAAGACGTCGATCTGGAAAGGCTCTGGAGCGAGTAGCAGTCGCGTATTGAGAGCGTAACACGGCCCTCTCACAACCTTTACCGGATATTGGCATTGAGCAAATGAACTCCTACATTTATTGACCGTTATATCTTTATTGCAATGTCAGGATGTCAGCTTGTTGGTTCGGCGGCGCTAGTACAGAACGGTATGGGCACAAAGCTGGATTTATCCTCTTGGTTAGCAGCCGTTTATGTAAAAGACGGCTTCAGGCATCTAGGGATAGCAACGAAATTGATTGCTCGGTGTGAAGAGAAGGTAGTTCGCTCAGGTGCTAACGCCTAGTACCTCTACACCGAGTTTGCGTCGAGACTTTATGAGAAGCTCAGCGGGCGTCACATGGAGCGATGCGAATACAAGGAAGTGACAGTCGACGTCATGTGCAAACAGCTCCGCTCTTAACAAACGCAGGCACGGCGACGGCCTTTTCATTGCGGCTGCGCCTCCACTACAAGCCGCGCGTGCTGCGGGCGTTGGGCCACGGTAAACGAAAGCAGGCGGAAAGTGATAAATCTGACTTACTTGGGAAAAATAGAAGACGCCTTCAAGAAGCGCGGCTACGGATATCAATGGCACGTGATGTCTGGGTACATCATCGAGCAAACCTTAGGATTGGACTGGTACCGGAAGAACGGCGCCCTTGGAGGCCGCCGTGCCCCTCCGTTTGACCAGAGTATGAAAGAAGAGGTACTAGCGCTCGACAATTACCTTAACTTTTTTCGACTCGGGCACATGCTGTTTCTCCTAAGGGACACACCGGGGTTCGAGCAACTCTTGGCGGACTTGTCGCGTCGCGAGTTTGAGCCAGTCTTCTTTGAGCTGCACGCTGCAGCCCTGCTGGTGCAGAACGGTTATCCGATCCAATTTATCCGTCCCACTGGCGTCAAGGGAGAAGACTACGACTTGCGAGCGAATGTAGATGGTCAACTTGTTGCTGTTGAGGTGAAGGCGCGCCGCGCGGGACCGATAAAACACTCCCGCTCAATGAGGAACGCGCTGAAAAAGGCAAAGGAGCAGCTACCGCGGACAAGTCCGGGCGTTATATGCATCGCGATTAGTACTGAATATGACGCAGAGGAAGAAGGGTGACATGTCGAGGAGGAAATAGAAGCAATCCTCTATGAGTTTTTGTCGAAAACAAAGCGGGTGAACGGCGTCTTCGTCGTCTGGCATAGATGGGCTGGAGATCCGCTGCTGTGCATGACGGTTGTAAAGGAGTACAGAAACCATAACGCTCGGAATCACCTTTGCCGCGAATGGCTTATAAAGCCTGCGGCAGATGGCGTTCAAAACGGTTTCCCCTCCTTTATGTCGAAGGCACAACAAAGCGATTCAGCCGACACAGCAAAACCGCGCGGCTGAGCTTCAGCGTTCTATCAGAGTGTTGCCTAAAAGACCGCTCTTGGCCGAAATTGGAATACTCGTACATATGTACTATCGACCCCAATCGGACATGCTTGGGAATGCAGCAGGAGCGGAATTTTGGCTATATTGCCTAATGGAAATTAATAGCCCAAAGGGTCATAGGCTTGGGAGAATATGGAAGGTTGTATTTACTGGAAAAAGTGCCAGCATACTCATTCAATCATAAAACACGCCGTCTAATAACTGTTATATGCCATAGGAGAGATGGTGGAAACGACAAACATTGTACGTAAATTATTTGATGGTGTTGTTCCTGAAAGAGCAACAGATATTGACTCGATCACGAAAACCTATGGCCCCCAGTTTCGACTGCTCGGCGATCGAGAAGGGTTCAATTTAGATGCTGGAGGCTTCTCCGCGATTCAGTACACCAGCAGATCAACTCGCCAAATGTGGCTTTTTGGGTACGCAGGAAGGCAAGCGCTGCACTGTTATGCTTCGTTAATAGTATTGCTGAAATCATGGGGCGACACTCTCGATATCAACGAAATCAACAAAATTCCAAATCAAGCTGCAGAAGATGATGCTTTCAAAGCAATACTTGATGCTGTGAAGAAGTTGAACACTGCATTTCACGAAGATGACTTTGAATGGCCTTCGGATACACCGATGCCGGAGAAAGGGAGGCCATCAGATGCAGAGCGTGCTGCAGTGTATGATCTAACCTGCATGGCGACAGCATATGTATTTTTGCATGAGCTGAAAAAAGGCGTTACTAAACATTGCAGTGATACGGCGATTGAGGAGCTGTACGAGCATGAAAAACACAAGCCGACTCACCCGCCCAGATTGGGTATTCGTACGCTTAGCAATGTGACAACAGCGGCAGCTATTGATCTTTTTGATCGGGAAGCCGTCAAATCCACAATATTACGCTCAAGTGAAGGGGAGAAAATTTTATCGGGTCATGCAGCTCAAAAGTTATCGCTATGGAATTCGCTTTGGGGTGGCGAGCCTGTGCGAGTGGATCGTAAAACGAGTAATAGTTGTGTGGTCAACCCACGTACTACGCTTTACATACAGGCACAGCCGAGTGTGATGCAGCGATTTGTCGCAAAAGGAGGAGAAAACGCACGAGGCATAGGCTTTTTCGCAAGGACACATATTGCTTACCCAATTACGACACAGGGCATGCGATCTGTTAAACAGATAATCAAAGCACCCAACTATGAATATGATGCTTTAGTGAAGGATCTGTTTCAGCGCAACATTGAAGCTGGAAAAGTGCCCGACTTCGAGCGTTGTGTCATTCGCTTCTCTAATGACGCAAAAGGCCGATGGTTTGTGATGGCCAATGAAATTGAGCGTGAAATATGTTTCGGTGGCCGCTTTGAGGGCTTTGGAGATCATGCATCTAAGCTAGCGGATAATATTGCCAGAATGGCAGTGCTTCTGCACTGCGCCGAATTTGGTCTAAAAGGGGAGGTTTCATTAGCCACATTAAACGATGCAATACTGCTCTGTTTCTGGTTCTCTAATGAATTTGTTCGCCTATTTCGGGCACCTTCAGAAGAGCAGCGAGATTACCTATCACTACAAGACTGGTTTAACCAAAAGAGAGCCGAAGGTTATCGCTATTTGCGTAAAAACCATGTTAGGAAATATTGCCCAAATGCATTACGTGACGCAGGTAAATTAAACATCCTGCAGACCACTATGCAAAACAACGGTGAAATTAGAATGGCAGTGTTCGCCAATAAAGCCATTATCGATCTTTATCCGAACTATCAAGATGATCAGGCTTTGCTGATGTCAGTAGTAAGCTCATAACACAGAATCCCCTGGGCCATAAGGCTCGGGGGTTTTTGTTTTTGTACGGGGTATAAAAGGCTATTCACGTGCAATGTAATCTCAGGCCTTAATTAAGTGGGGAAAGTGGCGGTTTGAGAAAGTGAAGAATGCTTCATTAACCGCTTGCGTTGATATACGCTAGCAAGCCACACCATTTAACAGCACGCTTGGCACGGTTTACGGCCAAGGAGTGGTAGGAGACAAGCGCATGGAGATCATCGACAATATCAACCGGCTGTTAGGCGATGATCTGAAAGACACTCTGCAGCCTGGAGCCAAGCTCAAAATAGCGGCGTCCTGCTTCTCCATCTATGCCTTTGAAGCCCTAAAAAAAGAACTAGAAAAGGTTGAGTCTCTCGACTTCATTTTCACGTCGCCTACCTTCGTGCCTAGTGAGGCCACCGACTCGCTGCGAAAAGCTCACCGTGAGTTTTTTATCCCTAAGGCCGAACGTGAGCGCAGCCTTCATGGTAGCGAATTCGAAATACAGCTCAAGAATCAGCTGAATCAAAGGGCCATTGCCCGCGAGTGTGCCAGCTGGATACGCCGCAAAGCTAACTTCCGTTCTAATCGTGGGCAGGCTGCCATGCAGCCTTTCGCGGGTGTGCTTTCCGATACCGCTAATACGGTTTATATGCCGTTGCAAGGCTTTACCGCTGTCGATCTTGGTTACCAGCAAGGCAATGCCATTTCCAACTTTGTCACGCGGTTCAGTGACCCAGCACATACCACACAATTTATGGCGCTGTTTGACCAGCTCTGGGAAGATGAAGAGAAGCTGGAGGATGTGACCGCCGCGCTTTGCGAGCATATCGAAACCGTGTATCGAGAGAACTCGCCCGAGCGCATTTACTTTTTGATGCTTTACCACATCTTTCACGAGTACCTGGAAGACATCAGCGAAGACGTTTTACCCAATGACCGCACGGGCTACCAAGATACGGTGGTGTGGCAGAAGCTCTTCAATTTTCAGCGGGATGCAGCCACTGGCATTATCAATAAGCTAGAGACCTACAACGGCTGTATCCTGGCCGATAGCGTTGGGCTTGGTAAAACCTTCACGGCATTGGCGGTGATAAAATACTACGAGCTGCGCAATCGTGCCGTGCTGGTACTATGCCCGAAAAAGCTAGCCGATAACTGGCTGACCTATAACCGCAACCTGACCACCAACGTACTTGCTCAAGACCGGCTTAATTACGATGTGCTTTGCCACACAGACTTGCAGCGCACCAGTGGCGAATCTCTAGGCATGCCGCTAGATCGTGTCAACTGGGGCAATTACGACCTTGTGGTGATCGACGAGTCACATAATTTTCGCAACAACGACATCTATAAAGACCGGGAAACGCGTTACCAAAAGCTGATGAACCAGGTCATTCGCGCTGGTGTGAAAACCAAGGTGCTGATGCTGTCCGCGACGCCAGTCAATAATCGCTTCAACGACTTGAAGAATCAGCTGGCCCTCGCTTACGAAGGTGAATCAGAAAACCTGACGCGTCACCTCAGTGGCACCCAGGATATTGATGTTGTGTTTAGGCGTGCTCAGGCCGCTTTTAATCACTGGTCGTCTCTGCCTCCTGAAAAGCGCACTACTAGCGCTATCCTCAAGTCGCTGGATTTTGATTTCTTTGAACTGCTGGACAGTGTCACCATTGCGCGGTCACGGCGGCATATTGAAACCTTCTACGACACCAGCGAGATAGGCAGTTTTCCTAAACGTCGAAAGCCTCTGTCATTTAATTGCCCATTAACTGAACGTAAAAGTGTCCTTGATTTCAATGAGATTTTCCAACATTTGTCACAGCTTAGACTCGCTGTTTATGCGCCTATTAGCTATATCCTGCCCAGCCGTTTGAAGAAGTACGAAGCGATGTATGACACTCAGGTGTCAAGTGGTGGAGGGAGTTTCAAGCAGGCTGATAGGGAAAAGAGCTTGCAAGCCTTGATGACAACTAATTTGTTGAAGCGGCTAGAAAGCTCGGTGGCTTCCTTTCGACTGACGTTACAAGCGCTGCAAAATAGTCATCAGACGATTCTAGATAAAATCGAAGCCTTCAAGCAAAACGGCAGCACGCTACATTTTGCTGATATTGCAGCGGCTTATGAGAACGCTGATCCTGAGGATGATGACATCCCCATGCCTGACGACAGCACGGTGGGCAAGAAGATACAGATCAGCTTGAAAGACATGGATTTACCCTCGTGGGAGCATGATCTTAACAACGACTTGGTGTGGATCGAATTGCTGTTAGAACAAATGGCAAAAGTCACGCCTGAAGAAGATACCAAGCTGCAGCATCTAGGCCGTTATATTACTGACAAAATCGCGGCACCTATCAACCCAGGCAATAAGAAAATTCTCATCTTTACCGCCTTCGCGGATACGGCCAAGTACCTCTACCAACAGTTGTCCCCGACGTTATTAGAAGCGCATGGCCTTCACACTGCGCTAGTGACTGGTAGCGATGCCCCGGTTTCTACACTAGGTAATATGCCCGATAGCCGCCGCCATCACGATTTCCAAGGTTTACTCACTCTGTTTTCGCCGCACTCCAAAAGCAAAGCGCAGGTGTTTCCGAACGAGCCGCGTGAAATTGATATCCTGATCGCGACAGACTGCATCTCAGAAGGCCAGAACCTACAGGACTGCGACACCCTCATTAACTACGACATTCACTGGAACCCGGTGCGCATTATTCAGCGTTTCGGGCGAATTGACCGTATCGGCTCTCTTAACGAGACTATTCAGCTAGTTAACTACTGGCCGGACATCAGTTTAGATGAGTACATCAACCTAAAAGAGCGGGTAGAGAACCGCATGGTGATTGCCGATGTCACCGCGACGGGGGACGACAATGTACTCAATGCCCAGGCCAACGATGTTGCCTATCGGCGGGAGCAGCTGCGCCGCCTTCAAGACGAAGTCGTCGAGATGGAAGATTTGAAGTCCGGCGTCTCTATTACAGATCTGGGCCTGAACGAGTTCCGTATGGATCTGCTGGGCTATATCAAAGAGCACGGTGATTTAAGCCGTCTGCCCAATGGATTGCATAGCGTTGCACCGGCACAGCCTGACAAAGGCCTGTTTCCTGGTGTGATTTTTCTGTTGCGACACCTCACGAACTCCGGCCACAAAGCAGAAAGCGAACTTCAGCAACAGAACCGCTTACATCCTTACTACCTGGTTTATATTGGCAATGATGGCGAGGTACTGAACGATTACACTGAGGTCAAACGCCTGCTAGATTTAGCGCGCACGGCCTGCAAAGGGTATTCTGGCGCCGTAGAGTCTGCTTACCGTCCATTCAATCAGGAAACCCAGGATGGCCGTGATATGAGCGTTTATTCAGCACTGCTGGATCAAGCTATCCGCTCTATGGTGGCTGCTAAGGAAGAGCGAGAGGTAGATAGTTTGTTCGGAGGCGGGACAACTACTGCCTTAGTCGATACCATACAAGGACTTAGCGATTTTGAGTTGATGGCGTTCGTGGTGATCCGCGACGCAGCGCATCAAGCATATTAAAACGATATCGCTGCGGTTAACTGGGGGAAGGATGAAACTGAACAAAGTTGATGTCAGGAACTACCGCTGCTTTGCGTCAGTGAGCCTGTCTTTGCACCCCCAAATGACGGTGATTGTGGCGGAGAACGGTCAGGGGAAATCCACCCTGCTAGATGCGTTACGCGTTGGGCTATGGCCCTTCATCAGCAGTTTTGATCTGGCAAAGGCTTCAGGATACAGCGACCCGCAAAACGGTATTTCAGTCGCAGACGTGCGCCGTGTGATGGAGAGCAGCGTGGGGATGAAGCGTCAGTTGCCTACCATTATCGAAATGGAAGCCGATTGGGGCGAGCTTTGTTCAGTCGAGTGCGGCAACACCATGCCAGCGTCACACTGGCTTCGTTTTCGTGAAAGTGAAGCTAATCGCACCAAAACGAGAGGGGATGGTGATACCAAACAGTTGGAGAAGTGGGCCAAAGCGCTACAGGAAACGGTGCGCAAGCCAGAAGATGCTTCTCCCTTACCCGTTTTTGGTTATTACGGCACTGGGCGCTTGTGGATGCAGAAGCGCCTACTATCAGAAGCAGATCGTCGCTCAGAAAAGCAGTCTGAGAAAGACGACTTCTACGTGCGCACTTTTGCCTACCGCCACTGTATGGACCCGGCCTCATCGTTCAAATATTTTCGTGACTGGTTTATCTGGGCTTGGAAAAGTCGTACCAACACGAATGAGCGTAAGTCGGCAACATCAGCTGACCGAATCCGCGCTCATGAACGCATTGAAGCTGTTCAGCATGCTATCGACGCTATTCTTAAGCCGACCACCGGCTGGCATACATTGGAATATAGCCTGGAAGATGGCGAAACCCTGATTCTCAATCACGATAATGCAGGTTACTTATCGGTCGACCAACTAAGCGACGGCATACGGAGTGTTTTAGCAATGGTAGGAGACTTAGCCTACCGCTGTATTCGCCTGAACCCACATCTAGGGTCGGAGGCTCCGTCGAAAACAACCGGCGTTGTGTTGATCGATGAGGTAGATATGCACCTGCATCCTCGCTGGCAACAGCGGATTTTGCAGGCATTACAAACATCGTTTCCCTCTATTCAATTTGTGGTAACTACCCATAGCCCCCAAGTGATCACAACCGTGGCGCGGGAAAATCTGCGCGTGATTCACGAAGAGGACGGCCAGTTTGATGTCGTGATGCCAGATTTCAGCCCGTTAGGGCATTCGTCAGGGGATGCGCTTTCGTATGTCATGGGGGTAACGCCCACTCCCGCCATCGACAACATTAAAGAACTGGTGGCGCAAACCGAGCAGCTGATTCGTGCAGGCAAAGAGCAAACGCCAGAAGCGCAGCAAGCTATGCAAACCCTCACGGCAATGGGCTACGAATTTACTGAAGCAGAGCTTCACACTTGGCGCTTTTTGGCAGACCTGAAAAAGAGCCGTAACGATGGTTGAACTACAGCATGGCAACACAGAACCTCATGTCCTGACAGAGTTCAAGCAGCAGCACCCTGGCTTGCAGGTAATAGACTTTAAAGAGAATCAGCAGTTTCAGGCTATCAAGTACGAAATACGCTCGGCCCTTAACCTTTTGCAGCAAGGGCGCTGCGTTTACTGCGAGGCTTGGCTGAGTGATGAAGAGGGGCATATTGAGCATATAGTGCCCAAAGGTGGGCCAAATGCTCAGCCAACGCTTTGTTTCGAGTACACCAACTTTGCTCATAGCTGTTCCACGTACAACACCTGTGGGCATAGCAAACAAGCAAAAGTGTTACCCATACCACCAGGGCAGGGCTGTAATGATCACTGGACCCTAAGCACCGAAGACGGTTCTATCCAACCACTGACGGGATTGAACCGGGCACAGCGACACAAAGTGACGCAGACGCGCGATATGTTGGGGTTAAACAGGCACGCCGAGCTTGTACGTGACAGAAAAAAATGGATTGAACAATTTGAGGTAGTGGCGAAAGCACACCCAGAAGCGATAGACCAGTTTATTGGCAGTGCGCCGTATCGATACCTACTCGCCACACTGCTCCGGTAACGTCGGTCATGTTCTATCACTACCCAGATAAAACCCGCTTAGATCGCGTGGTAGCCAAGCAGAAGGTGCTTGCTCACACCAAGGGAAGCAACAAGCTGCGTGAGCGTTTTCGTGATGAAGTAGAGCAGATCACTTGGCATGCCAAAATAGCCCCCAGCACACTGAATATACCCAGCACGAAGGATGTGCCTGAGCTGCAGGTGTTTGTGGTCACCCTGAAAGGTGAAGCACTCCACGATGATGTGTTGAGCGCCATAGACCATGCTATCCCGTTTCCCATTGTATTTGAGCTGCAAGGCCCAAACGGCGTGTGTGTTAAAGCGGCCTACAAATGCCCAAGCCAGGCGGATGCCAACAAATGGGTAACGGACGATAGCTATCTTAGTAGGGGTTGGCATGCAAAGGATGCAGAGCGCCATCCACTACCACCCGCTATTCATCTGCAGGCACTCTACCACCAGTGGCTGAGTAAGCTGATACCCGTGCCTAAGCGTGGTGGTGAGCGTTTGGAAGAGCAGCTAGCACGCTTCAGTGCTGCCAGCGCCTTAGAAAAGCAGGCTGAAAAATTAGAGAAACGGTTACGCAGCACGAAACAATTTAACCGCAAAGTCGAGCTGAATGCCGAGCTTCGCGGAATACGAAAACAGATTACCGAATATATTGCCCACTAGGGGTCAAGCGCCTAGCAGGCCAGGAGAAAGAAATCACCATGGATAAGCTCAAAATGCATTCGCCCAACCTAACAGAGGGCAACATCGCCAAGCTGGCAGAACTCTTCCCTAGCTGCGTGACGGAAGCGCGTGATGAGCATGGCAAGGTAAAGCAAGCAATCGACTTCGATCAGCTGCGCCAAGAGCTATCTGATCATATCGTTGAAGGCCCTCAAGAGCGTTACCACTTGAATTGGCCCGGTAAGCGAGACGCCTTGCTGGCAGCGAATGCGCCGATAGCTAAAACGCTACGTCCTTGCCGGGAAGAAAGTGTTGATTTTGATAGCACTAAAAACCTATTTATCGAGGGTGATAATCTTGAGGCGTTAAAGCTACTTCAGGAAACGTATCTTGGTAAGGTTAAGATGATTTACATTGACCCGCCTTATAATACGGGAAATGACTTTATATACTCTGATGATTTTTCAGAGCGAAAAGAAGATTATTTTTTGAGGTCAGTGCAAGTTAATGAGGAGAATGAGCGGCTTGTTGCTAATTTAGCTTCAAACGGGAGATTTCATTCAGACTGGCTTTCAATGATGTATTCGAGAATTAAGTTGGCGCGGAATCTGCTTTCCGAGGATGGAGCTGTTTTTGTAAGTATTGATGATAATGAGTCAAGCAATATAATAAAAATCATGTCCGAAGTCTTCGGGGAGCAAAATTTCGTTGCACAATTGGCTGTTCAGCTAAACCCTAGAGGTCGACATCTTGATCGTTATGTTGCCAGTACTCATGAGTCTATAGTTGTTTTCGTTAAAGATACAATTAACACAAATGCCATTCATGGAGTAGAAAAAGAAGGGCGAATGGAAGATGAGTACAATAAGAAAGATGAAAATGGTCCCTACCGATTGTTAGGGCTAAGAAATCGTAATCAATCTTTTAATCCCGAAACTAGGCCAAATCTATATTACCCTATTTATGTAGACCCCCAATCAGAGTCCGTATCTCTTATAAAAGATGATAAGTACAGTATCGAAGTTTGGCCAGATGCGCCTGATGGTATAAAAACATGTTGGACGTGGGGTAAGGATAAAGTGAGAAAGGAAAGTAGCTTATTGTGCGCTGTTCCTTACTCTTCCGAGTGGAGGATTTTTAGGAAAGATTATTTGCTCGGTACGGATGGTGAAAAAGCTAAAAGCTTAGTTAAGTCGCTGTGGATAGATAAAGAATTTACCAACGACTACGGAAGGAAGTCGGTTAAAGATCTTTTCGGGTCAGCAGTCATGGACTTTCCAAAATCTCCATATCTTTTGGAAAGACTGGTTCAAATTGGCAGCCATAAAGATTCTTTAGTCATGGATTTTTTTAGTGGTTCATCTACTTTGGCGCATTCAATAATGAATGTTAATGCGAACGATGGGGGTGATAGGCGATTTGTGATGGTGCAGCTGCCAGAGAAAGTTCAAATAGGCTCTAAAGCAGAAAAAGCCGGCTGTGAAAACATTGCTGAGCTTGGTAGGGAAAGGATTCGACGAGCGGGTGAAAAAATTCTTGAGTCAGATTTTAATTCAAATTGGGGTAAGGACATTGGCTTTAGAGTATTGAAGGTAGATAGCTCCAATTTGCAAGAAGTTTACTACCAACCCGGCGAGCTGCGGCAGGATATGCTGTCTGATACTGCCGATAATATCCGCCCAGACCGCACCCCAGAAGACCTGCTGTTTCAGGTATTACTGGACTGGGGCGTTGATCTCAGCCTCTCGATAGAGCAAAAAGACATTGCGGGTAAAACGGTTTACTTCGTGGATGGTAGCGACAAGCATATGGCGTTAGCCGCCTGCTTTGATCTGGATATCGATGAGGCCTTCGTCAAGCAGCTGGCTGATTACGAGCCGCTACGAGCCGTTTTCCGCGACGCGGGCTTTGCTAACGACGGCGTCAAAATCAATGTTGAACAGGTATTTGCTCAGAAGTCACCCAACACAGATGTGAAGGTGATTTGATGAAGCTCCAATTTAAAACTCAGGCGTATCAGACCCGAGCCGTTGACTCCGTAGTGGCCTGCTTCAAAGGCCAGCCGCCAAGCCGTGGGGTAACTTATCAAATTGACCCAGGTAGGGTAAGCACGCTTTCTACCCCCATGCAGCGTGACCTTTATGCATCGCCGCAAGAGGCTGATGCAGGCTTTCGAAACGCAGATGTTGAGCTTTCTGAAATGGAGCTACTGGGCAATATAAAAGCGGTGCAGCAGCGCCAGAATTTGCCCGTTTCAGACGCACTGGCCAAGGATGATAAAACTGGTTGTTCCATTAACCTTGATGTTGAGATGGAGACCGGCACCGGCAAAACCTACGTTTACTTGAAGAGCATGTTCGAGCTGTATGAAAAATACGGCTGGGGCAAGTTCATCATTGTCGTACCCAGCATTGCCATTCGTGAGGGTGTATATAAGTCGCTGCAAATCACGGCAGACCACTTCCAAGAAGCCTATGGCAAGAAAGCACGATTTTTTATCTACAACTCAAAGCAGCTGCACCAAATAGAGGATTTTTCCTCTAATGCGGGCATTAACGTGATGGTCATCAACGTCCAGGCGTTTAACTCCCGTGGTGCCGATAATCGGCGGATATACGACGAGCTAGATGATTTTCAATCTCGTAGGCCTATCGATGTCATCAAGGCTAATCGACCCATTCTATTCCTTGATGAACCGCAGAAGATGGAGGGCGGCAAAACGCTTGGCTCGCTGAGCGAGTTTAACCCTCTGTTTATTGTGCGCTACTCAGCCACACACAAAACGACCTACAACAAAATCCACCGGCTGGATGCGCTGGATGCCTACAACCAAAAACTGGTTAAAAAAATATCAGTGCATGGCATCACTACCCGTGGCTTAACCGGCACGGATGCCTATCTGTACCTTGAAAATATCGAAACCTCCCGCAGCAAACCACCCGTTGCGGTAGTGGAGTACGAAGAAAAAGGGGCAAGCGGTATTCGGCGTAAGCGTCGCAAGCTGCGGCTGGGTGACAACCTTTATGAGCTGTCGGGTGGGTTAGCCCAGTACCAAGGCTTTGTGGTCTCTGACATTGATGCCAGGGTTGACCAGCTCAGCTTTACCAACGGCGTTGAACTAACGGTGGGTGATATCACCGCTGATATCTCTGAAAAGGTATTGCGGCAGATACAAATTCGCGAGGCGATCAAAGCCCATTTCAAGAAAGAGCAGCAGCTCTTTTCTCAAGGCATCAAGGTTTTAACGCTGTTCTTTATCGATGAAGTGGCCAAGTACCGCCAGTATGACGACAGTGGTGAGGTAGCTGGCGAGTACGCTCAGATGTTTGAAGAGGAGTACAAGCGTGAACTCAACGAGGTGATGACGCTTGAAGACAGTGACTACCATCGCTATCTGAAAGGAATTGCCACCGAGAAAACACACAACGGCTACTTCTCTATCGACAAGAAGTCCAAGCGGCTGGTAGACCCCAAAACGAAGGCGCGCTCAAACGAGACGGATGATGTCGATGCGTATGACCTTATCCTGAAAGACAAGGAGCGGCTGCTTTCCTTCAAGGAGCCAACGCGCTTTATTTTCTCGCACTCAGCGCTGCGAGAAGGCTGGGACAACCCTAACGTATTTGTTATCTGCACGTTAAAGCACAGCGATAACACCATCTCACGCCGCCAAGAGGTCGGGCGTGGGCTGCGTTTGGCGGTTAATCAGCTGGGTGAGCGTATGGATGACCCCATGACCGTTCACGACATCAACGGGCTGACTGTAATCGCCAGCGAAAGCTACAAGGATTTCGTCACCGCGCTGCAGAAAGATATTGCCGCCAACCTTTCTGAACGGCCCCGTAAGGCTGATGAGAATTACTTCAAGGGTAAACTGCTGGTGAACGATGCCGGAGAAGAGACTGAAGTAACGGCTGCGATGGCGAAGGATATATATCGTTATTTGCTCAAACATGATTACACCGATAACGATGACCACATCACCGATACCTATCACCAGGCTAAAGAAAAAGGCGTGCTAGCGGAGTTGCCGGATTCACTGAAGCCTTATGAGGCACAGATTGGTCAGCTGATCGATAGCGTTTTCAGCAATGCTCAATTGCCGCACATCGACGATGGCCGTCGCACCAAACTCAATCCCCGCAACGATAACTTCAATAAGCAGGAGTTTCAGGCGTTGTGGGAGAAGATAAATCGCAAAGCGGCGTATTCGGTACGCTTTGACTCAGATGAGCTGATTCAAAAATGCGTCGGTTATCTGGACTTAAAGCTCCAGGTGAAGCGCCTTGAATACAAAATCGAGCGCGGCGAGCAGAATGTGGATGCCAGCTATGAAGACCTCAAGCGTGGCGAAGGTTTTACGGTCAAAGAAAGAGATAACCAAAAATACCAAGGCTCAGTGCATTCAGCAGTTACGTATGATCTGATTGGTCGATTAGCAGATGGTACAAAGCTAACGCGCCGTACCATTGCTGCGATGCTTTCTAAGGTTAAGGCGAGTACCTTCAAACAGTACGCCATGAACCCAGAAGACTTCATGATGCAGGCCGTGCGCCTTATCAATGAGCAGAAGGCGACCATGGTGGTCGAGCACATCAGCTACGACCCGCTCAATGAGACCCATAGCCAAGACATCTTCACCATCGAGAAGCCTGAAAACCGGCTGGATACCGCCTTCAAAGCCAAAAGGCACATTTACGATTATGTGGTGACTGACTCAGGGATTGAGCGTGACTTTGTGGAAGATATGGAGACACGCAAAGAGGTCGTGGTATACGCCAAGCTGCCTAAGAGCTTCTTCATCCCGACACCAGTGGGCAATTACAACCCAGACTGGGCGATTGCCTTCCATGAAAATGATGTCAAGCATGTCTACTTTATTGCAGAGACCAAGGGCAGCATGTCATCTATGGAATTACGTAAGGTGGAAGAAGCCAAGATCAAATGCGCTGCCGAGTTCTTCGATACCATTGCCACTGCCCAGGTGAAATACGATGTGGTGGATTCCTACGACAAATTGTTGGATTTGGTGAGATGATGCAGTACTGAGATGGCTCAATGATTTCACTATTCTTGGTTGTGAAAGCTGTACTTTATTAGTCTATTAAGTTTAACTAAAAACTAATTCAGTATTGTTTTTACCACAAGGTGGTCACTGTGAGTCGAGTAATATTGGTGCGCAGCCCTGCAGTATTAAGTCATCAGCATCAGGTTGGCTACGGCTGGTCCCAGATGAATTTTTCTGGTCATGCTAGCGCTGATGACTTAATGGGCGCGTTTTGCGAGCAAAATATAGAGATTGGTCGAAAAGAAAACCAAATCCGCCGATTTTTCAATATTGAGCAAGGTGACCTGCTTGTAGTGCCAGTAAATCGTGCGATCTTGCTTGCCCGAGCTACGGGACAGAAAAGCTTCAGCCAGGATGTGCATTATGGTGAAAATCTTGTAGGGGCTGAATTTCTGCGTAATCCGGATGGTAGTCTTAAGCGCGTTCCTCGAAATGATCTCTCTAACGCACTCGAAACCCGTCTAAAAATTCGCATGGCGATTGCACCACTGGACGAGTTCTCCGATGAGCTAGAACGTCTTTATTCTACGCTCGAAAAAGGTGGGCATAGCAGCATTAGCAGCCACTACGAAGCACAAAACAATGACTTAGTAGCTGAGGCGAAAAGCGAACTACTCAAGCGTATCCAAAAGGGTGGCACCTACTTAGCAAGTGGTGGAGAGGGCTTTGAGCGGTTGGTTATGGAGCTATTGGAGTTAGAGGGTTATAGCGTTCATCGCCCTAGTAAGTGTCACTATGCAGGTATAGCAGATGCTGACATTGAAGCGTATCGGCAGGATCGTTTCATCCAGACAAAGCTCTTGCTTCAGGTTAAGCACCATCAGGGCACAACAGATGCCCATGGAATTAAGCAGCTAGCGGCCATTGAAGAAGAGGGCGCACTGCGCTGGCTCATCACCTCAGCACTCATTGAAGAGCAAACAAAGACTTACGCAGAAAGTCATGATGTGCAGGTGATGGATGGAAACGAGTTTGTGGACTGGCTCTTTGAGCAAGCTCATCGCTTGAAGTTAACGACCAGAAGCCGTCTAGGGCTTTCTGATGCGCCAGTGCTAGTGTAGGGAAGGCTTAGCTCCCTCTTCTAGATTTAGGTTAGTGTATGAGCGTAGGTGCTTTTGGAAAAATATATTTCGCTTTTAATTTCAGCTTTCCTAATGGGCATACTTGTTCAGAGTCGTCCTCGATAAAATTTGCTAGACTTTATCCAAAATAAAATTTAATATCAATTTTTATCTTTTTTTCAGGAGTTTTGTATGTCAGGCGTGAATCAATATCTTAAGGAAGAGTTTGCTAAAATGAAGGGTAAGGTATGGTTAACGCCAGATATACCCGAGAAAAAGCTTAGCAATGCAGTCAATGCTTTTAAGTATAATGGTGATCCTTCAACAATTATTGCTATTCTTGATAATACTACACTTCGTAGCGCTAAAGAAGGTTTTATAGTCAGTGGTAGCAAGTTGGTGTGTAAAGAGGTTTTTGAGTCGCCAATAGAATTGCTTTTTGAGGACATTGAAAGCTTTGAATATATTGAAAACATTACTCAAAACTCAAAAGGTAAAGAGAAAAAGAGCAGCTTTTTAAAAGTGAATAAAAAAGATGGAAGTGCGCACGATTTTAAATACAATGCACTTGTCGATACTGAAGCACTTGCTAGAATATTAAATGACGCGCTTAAAGGTTTCGAAAATTATGAAGAGCAAAGTCAGCTTGAGCCTATTGAAAATCTGTCTGAAGAGTTAAAATTAGCTTATCTTAAAGTTATAGTTAACATGGCCTTTGATGATGACGGGGAGGTTGATGAAAATGAGTTCTCCGAAATACTTCAACTGATTACGCGCCTCAATTTAAAACCTGAGTCACGCAATGAAGTTAGACTGTATATAGCCACTCCAGAAGATGTACTCTCAACTGAAGAACTTGTAAATATTTTAAATAAGCATTCTCCTGATGGAATGCAGCAATCATTACATGTTTCTTTAGTGAAAGATTTACTCAGCATTCATTCATCTTTGACACAAGGTCAAGCAAAAGAATTTGAATTTCTTCAAAAAAACAAAAAATTATTTAGCATTGGAGATCAAGAGATAGAGCTCGCACAGATGGCGATTGAAAATGATAGAAAAATACTTGATCGAAAATATGATGATAAAGCGATTGCCAGAAGTGTCAAAGAATTGAGTGCTAAAGCAGGCGCAATAGGTGTCCCCCTAGGTGCTGTGTATTTGTCTGGTTCTGTCATGGGATTATCGGCAGCTGGCATGACCTCAGGTCTTGCAACACTTGGTATGGGTGGCGTTCTAGGCTTGTCCAGTATGGCAACCGGAATAGGAGCCGCTGTAATATTAGGTGTGGTTGCATATAAGGGTATTCGTCATCTATCTAACACGGGCGTTGAAGAAGGCGATAAAAGACGAGAAATTATGCTTCAGGAAGTAATCCGGCAGAGTCAAAAAACAATTAGTATGGTAATCGAAGATATTAATTTATTGACAAAAGAACTATCAGAAGCTCTTGCTTCTGAGCATGTGACAAAGGAGAGGCTTGACCAGCTTGGGCAAAAATTTAAGCAATATGTTCAAGCTACAAAATTGATTAATAACAAAGCAGAAAAAGCAGAAGTTCATAAGGCTAGGCTTAAGTCTCCAGAGATATTGGATGTTAATAGATTAAGAGCACTAACTAAAGAACATGATAAAAAACGCTATTTTGATTTGGTGATGAGTTTTTATCAAGAGGTAACTATTAAAGAAGAAAATAGTGATGGCCAAATAGAGGAAAAAACTGTCTGGAAAATGATAGGTTGTGATAATACTAGAGAGCTAGAAGAGTTAGGCGGCGTTTTTGAAATGTTAGGCTACTCAAGTACGCAAAGTGCTATCAAAGGTAAATTGCAGGGTTTTATGTCGTAATGAAGAATGACAAGAGAATAACAGACTCATTGCTGGTGCAGAAGCACCAGCAGCTTGCCAGTCAAAAAAAAATTGGTGAAATTCGCTCAGGTATTAAAGATCTAAAAATAGTACGCAGTGAAAACCTTAATAAAATAGATGACCTTGAGTCTGAAATAGATGCAATGTTAAGTGCAGAAGGCATTGTATTCGATGAAGCATTGCATATAGAGGGAGCTGGCATCGACTCTCTGACTAAAGTTGATGAGGATAAGATTTACTTTGAAAATAAAATATCAGCTTTAGACAGTGTTGTTGGGAATATCGATGATTGGGATTCGTATATTTTCTCAATCAAAGCTTATACACGTAGAAATAATGTGGATCTTAATGTAGATCCATTTCAGGTCTTAATGACTGAATCTCAGAGAATTGATATAAATAAAAGGATCCAAGATGAATTAACTTACAAAAAAGCTAGTTGCGATAAGTACGACTATATGCTAGCTGGTACGTGCGGAATGATAGCAGGGCTGATTGATATTGTTTTTGTAGGTACGCCAAAACAAGGTATATTGGGAAAAAAAACTGATGAAGCAGTCGACGGCGCAGTGAAGCAATTTGCTAAAGTACTTGGCTGGAAAGGGCCAAAGGCTGATCGGGATCCCACGGCAAGTGCTATTGGCTTTTTGGAAGGAAAATTTAAAGTTAACTACGACCAAACCCACACTTATAAAAGTGGTAAGATGGGTACAGATGGTTTAGTTAAAAATCTTTATCCAGGAAATCATCATGTTAAAAGCCTTGCGCATTCACCTGATTTAATCGGCCTTTTTTTCTCCATTCTTAATCAGTTTAATAATACATCAACTTTTGTTAGCGATGGAAAGTTGGTAACTATAGATACAGAAACATTTGAATTAAACGGCGGTAATTTCATAGCAAAAATTTTTGCTGGTTTTTGTAACTGGTTTGGTCATCTGCTCTCTGATGTTGCAGGTTCCTCAGGTGCGAGAGGTAACGAATCTAGAGGGAGCGGTATTCCCATGCCTTTTTATTCATTATTACAGTTTTTAGAGGTTGGTGAATTTGGTAAACATCGCGACTCTTTTGCGAAAGTGTCCGTCAAAGTCTTTGAGCAGGGCTATGACTTTCGCCATGGAGTAGCACTAGCTATACCTGTTCTGATCTCAGAGCTGCTTACTAGAGTTTGTTGGGCTTTTAAACAGCGGTTCTATCATCGTCAAGACTGGATAAACTGTGTGCCCTCAGCAGCTGTTCCTGAACTTCGTAGAATGCTTTTAGTATCTCACGGAACTCTATGCTTAGTAGATGGAGTTGATGCAGGTATTAAATCTGGAGGAGATGTAGTTCAATTTATGTTGCGCGCGAATATTCTTGCATGGGCAAGGCTTGGTACAGTTGCTACAAAAGAAGTCATTTCATTGTACAAAGCTGGCTCTTTAGATATAGATGCTGCTAATGAATATTTAGATAGAGAGTACGAAAAAATGATTGGAAAGAATAATAATCAGCTATTTTGAAATTAATAACTGCCAGAATTTTAACTAGATATCGCACGCTATCAAGTGTTATAAGTATCACAAGAAAATTCTGGCTTTTAATTTTTATCTTTACATGTATGTTATCAAAATTTTAATTGCCTTGGGTTTTGTAGATACTCCCAGGCCTTATACTGAAGATATCTATGTTGTTTAGATGAAAAGAGAAAGCTACTATCACGAAAGATTGTGAGTGACAGCAGCCCAAGGATCTGCAAGAAATTATAACCTTTTACAGGTATCAATCTGTCTTCAATTTCCGAAAATTTATGCTTTATGATGCTATAAATAGCTTGTTGTAAGACTCCTTTCGCAATTCCAGCACTCACCAGCTTCTCCGCAATGAGACTGGCTCTTATATAAGACTTATATAGTGGATATTTAGATTCTTTATTCCTTTTTATTTCATTCATTTCTTTTTTGCCTTTATAATTTTTTTCGGCAAGAATGTCGATCAAAACAATTAAGTCAGTTGATTTTTTGCGATTTCTTGTATTTTTTCATTTATGGATTTTTTTACAGATAGCTCACGCGTAAGCTTTTCTGTGATAGTGAGATTCTTAATTTCTTCTTCCAAAATAGTTTCGAAATTTATTGCTTCGCTGTAGGAATTAGAAACAATCTTGGGTATTTGTTCTAAGCAATTTGCTGTTAATTTCTTTTCTTTATATCTTTCCTCTAACCAACTTGTCACTAGTTTCTGCGCTATTTTTTTATCTTTGGTGTCGTTAATCATATTGTTTTTTTGGAGGTAGTGATGAATCGCATTTATATCTTTTATTAACTGGTTTGACCATGGATTTGCTTGATAGTCACCAATGTCACTGAAGTCAGATTTGAGTTCCCCATGAAGAAAATTTTTCAATTTTTCAATTTCAAAGCTAAGAAAAAATATTTCTTCTATTTTTAATTTAGTTCTCTGGGAGATAATGTTAATGAAATAAAACTCTTGAAACATATAACTAAGTCTTTCTCTTACAATGCCACACATGCAAAAGCGACTACATTCTTCTTCATGAAGCACTTTTTTCGCTGCTAATGAATGAGGAGATTATGCTGTTATAATATTTTGTTTAGAGTTGGTGTAAACTACCAAATGTGGATTTGACGTTTTCCAGTTTAAGGTGCGAAGTATTTTTTCGTTATTTTTAGTCGAAGGTATAAATCCGTCAAGGGCTTCCGGTTCGACCTTAAGAAAGTTCTCCTTAATTGGATTAAGCATGTAGTCACGCTCGCTTTTAGGGAGGCGAATGCCTATTTCTATTGGTTGTTCTGGCAAAATTATAAGATGGATATCATTGTTGGCTACTGTTTTAATCAGTTTTTCAATGTCACAGCCTAGTATAGCAATAACTTTTTTTAAAGAAAGTATTGGTTCTTGTTTGTTTAATAAAAACATGACTTTTAACTCGTGCCTAATTGAAAGTTATCGAGTTTTTGTTGAGCTTTTTTAGCTCTAAACTAAGCAAAGTTGGTTTGCTTTTGGGTATTATGAAATCAGCCCATTCCTGCATCATTGCACGCCGTTTTTCGAACAGGTCACCGCGTCTATATGCAGCCTCTACCTTATTTTCAATAGTGTGTGCCAAGGCCATCTCGGCAACATCACGAGGATAGCTAGTAACTTCGCCAGTCCAGTCACGGAAGGAAGAACGAAATCCATGGGGTACATAATTGCCTTGCTCACCATGTGTGCCGTAGCCCAACCCCCGCATGAACTGTAAAAGTGACATATTGGAGAGCGGTCGGCCAGCCTTCATGCCAGGAAAAATATGGTTGTTACCGTTAACGCGTGGAACGTTATGGAGTAGATCCATGGCTTGGCTAGATAATGGCACCCTGTGTTCACGATTTGCCTTCATGCGTTCGGCTGGTATCCGCCAAGTTTTTTTGCAAGATCGATTTCATGCCATTCAGCATTTAACACTTCTGATGTGCGTGTGGCAGTCAATATGAGAAATTGCAATGCCTTTGAAGACATACTGTTGTAGCGCTGAATGAAGTCCATAAACGCTGCAACTTGCTCGTAAGGCATAGCAGGGTGGTGATTCACCTTTTGCACTCGCGATGGCTTAGCGAGCAATTTATCGAGGTGGCCACGCCAGCGGGCAGGGTTAACCGGGTCACGATACTCATGGGCTGCTGCGAAATTTAGTATGTTTTCAATGCGCCCTTGTACACGCTTAGCTGTTTCATTTTTGACTGTCCAGATAGGCGCGAGGATCTTCAATATATCCTGAGTGGTGACCTCTTCTACGGGGAGATTACCTATCACCGGGCGCACGTATGTTTTAAGAGTGCTTACCCATTGACGCGCATGCTTGGCATTTCGCCAGCTGCTTCGGTGGGATTGAATATAGCGTGCGGCGCAATGGGTAAACGTGATAGGTCCTGCTTCAATTTCCGTTTTCTGTTCACGTGCTGCCAGTGGGTCAATGCCTTGCTTGACGAGCTTGCGTTGCTCAGAAACTAAATCCCTTGCCTCTGATAGAGGCGTATCTGCAAAGCTACCGAGTCCCATATCTCTCAGCTTCCCAGCCCATCGAAAACGGTAAATCCAGCTTGCGCCGCCACCTTTACCAATTTTGAGGTACAGCCCATCCCCATCATTAGTCATTCCAGGCTTTGATTCCCTGACAAGCTTTTGAACGCCTTTTGTTGTGAGTTTGCCCATGGCCGCTACCTCCGAAGTAGGTTTTTAGCGTACCATATCTCAGCCCATACACCAGCCCATACTTGCACTCTGTTTTGCGTTGTATGTGAGTGGATGAGGTTGTACTGTATGGACTGTTATTTTATTATGGATCAAGTGCTTGCTGGAGCTTTGTGGATGCGGTGGGACATGTAGTATACGGACTGTCCCTCCGCCACTTATCCGAAAAGCCCCTGATTCGTCAGGGGCTTTTTTCGTTTGCGTTACCTACTAGTTCTATCGAATTTAGGGGCGGTAACGATATTGACAAGCCGGAGCCAAGACCGGTGCATTCAAGACAAGCCTCAAAGCTCCTTCGCCAAACTAGGCGAGGCCTTGTCCAGATGAAGATAATTGGCATCGAAGTCACTGAAGACTTTCATCCTTTCCCAATCATGTATTGTGACGGAGCGGTTCTCCCAGGAAACGAGCCCTTCACTGCGAAGTTTGCTGATGACCCGGTTGGTGTGAACCGGTGTGATGCCCATGGCTTCACCTACCTGCTGCTGGGTAATGGGAAGCATGAAGCTGTGGTCATCGGTAAGACCCGCTGCTCGGGAACGTATCAATAGTTCGCAGAAGAGGTGCGCCATGCGTTGGTCTGCCTGCCGGCCACCGATATTGACCAGCCATTGGCGTAGGGTGGCTTCATCTACCAGCATCGACCAGAAAAGCGCCCGGGAAAGTCTGGGGTGGGACTCGTAGAGTTCCTGAATACGGTGCTTGGGAATAGACGTGACCTGGGAGGGGATGACCGCACATATGGAGTGATCCATCTTGTCGACCAGGGTGATATGTATATCGCAGGCATCGCCGGGAATCAGAAACCCGAGCGCCTGATATTTTCCGTTGTCAGTGACCTTGTAGCGGGTTGCCCAACCTTCCAACAGGATGCTGACTTCATTTGGGCTATCGTCAACGCGTATCAGGTCTTCAGATTTTCTGAGTGACCGAATAGGCGTTATATAGTGCTCAAGCGCTTGGATCTCCTCGGATGTGCAGGCCTGAAAGTTGTTTAGCTTATTAACGAATTTTTTAAGCAAATTGATTCCTGAGTAGGCTGGAAAGATTGTTATCAGTATTGTCCGTTATCTTGTTTAATGGAAGTTAATTAATTATTATTTTGTTAGTCATGGTTATTTACATAAAAATTAAATAGCTGCCGTTAAATTGTTTGATATTTATTGTTATAAATTGCGAGAAGGCTTGTGCTGATCCATAGTGGCCGACCGCTATAAGGTGGCTATTATGCAAAATCGGCTCCACTGGGCTACCCTTAAGTAGTTAATTTTATAGAGAGAATTCTGGTTATGAATCAATCTTCAATTTGCCCTGAGTGTGGCAGTACACAATTGCGTTTTCCGGATGATGGCGCGAGTGATCAGGGCGTCAGTTGTGCCTCCTGCGGGGCTGCATTAGGCGATAAACATCGGTTTACTCGCGAATATAAGGTTGATTCCCAAGATGAAAATGAGCATAAGGTAGAGAAGGGCATTAAGCAGGTGATTAACAAGGCAAAAGGCAAGGGTGAGTAATTGACAGCTTTATGGGTGATTATTTTACCAGCTCGGCTGGCCGAGCTGGCCTGACCTGTTCATAAGTAATTAGTTCCCTTGATCGATATGGTTTTTATCAACGTTTCCAAAATGTTATAAAATTTGCTGACTCTAGGAGGCTAGGGCAGAAAGATCAGTTATCGACTAAGCTACAGGTATGCACAACATGATGTTGTGATGCTCGGCAAGGAGTAACTTTAAATGGCATTTCCTAAAACGTGTACTCAGTGTGGCAGTGAAGACCTTCGAATTCCTGGAGATTCCGAGGAAGATCAAAATATCTACTGCAATTCCTGCAACGCCGTGGTCGGCGACAAGAAGAAGCTGGCCAAAGAAATAGAAGATGAGGGCGAAGGCGATCATCAGGTCGAGAAGCTGCTCAAGTCGCTGAGCGGTAAGGAGTAGGTCAAGCGACTAAATTCATGAACATCAAGAACCGCCAGCCGTGAGCTGGCGGTTTTGCTATGCCACGTGGTGGCATCAGTGCGTAAATAAATCAGTTGAGCTGTTAACTATCTAACTGTTCGTTCAATTCTTTCACTGCTTCATCGGCTTCTGGCTTGGTTGCACACCGGCGCCTAACCATTTCGCCATCGCGTTCGCTTTCATCACGCGTATCCACTATCCACCACTCCGGCTGCGCATCAATTTCAGGTCCCTCCTTGACTGCTCGATAAACTGAAAATACGGTCATTTTCCACTCCTTGGCTGGTATGAACCTTTATACCCTAGCTCAGAGCGTCTAATTTGGGTACTGATCACCAGGCCAATTTGATATATCGCTTGATATCCAAATCCTTGTATTGTGGCAAGTATTATTCTGAGCATTCAGAGGTTGATGATGTCGACGTTTTTTAGGCGCTTAGCAGAAGTGGCTTCACCCGAGATTGGTGTGGGCTGCATGAACCTTTCCCATGGGTACGGGCAGCATGTACTGGAAAACGATGGCATCAGAGCGTTGAATGAAGCGTTTGAAATGGGCTATCGGCACTTCGATACGGCGACGCTGTATGGGGCGACCGCGAATGAGCGCCTGCTGGGTATGGCGCTCAGCGAGAAGCGCCATGAATTTTTGCTGGCCAGCAAGTGCGGGATGGCCATGGACCCGGAAAGCGGCAAGCGGGTAATCAATGGCCGCCCGGAAACGCTGCGCCGCCAGTGTGAAGATAGTCTGACACGTCTGCGTACCGACCATATTGATGTTTACTACCTGCACCGCCTGGACCCAGACGTAGCGGTTGAAGAGAGCGTCGGGGCACTGGGCAAGCTGGTCGATGAAGGCAAGATAGGCAGCGTAGGGTTATCCGAAGTGTCGGCCATAACGCTTAATAAAGCGTACCGGGAGTACCCGGTGGGCGCCGTACAGTCCGAGTACTCGCTATGGACGCGAAACCCTGAAATTGCCTTGGTCCAGGCGTGTAAGACGCTGGAGGTGGCACTGGTAGCCTTCAGCCCGCTGGGTCGGGGGTTTCTGACCGGCGCAATAGACACCAATACCGCGTTCGCAGAAGGCGATATGCGCGCCAACATGCCGCGTTTCAGCGCGGAGTGTCTGCCGGGTAACCTGGCCTTGCTGAAAGACTTTGTGAGCCTTGCCCATGAGCTTGATGTGACACCGGCGCAATTGGCGCTTGCCTGGGTGAAGGCGCAGGGGAGCCATGTCTTACCCATTCCGGGAACGCGTTCTATCGCCCATATGCGCGAAAATCTTGCGGCTGAGAACCTGACTCTGGAACCCGCCTATTTAAGCAAGCTCAACAATATGCTGACGCCTGATAAAGTACTGGGAGAGCGCTACAGCGCAGCTCAGCAGGCGGATATCGATACCGAAACGTTTGCTGCACCCGGAGAAGAGTAAGGGTTGCGAAATAGGCATGACAGCACTATTGCTTTCGGCATACATTCGGCTAGCATGCAGGAAGTGGCTGGTTGTCGCCAGCCCGATCCAGGAAAGAGATCATGATCAAGGGTCTAATTATCTGTTTTGCGATACTTTTTGCTCAGCTCGCCGTGCTGCATATTGTTGATGCCAGGCTTTACTCTCAAGATGCGCGTCCAACTGCCAATACGCTGGTGCCGCCGCCAAGAGAAGAGGAACTGGAAAGCTAGCGAGCAGACCCGCCGGCAAGGGATATGCCGGCTGGTACAGTATCTGAACCGGCTAGCTTAATGCTCTGCTGCCTGTTCCGGCAGCGTGTCCTCCAGCCACTGAGTAAAGGAAGCCCAGGAGCGTTCATCGGCACGCTGCTGGTAGCGGTCACTGCCGAATACGCTGAAGGCATGCGGTGCACCGGAATAGATGTTGATCTCGTAGCTGACATCCGCGGCTTCCAGCTCGCTGCCCAGAGCGGCAACGTCCTCAAGGCTTACGCTTTCATCGGCGCCGCCATGGGCGATGTAGATAGGGGCTGTGTCGGCGCTATACGCCTGACCTTCCGGCGTTTCCAGACCACCATGAAAGCTTGAGTAAGCGGCGATATTGTCCGCCTCGCCAGAGCGGGCCATTTCAAGCGCCACCGCGCCTCCGAAACAGTAGCCCAGAAGAATGGTTTGCGGCGTAGCGCCCTGCTCCTTGGCCTGAGCAAGCCCGGCTAGCGTCAATTCACGCATTCGCGCCCGATCCTCATAAAGGGCGTTGGTCGCAGCCTGTTTATCTTCGACCGATTGCGGTCGGTTGCCTTCACCGAAAAGGTCGATGGCAAAGGCGTTATATCCTTCTTCGGCGAGCATATCCGCACGCTGACGCTCATAATCATCGACGCCGTCCCAATCGTGAATGATGATGACCGTGCCTTTTGCATCGCCCGGGGCGGGTACGTAGTAACCTTCAAAGGATTCATTATCAATCGAATAGACGATATCTTCGCCTTGAGGTGTAAAGGCAAAAGCAGCAGGTGCTATCAAGGTAAGTAGCAAGGCAGTTGGTGTCGATAACGGTGCTTTAAACATTAGCAGGCTTCCTTTTAATAACAATAGTTAGCTAAATAGCAGTCAATAAAAAATAAGCATAGACGACTATGCTTGCGTTAGAAAAAGGTTGAGCCTTTGTTTTCGAAGTCGATAAAGGCTTGCGTCTGGAACTTGGTAGCGGCATGCTTGTCTATTAACAGCAATATTATTTTTTGGGGAGCATAAACACATGGCTTATAACGATCTAAACACGGCACAAACGCGATCAGGCGGTGTGGCCAATAGTGTCAGCACCAACAAAGTGCTGCGCAATACCTATGCCTTGCTGGCAATGACGCTGCTGTTCTCTGCCGTCATGGCAGGTGCATCCGTTGCCATGGGTGTTCAGCAGATGAACATCTTTGTGTTTTTCATCGGCGCTTACGGGCTGATGTTCCTGGTTCATAAAACGGCCAACTCTGCTGCTGGCCTGTTGGCAACGTTTGCCTTTACCGGGTTCATGGGCTTTACCCTGGGTCCAATTATTTCTGCCTACCTGACGCTGCCTAACGGTGGTGCGCTGATCATGAATGCCTTGGCCATGACGGGTCTGACATTCTTTGGTCTTTCAGCGGTAGCGTTGACCACCAAGAAGGACTTCAGCTTCCTGGGCAATTTCCTGCTGGCGGGTGCGATCGTATTGGTGCTGGCCATGGTGGCGGGACTGATCTTCAATATTCCAGCCCTTTCGCTGATGGTATCAGCCGGTTTTGTACTGTTTGCTTCCGCGGCAATCCTGTACCAGACCAGCGAGATCATTCACCGTGCGGGCGAGACGAATTACATCCTGGCAACGGTGACGCTGTATGTCTCGATCTACAATCTGTTTGTGAGCCTGCTGTCCATTTTGGGTATCATGAGCAACGACTGATCGCTCAGCGGTCAGTAAACGGGCAGCCCCTACCAGGTAGGGGCTGCTTTTTTTTGATCATCTGTTTCGAGTTATTGCGATGGAGTATGGTCTATTGGTGATGGGCGCACCCTATACCAGCCCGGCACCCCATTCGGCGTTGCGTTTTGCTCATACATTGCTGGCCCGCGGTCATCAAATTGGCGGGGTGTTTTTTTATCATGAGGGCGTACACAATGCGTCTGCCCTCATGGCCCCACCTCAAGATGAGCTTAACCTGCACAAGGCATGGGTAGAGCTACACAATGCCCATCAGGTGCCCCTTGATGTGTGCATTGCCGCCGCCTTGCGACGCGGTATCATGAGCGAGGCAGAGGCCAAGCGCCACGGTAAAGCATCTTTCAACCTGGAAGCGCCGTTTGAATTAACCGGGCTTGGCCAACTGCTGACCCTACAACAACGTTGTGATCGTCTGATCACTTTCGCCTGATAGGAGGGTTCATGACAGAGCCGAACGGCCTGTTGGTCATCATTCGTCATGCCCCATACGCTTCAAACTTGCTGCGAGAAGGGCTTGATACGGCGCTGGTCGCTGCCGCATTCGGCCAACCAGTCGATTTGCTGTTTCTAGGGCAAGGGATAATGGCGCTGCTTCATGAGCAGGGCAACGGTGCACCTGGCCAGAAGGCGAGCAGGCCCACTATGGATATGCTGGAGATGTACGATATCGAGCGGCTGTGGACCTCTCAGGAAGCCCTGCAGGCACTTGAGCTTGAGCCTTCGCAGCTATTGGGTAGTGTAGAGGTACTGGAAGCCAAGAGGTTACCGGACTTTTTAAAATCCTACTCGCAAATTCTCAACTTCTAGCGGGATGCGTCATGCTGCATATTTTAACCAAAGCGCCCGATAGCGATGCCGCCCAGCAGATGCTTCAAGCAGTGGGTGAGAACGACGCCATCATACTGACGGAAGCTGGCGTACAGGCAGCGCTACACAGTGAATGGGGGGGCTTTCAATTGCATTCTGCGCGTATCTTTCTATTAGCGGAAGATGTAACCGCATGGGGGCTCGACGATGCAGTCGCAAGCCAAGCGCTTACGGCAGTAGATATCGATGGTTTCATAGCGCTGACAGAGCAACACGTTCAAACGGTAACCTGGTACTGAAATGTCGACAACAGAAATATACCGTTATCTTGATCTAGATGAAAACATTGGGCTCGATCCCGAAGGTTATCTAGTTGATCAGAGTCAATGGTCAGAATCCGTTGCTGAACTGCTGGCAGCCGATGAAAGTATGGTGCTGAGCGAAAACCACTGGGAAATTATTCGAGTAGTGCGTGACTTCTATCAGCGTTATGAAATGGCGCCGGCCATGCGCCCGTTGGTAAAGGCAACCAAAAATGCGCTTGGAGCGGAAAAGGGGACTTCGATCTATCTAATGTCGCTGTTCCCGGGCAGCCCGCCGAAGCGGGTTGCCCGTCTTGCCGGGCTGCCCAAACCTACCAATTGCCTCTAACAGGCTTTATTGCTGGCACTCTGCGCCTTGACAAGCTAGGCAATGTCACCGCGCGTGCATACTGAAAGCACCACCGCATCTTCGGCGCTGGTAGACACCAGCGCATGGCCCATGTCGCTATCAAAATAGATGCTGTCGCCTTCAACCAGCACCAGCGGGGCGTAGAACTCGGTGTAAAGCATGATATCGCCATGCAACACCATCAGGAACTCTTCGCCATCATGACGCACCCACTGATGGTACTCATCAAAGCTGCGTGCCCGCACGATTGTCTTGAATGGAATCATGCGCTTCTGCGCCAACTGGTGGCCTAAGAGCTCGTGCTCATAGGTGGGGGTCGGGTGCTGCTGGCCCTTGCCTTTACGGGTAAGATCACGCCTGCCCATGGTGTAGCGTTCGCGCTTGGGTGGGGTAAGCAGCTGTGGCAGATCGATATTGAGCCCAGTGGTCAACTTCTGTACCACGCTGAATGTGGGCGAAACCTGATCGTTTTCGATTTTCGACAGCGTAGAGCGGGCAAGCCCCGTGCGCTGGCTGACATCTTCGAGCGTCCACTGGTTGGCCAGGCGTATCTGCTTGAGCCGCTCGCCAAGGCATAGTGGCTCGACGAACGCCTTGCGCCCGGAGGCGATACGCAGGGCGGCGTTTTCTTCAGAGGTGGCGGTCATAGTCATCACGTAGGAAACAGCATTAACGGCCATAGTATCATAGCGGCAAGGCGGGGTAGTTAATGCAGCCGTCGTCAGCGCATCCTAAGGGGCATCAGCAAACGGCAACCCCAGCAGCGCTTTCAGGTGCGCTTCAACGCCGCTGGCCAGAGACGTGGGGTTATAGCCGCCTTCCAGCACCGAGACGACCCGGTTTTCGGCATACAGCGTGGCGATCTCCATGGCCAGATGCGTCACCCAGTAGAAGTCTTCATCATCCAGGCAAATGTCAGCCATAGGGTCATCACGGTGGGCGTCGAACCCGGCGGAGATCATAACCAGATCAGGCTTGAAGGCGTGCAGGGCAGGGAGCCACTGCTGCTCGACCAGGCGGCGAAACTCACGGCCTTCAGTGCCAGCATCAAGGGGCGTATTCACCACGTTTTGCCATTCGCTGCGCAAATAGCGCCAAGGGTAGAACGGGTACTGGAAGCTGGTGCAGATCAGCACATCCGAGCGGTCTTTCAGTATATCGATAGTGCCGTTGCACTGGTGTACGTCAAAATCGAGTATGGCGATGCGCTTGGCGCCGTAGGTATCGCGGGCGTGGGCTGCGCCTACGGCAATATTGTTGTAGAAGCAGAATCCCATCGAATCGGTGGCTTCAGCGTGGTGCCCCGGCGGCCTGACGGCACAAAAGACGTTATCTGCCTGACGTTTGAAGACCTGATCCACTCCCTTGATCACTGCACCCGCCGCCACGCGTGCCGCCTTCAGGCTGTCGGGGTTCATCAGCGTTTCGCTGTCAAGAGCAGCGATTCCCTCGCTGGGTACGCACTTTTCCAAGGCATTCAAATGCCGGGCAGGATGTACTTTGGCCAAGGCTTCAAAACAAGCCTCCTTGGCGTCGGCCTGCATGGTCTGCTGAAGTAACCCGGCCAGCGAAAGGCGTGCGCGAATGGCGTCCAGGCGCTGCGGGCTTTCCGGATGCTCAGGCCCCATATGGTGCAATGAACAGTCGGGATGGGTAAGGTAGGCAGTAATCATTCAGGCGCTCCATTCTAGTGAGGCCACCTTAATCGCCTCCGGGGCTTGCGCGACAGTGTCAATAAGTCGTACACAGTCGTTATCTATTTCAGGGGAGACGCACTCGTGAGTACGCGCTTTTTGCATCATTTTTTTGAACCCCGCACGCTGGCGGTGTTCGGCGCCTCTGAAAAACCGGCGTCTTTGGGCGGCCTTGTGCTGGGTAACCTTCAGGAAGGCGGCTTCAAGGGCAGGCTATGGGCTGTCAATCCCAAAGGCTATGACCAGGTATTTGGCGTTTCCTGTTTCAAGAGTGTAGCGGATTTACCCGAAGTGCCGGACCTGGCGGTGGTCTGCTCACCCATTCAAGGCGTGCCCGCGCTGATCAAGCGTCTGGGCCAGTTTGGTGTCAAGGCGGCACTCGTGCTTTCCGGCGGCGCTTATCTCGACCGCGACGAGGATAACAAGGGCTCGATTCGTGAACGTATGCTCCAGGCAGCCATTGCCTCGGGCATTCGCGTACTTGGCCCTGAGTGCATGGGGCTGATCGTGCCCGGCAAGCACCTCAATGCCTCCTACGCCAGCCAGCCGGTCAAGGCCGGGCGCGTGGCCTATCTGGGCCAGTCGGGAATGCTGGCCAATGCGATGATCGATTGGGCCGCGGGGCGTGGAGTCGGGTTTTCCCACCTGATCACGGTAGGCGACAGCGTCGACGTTCTGCTGCCCGACCTGATCGATTATGTGAACCAGTTTTCACCAGCCCAGGCCATTCTTCTGCATCTAGAGCGCGTGACCGACGCTCAGCACTTCATGACCTCCGTGCGCGATGCGTCGCGCAACCGCCTGGTGGTTGCCATCAAGAGTGGCCGCACGCCGCAGTCGGATATATCCGGCATGGCGCCTACGCCGGGTATTGCCAATCGGGATGTGGTGTTTGATGCGGCGTTTTCCCGGGCTGGCGTCGTGCGCGTCAACGACTCTGACGAGCTGCTGGACGCGCTTGAAACGCTCTCTCGGGTCAAGCCGCTGCGCGGCGATCGGCTGGCGATTGTCTCCAATGGCCTGGGGCCTGCCATGCTCGCCATCGATAAACTCGTCAGCGCCGGTGGAAAGCTTGCCGTGTTCAGTGAAGAGACTCAGGCGGCGCTGCATAAAAGCCAGATGGACATGAGCAAGCCGGGGGAAAACCCGGTGGACCTTGGTGGTAATGCCTCGTCAGCCAAGTTTGTCGAAGCGCTTGAGATTGTCGCCGCCGACCCGAACGTTGACGCTGTGCTGGTAGTGCATGCGCCGACCCGAATGGCCCCGTCAGCAGCCACCGCCCAGGCGCTGATCGATAATCGCAAGAAGTTCCGGCGCAACCTGCTGACCAGTTGGATGGGGCTGAAAGAGGCATTGAATGCGCGCCATCTGTGCAACGTGGCCGGTATTCCCACCTATATCTCGCCGGAAAAGGCCGTCAAGGCGTTCATGCATATGGTGGATTACCAGCGTGTGCAGGCGCTTTTACATGAAATTCCCCCGAGCCTGCCATTTTCGACCAGCAGCGAGATCCGCGCTCAGTGCCGGGCATTGATTGCGCAAGCCAAGGAGCAGGGCAGACAGACCCTTACCCACTCGGAAACGTCACAAGTGCTTGAGGCTTACGGTATACCCACGGCGTCAAGCGTCTATCTGACCCGCCCTGAAGAGGCGCAATCCGCGGCGCAGCAGATCCAGGGCCCGATGGCCCTCAAGGTGATTCACGAAGGTAACTGCCGGCCGTACCGGTACCGCAAGCATCCGCACAAGATTTCCGCCGGCCTTTTGCAGGATCTGCAGACGCCGGAGCAGGTGGCCGATGGCGTGCGCCAGCTGGGCGACAAGGTGCAGGAGAAGTTTCCCCAGTACGCCATTCGCGAATACTGCCTTCAGCCCATGCAGCGCGGCAAGCACTCCATGCAGATTTGCGCGGGGATTACCCGGGACCCGGTGTTCGGCCCGCTGATCGTGTTTGGCATTGGTGGCTACAAGGTCAACGTACTGGCCGACCGCCAAGTGGCCCTGCCGCCGCTTAACATGAGCCTGGCGGCGGACGTGGTGGGCAGAACTCACGCCGCCTCTCTGATTCGAGAGCACTCCGCCGAGCCCGAGCGCGATATCGGGCGGCTCTGCCAGCTGCTGGTGAAGCTTTCACAGATGGCGTCTGACCTTGGCGATTTGCGCGGGCTTGAAATCAATCCGCTGCTGCTCAACCGCGATGGAGTACTTGCGGTGGATTTCGCCATGGATCTTGGCACCCCGGCGCGGTTTGCCATCATGCCGTACCCGGAAGAGCTGCGTGAGTGGGTAACGCTCAAGAACGGCTGGCAGGTCGAGGTGCGCCCCATTCGGGCAGAAGATGCACCGCTCATTACCACTTTCCACCGCCAGCTTTCCGAAGAGAGCATCCGGTTTCGCTACTTCCACAATAAATCCAACCTGACTCAGCGCGATCTTTCGATCCTTTCGCACATCAACTATGACCGCCAGATGGCGTTTATCGCCGAGCACCAGCACGACGATGGCAGCAAGGAGATGCTGGGCGTGGTGCGGGTGTGGAACGACCCGGATAACATTCGCACCGAGTTCTCGGTCATTATTCGCGATGATCTACAGGGGGTCGGTATCGGCAGTCTCTTGATGAAGAAGATGATCGACTACTGCACCCATATCGGCACGCTGGAAATGATCGGCAAGATCATGGTGGATAATCACCCGATGCGGGCCTTGATGAAGCACCTGGGCTTCAAGTGCCGCTATAACATGGAAGAGCAGGTGATTGACGCGGTACTGCGTCTGAACGAGCCGGAAAGCGAGTGGCAGCGCCACCGCCTGGAAAGCTTGCCGGATTGAAACGAGTCCGCCTGCTCAATGAGCAGGCGGACTCAGGCGTTAACGGCGAGGCGCACTCAGGGTGCCAGGCGGAACTGGCTCCATTCGCCACCATCCCGGCGCTCGAAGCGGATACGATCATGCAGGCGGCTGGGCTGGCCCTGCCAGAACTCGATCATTTCCGGGTTGAGGCGGTAGCCGCCCCAATGGATCGGGCGGGGTATATCCTGGCCTTCGTAGGCCTGTTCAAAACGCTTCTGACGCTCTTCTATCCAGTTACGGTCCGGGATGACCACGCTTTGAGTGGCAATCCAGGCGCCCAGCTGGCTGCCGCGTGGGCGGCTGGCAAAATATTCATCCGATTCATCCGGCGCTACCTGTTCTACCGGGCCTTCTATGCGCACCTGGCGGGCCAGCGATGGCCACCAGAAAGTCATTGCCGCAAAGGGCACGTTGTTGAGTTCGCTGCCCTTGTGGCTGTGGTAATTGGTGAAGAACACCATGCCATGCTCATCAAAACCCTTCAGCAGCACTACGCGTGCATGGGGACGGCCCTGGCTATCCACGGTGGCCAGCGTCATGGCATTGGCGTCTTTGCCTTCTTTCTCCATGGCAAGGCTGAACCACTCGTCAAACAGGACGAACGGCCCCTCGGCAACGTGCGCTTCATCGAGCCGGCCGCCTTCGTAATCACGCCGGATGTCAGCAATATTGCGGGTCATTAGCGGATCTCCCTAAAGATATTCGTTATTTTCGCGGCTTGCCGGGTAACGCACAAGCCTCTTGCCTAACGGCCTGACTGACGTTGCTGCCGGCTGCGAAAGCGGGCGTAGGCCATACAGCCTGCAAAAAGCACCAGCGCTACAGCCGCTTCTACAATACCGCGCCCTGTTTGCCCCGGCACGGCGGCCAGCATGACTCCCTGAGTGACATAAAGCAGGCTTACAAAGGCAAGCCACGCATGCCCCCGCGCGCGCTTGCCAATGATGGAAGGTAGAAACAGCACCAGCGGCAGTACAAAAGCAAGCACCGGGCGCCAGTCAAGCTCATCACCCTGAATCAGAAAGCCGCGAGAGACGACCAGCACGAGCAGTACGACAAAGCTTGCAATCACGCACTGTCGGGCGCGCGCTGTCAGCCTGTCCAGACCATGGCGCTGCTCGAGCTCGCTTAGCCACTGCATCATGACGCCTCCTGACGCATCCGGCCAAGCGCCAGTGCCAGCCTTGCCAGGCGCTTGCCCTGGGCCACGCATAGCGCTCGTTCCTGTTGATCTACCGAGCGGTCGCTGCGTGCCCCCGCAAGATGGCTTGCGCCGTACGGCGTGCCGCCTCCCTGAGTGCTTAGAAGCTCGGTTTCGCTGTAGGGAATGCCGGCATACACCATGCCGTGGTGAAGCAGGGGCACCAGCATGGTCAGCAGGGTGCTTTCCTGGCCGCCGTGCAGGCTTGAGGTAGAGGTAAAGGCGCAGGCGGGTTTATCGACCAGAGCGCCATTCATCCAGAGACTGCTGGTGGTGTCCAGAAAGTACTTGAGCGGGGCGGCCATATTGCCAAAGCGGGTAGGGCTGCCGAGCGCCAGCGCGCTACAATTGCGCAGGTCATCGAGCTCGACGTATACCGCGCCCTCGTCAGGAATCTCGGGGTCAACCGCTTCACAGGTAGGGGAAACAGGGGGAACGGTGCGCAAACGGGCTTCGATACCGGAAATACTCTCGATACCTGCGGCCATCTGCCGGGCCATTTCGGCCGTCGCTCCGGAGCGCGAGTAGTAAAGCACCAATACGTAGGGAGTCGTGTCACTCATCATGTTTCCTTCGTCCAGGAAGAAGGCTTAACAAAAGCCATGTCTGGTGCTTATGGTATCAGAGCTATCTGCCGGGCAGGAGATGGCATTGAAAGCTGACTGGTTTCAGGCAGCCTTACGTACACCCAGGCAAGGCTTCCATCGGCGAGCGCTTTTCTTTCCCGCGTGTAACGCTCTCCCAGGCGCTCGTAACGGTCCAGCCGTTCAAGCTCGCCAGGGGTCACGCTAAGTATCAAGCCTTCGACCTGATCGCCGGGTTGAGCGGAAACATCCAGCCCGTTGCGGTGATATCCCTCCAGTATAGCTGGCTGGGGGTCGCCTGAACTTCCCATCACCAGCCAGCGAACAACGGTGTAGCGCAGCGTGCCGTAAACGAATACGTGGTGGGTGCGCTGCTCAACGTCCGCCAATTCGTCCGGCGGGGAATAGAACCATGGGCTCAGCATGGTCAGCCATAGCCAACTGGCAAGCCCCAATCCCAGTACGCCCGCTACCTGTAGGCACTTTTTAATCCAAACCATGACGTTACCTTAACGAATGTTGATCACCAAGCTTGGCGTTTGGCAGCACATCCGGCAAGGGCCAGCAATTTATTTATGCAACGGCGTGGGGTTTGCTAGGATAGACAGTAGACCCCATCGGAGGAGCCTGTAATGAACCAGCCACTTCGTGACGATATGGATTTTCGAGCGTTTATCGGCGATGTGAAACCCTTGGCCCCCAGCAACCGTGCCAATGCCGAAAGCCATCGCAAACGTCCCTCCGAGGCACAGTTGGCTCGCCGTGAAAGCGCCCAGGAAGCCATTGACGAGCGCAATTTTCTATCCGATGACTTTGTGGATCTGCTGCCGCCCTTTGACCCGATCGAGTATCGGCGCGAAGGCATTCAGCAGGGGGTTGTCGATAAACTCAGACACGGCGGCTACAGCGTGCAGGCTCAGCTGCACCTTCTGCGCCGACCATTAGCCGAATGCCGCCGGATGGTATTCCCGTTTATTCAGGAGGCCTATGCCCACGATCTACGCTCAGTGATGATCGTTCACGGTAGAGGACGTGAGCTGGATAGCCCGGCCAACGTGCTGCGCTCCTACCTTGCCAAGTGGCTCAGCCAGTTCGAAGAGGTGCAGGCTTACGTGTCGGCCCAGCCGTCGGAAGGGGGGCTTGGTGCTACCTGGGTGATGCTGCGCAAGAGCGAGCGGGCGAAGGCCAACAACCGCGAGCGCCAGCAGAAAAGGCGCGGCTAGACGGTAGCGCCAGAACAGCAAAAAGGGCAGCGCAAGCTGCCCTTTTTGCGTTTATCCCTGGCTGGTCAGCCTATTCGCTGGTCGCCAGGCGGCGCTCGAACAGCGCCTGACGCTCTTCGACATCCGTTTGATAGCGCACGCTGAACGAGTTGAGCAAACGCAGGGCATCGTCCGGGTGCTGGTCATCACGTAGTGCCATGGCGTTGAAGCCGCAGCGGCGCATGTAATCCAGCTGATCGACCAGTACGTCGCCTACCGCGCGTACTTCACCGGCATACCCAAAACGCTCACGCAGCAGGCGGGCAAGCGAGTAGCCGCGGCCGTCGGTAAAGCTGGGGAAATCGATGGCCACGGCGGGAAGAGGTGCAAGTGTTGCCGCAAGCGCGGAGGTCAGCTCGGTGTCGCTCAATAGCAGCGGCGCAAGCTCTTCATCCTGCTTGTTGGCCTGCCATAGCGGCAGCGGCACGAAAGCCGGGCGCTGTTCGGGCAGGGTGTCGGCATCGTAAGAAACGCACCAGGCGTTTTCCGCCGCCAGCTCGCCATCCAGCAACAGGTGATCGACATGCACCGGCGCGTTGGCCTGCGCTTCGTCTGTCGGGGTATCCACGTTATTTGGCATAGACACGCTCTTTAAAGGGTTTCAAACCAATCCGGCGGTAGGTATCCAGGAAGTGCTCATCTTCATGGCGTTCGGCGACATACACCTGCAGCACCTTTTCAACCACTTCAGGAACATCCTGACGGAAGAAAGACGGGCCCAGAATTTTACCCAGCGATACGTCATCGGTAGCGTTGCCGCCAATCGAGATCTGATAGAACTCTTCGCCTTTCTTGTCTACGCCCAGAATACCGATATGGCCTACATGGTGATGGCCACAGGCGTTCATGCAGCCCGAGATATTAAGATCCAGTGGCCCCAGGTCGTACAGGAAGTCCAGGTCCTCGAAGCGCTCCTGCAGCGCCTGAGCAATGGGGATCGACACCGCATTGGCAAGGCTGCAGTAGTCACCGCCCGGGCAGCAGATGATATCGTTGAGCGTGCCTACGGTCGGGTTGGCCATGCCCAGCGCTTCCAGCTCATTCCAGAGCGCTTGCATTTCATCGACCGGCACATCCGAGAGCACCAGGTTCTGCTCATGGGTCACACGCATTTCGCTGAAGCTGTAACGATCGGCCAGGTCTGCCACGGCATCCATCTGGTCTGCGGTAACATCGCCCGGGGCGTGTTCGCGGCGCTTGAGCGACAGCGTCACCGCCTTGTAGCCTGGCACCTTGTGATCGGTAACGTTATTGGTGACAAACCGCGCGAAGCTGCGGTTTTCAGTGCGCAGACGCTCGAAATCAGCGATGGCGCTTTCCGCCACCGGGCGCCGCTCGGGCTCGGGGAAGTGGCGCTTGGCGGCATCCACCGCCGCCTGGTTCAACGTCTGCGGGCCATCCTTCAGGTGGGCCCACTCTTCGTCCACGCGGCGGCGGTACTCTTCGATACCCAGCGCCTTGACCAGAATCTTGATACGCGCCTTGAACTTGTTGTCCCGGCGGCCAAACTGGTTATACACGCGCACGCAGGCTTCAAGGTAGGTCAGCAGGTGTTGCCAGGGCAGGTCTTCACGTACCACTTCGGCAATCATCGGCGTACGGCCAAGGCCACCACCGGCGAGTACCTTGACGCGCAGCTCGCCTTCTTCGTTGCGCCACAGGCGCAGGCCGATGTCGTGAACCTGAATTGCTGCGCGGTCCTTGGCCGCGCCGGTCACGGCAATCTTGAACTTGCGTGGCAGGTAAGCGAATTCTGGATGCAGCGTCGACCACTGGCGAATCAGCTCGCACCAGGGGCGCGGGTCTTCCACTTCGTCGTTGGCAATACCGGCAAACTGGTCGCTGGTGGTATTGCGGATACAGTTGCCGCTGGTCTGAATGGCGTGCATCTGTACCTTGGCAAGCTCGGCCAGAATATCCGGCACGTCTTCCTGGGCTGGCCAGTTCAGCTGCAGGTTTTGCCGGGTGGTAAAGTGGCCGTAGCCGCGGTCGTAACGACGGGTAATATCCGCAAGCGAGCGAAGCTGATAGCTTGCCAGCATGCCGTAAGGAATGGCGATGCGCAGCATCGGCGCATGCCGCTGGATATACAGGCCGTTTTGCAGGCGCAGCGGACGGAACTCTTCTTCTCCCAGGCGTCCTGCCAGGTAGCGATCCATCTGGTCGCGAAACTGGGCAACGCGCTCATCAACCAGCGTCTGGTCATGAATATCATAACGGTACATGTGGCACGATCCTGCTAAAAGCGAAATGGTCACGTCAGGGCGGACAATACGATAGTGTTACCTTAACGCGTGTCTCATATTCTACAAAAGAATATATAATTATCTTTTTATCGTTAAACGGTATTTAAAGCGCCGGGCACAAGCCAGCGCTTTCGCTGCCATACCCACAGAAACCCTGCCGAATTGGCCAGGCGGTAGCATAGCTGCACGAGCCATACGCCAAGCAGCCCCTGCTGAAGGCCTATCCCCACCCACCAGGCAAGGGGTAAAAACAGCAGCCACTGCATGCCAAGACTCAACATCATCACCGTACGCTGCGCCCCAGCCCCCATCAAGGCCTGGGCAAGCACCAAGGCGGCGGCATCCAGCACAATCATCACACCCGTAATCTGCAAGGGGAGCGTACCCAGCGCCACCAGCTCGGGGCTTGAAAAGAAGATGCTGAGGACATGCCCAGGCATCATCAGCATGGGTAGCGCTAAAAAGGTGAGCAGTGCGGCTGCCACACGCAGCGCGTCCAGCCCCCACCGGTGCGCGCCATGCTGATCATCACGTCCGAGCGCCTCACCGACCAGGCTCATGGCGGCAACGCCGACGCCAACCCCGGGCAGAATCAGCAGCAACGAAAGGTTGACCAGCACATGGCCCACCGCAACGCTCGCCGTGCCTAGACGGCTCAGCAGCCAGAAAAGCACCACGTAGCCTGCCGCAAAACATACCTGTTGCATTGAGTGCGGAAGGGCAAGGGCAAAGGTGGTACGCAGCGTAGCAAAAGAGGGCAGACTTGCCATGACGCCGGTATTACGCGCCGGCGTCATGCTCACCCACAGCCAGAGTGCAAGCCCCAGAAACATGGAAAGCGTGGTGCCTACCCCGGCGCCGTTGGCTCCCAGGCTGGGTAGCCCCGCGAGGCCGTAAATCAGCATGCTGCTGGCGGCCACGTTGAAGAGCTGCACGACAATGATGATGCGTAAATAGAGATGGGTCTGTTGACGGCCGTTCCAGTAGCCCCGAAAACACAGTGTCAGCGCGATGGCAGTCAGCGCCAGGATGCGCCAGCGAAAGTAGCCAGTGGCCACGCTCTGCACATCCGGCGTCTGAGTAATCAGACTCAGCAGGGCAGGCGCCTGCCACCAGGCCAGCAGCGATAACGGCAAGCCAACGGCTAACCCGATCATGGCCCCCGCTTGCAGCGGCTCGCTGACTTGTTGACTGCCGGCACCGACATGCTGGGAGGTTTGCGACTGCACGCTGGAAGAGAGCCCGAACACCAGCGCCGTCATCATGAACATGGCGTAACCGCCAACACCGACACCTGCCAGCGCCACCTGACCCAGATGGCCAACCAGCGCCGCGTCGATGAGATTAAGCATGCTCTGGGAGAGCATGCCCAGCATGATGGGTAGCGCCAGGCGTATTACCTTGCCATGGCGCTCGGCCAGTGATGCCATGTCAGCTTGGGTCGTAGGAGAGTACGGGCGATAGCCAACGCTCCATTTCCTCAAGCGGCATCTGCTTACGCTCGGCGATAGCTTCTACCTGGTCACGGGTAATCTTGCCCGTCGAAAAGTACTTGGACTGCGGGTGGGCAAAGTACCAGCCCGCCACCGCCGCAGCCGGCCACATGGCGTAGCTTTCCGTCAGTGCAAGCCCGGTATTCTCCGTGGCGTTCAATAGCTTGAACAGGGTGCCTTTCTCGGTGTGATCCGGGCAGGCCGGGTAGCCCGGGGCCGGGCGAATACCCTGGTACTTTTCCGCAATCAGGGCATCGTTATCCAGCGTCTCTTCCGGAACGTAGCCCCAGAATTCCTTGCGCACACGTTCGTGAATTCGTTCGGCAAAGGCCTCCGCCAGGCGGTCGGTCAGTGCCTGTACCAGAATGGCGTTGTAGTCATCGCCTGCTGCTTCGTACGCTTTAGCAAGTTCATCCACGCCGTGGCCGGTGGTCACGGCAAACCCGCCAATCCAGTCGGCCTTGCCGCTCTCCTTGGGCGCAATGAAGTCCGCCAGGCTGTAGCAGATGCCGTCACGGCCCTTGGTGGTCTGCTGACGAATATGATGAAGCCGTTCGACTACTTCGCTGCGGGATTCATCGGCGTATACTTCGATGACGTCATCATCCACGCTATTGGCAGGCCACAGGCCAATCACGCCGCGGGCCTGTACGCGCTTTTCATCCACCAGCTTTTTCAGCATGACCTTGGCATCGGCAAACAGGCTGCGTGCCGCTTCACCGACAATCTCGTCATCGAGAATCTTCGGGTATTTGCCAGCCAGCTGCCAGCTCATGAAGAAGGGTGTCCAGTCGATGCGCTCGATCAGCTCTTCAAGGTCATAGTCGTCAAAGGTCTTGAGGCCCGTGAAAGCGGGTTTTACCGGCGTCATGCTGTCCCAGTCGGTACGGAAACGGCGTTTGCGAGCCTGAGTGTAATCCAGATCCGCCGCCTTGGGGCGACGTTTGGCGTTGCGCTCGCGGACCTTCTCGTACTCTTCGCGAATCTCCGCGACGTAGGCGGTTTTCAAATTCGGCGCCAGCAGGCGCCCGGCCACGCCGACCGCACGAGAAGCATCGGTCACGTAGATCACCGGGTGCTCGTACTGAGGTTCGATCTTGACCGCGGTGTGGGCTTTGGAGGTGGTCGCCCCGCCGATCAGCAGCGGCAGGTTCATGCCCCGGCGCTGCATCTCCTTGGCGACATGCACCATTTCATCCAGCGACGGGGTGATCAGCCCGGAAAGGCCGATGATGTCGGCATTGTGGTCGATGGCAGCCTGAAGAATCTTGTCGGCGGGTACCATCACGCCGAGGTCGATCACCTCGTAGTTGTTACATTGCAGCACCACGCCAACGATGTTCTTGCCGATATCGTGAACGTCGCCCTTGACGGTGGCCATGACGATCTTGCCCTTGGCCTTGGTCTCTTCGCTCTTTTCCGCTTCGATAAACGGGATCAGATAGGCCACCGCCTGTTTCATGACGCGCGCTGACTTTACCACCTGAGGCAGGAACATCTTGCCTGCGCCAAACAGGTCGCCCACCACGTTCATGCCATCCATCAGCGGCCCTTCGATCACCTCGATCGGGCGCTCGGCCTGGGCTCGGGCCTCTTCGCTGTCATCCTCGATGTAGGCAGTAATGCCTTTGACCAGAGCGTGCTCGATACGCTTGTTGACCGGCCAGCTGCGCCACTCGAGATCCTCTTTCTTGGCCGCACCGCTGCCGTCGCCCTTGTACTTGTCGGCAATGTCCAGAAGTCGCTCGGTGCCGTCGCTGCGACGGTTGAGCACCACGTCCTCGACCGCTTCGCGAAGCTCACTGGGCAGGTCGTCATAGACGGCCAGCTGGCCGGCGTTGACGATACCCATGGAAAGGCCGGCACGGATGGCGTGGTACAGGAACACCGAGTGAATCGCTTCGCGCACCGGGTTGTTGCCGCGAAACGAGAACGACACGTTGGAAACGCCGCCGGAGATCATGGCGTGGGGAAGGTTGTCGCGAATCCACTGGGTGGCTTCGATGAAATCCACCGCGTAGTTGTTGTGCTCGTCGATACCCGTGGCGATGGCGAAGATGTTCGGGTCGAAGATGATATCTTCCGGCGGGAAGCCGATATCGTCGACCAGCACGCGGTAGGCGCGCTCGCAGATTTCGGTCTTGCGGGCGAAGGTATCCGCCTGGCCCTCTTCGTCAAACGCCATGACCACGATGGCGGCACCGAAACGGCGGCACTTGGTGGCCTGCTCGCGAAACGCGGCTTCACCCTCTTTCAACGAGATCGAGTTGACCACCGCCTTGCCCTGAACGCACTTCAGGCCCGCTTCGATGATCTCCCACTTGGAGGAGTCGATCATGATCGGCACGCGAGCGATATCCGGCTCGCCGGCAATCAGGTTGAGAAAGCGCACCATGGCTTCCTCGGACTCCAGCATGCCCTCATCCATATTTATATCGATGACCTGGGCGCCGCTTTCCACCTGTTCGAGCGCCACTTCCAGCGCCGTGGTGAAATCCTCCTCCACGATCAGGCGCTTGAAGCGCGCCGAGCCCGTGACGTTGGTACGTTCCCCCACGTTGACGAACAGCGAGCTGCCGTCGATGTTGAAAGGCTCGAGTCCGGAGAGGCGGCACGCCGCGCTGCGCTCGGGGATCTGGCGGGGCGGCATGGTGCTGACGGCTTCAGCGATCGCCCGAATGTGTTCAGGCGTTGAGCCGCAGCAGCCGCCGATGATATTGACCAGGCCGCTTTGAGCAAATTCGCCAACGATGGCCGCCATCTCTTCCGGCGTCTGGTCGTACTCGCCAAACTCGTTGGGCAGGCCGGCGTTGGGGTGGGCGGAGACGAAGGTGTCTGCCTTGGTGGAAAGCTCTTCAAGGTATGGACGCAGCTCTTCGGCACCCAAGGCGCAGTTCAGGCCGACCGAGAGCGGCTGGGCGTGGCGCACCGAGTTCCAGAAGGCTTCGGTGGTCTGGCCCGAAAGCGTACGGCCCGAGGCGTCGGTGATCGTGCCGGAAATCATCACCGGCAGGCGCTTGCCGAGGTCTTCGAAAAGCTCTTCAAGGGCGTAGATGGCCGCCTTGGCGTTGAGCGTATCGAAGATCGTCTCGATCATGATCAGATCGGCGCCACCTTCGATCAGGGCGTTGGCCGCTTCGTAATAGTTCTCGCGCAGCTCATCGAAAGTGACGTTACGCTTGGCCGGATCATTGACATCGGGTGACAGCGATGCGGTACGCGAGGTGGGGCCCAGTACACCGGCGACATAGCGCGGCACGCCGGTTTCCCGAGCGACGGCGTCGCATACTTCCCGCGCCAGCCGCGCCGACTCGCGGTTAAGCTCCACCACGATCTCTTCCATGCCGTAGTCGGCCTGGGAAAGACGCGTGCTGTTGAACGTGTTGGTTTCAATGATATCGGCGCCGGCTTCCAGGTAATCGCGGTGAATGCGCGATACGACATCCGGGCAGGTCAGTGCCAGCAGGTCATTGTTACCCTTCAGGTCCGACGGCCAGTCGCTGAAGCGTTCGCTACGAAAGTCTTCCTCGCTCAGCTCGGCATTTTGCAGCATGGTGCCCATTCCGCCATCCAGAATCAGGATACGTTGAGCAAGGCGTTGGGCGAGGGAGGCGTTCTGATCACTAGCGGCCATAACGGGGGGTGTTCTCCAGCGTCTTAATCGAAAACGTTTTTATCGAAATAAGTGATCGATAAGGAATTTGGTCAATATGATACCAAAGGCCGCCTGACACGGCAGCTACGAATACAGCCATTGAAGTTACCCAGTACTGGCCGCATTTTAAATAGCCTACTAAAACAGTCAGGATTGTGTCGGCGCGCGGTTTTGCTTACCATAGCGCTAAAATGACATGTGAAGTGGTACTGCCACCGTTCACGGGAGGAGGTTAGCCTCATGACCACGACTATCGAAGCACCTGGTATCGACATTACCGACAGCGCCCAAGGGTATCTTGCCGAGCTGCTTGAAAAGCAGAACGTTGAAGGCATTGCCGTGCGCATCTTTATTACCCAGCCGGGCACGCCCTATGCGGAAACCTGCCTGGCCTACTGCCGCCCCGGCGAGGAAGAGCCCGCTGACGTCAAGCTTGAGCTCGAGAAGATCAACGTGTTTCTGGACAAGAACAGCCTGGCGTTCTTGGAAGAAGCCGTGGTGGACTTCAACGCCGACCGCATGGGCGGGCAGCTGACGATCAAGGCGCCCAACGCCAAGATGCCCAAGGTGAATGCCGACAGCCCCTTGGAAGACCGTATCAATTACGTGCTGTACAGCGAGATCAACCCGGGGCTGGCGGCCCACGGCGGTGAAATCAAGCTGGTGGAGCTGACCGAACAGAAAATGGCCGTGCTGGCCTTCGGTGGTGGCTGCCAGGGCTGCGCGGCGGTAGATTTGACCCTGAAAGATGGCGTCGAGAAAACCCTGATGGAGCGTATCCCGGAGCTTGCCGGTATTCGCGATGTTACCGACCATACGGATACCACGAACGCTTACTACCGCTAAGCGTCCAGCCTTCCAGAACCCAGCCTCGGCTGGGTTTTTTTTTATTTCGTTGAAACGATTTTCTAGTGCACTGGCGTAAAGCGTGCAACTATTTAAAGCTTACCAAGGGTTATACAAACGCCGGGTAGTGATTAGATGCCGTGCTTTCCTGAGCGAGCAGCCTTTCACTCACGCCGAGCATAAAACAACGGATGTTTTCCGCGTCGGGGGATACCACTATTAATATAAAGCGCGCATTTTCCAATATTCATAAACCTATCTTCTTTGGCTCATTGGCCCTGCTGATTGCCGTCACCCTGCCATTGATCCTGTTTCCCGAAATGGGGCGGGTATGGGTAATGGTGGCTCAAGGCTTTGTCACCGATAACTTCGGCGTGCTGTACCAGGCCATGGGGATCGCATCGCTTGGGTTCATGTTCTATATCATCTTCAGCGATATTGGTCAGATCAAGCTGGGTGATGCGGATTCCGAGCCCGAGTTCTCGCTGTTTTCCTGGGGTGCCATGCTGTTCGCCGCGGGTATCGGCGGGGCGGTGGTGTTCTGGGGTGTGGTCGAGTGGATGTACTACCTGCAAAGTCCGCCGTTTCATCTTGAACCGTTCTCGGAAGAAGCAACCGCCTGGGCAGCTACCTACGGCATGTTCCACTGGGGGCCTATTGCGTGGTCGATCTATCTCGTGCCGGCGCTACCCATGGCGTATTTTCTTCATGTGCGTAAACACAAGGTGCTGCGTATCAGTGAGGCCATTCGCCCAGTGCTGGGTGAAAAGCTAGCCCGCAGCTGGCTGGGTAATATCATCGATGTGCTGTTCATCTTCGGTATGCTGGGGGGCGGGGCAACGTCGCTGGGTATTCTTGTGCCGCTGATCAACCAGGGCCTCGGCGACTTGTTTGACTTCACGCCCAATGCGGTCAGTCAGATTGGCGTGCTGGCAGGCACTACCGCGCTGTTCGCCATCAGCGCCTGGCGGGGACTCAAGGGCGGCATCGAGGTGCTATCGGATATCAACATGTACCTGGGCCTGGGAATACTGCTGTTCGTTCTCACTGTGGGTCCTACCGTGTTCATTCTGGATACCGGCCTCAACTCCATTGGCCTGATGCTGAGTAACATCATTCAGATGGCGACCTGGACCGAGCCGTTTGGCGCACTTGGCGGATTTGAAGAGACAGGCTTTGCCAAATCCTGGACGGTTTTCTACTGGGCGTGGTGGCTGGTATTTGCACCCACGGTAGGGCTTTTCATTGCGCGTATCTCCAAGGGACGTCGAATCAAGACCATGGTGGCGGGTTCGCTGTTTTTCGGCTCACTGGGCTGTGCGCTGTTTTTCATCATTCTGGGTAACTATGGCCTTTACCTTCAGCTAAGCGGCACGCTGGATGTCATTCAGATCATGAACGATCAGTCTGCCAACGTGGCTTTCTACGCCGTACTGGGCCAGCTTCCGTTCTCCTGGCTGCTGACACTGGCCGTGGTGATTCTGCTGTCGATCTTTACCGCGACCACCTTTGATTCGATTGCCTATATCCTGTCTTCGGCAGCCGAAAAGAGCGTCAACAAGGAGCCGGCCCGCTGGCATCGCCTGTTCTGGGCCTTTACGCTCTCGTTTTTGCCCATGTCGCTGCTGTTTCTGGGAGGACTCGAAACGCTGCAGACGGCCAGTATCGTCAGCGGCGTACCGCTGCTGATCATTGCCGTGCTGCTGATGGTTTCGATGGTGCGGGCGGCGCAATACGATCTGCGCTATCAACCCGATTATGAAGAGCCTGAAATCAATATCGAGGAGTTCCCGGAAAACGATCCCTGGACCGAAGAGGGGTCGTGGGAGGTCGCGGAAGACGAGCATCAACCAGACAGAACGTAACGCACTAGGTAAAAAAGGCCACCTCGGGGTGGCCTTTCTATTCATGCCGACTGCTTCAGCCGCTGGCGAAGCTTGGGCAGAGTACGCGATACGGGCGGTATGCGCAGGCACATCAGCAAAGCCCCGACAAGGGCGTACACAAACCACTCCTGCATGTCTGCGCGCACCACCCATAGAAAATGCAGCAGCACGAGCGCGAGGATCAGGTAGCTTGCCTTGTGCAGGGTTTTCCAGCGCTTGCCCAGCTTGCGCATTGCCCAGCGGTTGGAAGTGGCGCCAAGCGCCGTCAACCCAAGCAATGCCAGCATGCCGACAATGATATAGGGTCGGTTGACGATTTCGCTGCCCAGGCGAGCCCAGTCCAAACCCAGAATGAACAGCACGTAGCAGGTGAGATGCAATACCGCATAGGCGAGCGTCCACAGCCCCAGCTGGCGGCGAATAAGGTTGAAGCCTTTCCAGCGGGTCAGCTTGGTGAGTGGCGTGAGGCTAAGCGTGAACAGCAGCAGCCATAGCGCCCCCAGGCCAATATTGAGCAGCAGGTAACGCCCGGGCTCCGGCCCTGCCATATTATTGGCCACCTGCCAGCCCCACCAGGCAAGCGGCACCAGCGCCGCTACAAACACACTTGCTCGCCACAGGGTAAATATATAGGCAGGCATCGACATCAGTAGTTGACTCGTAGATCCATTCCCGAATAGAGGCTGGCAACTTCATCGGCGTAGCCATTGAACATGCGGGTATCGATGATATTGGTGTTGAACAAGCTGTTGGGCAGGCGGCGCTCGGTTGCCTGGCTCCAGCGCGGATGATCAACGTCCGGATTGACGTTCGCGTAGAAGCCGTACTCATTGGCGGCGATTTGCTGCCAGGAGTTGAGCGGCTGTTCTTCTACCAGCGATATACGCACGATCGACTTGATGCTTTTGAAGCCATATTTCCAGGGCACCACAAGGCGCAGCGGTGCGCCGTTCTGATTGGGCAGCTCTCGGCCATACATGCCCAGGGCCAGGAAGCTGAGCGGGTGCATGGCCTCATCGAGCCGTAAACCTTCCACGTAAGGCCAGTCGATGAGGGCAAATGACGAACGCTGCCCAGGCATCTGATCGGGATCCACCAGGGTTTCAAAGCGTACGTACTTGGCTTTTGAGGTCGGCTCGGCGCGCTGAATGACGTCGGCCAGCGAAATGCCCAGCCAGGGAATGACCATCGACCAGGCTTCCACGCAGCGCAGGCGGTAAATGCGCTCTTCAAACTGTGAGGGTGTTGCGATGTCTTCAAGGGCGAAGCGCCCGCCATTATTGACCTCACCATCAATCACCACGCTCCAGGGTTCGGTCACCAGGGTACCTGCCTTGCGCGCCGGATCGCTCTTTCCAGTACCGAACTCGAAAAAGTTGTTGTAGCCGCTGGCATCTGCGTAAGGCGCGGTCTTATCCTGGGCCGGGTCGCTTGGCACTACGGCCTGCCATTCGGCGGCGTCGCGTTTGGCCTTGAACCAGTCAGGGGCATCGCTTTGTGGCACATCGTTATAGTCAGGGCGCTGCTCGGAGGCCTTGGTATTACCGGCAAAGGCCAGTCCCGCGCCAATGCCGGCAAGCCCACCCATGAAGCGCCGGCGCGATAGATAGACCGACTCAGGCGTCACTTCCGATTCGTGAAGATCACCTGGCTTGGCAATTTTGATCAGCATGATGATGCCTCCTGCCCGTTAACGCCTGACACTGGCTGCAAGAGATTCGACCAGGCACATAACGATGGATTGATAGAGCAATACGGTTATAGGGAATAGTAGACACACTATGTAAATAGCTCAGCTTGATCTGGCTGGCGTACCTTTACTTTCAACGCAGCTGAATACAGGGCTAATCACTTCTCTTTCAGCTGCTGCTCTCTGACGCTAATCGACGCGGGTAGTTCAGCCAATTGCTGCTGCAAGCTCGCCATCTGCTGTGCCATGCGGGTTTGCCACTCCTGCGCCTGACTAGCCTGCTCAGCCTGCTGGCGTTGAGCGCTTTGAGCTTCTTCGAGCCGCTCGCTGAGCGCTTCGCGTTGCTGGGTAAGCACTTCGCCGTGCTGTTCGAGTTCTTGAATACGCTGCAGCGCCTGACGGGTTTCCATCTGCTGACGCTGCAGATCCTGTCGATTGGCCTTGAGCTCTTCACTTAACGCATCGATACGCTGCTGCTTTTGTTGTACGCGCTTGAGAGAAGCCTTCTCCTCCTGGGCGCGCTCCTGACGCGCTTCATCCAGCATGGCCATTAACCTGCCTTCGGCGGCTTCGTTGCGCTGCTCTTCCTGTGCAAGGCGCTTTTCCCAGCCAGCTTGCTGAGCTTTCAGTTCTTCGCTGTGCTGCTGGGCGCTCGCCGCACTCTGCTGACGAAGGGTTTCTGTCGTCTGCTTGAGCTGCTGATTCTCTTGCCGCACTTCACTTGCTGTCTGCTGCAGGTGCTGCTCGTTTGTCTGGCTGGTGGCCAGTTCACGGGTGATTGCCTCAAGGCGCTGCTCGGTATGGCGTAAATGCTCTGCCAGGGCGCCTTCGCGCTGTTCCGCATTGGCCGTTTGCTGAAGTGCCTCTGCCGCTGCCTGCTGCGCTTCTTCTACCTGACGGTTGGCTTCCTCGCGGTAATGAACCAGTGCCTGGTTGGCGACTTCCTGCGCTTCGCGCCAAAGCTCGCTGGCAAGGTTTACCACGACCTCGGGCACGCCTTTAGGCGGGGGAACGTCGCGATTCTGCTCCCGCTCGGTACGCCATAAGCGGAAGTGTTCGCTGATGGTGGTGAAACTACCAGTGCCCAGCACTTCACGTATGCGCTGCACGCTAGGCGTATCACCGCGGCTTAGCAGCGTATCGATTGCCTGTTGAACGTCACTGTACTGGATGCCGCTACGAGCCATGATCTCTGCCTTTTAAGCCGTGGGGTTGAGGCGCCTATTGTCCAACGGCTAGCACTCAAACACAATAATTACGTTATATGTAATACGTAAAATTATTTATCTTTAGGGCGATAAATTCAAGATTACTCTTATTATCTTGAATTTATACAGCTTTAAAACCATACTTGTGCCCATGCAAAGAGCTGATGCTTGAGTAGAAAAGCTTCACTGAAGGGCTTAAGCAGCTCGACATGTTGAAGTGAAAAAGTATTTTATAATCAAAAGGTTGTTTATATATGGGTGTGAAGTGAGCGTCATCGAGAAGCGCGGAAGTGATCTTCCGGTTGAGATATCGCGGCCAGCGGCCACCACTCAGCTCGCCATAAGCACAACCCAGGCGCGAATTAGTGCGGCCACAGATGCCGAGGCCGTAGCGGCGTGGCTTGCTGAATACCAGGAAAGCCCGCAAACCTGGAAAAGCTATCGCCGCGAAACCGAGCGCCTGCTGCTGTGGCTTGCCAGCAGGCAGCTGACCCTGAATGGCATGGACCGCGAAGCCTTGCGCCAGTTTGAACAGTTTCTCTCCGACCCGCAGCCCGCCGAGCGCTGGGTAGGGCCTTCAAGGCCTCGTCAGCATCCACAGTGGCGGCCGTTTCGGGGCGGGCTTTCGCCTGCCAGCCGTCGGCAGAGCCTGATCATCTTGCAAGGGCTCTTCAGCTGGCTGGTTGAAGCCGGGTGGGTCGGGCATAACCCGTTTCGGTTGATGCGGGACAAGTCACGTCGGCTGAGCAACCAGGCGCCGGGTATCGAGCGCTATCTGGAGCGCCCCGTGTGGGAGTGGTTCTGGCAATGGCTGAACAGGCCGCTGGGAGTAGAGCAGAGCGATCGTGCTTTATATGAGCATGCGCGGCGGCGCTTCATCTTTGGTTTTGCCTATCTGCTTGCGCCGCGTGTCAGCGAAATGGCCGAGGCACGGATGGGCGATTTCAAGATGACGGAAGGGCGCTGGTGGTGGGACGTGGTGGGTAAGGGCAGCAAGATAGCCCGCGTGCCGTTGCCGGAGGATATGCTGATGTGTCTGGCTGCCTGGAGAAAAGTGCTCAAGCTGGATGCCAAGCCGGCTTATCAAGAGCAAAGCCCTGTGATAAGAGCCTTGGATGGGCAGCGTGGTATTGGCCACAACCAGCTTTACCGGCTGATTCGCGATACGTTCAATCAAGCGGCAGAGGCACTTGAAGGCGAGGGCGGCGACCCCACCTATATAGCCGCACTGCGCCAGGCCACGCCGCACTGGCTACGCCACACGTCGATCACTCATCAGGCGCAGTCTGGCATCAGCCTGCGCCACTTGGCCGAAAGTGCGCGCCATGCGCGTCTGGATACCACCTCGCGCTACCTTCACACGGAAGATCACGAATGGCATCGTGAGCAGCAGCGCCATCGGCTTGTGCCTTAAAGCAGGTATACTAGGGCGACGTTTTTAAAATGCAGAGAGAAGGAATCCCTATGAGCACTTCCGGCGCCGAACAGGCCCAGCAAGAGCTGATTGAAGAGTTTGAGATATTTGATAACTGGATGGATCGGTATCAGTACATTATCGATATGGGCAAGCAGTTGCCGGATTTCCCCGAGGCGTGGAAGACCGAGCAGTACAAGATCCAGGGTTGCCAGTCCAATGTCTGGATGTGCCACGAAGCGCAGGAAGAGCAATTGATCTTCAAGGCCACGTCGGATGCAGCCATTGTTTCCGGGCTGATTGCCGTACTGCTGCGTATTTATAGCGGACGTAGTGCTGCTGAAATTCGCGCGACCGAGCCCCACTTCCTGAAGGATCTGGGGCTGGACAAGCATCTTTCGCCGACGCGCAGCAACGGCCTGCATGCCATGCTTGAGCGCATCTATCAGGTCGCGGGAAAGAACTGAAAGAAACGGTAGAAAAGGGCGGTGGGGATTGGAGGTGGTAGCTTAGCGTGGAGGGTGATGGTCGCTATTGCAGCAAGGCGCTAGCTCGTTATCTTCACGGCAAAGCTTTTCGCTGCGCCCGCCGGGTACCGGGTCCAGGCCGCCGGCACTACCGGGATGACACCTGACGATTCGCTTGAGTGCCATCCAGCCGCCCTTGATGGGCCCATGGACCTGGATGGCTTCAATCGTATAGGAAGAGCAGCTGGGCCAGAAACGGCAGCGCGGGCCCAGCAGCGGGCTGATCAGATACTGATAAACCCGTACCAGGCCAATCATCAGATACCCCAGCAGGCTGCCGGTGAAACGAATCGTTGCGCGCCATCCTCGGGCAATCACTACTTTTGACCGTAAAGCTCGGCGGGGTCGATCAGCGGCTTGCTGTTGATATGCGCCTGTTCATCAGTCAGCGATAGATAGAAGCAGCTGCGACGGCCGGTGTGGCAGGCAGGCCCCGTCTGCTCAACCTGAAGCAATAGCGTATCCCCATCACAATCGAGCGCGGCGGCTTTGAGATGCTGCTGCTGGCCAGAGGATTCGCCTTTTCGCCAGAGCTTCTTGCGCGAGCGTGAATAGTAGCAAACCCGCTGCGTGGTCAGCGTCTCTTCCAGCGCTTCACGGTTCATCCACGCCATCATCAGCACTTCCTTTGTATCGTGCTGCTGGGCGATGGCAGGCAGCAAGCCGTCTGCATTGAAACGCACGGCATCCAGCAGCGTGGACGTATCTGGCAGGGTGTCGTCAGGCGTGGCGGATTCGAGCGCCTTGAACAGCTCGCGCGGAGGCAGTTGGCTAAAACGGGACATGCAAATTACTCTCTCTCTTGCTTACTGGCGGTGCGGCAGTTCTGGCAAAGGCCTTGCAGCTCAATGGTCTGGCGTTCAACGCTAAACCCCTGACGTTTGGCAAACGCCGCCAGCTGGTCACTCACTTCGTCCAGATGCAGCTCTTCCACATAGCCGCACTGGCGACAGATCAGCAGTTGAAAGCCGTGAATATGCTCAGGGCAGGCACAGGCGACATAGGCGTTCTGTGACTCGATGCGATGCACCAGGCCCTGATCGATCAAGAACTCAAGGGCCCGATAAACGGTTGGCGGGCGCGCGGCCGCGTGCTCCGTAGAAAGCTTATCAAGCAGATCATAGGCTTTTAAGCCGCCACCGTTCTTGGCGATCAATTCAAGCACCCGACGCCGAATGGGCGTAAATCTTACGCCTCGGCTATGGCACTGTGATTCTGCTTGTTGAAGTAGCGTATTCGCTTCAGTCATTGGAGCACTCATTGAACGTCTTGAACCCTAGTCTACGCGCTTGCCGTAACGGTGTCAGGGGTTTCGGTAAGCTCGCTCTTTCGGGCAAAGTGGTGCTGAGCAAACGCGACGCGCTTGGCGACAGGAACACCGTCGGGCTGCCGCTCGATCAGGTCAAGCCGGCGGCGCAGGCCCTCGCCGTTGGTCATCTGAATGGCAAGACCAGGGCGGGCATTCAGTTCAAGCAGCATCGGGCCGTGCTGGCGATCGAGCACCATATCGGTACCCAGATAGCCAAGCCCGGTCATTTCATAGCAGCCAGCGGCCAGGTTCAGCAGGGTGTCCCATTGGGGAACGACCAGGCTTGCCAGATCGTGGCCCGTATCCGGATGGCTGAAACAGGGGCGATCAAACTGCACGCCGCGCAGGGCTTCGCCAGTGGCAATGTTAAGCCCTACGCCGACCGCTCCCTGGTGCAGGTTGGCCTTGCCATCGGAGGCGGCGGTCGAAAGACGCATCATGGCCATTACCGGATAGCCCTTGAACACGATGACCCGAATATCGGGAACGCCTTCGTAGGTATAGGCCATCAGGCTTTCATCGAAGTTGATCAGCGTCTCGATCAGGGCAACGTCGGGCGAGCCACCCAGCGAGTAGAGCCCTGAAAGAATATTGGAAACGTGGCGCTCCAAATCCTCCAGGCTCAAATGCGCGCCGCTGGGCTTTACAAACTGGTTATCGACCACTTTCTCGATGACCAGAATGCCCTTGCCGCCGCTGCCCTTGGCGGGTTTGATCACGAAACCGTTGTGGCCTGTCAGCATGTCACCAATGTGCTTGACGCCGAACTGCGTGGACACCGTGCCGATCAGCTTGGGCGTGGTGATCCCGTACTCCTGGGCCAGCAGTTTGGTTTTCAGCTTGTCATCCACCAGCGGATAAAGGCGGCGAGAATTGTAGCGGCCGATATAGCGGATGTTGCGCCGGTTCATGCCAATGATGCCTTTATCCTGCAAGCGCCCCGGCCACGTCCAGTCCTTGAACCAGCTCATGACGGTTTCTCATCATCGGTAATCGGTTTGAAGCGGCGCAGCTCAAGCAAACGGTAGCCGGTGTAATTACCCAGCAGCAGAATCAGCGCCATCAGGATCAGCTGAACACCCAGGAAGTTGAAGGTAATGTGGCGTACCCAGGGATTGTTCATGGCCAGATAAGCGAGTACCGCTGTCAGGAGGCTACCGCCGCCCTGAATCAGCACCTGCTTGGGGCCTTCCTCTTCCCAGAGGATCGACATCCGCTCGATAGTCCAGGCCAGAATGATCATCGGGAAGAACGTGACCGTAAGCCCTGCGCTCAGCCCCATTCGGTAGGCCAGAACGGTGAAGATAGAGATGATGGCTATGACCGTTATGATGACCGCCGAAACCCTGGCTACCAACAGCAAATTCAAATACGACAAGTAGTTACGAATGACTAGGCCGACGGCGACGATGAGCAGAAAGCCAATCAGACCCGTCAGCAGGGTGGTTTGTATAAAGGCGAGGGCAATCAGCACTGGCATGAACGTGCCCGAGGTCTTGATGCCCACCAGTACACGCAGAAACACCACAACCAGCGCGCCGATCGGGATCAGCAGAATGGTCTGGAAAAGCGCCTGCTCTTCCAGCGGCAAGCTGTGAATCGAGAAGTTGAGCAGAGTGTCTTCCGAGTAATGGTTTCGTACTGCAGCGGAGGCTGGCTGGTGATGGGTCAGCATGGAAAAGGCAACGCGGGAGTTGGTGCCGCCCTGAACTTCCAGTACGGCGCGGCCACCGGTTTCCCATAGCAGCAGGTTATCCGGCTGACCCTGCTCGCCGGTCATGGGATTGAACAGCGACCACTGGTTGGCAGGCTCATTAAACACCTGGATCCAGCTGCTGAGCGACTGGCGGCGACGCCCATCTTCCAACAGTAAACCGCTCACTTCCCGGGCCTGTACACCGGCCTGGTTCAACAGACGAACGATCAGGGCAGAGGGCGTCTCCTGGGTAAGCAGCAAACGTGCGTTTTCCCCCTGGCGCTCACCATTGACATCCAGAATCAGCTCGCGTGCAAAGGTCTCGTTATTGGCACTACGTGCCCACGCCCGGTCAATCAGTTGACTTGCAGCAGACTCGTAGGGGCTTTCCCAAGGGGTAGCGGTTCTCAGACCAGGCGGCGTTTGCACCGGTGGGCGGGCATCCGGTGACACCAGCATTTGCACGGAGTAGTAGAGCTGCTGGCTGCCGGCCGCCTCGCGAATGGTCCACTGCGCCTGGCGGCCCAGCTCGTCGGCCTGGTAGGCCAGCCCGTAGCCCGAGGACGCGGTATTTTCGGTCAGAACGCGAAAGCCGTTCTGATGCGAAGGCAGGGCCAGATCCACCTCGACGGGGCCGTTTTGTGCGTTGAAGTTGATAACGGCTTCGACTTCCCACACCTGGCGCTGTTCGCCTGGTATCCAAGGAATTTCAAACTGCAGATGCCTGTGCACGCTGGTGGCAATACCTGCCACCAGAAGTAAACCTACGATTATGTAAAACGGAAGCCGGGACATGAAAATTCCTTTCAGCGAAAAGCGGCAGGGTAGTGCGGTTACTCTTCGGTATCGTCTTGGTCGACTGCTTCATCTTCAGCGGCCTGTTCAGCGGATTCGCCACCAGGGAATTCCGGACGCTCATGCACATAGGACTGTGCTACATCGATTACCGCAATATCCATCAGAAAACGTCGGCCCAGCAGTACCGGGAAATCAAGATGACTTCGATCATTAAGGGTGAACTGAACGTTTTCGCGAATCGGACCAAGGGTCATCAATAGTGAAATGACCGGGCGAGACTCTTCACCTGAGGCCTGAACGATGCGCACGCGACGATCTACCGGGGCTTCAATCCATTCATCGCGCAGTGATTCAACAACCACATCATCATCATTGAGGGCCAGCTTGAAGCGCACCCAGTCCTCACCGTCGCGTTCGAAACGGGTGATATCAGATGCTGACAGTGACGAGGTATTGGCGCCGGAATCAACCCGAGCCTTTAAATAGGTGCCGATGCTGGGCAAGCCTACCCATTCACTACGCCCGACAATGGTCTTTGTTTCCAGCGTGTCAGGAATATCGCACTCTTCGCGAATGATGATGGGTTCTTCGCCACGGGCTTCCAGCTCTTGGATGTCACTGCGAAGCGAGCGCAGAAGACCGCCTACTTCTCGTACGTCTGCGGTCAGGGCCTGCTGCTGAGTGAGCTGTTGCTGCTGGTGTTGAGTGGTCGCGTCACACTGTTGAGACAGGGAATCCTGAAGTTCAAGCATCCGGGTAGTGAACGCCGCTTCGCTAAGCGGTGGCGGTTCAGTTGATTCGGGCTGCTGTAGGGCACAACCTGAGAATAGAAGTGATAAGCCAGCCATCAGCCACAAAACACCTGGGCGCATAACGAGGGACATCCTTGAAAATAAAAAAGGAATGATAAGGAGAAGCGAGTCCGGTTGTCCAACGTGATAACAGTTTTTTGAACTCTATCTGACACCCTATTTAACATAATATATATTATGCGAACACTAGGTGATGGATCGTGGAGCAACCAACCCGGCAGCCTACTGGACACTTACATGCTTAGGCAAGTACTGATACGAACTCTGCGTTTTCGATTCATTAATGTGAGTACCGGGCTTAATGATCTCAGGCACTTTGACTATCGCACGTGCCTTACCAGGTATTTACTCGACGTTCCCTGATCTCTTCGCATAAAAAAGCAGCCTGCTAAACGCAGGCTGCTCTTGAAAAACTTGCTATGGCCTAGTCTTCTGAAGGCGCATAGGAGCCGTCTTCGCGGTGTACTTCGTTACCGCTTAGGGCCGGTGTAAAGACGCAGGCAACCGTCATGCCTTTTTCCTTGCCACGCAGCAGGTGCTCATCGTGTTTATCGAGTAGATAGATATCGCCAGCCTTGATGGGCCAGATCTTGCCATCTGCCAGCGTTTCCACTTCACCTTCGCCTTCGTAGCAGAACACGGCTTCATAATGGTGCTTGTACTGAATATGGGTTTCTGTGCCCGGGAAGATACGCGTGATATGAAACGAGAAACCCGCGTTATCTTCAGCCAGTACCAGGCGCGTGCTGTCCCAGTTACCGTTTTCAGCCGTTACCAGCCGATCTGTCTTGCGTGCTTCTTCAAGGTTGCGAACAATCATAAATTACTCCGTTACAAGATGGCTGTCAGCCCAGCCACCAGATTTCGTCAGTTAACGTGGGTGATTGACTCGTTTAACCGTTTACCACCGATTTAACTGCATCTTCTAGGATGTCCAGTGCTTCCAGCAGGTCTTCGTCGGTGATGGTCAGCGGGCACAGGCATTTGACAACTTCGCCTTCCGGGCCGCTGGTTTCAATGATCAGGCCGTTTTCAAACGCCTTTCCGGTGATCTTGTCGGCGATTTCGCCTGATACCACATCGATCCCGCGCATCAAGCCGCGGCCGCGCTCGGTTGCCGGCATGCCGTTTTCAGTAAGCAGCGCTGCCAGTTTCTGGAAGCGTTCTTCAACGATACGAGCCTTGCGCTGGATATCGCGCTCGAACGTATCGTTGGACCAATATTTCTTCAGCGCCGCCGTGGCCGTTACCATGGCCAGGTTGAAGCCGCGGAAAGTGCCGTTGTATTGGCCCGGTTTCCACTTATCCAGCTCTGGGCGCATCAGCACGTGAGCAAACGGCAAGCCGAAGCCGGAAAGCGACTTGGAGTTGGTAACGATATCGGGTTTGATGCCAGCGTGTTCAAAGCTGAAGAATTTGCCGGTACGCCCGCAGCCTGCCTGAATATCGTCCACGATCAGCAAGATGTCATGCGCATGACAGATGGACTCGAGACGCTTGAGCCACTCAAGGCCAGCAACGTTGATACCGCCCTCGCCCTGCACGGTTTCGACGATGACACCAGCGGGAATATCCAGGCCGCCCGAATTGTCCTTCAGCAGCTTTTCAAAGTAATCCAGCGTATCTGCGTGCTCGCCCATGTAGCCATCGTAAGGCAGGAAGCTTGCGCCTTGGGTTGGAATTCCGCCGGTTGCCTCACGGAACTTGCGGTTACCCGTGGTAGCCAGTGCGCCCATGGTCACGCCATGAAAACCGTTGGTAAAGGTCACAATGTTGTGGCGACCCTTGGCAACGCGAGCCAGTCGAATGGCCGCTTCCACCGCGTTGGTGCCGGTCGGCCCCGGCAGATGCACTTTATAATCAAGGCCACGCGGCTTGAAGATGACTTCTTCAAGAGTTTCCAGATAGTCGCGCTTGGCGGCCGTCCACATATCCAGACCGTGAACGACGCCATCAGTGGAGAGGTAGTCGATCATTGCCTGCTTGAGGTGCGGATTGTTATGCCCGTAATTGAGCGTACCTGCCCCGGCTAGAAAATCGATGTACTCGCGCCCTTCTTCATCGGTCAGGCGAGCATTCTGGGCTTTGGTAAATACCACGGGAAATGAACGCGAATAGGTACGTACGTTGGATTCCATGCGTTCAAGGGTTTGCGTCTTCATTAATGACCTCCATGTATCATCATTATTAAATAGTAAAGCGTGTGAATGACTGCCCTACTCGAGAGTTATGATCAGCAGTGATCGATTTGAAACGGACCGATACGAACCAGGTTTTCCGGATCGTGCTCACCACCAAGCTGTTCTGTCGAAAAGTACTCACGGCTATTGAGCGGTGCATGCCAGCGCGCGGCCAGGCGGCGAAAAAGCCCCCAGGAGGCCCGATTGTCAGGCGTAATGGTGGTTTCCAGATGATGAATATCGGATAGCTCCGGACGTGCCAGGATAGCGTCTACCAAACGCCGGGCAAGCCCAGTACCGCGGGCCTTCTCACCTACGGCTACCTGCCACAGAAAGTAGGTGTCGGGAGCATTATCCTTGATATAACCAGAGACAAATCCAACGATCTCACCCTCTTCATTGGTCGCTATGGCACAGGTGTCACGAAACTGGGTAGCAAGAAGCAGGTAAGCGTAGGCAGAATTCACATCCAGCGGTGGGCACGCTTTAACCAGCTCGAATATCCCCCAGCCATCGTCTGCATTGGGCTTGCGTATAAATAGCGGCGTTTCGACAAAGCCGACTACCGCATCAGCCACCGTTGGCCGAGCAAGGTCCGACGAGGAAGTAAAAGGTTGTATAGGTGTATTCATGGTTATGCTTCGCTGTAGCGAATTTGTTGTTCATTATAACAGCTGATTATTACCAATTCAAAAATCATGTTATTCACCGCCCTGTTTTCCATAACGAGGGGTTATATATAGCCTGCCAAACGACGCCCAGGCCACCAAACTGAAGGGTAACGATACGAGTTTAGTCTAACTATTCCCTAGGCGAGGCATAAAAAAAGCGAGCCTTTAGCTCGCTTAAATAATCTATATCAAGACCTGGTTTGGGTTCTCAGCGTGACAAACTCCTCAGCGCTGGTGGGGTGAATACCCACCGTCAGGTCGAAGTCCTCCTTGGTCAGGCCGGCCCGTACCGCAATCGCAATGCCTTGGATAATTTCACCGGCCTCTTCGCCAACCATGTGAGCGCCCACCACGACGTCTGTCGCATCGTCGACAACCAGCTTCATCAAGGTACGCTCCTGGCTTCCCGACAGCGTATGCTTCATGGCGCGAAACTCGGTGGAATAGACCCGGATGTTGGCGAATTGCTTCCTGGCTGCTTCTTCACTTAACCCAACGGTACCGATATTAGGCTGGCAGAAGACGGCCGTGGGAATCTTGGTGTAATCCAGCGGTTTGGGCGTCGTATCCTTGAAGTGATGCTCGACGAGCTGCATGGCTTCGGTAATCGCCAGTGGCGTAAGCTCGGGCCCTTCAGTCAAGTCTCCCAGTGCCAGTATTGAAGCCGCTGACGTCTCGAAGCGTTCGTTAACCGGTATCTTGCCGTTTTCATCCAGAGTGATACCGAGCTTTTCCAGACCCAGGCCTTCAACGTTGGCTCTGCGCCCAGTGGCGGCCAGCACGGCATCCACTTCCAGCGTTTCACCCGTAGTGAGCTGCACGCTGTACCCTGAGTCCGACGCTTCTATGCGCTCGATGTTGGTATCGAAGTGCAGGTTGACGCCCTTCTTCTCCATCTCATTACGCGTAAACTCGCGTACTTCGTTATCGAATGGCTTGAGGAACAGGTCACCTCGATAGACCAGATGAGTTTCACTACCCAGTCCGTTAAAAATACTGGCGAACTCGACGGCAATATAGCCGCCGCCCAAGACTAAAAAGCGCTTGGGGAATGACGCTAGATCAAATACTTGATTGGAATCCAGCGCATGCTCCTTGCCTGGAAAGTCGGGAACCCAGGGCCAGCCGCCGGTCGCCAGAAGAATTTTCTTTGCCGTCACGTGGCTTACGCCGCTGTCATCCTTCAGCGCTACCGTATGTGCATCGACAAGCTCACCGCGCGCGTTAAGCAGCGTGACGCCGGCACCTTCCAGTAGACGCTGATAGATTCCATTCAATCGTTTGATCTCGCTGGTCTTGTTATCACGCAGCGTGGCCCAGTCAAACGTGGCCGGCTCGGAAAGCTGCCAGCCGAAACCGGCGGCATCATCAAAACTGTCGTGAAAATGCGCCGCGTATGCGTAAAGCTTCTTGGGGACGCAACCAACGTTGACGCAGGTTCCACCAAGATAGCGGTCTTCAACGATAGCGACGCGCGCGCCGGTGGCGGCCGCCATACGGGCAGCGCGAACCCCGCCCGAGCCGGCGCCAATCACTAAAAGGTCATATTCGTATCCGGAATCGGCTACCATTCTTTACTCCTGTAAATGCTCATACGTACTGTTACTTTAGTCGCGTATGCTTATTGACCTGGCTGACTGGGAAGGTTACAACCTTTTTACCCCTGATGTACCCAACCCTAACCTGACGATATGATGAAACGGAGACTCCATGTCTAACCCTATTGCGACGCTCCTTGACAATAATCGTGCCTGGGCTGAACGCATGTGCGAAGAGGATCCCGACTTTTTCAAGCGCCTATCAGACCAGCAGAATCCCGACTATCTATGGATAGGCTGCTCGGATAGCCGAGTACCTGCCAATCAGATTATCGCTCTACCGCCCGGCGAAGTGTTTGTTCACCGCAACGTTGCCAACCTCCTGCATCACACCGACATGAACGCACTCTCGGTCGTTCAGTATGCGGTGGATGTATTGAAAGTCAGCCATATCATGATTGTGGGGCATTATGGTTGTGGCGGTATCCGTGCGGCAGTCACCGGCGGTGAATGCGGCGTGGTGGATTACTGGCTGCATTCAGTACGGGAACAGTATAACCATCATCGCCATTCACTCGAGCATCTTGCTCTTGATGACCAGGTCGACCGCATGTGCGAGCTGAACGTCAAGGCGCAGGTTAACAGCCTGTGCCGTACTAAAATCCTGCAGCGCGCCTGGCAGCGCGGCGAATCGATTTCCGTTCACGGCTGGGTCTATGGCTTGAGTGATGGCCGCGTCAAGGATCTCAAGTGTACCGTGACCGGGCTGGATCAGGTGGAAACCCTTTACCGTATTGACCGCCTGCAACCTAGCGATTAACTCGCGGTTCAGCACTACTGGCCGCTTATGTAAAACGACTACCGCTTGGCGGTAGTCGTTTAAGGTATGCCCTTTCCTATCTACTGCACTGCCGGTTAGCCACCGATCGGGCAAGTAACACCGGTGCCCTTGAGACCACAGTAGCCATCGGGATTCTTGTCCAGGTACTGCTGGTGGTACGTTTCTGCAAAATAGAAGGTATCCAGCGGCTTGATCTCGGTGGTGATGTGGCCGCGGTTTGCCGCGCTTAACGCCTGCTGATATACCTTGGCGCTTTGCTCCGCCGCCTGCTGCTGAGCCTGTGTCGTCGTATAAATGGCCGAGCGGTACTGCGTGCCGATATCGTTACCCTGGCGGTTACCCTGGGTGGGGTCATGCTGTTCCCAGAATACCTGCAGCAGAGCTTCGATATCGGTCTTGCTCGGATCATAGATGACGCGCACCACTTCCGTATGACCGGTACGCCCGGAGCAAACCTCCTTGTAGCTAGGGTGCTCCGTCGAGCCACCGGCGTAACCCGCTGCCGTCACGTAAACCCCCGGCTGCTGCCACAGCAGGCGTTCGACACCCCAGAAACAGCCCATTCCCAGTACGATCTCTTCGAAGTTCTCCGGATAAGGCCCCTTTAATGAGTGGCCATTGATGGTATGCACGTCACCGGTTTCGATAGGTGTGCGCTGCGTATTGCCACCGTTTAGATTGAACATGTAAGCCTCTCTACTGCTGCTTGTAAATGACGGGGTCGCCACGACGGGAGAATGTGTAGATCAAGTCCACCGCCTGGTTCGCGCCTGATACCGCCTGTACATATAGGTTACGCCATAGCGTATAGCGTAAGGTTAGTTCTGCAATCGGTGAGAAAATTCCCACGCCGTAGCTGATGCGAATATCATCGGTCAGCTGACCGCTGAGGGCGACCTGGCTTTCATCGCCGGCACCGGTGGTATCCAGGGCCAGATCATCAATGCCAAAAGCTTCGCCGATAGAGCCGACCGCGCCCCCTGTACGTCCAAGCGACATGCCGATCAACGCCGTGGTCAGTGCACTGTCCATGCCGCCTCCTGCATCCGGTGCGCGGCCGCGCAGCAGATAGGAGAGCGCCTGGGTTTCACCCATGGACGGCTCCGAGAAGATCATCACATTAGGCTCTTCGGCACTGCCGGTAACGCGCAGTCCGGCGATCACATCATCCTCGGTTACCTCAGGATTGCGTATGGCCTCGAAGTCCAGCGTAGGTAGCGATGGCGGGCCACTGAACAGCAGTTGGCCACGCCGGATAAGCAGATCCTGACCAAACGCCTGGAAACGGCCATCGACCAGATTCACATCGCCAAACAGTTGAAGGCCTCCGCTATCCTGGCGGATTTCCAGCGTACCCCCTAGCCCAGACTCAAGCCCATACGCGGAAATCTGCATATCGCGCCCCAGAGTCAGGGTAATCAATACGTCAAGCTCCATACCCGTTTGGGCCAGCTCCTCGGCGGCGCTGGGGTCATCACCATTTGCCAGCGCACGTCGTTCGGCTTCTCTCGCCGCTTCTTCGGCAGCGCGGTCATCGCTCTCGGTAATGATTATTTCATCCGAGCTGGGCTCGATGGCCGATGAAGACCTGGAGCCGATTTCCAGCCGTGCCCAAGGCAGGTCCACATTCCCGCGTACCTGCAGTCGTTCTGGTGTGACCCGCACGCGAATATCGGGGGCTGCTTCCAGACGCCCGAACTGCGGCAGCACGAGAAGCAGCGGGTCCTGGGTAGCATTCAGGTCCACCCCAATACGCCAGTCGTCGGCGCCAGGCCAGTAAGTATCGCCGGTAATGTTCAGGCGCCCCCGCTCGGCCGCCAGAAAACCGTTGATATCACCTTGCTCACCGTCAAACGAAATGGTCAGCTCGCCATCGCGCACGTCCAGCGGAATATCCGGTCCGTGCAGGCGTAGTCCACGCAGTGCCAGGCTGCCCTGCAAATCAGGCTGGCCGGTGGTGCCGCCAATCTGTACGCGGCCGTCAATCGCGCCTTCAAGGCGGTCCATGTTGACGACCATGGGACGATAGGGTTCCAGCGACAGGTTGTTGGCCAGCAGCTCACCCTCCAGCCTGCCTTGGCCCATGGGATCGCTCAGCGAGAGGTTGAGCGTCAAATCGCCAGCCTCTGAAAACGATAGCACCATGTTGGTATCCGCCTGAGACTGATTGGCCTGCAGTTGAGCGTCAAGGTTGATGGCGGGCAGCCGAACCGGCTGGCCATAATCATTGATGGCGGTGATTGCAAGCTCGCTGAGTACCTGAACATCGGCTTGCCAGCGCGCACCGCCCTGACGCCAGGCAAGCGTCGCGTCTGCGGTAGTGGCGCCTTCAAATGACCACTCATCGGGCAGGAATGGCTCGAGCATTTCCATGGGAACTTCACGTACGGTCAGTACGGCGCGCCCTTGATCGGCTGATGCGTTGATGGGTTCCTGCGAGCAGACCAGGCCGCCCTCTTCGCGGCGTAAACAGAACGGTGAAAGCCGTGCCTGACCGTTTGCCAGGTTATAGCTCAACTCAAGCGGAGCCTCCAGGCGAATGGTGCCCGCTTCCGAGTCAATTTCAAGCGGCGTTAACCGGCCCTGATACTGCTGGCGTGCCTGATCAAAACGGCCGTCCAGGCCAAGCGATGCCTGCTGAAGAGGAGTGTCGGGATCACCTTGGACATCAACCTCCAGCTGGTGCTGAGAAAGCCGGCCGGTGAGATTCAACTCTGCGGCCGTCAGCCGCTGGCCGCCGGCGAATATCTGCTGCAAGCCAAGCTGGACATCGAGCCTTGGATCATCAAGCCCTTGTACCGTGGCGTCGAGTTCAAGGCGTTCTACGCTATTATCTGCAAAGCGCAGATCACGCCCCGCCAGGTCTGCCACGATTTCAGGCTGGGCGAAGCTGCCGGTCGCCCTTACTTCACCGCTCAAGGTACCAGCAAGTTCAGGAGAAAGGGTACGCAATTCCCGTAAGGCGATATCGGCATTTAGCGACATCGACTGCTCGCTCACCTGGCCGGAGGCTTCGAGCCGGTTGTTCCCTTGGGTGAACAGCAGTTCGTGGATATCCACTTCCATATTGCTGTTGGCATCCAGGGCGGCCTGCAGCGTTAAAGGATAGTCACGCAACTGCCCGCCGATATCGATGTTGGCAATGCTGACAGACCATATATCCCCCTGCTGACGCACCCCCAGCTCGATATCCCCGGTCAGGCTACCGTCCATCTGATCCACAAAGTGCGACGGGTCAAACTGCTCCAGCCGGATACGGGTATCAATCGTCAACGGGGCGAGCCAGTCGATTCGACCTTCGCTGCGCAGCGTGCTCTCTTCTACCTGAAGAGCCAGCGGCTGCCACTGGAAGTGACTGAAATCACCCTGGCCGCTCAGCGATACCTGCGTAAGGGGTAGCTCAGGCCCTTGGGCGGCCAGCTGAATGTCAGCCTGGTAAGCCGTAAGACTTCCGGAGACAACAGCATCGACGGCTTCAATGACATAAGGAGGTGGCTGATCTTCGCCTTCCACGGCTGCATTTACCAGCGGCCATTGCAGGCGTTCACTCTGCAGGCGCGCTTCAAAAGGCAGCTCGGGGGCCAGTGCATTGACCTCGGCATCAAGCGTAGCCGTCACGATACCCGAGGCAGTCAGCTCAGCCTGAAGGTTATCCAGCGGGCCTGAAAGCGTCAGTTCAAGCACTTCACCGTCAAGCTCGGGAAACCGTTCAGGCAAGAACAGCACGGCATTTAGCTGAGCGTCCAGCGGGTAGTTACCGGTGAGGTCGACGTTTGCCGTAAGGTTCGCCTGAGCGTCATCACTCAGCACTTCCAGCGACGTTACCTCCACTCGGCTCTCTTCCGTTTCAAGACCTAGTTGTAACCGCTCAATGGCGTACTCGAACGCGCCGGTAAGCCGAATATCGGTAACCGTCAAATCACTGATGTCGAAATCAACCGGCAGTACGATTTCCGGTAGTTCTACAGGATCGCGCGCGGCAAGGCTTTCTTCCAAAGACACTGCCTGCATGGCCTCGTCACGAGGTTCGGCCGCAAGCACCGCCCCATCGATTGCCTCAGGCGTCAGGGGTGTCTGCGTATTTTCAGTGAGCTGTACGCCTGGCGAAGGGGGTAGGTATACCGTCAACTGGTCAAGCTGGCTCGGTGCAAAAGCCACCCGGCTCTGTTCGGCTGTAGCTGAGGTTTCAAAATTGTCCCAGTCGATGCGGGTACCATCGGCCAGCTGTACAGCCACGTTATCCAGCGCGACGGAGCGAAGCTCGACAGGAAACGGTAGATATAGCCTGAAAGGTGCGCTGTCCTCGTTAGGGGGGGCTTCTGTCTCGCTGGCACCAATACGGATATCCGCTCCATCCACGCGCAGCGTATCGATACAAAGCCGCCTTGAAAGCAGGCAGTCATCCGCCCAGGCAAGCTCGAAGTCGTCAATTACAACACGAATATTACCCAGCTCAAGACGAAATCCTTGAAGGGTGAATTCATCAAGCAGTGCGCCTTCCTGATGCTCGAAGGTAAAAAAACCGCGCTCCTGTCCCTGGGAAAACAGAAACCCTGTTCCCCAAGGCGACAGCGCTACCCCCAGCAGCAGTGCAACTAAACCAAACAGCCACAAGGGCAGAATAATAATCAGACGTATCAAGCTCCATAGCGCAAGCCAGGTGCGCTGGCGCGAAGAGTATGGCTGACGCGTCGTGGAGGAGGATTCAACCTGGGACAAAGCGTGCTCCTAGAATTCCGGGCCGATGGAAAAATGTATGCGGTATGCATCGTCGTTATCGAAAGGATGCGCTACATCAAAGCGAATCGGCCCTACCGGCGATACCCAGCGAACCCCTACGCCGGCCCCGGTTTTCAGATCGTCTGGCGCCCAGTCATCAAAGGCATCACCGGTATCGATGAAGGTGGCACCCCACCAGTTATCCTTGACGCGCCGCTGGTACTCAAGGCTTGAAGTCACCATCTGCTGGCCACCGCGAAGGCGCCCTTCTGCGTTGCGTGGCGAAAGGCTTTCATAGGAGTAGCCGCGCACGCTACGATCGCCCCCGGCAAAAAAGCGCAACGAGGGCGGCAATTTGGAAAAATCATCGGTTTCGATGGCACCCATGCTCAAACGCGCCAGGAAGCGATTGTCGTTACCTAGCGTACGTATCCACTCGGTGTCGCCGGTCAAACGGGTGAACTGAGCATCCGAACCCCAGACGCGGTCAGAGTATTCCACTGACAGCTGCTGGCGGTCCCCCCAGAGGGGAAAGCGCTGTGGGCGGGTGCGTGTTCTTGACCACTGAATGCCTGGGTAGAACAGCCATACCTGATCTGCCTCACCGCCCTGGGTGAAGTCTTCATAAGTGGTGCGGAAATAGATGGTCTGCACCCAGTCGTTGTCAAACTGCCAGCGCCGGCCCAGCTCGACCCCGGCCTCCAGGGATTGGGTGTCACTGTCATCAATATTACGGATACCGTACTGAAGGCGGTAGCTATCGCGTAGCGGATCTTCAAGGGGGATATTGTAAACCCCTGTGAAGCGCTGCTCCGGCGCAGAAAGATACAGGTCGTGGTTGAGACTATGGCCGTAACTGTTGATCCATGGCTGGTTCCAGCTGAAACGCAGCCGCGGGCCTACATCGGTTGCATACCCGATACCTACCTCGAACTGATGGCGGTCAGCAGGCTCGACGCTTACATCGATAGGCAGCTGTGTATCATCACGCTTGTTGATCATGAGCACGCTGGCGAGCGCCGCGCTGCTGATCAGTGGCCGTACGGGTTGGCTGGCCGTCGCCTCGGACCACCAGGGGTCGCCGCCGCTTGGGGGCGTAATGGTAAGTTCCTGGGCGGTTTCCAGCCTGGGGCGCACGGTAACGGAACGGAACCAGCCGGTTTCGGCCAGGCGTTGGTTATAGGTCGCAAGCGATTCGGCCAGATAGGGGTCATTGGTTTCAAAGGTCTGCATGTTCTGCAGACGTTCGGGGTCGATATGGCTACCCGTGATATAGGTCTGACCAAACCGGTAGCGCGGCCCGCTATCGAAATCCATGTAGAGCCGTGCGCTTTGAAGGTAGGGCCGTACTTCCATGCGGCGATCGGTAAAGCCCCAGTCGAAGTAGCCACGCTCGATGGCAAGGCCGGAAAATTGCGACCTCAGGCTATCCCAGGGGGCGTGGCGAAGCGGCTCGCCTTCACGCAGTGGAAAATTGTCCAGCGCTTCCTTGAACGGAGGATCGTCCTTGGCATCGCCTTCTATATTGATCGAAAGTACTTCGATCTCGATGCGCGGGCCGGGATCAATCGTTAACCGGATAGCGGGTTCAAGTTCGACTCTGATATCCGGTTCGTAGTAACCGTATACGCGCATGGCTTCCTGGGTTCGGCTGCGAATTTCGCCTTCCAGTCGCACGTCGGTGTACTGCTCTTCGTCAATACTTTCCAGGTAGGCGCTGATGTTCTCTTCAACGTCACCACCCACTCCATCAATCGCAGCCTCTAGCGCCCAGACAGGCATTGCCACACTTACAGCACACAAGGGCAGCGCGCTGAAACAAGCCACACGGGTGGCTATGCGCCATCGCTGTTGTCTTCCCATACATTAAATCCCTAAAAATTCAGCGACTCATGGCTGTTTTAAAACCCTGACACTTATCTGAGCATCTCGATCTGGGCGCTAAACGCCAGTTGAGCTTGGCGCAGCTGGCGAACATCGCTTTCAATCCCTGCAATACGCTGACTCAGCTGTGCTTCTATGTCAGCTACTTGATCTTCCTGCGCCGATGCTGTCTCTAACTGTAGCGTATCCAGCCCGGTTTCCAGCATATTAAAACGCTCACTGACGTTATCATTCTGAGCGCTGATCTGCTCTTCAACCGATTGACGTAGCGCACTCGACGCACTTTCCAATGAAGCCAGCTGCTGAGAGGTAAGCTGCTTCAGGTGTTCGACCTCTTCGATCAGGTTTTGTCTGCCTGAGGTACCGGCCTTTTCCAGTGTATCCAACGAAGTGCGAAGCGCTGCCAACTGGCGGTCGCGCAGCTCAGCCTGCCCCTCGAAAGCATCCATTCGTGCGTTTATCCGGTCCAGCGTATCGCTGGATACCTGTTCCTGGCTGTCGGTCAGCACGCCATAGATATCTTCTCGGGTATTTGTCAGGGCGATAGACAACTGCTCTTGCTCTTGAAATAGCGTTGTCATCTGGGCTTGCACAAACGCGATGGTATCTTGCACATCAGTATCGCCCGAATCGAGCCGGGCGTGGACATTGGAAGCTTCCCCGCTTACCCGGTGCAGCTCATCCATCAACCGCCCACGCTCAAACCAAGCCGCCGCGGACACTGCCGCCAGAAGGCCAAAGAGTATGAGAACGGCAAGCCATAGCGGCCATACGGCTGGCCCCTTGCGATGACGTAGATGATGAGCCGTCAAGCTTTGATCCACATCTGGAACAATGCGTTGAGATGGCGTCGAATTGGGCATGGAGTTTCCTCAAAAAGACGTAGGGTCAGCGCGGCGACCAATACCACGGTACGTTAACCCGCAGCTGGCAACAAACGCCGGATCGTAGATATTTCTACCGTCCAACACCAGCTTGGCGCTAAGCAGCGATGCCAGGCGATGCCAATCCGGATTCCAATAGGATTTCCACTCGGTCACCAGCATCAACGCATCGGCCCCTTCACAGGCCTGGTAAGGGTCCTGATCGAAGGTTTGCAGATCATCGCGCTGACCCACAACCTGGTGCAGGGCGCTGATGGCCGCCGGGTCATGCAGTCTTACCTTGGCCCCCTGAGCCCAGAGTGCTTCAAGCAGCGTAAGAACCGGCGCATGATCAATGCGCGCCGTTCCCGGTTTGAAGGCAGCACCCCAGATAGCCACGGTCTTGCCCGAAAGCTCGCCTTCGAAGTGGGCCCACAGCTTGCGAAACAGGGTCTCCTTTTTATGTTCGTTGATGTCCATGACCTGCTCAAGCAGGGCCGAGTAGCGCCCGCTCTTGGACTGAACGTCTGCCAGGCGCATCAAGTCACGGGAGAAATTGGGCCCGCCAAACCCGCAGCCCGGGTACAGGTATTCAAAGCCGATGCGCGTATCGGCGCCCATGCCTTGGCGCACGTGTTCGACATCCACTCCCAGTGTGTCGGCAAGACCGGCAATTTCATTCATGTAGCTGATGCGCGTGGCCAGCATGCCGTTGATGGCAAGCTTGGTAAGCTCGGCCGCACGCCGGGGCATGGGTTGAAACACTTCCTGGCGGCGATTGAACGCACGCAGCAGCTCACGCACCACCTGCTCTCCCTTGGCATCGTCACACCCCAGCAGCCAGCGCGTTGGTCGGGTGAACGATGCCCAGGCGCGCCCTTCTTCAAGCGTATCCGGCAATGCTACGCTGCTGTGCTGCGCTTTCATCAGGTCGTGCAGCCGCTCGGTTTCACCGACCGGGAACGTCGAGTTGTTAACCAGTACGGCACCGTGCTGTGCGGGCAGGCCCGGCGCTTGGAGTAGTTCGCTTGCCGAATGGCGCTGGCCGGGGGATAGCGCAAGCCAGATGACATCGGCAGTTTCAGCTTCATCTATCGTGTCGATCAGCCTTAGCGTGTTATCGGCCAGGGCCTGCTGAATATGCGGCATCAATTCAGGCTCACGGCGCAGCCAATCCACCTGGGAAAGGCTTGACCAAGGTGCGCTTTCATGGGGCAACCACTCCACCTGGTGCCCCACCCAGGCAAGGGCGGCGGCGGCTGTTGCGGCACTCAGCTCGCTTCCATAAAGTAATACGCGCATCTAACGGGCTCCTTGTGCGTCGGGAAAGCGAGAAGGTATCGCCATAAAATTCATACAATGGTCCTTTTTATGCGTTCTGACCCAGGAGTGGTTAGAATGCCCATAATACTCAACGATTGAGTGGATGCCACTCGCCACTTGACGCCAATTAACTGGCTGGATGAAAAAACCATCCATCGCTTACCGACCATGGGAGTCAATACATGCAAGCGACACCTCAGGATAGCACTGCTGGACGCTACCAAGACAATGTCGATGTGGCAGAAGTTGCTAAATTTGAAGCACTTGCCAGCCGCTGGTGGGACCCGAAAAGCGAATTCAAGCCGCTGCATGATATCAACCCCTTGCGCCTGGACTTTATCGATGCGCGGGCCGGTCTTGCCGGCAAGAAGGTGCTCGATGTGGGCTGCGGTGGCGGCATACTGAGTGAGTCCATGGCGCATCGCGGGGCAACCGTTACCGGGATTGACCTGGGGGAAGCGCCGCTGGGCGTCGCCCGGCTCCACGCTCAAGAGAGCGGCGTGTCCGTGGAGTATCGAAAAGTGAGCGTTGAAGCATTGGCTGTCGAGCAGCCAGGCCACTTTGATGTTGTCACCTGCATGGAGATGCTTGAACACGTACCTGATCCGGCGTCGGTGATTCGTGCCTGCTGCGCGTTAGTACGCCCTGGCGGTTATGTGTTCTTCTCGACGCTTAACCGTACGCCCAAATCCTATGCCTTTGCCATTCTTGGCGCTGAGTACGTGCTTAAGCTGCTTCCTCGCGGCACGCACGACTACGCCAAGTTCATTCGGCCATCTGAAATGGCTGCCTGGTCACGCGATGCCGGTCTGCAGGTACGCGAACAGACGGGCTTGACCTACAACCCTCTTACCCGCCGTTACCGGCTGGTTGCCAATGATGTCTCGGTCAATTACATGATGTACTGCCGTAAAGTGAGCCAATAAATGGCAACGACTGCCCCGCTTGCCATACTGTTCGATCTTGATGGGACCCTGGTGGATACCGCGCCCGATTTGGCAAGAGCAACCAACGCCTTGCGCGAACACCACGGGCTGGCACCACTGCCTTATGAGCAGATTCGCCGCCAGGTATCCAATGGTGGAAGCGCGCTGGTAACGCTGGCGCTGGGGCTCGAGCACGGCGCGCCCGAACACGATGCGGCGCGCCAGTTTCTGCTGGATAGCTACGCACAGGCGGTTGCTGTCGATAGCCGGGTGTTTGCGCCGCTTGATCGGTGGCTTGAAAACTGGCATGCCGATCAGCGGCCTTGGGGAATCGTGACCAACAAGCCTCGCGTGTACACTGAGCCCCTGCTTGAGGCGCTGGCGCTATTGCCGGGCGCACTACTGTGTGCCGATGACCTGAGCGTCAAGAAACCTCACCCGGAGCCCTTGTGGGAAGCCGCACGCCGACTGGGTGTTGCGCCCAGCGAATGCTGGTATGTAGGTGATCACGTTCGAGACATGCAGGCCGCCAAGGCCGCTGGCATGACCGCCGTGGCCGTCGGCTATGGGTATGTCAGCGAAGAGGACGATTACCAGCAGTGGCCGGCGGATCTATGGTTTGAAGAGTGTCAGGCGCTGGTGGCGGCTCTCGAGGGCTTTCACAAAGACAGGTAGGATCCATCGGGTTGCTCAGGCGCGACGGCCTGAGCAACCACCGCCGATGTCAGCTTTGACGCGGCGGCTGGGCATCGAATTTCTGCCCGCTGACACCGGCGCTATCAGCCCCCATCAGCCATAAATAGGTGGGCATTATGTCTTCAGGGGTACGCAGCGTGGCCGGGTCTTCACCGGGGTAGGCGCTTTGCCGCATTTGAGTACGCGTAGCGCCGGGGTTCAGGGTGTTGACGCGAAGGTTCGGCTGGCTTTCCAGCTCATCAGCCAGTACCTCGACAAACCCTTCTGTTGCGAACTTGGATACCGAATAGGCGCCCCAGTAGGCCCGCCCTTTTCGACCAACGCTTGATGACGTAAAGATGATGGAGGCGTCATCGGCGTTTTGCAGCAACGGCAGCAGCGCCTGGGTCATCCAGATTGGCCCGTTGATGTTGACCTGCATGACCTGTTCCCAGAGCTCAGGATCGTACTGATCGAAAGGCGTTATACGGCCCAGTAGTCCGGCATTGTGCAGAAGGCCGTCCAGTCGGCCAAACTCTTTATCCAGCGTTCTGGCCATTTCATCAAAATCGTGAAGCGTTGCGCCTTCGAAATTAAGCGGAAAAATTGCCGGCTGAGGCCCACCCGCTGCTTCGATTTCATCGTAGACGCGCTCGAGTTTTTCGATGGTCCGGCCCAGCAGAATGACTGTTGCGCCGTGGCGTGCATAGCTTAATGCCGCCGTACGGCCAATACCGTCACCCGCTCCAGTGACCAGGACAATTCGGTTTTCAAGCAGATCGGCAGGTGCTTGATAGTCGATTTTACAGCTCATGCTATTTCCTGAATGCACACGTTCAATACGTTGTTAGCCAGCCGATTGACGAAGAAAATCGTTGGCAAGTCCGGCGGCACTGCTTTGCGGGTAATCATCACGTACCTGTTCGAGCAGTTCCCGGCTCTGTTCGGCCTCGCCCTGGCGCGCCTTCACCAAGCCCAGTTTATAGAGGGCATCGGGTACCTTGCTGCTGCCGTTGAACTCTTCGATGACACGGCTGAACGCCGTGTCGGCTTCGCTCAACTGTCCTTCTGCCGCATAAAGCTCGCCCAGCCAGTAGTGACCGTTAGCGGCCAGGCTACTGTCGGGATGGGCTGCGACAAAGGCTTCAAACGCCTTGATCGCTTCATCAAAGCGGCGCGCCTGTACGTGGGCAAAGGCGGCTTGATAGTCCGCCTGGGCATCTTCGCTGACGTTACGCGTCGACGGCGCGTTCACCACCTCCTGCGCCGCTTCAGGTTCGACCTGGGGTGTCGCCTGCTCGATCTGGGTGGTCGAGCTGCTGTTCATCAAGCGGTCTTCGATATCTAGATACTGCTGCTGGGACTGACGCTTCAATTGTTCAAGCTGGTGGCGAAGTTCTTCAATCTGGCCGCGCAGCTGCTGAATTTCCTGCTGGTGCTCTTCTACCTGATTGAACAGCACAAGATTGCCGCTGGAGGGCTCCTGGCGCTGAGTCTGCTGGTAGAAACCGCTGGAGCCACCGGAAGAAAGATCTTGCACGAGCGGCTGCTGGGCGACCGCTACAAGGGGCAATACGGACAGCGGGAGCACTAAGGCTCCCGCACCGCACAGCCTCTCAAAAAAGCGTTTGAGACTGTGATTCATGACAACTCCATAGATAACACCGGCATGCCTTGAGCACACCGGCGATATCAGTAGTTAAATACTATCAGTAGTTAAACACGACACGACGGTTTTGTGAGTAGGCGCTTTCAGTCTGACCGCTAGCGGCCGGGCGCTCTTCACCGTAGCTCACAACGCTCATTTGCGAAGGAGATACACCCTGAATGTTCAGGAAACGCTGAACCGCACGGGCACGACGCTCACCCAGTGCCATGTTGTACTCACGGGTACCGCGCTCGTCGGTGTGGCCATGCAGTACAACCTGGGCGTTCGGGTTGGCACGCAGATAACGCGCATGCGCCATTACCGCAGACTCGTATTCGCTCTTGATGCTGTCACGATCGTAATCGAAGTAAATGGTGCGAACTTCAGGAATACGCGAGTCAGCCTGCTGACCAGCGCCCGAGCCTGAACCAGTAGTGGAACCATACTGACCGCTAGTACCGGCACCTGAAGTGCCTGCACCCATGCTGCTGCCATCCTGGCTGCCATAAGAATCGCCATCTTGGGTTCCGCCGGTGCTGGAACAGCCCGCGATTACAACGATGGATAATGCTACTGCCAATGAGCGAGCCAACGGCTTAAGTTGCATAATCAGACTCCTTGCCTGAAAGAAATAATTGCCATTTATCATCAATTTAAAAATGGTGACCATGCGGGATCTCGCACATCACCTTGTGCTGCAGGAAGCCGGAATGACGACCGCCCATCGGCAGAAACGGCACTCAGCACCCCGTTGTTACCCTGTTGGGTAGCGAAGATTACCATGGTCCCGTTCGGCGCAACACTAGGAGATTCATCTCTTGTTGAATCACTTAGTACGACCAGACGTCCACCGTCCAGATCTTGACGTGCTACCTGATATCCGCGGCTTGAACGATGGATCAAAAAGATCTGATCGCCATCCGGAGAATAACGTGCCCGGGCATTGTAATTACCGGTAAACGTCACACGTTTGGTTTCGCCACTGCCCAGCGAATACTGGTAAATCTGTGGACCACCGCTGCGGTCAGACGTGAACAGCAGGCTACGGCCATCCGGCGACCAGGCGGGCTCGGTATCGATACTGTTGCTATTGGTCAGCTGTTCGACAGAGCGGCTACCGATATCCATCACGTAGATTTCCGGTTGGCCATCCTTGGACAGTGACATGGCAATGCGGCGCCCATCCGGGGACCATACCGGCGCGCCGTTGATACCCTCGAACGACGTTGCCTGCACACGCTGGCCGGTGGCTACATCCTGAATATAGATGGCCGGGCGCTCACTTTCAAAGGATACATAGGCAAGTTTACGGCCATCCGGCGACCAGGCGGGCGACATGATCGGCTGATCCGAAGTCAATACCTGCTGGCTGTTATGACCATCGGCATCGGAAATGTAGAGGCCGAACTGCATGTTGTCGCCAAGCCCCTGCGCCGTGATATAGGCAATGCTGGTCGAGAAGGCACCGCGAATATCGGTGATCGCTTCAAACACCTGGTCGCTTATGTAGTGAGCGGCACCACGCAGGTCGTTGGCATTGGCGGTGACGGTTTCACCAATCATGCGGCGCTGACCGCTGATGTCCATCAGTTCAAACTGCAGCTGATAACCGTTGCCGGATTGTTGGGCGCGACCGACAACCAGATAACGCACGTCAAGCGAGCGCCAGGTACCAAACTCGACTTCTTCAGCCTGGCTTGGTTTTTCGAACATGGCGCTGCGCTCGAGCGGTTCGAACAGTCCGCTGCGTTCAAGGTCGTCCTGTACAATCTGGGCGATATCTTCCGACATGCCTTCGGCGCCCGCAAAAGGCACCACCCCGATTGGTACGGCCTGGTCACTGCCACGTGTAATTTCAATGGTTAGCTGGGCACTTGCCGTACTGCTAATGAATAGCAGCGCGCAGAATAACCACACTTTGCTCAATATTTGCATCAGCGAACATCCCCCGGGGTAAATCGCAGATTGATTTGACGTAAGTTTCGCTGCTGATCCGCTGGCAAATCTCTCAATTCGCTGAACGGGGCAGCCTGTTCAACAGCCTGTATAGCAGACCGATCAAAAGCACTGTCACCACTTGATGTCGCAACCGATGCCGCAAGCAGCTCTCCCGATGGGCCCAAGCGTATCTGAATCGTAGCATTCAGTGAATTGCTTGCTCCAGGCGGGATCAACCAGGCCTGTTCTACAGCACGGCGTACTATATTGATAAAGCTGTTGGCCGCCTGTTGAGCCTGCTGGGCATTGGCGGCGGCTTCGGCCTCCCCTGCCAGTTGGCGTTGCATGGCCGCCTCTGCTGCTTCCGCCGCTGCTTTGCGCTGGCGCTCAGCCTCAGCTTCGCGTTGGCGCTGGGCTTCGGCTTCACGCTCACGTTCGGCCGCTGCTTCCCGCTCACGCTGCGCTTCAGCCTCGGCTTCACGACGGGCCTGTGCTGCCGCCTCTTCACGCGCTTTGGCGGCTTCCGCTTCGCGCTGACGTTCAGCTTCAGCTTCTGCCTCCCGCTGCTCTTGCGCTTCACGTTCGCGCTCGGCTGCCGCTTCGGCTTCACGCTTGGCTTCGGCTTCTGCCTGTTCTTTCGCGCGCTGAGCTTCGGCTTCACGTTGCGCTTCGGCTTCCGCTTCCGCCTGCTCTCGAGCACGCTGGGCTTCGGCTTCACGTTGGCGCTGAGCCTCCGCTTCTGCTTCGCGGGCCTGTGCTTGTGCGGCTTGCTCCTGGGCCTGGCGCTCGGCTTCTACAGCGCGCCGCTGAGCATCTGCTTCGGCGGCGGCCTGGGCCTCGGCCAATGCTTCGGCCTCCGCCTGAGCAGCCTGGCGGGCAGCCTCTTCAGCCGCTTGCTGCTGTGCCTGGTTATCCTGCTGGGGCTCTGGTTCTGGCTCGGGTTCTGCCACTTCCGGTGCGCTTACCTGCGGCTCCTCAACGGGTTCAGTGGCGCTGTTCATGGCGGCCTGCTGCTCGGTCACCTGCTGCGCTTGATCCGTGAAGGTTTCGGTACTGACAAAAGTAGCCTGCACGATGGAAGACGAATCCGGCTCGACCGAGTGACTGGGCCAGTTGACCAGGCTAAAAATTATAATAGCCAGATGCACGGCCACCGCGAGGATGACGGGTAGCGTGTAACCCACATCCTGTGGATCCCGAGGCGCATCGGCGACTATCTGTGTCTTGCCCTTAACCATCTTGCGGCGGCTCTGAAAGCAGGCCCACATTGGCCACACCGGAGCGTTGAAGCGTGCTCATCAGCAGCACGATCTGACCGTATTGCACATTCCGGTCGCCCCGCACCATTACCGGCGTACCCGGGCGGCGCTGAAGTATGGCGCCTACGCGCTCGGACATCTGGTCGAGTGACACCGGTGTCGAGTCTTCACCCAGAGTAATGAAGTAGCCGCCATCACGATCGACCGAAATGATGATCGGATCGCTGTCCTGAGTATCGATAGGCTCGGAAGACACCTGAGGCAGGTCAACCTGAACCCCTTGTGTCAGCATGGGCGCCGTAATCATGAAGATGACCAGCAGTACCAGCATGACGTCGATAAAGGGAACGACGTTGATTTCCCCCATCGGCTTGCTTTTATTACTGCGATTGAATGGACCTTGCATGGCGTACTCCCCTTAACTGGCGCTAGGCTTGCCATCGCGGCCTTGCAGGTTACGGTGCAAGATCGCGTGAAACTCTTCGGCGAAGTCTTCGTATTTGCCGAGCAGGCGAGACGCGTTATTGGAGAGACGATTGTAGAAAATGACCGCAGGAATGGCCGCAAACAGACCCATCGCCGTGGCAATCAGCGCCTCGGCAATCCAGGGCGCGACGGTTGCAAGCGTTGCCTGCTGAGTCATGGAAAGCGACTGGAAAGACCCCATGATACCCCAGACGGTACCAAACAGGCCGATATAGGGGCTTGCTGAAGCGACCGTTGCCAAGAACACCAGGTGCTGGGTCAGACGGTCTTCTTCACGCGACCAGGCAACGCGCATGCTGCGCTGTACGCCTTCCAGGACGGTGTCGGCGTTGCGGGTCTTGGGCATCAGGCGGTTGAACTCGCGAAAGCCGGCCTGAAAGATATGCTCGGCGCCGTGGCGCGGGTCGTCGGCCGGGATTTCGCGATAGAGTTCGTTTAAATCGACACCTGACCAGAACGACTCTTCGAACTGGTTGTACTCCTGCTTGGCACGGCGTAGCGCGATACTACGCTGAAAGATCACCACCCAGGACAGGATTGACCCCACCACCAGCAGTAGCATCACCAGCTGTACTACGACGCTGGCATTCATTATCAGGTGTGGGATGGACATGGTGTTATCGTTCACAGGTGCCCTCATCAATCTATTAACGCCGGCCATGGCCGACTAAGTGGTGGTTTCCGGTTATGAAACCGCGGTTAAGTGGTTAACCCTGCCTGAAAGGCTGCGGGCCAGGCTTTAGGCCGCAGGCGTTTTGCATCCAGGCAGGCTATCTCGACTGTCGCGCTGCAGAGGAGTTCCTCGCCCCGCTCTACACGCTGTTCAAACGTCACCCGGCAACGACCGGTCTCGGTGATACGGGCCGTAACGCTCAATGCCTCATCCAGCCGTGCGGGCTTTGCATAGTGACAGGCTAAGCGATATACCACCAGCTGCGTGCCTTCGTCTAGTAACGTTTGCTGATCAAGTCCTAACTCACGCAGCCATTCGCTGCGCGCCCGCTCCATAAACTTCAGATAGTTAACGTAGTAGACAATACCACCGGCGTCAGTATCTTCCATGTAAACACGTACGGGTAGCGAAAACGAAACGCTCACGGGCGGCGCTCTCCTTCCATGTCGACCGAGTGCTCGTTGGGAACACGGTTGAAGTGCAGCCAGGCCTGGCGGGTGACCGTGCGGCCTCGGGGGGTACGCATCATCAAGCCCTGTTGAATCAGGTAGGGTTCGATCACATCTTCAATGGTGTTGCGCTCTTCGCCAATGGCCGCGGAGAGCGAATCGACCCCTACCGGACCACCTTCGAACTTGTCGATCATGGCCAGCAACAGGCGGCGATCCATATGGTCCAGGCCGTAGTGGTCCACGTTGAGCATGTTCAGCGCCGCGTCAGCGAGAGCAACATCGACCGTGCCATCGCCTTTTATCTCCGCATAGTCGCGCACCCGGCGCAGCAAGCGGTTGGCGATACGCGGGGTGCCGCGAGAGCGACGAGCTACCTCCACGGCGCCTTCGTGACTGGTCTCCACACCCAACAGGCGCGCCGAACGGGTAACGATTTCGGTCAGCTCATCAAGGCTGTAGAACTCCAGGCGCTGCACGATGCCGAAGCGGTCGCGCAGCGGCGAGGTTAAAAGTCCCGCCCGCGTGGTAGCCCCGACCAACGTAAAACGCGGCAGGTCCAGCTTGATGGAGCGCGCCGCGGGCCCTTCCCCAATCATGATATCGAGCTGAAAATCCTCCATGGCCGGGTACAGCACTTCTTCGACCGCCGGGGAAAGCCGATGAATCTCATCGATGAACAACACATCGCCGGGTTCAAGATTGGTCAGCATGGCGGCCAGGTCGCCGGCACGCTCAAGCACGGGCCCGGAGGTGGACTTGAGGCCCACGCCCATTTCCGTGGCAATAATATTGGCAAGCGTGGTCTTACCCAGCCCCGGCGGGCCAAATACCAAGGTGTGATCAAGGCTTTCTTCGCGTAGCCGGGCCGCGCCGATGAATATCTCCAACTGCTCGCGGACGCGCGGCTGGCCGATATAGTCTTCAAGACGCTTGGGGCGAATGGCATAGTCGATCCGCCCTTCACCCTGCTCTGGTTCAGCCGCTATCAACCGGTCATGTTCTAACATAAATGCTCTTCTTTAATACGGGCGGTCTATACCGTGCGACGGGCCTCATCAGCCGTTCATGCGACGCGTCAGCGCGGCCTTGATCAAGGCTTCTGTGGGCTGCTGGGGGTCAAGGTCGGCCAGCATCTTGCTGGCTTCGGTCAGCTTGTAACCCAGGCTGACCAGGGCGGACTCGGCGTCAGCCAGGCTGTTGCGCACAGGGCGGCCGTTGGCGGCCTCCAGCGGCAGTGGCGCGTATGAACCATTTTCCCACTCGGGGAAGCGGTCGCGCATTTCGATGATAAGCCGTTCGGCGGTCTTCTTGCCTACTCCGGGGAGCTTGGTCAGTGCCTTGCTGTCGTCGTCACGCACGCAGCGCATGAAGGCGTCCTCATCCATGCCGGAGAGAATAGCCAGAGCGAGCTTGGGCCCCACACCGTTCACCTTGATCAGCGCTCGGAATAGCGCCCGCTCATGCTCACGGGCAAAGCCGTAAAGCAGGTGAGCATCATCGCGAATGGTCAAATGGGTATAAAGCGAGGTGCTTTCCCCCACTGCGGGCAGCGATATCAGCGTATTCATCGAGGCTTCAAGCTCATAGCCTACGCCATGAACGTCAATCACGACCCAAGGCGGTTGTTTTTCCAGCAGATAGCCACTCAGACGTCCAATCATAAATACGCTCGCGATAGTAAAAACAGGCGTTTACTATAATGCTACTCTGTACAGGTGACCAGTAGTCGTTACAGCCGCCAGCGCCCGGTAGAGGCGCGCCGGCTGCGTCCACTCGACGTTGCGGGCAGACCGTTACGTGAATAAGCGTGGGTGAGCGCGATGGCCAGCGCATCGGCGGCATCCGCCTGAGGCGTAGCGGAAAGCTTGAGCAGCGCCGTTACCATATGCTGAACCTGGAGCTTGTCGGCACCGCCCTGTCCGGTCACTGCCTCCTTGATACGGCGTGCCGCGTATTCGGCAACGCCCAGGCCGTGATTGGCCATACAGACCAGCGCCGCTCCCCGGGCCTGGCCAAGCTTGAGTGCTGAATCAACGTTCTTCGACATGAAAACCCGCTCGATGGCCGTATCCGTGGGTTTGTACAGGCCGACAACTTCACTTAATCCTGCGTAAATCTGAGCCAGACGCTGCTCGAGCGGGCCATCGGAGGTGCGAATGCAGCCGCTGGAAACATAGCTTGGCTTCACTCCATTGAGATCGATGACTCCATAGCCGGTAATACGCGAGCCCGGATCGATCCCGAGAATACGTACCGGTAGTGTGGCTTGTGTTCCATCCATGACGCGTGTACTCACTTTTACCATACAAAAACACCGACGCCGGAGCGTCGGTGTTTTCAGCAATCGGCGGCCTGTCAGCCGGCGACGTTACTCGCTAGCCGCTTCAGGCTTTGCCTTTTGACGTAACCGGATGTTCAGATCCTTCAACTGGTCAGGGCTGACCTCGCCCGGTGCGTCTGTCATCAAGCAGGCGGCACTCTGGGTTTTCGGGAACGCAATGACTTCACGGATGGTCTTGGCCCCGACCATCAGCATGACCAGACGGTCCAGGCCGAAGGCCAGGCCACCATGGGGCGGCGCGCCGTACTGAAGCGCGTCCAGCAGGAAGCCAAACTTCTCTTGGGCTTCCTCTTCACCAATGCCCAGAATCTCGAACACCGTGCTTTGCATGGCCTGGTTGTGAATACGAATGGAGCCACCACCCAGCTCGGTGCCGTTCAGTACCATGTCGTAGGCACGTGAAAGCGCTTTCGCCGGGTCAGCCTTGAGCTCTTCCGGCGAGCAGGAAGGCGCAGTAAACGGGTGGTGGAGCGGGCTCAAGCGGCCATTATCGTCGGCTTCGAACATCGGGAAGTCGACAACCCACAGCGGCGCCCAGCTTTGGGTGTAAAGATCAAGATCCGCACCCAGCTTGACGCGCAGCGCGCCAATCGCTTCGTTGACGATACGGGTCTTGTCGGCACCGAAGAAGATGATATCGCCATCTTCGGCGCCTAGACGATCAAGGAGCTCCTCGACGATGTTTTCCATGAACTTGACGATAGGCGACTGTAGCCCATCAAGCCCCTTGGCGCGCTCGTTGACCTTGATCCAGGCCAGGCCTTTGGCGCCATAGATACCCACGAACTTGGTGTATTCGTCGATTTCCTTACGCGAAAGCTTGGCACCGCCCGGCACTTTAAGTGCGGCTACCCGGCCATCATCAGCGCTGGCAGGGCCTGAGAAAACCTTGAAATCGACCTGTTTCATCAGATCGTCAACGTCGGTCAGCTCAAGCGGAATACGCAGGTCCGGCTTGTCGGAGCCGAAGCGGTCCATGGCTTCCTGCCAGGTCATGCGCGGGAATTCCGGCAGTTCGACGTTGAGCACTTCCTGGAAAAGCTGACGGATCATGGCTTCGGTAATACCCATGATGTCGTCTTCTTCAACGAAAGAGGCTTCGATATCGATCTGGGTAAATTCAGGCTGGCGGTCAGCACGCAGATCTTCGTCGCGGAAGCATTTGGCAATCTGGTAGTAGCGGTCAAAACCGGCCACCATCAAAAGTTGCTTGAACAGCTGCGGCGACTGCGGCAGTGCAAAGAAGTTGCCGGCATGGGTACGGCTGGGTACCAGATAGTCGCGGGCGCCTTCAGGGGTTGCGCGGGTCAGGATGGGCGTTTCGATATCCAGAAACCCCTGATTTTCCAGGAACGCGCGAACGGTATGAGAGATACGCGAACGCAGACGCAGTTTTTCGATCATGTCCGGACGACGCAGATCGATATAGCGATGCTTCAGGCGTACTTCCTCACCTACCTTGCCGTGCTCATCGAGCTGGAACGGAGGCGTGGCGGCCGTGTTGAGCACTTCCACTTCCTTGGCCAGTATCTCGATCATGCCGGTGGGCATGTTGGGGTTCTGGGTGCCTTCAGGACGCAGTCGTACGCGACCGGTAATACGCAGAACATATTCACCGCGGGCGCGGTCGGCAGTCGCAAACGCTTCGGCAGTATCCGGGTCTACCACAAACTGGGCAATACCATCGCGGTCACGCATATCGAGGAAAATTACCCCACCGTGATCGCGGCGACGATGTACCCATCCGCAAACGGTGACCGTTTGATCCACCAGTGTCTCGTTTAGCTGGCCGCAATAATGGCTGCGCATGTCAAATCCTGTTCTGTTACGTGGCAAATAAGGTGTCACGAGCCGGTTAGGCTCAGCGCCCGCTAGGCGGCGCCTTTTGACTTGGAAGTAGTGTCACTCTTGGCGCTGGTAGTGGAAGTGGTTCCCTTGGCATCAGCGGCCAGGTTCTTCTTGCTTCCCGTTTTAAAATCGGTTTCATACCAACCACCACCCGCCAGGCGAAAACCGGCAGCGGATACGAGTCGTGCCAGGTCATCCTGGCGGCACGCGGGGCACTCGGTTAACGGAGCCGCGCTGATTTTCTGCAATTTTTCCATGCGATGGCCGCAGGCCTTGCACTCATATTCATAGATAGGCATGTTGATAACTCCTGAAAAGCTCAACAACGACAGGATATTGGCGGATATAAACGCAGCCAGCTGCGAATATGTGGCCTGTCGAGATAAAATCCAAGGCTGCGGTTGATCAAGCGGCAATATTATACCCTTTTGTGCCCCCTGCCGAGCAAGGCTAACTGCTCCTCGGCCATAACTGGAGAGAATAAAATGCTTCACGCCGTGATGCTGGATGCCAAGAGCATGGGTCCGCAGATTGATTTAAGCGCGATAAAAGGCGCGGTGACCCAACTCGATGTGCACGATCAAAGCTCTACCCAGGAGGCCCTGGAGCGTCTGGCCGATGCCGACATTGCGCTGGTCAATAAAGTAGTACTGGATGCCGAGACGCTGAAGCAACTGCCCAAGCTACGCTTGATATGCGTCATGGCCACGGGGCTTAACAATATCGACCTAGATGCCGCAAAGGCGCTTGGCATCAGCGTCAAGAACGTCACCGCCTACGGTACTGCCAGCGTATCTCAGCATACCTTGATGCTGATGCTGACGCTGGCCAACCGTCTTCCGCAGTACCAGCGTGAGGTGGCGAGCGGCGCCTGGCAGCGCAGCGAGTTCTTCTGCCTGCAGGATCACCCCACGCTACAGCTGGCCGGCAAGCGTCTTGTCATGGTTGGCCAAGGCGAGCTCGGCTCCGAGGTTGCCCGCCTGGCAGAAGCCTTCGGCATGCAGGTCACCTTTGCAGCGCGACCGGGCAACGAGGCCAATGATTCCCGCCCGTCCCTGGATGAACTGATGCCCGAGGCCGATATCATCAGCCTGCACTGTCCGCTTAATGCAGATACCAAGCACCTGATCAATCAAGATCGCCTGCGGGCCGCCAAGTCATCGCTGCTGGTCATAAACTGCGCGCGCGGAGGCATCATTGATGAAGAAGCCGCACTCGACGCGTTGCGTCAGGGCAGCATCGGCGGCCTGGCGGTCGACGTTCTTCCAGCCGAACCGCCGCGCGATGGGCATCCTTTGCTGGATGCGCTTGCCGAACCGCTGAACCTGATCGTGACTCCCCATAATGCCTGGATTACGCCCGAAGCACGCCAGAACATCATTGCGCTGACGGCCGATAATATTGCCCAGTGGAAAGAGGCAGCGCACTCAGCCTGATCAGCCGGCAGGTCGACTCGACCCCTCAAACCTCTGCATGGGTTACCCGCGCCTGCGCGGGGCCCACTCGGTATTAGAACTCGTTTCCATGTTTGGGAACGGGTTTTTCAGCTTCGAGAATTTCCTGGCGGATCAGTACCGCGCTGTTGCGTGGGATCAGCTTTCTTCCCCGGCGTAACAGCAGGGAACGGGTAAATGCAGCACCAAACAGCAGGATCAGTGACGAGTAGTAGACCCACAGCAGCACCATTACTACCGAGCCCGCAGCGCCATAGGTGGACGCCGTAGCGGTATAGGCAAGGTAGATGGCAATCAGATTGCGGCCGATGGTAAACAGTACGGCGGTAACCACCGCTCCGATAAATACGTCTTGCCAGCGCAGCACGACATCCGGCAGTACCTTGAAGATAGTCGCAAACAGCAAAACCACTACGCCAAGAGAAATAAGGGATTCGAGAATCGTGGTGAAGTAACTCGCCAGCGGCAGAATATCATTGGCTACCTGCAGCATGCCGCGCAGCGCTACGCCAAGAATCAGCGAGACCAGCAAGATAAATCCGATGGAAAGCACCACGGTAAGCGATAGCAGTCGAGTCTTGATAAAGATGAACATGCTATTGCTGGTAGGTTTGGCAGTGACGCCCCAAATAGTGTTCAAGGAGAACTGCATCTGAGCGAACACAGTAGTTGCCCCCACTAAAAGTGCGCCGAACCCAAGAAGAGTCGGCAGCAGGCCTGACTCCTCAATGCGTGACTGCGCAACGGCTCCTTCGATGGCAGACGCTACATCTACCCCCAGCGACCCCTGCAATTGAGCCACGATCTGGCCCTGAGCGGCGTCTTCACCCAGCACTATACCGATAACCGTCACAGCGATAATGATGGTCGGCGCCAGTGAGAAAAGCGTATAGAACGCCAGTGAGCCTGCATAGCTGAATGCATTGCGTTCCAGCCAAAGCGATATAGCGTCCTGAACGACCTTCCACCAGAAAGTGAGGTGTTTTTTCAGCATAATCATTCCCTTGAGTTGTTCGTTAGCGTCTTTCTTGTGACTGCCTGACAGCATACCGAATGCGGGCCGGGTGCGCAGCCCTGATCACATTGCGCGCTATTGTCTTCACCTCCATAATAGCGTGTTTACTCTATCAAGCATTCAAGGAGGCACCATGGCTTCTGACGCCAACTGCTCAACGCCTGCCTACGCCTTTGACTGTTTGGTGTTTATTGGGCGCTTTCAGCCGCCTCACCTGGGGCACCTGGCGGTTCTTCGCGAAGCGCTGAATCAAGCGCGGCAGGTCATTGTACTGGTAGGGTCGGCCTGGCAGGCACGCTCACTGCGTAACCCTTGGCGGTTTGATGAGCGTCAGGTAATGATCCGCTCGATGTTTGATGATGCCGATAACCAGCGCTTGGAAATCACGCCACTGCTGGATGCGCTGTATAACGATGACGTATGGGTGCGCGACGTGCAGCGCAAAGTACGTGATTTGGCGATACCGGCCAATGCGCGTCTTCCAAGGATAGGCTTGATCGGAGCGGGTCGTGGCCAATCGAGCTACTACCTGTCGCTTTTCCCCCAGTGGGAGTCAGTCAGCGTGCCGCTGGTCGAGGGCATCTCGTCCGGTCAGATCCGCGAGCGGCTGTTCCACTCGGAAAGCGCGGCGAGCGACTACCTGAGCACCGGGGCCTCCCACGACCTGCCGCCTGGCGTCGCGAGTAGCGTGAATGAATTCCATCACAGCGATGCTTATTGCCAGCTTCTTGAAGAGCAGACGCTGCTGGATCAATATCGTAAGGCCTGGGCTCATGCGCCCTACCCGCCCATTTTTGTGACGGTCAATGCAGTGGTCGTTCAATCCGGGCATGTACTGCTTGTACGCCGCAATGCAGCACCTGGAAAGGGCCTTTACGCCCTTCCCGGCGGCTTCATCAACCCCCATGAACGCTTGCTCGATGCCTGCATGCGCGAATTGAGAGAGCGGCTGCGTCTCAAGGTCCCGGAACCCGTATTGAAGGGCTCGTTACGCGGACGGCAACTATTCGATGAGCCGCACCGCAGCTGGCGTGGCCGTACGCTTGCCGAAGCCTTCTATTTTGCCCTCCGCCCGGACCAGCAATTGCCTCGCTTGAAACCGGTAAAAGGCGCAGATGAGGCTCGTTGGGTGGCACTGGCAGACCTTGAACCCGACAGCCTGTTTGAAGATCACTTCTTTATCATTCAGAACTTTCTGGGCCTGCCCGCCGATTTTGGCTCATCGTCTTAGGCAACCTTGCGTGCCAAGGCTAAGCCTGCAAGAAGTCTCGCGGAAGTTTCATCATCTGCCGCCAAAGCTTCTCGACGCCCGGCTTATGGACCAGCGAGCAGCGGTAAAGACGAATTTCCAGCGGAATATCCCAACTTTCGTCGCCCGCCCTGACCAGACGTCCGCTCTTGAGCTCTTCACGAATGCAGAAATCCGGTATCCAGGCAGCTCCTATGCCCTGAAGCACCATTCCTTTCAGACCTTCCGCCATGGCGGTTTCATAAACGGTGCGCAGTTTCATGCGTAGCGGGTCGTTTTTCAGCAACATGCGCACGCTTCGGCCTAGAAAAGCGCCTTGGGTATAGGCCAGATAGGGAATTGACGCGTCACCTTGCAGCGAAAAACAGGGTTTTCCGTTTTCATCAGGCAGTGATACCGGCAGCATATTGACCTTGCCGATCGAGAAGGAAGGAAACACTTCTGCATCCAGCTGCATGGTGGCAAAAGGATCATAATAAGCCAGCATGAGATCGCAGTTGCCTTCACGCAGTACGTGAATGGCCTCGCCCACGTTCATGGCGACCAGACGCGTGGGCAGCTCGCCCAAGCCCTTCTGAAGACGCGAGATCCAGGGCGGAAAGAAGCTGAGTGCCAGCGAATGGGCGGCGACGATATCCAGCGCCTCGTTGGCAATGGAAAGTCCGCGCAGGTGGCTCAATGATTCGTTGAGCTGCTCGACGAGATTGCGCGCAGTGACCAGAAATAGCTGGCCTTCAGAGGTAAGCCCGACCGGCGTGGTGGAACGATCAACCAGGGTGACGCCAATGGCCTGTTCCAGGGCACGAATGCGCCGACTGAATGCCGGCTGGGTAACGTGGCGTTGCCGGGCGGATGCCGAAAAGCTTCGGGTATTGGCAAGTGCTACGAAATCTTCAAGCCATTTTGTTTCAAGATTCACCTCACACTCCTCTGCCCTTCATAGCGTGTTTTTGCATTGTTCAACCACTGCTTATTGTATGGGAGACATCAAGTAAGCGGCTCTTGATACCACTTTTTTCCATAAAGGCCGCTTTTGAATTTCATCTACCGTAACACGCCGGCATTGCGCAAAATCCTTTTCCAGCATGTGATGCACTTCTTCTGCAAACGTGGTGCTCGGAATGAACGCGGTAATCTCGAAATTCAGGCGAAACGAACGATTGTCCAGGTTTACCGTGCCGACAGTTGCTGCGTCGTTATCGATCAGCATGATTTTTTGGTGAAGAAATCCAGGAAGATAACGGTATATTTTTACGCCTGCTTTCAACATGTCGGGCAAGAACGAAAAGGCAGATAGAAAGACCAGCAGATGATCCGGCCGCTCTGGAATCATGACGCGTACATCGATACCACGCATGGCGGCCAGTCGCAAAGCGTCCTGAACGCCCTGGTCGGGGACAAAATAGGGGCTGGTAACCCATAACCGGTGAGTAGCACTATGAATCAGTTGCTGAATCAACAGACTGGCCGTGTCCTGTCGGTCAGCCGGGCCTGAAGGCACAATCACTACGTGCTGGTCGGTATCGGCATGGCTCTCGGCTTGCCAGTTCAGGCTGGCAACCTCACCGGTAGCCCAGTGCCAATCTTCCCAGAAGGCCTCCTGGAGGCCAAGTACGCTTGGTCCTTCCAACATCAAGTGGGTATCCCGCCAGGGCCCGTGTTTGGGGTTCTGCCCAAGATACTCGACGCCGACATTGAAGCCGCCAAGCCACCCCTGCTTGCCATCTATCACGGCTATCTTGCGGTGATTGCGAAAGTTCAGCTGAAAACGGTGCTTGAACCCACGCGAAGAGCGAAATGGGCTGACGGCGATATCCTCGGCGGTAAGCTCCTTCAGGTAGCCTTCGCCAAGCTTGCGGCTACCTATTTCGTCGTACAGAAAATAGACGCGCACGCCCCTTCTTGCCGCTTTCAGCAAATGTGCGTGAAGCCGGCGCCCGAGCGCATCGTCACGCACGATAAAGAACTGCAGCAGCAGGTAGTGCTCTGCCCTGTCGATGCCCTCGAACAGGCTGGTAAAGGTGGCTTCACCATCTATCAAGAGCGTGGCATTGTTGCCGCGCGTCAGCGGCATCATGGCCAACTGCTCGACGGCCTGAATATCGGAATTGGCAGGCGGCGCCAGAAACGGCCGAGTGCTCTCCTGGTATCGCGCCAATACACGTCTGAGCACGTTATCGCGCTCACCACGGGCCATTACATAGCCGTAAAAACGCGGGCGGCCAAAAAACCAGTAAGCCGGTAAGGCAACATAGGGAAAGATGAACAGTGAAATGATCCATGCAATGGCGCCCTGCGATGTTCGACTCGACATCAGCGCCATGACGGCTGATACCATTCCTAGAATGTGTATCAGCATAATGCCTGTCCCTAGCAACCAAGAAGCCATACTCACTTCCCCATCAAGCGTATTAGTCGTTTCAAAACGTCTTACTGAACAAAATGCACAGAAGCCCCGCATTCACGGGGCTTCTGTCGGCTAAGGATCTATCGCGGCAAACGGCATCATGCGGTCTGAGCGATGATTTCCTTCCATTTCGCTGGCCCGGTTTGATGCACTGAAGTGCCCAGGCTATCAACGGCTACCGTCACCGGCATATCTTCTACTTCGAACTCGTAGATGGCTTCCATGCCGAGATCTTCAAAGCCGACCACGCGGGACTTCTTGATTGCCTGAGCCACCAGATACGCCGAACCACCCACGGCCATCAGGTAAACTGCTTCATTATCGCGGATCGCCTCGATGGCCTGCTGGCCACGCTCGGCCTTACCCACCATGCCCAGAAGGCCGGTCTCTTCGAGCATGGTACGGGTAAATTTATCCATGCGGGTCGCCGTGGTAGGCCCTGCCGGCCCCACTACTTCATCGCCGATAGGATCGACCGGACCTACGTAATAGATAAACCGGCCTTTCATATCTACCGGCAGCGGCTCGCCCTTGGCAATCATGTCGACCATGCGCTTGTGGGCGGCGTCACGGCCGGTCAACAGCTTACCGTTCAGCAGCAGCGTATCGCCGGGCTGCCAGGTTTTCACCTCTTCCGGGGTAACGCTGTCCAGATTGACACGCTTGACGTTGTCACCCATCTCACGGGTAATTTCCGGCCAGTCTTCAAGTTTGGGTGCGGCCAGTGCCACGGGGCCCGAGCCATCCAGCGTGAAGTGGGCGTGGCGGGTGGCCGCGCAGTTGGGAATGATTGCCACAGGCTTATTGGCGGCGTGGGTCGGGTAATCCTTCACCTTGATATCCAGCACGGTGGTCAAACCGCCCAGACCTTGAGCGCCAATGCCGCTCTTGTTGACCTTGTCGAAAAGCTCAAGGCGCAGCTCTTCGGCGCGATTGCTGGGGCCACGGGCCTGAAGATCCTGAATATCAATCGGATCAAGCAGTGCTTCCTTGGCAATTTGCATGGCCTTCTCGGCAGTGCCGCCAATGCCAATGCCCAGCATACCCGGCGGGCACCAGCCGGCGCCCATCTTGGGAAGCTGTTCCATGACCCAGTCGACCACGCTATCCGATGGATTCAGCATGGCGAACTTGGATTTCGCTTCGCTACCGCCCCCTTTAGCGGCAACGTGAATGTCAACCTTATCGCCAGGTACGATCTTGTGATGAATGATCGCTGGCGTATTGTCCTTGGTGTTCTGACGCTTGCCATCCGGGTCGGCCAGTACCGAGGCGCGCAGGACGTTATCCGGCAGCAGATAGGCGCGGCGCACGCCTTCATTGACCATGTCGTCCAGGCTCATATCCGCGTCCCAGGTCACGTTCATCCCCACATGAACAAACACGGTAACGATACCGGTATCCTGGCAGATAGGACGATGACCGGTAGCGCACATTCTCGAGTTGATCAGAATCTGCGCAATGGCGTCTTTAGCGGCGGGATTCTGCTCACGTTTGTAGGCCGCATCCATCGCATCGATAAAGTCTTTCGGGTGGTAGTAAGAGATATATTGAAGAGCATCGGCAACGCTTTGAATCACGTCGTCCTGGCGAATCACGGTCATGGAGTAACGGCTCCTTGGTTTGCGTCTTGTCTACGGCTTTTTTTAACTGACTGAAAACGGCCGTTTAAGCGTGCGCGGAGTATACCGTATTGACAGTAAAGCGGCAGCTTCTAGCGTAGGTTACTTAACCAGACGTAGGTCTAAGAGCAGAATTTATGCATCAGACAAGATAACGGTATAATAAATTTTCAAGCAGGCTGGCACGTAGGGCACCAGTAAAGCCGCCGAGAACCTGCACTCATCCTCTCGATGACGTCTCCACAGCGATGGCAGCTGAGCCCTGCTCGCTCGAAAACGGCAAAACGCCATTGGCGGCGAGTCTCACCGGAGGCTATCGCCTGCTCAATCCAGGCCTCGGTATTGGTCACACCGGCCAGCTTGTAGGCCTGGCGGGTAATCTCCACAATCAGCGTTGCCAGGGTTAACTGCTGTTCTGTGCTGAGGTCAGCGGGCCGCTTGCGTGGGTGAAGCCTTGCAAAGAAAAGAATTTCAGAACGCAGGTAATTGCCAAGTCCGGCCACCAGTCCCTGATCCAGCAACAGTGCCCCCAGACTACGTCGATAAAACGGCTTCATGGTCAGCCGCGCCAGCACATCGTCAGCGCTTACCTCTTCACTTAAGAGGTCTGGGCCCAGGCGGGCCAGAAAAGGGTGTTGATCAAGCGTGTCTTGATCCCAAAGCGAGATATCTGACGCGCTATATAAGCTTGCCACCCTGCCCTCGGTTTCCAGGCGTGCTCTGAGTGACCGCTTGGTGTCTGGCGGCTGATCGGTGCGATGCAGCTTCCACACACCGTAAAGCTGGTTATGTGAATAGAGTACCTTTTGATTGGCAAAACGAATCAGCATTGCCTTGCCGCGGGTATCGACTGCCGATACCCGCTGGCCAATCAGCGTGTCGGTTTGGCTTGCCAATTCTGGAAAAGCGAACCAGGCATCTTCAATTACCCGGCCGCCTATCTGTTTTTCTATGCGGTCCGCTGCACGACGAATCTCGGGTCCTTCCGGCATAGGTTATCCTAAGGCTAGCTGTTTCTCTTTCATTTGATTGAGCTGATCGCGCAAGCGAGCTGCTTCTTCAAACTCCAAATTTTGCGCCGCTTCAAACATGGCATCTTCGAGTTTACTGATGGCCGCCAGCAGATCATGCGGCCCCATGTTGGCGATATCGTAACCGCCAGCGTCCTCAGCCACCTTGCGCTCAGCGCCACGCTTACGGTTGCTCTTCTTGCTGCCGGGCGCCTGGGCGGCTTCCAGAATATCGGCGACCGAGCGTGTCACGGTGGTCGGCGTGATGCCATGCTCTTCGTTATGCGCCTGCTGCTTGGCACGCCGGCGCTCGGTCTCATCTATCGCCTTGCGCATCGAGTCGGTAATCCGGTCGCCGTACAGGATGGCTTTACCGTGAGCGTTACGCGCTGCACGCCCTATGGTCTGGATCAGCGAGCGCTCGGCGCGCAGGAAGCCTTCCTTGTCGGCATCCAGTATGGCCACCAGCGACACTTCCGGAATGTCCAAACCCTCACGCAGCAGGTTGATACCCACCAGAACGTCGAATTTGCCCAGACGCAGATCACGAATGATTTCCACGCGCTCGACGGTATCGATATCCGAGTGCAGATAGCGCACGCGAATACCGTGCTCATCGAAATACTCGGTCAGATCTTCGGCCATGCGCTTGGTCAACGTGGTCACCAGCACGCGCTCCCCAACCGCAGTGCGCAGGCCGATCTCGGACAGCAGGTCATCGACTTGGGTGCTGGCCGGGCGGACTTCAATCTCGGGGTCCAGAAGCCCGGTCGGTCGCACGACCTGCTCGACCACTTGCCCGGCATGTTCGGCTTCATATTTGCCTGGCGTTGCCGAGACGAAAATAGCTTGAGGAACGATGGACTCCCACTCCTCAAACTTCATGGGCCGGTTATCCAGCGCCGAGGGTAAGCGGAAACCGTACTCCACCAGGGTTTCCTTGCGTGAACGGTCGCCCTTGTACATGCCGCCTACCTGAGGAACGCTGACATGTGATTCATCAATGAACAGCAGTGCATCGTCCGGCAGATAGTCAAAGAACGTGGGCGGCGGCTCGCCGGGTGCCCGGCCGGAAAGGTAGCGGGAGTAGTTTTCGATACCGTTGCAGTAGCCAAGCTCCAGCATCATCTCGATATCGTAAAGCGTGCGCTGCTCAAGACGCTGCGCTTCCACCAGGCGCTCGTGCTTGCGCATCCAGTCCAGACGCTCTTTGAGTTCCCCCTTGATGGCATCGATCGCCCCCAGAATGGTTTCGCGGGGCGTGACGTAGTGAGACTTCGGGTAGATAGTCATCCGCGGTACCTGACTGCGGATATCCCCGGTCAATGGATCAAAGATACGAATTGAATCGATTTCGTCATCAAACAGCTCCACCCGAACCGCGTCTTCGTCGGAGTCGGCGGGAAAGATATCGATAACGTCGCCCCGCACACGATACGTGCCGCGACGAAAGTCCATGTCGTTGCGGGTATACTGCAGCTCCGCCAGACGGCGCAGGAAAGCGCGCTGATCGATCAACTCCCCCCGGGTGAAGTGCAGGCGCATCTTCAGGTATTGGTCCGGGTCGCCCAGACCGTAAATTGCCGACACCGAAACGACGATCAAGGCATCACGGCGCTCAAGCAGCGCCTTGGTAGCGGAGAGGCGCATCTGTTCGATATGGTCGTTGATCGAGGCATCTTTCTCGATAAACGTATCTGAAGACGGCACGTAGGCTTCCGGCTGATAGTAGTCGTAGTAGGAAACGAAATACTCGACGGCGTTATCCGGGAAAAACGACTTGAACTCGCCGTAAAGCTGGGCAGCCAGGGTCTTGTTAGGCGCCATGACGATGGTAGGCCTTTGAAGCTGCTGCACCACGTTAGCCATGGTAAATGTCTTGCCCGACCCGGTAACTCCAAGTAGCGTCTGATGGGCAAGCCCTGATTCCAGGCCGCTTACCAGGCCTTTGATGGCGTTTGGCTGGTCACCGGCAGGCTGAAATTTCGACTGCAACCGAAACTCTTTGCTCATCGTCGCTCCTAACTGAAAAATGAAACCCTGAGACGTTAAACCGCTTGGGTCGTGATATCGATAGTGGCCTGCGTCATGAGCCGCTGTATCGGGCAGCGCAGGCTGATCTCCTCAAGCCTGGCGCGCTGTTCAGGGTCTCGGATGCCGTGCAGCGTCAGGACGACATTGAGCTTGTAGGTACCTTCGGCCTCTTCACTATCATCCCGATGAACGGTCACCGTCACCGCCTCCAGTGGCCACTGCTTGCGCTTGGCGTACATCTGTACGGTGATGGCCTTGCAGGTACCCAGCGCGATATCGAAATAGTCGTGAGGGTCCGGCGCGCTGCCCTCTCCGCCTACAAGTTTGGGCACATCGGCATATAGCGCTTCAAGGCTATCCAGCTCGATACGCTGACGAAATACATGGTTACGCTGGCTAATGACCGTAATAGGGGGATGCATCAGGACACGTTTACTCCCAGTTTGAGTTTCTCGACCGCGGCGATCAGCGCTTCACGCTTGACGCGTCCTTCGACCTCGGCACCATGGCGTCCTACTTCGGCACTGTCGACGCCGTCCAGCATCATCAACGCTGTGGTAATCTTGTTCACCTGATCGGCGTTCTTCACGCCCTGAAAAGTTAGTGACTGTTGTGACATTGCGAATCTACCCCGTTTAACCTTATGCAAAACTGATACAGAGAGAAGAGTCTAGCACGCTAAAGGCACCTTGCAATTCGCGCCTTGCGCCCACACGTTGAGAAGCTGCTTATCTTGACGCACACTTTCTTTGTGTCCCCAACAGGAGTTTATATGCCAACGGTTATCCCCTCTACCACGATTACCGGCAACCTGCGCCTTGGCCACCTTGCAGCGCTGGATGTGAAAGGGGCAGATGCAGAAAAATTCCTGCAAGGTCAAACCAGTGCTCAGGTAAGCCTGGCCAACGGCGAGTTTGCACCGCTCACCTGTTTCTGTACCCCCAAGGGGCGCATGCTGGCCAATGGGCAGCTGCTGCGTGTGGGAGATGGGCACTTCAGACTCATCCTGAGCGCCTCGCTTGCCGACACGCTCGCGACCCACCTCAAGAAATTTGCCGCCTTCTACAAGGCAGAACTGCTTCTCGACACGGGCATCGAGCTTATCGGCGCCAGCGCCGATGCCCAGGCACTGGCCACATCACTTGAACTTGCGTTACCTCAACAGCCTTTCGCCCAGTACAGTAATGCTCGGGCAAGCGTCATTCGCCTGCCGGGCAGCGTGCCACGCTGGATGTTCTGCGCGCCAGCCGGCATCACCACCACGGCCGAGGACGCCCAACAGGCGGCCTGGGCACTTGAAGATATTCGCAGCGGTCTTGCCTGGCTCACCGAGGCCCAGCAGGATCATTTTTTACCCCAGATGCTCAACTGGGAAGCATTAGGCGGTATCAGTTTCAAGAAAGGCTGCTATACAGGGCAGGAAGTGGTCGCCCGGGCGCATTTTCGTGGTCAGGTCAAAAAGCGTCTGGTACGCGCTGAACTGGTCACCCGCCAGCAACCAGCAGTTGGCGCCAGCCTGATGACCGAACAGGACAAGTCCATGGGAGAAGTGGTGGCCAGTACCCGCCGCGATACCGAAAGCATCGAGCTGCTTGCCGTTCTGAATACCAGAGTAGTGGATGAAGCGCTTCCGCTTTATTGGGAGGGCAGTCCGTTGACGCTTCTTCCGCTACCTTATTCGATCGAGCGGGTCGATCCGGAGCAGCTGGCGGCAAGCCTTAAAGCAGATACGTAACTATCTGCACTGCCCGCATGGCTATTTGCCAAGGTCGAGATCAAATAGACGCGCGGCGTTAGCCGAACTGTTCGCCGCGACGTCTTCTACACTCTGCCCACGAAGCCTGGCTACCTCACGACACACTCTGGCAAGATGGCGCGGTTCATTGCGCTCCCCCTGATGCCCGTTCAAGGGCATATCCGGGCTATCGGTTTCCAGCACAAAACCATTGTCAGGCAGCGCCGCCACCATGCGGTGGAGCCGCTTGGCGCGTGGATAGGTAATCGCCCCACCCACCCCCAGCACGAAGCCTAACGCCAGAAACCTGCGCGCCTGCTCTATGGAGCCGGCAAAGGCGTGAATCAAGCCAGCACGCGGCAGCGCCAATTGACGCAGACGCTTGCTGACCTGATCGTTGGCCTGCACGCTGTGAACCACGACCGGCAGCTCATGGCGCTTGGCCAGGTGCAGTTGAGCGTCAAACAGCGTCCACTGCCTGGTCAAGCTCTGCTGGAAACGCCCATCGATACCGCACTCACCCACTGCGACAACGTGCGGATTACGGGCAAGCGCCTGATCAAGCGCATCCAGGTCGCTCTCTCCATGCTGATCAATGAAATAAGGATGCAGCCCCAGGCAGGCACTGGTGTCGTTTCTTGTTCCCAGCGCCAGCACATCGGGCCACTTGCTGCGCATCGTGCCAGGCACCACGAAATGCGTGATGCCGGCGGCACGTGCGTTCGCCAGGACGGCTTCGCGATCGGTATCAAAGGCGCTGAAATCCAGATGGCAGTGCGCGTCGATCAGCATAAGACCTCGTCGTCAGCCGCTGACAGTCGAGTTAGTGCTCGCGGGTCGGCTGGAAGCGGATATCCGGCCAGCGCTCCTGGGTCATCTGCAGATTGACGCGGGTAGGCGCGATATAGGTCAGATAACCGCCGCCATCGATGGCCAGATTGGTACTGGCCTTGCGCTTGAACTCCTCAAGCATCTTGGCATCTTCGCAGTAGACCCAGCGCGCCGTCTGCACATTAACGCCTTCATAGATACAGTCGACCTTGTACTCCTCTTTCAGGCGGTGAGCGACAACGTCAAACTGCAGCGTACCCACGGCCCCCAAAATGAGGTCGTTATTATCCATGGGCATGAAGACCTGAGTCGCGCCCTCTTCAGAGAGCTGCTGCAAGCCTTTCTGCAGCGCCTTCATCTTGAGCGGGTCTTTCAGGCGCACGCGCTTGAAAAGCTCCGGGGCAAAGTGAGGAATACCGGTAAAGCGCATATCCTCGCCTACCGTGAAGGTATCGCCGATCTGGATCGTGCCGTGGTTGTGCAGGCCGATGATATCACCGGGCCAGGCTTCCTCCACGTGGGAACGGTCAGAGGCCATGAAGGTTAACGCATCGGCAATCTTGACGTCCTTGCCGATACGCACATGGCGCATCTTCATGTTCTTTTCGTACTTGCCCGAGCAGACACGCAGAAAGGCAATACGGTCGCGGTGGTTCGGATCCATATTGGCCTGAATCTTGAACACGAACCCGGTAAAGCGCTCATCGTGGGCGGTCACTTCACGCACATCGGTTTCACGCGGCTGAGGGGCCGGCGCATACTCGACAAAGCCATCGAGCATTTCTCGCACGCCAAAGTTACCCATGGCAGTACCAAAATAGACCGGAGTCATTTCACCGCGGCGATACGCTTCTAGATCAAACTCGTGGGAAGCGCCGCGCACAAGCTCGACTTCCATACGCAGTTCTTCGGCCTGTTCTTCGCCAAGCACCGCATCGACTTCCGGGTTATCCAGCCCTTCAATGCGCTTGTCTTCCGGTATCCGGCTTCCCTGACCTTGGGTATACAGGTGGATCACATCGTTATAGAGGTGATAGACCCCCTTGAAGTGACGCCCCATGCCAATGGGCCAGGTCATCGGCGAGCACTGGATGTTAAGGACGGTCTCGACTTCATCCATGACTTCGATGGGGTCGCGAATATCCCGGTCCATCTTGTTGATGAAGGTCAAAATTGGCGTCGTACGCAGGCGACACACTTCCATCAGCTTGATGGTACGGTCCTCTACACCCTTGGCACCATCAATCACCATCAGCGCAGAGTCGACCGCCGTCAGCGTGCGATAGGTGTCTTCAGAGAAGTCTTCGTGACCCGGCGTATCCAGCAGGTTGACGATGCGCCCACCATAGGGGAACTGCATCACGGAGGTCGTCACCGAGATACCCCGCTCCTGCTCCATCTTCATCCAGTCTGAAGTCGCGTGGCGGTCATTGCGCTTGCTCTTGACCGAACCGGCCAGCTGAATGGCATTCCCGAACAGAAGCATCTTTTCGGTAATGGTGGTTTTACCCGCATCAGGGTGGGAAATGATAGCGAAGGTGCGGCGTAGATCTGCTTCGCGCGCTAGTTGAGCTTCAGACATGGAGTTCTCTAGAAGATGGCACAGGTTTCAATAGGTGTTGCCTTGCAACCAAGGCATCAATGGCGCCCATGGTACCGCAACTAGGCCTTTGCAGCATACTTTCAACGGTTTGGGGGCTATGCGTTGAGCATAAAAAAACGCCGAGCATCTCGGCGTTTCAGGTGAAGCTCACCGCCTTGAAGCGGTGATGAAATGACATATCACGCGTAGGTATTGATCTGCGTTCCCAGACTACCTTCCTGGGCCAGGTTTGGTTCGGCTCCCAGATTGGCAGACGCCAGTACTTCTGTGACCTGCTGAGCCTGCATATCCAGTGCATTTCGTAAAACCTGCATCTGCATCTCTTCAGCGGTTTGCGCTTGATTCATGTAGAGCGCCGTACTGACCGTGCTGCTGATAGAAACGTCCATGGCACTATCCTTTAAGTGAACGATCTATGCACCATAGCAAAGAAGCCGTCAACGCACAAAAGCTTCCGAGCGCTTAAAATCGGTCTGCCCGGAAAGGGGTCATATCAATTTCGGTCGATTTACCTTCGATCATATCAGCCAGCAGCTGCCCTGTAGCCGGGCCCAGAGTAAAGCCCTGATGGCCATGACCAAAGGCAAGCCAGAGGCCAGGATGACGCGGCGCGGCGCCAATGACCGGCTTCATGTCAGGCAGACAGGGCCGAGCGCCCTTCCAGGCGGTAGAGTCACGGCGTTCGCCCAGCGGGAAAAGCGTGCGGGCTACCTTTTCAGCTGCCTGGAGCTGCTGCTCATCCGCCGGTGATTCGATACGGTTCAACTCGGCCCCGGTGGTCAGGCGTACGCCTGCATTCATTGGGGCAAGCAGGTAGCCCACCTCGGCATCCATCAACCAGTAGTGCAGTTTGGCCGGTGCCTGCGTTGCATAGTGCATGTGGTAACCGCGTTTGACGAACGTCGGGAAATGATAGCCAAGCCCCTTCATCCAATCGCCAGACCATGGCCCGAGCGCGACAACGACGTTATCGGCCTCGAGAGTTTCAGCCTCAGTAACGACACGCCAGCGCTCCCCAACCTGCTCGACCTTCTGGATAACCCCTTGGTGCAACTCGCCACCACTTTGGGTAAACGCCTCTGCATAGGCACTCACCAGCGCACCGGGATCGGCGACTGTCCAGGGGTCAAGCCAATGAATAGCGCCGATAATATCCGAACTTATATCAGGCTCCTTGCCTTCAATCCCGGCGCGATCCAGTACATCAAACTGCACGCCATACAGCTCTCGGGCTTCTTCTGCCTCTCTAACACGCTTATCCAGCCGGGCCTGGGTACGGTAAATTTCAAGCCAGCCCTCTTTACGCACCAGATGCTCGGCCCCCGCGGCCTTGATCATGGGTTCATGAGTTTTCAGGCATAGCTGAATCAGGGAAGCCCATTCGGGAATGATCTTTTGATACAGGCGCGACGACGAGTTGTGCCAGTAGCTCAGCAGTGGCGAGGCGGCGTTCATCATGCCCGCTGCCCGATAGCGAATATCCACGCGCCGGTTTGGCAGAACGCTCAGGATGGTTTTCATGTCACGGGGGAATGCATAGGGGCGTACGGCTTCGCGCTGAATAATACCTGCATTGCCAAACGAGGTTTCCCGGCCGGGTTGGCGGCGATCAACCAGCGTGACCTGATGCCCGCGCTGCTGTAAATGCCACGCGATACTGACCCCCACCATTCCCGCTCCTAGCACCACCGTTTGTCGCGTCATTGCATGCCCCTGAACGTCCAAGCCCGCGCTTATTCCAGGCTAAAATATAGTTAACAACTAATTGAAAAATATCACCAAACAAACGCCATTAATACAGTGTAAAAAACCTTTTTGTGCTATTTAGTCAGCAATATTGCCTATAAAAAAAGTTTTGAAAGAGGACTTTACTGCACGCCTGAGTTGTTGCCATTCAAGCGTCTAGCGCAGGCAAGACGACACGGGGCAAGCATATTGTTGCCAACCAGGATCAACGACAATCGAGGGGTATAAAAGAAGAAACTGCTAACAGTGAAGCGCAGTTAAAAAAGCAGAAGAGACACGAAAGTATAAGAAGGGATAAACAGAAACGCAAAATCCACCGTCAGGTGGTTAGATAACAATCAAATAAGGGAAGAAAGAAAAGAGAATCAGAAGAAGGTTAATGGGGTGGATGATGGGGATCGAACCCACGACCACCGGAGCCACAATCCGGGGCTCTACCACTGAGCTACATCCACCACAACCTAAAACCGGGTACTGCTTCTATCAAATGGGGTGGATGATGGGGATCGAACCCACGACCACCGGAGCCACAATCCGGGGCTCTACCACTGAGCTACATCCACCATTGATAGTACTGACTGTACTTGATGACTCCTGACCGGATACGCCCATTGAAACACTTTTTAATGGCACGCCCAGCAGGACTCGAACCCGCAACCTACGGCTTAGAAGGCCGTTGCTCTATCCGGTTGAGCTATGGGCGCACGTAAAGCATTCGAAACAAGCTGAACACCGATGAGCACTTGACCACAACCACGCTCGGAAAAGCAATCTACCACCTTTCACGTTAAGTGTGGTCGGGATGGAGGGATTCGAACCCCCGACATCCTGCTCCCAAAGCAGGCGCGCTACCAGACTGCGCTACATCCCGATTTATCACTCTTGACGCTTACCGCGCTGCCCGTCTCAAGCGAGGCATATATTACTATTTTTAAATTTAAAGTCAACACTTAAAGCGATTGATCGTGCTGATGCTTTGCCTGACCGCCCTGGCATGCGAAAATTGCCCGCCTCAGCAAACGCGCCTGCCCACGGGCAAGCGCGCCAGCATTCAACCTCCACAGGGATCTTTGTAAATGACCGCCCAACTTATCGATGGAAAAGCCATCGCTGCTGATGTCCGTCAACGCGTTGCCGAGAAGATAGCGGCACGCCAGCAAGCTGGCGCCCGCGCACCAGGACTAGCCGTTGTTGTGGTCGGACAAGACCCGGCGTCTCACGTATACGTCAATAACAAGCATCGCGCCTGTGAGCAGGCTGGCATTCGTTCAATTCAACATGCCCTGCCTGCCGAAACCACTCAACAAGCGCTGGAAGCCCTGGTCGACCAGCTCAATGAAGATGAAAGCGTAGACGGCATTCTCGTACAGCTCCCCCTGCCCGGTCACCTGGATGCAGGCCCCATTCTGGAGCGTATTGACCCGGGCAAGGATGTGGATGGCTTCCACCCTTACAACCTGGGCCGCCTTGCTCAGCGCCTGCCCGCTCTGCGCCCCTGCACACCCAAAGGCGTGATGACCATGCTCGAGCACAGCGGGCTTAACGTGCGTGGCCTGAATGCTACGATTGTGGGTGCTTCCAATATTGTCGGCCGCCCCATGTCACTCGAGCTGATGCTGGCAGGCTGTACCACTACCGTTTGCCATCGCTTTACTCGCGACCTCGAAGCCCACGTCAGCCGAGCTGACCTGGTCGTGGTGGCCGTTGGCAAGCCGGGTATCGTCAAGGGCGAGTGGATCAAGGAGGGCGCTATCGTGATCGATGTGGGTATCAACCGTCAGGCAGATGGCTCGTTGATTGGCGATGTCGACTTCCAGGCCGCCGCTGAACGCGCCAGCCATATTACGCCGGTACCCGGTGGCGTTGGTCCGATGACCGTCGCTACACTGCTGGAAAACACGCTTGAAGCCGCCGAGCTGCACGACGCTAACACCCAGGCTCGTTCTCGTTAATCTTTCACGTATCAAGGAGCCTTCCCTATGAAGCGCATTGGAATCATCGGCGCCATGGCCCAGGAAGTCAGCATTCTGGTAGACCAGCTGGAAAATGCCGAGCGTTACGAGCACGCGGGTTCTGTGTTCCATACCGGTACTCGCCACGGGCTTGAGGTCGTCATCCTGCAATCGGGCATCGGCAAGGTAAATGCTGCCGTGGGCACCGCCATCCTGCTGGAACGCCACCAGCCCGATGCCATCATCAACACGGGATCCGCTGGCGGGTTTGCAAGCGATCTCAAGATTGGCGATGTGATCATTTCAGACGAAGTGCGCCACCACGATGTGGATGCAATGGTATTTGGCTATGAAATTGGCCAGGTGCCGGGTATGCCGGCGGCTTACGTCGCGGATGCACAGTTGAGGGATATCGCCCGCCAGGCGATTGATACCGTGGGCGAGGTCAGCGTGCGTGAAGGGCTGATTGCCACGGGCGATTCGTTTATCTCGGACCCCGAGCGCGTGGCCGCTACCCGTGCCCAGTTCCCGGCCATGCTGGCCGTTGAAATGGAAGCGGCGGCCATCGCACAGACTTGCCATCTTTACGGCTGTCCGTTCGTGGTCATTCGCGCCCTTTCAGATATTCCAGGCAATGAAGACAACCACCTCTCCTTCGAGCAGTTTCTCGACATAGCGGCGGCACACTCCTCGCGCATGGTCGATGAGATGCTGCGCGCCCTTGGCCAACGCTAGCCAGCCGTCTCGTTAAATGCACAAACGGAGCCATCAGGCTCCGTTTGTGGTTATAACCTGGCACGCGGCGAATGCTCGCAAGGCACAGATGGATAAAGGCTCAAGGCGCCTCTTTTAGCCGCTCGGTCAGACTATCCAGAAATGCCTCGGCTGTTTCACGCTCATAGCGGTAATAGGTCCATTGCCCTGCACGCTGGGAAGAAACCAGGCCCGCGCGGGAAAGCGTGGAAAGATACAGTGAAATAGTAGGCTGAGAGAGTCCGGTCTTTTCGCGAATATGGCTGACACAGATTCCGCCCGGCGGCGCCAGGTCTTTCTGAGCCGGAAAATGGCGTTCCGGCTCTTTCAGCCAGGTCAGTATGTCGAGGCGCACCGGATTCGCCAGGGCGCTTAAAACGGTATTAATATCCATGATCACGGCCAATGGTTGGAAGCCGAATCATTATACGCGTTTCCACGCCAGGCTGCCGAGACAGCCTGGCAGCCAGCATCACCGTACCAGGGTATCAAGCGCCTGACTGTCAAAATCCGACAGCTCATCCAGCCGGCCTTCATTTACCTTGTTGGCCCATTCCGGGTCGGAAAGCAGCGCGCGACCAATGGCGATCAGATCAAAATCACCCCGCGAGCGCCACATGGCCAGTTCTTCAACGTTGACGCGGCTCTTGGAGGTCGGATCTTCGGTACGCGTGAAGTGGCCGGTACGGAAAGTACGGTCAAGGCCTACGCTCCCTACGGCGATGACCGGCTTTCCGGTCAATTCACGCGTCCAGGTGGCAAGCGTTTTAGTGCTGCCTTCAAAACCAGGTTCCCACACGCGGCGGGTGCTGGCATGGAAGATATCCACGCCGTCTTCGGCCAGCGGTTTGAGAATTTGCCCCAAATCTTCGGGCGTTTCAGCAATGATGGCGGTGTAGTCAGAGAGCTTCCATTGCGAGAAACGGAAGATAATCGGGAAATCCGGGCCCACCGCTTCACGCACTGCACGCACGATCATGCGTGGAAAACGCAGGCGATTTTCAAGGCTGCCACCGTAGGCATCAGTACGCTGGTTGCTCTCCTCCCACAGGAACTGGTCGATCAGGTAACCGTGAGCGCCATGCAGCTCAATACCGTCAAAACCGATGCGCTGTGCATCACGCGCCGCGCGGGCAAAAGAAGCGACCACGTCATGGATATCCTCTTCGGTCATCGCTTCAACCACTTCCAGGCCATCCTCCACGATCGACATGGGCCCAAAGCCAGGAACGCTCGCTTGCGGCTCGATACCTGGGCGCCGCTCGCGTCCTACGTGCCACAGCTGGGGCACAATCTTGCCGCCGGCCGCGTGTACGCCTTCCACGACACGCTGCCAACCGGCCAGCGCTTGTTCACCGCAAAAGGCTGGCACATTCGGATAACCGTTGGCCCCTGGGTGATCAATGTAGGTGCCTTCGGTAATGATTAGCCCAACGCCTCCTTCAGCGCGGCTTTTGTAATAGGCTGCCACCTCTTCACTGGGCACCCCGTCGGGCGACTGATTGCGCGTCATGGGCGCCATGACAATACGGTTGGGCAGCGTGACAGGGCCCATGGCGAATGTTTCGAATAGGGGTGCGGCAAGTGCTTTTGCAGAAACGGTCATACGGGATTCCATAAATATATAGAGATATCTCAATATATAAACACAAAATTCGATCACAGTAAAACCGCGCTACCCAAGGACGCCTGCGAATTTTTTAAAAAGACAGCTAGTAAAACGGAGCCTTCAGGCTCCGTTATGGGGTGCGACTATCAGGCCTTGATCGACCACTCCAGAGATTCACCGGCAAGCAGTGGAATGATGCTTTTGCCGTTCGCGTAGGGGTAGCTATCCGGCAACTGCCAGGACTTGCGTTCCAGCGTGATGCTGTCCGGGTTCGGGTCCAGGCCGTAGAAGCGCGGCCCGTTGAGGCTTGCAAAGGCCTCGAGCTTGTCCAGCGCGCCCATTTCATCAAATGCGCGGGCATAAAGCTCAATGGCAGCAGGTGCCGTGTAGGCGCCGGCACAGCCACAGCTTGACTCCTTGTCACCCTGGGCATGCGGAGCGCTGTCGGTTCCCAGAAAGAACTTGGCGCTGCCGCTGGTGGCCGCTTTCAATAGCGCCTGGCGATGCTGCTCGCGCTTGAGAATGGGCAGACAGTAGTAGTGCGGGCGAATACCGCCTACCAGCATCTTGTTGCGGTTGAACAGCAGGTGATGAGCGGTAATGGTGGCGGCGATGTTATCCGGGGCCTGGGCAACAAACTCCGCGGCCTGCTGGGTAGTAATATGTTCAAATACCACTTTAAGCGCGGGGTGGCGTGCCAGCAGCGGCTTCATTACCCGCTCGATAAACACCGCTTCACGATCAAAAATATCGATATCGGCGGTAGTCACCTCGCCATGCACCAGCAGCGGCATACCCACCTTGGCGAGCATGGCAATAGTGTCATCGCAATGGGCAAGATCGGTTACGCCTGAGTCCGAGTTGGTGGTCGCGCCGGCGGGATACAGCTTGACGGCCTTGATGACACCGCTGCGTGCCGCTCGCTCGATCTCATCGGGCGGCGTGGTATCAGTAAGATAAAGCGTCATCAGTGGTTCGAAGGTGCTGCCTTCAGGAAGCGCTGCCAGAATACGTTCGCGGTACTCGAGCGCCTGAGCGGTGGTCGTTACCGGGGGCGTTAGATTGGGCATGATGATGGCTCGCCCCATCTGGGCGGCAGTGTGGCCAACAACGGCTTTCAACGCTTCGCCATCGCGTAAATGGAGGTGCCAATCATCGGGGCGGGTCAGGGTAATAACGTCCACGGCAAGTCCTAGACTGATGAATGAGGAAAACACGGCCACAGTATACGCGATACGGCCGGCGGAGAAATCTGTGCGGGGGTGCCACAGCATGAGCCAAGTATCGTATTATGGCGGCACTTTTAAAGGTTCAAGGTCCAACTGTTTATGCAAAACGTGCGACGCTATGCGGATATCACTGCCAGCATAGAGGGCTTGGTATGGCTCGGGCTTGCCTGGTCGATCTCTATTTCGGTACATACCGGCAGTACAGAGCCAACCCTTGCGACGCTATTTATCGTAGGGGCTTTGGTGCTGTTCAGTTGGGCTCACCGCCCCATGCGCTACCTGCTGCGCCGTTATCATATCCGCAAACGGCGTACCGATATGTGGATTCACATACTGGCCCTGCCTCTGCTGCTGGCCATGTTCTTTCATATCATGGTAGAAGCCACCTTCGGCAGCGCCTGGCTTCCACCCAAGATGCTGCTGTTCAATCTGCTGGCCTCGGCGGGCTGGATGACCTATGTCATGACGCTCTTCATCAAGTTCGTCATTCACAGCATCAAGACCTCTCATAAATAGGTGGCCCATGCAGCCTGCCCTGCCGCTTCCACTTTCGACCCCCAACCGCAACCTGGTTCGCCTGACGATTGTTCGAGGCATCACCTGGACGGGCTTTCTGCTTGCAATCGTGGTGGGTGTAGAGCTTTTAGCGTTCAATCTGCCGGTCACGGCGGTCGTCAGCGTAGTGATTGCCATGGGCGTGCTCAATATCGTGACCTGGTGGCGCTTGGGCCGCCCGCGGGCCGTTGAGCATATCGAATACCTGCTGCATCTGCTGGCCGATATTGCCGGCCTGACCCTGCTGTTCTATTTTTCCGGCGGCTCGACCAACCCGTTCATTACCTACTACCTTGTGCCGGTCACCATTGCGGCCGCCACCCTGCCCTGGCGACACGCCTGGGCATGCGCCTGCTGCGCCATGGCGGGCTACAGCTTTTTGATGTTCTATTACCACCCCATACCGCAACTTGCCCATATCAACAGCGACGTCATGCTTAATCTGCACGTGCTGGGCATGTGGCTGAACTTTGGCCTTTCCGCCGGGCTGGTAACGTTTTTCATCTATAAAATGGCCCACGCACTGCGCAGCCGTGACAAGGCACTCTCGCGAACCCGGGAAGCCGCGCTGCGCAACGAGCAGGTACTGGCCGTGGCCACGCAAGCCGCCGGCACGGCGCACGAGCTGGGCACACCGCTTTCGACCATGGCGGTGCTCTTGAAGGAGATGCAGGCAGACGCTCCCGAAGACGGCACGCTACAGCAGGATATAAAGCTGCTGCGCCAGCAGGTGGATATCTGTAAATCGCGCCTGCAGCACCTGGTGACCAGCTCGGACCGGCGGCGCATGGCGGAACCGGAAATACTCGAGGCGCAGGAGTGGCTGACCGGCGTCGTCCAGCGCTGGCTGGTGCTGCGCCCGGATGTCAGCCATCAACTGGATATCGCTGAAAGACGTGGCAAACCCTGGCTGGCGGTGGATACCACGCTGGATCAGGCGCTGATGAACCTGCTCAACAACGCCGCCGATGCCAATCCTGAGCGCATCGCGATACGCCTGGATTGGCAGGAAGAGAGCGTGGTAATCGATATTCGCGATCACGGCCCGGGCATTGCCATGTCGATTGCGGACCAGCTTGGCGATACGTTCATCTCTACCAAGAGCAAGGGCATGGGCATCGGCCTGTTTTTGACCCATGCCACGATCAACCGCTTTGGGGGTGGCGTTAGCCTGTATAATCACCCGGAAGGCGGCACCCTGACGGAAGTCACCCTGCCGCGCAGCTCGGCCCCCAATTGAAGCGCTCAGACGCGTTTCACGCCATAACGTTGAGGACATCATGCAAACGACCGATCAACGCCTGCTCATCATTGATGATGACGAGATGTTCTGCCATGTATTGAGCCGCGCATTTACCCGCCGTGGTTTTGAAGTAATGACAGCCCACGATGCCGATCAGGCACTCGCGGTGGCGGCCCAGTTCCAGCCCACCATGGCAACGCTCGATCTCAAGCTTGAAAATAGTTCGGGCCTGAAGCTGTTGCCCGAGATGCTGGCAGCCGTTCCCCACTGCCGCATTGTGGTACTGACCGGCTATTCAAGTATTGCGACCGCCGTGGAGGCCATGAAGCTGGGTGCGGCCAACTACCTGTGCAAACCAGCGGACGCCGACGATATCATCGGCTCGTTCGAGCAGCAGGAGGGCGACCCCAATATCGAGCTTGCCGATAATCCACCCTCCATCAACCGTATTACCTGGGAACATATTCAGAAAGTGCTTCAGGAGCATGATGGCAATATCTCGGCAACTGCCCGGGCGCTTGGCATGCACCGCCGTACACTACAGCGCAAGCTGCAAAAGCGTCCCGTAAAGCGCTAGCTTCAAGCAGCGAGAAACGCCTGATCGTCGCGTATCAGTGAGCCGTCCAGCCCAGATCGATGTTCCAACTTGCCCCGGTAACCGCGCCGGCGGAGTCGGACGCCAGATAAGCGACCATTTGTGCCACTTCAGAAGGCTCGATCAGGCGCTTGATGGCCGCGTTCTTGAGCATGATCTTTTCGATCACCTCCTGCTCCTCCATGCCATTGAGCCTTGCCTGATCGGCAATCTGATTATCCACCAGCGGCGTTTTCACGTAGGCGGGGCAGATGGCATTGGCGGTAATGCCCTGCTCCCCGCCTTCCAGCGCCGCCGTCTTGGTCAGGCCGATAAGGCCATGCTTGGCACTGACGTAAGCGGCCTTGCCCGGTGATGCCACGTTGGCGTGGATAGAGGCAATATTGATGATGCGCCCCCACCCGCGCTTGCGCATATGCGGCCAGGCGGCCTGGCTAAGCAGGAAAGGCGCCGTCAGCATGAGATCAATGATGTTGCGCCACTTCTGCTCGGGAAAGCTTTCAATAGTGGCCACGTGCTGAATGCCGGCGTTATTGACCAGCACATCCACCCCGCCAAATCGCGTTACCGCATCCTGAACGGCGTCGCGACACGCCTGTGGGTCGGTCAGGTCCGCCTGAAAGAACGCTGCACCGGCTTTATCGGCCACATCTTTACCGGCAGCGTTGAAATCAACCGCCAGCACCTGATACCCCTGTTCGCAAAAATGCGCAACGACCGCCGCTCCGATACCGCTGCTGGCCCCCGTGACCAGTGCCACTCGGGGCGTGGAACCTGTCGGTGATGTCATTAAGATCTCCTTTAACGTCAGCAAATAAAGTCAGCAAAACCGCTTGGCGAGAAACAGTCCCAGTATAGGAGCATGGCGAACATGCTGCCTAACTCTCCGGGCCGCAGGTTAAACGCGGCTCAATGGCCTCGATGCTCAGGCCCTATTGGCGAAATTCAGATGGCTACGTCACAATGGCGGACGTGATTGCCAAGGGTTCCGCTAGTTGGCGCCCCTTTCTTACTCAGGCCAGGAGCCTTTATATGTTTGTGGTTATTTTTGGCAGGATGTCCTGTCCGTTTTGCGTGCGCGCCAAGCAGCTTGCCGAGCATCTGGAGTCAGCGGGAAAAATCGAAGGCTATCGCTACGTGGATATGCCTTCTGAAGGCGTCACCAAGGAAGATATCGCCAAGACGGCCGGCAAACCCATTCATACGGTACCGCAGATATTTGTCGATCAGGCTCATATAGGCGGCTTTACCGAATTTGACCAGTTTGTACGCGACAAGCAGCTGCTGGGCCGCTAAGAAACGTTGAACGTTAAATCGGGCGTTTATAGCCGTTGAACTTGGCCGCCTGACGCTTGCCTATACTAAGCAGCAAATAACAATTTCATTTGACATGCTTGTTCAGGCGGCGAGGTTCACACCATGCAACGTGATGAATTCGTACAGCAACTGTGGCTGGATTACGTTCATGCCCATCCGGATATAGGTGCACTGAGGCTTTGGCCGTTATCATCAGGTGCTGAGTACCTGACGTTGGTGACGCTCAACTACGGCGCCTTTTCTGCTCAGAATCTGATGTCCCGGCTTTCCCACATGGGGTATCAATCAATTGCCCACTACGCCATGGCCGATAAAGGGCTATTGATCTACCTGCTTGCTCCCAACGATGGCGGAAGCTGTCTGATACTTGCCGAATTGCAGCTGGGCACGTTATGCAAGACACCGCGTGATGCGCTTACCCACCTGGTCATGCAGTCCCATCCTCAGGATTGCAAAGGACACAATCTGCTATGTCGGGGTCGTCCATGGCCCATGCCTTCCTGGGGGCTGTACCTGACGCTTGAAGAGGCTCATCCGTTGGCCGCCTGGATAGCGGTGATGGGACCGCGCCTCCACCATGCCGGGTTCGACTGTGCCACGCTGGGTAACTGTCTGGAAATACTCAACGACCAGCTGGCTGGAACCGGCATGCCTGGCTTGAAAGAGGCTCAAAACGGCGTGTTTTCCCTTTCTCCCCTCATCGAGCACTGCTTCTACCCGGCCATGCCACAGCGTGTCGTCTTCAGCGAAGGCGACGAACACCGCCTTTGTCTTGGCGGGCTGGCGCTGACTCAGAAGCAGGTAGAGGCGGGTACGGAGCGCATCGCACAGATACTGCTTCCGTCCCATGCACGGTGTGAAGTGGCTTGAAGGAAAGCGGCCCCTGAGGGCCGCGGCACGACATGAAGGTTACTCTTCAACAAATGTCATTTCAGGCACGTGATCCGGCACGACAAGCTTGCCTGCGGTTTTCTCGATAATTTCCTCGACGCTGACGCCCGGAGCGCGCTCTTTGAGCACAAAGGCACCGTCCTTGATTTCAAGATAAGCAAGATCGGTCAGCACCCGGCTGATGCAGCCAGCTCCAGTCAATGGCAGCGTACATTTCTCGAGCAGCTTCGACTCACCGTACTTGGAGGCATGGGTCATGGTGCAGATGATGTTTTCAGCGCCAGCGACCAGATCCATGGCGCCCCCCATTCCCTTGATCAGCTTGCCCGGCACCATCCAGGAAGCAATGTTGCCCTCCTGATCCACCTCGAAAGCGCCCAGCACCGTCAGATCCACGTGGCCACCTCGAATCATGGCAAAGGACTCGGCGGATGAAAAAATCGCGGCCCCGGGCCGAGCGGTAACGGTCTGCTTGCCTGCATTGATCATGTCGGCATCGAGTTCTTCTTCAGTGGGAAAGCGACCCATGCCGAGCAGCCCGTTTTCCGACTGAAGCATGACGTCCATTCCTTCAGGAATGTAGTTGGCGACCAGAGTGGGAATGCCGATACCCAGGTTTACATAGAAGCCATCTTCCAGTTCGCGCGCCACGCGCTGCGCCATCTGTTCACGTGTCAAAGCCATGGTGACTACCTCGTTACTAGACGTTGAGAAAATTGAGCAAGTCGCTTACTGCTTCCGGTGCTAGGCACCATGCACCGTGCGCTTTTCGATACGCTTTTCAAAGGAGCCTTGGATGATGCGGTCCACGTAGATGCCCGGCGTATGGATCTGGCTTGGCTCAAGCTCACCTGGCTCGACAATTTCCTCGACTTCAACAACGGTAATTCGGCCGGCTGTGGCGGCCAGGGGATTGAAGTTCTGGGCGGTATGGCGATACACGACATTGCCGTAGCGGTCTGCCTTCCAACCTTTCACGATAGCGAAATCGCCCACCAACGCCTCTTCCAGGATGTAGTGGCGACCGTTGAACTCGCGCACTTCCTTGCCTTCACCGATCGGCGTGCCGTAGCCGGTGGCCGTGTAAAACGCCGGAATCCCGGCACCGCCTGCACGCATTCTTTCGGCCAGCGTGCCCTGGGGAGTCAGCACGACTTCAATTTCATTATTGAGCATCTGCTGCTCGAAGAGGGCATTTTCGCCCACATAGGAGGCGAATATCTTGCTGATCTGGCGATCTTCAAGCAGCACCCCCAGGCCAAACCCGTCCACACCGCAGTTATTGGAAGCAACCGTCAGGTTCTTGACCCCACGCCGTTTGATTTCTGCTATCAGGTTTTCAGGGATGCCGCATAGTCCGAACCCGCCGGCCAGCACGGTCATTCCATCTTCAATGCCTTCCATCGCTTCTTCGTAGGAAGCAACACGCTTGTCGAATCCTGCCATGGTCATGCCTCGCCTTGTTGTCGTTCATTGATGTAGAGAGCTTGCTGCGCATCCCGGTATTGTTCTTCGTCACTTATCTGGTAAGTTACTTTTTTTCAAGACGTCTAGCCTAACCTCCTCTATACCAGCGCCGTCAAGACGGCTTTCGCTAGGCAATATGGGTTTGATCCATTAGCATTTATTATTGTTGATTTTTTAGGGAAGCGGCATGGCTATTTTCACGGGCATGGTCAGCATCTTGCTGCTTACGCTCAATACACTTTTCTGGGGCGTTCCACTCATCGCCCTGACCTTACTGAAAGTGATCGTTCCGGGGCAGCGCTACAGGGCATGGGTTCTGAAAGCACTTTGCGCTGTGGCACTGAACTGGATCGGGGTAAATCTATGGTGGATGAAGCGCTGGCTGAAGCCCCGGGTAGCGTTTTCAGTGCCGGACTCCTTGAGCCCCGACCAGTGGTGGCTGGTCATCTCCAACCACCGCAGCTGGACCGATATATTCATTCTGCTGATGGCCGTACATCGGCGTGTACCCATGCCGCGCTTTTTTCTCAAGCGCCAGCTGATCTGGATTCCGATTGTGGGGCTTGCCTTCTGGGCGCTTGAGTTTCCCTTCATGCGCCGCTTCACCCGTGAGCAGATTGAGGCCAACCCCAAGCTTGCCACCATTGATCGCCAGTCGACCGAGCTGATGTGCCGCCAGGCGCGCCATGCGCCCATCGCCATCTTCAACTTTGTTGAAGGTACCCGGTTCACGCCCGCCAAACGCGATGCGCAGCAAAGCCCGTATCAACACCTATTGCGCCCCAAGGCAGGCGGAATTTCCCAGGTACTTAGCCTGCTTGGTGACCAATTGAATGGTATTCTAGACGTGACGATCAGTTACGCTAATCCGTCGCCGACCTTTTGGGGATTTTTATGCGGCCAGGAAGCACCGGTTACGCTTCATGCCAGGCAGCTGGCCATTCCTCAGTGGATGTACGAATCCAACCACCACGACGAAAAGCAGCACAAGGAACGCTTCCACGCATGGATCAATTCACTCTGGCAGGAAAAAGATGCCCTGTTGGACAGTCAAACCGATCACGATTAATCGGTTGGCTGGGCGCCTGCTTATTAATCAGCCTGCTGTCGGGATGCGCCGGGTCGTCTCAATCGAGCCAGCGCGTCAATGCGATACCCACCAATAATACAAGCCAGCTCAACGGCAACTGGGTGGAAGTTCAGCGCGGCGATACGCTCGGCAAACTGGCTAACCGGGCCAACGTGCCCCTGGAGCGTCTGGAGCGCTTCAATCCAGGCGTGAATGCCAAGCGTCTAGCCGTTGGTCAGCGCCTGCTGATTCCTACCCAGAATGAGCGCGCGCCCTCAGGCGGCCCCTACCGCTATCAGATACGCGCCGGGGACACCTACTCAAGCGTGGCACGACACTTTGGCACCACCAGCGGGCGGATCCAGAGCGCCAACCCCGGCACTTCGCCCACGGCGCTGAAAGTCGGCCAGGTCGTCAGCGTGCCGCTTTCCGGTAGCGCGCCGCGCAGTGGATCCTCCAGTGGCGGCTCGTCATCTTCAGGCAGTACCGCCAGCAGCCGCCCTGCGGCACCTGCGCAAGCACCGGCATCGCTGCCAGCTTCGGCGCGACGCTGGCCCTGGCCGCTTGAGGATTACCGCATCGTACGGCGGTTTGGCGCCGATGATCGGGGCACGCTGCAACCGATGCTGCTGGCCACCCAGGCCGGCGCCAAGGCGCAGGCGGTAGCGCCTGGCGAAGTACGTTTTGCCAACGGTATGCGCCAGCTGGGTGAAGTGGTGATCGTGCACCATGCAGATAACCTTCAGACGGTGTACGCGCTGTGTGAACGCACGCTGGTGTCGGTAGGCCAGCAGGTAAAAACCGGCGAAGCACTGTGTGACGTTGGCCAAAGCAGCACCAGCCAGCGCTACGATCTGCTGTTTGACCTGCGCCAGGGCGGCAAACCGGTTGACCCGCGCCAGGTGCTTCGCTAGTGAGAGCGTAATGGATACGAAAAAGCCCCTGTTATCAGGGGCTTTTTTGGTCGTACCAAATACCAGCCTTAACCGCGATAGTAGCCCGGTTTTATAAAGGGCATGGCCGTTACCATCATGGGCAGTCGCTTGCCACGTACCTCGGCGAATACGCTGCTCCCGGGTGCCTCGAAGTCGCGGCTGACATACCCCATCGCAACCGGCTTACCCACACTTGGCCCAAACGTGCCTGAAGTGACTTCGCCCACCTGATTGCCGGCTTCATCGACCAGCACGGCACCTTCACGAATCGGCGCACGGCCTTCTGCCAGAAGTCCTACGCGCTTGCGCATATGGTCCTTGGTATCCACCTGATGCAGAATCAGATCCGCCCCCGGAAAACCCGCCGAACGCTCACCGCCATGACGGCGCGGCTTGCCGATCGCCCAGATCAGCCCCGCCTCGACGGGCGTGGTAGACGTATCCATATCGTGCCCGTACAGGCAGAGCCCGGCTTCAAGGCGTAGCGAATCGCGTGCGCCCAGGCCAATCGCCTCCACTTCCGGCTCGGCCAGCAGGCGCTCGGCGAAAGCTTCGCAGTCATTGGCCGATACGGAAATCTCGAAGCCGTCTTCACCCGTGTAGCCGCTGCGGCTCACCCATACATCGCATCCGGCAATGGTGAAGCGCTGATGCTGCATGAATACCAGCTCACAGGCCTCAGGACAAAGGCGCTGCATCACGACGTGCGCCTGCGGGCCCTGTAGCGCCAGCAGACCACGATCCAACGGCTCGATTTCATGGGTAGAGCCCAGGTTAGTGCGCAGATGGGCCAAATCCTGGTCCTTGCACGCGGCGTTCACGACCAGATAGAAATGCTCGCCTGCGTTGACCACCATCAAGTCATCGATGATGCCGCCCTCGGTGCTGGTAAACAGCCCGTAGCGCTGCTGGCCTTCGTTGAGGCCTGCCAGATCGGCGGGAATCAGGGTTTCCAGTGCCTTGGCCGTATCCGGCCCTGAAATCAGAATCTGCCCCATGTGCGATACGTCGAACAGCCCACACTGCTGGCGCGTATGCTCGTGCTCTTTCTTGACGCCCAGCGGGTACTGCACGGGCATCTCATACCCGGCGAAGGGTACCATTTTCGCGCCCAGCTTCAGGTGCAGTGCGTGCAGCGGCGTATGCTTCAAATCGTTCATGATAGTTCCTTGATTAAACAAGAATCGGGAAGCCTGGCTTCCCGATTCAGTCAGTGCGTGAACGTCACTTTACGGCACTCATCGCAGCTTACTTGTCGTGGTCCAGTGCTTCGCCCGGCAGGACTTCCTTGCCGGCAAAGTAATCCTTGGTCAGCTTGAACACCACCGGTGACAGCAGCGCCAGCGCAATCAAGTTGGGAATGGCCATCATGGCGTTGAAGGTATCCGCCATCAGCCAGATAAAGCCCAGTTGCGCAATCGCCCCCAGCGGAATGGCCAGTACGAACAACACGCGATACAGCATGATGGAGCGCGTACCGAACAGGAACTGGAAACATTTCTCGCCATAAAACGACCAGCCAAGAATGGTGGTAAACGCAAAGATGGCCAGCGCAATGGCGACAATCGGATTACCGAATCCAGGCAGCGCCTGATCAAAGGAGAGCGCTGTCAATGAAGCTCCCTCTTCACCGGTCTGCCAGACCGTCGAGGTCAGAATGACCAGTGCCGTAATGGTGCACACAATGATGGTATCGATAAAGGTGCCCAGCATGGCGATCAGCCCTTGGCGCACCGGGTTCTTGGTTTTAGCGGCGGCGTGGGCGATAGGCGCACTTCCCAGCCCCGCTTCGTTGGAGAAGATACCGCGCGCCACGCCAAAACGAATGGCGGCCATTACCGCAGCCCCGGCAAAACCGCCAGCGGCAGCCATGGGGTTGAAGGCGTAATAGAAAATCAGACCAAAGGCCTCGCCAATCTGGCCGGCATTGATGATCAGCACCACAAGGCCCGCAAGTACGTAGGCAATGCCCATGATGGGCACCAGCTTGCCGGCCACCTTGGCGATACGCTTGATACCGCCAAGAATGACCGCACCCGCCAGCACCATGATGACAACGCCTGTCAGCCAATGGGGTACGCCGAAGGTGGCGTCCATGGCATCCGCTACCGAGTTGGACTGCACGGTGTTGCCGATACCAAACGCCGCCACGGCACCAAAGAACGAGAACAGCCCGGCCAGCCACAACCACTTCTTGCCCAGACCATTCTTGATGTAGAACATCGGGCCGCCCACGTGGTAGCCCGTGTTGTCAGTTTCACGGTAGCGCACGGCGAGCACCGCTTCTGAGAACTTGGTAGCCATGCCGACCAGCGCGGTAATCCACATCCAGAAAACAGCGCCCGGGCCGCCCAATGCAATCGCGGTCGCAACGCCGGCAATATTACCGGTACCAATGGTGGCTGAAAGGGCCGTCATCAGCGCGTTGAAAGGCGAGATTTCCCCCTCTTCCGCCGCGCTATCCGCCGTTGGCTTCTGGCTTGGTTTGGCATCACGTCCCTGCCACATTAGCTTGAAACCCATGCCGAGCTTTCTGATCGGCATCAGTTTCAGTCCAATTTGCAGATAGATCCCGACGCCCAGCAGCAGGATCAACATCAACGGGCCCCACACCACCCCATTGATTGCCCCGAAGAGGCTATTTAAAGTTTCCACACGTTTCTCCTTAACCCTGTTAGTTCGCTTTTTATAGGTGTTTGACAGTCATCCTGCCGACATTCAGCCTTATGTTGTCTACCCAGCGTCGTGCCTTGCTTAGCCTCATGAAAGCACTATTCAAACGCTTGGGCGAAACCCTTTTATGTTTTACACCATTTGCTTGGTGCTCTTCTATGTTAATACCGTATCTGTATGGCAAATGAGCAATCGGCGCAGTTATGGGCTCAGCCTTGTTGCCACAGAAATTGCCGGGCGGTGCCATATTTTCTCGATGGAGAAATTTGTTTCCAATCAGAAACACGTTAACATACGCCAAAACTTGCCCGTTGCCTGGCCTGCAAGCAGTCGCCAAGAGTGGCGACAAGCGCTAGTATTCACCTGTCCAGACATTTGTTTCATAAAGGGAATCACCATGAGCAACCTTCCTTCGAATCTTCGTTACGCTAAAAGTCACGAGTGGGTACTTGATCATCAGGACGGCACGGTCAGTGTAGGTATTACCGACCATGCTCAAGAAGCACTTGGCGATGTGGTATTTGTCGAGCTGCCTGAAGTTGGCCAGACCCTGACCCAAGGCGAAGAGTTTGGTGTCATCGAATCGGTTAAAGCCGCTTCAGATCTCTACTCACCGGTAACCGGTGAAGTGATCGAGGTCAATGAAGCGCTGGAAGACGCGCCGGAAACGGTCAACGAAGCCCCCTACGAAGGCGGCTGGATCATGAAGGTGCGCCTTGACGACAAGAACCTGGATGCTCTGCTCGATGCTGATGCCTATCAGGCCACGTTAAGCGCTGACGACTAAGAATGATTCTGGAGCCTGCCCTAAACCGCAGGCTCCTTAAGTAATGCCCCTGCAAAGTTTCTCTTTCACGCTCGGAATCTTCCCATGCCTTTTGAAACACGCCGCCTGGCCGAACTGGCCGACCACGATGCTTTTATCAAACGTCACAACGGCCCCGATGCGGCCGACGTGGAAACCATGTTAAAAGTGCTCAACTTAAAGGGCATGGAAGATCTGATCGAGCAGACCGTGCCCAGCGATATCCGCCTGGGCCGCGAGCTTGACCTGGATGAGCCGCGCAGCGAGGCCGAAGCGCTTGAGTACCTGAGCCAGCTGGCGCGCCAGAACCGTGTGACCAAGAGCTATATAGGGCAGGGCTATTACGGTACTTATATGCCGGCGGTCATTCAGCGCAACGTGCTGGAAAACCCGGGCTGGTATACCGCCTACACGCCCTACCAGCCGGAAATTTCCCAAGGGCGCCTTGAAGGCCTGCTGAATTTCCAGCAGGTCATCATGGACCTGACCGGCATGGAGCTTGCCAACGCCTCCCTGCTTGATGAAGCGACCGCGGCGGCTGAAGCCATGGCGCTGTGCAAGCGCAGCAACAAGAAGAGCAAATCCAATGCCTTCTTTGTTGCCGACGATATCTTCCCCCAGACCCTGGACGTGGTAAAAACCCGCGCGGCATTTTTTGGCTTCGAGCTGATCAGCGGCCCGGCGAAAGAACTTGCCGACCACGATGTCTTCGGCGCGCTTGTTCAGTACCCTTCCGCCAGCGGTGAGGTGCACGACCTGAAGCCGCTGCTGGACGCCGCCGCCGAGCGCAACGTCATGACCTGTGTGGCATCCGACCTGCTCAGCCTGGTACTGCTTAAAGAACCAGGCGCACTGGGTGCCGATATCGTGATCGGCAACTCGCAGCGCTTTGGCGTGCCCATGGGCTTTGGCGGCCCGCACGCGGCGTTCTTTGCCACCTCGGACAAGCTCAAGCGCTCGATTCCCGGGCGTATCATCGGCGTATCCAAGGATAGCCGCGGCAATACGGCGCTGCGCATGGCCATGCAAACTCGCGAGCAGCACATCCGCCGCGAAAAGGCCACATCCAATATCTGCACCGCCCAGGCGCTGCTTGCCAACATCGCCGGCTTCTACGCTACCTACCATGGCGCCGAAGGCCTGCGCAAGATTGCCAGCCGCGTGCATCGATTGACGACGGTGCTGGCACAAGGCCTGGGCCAGGCAGGTGTCAAGCTGGCTCACGACAGCTGGTTTGATACGCTGCGCCTGACGGGTGTGGATGCCGGCAAGATTCATGGCCGCGCCATGACCCACGATATCAACCTACACTATTTTGCCAATGGTGATGTGGGCGTAAGCCTTGATGAAACCACCACCGCCAACGATGTGACCACGCTGTTCGACGTACTGCTGGCTGACGAACACGGGCTTTCGGTAGCCGCGCTGGATGAGCAGATTATTGCCAATGGCACTACCGGCATCCCCGGCGCCTGCCAGCGTGAAAGCGACTTCTTGAGCCACCCGACCTTCAACCGTTATCGCAGCGAAACGGAGATGTTGCGCTACTTGAAGCGGCTGGAAAACAAGGACCTTTCCCTGGCCCACGCGATGATTCCGCTGGGTTCGTGCACCATGAAACTGAACGCGACCAGTGAGATGATTCCGGTCTCCTGGCCGGCGTTTGCCCACCTGCACCCGTTCGCGCCGCGTGACCAGGTGGCAGGCTATCATCAGATGATCGATGAGCTGGCTGCCTTTCTAGTGGAAATTACCGGCTACGATCACATTTCCATGCAGCCCAACTCCGGCGCCCAAGGCGAATATGCGGGTCTTCTGGCCATTCGCCGTTATCAGGCGGCGCAAGGTGAATCACACCGTAACGTGTGCCTGATCCCAAGCTCGGCGCACGGCACCAACCCGGCAACGGCTGCCATGGTGGGCATGGACGTTGTCGTGGTGGAGTGTGATCAGAACGGCAATATCGATATCGATGACCTCACCGACAAGGCTGCCAGGCACAGTAATCAGCTCTCGGCGATCATGATCACCTACCCGTCCACTCACGGGGTATTCGAGTCTCACGTGCGCAAGGTGTGCGAAATTGTCCACCAGCACGGTGCGCAAGTTTACGTGGATGGCGCCAACATGAATGCCCAGGTCGGGCTGACCCGCCCGGGCGATTTCGGTGGCGATGTATCCCACCTGAACCTGCACAAGACGTTCTGCATTCCTCATGGCGGCGGTGGCCCCGGCATGGGCCCGATTGGCGTCAAGGCGCACCTGGCGCCTCACGTTTCCAACCATGTGGTCACGCCTATCAATGGTGTCAATGAAGCGAGCGGCGCGGTATCGGCGGCGGCCTTTGGCAGCGCCTCGATCCTGCCTATCTCCTGGGCTTACATCAAGATGATGGGCGCACGCGGCCTACGCGAGGCCACCGAGCTGGCCATTTTGAATGCCAACTATATTGCCAAGCGCCTGGAAGAGGCTTACCCCATTCTGTATCGCGGTGCCAATGGCCATGTGGCGCATGAGTGCATTATCGATATTCGCCCGCTCAAGGCAGCATCGGGCATCAGTGAAGAAGATATTGCCAAGCGCCTGATGGATTACGGTTTCCACGCGCCCACCATGTCGTTCCCGGTACCGGGTACGCTGATGATCGAGCCTACGGAGTCCGAGTCACTTTACGAGATTGATCGTTTCTGCGACGCCATGATCGCAATCCGCGAAGAGATCAAGCGTATTGAGGCGGGTGAATGGCCGCTGGAAAACAACCCGCTGGTCAACGCACCACATACCCAGGCAGATATCATGGATAGCCAGTGGGAGCGCCCGTATGATCGCAAGCTCGGCGCTTTCCCAAGCGAAGCCGTCACAGCGGCCAAGTATTGGCCGACCGTCAACCGGGTAGATAACGTGTTTGGCGATCGACAGCTGATCTGCTCGTGCCCCAGCATCGATGAATATCGCCACTGACCCATCGCGTAATACCTGAAACTCTCAGCTATCCGTTTACTCGGGTAGCTGAGGCGTTCGCTCCTGAATGCGCTGTCGGTAAAATCCCTCCAGGAGCTTTTCGTACCGCTTGGGCAGTACGGAATCACGCCGACGCAGTAGATACAGCTCTTCGTTGACTGCATGAGGAAGCGGGAGTGCTTTTACCTGACGCTGCCAGGGCGATGTTTCCAACACCAGCAGCGATACCACCGTGAATCCTAACCCGCGGGCCACCGCATCCAGCACCATGCTGACTTCGTTGGTGAACCCCTGGTAACGGAAATGCGTCATCGAGCGGAACTCTTCCGGGTAATTCGCACGCAATAATGCGTTGGCGTGATTGATCCCATCGTAGTAGTTGAGAAAGCCAATGCCCATCAACTCGGACAGCGTATTGCCGGCAAAATCTGCAGGCACGACCAGACAGAGCGGCTCTTTATGCCACAGCGTACAGGTAAGTTCTGGATGATTGACCGCTTCGGTCACGATACCGATATCGTATCGCCCTTCCAGCAGGTCATTCACGATTTCGTGGTTAAAAGCGAAGCTGTAATTGACCGTCAAGTTAGGGTGCATCTGCTGCTGCCCTAGAATAAACGGATAGAACATGAGCCCGACACTGCCCGGCGAGGCTATCCGGCATTCACCGCTATCCAGCGAATCATCATCCAGCCCATGGCGAAACTGCTCATGCTCGGCAAACAGCTTGAGTGCGTAGTCATAAGCTCGGCGACCGGTCTCCGTTAGCGTAAAGCTGCGCCCTTTACGTTCCAGCAGGGTTTTATCGAGATAGTTTTCCAGCTTGCGAACGTGTTGGCTCACACCCGGCTGGGTCATTTCCAGGCGCTGCGCAGTGCGGGTAAAACTGCCGGTCTCTACCAACGTGATAAACGTTCGAAAATAGAGCGCGTTAAACATGATAAAACGCCATCCTTGTCAGCCACCGTATATGCTCATTTTGGCTATAGGGTAGCACAATTAGGATTAGCCCTGGTGGCCCTGTACCCCCTGGCCTTGCGTGGTAGTATGCCAATAGATGCAAAACGACCAGGAAACGGCGAACTAATGACCCAGACTATTCAACCCCGCGCGACGATCTCCAGCATTATCTCTCCAGAAGGAAGTCTGGAAGTCCTGTCTCAGCACGAAGTCAATCGGTTACAAAGTACATCGCAAAACGGCCTGCACGATCTATTGCGCCGCTGTGCGCTCGCCGTGCTGAACTGCGGCAGACCCACCGATGATAGTGTTGCCATTCTGGAAGCCTACAAAGACTTCGATATCGAAGTCCTGCAACAGGATCGAGGCATTCGCTTGAAACTCACCAACGCCCCGGCCGAAGCGTTTGTGGATGGCCAGATGATCCGCGGTATCCGTGAACATCTTTCCTCGATTATTCGCGATATCGTGTATGTCTATAATGAGATCCAGCACCACGACCGGTTTGACTTGAGCACCGGAGAAGGTACTACCAACGCGGTGTTTCATATTCTGCGCAAGGCGGGCACGCTGAAGCCCGGGCGCGACCCGAGCCTGGTGGTGTGCTGGGGTGGACACTCTATCTCGCGTGAAGAGTACGAATACTCCAAGGACGTAGGCTACCACCTCGGGCTGCGCGACCTGGATATCTGCACCGGCTGCGGCCCGGGTGCCATGAAAGGCCCCATGAAGGGAGCCAACGTGGCCCATGCCAAGCAGCGCCGCAAGGACGGCCGCTATCTTGGAATTTCAGAGCCGGGCATCATTGCTGCAGAAGCACCCAATCCTATTGTCAACGAGCTGGTGGTCATGCCCGATATCGAAAAGCGCCTGGAAGCGTTTGTTCGCCTGGGCCATGGCATCATCGTTTTCCCCGGTGGGGTAGGCACGGCTGAAGAGATTCTTTACCTGCTGGGCATACTTCTCCATCCGGCGAATAGCGAAACACCCTTCCCGCTCATTTTTACGGGCCCTGCAGACTCGGCCGCTTACTTTCAGAAAATCGACGAATTCCTGGTTTATACCCTGGGCGAGGAGATTCGCCAGTACTACACCATCATCACCGGTGACCCGGTGGCCGTGGCGCGCAAGATGCGTGAAGGCATTAATACCATTAAGGAGTTCCGCCGCCATCAGCAGGACGCCTTCTACTACAACTGGCGGTTGACCATAGCCCGTGAGTTCCAGGCCCCTTTCGAGCCGACCCATGAGGCCATGCGCAGCCTGGCACTACATCGCGAACAGCCCAAGCACGAACTGGCGGCCAATCTGCGTCGCGCGTTTTCAGGTATCGTGGCGGGTAACGTCAAGGAACAAGGCATTCGTGCCATTGAAGCCCACGGCCCCTTCGTCCTCACTGCCGAGCCGCTTTTAATGCAGCGTCTGGATGAGCTGCTTAGCTCGTTTGTCGCTCAGGGGCGCATGAAGCTCGACGGTCAGCCGTATACGCCCTGCTACGTGTTAAAGTGAGTCTGCTATCAGGATAAACCCGCACGCCCGCTAGTCGCTCCGCGTCTGGCGGGCGTTGCCTGTCGAGAATACGCCGTTGCTAATCGCCCTGCTTACGCTTCTTGCAGCCGGTATCGTCAAGGGTGCCATTGGCTCCGGCGTTCCCGTGCTGGTCGTTCCGGTACTGACCATGCTTTACGACGTCAAACTGGCCATCGCCCTGCTGGTAGCGCCCAACCTGTTCACGAACATGGTTCAGATCTGGCAGTTTCGCCGGCATTTATTGCCGCTTCGCTTTCTTGTCGCTTTTTCTCTGGCTGGCGCCATCGGCATTCTTGTGGGCACCTGGGGGCTGGTGGTGCTGTCGCCGGAGCTGCTGTCGATGGGCGTGGCGGGGGCCATTATTCTGTATCTACTGATCAAGCTCACCAACCGCCAGTTTGCACTTTCCTACTCTGCCGCTTCACGTATCGTCATTCCGGCCGGCTTGCTGGGCGGCGTTCTGCAAGGGGCCGCCGGAATGTCGGCACCGGCCTCCATCACTTTCTTGAACGCCATGCGTCTTGAAAGGCCTGTGTTCATCGGCTCTATCTCGGTATTTTTCACCTCGATTACCATCGTACAGATCCCCGCCCTGCTCAGCGCCGGTATTCTGACGCTTGAACGCTCGCTTTATAGTGTGGCAGCCCTGCTGATCATTTTACTGACCATGCCGCTAGGGACACAGCTGGGCAAGCGCTTGCCACACCAGTGGTTCGATAACCTGATCATGTTATTGCTTGGCGGTATTGCCATTAAAATCGTGGCGGACATCTTATCCGGATAGGCGTTCGGTAAACTCAGGCAATACAAGCAAAAAAACTCAAACCCGCTACACTGAAAAGGATTTCATGAGAAGCAGGCGCCAGGTAGCAAGTGGACCTGCTCGAAACCTTATTCATGCACCGCGCTTTCAATTTTCAACGACCAAGGAAAGGAAATCACTATGTTGATGATCGACCAGTTACGTGACGGCAAGATAAAAGCCTTTGCCAAGCACCGCTATGAAAGCAGCTCTGCCGAAGAGCTACGCGCGGCCTCTGAAGGGCCTGCCGACAAAGCTGAAATGGAGCACTGGGAGCTCTCTGAAGGCCAGTGGGAAGAAGCCATTGCGGCCGCTCTGGCGGACCATGAGTCCGATGAGTAATCCAGCGTAACCGCCTCCCAGTACCTATTATCGCCAGCGCCATTGAGCCTGGCGTTTTTTGTAGCGCCTGCTTGTACCCTTTTTCGGCAGCAAGTCGTTAATAAGTATTAAAGTCGTTTACTGCTTCATAAACTTGTCTGCCCTATCGCAACCAAACACCCTTTTGAAAGTCAGATGTTGAGTCGAGTGGTCGCCAACAAGGAGAGAGACAATGTCCATAATGATCGATGACGTGCTGATACTTCCTAAAGCCGAGGTCAAGGAAACGCTTTCTGTAGGAGACGAGAAAGAGCATTACGGCCTTCAGGATAACCGCAACGAGCATAATAGAATAACGAGAGACGTTATCTTCAAGGTAGTCGCGGTCAACGAGGATCATTATGAAGTCAAGATCCTTGATATCCTGACACCTTGATTGCTTGATTGCTTGATTGCTTCATCAGGCGCTGATTAATCGTCCATATTTACCCATCAGCGCCCGACCCAAGCACTACTCTTCGACTTTTACCTTTCTCAAGTCTCCCACACTTACCCCTTCGGGCAGGTCGGTTTCTTCGGCAGGCAACCATACTGGCGCAAGATCACTATCTTCACGCCCATCCTTATGAGTATGACCAGGGATACGGTATACCACTTGGCTTCGATGATCGTCCCAGGCAAAGATTCGATCCATATCGTGCTCCTTTGAAGAGTTCAATAGCACTTGGTAGATGCAACGTTCTTTTAGCAAAGCCCTTTCTAGGAGCCTAGCACTATATGGATCCGTTATGAGAGCGTACGTTCAATCCTAGACCATGCCGCTGGCGATTATCTTGCCTTTAATAACCATTTTCTTTCCACACTCCCACCGTTTTTTCTCTCTAGACTTAACGTTTCTTCGCAAGTCCAGGAGCTTTCCATGAAGTGGCAAAAAATTCAGGTTTTCATAGGAGCCTTGAGCATGGTGCTGATGGCTGATAGTGCCTTTGCCCAGCCTGCTCATGCTCCGGCACACGGTGCGCGCCATCAACAGGGACATGATGGTGAGCACCACCCTAGAGGAGCACGCCACTCAAACGGCGAACGCGCCAGCTCTCAGGTAGATTTGCCGCGCATCAATGAACGTGAACTGGTACGTCTGCTTCGTCAATATGATGCACCTTCTGCAGAACCCCTACCGCCCGGTATTCAACGGCAAATCGAACGCGGCAAACCCTTGCCCCCAGGTATTGCCAAACGTTTCGATGGTGCGCTGGTGGCACAGCTGCCCCACTACCCCGGCTATGAGTGGGAGCGCGTAGGTGCCGACGTCATCCTCATCGAAGCCGCCACGCGCGTAGTGGTCGATATCGTTGTCGATGCACTGCGTCGCTAAAGGCCAATGGGTGAATGCATGATCGAGCCCCGTGACTCAAAAAGTCATAGTGTGGGAGTATGCTAGTCGGTTTAGTTAAAGCAATGTAAGGAATACAGCATGCCCACCCTGCAAGAGCGCTTGACCCTGGCCATTTCCATTGCCGAAGAGGCTGGAGAGCTGATTCGTGAAGCCCGCGCGAATCAATCCTTTTCCAAGCGCCTCAAAGCTGATGAAGAGCTTGTCACCGATGTCGACGTCGCCGTTGATAAACTGATAAAGGCGCGGCTGAACAAGCATTTCCCTGGAGAAGCGCTTTTAAGCGAGGAGCTTTCCCCTGATCGAGCGCTGAATACCGAGACGACTGCACTTTGGGTGGTCGATCCCATCGATGGCACCGTCAACTTTGCCCAGGGTTTGCGTCACGTGGCGGTATCCATTGGCTGGATGGAAAATGGCGTTACCAAGGTTGGCGTGGTGCATGCCCCCTTTCTTCAAGAAACCTTCAGTGCAGCCGAAGGGTCGGGCGCTTTCTGCAATCAACAGCGTATTACGTCGAGCAATGTGTCAACGCTGGCCGAAACGCTTGTAGGTACGGGTTTCCCCTACCAGAAGGAGGCGCGTCAGGCGTTGATGCCCAGGCTATTCGCGGTTTTGGCTCATTGCCGTGATGTACGCCGCAACGGCGCTGCGGCACTTGATCTGTGTGACGTGGCCTGCGGTCGCCTGGATGCTTACTACGAAACGGTGTCACCCTGGGATTTTGTAGCGGGCTGGTTGATTGCGCGTGAAGCCGGTGCGCGTGTGGGCCACTTGGGAGAGATACCTGCGGGTGTCCCTGCCGACCTATACCCCAACGAGCTGCTGGTGGCCGCGTCAGGTATCTACGACGCAATGAAGCAGCTGTTACTCGACGCCAAGTAAACCCTGGACACGCTTTAGCCGGTTGAAGCACCGATATGGCAAATACTTGAAAAGAAAGCGCAAAAAGGGCTTTTCATTTGATCGAGAAAGCGATAGTATACGCACCGTCTTGAGGCAAATGCTTAACAGGACATCGGAGTGTGGCGCAGCTTGGTAGCGCGTTGCAATGGGGTTGCAAAGGTCGCAGGTTCGAATCCTGTCACTCCGACCAGGTTTATTTAAAACCGCCGCTTACGGGTAAAACCGAGCGGCGGTTTTTTTATATTTACACGTTCTTCAAGAGATGAATATCTTGATAAGCGGCTTAGCGCCGATTATCAAATTCGTCAGAGTGCCGGGCGGGCGTGCTACGGGATTGGGGGCGCTGCGGAGAGGTGCGCGTGCGGCTTCCACCACGATACTTGCTCCAGGCATTTTTCGCCTTCTGCCGATTGGCTGGCTTACGCAGCCAGTTAAAAATCGCCAGTAAAATCCACTTTCGCATTTGAACCTCCTGGTTCCTGGAGAGATGGCAGGACACTACCTTTTGAGGCCTCTTTTTAAATCTAGTCTAATCACAAAATTATGCATGCATTCATGCCACAAAAGGCGATAAGTGCATGAACCATACCTGCCATATGCTCGACTTCTTGCTTCATGGCGCTATTTTTCTGATTTTATACTCCCGCCTTCAATCGTGATACCTCCTGCATTGGGACGATTCGTGGTGATCTCCCCTTCAAGATCATTACTATTGGAAAAAGCGCTAGCCAACGGCTGCCGACGGTTATCTTCAATATTGCACGCCTGAAATTTAAAACCTACGGGAGCCTCTACCTCGGCTGACTGGGTCAAGGAATGGCTGGTCAACACCATGCTACGATAAGAGGCCAGCTCACCTTCACAAGCGCGCAGCGATGCCTTATCCATGTAATTGCCATACTGGGGCACGGCGACGGCCATCAGCACGCCAATGATTGCAATCACTACCATGAGCTCGATCAATGTGAAGCCGTCTTGAATGCACTTCTCGTGATAGACAGTCTGGCGAGTACTCATAAATTCCCCCTGCTTTAAATGCGCTATCGAATAAAACTGGTCGCGCTGGCCTACCCTTATCATTCGATATCTCTCTTGAATCACTAATACATATTTAATTTTACTTAATCAATAGTTTTGATTAGGATATTTGTATAACTGTAATTTCAAGATGCCTATAAGTGCACTGCAGCCATCCGCAATAGTGTCCAAATCTCAAAATGAATAATAAAATTGAATCAATGACTTGTAGCCACATCATGTTGCCGATATCGCGTGTTTCACGATGAGCATCCAAGGCTTCGCTACTTATCTGTTCAAACGGGAGCTGTTGACCTTTGATCAGGCAATACAAGCCCAAGCGGACGCTGAAAAGTTAGGCATTTCGCTGTTACGCTATGCGGTTGAGCACGAACTGCTGGATGCCATAACGGCAGCGTCAGTGGCCGCCGAAGAGTATGGTTTACCACTGATCGATCTGGAAGCGGTAATGCTGGATGCACTTCCGCCGGCCAATGCATTCCCCGGTCATTTACTTAAGTCGCTTGGCGTATTACCGCTATCACAACAGAACCGGCAACTCAGCGTTGCCATTAGCTGCCCTTCACAGCTGCCCCAGCTTCGGGAACTGGCCTTTGCGGTTGATGCTGCACGAGTAGAAGGCGTTCTGGCCCCTATCACTCAGCTCGATGAGATGCTGAACAGCTACTTGAGCAACAGCCGCTACTCGTCGCTGGACAAGATTTCCGATATTACCATCAGCAGCTTGACGCCCGACAACGAGGATCTTTCGCTTGAAGAGACGCTACAAAATGCCGAAGAAGGCCCGGTCGTCGAGTTCGTCAACAAGGTCTTGCTGGATGCCATAGACCGCAACGCTTCGGATATTCATTTTGAACCCTACGAGCACCATTACCGAATCCGGTTTCGCATTGACGGCGTGCTTATCGAGATTGCCAACCCGCCGCTTTCAATGCGCAACCAGATCGCTGCCCGTTTGAAAATAATGGCAAGGCTGGATATATCCGAGCGCCGTCTTCCTCAGGATGGAGCTATCAAGCTGAAGCTGTCCCACGATCGCGCGCTGGACCTGCGTATCAATTCACTTCCCACCGTTCATGGCGAAAAGATAGTCCTTCGACTGCTTGATCCTGCAGCCATTCACGTCGGGATAGAGCAACTGGGGTTCACAAATGGTCAGCAAATACTTTACGAACACGCGCTGAGGCAGCCTCAGGGCATGATCCTGGTTACCGGACCGACGGGTAGCGGCAAGACGGTTTCTCTCTATACGGGTATAGGGCTGCTTAATGAGCAGGAGCGTAATATCTGTACTGCTGAAGATCCCGTGGAGATAAAAGTTGCTGGCATCAACCAGGTAAACGTACTGCCCAAGATCGGACTCGATTTTGCCAACGCGCTGCGGGCCTTTCTGCGTCAGGACCCCGACGTCGTCATGATAGGTGAAATACGCGATCTTGAAACAGCGGATATTGCCGTCAAGGCCGCGCAAACCGGTCATCTGGTACTGTCGACTTTACATACCAACTCGGCGGCGCAAACGTTGGCGCGTCTTTCGAATATAGGCGTTTCATCGTTCAATATTGCAAGCTCGGTGACTCTTGTCATTGCCCAGCGCCTGGCCCGTAAGCTATGTGGCGCGTGTAAAACCGCAGCCACCCTTCCTCCTGACGTACTGCGCCATGAAGGGTTCACCGAACAAGAGATCGAGCATGCCGCACTGTATCGTCCGGTCGGCTGCAAAAAGTGCACGCACGGATATAAAGGGCGTATCGGTATCTACGAAGTCGTACCTATTTCTGAATCCATGCAAAAGCAGATCATGCACAACGAATCAGTCCTCGAGATTGACCGTCAGATAAGAAAAGAGGGGCACCCGAGCCTTCGCCAAAGCGGTTTTCACTACGTGATGCAAGGTTTAACCAGCCTGGAAGAGATCAACCGTGTTACCAAGGAGTGATGCAATGGCCAGGCCTACCCGTAAAACGCGCGCTGCCCGCCTGTATCGCTGGAAATGGTCCGGCACAGGGCATCAGTCGCGACCGCTGAAAGGTGAAAGCATCGGCCACTGCAAGGCTGATATCATCGTTGAATTAACCAGGCAAAATATTCATGTACGCAGCATCAGAAAAGCAGGCGGCGTACGTATCCATGGCGCGATCAAACCTGCCGATATCATGCTCTTTTCGCGCCAGATGGCCACGATGATTCAGGCGGGCATTCCTTTGCTGCAGTCCCTCAACGTGGTAGCGGAAAGTTTTAAAAAGCCCGCGATGATGATACTTGTAAAAGCATTAGCGGACGATGTGGCCTCCGGCACGAGCTTTTCTCAAGCATTGCGTCGTTACCCACAGCATTTTGATTCACTATTTATCCATCTGGTAGCAGCTGGCGAGCAGTCAGGAACGCTTGTGAGCATGCTGGAGAGAAACGCTGCCTATAAGGAAAAGGTGGAGTCGCTCAAGGCGCGGGTCAAAAAAGCCCTCTGGTATCCTGCCTGCGTACTCATTGCTGGTATCGGAATTACACTGCTGCTGTTGGTAAAGGTGGTGCCCCAGTTTGAAGGCATGTTTCAGAGCTTTGGTGCCGAGCTGCCCGCCCTTACACAGTTAATTGTCGAGCTGTCTACCTTGACCCAGCAGCTTTGGTTACCGCTTGCAGGCGCTATCTTGGCCGTCATACTGCTCCTCAGATGGGCAGCACAACGCACAGCGCCGCTCGCTTATCGTCTGGATACCGCCTTGCTTGCACTGCCTGTTATCGGGAATATCGTCAACAAGGCGGCAGTGGCACGCTTTGCCCGTACGCTGGCCACCACGTTTGCATCGGGCGTTCCACTGGTTGAGGGCCTTGAAACCGCCGCAGGCACGTCAGGCAATAGAGTATACGAGCAGGCGGTACGGCAAATTCGCCAGGAAGTGGCCACCGGTCAACCACTGCACCTGTCCATGAAGATGACCCACCGGTTTCCACTCTTGACGGTGCAGATGGTCAGTATTGGCGAAGAGGCTGGCGCCCTTGCTACCATGCTGCGCCGTGTTGCGGAGTATCACGAGGAAGAAGTAGACAACGCGGTGGATGCACTCACTTCCCTGATGGAACCTCTTATCATCATTATCCTGGGAGTGCTGGTAGGTGGCATTGTCATCGCCATGTATCTGCCCATTTTTGATTTAGGCACGGTTATTTAATAAGGGAGCAGCATGCGCCTACCGCCTCTTGAGGTGACTATCCTCATTTTCATGCTGGGCATTTGCCTGGGCAGTTTTCTAAACGTCGTCATTACTCGTCTTCCTGTGATGCTGATGAATCAGTGGCGCTCAGAAGCGCGCAGTGCGCTGGAGCTAGCCCATGAGCAGCCACCCCGGTTCAATCTGGCGTTACCGCACTCACTCTGCCCCCGCTGCGAACATCCCATTGCCTGGCACGATAACCTGCCCCTGATCGGCTGGATCAAACGTCGTGGGCGGTGCGCCCACTGTCAGGGGAGAATCAGCCTGCAATATCCGCTGATTGAACTTAGCGGCGGCTTATTGGCCCTGGCCGTTTTGCTACTTCATGGGCTCAGCACGACAAGCCTTTTTATCTACGGCGCCTGTCTGGCACTTCTCGCCCTGGCGGTTATCGATTTCCGAACCTACCTTCTGCCAGATATTCTTACGCTCCCTCTCTTGTGGGCCGGCCTGCTCTACCACTTGCTGTTTCAGCCTTACATGCTATCTAGTGCAGTCATTGGCGCAATGGGGGGTTACCTGGTGCTCTGGAGCTTCTTCTGGCTATTCAAGCTGATAACCGGAAAGGAGGGCATGGGGTATGGGGACTTCAAGCTTTTGGCGGCCCTGGGCGCGTGGCTTGGGTGGAGCCTCCTTCCGCTGCTGCTGATTCTCTCGGCGGGTCTTGGCGCAATCATTGGCATCATTGCACAGGCCCTTCATCCGCATTTACGCGGCACTCCCCTTCCCTTTGGGCCATTTCTGGCGATCGCAGGCTGGATATGTTTGCTGGTGGGTAACGAGCTGCTGGCGCTTTATGTCTCATTTGCGGCCTAGCGAATGCATTCTCGCCAATGCCCCTTATACACACTCACCCGCTGGCAAGTACCGACTTTTAAGAGGAAAGCGCGTAAAATAGTCGATTCTAGCAAGTATCAAGGATAGCTATGATCATTGGCTTAACCGGTGGTATCGGCTCAGGTAAATCAACGGTTGCCAGCACCTTCGAAGCGCTGGGCGCCGGCTGGGTGGATGCCGATCACGTAGCGCGCGAGATAGTACAGCCCGGAGAGCCCGCGCTGGCTCTGATCATCGACTACTTTGGTGAAAACATTGCAAAACCGGATGGCACGCTTGATAGGGCCGCCTTGCGGGAGCGCGTATTTTCAGATTCTGCCCAACGTCTGTGGCTCGAGTCAGTAACGCATCCTCGAATAAGAGAGCGTTTGACGGACCAGCTTGCGGCTTTATCCAGGCGCGCGCCCTATGTTCTGCTTGTTTCACCGTTACTGTTCGAATCCGGCCAGGATGCGCTTGTCGAGCGTACATTGGTCGTGGATGTACCCACTGAGCTTCAGCTATCGCGCACACTGGCACGTGATGGCGTCAGCGAAGAACAGGTACACGCCATTCTGGCCGCTCAATTACCGCGGGAACAGCGGCTGGCAAAAGCCGATGACGTAGTAGATAACAGCGGCGATCAGGCTCATATGCGACGCCAGGTCGAACGGCTGGACAGCTTTTATCGTACGCTCTGAATTTTACTATTTATCCAGGATTTTTTATGTCTCACCCTGCTAATGACGCTCCCCTTGAAGTCAATTGCCCACAATGCGGAACAACGGTTGCATGGGCACCTGAAAGCACTTACCGCCCTTTTTGCAGCAAGCGCTGTCAACTGATCGACTTTGGTGCCTGGGCGGAAGAGTCTCACCGCATTGCTGGTGAATCGGCCATGGATGAAGCCGATCTGGAAACCTTGCTGGCTCAAGCCGACAAGGATGCCCCCCTCTCCTAAACAGCGGATATCCCTATGCCCGATACCGATGTGACGGCTTATCGTTTGCTGCATGAACTAGATGAACGCTTTGATCGTCTCGTTGAAGCCATTGAAGTCGCGCTGACTATCTACGAACAGCAAACGCTTCCTACCTGGGCTTTCCACCAGCCGGCCATCGAAGCCGGCTGGCTAAGACATGCACTGCTTGATATGTGGCACCAGGAAGGCCAGGACGGGCGTGAAACGCGCAATTACATCGGTGTTGTGGCGGCTAATCAAACGCTGTTAGAGGCGATCGGGGCTATCAACGAGGCGAAAGCGAACATAAGCGAGCTGTTGCAGAAAATAAAAAACCTTTCGCCTAAGGCGTTTGGAGAAATCAAACAGCGCCTGCCTAAACGTCACCCTTACGTTGACGACGTATTACGTCAAAGCGGGTTTGCCAGGCTTCATCTGAAACAGTGCTGGCGGCAAATACCCGTCGCTGAAGCGCCTGTCTCGCGAATACGTCTTGCCTGGTACAGCAGCGGTCGCTCGATCAAACGCTTGAGCGTTCAGGAGGCCGAAAGGAAACTGATGGACCTGGATACCGAGGCCGCGCATGTACGCATTCAGCTACGCAAATTGGCGGGGTTACCTAGCGGCGAAGTGCTGGCTCAGGTACAAGCCCAGGCACCATTGATGCGAGCCAACCTGTTTTTTACCGAACCCTTGGCAGATGGTCATACAAGACGCGCATTCAATATTGCCATGCCGCTATTTGTACCGGCTCCTGAACAGCGCCTTCCGCATATGAACCTGCCACCGTTGCACCCACCTACCCAGCGCACGCGGGCCAGAAGGCGCGATGAAAAGCTTGAGCAGGAACCCTTCCTACCCAGCTTGCGTATCTATCGCTATAAAGATGCTTGATTTTTTAAATCTCGGTTATATCCGGAGACCTGTTTTCTGGCCACAGACCAAACGTCACCAGCGTAGACACAAGAGTACTCAAGGCCGTCTCTGACTGGCCATACTCACTCATCAACTCTTTCAAGCGAGCTTCAAACAGGCGAGCACGCTCTTCCAGACGTTCAGTGGCATCATCCTCTTCAAGCGCTGCCAATGAGCGTACCGGTGGGCCGGTTGGAATATCAAAGTCGCTGTTGGGGTCTTCTAACTGACGTAATGCTTGGGCAAACGCATCATCCAATTCACGAAACTTGCGCAGTTTCTCACGCTCGTCCAACTGTTTTGGAGCTTTGTGATATTTCATCGATGTTTCATTTACACCTTGCTTGAAATGGTGGAAGCACCTGGTGGGCAGGCATTTCCTGCAGATTGTGCCAAAACGTATAAACCTTAACGTTCAAGTGCCAGACGCGCGCTGGTGCTGAACACGTGAGTACGCAGCCGATCACTCCGAAAACGCGATCCAAACGGACAGTTGATACAGGCTTTAACGCAGAGAGTAGCCAACATGAATAGGGAATCTATAGCCAAATTCTCTCTGGTGCTGATTGGTCCGCGCTTATGACCCACGAAGTAGCGGATGGGTTCCTGGGACACTCTACGGTTATCCAGCGCTTAGCTACCAATATACGGCATAGAAAACGGTATCTCGAAAGCGCAGTGCAGCCGAATCTGCTTCACAGGCTAATCACAGCGTAGCATATAAGCGACGCAATGATTCATACGCGGCAGGACAGCCTAACGACCAAGTCATGCAAAACCTAACTTGAGTAAAACCGTCAGCCGTGAAAATGATCCTATGGAGTCCAGCAGACTGATAAAGGCCTGATTCAGGATTATACCTTGAAAATAATAGTGAAACGTAACAATTCATTCTACTGCGCATCGCTCAGACCAAACACGCGGCAATGAACCAGTAACCACGCAACAAAGGTCAGGACGCGCGAGCAGCCGCCAGGCGTGCCAGAAAAGGCTTGGGATAATATCCTACGGCAAGCGAATCACCAGAGAAACAAGCGCTGCGTATTGAACCAAAAAAAACGGCACTTCCAATAAGAAGTGCCGATAGTCGACCTTAGTCTTCCATGCTTTCCAGCCAGGACTCGACGGTTTCATCGCCGTATTCGTCTTTCCAGCTACGCAGGCCCTTATGATTGCCACCACGGGTTTCGATGACTTCACCCGTCTTGGGGTTTTTATAAACCTTCAGGCGACGCTTACGGCGATTGGTAGTGCTAGCCGCAGGTGCTTTAACACTACGCTGATCGTTTGACGGGTCCAGCAGTGCGATCACATCTGCAGGGCGCTTGCCAAACTCATTCATCAGAGCTTCAAGTTTAGCCTTGAACTCCAACTCACTTTTTAAACGCTGATCGCCTTCAAGACGCTGTAAATCTTCTTGAAGCTGCTTAAGCTGCTGCTCTTTTTGAATATATTCATTGAGAAGTGACATGGGGAGTCCTTTTACTTCGGGTTTATCTACTAGACATCAAATTAGCCAACGCGAGTTATCAAACTGACCAATACAATATCCATTAGTTCAGGATGCGTTGCCATTATTGCTTTAAAAACTCTAATTGACAATAGTCTAGCGTGGTTTCATTTAATTACTAATAATTTTTAAGCGCTTAATTCAAATTTAAAAAAGTGGAAAACCCGATTAGCATTAGATGCAATGTATCGAAGCGATTAAAAAAATTGTTAGTTAAGGACAAAAAAAAGCGCCGCCCGTTAGGGCGGCGCTTGATGAAACCAGCGACTAAAAAATTAGTCTTGGCCCATCTGCTGCTTGATCAGATCACCGATGGTAGTCGGGCCGCCCGCTGTTTCGGGCTCCTGGTCGCGCAACTTCTTCAGATTCTGACGAGTATCGTCTTGCTCTTTCGCCTTGATGGAAAGATTGATCTGACGGCTCTTACGGTCAACGCTTACGATGCGTGCTTCAACGCTATCGCCTTCGTTGAGTACGTTACGAGCGTCTTCAATGCGGTCAGCGCTGATTTCTGACGCTTTAAGAATCGCAATAACGTCAGTTGCCAGCTCAACCTGAGCTTCTTTCGCATCAACTTCAATGATGCGACCGGTAACGATGCTGCCCTTGTCATTTACAGACAGGTATTCAGCAACCGGGTCGGAATCCATCTGCTTGATGCCCAGCGAGATGCGCTCACGCTCAGGATCAATGGAGAGGATAACCGCTTCGGCTTCGTCGCCTTTCTTGAAGTTGCGAACGGCTTCTTCGCCAGTCTCTGTCCAAGAGATGTCGGACAGGTGAACCAGGCCATCGATGCCGCCTTCAAGGCCGATGAAGATACCGAAGTCAGTGATTGACTTGATGGTACCTGAAACGCGGTCGCCCTTGTTGTATTCAGCGTTGAAGGTTTCCCACGGGTTAGCAGTACACTGCTTGATACCCAGAGAAATACGACGACGCTCTTCATCGATATCCAGCACCATGACGTCAACATCGTCGCCCACCTGGACAACTTTAGACGGGTGGATATTCTTGTTGGTCCAGTCCATTTCAGAAACGTGAACCAGGCCTTCGACGCCTTCCTCAAGCTCAGCAAAGCAGCCGTAGTCAGTCAGGTTAGTGACGACTGCGTGTACTTTCATGCCTTCCGGGTAGCGCTCTTTGATGTTGACCCACGGATCTTCGCCCAGCTGCTTCAGACCCAGCGATACGCGGTTGCGCTCACGGTCGAACTTCAGCACTTTGACGTTGATCTCGTCGCCAACGGCTACGATTTCGGAAGGATGCTTGATGCGCTTCCAAGCCATGTCAGTGATGTGCAGCAGGCCGTCAACACCACCCAGGTCTACGAAAGCGCCGTAGTCTGTCAGGTTCTTAACGATACCCTTGATCTGCTGGCCTTCTTGCAGAGTTGCCAGCAGCGCTTCGCGCTCGGCACTGTTCTCTGCTTCCAGAACCGCACGACGTGAAACTACAACGTTGTTGCGCTTCGGATCGAGCTTGATGACTTTGAAGTCCAGCTCTTTGTTTTCCAGGTGCGCAGTATCGCGAACCGGACGAACATCAACCAGAGAACCCGGCAGGAACGCACGGATAGAGTCAACTTCGACAGTGAAGCCGCCTTTGACCTTACCGTTGATAACGCCCTTGATGATTTCGTCTTTCTCGAAGGCTGCTTCAAGAATCTTCCAAGCTTCAGCGCGCTTGGCTTTTTCACGAGACAGACGAGTCTCACCGAAACCGTCTTCAACCGCTTCAAGTGCAACGTGAACGTCATCGCCGATGGCAATGTTCAGTTCGCCGTTCTCGTCACGGAATTGAGAGGCCGGGATTTGACCTTCAGATTTCAGGCCAGCGTTGACAGTAACCCAGTCACCGTCAATGTCGACAACTTGAGCCGCAACAATAGCGCCCGGCTCCATGTTGATGTCGTTAAGAGACTGTTCAAACAGCTCAGCAAAGCTTTCGCTCATGGTGTTCCTACGTAATTACGTTGTTGAGGCATAAATGCCTTCTCCGCACCACCAGCGAGTGCGGGCCTAATGTAACTCTGCCTTTGAGGACGTTAGCGCTGGTTAAACCTGACCGGGCTCACCGATGTGAGTTACCTGCCCTGCCACGTTGTGACGCCGCATCAAAAGCGCCGCAAGGGAGAATCAATCAACAGAAGCCAACCCTTTCTGGGCAAGCAGTTCCGATAACCGTTCCACCACTTCCGGTATGCTCAGGCGCGTGGTATCAAGCGTAATGGCATCATCTGCCGGCTTGAGAGGAGCCACACTGCGCTGCGTGTCGCGTGCATCGCGTGCCTGAATCTCCTTTAAAAGACTCGGAAGACTAGCATCCATGCCCGCCTCCTGCAACTGAAGATGGCGACGACGCGCTCGCTCTTCAGCGCTGGCCGTTAAAAACACCTTTAAAGGCGCATCGGTAAAAACGACCGTTCCCATATCACGTCCATCCGCCACCAACCCCGGCGTCTGACAAAAATCCCGCTGGCGTTGAAGCAAAGCGGTACGAACTTCTGGCATGGCTGCCACCATCGACGCCCGCTCGCCCATCTGCTCGGTACGAATCAGTTGGCTTACATCCTCGCCTTCCAGCAGCGTGCGAACGCCGCCTTCCCCAACGGGAAAGGCGACATCCAGTGACTGCGCCAGTGCAGCCACACCCTGCTCGTCATCAAGGGCCACTGCGTGCTTGATGGCCGCCGCTGCCGTCAGCCGGTAAAGCGCCCCGCTATCCAACAGATGCCAGCCTAGACGCTTGGCTATCAGACTGCTGATGGTTCCCTTGCCTGCACCGCCCGGCCCATCAATGGTGAGCACCGGGATAGACTTAGTCATGCCCGCCCTCCACGTTGACGCTCATGCCGATTCGATTGGCAAGCTCGACAAAGCTTGGGAATGAAGTGGCCACGTTGGCGCAGTCGTCAATGACGATGTCATCGCCAGCACGCAGCGCCGCGATGGCGAACGCCATGGCAATGCGGTGGTCACCGAGACTATCGACACGCCCACCGCCGTAGCTTGGCGTGTCACCACTACCGTTGCCCACGATATCGATACCGTCTTCGACCACGGTATGTTCAACGCCCAGCACGGCAAGTCCATCGGCCATGGCCTGAATGCGGTCAGACTCCTTTACACGCAGCTCTTCTGCGCCGCGCAGGCGAGTCGTGCCGGATGCATTGGCGGCGGCGATAAACAGTGCCGGGAATTCATCAATCGCCAGGGGCACCTGTTCGACCGGAATATCAATGCCGTTGAGCGGCGCGTAGCGGATACGAATATCGGCCACCGGCTCACCGCCGACTTCACGCTCGTTTTCAAGCGCAAGATCCGCCCCCATCAGGGTCAGAATATTGATAACTCCGATGCGAGTCGGGTTGATTCCCACGTGTTCCAGGGTAATGTCAGCGCCAGGCGTGATGGCAGCAGCCACCAGGAAGAAGGTTGCCGACGAAATGTCCGAAGGCACATCGATCGGCCCCGCCGAGAGCTTTCCGCCGCCCTGTAGCCAGCAAGTGTCTTCTTCGCGGGAAACCGCATAGCCAAACCCATTGAGCATACGCTCGGTATGATCGCGGGTGGGTGCCGGTTCACGTACGCGTGTTTCACCCTCGGCATAAAGCCCTGCCAGCAAAAGACAGGATTTTACCTGCGCACTGGCCATGGGCATATCGTAAAAAACGCCTTTAAGCGACGCGCCGCCTTTAATCCTGAGTGGCGGCCGGCCACCTTCGGCGGTGTCAATCGTGGCGCCCATCAAGCGTAGCGGATCAGCCACACGCGCCATGGGACGCTTGGTCAGCGACTCGTCCCCTGTCAGTTCGCTATCAAATGCCTGGCCCGCGAGCAGCCCGGCAAAAAGACGCATGGCGGTTCCGGAATTGCCGACATAAAGCGGCCCGGAAGGTGCTTTCAGGCCGTGCATGCCAACGCCATGAATCGTCACGCGTCCTTGGTGCGGGCCTTCAATGGCAACGCCCATTTCGCGAAACGCCTGAAGCGTGGCCAGGCTGTCCTCACCTTCCAGAAATCCTTTTACCTCGGTGACGCCTTCTGCAAGTGCGCCCAGCATGATCGAGCGGTGCGACATGGATTTATCGCCCGGTACGCGCAGACGGCCCTTGGCTTCACCGCCCGGGTGTACTCGATAGGTCACCTTACCCTGTGGTTGCATATTGTATTCCGCTTGGTAGCTGGTTTTATTCAATAACGTATCAAAGTAATGGCGTGCATGACTTGCACGATCAAAGGTAGCGATCAGCGCATCGCTATCACCGCCTTCCACGGCCTGACGTAGCCGGGCAAGGCCCGCCTCGAAATCATCCAATGACGCCAGCACCGCTTCACGATTGGCAACAAAGATATCCCGCCACATGACCGGATCGCTGCCCGCGATACGGGTGAAATCACGAAAACCGCCGGCGGCATAACGAAATATCTCGAGCCGCTCGTCCTGGCGGGCCAGCGTATCCACCAATGAGAACGCCAGCAGGTGGGGCAAATGGCTGGTACGCGCAAGCACTTGATCGTGGCGCTCGACATCCATTTCCAGCACATCAGCACCGCAGGCTTGCCAAAGCGCACGCACCCGCTGCAAGGCGTCCGGGTCGACATCAGGCTCCGGCGTGAGGATAACGCTGTGCCGGACATACAGCGCTGGGTTGGCAGCGGCAACGCCACTTTTTTCCGAGCCTGCAATGGGATGCCCCAGCACCATATTGGGGGGCACACGACCAAAAGCGTTAATGGCACTGGCACGAATGGTCGCCTTGGTACTTCCCACATCGGTCAGCACGACATTATTGGCCGCCAGGGGCAGTGCATCCGCCAACGCGACCAGAACGGATTCCATGGCAAGCACCGGCACGGCCAGTACCACCATGGTGGCATCCACTACCTGAGCGGCAAGATCCACACCGCCTTCATTGACCAGACCCATTTCGATGCCGCGGGCAACTTCATCCGGATCGGGATCACAAGCGGCAATCACCCCTTTGAAACCCGAAACGCGCAGCGCTGCCGCCAACGAACCACCGATCAGGCCCAATCCGACGATAACCAGCCGCTGCTCGGTGCATGGCGATCGCTTTGCCGCTGGTGAACGCACGGATGTCACAGCACGCCTTGCGGGTAGGAGCCCAGCACACGCAGCTCGGAAGCGCGTAGCTTGACTTCCTCCAGCACGGCGGCGACACGTGGCTCATCGACATGGCCTTTAAAATCGATAAAGAACACGTAGTTCCATACGCCGGTGCGCGATGGCCGGGTTTCGATACGGGTCAAGTCGATCTTGTGGCGGTGAAAAGGCTCCAGCAGGTCATGCAGCGCGCCGGGCTGGTTGCGCATGGCGACCACGATGGAGGTCTTGTCCTCGCCGGCCATGGGCACCTGCTGATTACCGATAATCAAGAACCGGGTCGAGTTGTCCGGCCGGTCTTCAATCTTGTCGGCGATCCGTTCAAGGCCATAGAGCTTGGCAGCCATATCACCGGCAATTGCAGCGCTGTGCCATTCGGTCTTGACCAGTTTGGCCGCTTCGGCGTTGGAGGATACCGGCACGCGCTCGGCGTGAGGATAGTGTGCATCGAGCCACTTGCGGCACTGACCAAAGGATTGCGGGTGCGAGTAGATACGCGAGATCTTGTCGCGGCGCGTGGTATCACTGATCAGAAGATGGTGATGAATGCGCAGCACGACTTCGCCGCAAATATGGATAGACGAATCCATGAAGGTATCGAGCGTGTGATTGACGACCCCTTCCGTCGAGTTCTCGACCGGCACCACGCCGTAGTTTACGGCACCGGCCTCAACCTCGCGAAACACCTCGTCAATGGCCGCCATGGGCAAGCTGATCGCGCTCTCGCCAAAATGTTTGAGCGCCGCCTGCTGGGTAAAGGTACCTTCCGGCCCCAGATACGCCACCTTGATCGGCTGCTCAAGCGCCAGACAAGCCGACATGATTTCGCGAAACAGCCGCGCCATCTCTTCAGAATCCAGCGGCCCCTGGTTAAGCGACATGATACGGCGAAGCACCTGCGCTTCACGCTCAGGCCGGTAGAACACCGCATCCTTGTCGTGAGCGAGCTTGACGTGCGCTACTTTCTGCGCGCAGTCGGCGCGTTCGCTGATCAGGCGAAGAATATCGCCATCCAGCTGATCAATACGCTGGCGCAGCTCATCCAGGTTGATTGACGAGTCGGACATGAACGTTAGCCTCTTCGTTGTTCAAAATCTGCCATGAAAGCTACCAGCGCATCGACTGCCTCTTCAGGCACGGCGTTGTAAAGACTGGCACGCATGCCGCCCACGCTGCGGTGACCTTTCAGGTTGAGAAGCCCCGCCTGGTCAGCCTCTTGTAAAAATGCCTTGTCCAGAGCGGCATCGGCCAATACGAAAGGCACGTTCATGCGCGAACGGTTCGCCTTGGCAATCGGATTGCTGTAGAAGTCGCTGGTATCAATGGCGCTATAAAGCTTATCCGCCTTGCGCTGATTGATGACATTCATCGCTTCAAGACCGCCAATATCATCGCGCAGCCACTGAAAGACGAGCCCTGCCAGGTACCAGGCATAGGTTGGCGGCGTGTTGACCATGGAGCCGGCTTCGGCCAGCATTTGATAGTCAAACAGCGAGGGGATATCCGGCTTGGCACGACCCAGCAGATCGTCGCGAACCAGCACCAGCGTCAAGCCCGCTGGGCCAATATTCTTCTGCGCCCCGGCATAGATGACGCCAAAGTCGTCAACCTGCATGGGCTTGGAAAGAATATTGGAAGACATATCGCAGACCAGCGGTACACGCTGGCCGTCAGCACGCGAAACGTGGGGCGTGTAGTCAAACTCCAGGCCACCAATCGTCTCATTGGACGTGTAATGCAGGTAAGCCGCGTCGCGGCTGATATCCAGCGTATCATGCCCAGGTACAGCCGTATGGCCATTGGGTTCGCTGCTGCCGGCTACGTGGCACGCATAGCCAAGCCGCCTGGCTTCACTCAAGGCTTTCTTGCCCCAGATACCCGTCTGGATAAAATTGCCGCTGCCGCCCTGGCCCAGCAGGTTCATGGGCAGCATGGCAAACTGCATGCTCGCCCCGCCTTGCAAGAACAGCACGCGGTAATGATCAGGAACGCTCAGCAACGCGCGGAAATCCGCCTCCGCCTGCTCGGCAATCGCCACGAACTCGTCGCTTCGGTGGCTCATTTCCATAACGGAAAGGCCACGCCCCTGATAATCCACCAGCTCGTTGCGGGCCCTTTCGAGCACCGCAACAGGCAGGGCCGCCGGCCCTGCGCAAAAGTTATAGTGACGCGTCATCGGCCCCAGTATCCTGTGCACTTTCGCTTGCGTTGTCTTCAATCACCTCATCCAGCGCTTCCAGCTCGCTGTCGTCCGGCTCATCAACACGCACGGTTTTAACCAGCTTTTCCTCTTTACCCAGGCGAATCAGCATTACACCCTGAGTATTACGCGATGTCGTGGATACCTCTTCAACCCGCGTACGTACCAGCGTGCCGCGATCGGTAATCAGCATCATTTCATCGGCGTCGTAGACCTGCATGGCGGCCACCAGTGCGCCGTTACGCTCGCTGGTCTGCATGGCGATGACACCTTGGCCACCGCGTCCACGCAGCGGGAACTCTTCCAGGCGCGTGCGCTTGCCATAACCATTTTCACTGGCGGTCAGGATATAGATCTGGCCTTCCGGCTGGGTGCTTTCAACAGCACTCTCAACCGCTTCTTCACCCTCGGCATCCGCTTCGGCATCGATCTGCTGGCTCTTGGGAATGATCAAGCTGATCACTTCACAGCCTTCGGCCAGACGCATGCCGCGTACACCGCGGGCTGTACGCCCCATGGCGCGCACATTGCCTTCTTCAAAGCGAATCGCCTTGCCATTGGAGGAGAGCATCATGGCGTGGTCGGACCCGGAAGTGATCGCGGCACCGACCAGGCGGTCGCCCTCTTCAAGATCGATCGCGATCAGGCCCACGCTACGCGGACGCGAGAACTGCTCGAGACTCGTCCGCTTCACCGTGCCGTTGGCCGTGGCGAAGAAGATATAGTGTTCAGGGTCGTAGTCACGCACCGGCAGGATGGCATTGACCGACTCGCCTTCTTCCAGCGGCAGCATGTTCACCAGCGGCTTGCCACGTGAACCGCGGCTCGCGGCGGGCATTTCGTAAACTTTCAGCCAGTACACCTTGCCGCGGTTGGAGAACAGCAGCACGGTGTCATGGGTCGAGGCCACCAGCAGGTGCTCGATCACGTCTTCATCTTTCATGGACGTGGCCGACTTGCCGCGGCCACCCCGACGCTGCGCCTGATAGTCCGAAAGCGGCTGGGTCTTGGCGTAACCCGAGCGCGATACGGTAACGACCATATCCTCTTCAGCAATCAGGTCTTCCATGGAAAGATCCAGATGGCTTGCCTGAATTTCGGTACGCCGGTCATTGCCGAACTGATCGCGCACGGCATGCAGCTCTTCACGAATGACTTCCATCAAACGGTCAGCGGAGGCCAGTATTTCGGTCAGCTCGGCAATACGCTCAAGAATCGACAGGTATTCGTTAAGCAGCTTCTCGGTTTCCAGCCCCGTCAGACGATGCAGGCGCAGCTCAAGAATTGCCTGAGCCTGGGCTGGCGACAGCCGGTACTCGGTCGCTGACGGATTAAGACCAAAGTGCTCATCAAGCTCTTCAGGCTTGCAGGAAGTCGCCCCCGCTCTTTCGAGCATGGCGGTTACCTGGCCAGGCTGCCACGTTTTCGCCAGCAGCTTCTCCTTGGCTTCGGAAGCACTGGGCGATGCCTTGATCATTTCGATAATGGCATCGATGTTGGAGATAGCGACCGCCAGGCCTTCCAGGATATGGCCACGTTCGCGGGCTTTCTTGAGTTCGAACAGCGTTCGCCGGGTAACCACCTCTCGGCGGTGACGAATGAACGCTTCCAGCATTTCCTTGAGGTTCAGGGTACGCGGCTGGCCGTTCTCGAGCGCCACCATGTTGATACCGAACACGTTTTGCAGCTGGGTCTGGGCAAACAGGTTGTTGACCACGACTTCGCCGGACTCGCCGCGCTTGATCTCGATGACAACGCGCAAGCCGTCCTTATCGGATTCATCGCGCAGCTCGGCAATGCCTTCGATCTTCTTCTCTTTGACCAGCTCGGCGATTTTCTCGATCAGCCGCGCCTTGTTCACCTGATAAGGCAGCTCGGTGATGATGATGTGGTCGCGGCCAGTCTTGTCATGGTGTTCGATGGTATGGCAGGCGCGCACATAGATGCGCCCACGCCCGGTGCGATAGGCATCCAGAATGCCTGCACGCCCGTTGATGATACCGCCAGTGGGGAAGTCAGGACCCGGGATATACTCCATCAGGTCATCCACGGACAGCGTGTAGTCGTCGATCAGCGCCAGACAGCCATCGATGACTTCACGCATGTTGTGCGGAGGAATATTGGTCGCCATGCCTACCGCGATGCCCGACGAGCCGTTGATCAGCAGGTTGGGCACCTTGGTGGGTAGTACGGCCGGGATACGTTCGGTACCGTCGTAGTTGTCGACCCAATCCACGGTATCCTTTTCAAGATCCGCGAGCAGCTCGTGCGCTAGACGCGACATGCGCACTTCGGTGTAACGCATGGCGGCGGCATTATCGCCGTCGATGGAGCCGAAGTTGCCCTGGCCGTCGACCAGCACATGGCGCATCGAGAAGTGCTGCGCCATACGTACGATGGTGTCGTAAACCGCGCTATCACCATGCGGGTGATATTTACCGATGACATCGCCGACCACACGTGCCGACTTCTTGTACGGTTTATTCCAGTCATTGCCCAGTTCGTGCATGGCAAACAGCACACGCCGGTGAACCGGTTTCAGCCCGTCGCGCACGTCAGGCAGCGCGCGGCCGATAATGACACTCATCGCATAGTCGAGGTACGACTGTTTGAGCTCGTCTTCAATATTGACGGGCAAGATTTCTCTGGCGATGTCACCCATGAAAGTCAGATCCTTTGCACTGCATTGGCACTGCGAGAGTTGAAAGCGCTTAAAATACCGCCTTTTAGCAGAACCTCAAGGCGGCGCGCAGATACCCCTACATCATACCACTGCATCCGCGGCAAGGGCAGTCAGGGACTCACGCATTGCTGATTAAGGCGTAAATTGCTCCTTGGCAAGCACTAGCCGGTCAAGCGTCTGCCTGAGCTCTCCTTCAATGGCCACCGCCTTGTTGGCCTTCATGTCCAGAAGCACGAAGGTAAGATCCGCCTGGGCAATCAGTGTACCGTCGCTTCTATAGATACGGTGATGGCAAAGGGCGCTACGCTCACCCACCTCCACCATGCCGGTAAGCACACTAAGATCATCGCCGTGTCCGGCGGCAGCGCGATAGTCGATGTTCAGATTGACCACGACAAAGGCGCGCCCGGCTTGATGAAGCTCGCTCATCAAGCCGGGATGTTCATCAAAGAATGCCCAGCGGCCCTCCTCCATGAACTCGAGATAGCGGGCATTATTGACGTGCTGATAGACATCCAGATGATAGCCGCGAACGCGTAGCGCCACGCGTGAAAGCCCCTCGGACATAATTTCTTCTCCCTGAAAACATGATGACGATAGCGGGTTTACCCACCATGACGTCAATCAAACACAAGTTTGAAACACATACAATAAGCGCATGGGAGGTAAGGAGCTGGCAGGAATGCCCGGCTTTCGACATAATGTGCCACCTTTTGGATAGGACTGGTGACATGTGGTTTAAGCACCTGCATTTATATCGCCTGCACGGCGCCCCCGAGCTCGACAGCACAACCCTGACCGATGCTCTCGATGCGCATGCAGCCAAACCGCTGGGCACGGCGGATGCGCGCCGCCTGGGCTGGACGGCGCCCGCCGGCCGCCTTGGCGGTGGCCAGCTGCTGCACGAGATACAGGGCCACCGTTTGCTTTCGGTACTGCGCCAGGAGCGCCTGCTGCCCGCCTCGGTCGTCAAGGAAGAGGTGGATGAACAGGTGGCCGATATAGAGGCACGCGAAGGCCGCAAGGTAACCCGCAAGGAAAAAACCGCGCTGAAGGAGCAGGTAACTGAAGAGCTGCTGCCCCGAGCCTTTATCCGTAGCCAGAAAGTCGATCTCTGGTGGGATACGCGCCGCCAGTTGATAGGTATCAATGCAAGCTCACGCACGCGTGCCGAAGACGTCCTGGATCTGCTGCGCGAAACCCTGGGTAGTTTGAAGGCTACGCCGCTCTCCTCCCAGACACTGCCGATTCGCGCCATGACCACCTGGCTTGGCGACCCGGCAAGCCGTCCGGCGGATCTTCAGCTTGGCGATCAAGTCGAACTCAAGGCCAAGGGCGATGACGGCGTACTGCGCGCGCGCCAGGTGGATCTGGACAGCGACGAGATTCAGCAGCTGCTCGAAAGCGGCCGTCAGGCCAGCAAGCTCGCCGTGAGCCTCGAAGGTCGGTTAAGCTTCGTGCTGCATGATGACCTGGCGCTCAAGTCGCTGCGTTTTGGCGATGCCTTGATTGAAGAAGCGGACCATGCCGATGATGGCGACGACGCGCTTGCTCGGCTTGAAACCGACTTTATTTTAATGGCCCAAGCGCTATCTGATGATATCGTCCGCCTGATAGAGTGGCTGGATGGTGAAAACAAGCAGGAACCTGCTGAGCCCTCAGGCCACTAACGCTTTGATGCTGCCATGAATCGTTTTTTACTGTTTATCATCCAACGGATCGCATGAATCATCACAACGACGCAACCAACGCTCTCACTACCACCGATCCGTGGGCGGATATACGCCCCTATGCGGATAGCGAAGTGGCTGATGTCCTTGCACGTCTGGCCCGCGACAGCGAGCTATTGGATGCGCTCACCCGTTTTCGGCTGCCGCGCCTGGCCCGCTGGATGCCGTCGCTTGCTCGCACGCTTGCAAGTCGGGCCATTCAACGTGAAGTAAAAGGGGTTACCTCGGTACGCGATTTTCAGATGCGCATTGCCACCTATATGGAGCGCATGATTCGCACGACCACCGATGCGTTTGAGGTATCCGGGCTTGACAAGCTCGACCCGGAAAGTGCCTATCTCTTCATTGGCAATCACCGTGATATATCGCTTGATCCGGCGTTTGTGAACTATGCGCTTTATCAGGCGGACCGCGACACGGTACGTATCGCCATTGGCGATAACCTGCTTAAAAAGCCTTATGTCACCGACCTGATGCGGCTCAACAAAAGCTTCATCGTACCCCGCAGCGCACGCGGCAAACGGGCCATGCTGGCGGCCTATCAGCAGCTCTCGGCCTATATTCGTCATTCAATTACCGATGACCAGCACTCCATCTGGATGGCTCAGCGTGAGGGACGGGCCAAGAATGGCATCGACCGTACCGACCCGGCCATCATCAAGATGCTGACCATGGCCAAGCGAAATGCCGAGCGAGACATGGTATTTGGCGAAGCGGTAGCCGAGCTCAAGCTCGTGCCGGTTTCGATCAGCTATGAATACGACCCCTGTGATGTACAAAAAGCCCAGGAGCTTCACGACCTGGCAACGCAGGGCAGCTACGCCAAAAGCGAATTTGAAGATATCCGCTCGATTGTCGCCGGCATTACCGGTGATAAGGGTCGGGTTCAATTGCGCTTTGGCACGCCCATCGGGGTAGATATGGCAACGCCAGACGAAGTGGCCGGTGAAATCGACCGCCAGGTGATCGGCGGCTACCGTCTGTATCCCAGCCACTACCTGGCACTTGAAGCGCTAGGCGAAGCGCCGGAGCTGGTGGCCCGCAAGACGATTACCCGGCAGGATCGCGAGCGCTTCAAGGCACGCCTTGAAAACGTACCCGAAGCACTGCGTCCCTACTGGTTATTGCAATACGCCAACCCGGTCAAGCACAAGGCGGGCCGCCTGACGCTCAAGTAATCGCGCCGCCGATACAGCCAGCAGGCGAGTCATGCCTGCGGCACCAAAAAATGCTATGGTCAATGCATTGACCGGCTTCGCTGGCGCATTCACAAGCGCGGCGTCAAGGAGAACCTCATGTCTGCATCAGAAATTCAAAAGTCGCGTATTATTAACGAGCTGCGCGGTTTTATCCGCAAACTGCTTCAAGATCCCGAGATACTTGAACAGTCATTGGTCATCGCTCGCCAAGAGCTCGGCGAGGGCAGCAGCCCCGCCGCCATGGCCCGGATCGCCAACGAGATATCCAACACCACCAGCGTGCATATCCCGGAAGACCCGGCCGAACATTCAGAGGCTGACAAGCTGTTTCTGGAGCTCTTGAAAGAAGTCGTTCAGGAAGAGCAGGCGCTTTACTAGCCGCCCCAAAACGCCAGCAGGACATCCTGCAACGTCGCGCTCATTGCGGTGTCGGCCTGAGGCCGACTACTTCGCTGTCTTACCGTTATCGCCCAATTGGAATTAGCACTCACCATGTCCAACTCTGCCACGCGCAACATTCTGGTGACCAGCGCGCTCCCCTACGCCAACGGAGCCATTCACCTTGGTCACCTGCTTGAATATATCCAAACCGATATCTGGGTACGTTTTCAGAAGAGCCGTGGCCAGCAGTGCTACTACGTGTGCGCCGACGATGCCCATGGCACCGCCATCATGCTGCGTGCTGAACAGGAAGGCATCACACCAGAGGCACTGATCGACCGGGTTTCTCACGATCATCAGGCAGATTTCGCCCGCTTTGGCGTGGGGTTTGACAACTATCACTCTACCCACTCGGAAGAGAACCGCCACTTCAGCGAGCTGATCTACACGCGTCTGCGCGACAAGGGCCACATTGCTACCCGCGATATCGAGCAGATGTATGACCCGCAAAAAGGGCTGTTCCTGGCCGACCGCTTCATCAAGGGCACCTGCCCCAAGTGCGGCACCGACGATCAGTATGGCGACAATTGCGAAAAATGCGGGGCCACGTATACGCCTGCCGACCTGATCAATCCGGTATCGGCCATTTCCGGCGCCACGCCGGAAGTGCGCAGCTCGACCCACTACTTCTTCAAGCTGCCCGACTTTGCCGAGTTCTTGCAGGCCTGGATTGACGACGGCCACGTTCAGCCCCAGATCCGCAACAAGCTGATGGAGTGGTTCGAATCCGGTTTCAACGAGTGGGATATCTCACGCGATGCGCCCTACTTCGGGTTTGAAATTCCCGATGCACCAGGCAAGTACTTCTATGTCTGGCTGGACGCGCCGATCGGTTACCTGGCCAGCTTCAAGAACCTGTGCGATCGTGAAGGCATCGACTTCGACCGTTACTGGAACAAGGATTCCGACGCCGAGGTATATCACTTCATCGGCAAGGACATCGTCTATTTCCACGCCCTTTTCTGGCCGGCCATGCTGCATGGTGCCGAACTGCGCACGCCCACCGCCGTCAACTGCCACGGGTTCTTGACCGTCGATGGCGCCAAGATGTCGAAGTCCCGTGGCACCTTCATCAAGGCCGCCACCTACGCCGATCACCTCAACCCCGAGTACTTGCGCTACTACTTTGCCGCCAAGCTGACGTCCAAGGTGGATGATCTGGATCTCAACCTTGACGACTTCGCCGCCCGGGTCAATTCAGACCTTGTTGGCAAGGTGGTCAATATCGCCAGTCGCTGCGCCGGGTTTGTGAAAAAACTGGGCGGCGGCACGCTTTCTGCCCACTGCGCCGAGCCGCAGATGCTCGCGCGATTCATTGCCGCGGGTGATGACATTGCCGAAGATTTCGAGGCCCGAGAATTCAGTCGCGCCATGCGCAAGATCATGGAGCTGGCCGACGAGGCAAACACCTACATCGCTGAAAAAGAGCCTTGGGCGCTTGCCAAGCAGGATGGCCGTGACGAAGAGGTGCTCGAAATCTGCTCGGTGGGCATCAATCTGTTCCGCCAGTTGATGGTGTACCTGGCGCCGGTGGTACCCGCCATGGCAGCCCAGGCCCAGGCGTTCTTGAAGCTCGAGTCGATGCAGTGGGAAAGCCGTCATGGCATTTTGACCCATCACCCGGTCGAGAAATTCAAGCCGCTGATGACCCGCGTGGAGCGCGACAAGATCGACGCCATGATCGAAGCTTCGAAGGAGGACCTGGTGGAAGAGCAGAAGCTTAAACAAGCTCCCAAAGGCCCGCTGGCGGAAGAGCCGATTGCCGGTGAAATCGGCTTTGACGATTTTGCCAAGGTCGATCTGCGCATTGCCCGTATCACCAAGGCCCAATACGTTGAGGGCGCCGATAAACTGCTTCAGCTGACCTTGGATCTTGGCGGTGAAACGCGCAACGTTTTCTCGGGCATTCGTAGTGCCTATGCCCCGGAAGCGCTTGAAGGCCGCCTGACCGTGATGGTCGCCAATCTGGCGCCGCGTAAAATGCGCTTCGGGCTTTCAGAAGGCATGGTTCTCGCTTCGGCCAACAAGGAGGGAATCTACCTGCTTTCGCCTGATACTGGCGCAGAACCTGGACAACGTGTAATGTAGCCAGCGCTTTAAGCACTGACAGGAGGGGTAGAGACAATCAGGCTCTACCCCTTTTTTGATTATTTTCCTCAACTTGCGCTCCTCCAAGACGTCCCCGTTCAGGCCCACTTATGCTCCGGCACTTCTCTCGATCACTGCGTTTTCAATTCTTAATCGCGCTGAGTGGTGTGCTTTTGCTCGCTCTTTGTTCATTGGGCGCCATGAGCAAATGGATCATTTTCCCCGCCCTGCACAAGGAGGAGCGTGGCATCATCAGCCAGGAGCTCAAGCGTGTTGAGCGAAGCCTGGCGCTGGCCCAGCAGGAGCTGCTGGCCCAGGCCAGGGACTGGGCCAACTGGGACGACACCTACGAATTTGTCCAGGGCAATTATTCGCGCTACCGCGAGGTGAATTTCAGCCCCGAAATGATGCAGGAGATGCGCTACCAGCTGATTGCGTTTTTCGATGCCAGTGGCGACATCTACTTTCTTTCCGGGCTGGCGCCGGATACCGGTGAATACACCACCTGCACACGCACGCTTGGCAACTGTGCCTGGATGTCACCCTATATCGACAGTATCCAGCTCTCCTTGGAAGATTCGTCCGATCAGCAGCGCTATCTTTTCCCTGGCGCAAGCTCGCCAGCAATGGTCGCCGTAACACCGATTGTGCGAACCGATGGTAGTGGGCCAAGCGTTGGCTGGCTTGCCAAGGTCCGTCTGATGAATGAGGAATGGATTGCGCAGATGGAAGCCGTGACCGGCCTGCCGATTACCATCGAGCAGCTGCCCAGTTCGCAGATAGAGCCAATGACCACCATCGAAGGCGATACCATATACGCCCAGCATCTGCTGCCGACCAATGTACCGGCCATCAACATTTCAATTGGTACCCAGCTGAACCGCACCCACTATCTGGCAAGCCTTGATACCATTCGTTACGTGCTGATCTGGACCGCCTGCCTCATGCTGTTCGTGATCGGATTCGTGCTCTGGCTGATGGAGCGGATAATTCTCAGACCGCTGAAGGCGCTGTCGGTTTTTGCCAGGCAGGCCTCGGGGGAAGATACGCGTCTCGATTCGGCACTGCTGTGCCAGCGTAGCGATGAGATCGGCATTCTGGCACGCAGCTTCGAGCAGCAGCTGACCCGCCAGCGAGAGCTCAATGCCGAGCTTCTCAACCTATCAACCCATGATGCTCTGACCGGGCTACCCAATCGACGCCTGTTCGATCAGGAGCTTCAGGCCGCCATCCATGAAACCGAGGCTCGATCACAGCCACTGGCCGTCATGATGCTGGACATTGATCATTTCAAACTGTTTAACGATCACTACGGCCACCAGAAAGGTGACGAGTGCCTGCAGCAGGTGGCCCTGGCACTTCAGAACGTAGCTGCCAGCCATAACTTCCTAATCGCCCGCACCGGTGGCGAAGAGTTTAGTGCGCTGCTGCCCAACATATCGGCCAACACGGCCAAACAGATCGGCTATCAATTACACCGCACGGTAGATCAGCTGAAATTGCCCCACAAGGCCTCGCCCGTGGCGCCCCATGTTACTATCAGCGTGGGTATCGGCTCGCTGGACGACAGCAGCGATATCTCGCCGACTGCACTGATGAGCACGGCCGATCAGGCCCTGTATCGCGCCAAGGCAGCAGGTCGTCATCAAGTGATGGTATTTACCCCACCAACTTCCAGTGCGTCTGCCTATACGCACGATACGCCGCTATGAGTGAACTTTTTATCATCTTGATCAGCACCGCGCTGGTCAATAATTTCGTTCTGGTCCAGTTTCTGGGCCTTTGCCCCTTCATGGGGGTGTCCAACAAGCTGGAGTCGGCCATGGGCATGTCCCTGGCCACCACCTTTGTACTTACGCTCGCTTCGGCGGCAAGCTACGTAGTGTATTACGGCCTGCTGGTGCCGCTGGAGATCACTTATCTGCGCACTATCAGCTTTATCGTAGTGATCGCCGCGGTAGTGCAGTTTACTGAAATCATGGTGCGCCACTTGAGCCCGCTGCTGCACCAGGTGCTGGGGATTTTCCTGCCACTGATCACCACCAACTGCGCCGTACTGGGTGTCGCACTGCTATCGCTGAATCGCGAGCTGAGCTTTTTTCATACCACGCTTTACGGATTGGGCGCAGCCCTTGGTTTTTCGCTGATCCTGGTCCTGTTTGCCGCCATGCGCGAACGGCTGGCCGGGGCGGATATTCCCAGGCCGTTTCGAGGCGCCGCCATTGCCATGGTCACTGCCAGCCTGATGTCGCTTGCTTTTCTCGGTTTTTCCGGCTTGACCCAGGGGTAATTCAATACCATGAGTGATGCGGTTTCCCTTTGGGGCATTATCAGTGCCATTGGCATTCTTACCGGCCTGGGCGTCGGCTTTGGTGCCTTGTTAGGTGCGGTCAGCGAGCGCTTCAAGGGCGATGCCCACCCGCTGGTCGATCAGATTGATGCGCTGCTGCCGCAGACTCAGTGCGGTCAGTGCGGCTACCCTGGGTGCCGCCCCTATGCCGAGGCCATCAATGAAGGCGACGCCCTCAACAAGTGCCCCCCAGGCGGCGATGCAACCATTCAGGCGCTCGCCGATTTGCTGGGCCGCGAAGCCGAGCCGCTCGATGGTGACGCGCCTGAAGAAAATCGGGTGGCCTTCATACGTGAGGCGGAATGCATTGGCTGCACCAAATGCATTCAGGCCTGCCCGGTGGACGCGATTATTGGCGCCGCCAAGCAGATGCATACCGTCATCGAAGACGAGTGTACCGGTTGCGACCTGTGCGTTGACCCCTGCCCGGTGGACTGTATTGATATGCGGCCGAGAAGCGCGCCGCTTACCCAGTGGCAGCCGGTCATGCCCTTCACCGCCAGCGTCATTACCAGCGACCGCAGCCCGGCCGGAGGAAACTGAATGGCGCTTACCTTTGATTATCAAGGCGGCATCTACCCGCCCGAGCGTAAATCTCGCTCAAGTCAGGCATCCCTTCAGTATGCTCCGTTACCGGCAAGAGTAACTCTGCCACTGCGTCAGCACAGCGGGCGCCCTGCCACTGCCTGCGTTACCCCGGGTCAGCATGTGCAGGTGGGCACGCTGATTGCCAGGCGCGACGGGCTTATATCGGCTGATGTGCACGCCAGCATCAGCGGCACCGTGACCCAGGTAAGCGAGCACGCCATTCAGATCGAAAGTGACAATCTGGATACCCGGCAACCGCTTGCCCCGCTTGATTGGCGCGAGACGGATGCACTTACCCTACTTGCTCGCCTGGATGAAAGCGGCGTGGTGGGCCTTGGCGGGGCCGGCTTTCCCACCCAAGTGAAGGCGCGCGTCATCGAGCGCCACGCTATCGATACGCTGATCATCAACGCCGCCGAGTGCGAACCCTATATCACCGCCGATGACATCACCCTGCAGCGCTACCCAGGCGAAGTGCTTGAAGGCGCGCAGTTGATGGCATCGCTGTGCGGCGCCGGGCAGATCGTTATCGGTATCGAGGATAACAAGCCCGAGGCCATTGCTGCACTGAAGCAGGCCATTACCCAGAGCCGGCCCGCCCCTATAACGCTTGGGGTGATTCCAATCCGCTACCCAAGCGGCAGTGAAAAGCTTCTGATCAAGACGCTGTTGAACCGCACGGTGCCAAGCCTTGGCCTGCCGGCGGATGTTGGCGTGCTGTGCCATAACCCCGGCACCCTGCTGGCGGCACTTCAGGCAGTCAGAGACGGCCAGCCACTGGTACAGCGGGTGGTGACGCTGACCGGCGAAGCGATCAGCCGGCCAGGCAATTACTGGGTGCGCCTGGGCACACCGATAGATGAGCTGCTGGCTTACGCAGGCCTTGAACGCTCCCGACTGGACAAGGTGGTTCAGGGTGGCCCGATGATGGGCAGCACGCTTGAAACCTTGAGCGCGCCAGCAACCAAGACGACCAACTGCCTGATTGCCGCCACCCAGTCAGAGCTTCCACCGGCACCGCCCGCCTCGCCGTGCATTCGCTGCGGGGCCTGTGAAAACGTCTGCCCCGTCCAGCTGCTTCCCCAGCAGTTGCACTGGTATGCCCGCGCTCAGGAAGACGACAAGCTCGAGCGTTATCACCTGTTTGACTGCATCGAATGCGGCGCCTGTAGCTACGTCTGCCCCAGCCATATCCCGCTGGTGGATGATTACCGCGAAGCGAAAAGCCGCCTGCGTCACCAGCGGATCGAAGCCGCCAAGGCGGACCATGCCAAGCATCGCTTCGAGTTTCGTCAGGCCCGCCTGGCCCGTGAAGAAGCCGAGAAACAGGCGCGCCGGCACGCCCGCCAGGCGCAGAACAGGCCCGGTGCAGCTTCAAGTACCGAGGCCACGGCCGCGCCCCAGGCGGATCTGCGCAGCCTGCGTATTGCCCAGACGGCCGCCAAGGCGGCCGTGCGAAAAGCCGAGAAGGTGCTCGCCCGCGAGGCCCAGCAGGCGCCCAATGAATCTCACGAGGATCTGGAAATGCAGCTGGCAACCGCTCGGGAAAACCTCAAAGCCGCCGACTTACAGTTGGCTCAGGCCCGGCAGAGCGCCTCTGCACCGGAGGAGTCCCCATGAGCATGCTGCACGCTTCACAGGCAACTGACGCCCCCGTATCCATGACAAGCACTTCGCCGACCGCGCCACTGATGCGTTGGGTAATGGCGGCAACGCTGCCCGGCATCATCGCCATGACCGCCTGGTTCGGCCTTGGCGTGCTGAGCAATATCGTGCTCGCCGCCGCCTTTGGCCTGCTGCTTGAAAGTGTCGTGTTGCGCCTGAGAAAGCGCCCGGTTGTGCCCGCACTGAACGACTCAAGCGCGCTGCTGACCGGGGTACTGCTGGGTGCTTCGCTGCCACCGGCCAGCCCCTGGTGGCTGATAGGCGTCGGCATGGTAGCCGCCGTGGTCATTGCCAAGCAGCTATATGGTGGTCTGGGGCATAACCCTTTCAACCCCGCCATGGTGGGCTACGCGCTTTTACTGGTTTCGTTTCCCGCCTACATGACGCTTTGGGCCCCACCCCAGCCGTTGATTAGTGACACACTCTGGGCGCAGATCATGGGCACCTTGCCGGCCACCCAGATTGATGCGTTGAGCGGGGCCACGCCGCTGGATGCGTTCAAGCAGAAGGCTGACGGCCTTTCTGCGGCCCAATTCTGGGCAAGCGACCCGCTGCCTGCCGGCACGCTGAATGCCTGGCGGATGATCAGCCTGGCCTGGCTGGCGGGGGGTATCCTGCTGCTGGCCAAGCGGATTATCAGTTGGCACATTCCCGCTGCCCTGCTCGGCAGCATGCTGATACTGGCCGCGCTGTTCCATCTGCTGGACGCCGACCAGTTTGCCTCACCCACGCTTCATCTGCTGACCGGGGCGACGCTGTTCGGCGCCTTCTTTATTGCCACCGACCCGGTATCGGCAGCCACCAGTCGGCGTGGCAAGCTCTTGTACGGCGCGGGCATCGGCATACTGATCGTCGTTATCCGCAACCTGGGCGGCTATCCAGACGCCGTTGCCTTTGGCGTCTTGTTGATGAACCTCTGCGTGCCGCTGATCGATCTCTACACGGTGCCACGTCCCCAAGGCCACTACCGAGGAGTGCCGTGATGACGCCGATGAGCGCCATGCGGCGCGGCGCACTGACGCTGGGGATCTTTGCCCTGATCACCGCAGGCAGCGTGGCGCTTACTCGGGCACTGACCGCCGAGCGCATCAGCGAGCACCGCGAGGCTTACCAGCACCGGCAATTGCAGGCAGTGCTGCCTCAGGCCATGGCCGACATTCCCACTGCCGAGCTTCTGAACGGCACTTTTGCCCTGCCCGCACCAGCCGCACTCGGGCATCGCGGGCCAGCCACCGGCTGGCGAATAAGCCGTGAGGAGGGCCAGGCCATCGTTCTGCCGGTCATTACCCGCCAAGGCTACAGTGGAGAGATCGATTTGCTGGTCGGCATGCAGCTAGAGCCCGACGGACAGCCGCGTATCAGCGGGGTGCGCGTGACCTATCATCAGGAGACGCCGGGACTTGGCGACCGGATAGAAGCACAGCGCAGCGATTGGATAACACGCTTTAACGGGCTGCGGCTTGATGATCTGCCACCCGATGGCTGGGCCGTCAAAAAAGACGGCGGTCAGTTTGATGGCTTCACCGGCGCCACCATTACTCCGCGTGCAGTGATTCAGGCAGTATATGGCGCTTTACAGTACGCCGAGCGTTTACCGCCACCTGCCCCCGAACAGGAGCCAGCGTCATGAGCCAGTGGCCTACGCTTACCCGTCAGGGTCTTTGGAACAATAACCCAGCGCTGGTGCAGCTCTTGGGGCTTTGTCCTCTGCTTGCGGTCAGTACTACCGTGGTCAACTCGCTAGGGCTTGCCCTGGCCACGCTGTTCGTGATGGTAGGCTCCAGCACGGCGGTATCCCTGGTACGTCATCAGGTGCCAAATGCCGTGCGGCTGCCCGCTTTTGTCATGATCATCGCAGCCTTTGTTACCTGTGCCGAGCTGCTCATGGCCGCCTACGCCTATCCGCTCTATCAGCTTCTGGGCATCTTCATTCCGCTGATCGTGACCAACTGCGCGATTCTCGGCCGCGCCGATGCGTTTGCCTCGCGCCAGCCGGTAGGTCTCGCGGCTCTTGACGGCCTGATGATGGGCCTGGGATTCGGCATCGTGCTGGTGGTACTGGGCGGCCTGCGCGAGCTACTGGGACAGGGCACCCTGTTCAGTGATATGGCACTGCTGCTGGGCCCGATGGCCGAGGGCTGGCAGTTGACGCTGGCAAAGGACTACCAGTTTCTATTTTTTGTCCTGCCGCCCGGGGCTTTTTTCGTGGCCGGTATGCTGATTGCGCTGAAAAACGCTATCGATCAGCGCCGTGCCCAGCGGACCCACCCTGTAGTCACCAGCCGCACCGAGCGTCGCGTTCGGGTGACCGGAGTTATCAAGTAACCGTTATCAGGCAACTATCATCAGGTCCTGAAACAGCACCAAAGAGACATGTCATGAATGCCCAGAAGCGCCATGAAATTTTTGCTCGCCTGCAGGCAGCCGACTCGCATCCCACTACTGAGCTCAACTGGACAACGCCCTTTGAGCTGCTGGCGGCGGTGCTGCTCTCGGCTCAGGCAACCGATGTCGGCGTCAACAAGGCAACCGACCGGCTCTACCCCGTTGCCAACACGCCTCAAGCAATCATTGAGCTGGGCATCGAAGGGCTTAAAACGCATATCAAGACCATCGGCCTTTACAATACCAAGGCTGAAAACCTGATGAAGACGTGCCATATTCTGGTGAATCAGCATGACGGCCAAGTACCCGAAACGCGGGAGGCGCTCGAAGCGCTGCCCGGCGTCGGGCGCAAGACCGCCAATGTGATTCTCAATACCGCATTTGGCCAGCCAACGATTGCAGTCGATACGCATATCTTTCGCGTGTCTAACCGTACCGGCATCGCCAAGGGCAAGAATGTGGTTGAAGTCGAACAGAAACTGCTGCGCCATGTCCCCAAGGCATTCAAGCAGGACGCCCATCACTGGCTGATTCTGCACGGCCGTTACACCTGTATTGCGCGCAAGCCGCGCTGCGGCAGCTGCATTATTGAAGACCTGTGCGAATATCCGGATAAAACCGAGCTTGCCTAGCGCTCGGCCAAGATATCCTGATACGCCGCCCGCCAGGCTGGCCACTCCCATTTTTCCGTTTTCAGCCCTAATGGGCGCGTTTCAGGGTCGCTCAGCCAGGCATGCAGGCGCTGATAAAGCCCTTCTGGCGTGCCATCGTAGCGGTACTCGTCAGGGTAAAGCTCAGGGAAACAGAGCCTGTCCGGCACAAGCGGCAAGGCGCCACGCTGGGCGGCTTCCATGATCGCCAGCCCCTGAAACTCGTGCCAAGTCGTTGAAACCACGATACCGGCTGTCGCTAGAAGCTCTCGATAGTCTGATTCCGGCTGCGGCCCCCAGGCAATGATATGCCTTGCAAGCGCCTTCTCAGCCGAAGCGAAGATGGCGGGCACCTTGCGAAAACGCTGGCCCAGCACCGCGAGCTCAAACGCCACTCCCTGCTCACTGAGCGCCATCAGTACGTTGAAGAAATCCTCGGGGTTCTTGTCATACTCCCAACGGTGGTTCCATACGATGCGCCGTGGGTGGGGTTGACCCGCATCTATGTTGCTCAAGGGCGCAAGCGGAACCGGCAGTATTCGGGCACGGCTACGCAGCCCTTCAAGGGGCTTTGCCGCCGGCAGGTTTTCGGGCATTTTTTTCAGAAACACACGCGCGCCCTCAAAGAAAGAGTCGCGATTGTAAGCGGTGTTAAATACCAGGGTATCGGCGGCAAGTGCCGCGTACAGATTGACCATCTTGGCTTCTACTTGCGGCATCTGGTCGCTGGACTCGGGGTAGGCAAACTGGTTTTCATGGAAATAGACGATCTTCCTGGCCCGCCCCAGATGTGGAAAAAGGCCCACCAGCGTTGCCAGGTCTACCATGGAAGTGGCCAGCACGGCGTCATAGGGCTGGCTCAAGGTCTCGTGCTCCTTCAACCACCAGCTCAGCGGATTACCGCGTATCCGCCAGGCAAAATGGCGCGGTGGCAGGCTGAGCGTCTGCCAGGTGACGCCTTCACTATTGGCCATCAGGCTGTTGGCCCAATAGCGGTGGCTGACCGCTTCATAGGCAGAAAGTAGTAGAACGCGCATCGAGTTTCCTGTTGCCCGGTGTTATCACCCGCCGATTCTAGCACGCACAAAATTCACGCAGGCCAAGATGCTATTCACCGCTATTCGGCCAAGGTCGTCTTGGCTCGGTGCTGCCAGCTACCTACACTCTGGGTAACGCAGCACGTTTTCAGCGAACAATCAGAGGTGGGCTCGATGGCAAAAGTGCTGATCGTCGATGATGAGCCTAATATTGTGCTTTCAATCGAATTCTTGATGGAGCAGGCGGGGTTTGAAGTCATCAGCGCCGCCGATGGCGAACAGGCAATTGAGCGTGTGGGCACTGACACACCCGATATTATTCTGCTGGATATCAGCCTGCCCGGCATGAGCGGGTTTGACGTACTTGAAGCGCTACGCAGCCGCCCCACTACCGCCCAACTACCCATCATCATGCTCACCGCCCACGGGCGCGAGGTAGAGCGTGAGAAAGGCGCCGCTCTTGGGGCCAGCGCCTACATCACCAAACCGTTTTCGACCCAAGCGCTGGTCGAGCAGGTTCAGACCCTGCTGGGCGAGAAAACCGCATGACGCGAAAGGGGCTGCCCAAGCGCCAGCGTCTTATCGGTGCCTGGCTGCTGTTGAGCGGTATCAGCCTGCTGGGCGGCGCCCTGTTTGCTGCCTGGCTCGAGAGCCAGTTGATAATTACCGGCGTCTACCGGGCAGTACTGTGGCTGGGGTGCTTTTCAGGCGGTATTACCCTGTTTCTGATGGGGCTGCTGTTTGAACGCATGCTGTTCAAGCCGCTGCGCCAGCTGCAGGCCCAGCTGGCACGCCTGGTCGCCAATCCCGATGCCGACGATGCGGCTGCCCCCGAAGGCTGGCTAAAAGCATTGGGGCCTGACTTGCACCGCGTCGAGCAGAGCTGGCGCAAGGACCGTCAACAGCTGCACAGGGCTCATGCCGAAGGCGCTCGCAGCGCAACGCGGATTCGCAAGGAGCTTGAGGCGCTGCTCCAGATGCTGGAAACCCCGCTGCTGCTCTACGACCGGCATCGCCGCCTGATGCTCTTCAACCAGGCCGCTGAAGCGTTTTTTGACCACGCCCCCGGGCTCGGGCTGGGCAAGCGCCTGGAAGCCCTGTTTCCGTTAGCGAGCATGCAACAAACGCTTGGCCAGCTGCCCAGCAGCGGCACACCGCGTGAGCTGTTGATCCCCTGCGACAACCGCTGGCTCAAGGTCATCATCCGCCATGTGCCGGAAAGCCACGATGAAGTGCTGCTTACCTGCAGCGATGCCACTGCCGCCTGGTCGAGCGAACGCGGTGTACGCGCTGAGCTTGCCCAGGCGTTGACACCACTGCGCCAGCATACGGCAAGCCTTGTCAGCGCCGCAGAAGCGCTCGGCCAAGTGCGTCAGCAGGGTAGCCACGTGGGCTCTTTGCACCAGCGCCTTGAGCAGGTGGTAAGCGAAGAGAGCCTCGCCTTGAGTGACACCGTTACCTGTATTGGCAAGCTGCTGGAATCTCTTCAGCGCCAAGGCGAGCGACTGACGCCTATCTGGTCCAACGACTTCTGGCAGATGCTGGACGACTATCTCGACCCGGCTCACCGCCTGATTACACCTATTGGCCTACCGCTATGGTTCAAGGGCGACGCCCCGGCACTAATGGCGTTGCTCAGTTCGCTGGTTCATCATCTGAGCCACTACATGGCGGGGCGGCTTTTCGAGGGCGAGGTTTCACTGAGCACTCGGCATGTCTATCTGGATGTGATCTGGAAAGGCAAGCCGATTGCGGAGCGCGAGCTGGCCGGCTGGCGACAACAGCGGCTGACTACGCTGCCGCTAAGCCCCAGTGTTGGTGATGTACTGCGCCAGCATGCAAGCGACGTATGGAGCATCCAGGATGCAGACGGAGAGCATGCTCGGCTGCGCCTGCCCCTGCCGTCGGTTGAGCAATCCGGTGCTCCGCGAACAGCGCCGCCGCGGCCGGAGTTTCATGATTTTGGTATTGCTGAGCTGCCCTCGCCGGACACAGCGCTTGCCAGTTGCCCGCTGCGCAGCCTTGAGCTCGTCATCTTTGACACCGAAACCACCGGGCTTGAGCTGCGCAAGGGCGATAGCGTCATCAGCATTGGTGCCTGCCGTATCGTCAATACGCGATTACTGGCAAGCGACACGTTTGATGAATACGTCAACCCTCAAAAGCGCATTCCACAGGCCAGCACGGCCATTCATGGTATTACCGATGAAGATGTCAGCGATGCGCCGCTCCTGCTCCCGGTGCTTGAACGCTTTCGCGATTATATTGGTGACGCTGCGATACTTGCCCATAACGCTGCCTTTGACATGCTCGCCATCAGCCACCAGGGGGTTACCTTCGACATGCCGGTGCTGGATACCCTGCTGATTTCCCGAGCCCTGGATGAGGCGCTGGACGGCCACGACCTCGACAGCCTGGTCAAGCGCTACTGCCTGAATCTGCCTGCCGGCATGCGCCATACGGCGCTTGGGGATGCCCGCGTTACCGCAGAACTCTGGCTTGCCCTGCTGCCGCGCCTTGAAGCCCGGGGTATTTCTACCGTTGAGCAGCTGTTGCACTTTCAAGCCAGTGCCTTTGATCGCGAGGATGCAAACGCCCTATGACGCCCCCTACCCCGCGCCATCGCGAAAGGCTGCTGGCCCTGACGATACTGGCCCTTATTCTCTTCTGCCCACCGCTGCTGCTGGTTGTTGATCGTCTTCCCGCATTGGGCATCGGCTGGCTGCCGGCCTACTTATTGGCTGCCTGGGCGCTGATCATCGGCCTGACCACCTGGCTGATGGAGCGCCCCAAGGGGCGATGACCATGCGAACCGATGCCCTGTTACTGGCAGCCGTGTTTGGCTATCTGGGGGTCTTGTTTCTGGTTGCTTTCTGGGGTGACCGACGCGCCGAACAGGGCCGCTCGATCATTGGCTCCCCCACGGTCTACGCGCTCTCCATCGCGGTTTACTGCACGGCCTGGACCTTTTACGGAAGCGTGGGCCGGGCAGCCCAGTTCGGACCCAGCTTTCTGCTGATCTATCTGGGCCCGACGCTTGCCATGCTGCTTTCGCCCTTCATCATTCGCAAGATGGTGCGTATCGCGGCGCGCCAGCGCATCACGTCCATTGCCGACTTCATCAGCGCCCGCTATGGCAAGAGCACCGGCCTGGGCGCCTTGGTAGCACTGATCTCGCTGATAACCATCACGCCTTATATCGCCCTGCAGTTGAAAGCCATTACCGTGAGCCATGCAGTGCTGGTCAACTACCCGCAAGGTGCCGATGCTCTCCTGTACGACGAGCACTTCTGGATAGATAGATCCTTCTGGGTCGCGCTGGTATTAGCGGTGTTCATCATCCTGTTCGGCACGCGCCACCTGGATGCCAGCGAGCGCCACGAGGGTATGGTAGCGGCAATAGCGCTTGAGTCGCTGGTCAAGCTGGTGGCGTTTCTGGCCGTGGGCATCTTTGTGGTCTTCAGCCTGTTCGAAGGCCCGGGTGCACTGTTTGCCCAGGTCGCCCAGACACCGGAGCTTACACGGCTGATGCATCTGGAAAGTGTACCCGGCGGCGCCACTGGCTGGGTGGGTATGCTGATTCTGGCCTTCCTGGCCTTTCTGACCTTGCCACGCCAGTTTCAGGTGCTGGTGGTGGAAAATGTCGATGAACAGCATCTGGCACGCGCCAGCTGGCTGTTTCCGCTTTATCTCCTGCTGATCAACCTGTTCGTGATTCCGATTGCACTGGCGGGGCTGCTGCTGGATGCCGGCGACCCGGACAGCTTTGTACTTACCCTGCCGCTCTCTGCCGGGCTTGAGAACCTGCCGCTGCTGGTCTTCATTGGCGGGCTTTCGGCGGCCACTGGCATGGTGATTGTCGAGACTATCGCCCTCTCTACCATGGTCAGCAATCACCTGGTCATGCCGCTGCTGCTGCGCTTCAACAGGCTCCATTCGGGCAGTACCGGCGGGCTTGCCCACTGGCTGCTGCGCATTCGCCGCGTAGCCATCGTGCTTATCCTGCTGCTGGGTTATCTCTACCACGCGCTGGTAGGCGACAGCTATAGCCTGGTAACCATCGGGCTGGTTTCCTTTGTCGGCGCGGCCCAGTTTGCTCCGGCGCTGCTGATCGGCCTCTACTGGCGCGGCGCCACACGGCCGGGGGCCATCTACGGGCTGATCACCGGTTTCATGGTATGGGCCTACACCTTGCTGCTGCCAGGTGTCGTTCAGTCCGGCTGGCTGGATACAGCGCTGCTTTCTGAAGGGCCATTCGGCATCGGCTGGCTTGCGCCCTACACGCTGTTCGGCCTTGAAGAGTGGGATATCTATACCCATTCGCTGTTCTGGAGCCTGCTGGTCAACGCAGGCCTTCTGGTAGGTATTTCACTGTTCACACGCCCCTCTCCCCTTGAGCAGACTCAGGCGGCGCTGTTTACTCAGGCGCTGCACCCAAACCTGCCCACGGCAGCGCTTCAGCGGGGACAGACCACCCAGGGCGCGCTCAACCAGCTGCTGGCGCGCTATCTCGGCCCCAAGGTGGCGCAGCGGGTTTTTACGCACCAAAGCAGTAGCGAAGTACTCGTCGATCTGCCGGCTTCCGATGAGCTGATCATGCGCGCGGAACAGGCCCTGGCGGGGTCGCTGGGTAACGCTTCGGCCCGCGTGTTGATCAACTCGGTGGTGCGTGGTGAAGCACTGGATATCGAATCGCTGCTGAGCATGCTGGACACCACCACCCAGACGCTTGAATACAACCGGCGCCTGAAGCAGAAATCCGATGAGCTTGCACGCATTGGCAAGGATCTGCAGAGCGCCAACGACCGCTTACGTGAACTTGATCGCCTGAAGGATGAATTTGTGGCCATGATCAGCCATGAACTGCGCACGCCTCTGACCTCCATTCGCGCGTTTGCGGAGATTCTGGCAGGCCCACAGACCATCGCTGAACCCAAACGACAGCACTTTCTGGACGTCATGGTACTTGAAAGCCAGCGCCTTTCACGGCTGATCGATGAAATCCTGGATCTGGCGCGGCTAGAGAGCGGACGTATGTCTCTTGAGCGGGAGCCTCTTGACCTGGCAGCCCTGGCCGACCACAGCCTGGCGGCCGTAGCACGGCTTTTTGAGGAGCGTAATATCAGCCTGGAAACGGCCATTGAAGTGCGCCCGGCCTACGTAATGGGCGATTCCGACCGCATCGAACAGATCATTCTCAATCTGCTGGATAATGCGAGCAAATTTGCCAATTCGCCAGAGCCGAAAATTTTCATACGACTCTACAAAGCGCAGCAGCATATCTACCTGAGCGTTGAAGATAACGGCAGCGGCATCGAGCATGAGTCGCGGGAGCAGGTATTCGAGAAATTCCATCAGTTGAAAAGTGACAATACCCACCGCCAGCGCCCCAAGGGCAGCGGCCTGGGCTTGCCCATCAGCCGGGCGATCGCCACACACCTGGGAGGCAGGCTCTGGCTAGGCGAGCCACAGGTACTCGGTGGCGCCTGCTTTGTGCTGGAACTTCCCGAAGCCGAGGCCTTTATACCGTCAGGTAAGTAAATTCCACTTAATAACTTACTACTGCGAAGCCTCTCCTATAAACTATCCTTAATTAATGATTGTTGGTTTGAAGCGGTTACTCATGGAAGCGCTGATGCAGAACCTTAGAGAATACTCTTATAACGAAAACAGCAATAATTATACTATCGCCATCCAGCCCATCGTGGATAGCAATCTAAAGCATATTGCCGATGAGCTTTTATACCGTGCCAATGACACCAGCTTCTCGGCAGATATCAGTGATGATGTTCAGGCAACCGCCCGCGCGTGCGCGGTTGCCATTTATGAAATTGGCATTGACAGTCTGTGCGGCCAGCGCCAGCTATTCATCAATGCATCTCATCAGTGGTTAACGGACCCCGATCTACAGGGACTGCCCGCCGATCAGATCGTGATTGAGGTACTTGAAGATACGCCTGCCACCGATAAGGTCATCGACTCCTTGAAGCATTTAAAGCAGCAAGGCTACACCATCGCTTTAGACGATTTCATACTCAATGAAAGCAGCGAAAAACTGCTGCCTTACTGCGATATAGTCAAAATTGATATTTCTACCCCCGTGAATACGCTCCTCGTCAGCCGTCTGATTTCTCAAGGGTTTACACTTCTAGCCGAGCGTGTTGAAACACAGGCCGATTTCAAGGCGTGTCAGTTGATGGGCTTCACCCTTTTTCAGGGTTATTTTTACGAAAAACCTAAAACACAGCCTTCCAGTTCCATAAGGCGTACAGCATCTCGCGCTAATCAGCTACAGCTTTTAGCCTCCCTTTACAAAGAAAGAACCAACCTTTCCGATATTGCAGATTTGATCATACGTGACCCGTACCTGCTAAGCGCCACCTTCAAGAGAGCCAATTCAGCCGATAAGGGCTCTCGTAAACCCGCGACCAGGCTTATTAACTGCCTACAGATGATAGGTATTCGAGAGCTCAGAACTCTTGTATCGATTTTGATGCTGGCGAGTAACAGCCCGGCAAGCAGGCTTAACTTGATCAATGGGCTAACCCGAGGATTTACCTGTGAACGGATAGCCGAACAAAGAAACCAGGATGGCCAGGAGGGCTTTATCGTTGGGCTCTTTTCTCTTATGCCCACTATCCTGGAAATTGATCTGGGCACACTGCTTCAGGAAGTACGCCTTGGACGAGCCATCGAAAAAGCATTGACGGTCAAGGAGGGTTCTTTGGGAAGGCTGTTAAAAGATGTTCAGGCTGCAGAAGGTGGTGAGCCACCCAAACACTTCCCAACCGATACGCTACTTAAAGCCGCCGCCCAGGCACGTGCGCTTATCGATGCACACGGCGTGTGTTAACCAGCACTGATATTAGATACATAAAGAGCGAAGCAGCATCAATGACTACTGGCGATGACGTGGCGAGTAGTCATCAAGACTGTGCTAGCGGCAGGCGCTTGCGGATTAATTACCCGCCTGACGAGGGTCGGGCTCGAACATGGACTCGCCCACTTCATCAATAAAGCGCTGCGCCTTGGTCACCATCATGGCATCGCAAGCTTCACGGGCGGGCAGCATGTCAGAACGCTCAAAACGATGCTCGCGGCGCTCGCCGCTGGCATCGGGGTGGCTGATAACGCCACTGACGCGATACTGCCCGCTCTGCTGGTCGGGCTGCGACACAATCAGATAACCCTTGTACTCCACCGGCTCGGCGGCTTTCAGGCTGGGTTTTGCGGAAGCTTCTCGCTCTCCGCCAAAAAGCCCTGATAAAAGTTTTTTAAACATACGGCCTCCTGCGGCGTCAAAAAAAGCGGCAGGAAGGCCTGCCGCTTTTGTTCAGATCAGCTCTGCTGGCGACCTTTGCCTGCTGCGATCCGCAAACGCAGCGCGTTCAGCTTGATAAAGCCTTCAGCGTCTTTCTGGTTGTACGCACCCGCATCGTCTTCAAACGTCGCGATGGACTCATCGAACAGCGACTGCTCGGATTTACGTCCAACCACAGTGGCATTGCCCTTGTAGAGCTTCATGCGCACAACGCCCGAGACGTTTTTCTGGGTCTCGTCGATTGCCGCCTGCAGCATGCGACGCTCGGGGCTCCACCAGTAGCCGTTATAGATCACTTCGGCGTATTTCGGCATCAGCTGATCTTTCAGGTGAGCCTCTTCACGATCAAGCGTCAGTGACTCGATAGCGCGGTGAGCGCGTAGCATGATGGTACCGCCGGGCGTTTCGTAGCAGCCGCGCGACTTCATGCCCACGTAGCGGTTCTCGACGATATCCAGACGGCCGATGCCGTTGTCACCGCCCACTTTATTGAGCTTCTCGAGCACTTCGTGCGCCTTGAGGGCCTCGCCGTCAATGGCGACGATATCGCCTTTCTCGAACGTCAGCTCGACATAGGTAGGCGTATCCGGCGCGGCTTCCGGCGAGACGCTCCAGCGCCACATGTCGTCTTCGGCTTCGGCCCAGGGGTCTTCCAGAATGCCGCCTTCGTAGGAGATATGCAGCAGGTTGGCATCCATGGAGTACGGCGATTTCTTCTTCTTGTTGGAGAAATCGACGGGGATATTGTGCTCTTCGCAGTAAGCCATCAGCTTCTCGCGCGAGGTCAGATCCCATTCGCGCCAGGGCGCAATGACCTTGACACCGGGCTTCAGGGCATAACCGCCCAGCTCGAAGCGTACCTGGTCGTTACCTTTACCGGTTGCCCCGTGAGAAATGGCATCGGCGCCGGTCTCGTTGGCGATTTCGATCAGACGCTTGGCAATCAGCGGGCGCGCAATCGAGGTACCCAGCAGATACTCGCCTTCGTAAATGGTGTTGGCACGGAACATGGGGAAGACGTAGTCGCGCACGAACTCTTCGCGCAGGTCTTCGATGTAAATCTCTTTCACACCCAGCGCTTGCGCCTTGGCGCGTGCCGGCTCGACTTCTTCGCCCTGACCGATGTCGGCAGTAAAGGTTACCACCTCGCAGTTGTAAGTCTCTTGCAACCACTTAACGATTACAGATGTGTCCAGGCCGCCTGAATATGCCAGCACAACCTTTTTGACATCGGACATGCTTTGCTCCTTTTAATGAAAGCAAGTTCACTAGAAAATGCAGCGCCTGATGGCACGCTGCATGTCGAAATAAACTCCGAGTATAGCGTTCTCTATGCCCAGCGAATACCGTCAACGACGCCCGAGAGAGAAAGCTGCTAGAATCACCCCATTGAAGAGGCGGACCGCCGCCCATTTTGACCGATTACTCGCTTTACTAAGGAGAGCTGCATGAGCGAGGCAATTGCCCGCGAATTAATGGCCCAACGTTTTCGCAGTTATCTGCCGGTTGTCATTGATTTAGAAACGGGTGGCTTCAATGCCCAAAGTGATGCCGTGCTTGAGATTGCAGCCGTCACGCTCACCATGGACCCGGAAGGCAATCTTCTACCCGATGCAACCTACGCCTACCATATCCAGCCCTTTGAAGGTGCCAACGTCGAACAGTCCGCACTCGACTTTACCGGCATCAACCTTGATGACCCGCTGCGCCGCCAGGTAGCGCTGAGCGAGTCTGAAGCGCTGGGCGAACTGTTTCGTCCGATACGCAAGTCCATCAAGGCGCACGGCTGTTCGCGGGCCATTCTGGTAGGTCATAACGCTGCCTTTGACCAAGGGTTCTTGAACGCGGCAGCCAATCGCTGCAACGTCAAGCGCAATCCGTTTCACCCCTTCTCAAGTTTCGATACCGCGACCCTTGCAGGGCTTGTGTACGGCCAGACGGTACTGGCACGCGCCTGCCGGGCTGCGGGTATCGAGTTCGACAACAAGGCCGCCCACTCGGCGCGTTACGACACCGAACGCACGGCGGAGCTGTTCTGCGCCATGGTCAACCGTTACAAGGACCTGGGGGGCTGGCGCCTGGCCCAGCGCGAGCAGGACCTTGATGACAACGAGTAGCCTTTCGGCCGAGTGCAGCGGCCAGGGCTTTACGCTAAACTTGAGCAGTTTGCGGCACGGCGAATGAAAGCCGGTGTAAGGCTTTCATTGTGCTTCACTTTTTCGCTTTACAAGAGATGAGACGTTTCAATGGCTCAGCATAATGCCTTTTACGCCCAGTCCGGCGGCGTTACCGCCGTTATCAACGCCAGCGCCTGTGGCGTTATCCAAGCCTGCCGCCAGGCGCCCGAGCAGATCGGCAAGGTGTACGCCGGTCATAACGGCATTATCGGCGCCTTGACCGAAGACCTCATCGATGTAACCCAGGAAAGCGACGAAGCGATCGGTGCCCTGCGCCACACGCCGGGCGGTGCCTTCGGGTCCTGCCGCTACAAGCTCAAGGATATCGATACACACCGTGCCCAGTACGAGCGCCTGATCGAGGTGTTCAAGGCCCACGATATCCGCTACTTCTTCTATAACGGCGGCGGTGATAGCGCAGACACCTGCCTCAAGGTTTCCCAGCTTTCCGAAAAGCTCGGCTATCCGCTGACGGCCATTCACGTCCCCAAAACGGTCGACAACGACCTGCCGATTACCGATAACAGCCCGGGCTTTGGCAGCGTAGCCAAGTATATTGCCACCTCTACCCGCGAAGCTTCGCTGGATATCGCCTCGATGTGCGCTACCTCCACCAAGGTATTCGTGCTTGAAGTCATGGGCCGTCATGCGGGTTGGATCGCAGCAGCAGGTGGTCTTGCCGGCGAAGGTGAAGGCGAGCCCCCTCACCTGATCATATTTCCCGAGGTGGCCTTCAATCGCAAGGCGGTCATGGCACGCGTCGAAGAGAGCGTTAAGAACAATGGCTACTGCGTGATCGTGGTGTCCGAAGGCGCGCGCTACGAAGATGGCACCTTCCTGGCAGATGCAGGTAATACCGATGCCTTTGGTCACCGCCAACTGGGCGGCGTTGCCCCCACGCTTGCCGGCATGATCAAGCAGGACCTGGGTTACAAGTATCACTGGGCAGTTGCCGACTACCTTCAGCGCGCGGCGCGCCACCTGGCTTCCAGAACCGACGTCGAGCAGGCCTACGCGGTGGGTCGTGAAGCCGTAACACTGGCGCTGGCAGGCAAGAACTCGATGATGCCGGCCATTCGCCGCATTTCTCAGTCGCCCTATCAGTGGGACGTGATCTCGGCTCCTCTGGCGCAGATTGCCAACCAGGAGAAATTCATGCCACGGGATTTCATCAGCGAAAACGGTTTTGAAATCACCCAGGCCTGCCGCGACTACCTCTCGCCGCTGATTCAAGGCGAAGACTTCCCGCCGTTCGAGAATGGCTTGCCCAAGGTCGCCAAGCTGAAGCTGGCCAAGGTAGACAAGAAACTGCCGGTGTTTACCCTGTAATATGTCTTGAAAAAGGCGCCACTGCGGTGGCGCCTTGAGCTAAACCAGAACGGGCGGTGAGATAACTCATCGCCCGTTTTAGTGTCCGCAGATTGGAGTCTGGCTTAACGCAGTAGCCAGGAAAGCACCAGCAGCAGCAGCAATACGCCGGCAACCCCCTGCCAGAAGTGTCGCCTGGGCTCTTGTCGGTGAGTATCACGTACAGCCGGGCGCCCCAGCGGCAGGCGCAGGGCATGAAGAAACTCTGACAAGCGCCGAAAGCGCAGCGCTCGCTGGGGGTCCAGCGCCCGGCGCAGCGCGTCGTCAAGCTCCGGGGTTATTTCCGGATTGTGGGCGCGCGAGCTGCGGTAGCTAAGCTCTTCGAGATCGGTATGGCTGCGCAGCTTGTTCGGGGTCAACTGATACGGCAGCTCGCCGGTGAGCAGCCAGTAGACCGTCGAGGCCAGCGAGTACTGATCGCTGCGCCGGCCAATGCTGTCGCCCAGCGCGTACTCGGGCGCGGTGTGCTCATTGAAGCCAATCTGGCGCAGCAGTTCGCCGGAATGGCGATGGCCGTCCACTTCGCGCATATGGCAGGCGCTGAAGTCGTTGAGGATCAGTTGGCCGTGAGTATCGATCAGGATGTTGTCCGGGGTGATCTGCTGATGAATGATATCCCGGTGGTGAAGTGCCTGAACGGCCTTGCCCAGTTGATTGGCGATATCCAGACGCTGCACCAGGCTTGCCTGGGGATGGCGCTCCGCCCACTGGCGCAGGGTTTCGCCCTCCACATGCTGCATCAGATAGTAGAGGTAGCGCCGCGGTCTTGAGGGCCTGACCACCTTGACGACAAACGGCGAGTTGACCCGCTCCACCACCCACTGCTGAAGCAGAAAGTGTTCCAGATAGGCGTTGCGCAGTGAAAGCTCGGGGCTTGGGGCTTTCATCACCATTTCACGCTCGGTATACACATCGCGCACGCGATACACCCGGGACTGGGCGTTGCGCGACATCACTTCGATCACTTCCAGTCCGTCCAGCCGCTCCCCCGGGGCAAGTTCTGGAGGGATCGGCAGATCGCCGTAAATCAACCCCGGGTCATCCGGCGACTCTTCCGGCAGCTCGTCGATACGTACCAGCTGAAAGCAGAACTGATCACCCCCGTAGCCACGCTCCTGGGCACGCTGCTTGGCCTCACTGGCCAGGCGCTCGCAGGCGGCATCCAGGTCGCTGGCGTCCTGACGAATCAGGCGAACATAATCAGAAGGCAGCAGCGTGCCGCGCACCCCCCGCGTGGTAAACAGGAAAATATCGCCCTGCTTGAGCCCCAGGTGGGTGTAGTCGATATCCACACTGCCATCCATGCCCAACGCTCGAGAGGGGTAGTGATAGCCGCCGATGTCGGTGATATGGTCGCGGGTCAGCTGTTCGAACTCAGCCCCGCGCAAACGAAACACCAGGGTATCGCCCATATGAAAAAGATGGGCTTCCCGCTTGCGAAACACCACCACCGACATCGATGAGACGAAGCCACCCTCTTTAACGTGCTGACTCTGGCTATAGCACCAGCTGTTGAGCGCACGCAAAACCCGTGTGGCCGACGTCTTGGTATCCCAGTGATCAGGCGTGGAGAAGTAGTCTGCCAGGAAGCCGCGCACGCTCAGGTCACCCGCCTGCTTGGCCAGGGTATTGCGTGACACGGAGTCGCTGATAACCGCACAGCCCCCTTTGACTTTCAACAGCGGCGCATCAGGAAAACGCACCGACATGGAACTGCGGTGCAAGCGTCGGTCAGGTGCGACAAACGCCTGACCATAACTGATTAGCAACTGGGCATGCCCCACTCATCCTCCTTGGCTAACCGCTCTAAAGACATCACAGCGGCTATGATACACGCAACCACCCTCAAGCGATGCCCGCCAAACGTCGCTATTGCGGCGACACGGCCGATTAATGGCTACCATTAGCCTGCCGGCGGGCCAACCCCCATCTTGGATTGGTAATCGCCCGGTCATCTTCGTATAATTCCCGATTATTCGTGCAACGCATCAATTGCTTAGCCACTGCAACACCCAAGGACTCTTAAGGACTCAACGATGAACTTCGATAACATCCCTGCTGGAAAGGATTTGCCGAACGATATTTATGTGGCGATCGAGATTCCTGCGAACCACGCGCCTATCAAATACGAAATTGATAAAGACATGGGTGCGCTGCTGGTTGACCGCTTCATGGCGACCCCGATGTTCTACCCCGCCAACTATGGCTTTATCCCCCATACCCTGGCTGATGATGGCGATGCTCTCGACGCGCTTGTCGTGACTCCTCACCCGGTAGCGCCTGGCAGCATCATCCGTGCACGCCCCATCGGCATCCTCAACATGACCGATGAAGCCGGTGAAGACGCCAAGCTTGTATGTGTACCGCACCCCAAGCTGAGCACGCTGTACGATGACGTTCAGGAAGTGACCGACCTGCCCGAACTGCTGCGCCAGCAGATTGCTCACTTCTTCGAGAACTACAAGGATCTCGAAAAAGGCAAGTGGGTGAAGGTCGAGTCCTGGGAAGGTGTCGAAGCCGCCCGCAAAGCGATCGAGAAAGCAGCCGCGGCCTACCACAAGGCGTAAAGTGAACTAAACGCTGCTGTTTGTCTCTCAAGAAGGCCGCCGCTCAGGCGGCTTTCTTATAGGTTCTGCAAGTTGGTACGGCAAGGCCCTTGCCGTCTCTAGGTGACCATTTCCCATCATATCGCCGTCAAGGATATAGTGTGCTGCCCCTCAAACGCCTCGGTTTACTTCTGCTGATCTGGTTGCCGCTTGTAGCCCAAGCGCAATGGTTCTCTTCAAGTGGCGACGACAAGTTCCTGCCGGTCATGGAAGCGTTTGTGCCGAGCGCCTGGCACGATGGCGAAACGCTTTACGTGGGCATGCAAAGCGCAGATGGCTACTACCTTTACCGCCATCAGTTTGATGTTGAAAGCCAGACATCCGAGGTTACCCTAGGCGAGCCGCTGCTACCGGAAGGCACGTTCACCACGGATGAATTTCTAGGCGAGGTGTACACCTTTCGCGACCTGATGGTGTTTGAAGTCCCGCTTGAGAGCGCCTACTCTGGCCCCATCGATATTGAATTGACCTTTCAGGGCTGCGCCGATGCCGGGCTCTGCTATCCGCCCGAACGCGTAACACTGCAAGCCTCGGAATCAGAGCCTCCGCCCCAGTACGCCGAGTGGCTGAACGCGCAGACCGGGCAGCCAGGTCAAGCCAGCGAACCTGAGGCAGCACCTGACCAAGACGCAGCGCTTAGCACACCGCAGAGCGCTGACAGCCGTTTCAGCACACTGCTGAGCGAGGCAAGCCTACCCCTGGCCCTGGGGCTTTTTTTCATTGCCGGAATCGGCCTCACCTTTACGCCCTGCGTACTGCCCATGATTCCGATCCTGTCCTCGATCATCGTTGGCCAGAATCCTACTCGCCCCCGCGCCTTTGCCCTTTCAACAAGCTATGTACTCGGCATGGCGATTACCTACGCGGTAGTAGGTGTACTGATGGGTTTGTTCGGTGCCGGCCTTAATCTTCAGGCCAGGCTCCAGTCCGCGCCGGTACTGATTACCTTTGCGCTACTGTTTAGCGTGTTTGCCCTCGCCATGTTCGGCGCATTCGAGCTCCGCTTCTCTCCTAAGCTCACCAGCCGTATTGATGCCTGGCAAACCCGTGCGCAGCAAAGCGGCCCGGGGGGACTTTTCCTGGCAGGCGCCCTTTCTGTACTGGTGGTGTCGCCCTGTGTGACCGCGCCGCTGGCTGGGGCTCTGGTATTTATCTCCTCGACCGGCGATGCGCTTATAGGCGGCGCCGTGCTGTTTGCCCTGGGCCTTGGCATGGGACTGCCGCTTCTACTGGTAGGCACCTTAGGCGTTACGCTGTTACCGCGCACCGGGGCCTGGATGAACGGCGTCAAGATCGCGTTTGGGCTGCTGCTGCTGGGTGTTGCCATCTGGATGGTAGAGCGTTTGGTGGCAGGCCCCGTGGCCCTACTGCTCTGGGCAGGCCTGGCAATTGGTAGCGCTCTGGTGATGGGTGCACTGAATGTCAACTATCCGCTTGGCTGGGCGCGTGCCCGACAAACTCTGGGCCTGATGCTTCTGACCTGGGGTATCGCCCTGGTATTGGGTGCTGCACAAGGTAATCACGACCCGCTTCGGCCGTTAAGTGTCTCCAGCACTTCCTCAACGCCTGCTCAGACAATCGAATTTACCAGTGTCGACAGCCTTGCAACGCTTGAAACCGCGCTGGCGCAAGCGGCCAGCGCGGGGCAACCTGCCTTTGTGCACTTCACCGCCGGCTGGTGCATTTCGTGCAAGGTCATGGAGCGTGATGTCTATACGGACCCGCGTGTAATGGCGGCTCTAGAGGGCTATACGTTGATTGCCGCTGATGTGAGCGACACTGATGCACAAAGTCGCGAACTGCTGGACCGTTTTCAACTGTTCGGCCCGCCCAGCCTGCTGTTTTTTGATCAGGGCACGGAAATACGCGCCGCGCGCATTCAGGGAGAAGCAAGTGCCAGTGAGCTGGCCGACCACCTGAACGCGCTTTCCGAATGGCAAACCAGCTGATCATGACGAACCTAAGGGCTCTCGTCTCCTAGGCCTGATACTCACCGCAAAGGCGATCAGTAGCCAATATACAAGGGGCATACCCCTTACCAAGGCTAGACCGAAGCTGGACATGCCCGGTTTTTTTCGGCAAACTCCGCTCCCATATTGGTTAAATTCCTGGTTTTCAAGCTGTAAGAGGGGTAACGTTCGCTAACATGCAGCGTTCTCTTCTTTTTTAAAATTGGTTTACTGCGCACCCGGCACTGCCTTTTACAGCGCATCTGCCGGGTCAGGTAACAACATTCATCTATTAATGGGGCCCACCATGGATATTCGCAAAGTCAAAAAACTGATCGAGCTGCTTGAAGAGTCCAACATCAGCGAGATCGAAATTCAGGAAGGCGAAGAGTCAGTACGCATCAGCCGCCACCCGAATGGCGCCACTTGGCAGCCCCAGCCAATGCCTCAATATGCTCAGCCGGCAGCCCCGGCGCCTACTCCTTCAGCGCATGCGCCCGCCGCTGATGCAGAGCCCCAAGGTGCAAGCTTCCGCGGCGAAGCCGTCAACTCGCCCATGGTAGGTACCTTCTATCGTAGCCCGGCACCCGGTGCGAAATCCTTCGTGGAAGTGGGCGATACCGTCAAGCAAGGCGACACCGTATGTATCGTTGAAGCGATGAAGATGATGAACCAGATTGAAGCTGACCGCGACGGCGTGGTGGAAGCCATTCTGGTGGAAGATGGTGAGCCGGTGGAATTCGATCAGCCCATGATCGTTCTCGCTTAATCTTTCTTATCAACACGGGTGGACTCTCCCATGCTGGACAAGGTACTTATCGCCAACCGCGGCGAGATAGCCCTACGTATTCTGCGCGCCTGCAAGGAACTGGGCATCAAGACCGTAGCGGTACACTCCAAGGCTGACCGCGAACTCATGCACGTTCGCCTGGCGGATGAAGCTGTGTGTATCGGCCCGGCGTCATCGGCCCAATCATATCTGAACATTCCGGCGCTGATCAGCGCCGCTGAAGTGACCGACTCAAGCGCGATTCATCCGGGCTACGGCTTCTTGTCCGAAAACGCCAACTTTGCCGAGCAGGTTGAGCGCTCTGGGTTTACCTTCATCGGCCCGCGCGCAGAGACGATCCGCCTGATGGGTGACAAGGTCAGCGCCATCGAAGCCATGAAAATTGCCGGCGTACCGACCGTGCCCGGCTCTGACGGCCCGCTGGGTGATGACGAAGCGGCGACGCTTGCGACCGCCAACCGCATCGGCTACCCGGTCATCATCAAGGCAGCTGCCGGTGGCGGTGGCCGCGGCATGCGCGTGGTGCATTCGGAAAGTCAGCTGCTGTCGTCGATCAGCATTACTCAGAACGAAGCCCAGGCAGCGTTTGGTGACGGCACGGTTTACATGGAAAAATTCCTTGAGAAACCGCGTCACGTGGAAGTCCAGGTACTGGCCGATGGCCAGGGCAACGCCATTCACCTGTACGACCGCGACTGCTCGCTGCAACGTCGTCATCAGAAGGTGCTTGAAGAAGCGCCTGCTCCCGGCATCGACCCCAAGGCCCGCGCTGATGTGCTGGAAGCCTGTCGCCAGGCATGTCTGGAAATCAACTATCGTGGCGCCGGCACGTTCGAGTTTCTCTACGAAGACGGCAAGTTCTTCTTTATCGAGATGAACACCCGCGTACAGGTAGAGCACCCGGTCACCGAAATGGTGACCGGTGTGGATATCGTCAAGGAGCAGCTGCGTATTGCTTCTGGCCTCCCGCTGTCGATTACCCAGGAAGACGTCAAGCTCAACGGCCACGCCTTTGAGTGCCGGATCAATGCCGAAGACGCGCGCACCTTCATGCCCTCTCCCGGCAAGGTAACGCTGTTTCACGCACCGGGCGGTCTGGGCGTACGCATGGATTCCCACCTGTACACGGGCTACACCGTCCCACCGCACTATGATTCGCTGATCGGCAAGCTGATTACCTGGGGTGCTGACCGTGAGACGGCTCTGACACGTATGCGCAATGCGCTGGACGAGCTGCTCGTGGAAGGTATCAAGACCAATATCGATCTGCAGAAAGACCTGGTGCGCGATAGCCACTTCCGCCAGGGTGGGGTCAATATCCACTACCTGGAAAAGAAGCTGGCCAACTAGGCGTTGAGCCAACTACACGTCTGACGACAGCCTTGTTTGACAACTGTCTTAGCAATACCCAACGGGGTGCGGCCATGCCCACCCCGTTATCGTTTATGCCTACCGCGGAGAGCCCCATGCCCTGGCTTCAACTTAAAGCCCACGTTGCCCCTGAGCAGGCCGAACTTCTCGAAGAGCTGCTGCTTGAAGAGGGAGCGACCGCCATCGGGCTGCAGGACGCCCATGACGACCCGGTATTCGAACCCGAGCGCGGCACCACACCGCTGTGGCAGGACACCGTGCTGACCGGCCTGTACGACGACCTTGAAGGCGTGGAAAGCATGCTGGCGCGCATTGAAGCCGCCTGGGCCGAGCAGATGCCGGATGAACCCTGCCCGACCATCGAATATGAGCTGCTGGCAGACCGGGACTGGGAGCGCGAGTGGATGGACGACTTCACCCCCTTGCAAATGGGCCAGCGGCTCTGGATCGTGCCGAGCTGGCATACTCCCCCCGAGGCGGACGCGGTCAACCTGATACTCGACCCGGGCCTGGCCTTTGGTACCGGCACCCACCCCACCACCGCGCTTTGCCTTGAGTGGCTTGACCAACTCGCCGTTGACGGCACGCTGGGCGACAAGCAGGTGCTGGATATCGGCTGTGGCTCGGGTATTCTGGCGATTGCTGCGCTCAAGCTGGGCGCACGCCACGCCGACGGCACCGATATCGATCCCCAGGCGCTCCAGGCCAGCCGTGATAATGCCGAGCGCAACCAGATCCCGGAGCAGGACTTTGCCCTTTACTACCCCGAGCAGTTGACGGGCGGTCCTTATCCCGTGGTGACAGCCAACATCCTGGCGGGCCCACTGGTCGAACTGGCACCGACCATTGCCGGCCACGTGGCGCCGGGCGGACTGCTTGCCCTGTCGGGTATTCTGGCCAATCAGGCAGACAGCGTACTCGAGGCCTATGAAACACAGGGCCTGATCATGGATGAGCCGGTGCTGCGTGAAGGCTGGGTACGCCTGACCGGCCACCGCCCCGCTTAATCTGGGCCACGGCCTTCACCCCGCCGCCGAGTAGGCGTATCATACGCCCCCTTGAAACGACCTACTCGTTCGGCTGACTGCGCACTACTATGACCCTGATTCCTGAATCACCCACCGCCATCGGCCCCTACACCTTGCCTAACCAGGTCATACTGGCGCCCATGGCCGGGGTTACCGACCGCCCTTTCCGTCAGCTCTGCCGAAGGCTGGGGGCCGGCTGGGTGGTGGGCGAAATGGTGACCGCCGACCCGAGCCTCTGGCATACGCGTAAATCTCAGCTGCGCATGGATCATCAAGGCGAACCGGATCCCAGGGTCGTTCAGATCGCCGGGGGCGATGCCGAGATGCTCGCCCAGGCGGCCCGGCTCAATGCCGAGCTCGGCGCCCAGATCATCGACATCAACATGGGTTGCCCGGCAAAAAAGGTCTGCAACAAGGCCGCAGGCTCGGCGCTTCTGCGTGATGAAGCCCTGGTCGCCGAGATACTGGAAGCCGTGGTCAAGGCGGTCGACGTACCGGTCACGCTGAAAATCCGCACCGGCTGGTGCGCTGACTCCAACAACGGCGTGAGAATTGCCAAGCTTGCCGAAGCGGCCGGCATTCAGGCGCTGGCGGTGCATGGCCGTCATCGTGAACAGCGCTATACTGGATGGGCGGAATACGACACGATTGCGGACATCAAATCGCGTCTATCCATCCCGGTCATTGCCAATGGTGATATTACAAGCCCGGAAAAAGCAGCCGAAGTCCTTCGTTATACCCGCGCCGATGCGGTGATGATTGGACGTGGCGCCCAGGGCAATCCGTGGATTTTCGAACAGATCACCCATTACTTGCAGCACGGCGAACGATTGGCCCTGCCTAGTCTGGATGAGCGCCGCCTGGTGCTGGTCGAGCACGTCGCCGCCCTGCACGCTTTTTATGGCGATACGATGGGTGTACGCATTGCGCGCAAGCATATTGGCTGGTATCTCGAGAGTGACCAGCGCTTTTGCGATGACAAGCGCCGCCGGCTGAAACAGCAATTCAATGCCCTGGCCTCACCTGAAACGCAATTTAACTGGATCAATGACGCAATGGCGTTTGACGCTGACAAGCGTCTGCTAGCCAAAGGAAGCCATGCTGCATGAACGAACGCGATCTTCTTTCCAGCGAACTCTCTTCGCGCCTGACAGGCACACTCGCTGATCCCGCAGCAAGCGCTCCTCCGCAGCCCTTGAGAGAGGCCGTGGAGTCCGCCATGCGCCGCTACTTCGAGCATCTCGATGGCAGCCAGGCCACCGACCTGTACGCCATGGTGATGGCCGAAGTAGAAGCGCCGCTGCTCGCCTGCGTACTTGAGCACACCGATGGCAACCAGACCCGCGCCGCGGACGTGCTGGGATTGAACCGCGGTACGCTGCGCAAGAAACTCAAGCTTTACGGACTTATCGAAGGTGACGCCCCATAATTCTGGGGCGTTGTTGTTTTTATTTCCCCACTCTGCAAACGAGCTTACCCATGGTTGATAGTACTGCTACCCCCGTTCGTCGCGCGCTGCTGAGCGTTTCTGATAAAACCGGTATTGTAGACTTCGCCCGCGGCCTGTCCGAGCGCGGTATCGAGCTTCTTTCCACGGGCGGTACCTTCCGCCTGCTTCAGGAAAACGGCATTGCCGTTGTTGAGGTATCCGAGCACACGGGGTTTCCGGAAATCATGGATGGCCGGGTAAAGACGCTGCATCCCAAGATTCATGGCGGCATTCTCGCCCGCCGTGGTCAGGATGACGCGGTCATGGCTGAAAACGACATCACCCCGATCGACATGGTGGTGGTCAATCTTTATCCCTTCGCGGCGACCGTGGCCAAGCCTGACTGCACGCTGGAAGACGCCATCGAGAACATCGATATCGGCGGCCCCACCATGGTTCGCGCCTGTGCCAAGAACCACGCCTACACCACCATCGTGGTCAATGCCGATGACTACGCCCGCGTGCTCGAAGAGCTTGCCGACAACGATGGCAAGGTAAGCCGCGACACCCGCTTTGATCTTGCCGTCAAGGCCTTCGAGCACACCGCCGGCTACGACGGTGCGATTGCCGAGTACCTGGGCCGCAAGGTCAACGAGAGCGACGCCACGTTTGCCCGTACCTTCAACCTGCAGCTAACCAAAAAGCAGGATATGCGCTACGGCGAGAACCCCCATCAGCAAGCGGCGTTCTACGTGGACCCGCAAGCGTCTGAACCCAGCGTCGCCACGGCCAACATGCTCCAGGGCAAGCCGCTCTCGTTCAACAACGTCGCGGACACCGATGCCGCCTTTGAGTGCGTCAAGGCGTTTGATGAAACGGCCTGCGTTATCGTCAAGCACGCCAATCCGTGTGGCGTGGCAGTCGGTGAAACGGCACTGGAAGCTTACGACAAGGCGTTTGCCACCGACCCCACCAGCGCGTTTGGCGGCATCATTGCCTTCAATACGCCGCTTGAAGCCGACACGGCGCGGGCAATCGTGGATCGCCAGTTCGTCGAGGTCATCATCGCCCCTGGGGTCAGCGCCGAAGCCGCCGCCATTGTTGGCGAAAAACAGAACGTTCGCCTGCTGGATGTCAGTGCCCACTGGCCCGGCGATGCCCAGGCGGCGTTTGACTACAAGCGCGTGAATGGCGGCCTGCTGGTTCAGGAGCGCGACCAGGGTATGGTCACGCGCGAGGAGCTGACCGTCGTGAGCAAGCGCGAACCTTCCGAGCAGGAGCTTCGCGACCTTACCTTCGCCTGGAGGGTCGCCAAGTTCGTCAAATCCAACGCGATTGTTTACGCCAAGGCGGGCCAGACCATTGGTGTGGGCGCCGGCCAAATGAGCCGCGTCTATTCAGCCAGAATTGCCGGCATCAAGGCCGCTGACGAGAACCTTACCGTTCCGGGCTCGGTCATGGCCTCCGATGCGTTTTTCCCCTTCCGTGACGGTATCGATGCGGCAGCGGCGGCAGGCATCACTGCCGTGATTCAGCCGGGTGGCTCGATGCGCGACCAGGAAGTGATCGACGCCGCCAACGAGGCGGGCATTGCCATGGTATTCACCGGTATGCGTCACTTCCGCCACTAAAGCCCAAGGCTACTGGCTGTAACGCAAACGCCTCGCAAGCATGGCTTGCGAGGCGTTTTTAATGAAAGCTTTCGCAGCTTTATCGGCTAGCCCAGGTCCATGCACAGGTACTTGGTTTCCAGGTACTCTTCCAGGCCCTGATGACCGCCCTCACGACCCAGACCCGACGCCTTCACGCCGCCAAAGGGGGCGGCGGCGTTGGAAATAGCGCCGGTATTGATACCTACCATGCCGTACTCCAACGCTTCGGCCACGCGCCACACACGAGAAAGATCGCGCGAATAGAAGTAGGACGCCAACCCGTACTGGGTGTCGTTGGCCATCTCGATGGCGGTTTCTTCGTCATCGAAGGGAAACACCGCGGCCAACGGGCCGAACGTTTCTTCCTTGGCGACCTTCATGTCTTCCGTGGCGAAGCTTATCAGCGTGGGGGTAAAGAAATTGCCGCCCAGCGGGTGCGGGTGGCCGCCCAGCAGCAGCTCGGCACCCTTGTCGATGGCATCCTGAACGTGCTCGCTCACCTTCTTGACGCCGTCTTCATCGATCAAGGGGCCGATGTTGACACTCTTCTGGGTGCCATCACCCACGTGTAGCTCACTGTTCATGGCAACCGCGAGCTTTTCACAGAAGGCGTTGATCACACTGGACTGAACAAGAAAGCGGTTGGTGCAGATGCAGGTCTGCCCGGCATTGCGGAACTTGGCGGCCATGGCACCTTCTACCGCAGCGTCCAGATCAGCATCTTCAAAGACGATAAACGGCGCATTGCCACCTAGCTCCAGCGATATTTTCTGAACGTGCTCGGCGGCCTTGGCCATCAGCGTACGACCCACTTCCGTGGAGCCTGTGAAGGTAATCTTGCGCACTTTAGGCGACTGGGTAAGCGCCTCGGCAATGTCCGACGCACTGCCGGGTACGACGTTGAACACGCCACGCGGAATGCCTGCTCGTTCAGCAAGCAGCGCAAGTGCGGTGGCGGAAAAAGGTGTTTGGCTGGCGGGCTTTACAACGATGGTGCAGCCTGCGGCCAGGGCGGCCCCCGCCTTGCGGGTAATCATGGCCGCCGGAAAGTTCCAGGGGGTAATCGCGCCTACCACACCGACCGGCTGCTTGGTAACCAGAATGCGCTGGTTTGCCTTGGCGGCCGGGATAGTCTCGCCATATACCCGGCGTGCCTCTTCGGCAAACCAGCGCAGAAAGCTTGCTGCGTAGGCAATCTCCCCTTCTGCTTCCTTGACCGGCTTACCCTGCTCAAAGGTCATCAGCAGGGCCAGGTCGTGCTTATGCTCAAGCATGAGGTCGTGCCACTTGAGCAGCATATCGGCACGCTCCTGAGCGGTGAGCGAGCGCCAGGCGGGCAAGGCGGCATCAGCGGCATCAATGGCGCGCTCGGTTTCAGCCTTGCCAAGCCTTGGCATATCCCCCACCGGCTTTCCGGTGGCAGGATTGATGACGTTAATTTGATCTCCACTGTCAGCGGCTACCCAGCTGCCGTCGATATAGGCAAAGGGGCAGTACAGCTGTGTCTCTTTCAGCGCTTCCATGACAGACTCCTGGCCAAATGATGGCCCTGTGGGCTCATATTTACGCTTTCATGCTAAGACGAAACGTTACATTTGACCAAGTGTTTAGCAAACATCGCTGCCATGCAGCGCCTAGGCAAACTCAGTTGATCAGCGTCAGAAACTCCTGGCGCGTTGCCGGGTTGTCACGGAAACCGCCCAGCATGACGGATGATGTCATGCTCGAGTTCTGTTTCTCGACGCCGCGCATCATCATGCACAGGTGACGCGCCTCTACCACGACGGCCACTCCCTTCGCACCGGTAACCTGCTGAACGGCATCGGCGATTTCACGGGTCAGGTTTTCCTGAATCTGCATACGCCGGGCATACATGTCGACGATGCGCGCAAACTTGGAAAGCCCAAGCACCTTGCCATCAGGAAGGTACGCAATATGGCACTTGCCAATGAACGGCAGCAGGTGATGCTCACACATGGAGTAAAGCTCGATATTCTTTACCAGCACCATTTCATCGGTCTGCGACTCGAAAACCGCACCGTTGATAATTTCCTCCAGCGACTGCTGATAGCCAGCGTTCAGGAACTGCATGGCCTTGGCGGCACGTTTGGGGGTATCCCGCAGGCCCTCGCGGTCCGGGTTTTCGCCAAGGGCCGTAATAATCTGGCGATAGTGCTGGGCGATGTCGTCGGTCATAGTAAGCCTCTTCAAAACGGTGCCAACGTGAACTCAGGTTAATGCCTTAAAGCCATCCTGACCTGCACATTGAACAGCCTTAAAAACAGTGCCTAAACCCTAAGTTCACACAAGGCACAATGCCCGGCAAATAAAAGGCTTATGTAACGTTATAGGAGTGCTGTTAAGCGGTTGATGGGCGCATTTTAACGTACCTTAGCGCTATGTGGCAGGCCCGATGAGGCTTTTCGGACATGGCACCTTCAGGCAAGCCACATTGGCTGCTCCAACTGCAGGGACTGCTGTTCCAATTGGCGAATATGCTGGTCCCAGTAGCCACTTTCCGCCATCCAGGGAAACGCACGGGGAAAGGCGGGGTCGTCCCAGCGCGACACCAGCCAGGCGCTGTGCCGGATCAGCCGATAGGCTCTCAGCGGCTCGATCAGCGTCATCTGCTCATGAGGAAACGCAAGCGACTCTTCATACCCTTCACTGATCTCGCTAAGCTGGGCCCGCCAGCCGTTCGGCTCATCCGTGGGCAGTAGCATCCAGATATCCTGAATCGCCGGCGCCATCAGGCAATCGTCAAAATCTACCAGCGTGAACTGCTCATCGCGCCCCAATACGTTGCCCAAATGACAATCGCCATGGCAGCGAATCAGTGATGCCGTATCCAGCGAACTGGAAACCAGCTGGCGCTGCAGCTTCTGAATGACCGCTTCATAGGCACGGCGCTGAAACTTGTTCAGCCACTGGCTTTGCACCACACGCTGCTCGGCATCTGCAATACCGTCGGCAAGCTTCAGGCTCGCTCGATGCTCGAACGCTTTTTGATGCGATACCTTGTGCAAGCGCCCCAGCACTTCACCAAGTGCAAACAGGTGCGCGGGGTTATCAAGCTCTGGCGCCTGACCGGCGTACTGAGCAAACAGGGCAAAGCGAAACGCCTGATAGTGATGCAGCGACTGCCCTTCTTCATTGCGCCAGGGTGGCACGACCGGCACGCCCGCCTGCTCAAGCTCCTGCAAGAAGTCGTGCTCCTCCTGAATGGCAGCATCTGACCAGCGCCCTGGGCGATAGAACTTGATCACCCAGCGGCGCGCCTCGTCGTCACGAAACATCAGTACGCGGTTTTCATAGCTGTTAAGTGCAAAAGGTTCACCGGCAGGCCAGAACCCTATGGACTCGGCCGCTGACATGACCGTATCGGGTGAAAGCGCACTAAATGGGTGTGACATGAACCACTCCTTTGACCAAACGCCTATCTTATCAATTATTGCCCAGCGGCGTTCTTGCCACGGCCCACATATCCACCCGCTCGGCGCCGGCATCAAGCACAACGTCAGCCAGCGCATTGCCCGTTGCCCCGGTCGTTACCACATCGTCAACAAGCATGATGTGGGCAGGCAGCGGGTGTGTATCTTTGGCCATACGAAAAGCCCCGCGCAGGTTGGCCGCCCGCTCCTGACGGTTCAAGGTGCGCTGGGCAACCACCAGCTTGTGGCACTCAGCCTGCAATAGCGGCAACCCGGTGCGCCTGGACAACTGCTCAGCCAGCCACTGCGCCTGATTGAAGCCGCGCTCCCGGGCGCGCTTGGGATGCATGGGCACCGCCAGCAGTGCAGCGCCGGGGTGGCGCGGCATGGCTTTGAGCATCAGTTCGACCAGCAGCATGCCGGCGCGGGGGAAAGCGTTGAACTTGAAATCGTAGATCAGCTCCTTGATGGCGGCCTGATATAGAAGCGCTGCCTGGGTATGAGTAATCGGCGGTGGCTCTTGCAGACAGTGCGCGCATAGGGATTGGTCACGTTCACGCAATGGGTCGGCGCAGTGTGTGCAAGGCTTGACGTTCCACGGCAACTCTACCAAGCAGGTTGTACACCAGCCCTGCCCCGGCTCGGTGCTCGCCAAGCAAAACGCACAGTAGCCCGGCAGTGCCTTGCGCAACGTTTTGTGCATGCTTTGCCAACCGGTTAATAACCCCACAACACCTCCTGACAGCGCTGATTCCATTGGCATATTGCATAAGAGCGTTGACATTTACCAACAAGTTGATAATATACGCCTCGTCTTCTGCGGATGTGGTGGAATTGGTAGACACGCTAGATTTAGGTTCTAGTGCCGTAAGGTGTGGGAGTTCGAGTCTCCCCATCCGCACCAATTTTAAGTTATTCCCCTTTTTATTTATCACGTGTAGTCATCAAGCGGTTACTTATAATCGGTCAGCATCTGCTTACCGATTTTTTTATGCCCGCAATTCCCTTCCCGTTCAATCAAGCTGACTTTCTGCAGACTTTAAGCTAAGTTAGCAGCTAAACATTTGCCAATTTGCCTTGAGAAGGATCTCAACTATGGAATGGCTCAAAGAAAATGCCCAGGCAATTTCTGCGATCGGCAGCATCCTTACCCTCTTTGTATGGGTGTTCTACGCTCAATTACTCTATAACGGCTATGCGCGTCAACGCCGCCCACGGATCATCATCAACCGAGGCAAAGGCGTCGGCCTTGAAGCGCTCTGTCTGATCAGCAACATGAGTAACGAGGCTATCTACGTTCAGCACCTGGTTGCGGTTCTGCATACCAAAGAGCGAAGCTATGAGCTTGATATCGTCGAGTATCAGCAGCAAGGCAATGAAGAGGATGAAGCTTCTTACAGAACCCATCAAGGACCGCTAAACTCAGGTGATTACCTGCATATCCAGTCCTTTAACTCCACGCTTGAACGGCTTACCGAATATTGGGATATAGGTCAGGATGTGCTCAGGCAGTCGGATGTTCAACTGGAAATACGCGTCATTGCCATTTATGGTCCGGAAGACATGCCGATTGGCGCCTCGCGTCACTTCAAGCTTAACTATACCACTGAGCCGGTCGGCCAATTGATACCTACCCGGGTGGATACCCAACGAATGAACAGCCGCCGCGATCGCAAACGCGTGCTAGAGTGGGCTAAAAACATTGAACTACATAAAGCCCGCTAACAGATCGGCCGGTAAAATTTTAATAATATTGATTCGGGATCACACATGAGAAAGTTTTTTGCCCTGGCATGCCTGGGCTCGTTATTGCTGCTTACCGCCCAGGCATACGCCGAGGAAGAAGATAGCGACTTGCCTGACTGGGCAGAGGAGGAAGTCGAGCCCTTTCGTGCGCGGGTTGGCAACTGGGTCGATAACACGTCGCGTAATATCGATGCTTTCTTTGGTGGCGATCGCTACAACGATACCTCTACCAATGAGTCCTATCTGCGTCTGGGCCAGGAAATCGACTGGATGGAAGGTGAAGGCGTGGATGGCGATATCAGCGTTCGCTACCGGATCGATCTGCCCACTACCGAGGAACGCCTGCGCCTGGTCATCGAGAGCGACCCGGAAGAGTCCCAGGGTACATTGACCGAGCAAGGCTCCGGCCGGCTTTATAACGACCAGCGCGACCGGCGCAATTCCACCTTCGGACTTGACTGGCTTGAGGATCGCGACAAGCGCGAAAACTGGAGCAACCGCTTTGGTGCCGGGGTAAGACTACGCCTACCACTGGACCCTTACGTGCGCTTCACCAGCGAGCGCTTGTGGGACATTGGTGATGGCCCCTGGCAGCTTGAATCGTTCAACCGTCTTTCCTGGTTCAACAACGACGGTTACTCGGCGCGTACCGAGTGGGATATCGGGCGGCCGCTTTCGGAAAACCGCCACCTTCGCTTCATCACTAACGTTCAGTGGCGCGAAGAAGAAGACACGCTTGAGTTCAGTGAAATCGCCGAAATCAACCAGCGTCTCAATAAACGCAGCGCACTACGCTACTCGGCCATTGCCCTTGGGGAGAGCGCTTCCAATCCGCGTATGACCAACTACTATCTGCAAACGCGCTATCGGCGAGATATCCATAAGGGCATCATGTTTGCAGATGTCATTCCCGAACTGCACTTCCAGCGCGAAGTCAGCTACGACCCGCGCTGGGCAATGACGCTGCGTCTTGAAATGTACTTCCAGCGTGAAATCAGCCGCGATTATTTCGGCCGCTGAAATCTGCTACCGAACTTGCGGAGAGCAACATTCGCAGCGCGCGAGGCTAACGAGCCTCGCGCGCTGCGTTTGCCTTGACCGTTTCATAAACGCAAACCGCCATCGCACTCGATAATACGCGCGTTGAAATAGTCATTATCAAAAATGAACGCAACGCTCTTGGCGATATCGCAAGGCTCACCCAGGCGCTTCAAGGGTACGCTTGAAGAGATTCTTTCTACCATGTCAGGACGCATGGCGGCGGTCATCTCGGTTGCGATAAATCCCGGGGCCACGGTGCCGGTGCGAATACCGTAGCGCGCAAGCTCCTTGCCCCAGGTGACGGTCAACGCATGCACCCCCGCCTTGGCCGCAGCGTAGTTGCTCTGGCCCATGTTACCCGCCCTAGAGATGCTCGATATATTCACGATCACGCCTTCAAGGCCCGCTTCGATCATCTGCGTGGCGGCTTCACGGCCGCAGAGAAACACGCCGGTCAGATTGACGCTCATCACCTTCTGCCAGGCAGCCAGCGACATACGCTTTTCTACCTTTTTATCGCTTGCCTTGATCAATAGGGCATCATCGGTAATCCCGGCATTACTGACACAGCCGCTGACAGGCCCCATACGCGTGGCAATCTGATTGAAAGCGGTAATGACGGAGTCCTCATCGGCCACGTTGACCACGAAGGCCCGTGCGTGGATGCCTTCTGCCTGGAGTGACAGCACTGCTTCATTCAATACCTGCTCATTCATATCCAGGAGCGCGATGGATGCCCCGGCGTGACCTAATTGCCGGGCAATTGCCAGGCCCAGCCCCCGCGCTCCGCCGGTGACCGCAATTACCTTTTCCGCTAGTTGCATCATGTTCTCCTTCAGCGTTTTTCACTGGCACGCACCCGCATAACTCGGCATGCCGTTTTTATTTGCGTACTGATATGTGTGAGTACTGGATAGGTTAATTTAATCCCCCCACCCTGCTCATCGCTTGTTTTTTGCATGTTTGTCACAATAATGAGCCCTTACGCCTGTTACGGAGCCTGCCATGCCAATTCTTATATTCATCTCTCTTTTTACCTTACTCGACTTCATACTGCTTTTTTCGATTGGCAGTCAAATAGGCTTGCTGACCACGCTACTGCTTGTGCTTGCAACAGGCGTGATTGGGCTACATCTTATTCGCAAGGAGGGTGTCTCGACTTTCGCCCGCGCCCGTCAACGGATGAAGGCAGGCGAGATTCCGTCTCAAGAGCTGATGACAGGTGCCGCGCTCATCTTTGGTGGGGCGCTCCTGATGGCACCGGGATTTCTATCCGATCTGCTAGGCATTGCCTGCCTGCTACCCAGCGCTCGCCAGCTTCTCTACAAAGGGCTTGTCTGGCTTGGGCTTAAAACCAGCGTAGACACAAAGCCCCACACTCATGAGAAAACTCGCCGTCAGCAGCGTGCAGGGTACGGTGGCACCAGCACGTCAGAGACTGGTGGCAGTGCCGAAGATAGCAGCGTCATCGAAGGCGATTTTATCAGTCGCGATGATACATCAAGACGCCCTTGACCTTTGAACACCGATAAATAGCAACAAAAAACATTTTTTCATGGCTACCCCCTTGAAAGGACTTCCAAAGCCCCCACTTTTTGAACCAGCAGACAGGCTTGGTGGTGGCCTATTGGCTGTCACCTTTAACAACGAAGACCATGAGTCTTCATTTCTCGAGGGGCAACTCTCGAGAACATGGTTTAGCTATATGCCCTTTACGGGCCTTGACGATACTTAGGAGAACGTGAGCATGAAAATCCGTCCTTTGCACGATCGCGTCGTAGTTCGCCGCGTGGAAGAAGAACAGAAAACGGCTGGCGGCATCGTTCTGCCAGGCAATGCACAAGAAAAGCCCACGCGTGGCGAAGTTCTTGCAGTAGGTAACGGTCGCATTCTCGATAACGGCGAAGTTCGTCCGCTGGACGTCAAAGTTGGCGACAGCGTGATTTTCAAAGATGGCTTTGGTGTCGAGAAGCAGAAAATCGACGGCGAAGAAGTACTGATCATGAGTGAAACCGATATCCTGGCGGTCGTTGAAGGCTAATCATCGCCTCAACCATTTACGTTCACTTTTCATAATTCGATTTTAGGAAGTAACGAACATGTCAGCTAAACAAGTTAAGTTTTCCGATGACGCTCGTAAACGCATGGCGCGTGGCGTTGACGTTCTGGCCAACGCAGTAAAAGTTACCCTGGGCCCGAAGGGTCGCAACGTGGTTCTCGACAAGTCCTTTGGTGCCCCCACGGTAACCAAGGACGGCGTTTCCGTTGCCAAAGAGATCGAGCTGAAAGACAAGTTCGAGAATATGGGCGCACAGATGGTCAAGGAAGTAGCTTCCAAGACCTCTGACGCTGCTGGTGACGGCACTACCACGGCCACCGTACTGGCCCAGGCAATCGTTGCTGAAGGCCTGAAAGGCGTAACCGCCGGCATGAACCCGATGGATCTCAAGCGCGGTATCGACCAGGCGGTTGCCGCGGCGGTCAAAGAGATTCAGGCAATGTCCGTGCCCTGCACCGACACTAAATCCATCGCCCAGGTAGGCACCATCTCTGCCAACGGCGACAAGCGCATTGGTGAAATCATCGCCGAAGCGATGGAGAAAGTAGGTAAAGAAGGCGTTATCACCGTTGACGAAGGCCGTGGCTTCGAAGACGAGCTGGAAGTGGTCGAAGGTATGCAGTTCGACCGCGGCTACCTCTCGCCCTACTTCGTCACCAACCAGGACACCATGACGGTTGAACTGGAAGATCCTTACATCCTGCTCGTGGACAAGAAGATCTCCAACATCCGTGAACTGTTGCCGGTACTGGAAGCCGTTGCCAAGCAGGGCAAACCGCTTGCCATCATCGCAGAAGACATCGAAGGCGAAGCGCTGGCGACTCTGGTCGTCAACAACATGCGCGGTATCGTCAAAGTAGCCGCCGCCAAGGCGCCTGGTTTCGGCGACCGTCGCAAGGCGATGCTGCAGGATATCGCTATCCTGACCAACGGTACCGTTATCTCTGAAGAAGTTGGCCTGACGCTTGAGCAAGCGAACCTGGATCACCTGGGTACCGCCAAGCGCATGACCATGTCCAAAGAGAACACCACCATTATCGATGGTGCTGGTGTAGAAAACGATATCGAAGCGCGCGTCAACCAGATCCGTGCTCAGATCGAAGACACCTCTTCTGACTACGATAAAGAGAAGCTGCAAGAGCGCGTTGCCAAACTGGCAGGCGGTGTTGCCGTTATCCGTGTCGGCGCTGCGACCGAAGTTGAAATGAAAGAGAAGAAGGCTCGCGTTGAAGACGCGCTGCACTCTACTCGTGCCGCGGTAGAAGAAGGCGTGGTACCTGGCGGCGGTACCGCTCTGGTTCGCGTCATGGCCAAGGTACAAGGCCTGACCGGTGAAAACGAAGACCAGAACCATGGTATCAACATGGCCCTGCGCGCCATGCAGTCTCCGCTGCGTCAGATCGTGACCAACGCCGGTGAAGAAGCCGCTGTGGTCATCAACAGCGTTAAAGATGGCGAAGGCAACTTCGGCTACAACGCCCAGACCGGCGAGTACGGCGATCTGTTCGAAATGGGTGTTCTTGACCCGGCGAAAGTGACCCGCACCGCGCTGCAGTCTGCAGGTTCCGTTGCTGGCCTCATGATCACCACCGAGTGCATGATCGCTGATGATCCGGAAGAGAAAGAAGCCGGCCCGGATATGGGTGGCATGGGCGGAATGGGTGGCATGGGCGGCATGATGTAATGCACCCCTGAGCCTATCGCTCTGACGTTTGACGTCATCAGAAACCCCGCCAAGTGCGGGGTTTCTGCTATTTACAGGCCCTCTTTCTCGCCTGCTTCAGCCCGCCTTTCGATTTAAAAGCGTGCTACCATCTGCGCTTTGAACAAGCCGCTTTCAGGTCGCTATTACCGTGCTATCCACTATTCGTATTGTGCTCGTGCAAACCTTCCATCCAGGCAATATCGGCGCTACGGCGCGCGCCATGAAAACCATGGGGTTGACCAATCTGGTGCTGGTCAATCCGCGCTGCTTCCCTGATGAAGAAGCCACACGGCTGGCCGCTGGTGCCACGGATGTACTGGAGAGCGCCCAGGTGGTTGCAAGCCTTGAAGAAGCGGTCAGCGACTGCGTACAGGTCGTCGGTGCCAGCGCTCGGTTGCGCAGCCTGCCACTACCTCACTTCGATGAACCCGATGAAATGGCCCAAAGCGTTATCCAGAACGCCCATCAGGCGCCGGTCGCGCTGGTGTTTGGACGCGAACGCTCCGGCTTGACCAACGATGAAATTCGCTGCTGCACTCATCAAGTCAGCATCCCGGCCAACCCGGACTACGGTATTCTGAACTTGTCTCAAGCGGTGCAGATCCTCGCCTACGAGGTGCACCGCGCTTGGCGCAAACAGGCAGAGAGCGGCTTCACCTACCAACGCCCGCTGGACGCCACCCCTCCCAGCCGTGAGCAGTTTGGTCATTTTCAAGCCCATCTGGGGCGGCTGATGCAGCAAAGTGGCTTTCTCACCCAGCCCCATGCGCGTACCGAAGAGCAGCTCCAAGCGCTTTTCTCCCGTGCCCAGCCCAGCCGCAAGGAGCTTTCGTTGTTGCGCGGGCTACTCAGCGCCTTTGAAGCTCACCTGCCCGATAAGTAGTCATGCAAAAAGGGCAGCCAATGGCTGCCCTTTTCAATCGTGTGTTTTTTAGAGACACGGGGTAGCGATCAAAGCGTCATCGCCGCCAGCCAGCCGAAGGCGATCAGCGGCAGGTTATAGTGCAAAAAGGTAGGCACTACGCTGTCCCAGATATGGTCGTGCTGACCATCCACGTTCAGACCCGAGGTGGGGCCAAGCGTCGAGTCAGAGGCGGGCGACCCCGCGTCCCCCAGTGCGGCTGCCGTACCCACCAGCACGACCGTCGCCAAGGGCGAAAAGCCGAACTGAACGGCCAGGGGCACAAAGATCGCGGCAATGATCGGAATGGTCGAGAAAGATGAACCGATGCCCAGGGTGATGAACAGTCCCACCAGCAGCATGACCAAGGCAGCAACACCCCGGTTATCACCGAAAATCTCGAAGGCTCCCGCTACCAGCGCATCGATATCGCCGGTCGCTTTCATGACTTCGGCAAAACCCGCCGCCGAGATCATGATAAAGCCAATCAGCGCCATCATGCGCATGCCGCTGGTGAAGAGACCATCCGCTTCACGCCACTTGAAAATGCCGCCCAGCGAAAGCAGGCCGATGCCCACCAGACCGCCCAGAATCATTGACCCGCTATAAAGCTGCAGCCCCAGCGCTGCCACGATCGCCACGCCGGACATGACAAGCCCCAGCGCATGCGGCCTGGCCGGCGTATGGACATGCTGAGCCTGGTTCATGGCCAGATCCTTGCTGGCGTACTCGCGCCGCCCGCGATAGCTGAAAAACAGCGCCACGATAAGCCCCACCGCCATGCCACCTACCGGAATCGCCATGCCCATGGGCACCATGCTACGGGTAATCTCGAGCCCCAGCGGCTGGCCTGCGCTATTGAGGTTGGCCAGCAGAATATCGTTCAGAAAGATCGCTCCAAACCCGACAGGGAGCAGCATGTAGGGTGCCGTCAAGCCAAACGTCAGCGCGCAGGCCACCGCCCGGCGATCCAGCTGCAGCCGATTCATTACGGTCAGCAGTGGCGGAATCAACACGGGGATGAACGCAATATGCACCGGAATCGCGTTTTGTGAAGAAATGGCCACCAGCAGCACAGCGCCCAGCAGGAGCATCTTGACCCGCGCCTGATGCGTCTCGGTGGCTTCCTTTCCCAACAGGGTGATCAACCGGTTCGCCAGCATGTCCGGCAACCCGGAACGCGATATCGCCACGGCGAAAGCCCCAAGCGTTGCGTACGCCAGCGCTACTTGGGCACCGCCACCAACGCCGCTGTTGAAGGCATCCAGAGTCTGATCAAGCGACAACCCGCCTACCAGCCCACCCACCAGGGCACCTACCACCAGCGCAAAGACGACAGACACGCGTAAAAGTGACAGCACTACCATTACGAGCACTGCAAGAATGACTGCATTCATGAAGATCCCTAACTATTGAGAGGTCATTGACGGCGAAGGGGGCGGATTTTAACAGATTGAAAGTACAAACCTGAAATTACCCAGAAGCAGTGAGTCATATTGCTCTTCTACTGACAGCTTCTAAAAACGCGGAACGCATGCGATAGTGAATATGCATTCATGACATGCAAAAAATGATGCGCTGAAAACCAACGTACAAAAAAGACAGGTTGTCTCCCCACTTCCACAAGACTGAAGAAACCGAGCCAGCATGACGCTTATCTATCGTTAACCAGCTGATTCATGTCATTTATCAATATTTATGCAGTAAATAACCGCTAAGATGACTATTCCTTACCCCGAGCATATCGCCATGGTGGTAACGACTTTCTTCACCGTCGTCATTGCCGTCATGCTTCATTATGAAGCCTTGTGGCTCATATCACGTCAGATAGACAAGTCTCGTAGACCCCACCGTCAGCGCATTCTGGGCATGGCGTTTGGCGTTCTGATGACACACATTGTCGAAATCTGGCTGTTTGGAATCACTGGCTGGTGTCTTACTGATCAACTGGGCATAGGCGCCCTATACGGCTATGAGAGTTTCAATGTACTCGACTTCATCTTCTTTTCAGCGGTGACCTATACCACGGTAGGCTATGGCGATATCTATGCCGTAGGCCCTGTTCGCTTCTTGTACGGAACGCTGGCACTCACCGGTTTTGTGCTGATTACCTGGTCGGCATCGTTCACCTTTATAGAAATGCAAAAGCACTGGCGGGTCGGAAGATAACCAGCGCGACAAGGGAATTGGCATGTTTGAAGTGGTTATTCTATCGATAGCATTTATTTTCGGCATCGCAGCCCGCCAGCTTAGCCTACCGCCACTGGTCGGTTTTCTAGCCGCCGGGTTCGCACTCAATGCTATTGGTCCGGCTATCGGCCTCCCTGCCAATGCAGGGCCCCTGCTTGAACACCTGGCTCACCTGGGCGTATTGCTGCTGCTGTTTACCATTGGCCTGAAACTCAATATACGCAGCTTGGCAGAGCCGGTTGTGCTGGGCAGCGCCTTCATCCATCTGGCGATTACCTGCCTGCTGTTTACAGCGGGTTTTAGCATCTTTCTTTCACTGCCTCTTGATAAGGCAATACTTCTCTCTGTTGCCCTCTCCTTCTCGAGCACAGTGCTGGCCGCCAAGGTACTGGAGGGCAAGCGTGAACTGCGCGCTCTGCATGGTCGAATTGCGATTGGAATATTGATCATTCAGGACCTGGTAGCGCTGGCGGTGCTTAGTGCCTACAGCGGTATTTCGCCAAGTCCCTGGGCGCTGCTGGTTTTCCTGCTGCCACTGACAAGACCGCTTCTCTATTGGCTGATGAGCGCTGCCCAGCATGACGAGCTACTTGTGCTATTCGGTGCCGTGCTGGCTATCGCAGTAGGCGGCATGGGCTTCGAGGCGATAGGTTTGAGCTCAGAAGTCGGTGCCTTGGTCATGGGCCTGCTGCTTGCCAGGCATCCGCGCGCGCAAGAATTATCCAAGGCACTCTGGGGGCTCAAGGAAGTGCTGCTGATAAGCTTTTTCCTGCAGATCGGCATGGCAGGCCTGCCTGACAAGGAGGCGCTTGTGTTTGCGGTAGCGCTGGCGTTGCTGCTTCCATTGAAAGGTGCTCTGTTTTTCGGGCTACTTATCGCCTTTCGCATCCGCGCACGCAACGCTTTTCTGGGTGGATTGAGCCTGGCGGCCTATAGCGAGTTTGGTCTGATTGTAGCGGCCAGCATCTTACCGGATTGGCTGGTTCCGCTGGCCATTACCGTTGCCCTCTCTTTTGTGATCGCCGCGCCCCTTAACCGTATTGCCCACCGTCTTTTTGATCGCTGGGAGCCGGTTCTACTGAAGTTCGAGCGTCAGGCAAGTCACCTGGATGAGCAGCCTGTGGCATTGGGCGCTGCCGCTGTACTGGTGCTGGGCATGGGACGCACCGGCAATGCTGCCTACGACTTTTTCGCCGGCAAGGGATTGGCTGTTGCAGGGATTGATTCAGACCCCAACAAGACCGATGCCCAGAGGCAGGTATTCTATGGCGATATTGAAGACGTAGGCTTCTGGCACCACCTGGACATCTCAGACCTTGTCGCCGTGACGTTGGCAACTCCGGAGCTTGAAAGCAAGCTGATCGCTACCCGCGAATTGCGTAAGGCGGGCTTCAAGGGGCATATCATTGCCGGCATTCATTTCAATGATGAAGCCGCCCCGCTTCACGACGCCGGTGTCGATCAAACGTATCTGCTGATGGCCGGCGCCGGTATCGGGATTGCTGAAAAGACCTGGGAAAGCCTGCAGCAGACAACGCTTCAAATACGACGGTGACCGGTTCGGTGGCGTAACGAGCGCATGAGAACACCTTGCTTGGGAGAAAACAGCAGGGCCATGATAAAGAACCCGAACGCCACCAGCACAATGGCCCCGCCGGACGCCACGTTGAACACCACTGACAGCCAAAGGCCAATTACCGCCGAGCACACCCCGATAGAGACCGAGATCGACAGCATGATCTTGAAACGGTCAGTGAGCAGATGTGCGGTCGCCCCCGGTGTGATCAGCATGGCCACGACCAGAATGATACCGACGGTTTCCAGGCTGGCAACAATCGTCAAGGTCAGCAGAAGAATCAGACCGTAATGGATGATCTGAGTGTTGAAGCCGAGCGCCTGGGCCTGCTGGGGGTCGAAGGCGTAGAGCAGCAGCGGCCGGTAAGCCAGCCATACCGTAAGAATGGCGATGACGCTGGCCACGAACGTCAGCATCAAGGCGGAATGCTTGACGCCCAGCACGTTGCCAAACAGGATATGCATCAAGTGAGTGCTTGACGCGAGCTTGCTGATAATCACCACGCCAAGTGCAAAGGATGCGGTAAACATCAACCCCATGGCGGCATCCGCCTTGATGCGCGTATTGCGCTCGATCGCCCCGATACCCACCGAGGTCAGCGCACCGGTAATGAACGCCCCCACAAAAAACGGCCAGCCGAGCAGGTAGGCAATCGCCACGCCCGGCAGCACGGCGTGAGAGATCGCATCGCCCAGAAGCGACCAGCGCTTGAGCACTACATAGCACGAGAGCATGCCGCAAATGGCACCTACCAATACCGAGGTGAGCAGCGCACGCTGCATGAAGGCGTATTGAAAGGCATCGGATACGCTGTCAGGCAGCAGGTTAACCACTGCCATCAGTGCTGCGATCAATCCACTCACCAGCGCATCGCTGAACGCTTCAATTATCAACATACTTTCCGCCACGTTGGTTACCCCTGCGCCGGGCTATAAGAAGCGGCCGGCACCGTTTGGCGATCTGTCGCAGTCTGCTCGATTGAACTGACGGCAAGTTCAGCCAGTTTTGCTTCACTCAGCATTTCCTCCGGCGTACCGGTACCGCGTATGAACCGGTTGATCAGCACCACGTGGTCCACGTAAAGGCGTGCCCCTGGCATATCATGGGTGACCATGATCACCGTCTTGCCCGCTTCCCGCTCACGGCGAAGCACTGCCAGAATCAGTTTCTCGCTAGGTGGATCGACACCGGCCAGCGGCTCGTCCAGCAGCAGGATGCTGGCCTGCTGCGCCAGCGCACGGGCCAGCAGTACCCGTTTTTTCTGGCCGCCAGAAAGTGCTCCAATCGGCCGCGCGGCATGCTCACGCATGTCCACCGCCACCAGTGCGTCATGTACCGCTTCGGCATGTCTAACATGGTGCCAACGTGACGGCAGCAGCCGGCGCCAAAGCGCATCCTTACGCATGTGTCCATAGCGCCCGCCCATGACGGTATCCCACACGGAAACGGGAAAATCCCATTCGATCGCTTCACGCTGGGCCATATAGGCGATCTGCCCTGCCCGGCGATGCTTGCCAATCGGCTCGCCAAAGGCATTCACCCGGCCTTCAAGCGCTTTCATGCTACCCGTCAGCACGTGAAACAGCGTCGATTTACCCGCACCATTCGGGCCTACAATTGCGGTCCACTTGCCCGTGGGAAAGACAAGATTGATATTTTCCAGCACGGTCTGGCGCTGATAGGCCGCATAGAGCCCCTGCACTTCAATAGCGGCCACCGGATGGGGCATCTCGTTTTTCATCGTTACTACTCGCCCTTCAAGGAGCGATGCAGCAGCTCGGCATTATGGCGCTGCATCGCGAAATAGTCGCCCGCCTCGCCATCGGGTTCACTCAGGGAATCCACGTAGAGCGGGCCTGCCACCGGGATACCGGTATCTTCAGCGAGACTCGATACATAGCGATCAGACGTCGTGCTCTCCCAGAACATCGCCGCAGGCTGACGCTCGTTGATCATGTCGATAACGCGCATCAGTTGGCGCGGCGATCCTTCTGTTTCAGCGTTATTGCCCCAGATGCCGTCGTGCTCGAAGCCGTAGGCATCTGAAAAGTAGAGAAAGGCCGCCTCGCTGGTAAGCAGTACCCGGCGTGATTCGGGAATATCGGCAAGTGTCTTCTGAAGTTCTTCATGAAGTGCCTCGAGCTCCGCCTCAACCTCACCGGCACGGGCCTGGATAGCGTCCGCCTGCTCGGGTAGTAGCGTTTCAAGCTCGTCGGCAATGACCTTTACATAGGCGATGGCGGCACGTGGGTCGGTCCACATATGGGGGTCCACATCGCCCTTGAGCTCACCAATCGCAATATGCTGGGTGGGATAACCGGAGTCTTCAGCTACCGGTATGATAGGCGTGCTTTCCTGAATGGTGGCTTCTAGCTGACGCATCCACTGCTCGAGCTGGTAGCCGTTGTAGAACACGATATCGGCATCTTCAAGGGCAGCAAAATTATCCGGCGTCAGCTCCCACTCATGAACTTCGGCATTAACCGGTGTCAATACAGAGACATGAGCATCGTCACCGGCAACCCGCGCGACCAGATCGCCCAGTACAGAGAACGTGGCGACCACGTTGACAGGTGGCGAAAGTGGCTCGGCATACGCCGTGGTCATGCCGCTCACGGCGGCCATCAGCACGCCCATTTTTAACCATGCCCTGCGCTGGCTCATGCCTTTACTCCGTAATGTGTCGCTTTGAATGTAACTTTAGCTCAACAAAAAAGCTTTGTGCAAATAGTTTAGCCTTGGCTAACAATGATACGCAAAAATGCGCTACTATCGCCCATTAGGGTTTCCATTCACCTTGATATAGTTTGCTAATGAGTGATCACGACCAGTCGCCCCATCTCACTGCCTCAAGCAGCAACAGTAATAGCGGCGATGCTTTACCGCCGGTTGGCGAGCATGCTCGGCAGTATGAAACCGTGCGCAACGCGCACGAAACCGAACTGATTGAAGATTATGTCGAGCTGATTGGCGACCTGATCCAGCATCGCGGCGAAGCGCGCGCGGCGGACATTGCCACCCGCATGGGTGTCAGCCAGGCGACGGTGTCCAAGATGATCCGTCGCCTGAACGAGCTTGGTCTGGTCACCAGCAAGCCCTACCGCTCGCTGTTTCTGACCGAGGAAGGCCAGAAGATGGCCGAAACCTCGCGCGCCCGGCACGATATCGTGCTGCATTTCCTGCGCGCTCTCGGGGTAAACGACCACACCGCACGTATCGATGCTGAAGGCATGGAACACCATGTCAGCAATGAAACCCTCTCCATCATGCAGCGCTTCATCGACGAACAGACAAGACGTTGAGACGATATCTCAGCCAAGCAGTAGTATGTGCCTGGGCTCAATGATAGGCGTTAAGCCGATTCACCTGGGTGATACTGCCGTTCCAGATCATTTCCAGATGCGTTGTCTGAATGATATCGCGCACGTGCAAGGGCGTCATGAGCGCCCAGCAAGTAGCGCCCGGCTCGCGTACCGAGCGATAGCGCAGCCCCGCTGAGCGCGCTTTCCTGACCGACCAGCCAAGTGCTCTGCCACAGCTATAGTCATCGGGTGTATAAACGGGGTGCGAATAATCAAGCGCCATTGCATCCCGACAACCGCGCTCATCGAACACGCACTTAAGTCCGCGAAACACAAAGCGTTCAAAATGTAGGCCCGCCACGTTTTGCCAATACGCCTGCTGATGATATTTCACCTCGGCAATCGCGGTTGCCAGGGCGTCCGCCACGTACAGCACTCCGAAACTGCCGTCGCTGAAGCGCGAGCCTTGCGGGTTTACATGGGTGAATGGTCCAACGGCGTAAGAGCAGCCTCGAATACCAAAGGGGATTTCCCGGGCGGGTAGCAGCGCCAGATTACCGACTTCGTTCTGAAGCCGGGGATTGGTCAGGGTTTGCAGAGCATGCAGCGCGGCGAATTCATTTTCATCGGCCACATCATCAAACAGGTCAATGGGCGGAAACTTGCTGTTGATCAGCCGGTAGCCCGTAACGATTTGCGCTGGACGCTCGGGTAGTGCTTCAGGCGTTACCATTGCCCGCCCCGCAGGCTATCAATACGCTTGAAGGTTTCATAAAGCGCGGCGAAATCGCCGCTGCTCATCACCTCAAGCGGCGTACGGCCATTGAAATAGGGATTGTGGTTTGCCATGGAAACAAACCCGTACAGATTGTCCGGGTTTTCAAACAGCATACGCAGCGCCGCATGAATATTGAGCAGGTAGCTGATACGCGTCAACTGATCGCTATCCAGCTTTATTTCGCCGATATCGCCTCGGCGCGCCCGGGCATAGGTACTGTGAGAGACGCGCAATATGGCTTCGCCCTGCTCTCCACTGGCATTCCACTTATCCAGCAGGCGAACGGCAGCCTTCAAGCCGATGGCAGCGGCAATCTTACTCTGGGCAATGCTACTTGCAGCTTGCATGGCAACTCCTATAACTATATCTGCAAATACTATATCAATAATTAAGTATCTGCAAATACACTCTCTTCAGGACTATTGGCAATATTGAAAGTACCTGGCCAAATTTCGAACCCACTCAAAAAAGCCCCGCACTGTTAAACAGGTACGGGGCTCAGTGCTGCCTGCATCAGGCGTTAAAACGCCTTGGGAAACATCAGTTGAGGCAAGTACAGAAATACCCCGGGCAGCAGAATCAAGGCCAGTATCACCAGCATGATCAGCCCGACCAACGGTAACACCGCCATGAACGCCCGCGGCATGGAGACTTCACCAATCTGCGTCGCGATCAGCAGGCAGATACCGTAAGGCGGCGTAATCAGCCCCAGTGTCAGCGAGAGAATCACTACCAGCGCCATATGGATCTGGTTGATATCCGCCGCGACACAGATACCCTGGATAATCGGCAGAAAGATGATAACTGCCGTCACCGGGCTGAGCACCGTGCCAATCACCAGCATGAAGAACATCACCATCAGCATGATGCCTACCCGGTGATCAGTCACCGAAAGGATGAAGCTGGCCACCTCTTGGGCAATTCCCAGATAGGAGATCAGCCACCCCATGATGCCCGCCGACGCTACCGCAAACATGGGCAGTGAAAAGGACACTACGGATTCCGCCAGAATGGACGGCAGCTTGCGAAAACGAATGGCCCGATAAAATACGAACGCCAGCAGCATGCCAACCAGTACCGCCACGGAGGCGGCTTCGGTCGCAGTAAATACACCCGTGGTAATACCACCAAGCACCACCAGCGGCAGCAGCATGGGCGGCGCGGCCACTACCGCGGTACGCCCCATCTGCTTGAACGAGAACTTGCCCGTGGCCTTGATGTTTTCCCGCTTGGCGATGTAGTAGACATACACCATCTGCATCAGACCCACCAGAATGCCCGGAAGCACCCCGCCCAGAAACAGCGCACCCACGGATACATTGCCGAAGGCACCGTAAATGACCATCAGAATGGAAGGCGGAATAATGCCGCCCAAAACCGAGGAGGCCGCGGTCAAAGCGACGGCAAACGGCGCCGGATAGCCCGATTTTTTCATTGCCGGAATCAGCACCGCCCCGACACTTGCCGTATCCGCCGCCGCTGAGCCGGAAAGGCTTGCGAACATCATCGATACCATCACGTTGATATGACCAAGGCCACCGCGAATATGCCCCACCGAACTATCGGCAAATTTCAGCAGGCGGTCGGTAATACCGCCATCATTCATCAGCCTTCCCAGCAGCAGGAAAAACGGCACGGCCAAGAGCGGAAACGAGTTGATGCTGGCAAACATCTGGTTGGCCACCGAGGTCAGTGACAGCCCCATCTCAAGAATCGTCAGGATGGATGCCAGACCAATGGCGAAGGCAATGGGTACACTCAGGGCGATAAAGAGCAGAAAACTGCCGATCAGGATAAACAGTGGACTCATGAACCGTTCGCCTCTTTCGTGGACTTGGCCGGGTGGCGATTGAGAAGTGCTGAAATATCGTCGTAAAGGGTCTCGATGGAAAAAAGCACCATTGCAACCCCGGCCACAGGCAGTGCGGCAAACAGGTAGGCCATAGGCGTACCCAGCGCGACTGAGCGACGGTTCCAGCCCATATCCACCAGCACATGGCCGTGAACGATCAGTACGTAGATCAGCGGCAGGCAGGCCAGGCTGCCAAACAGGCGCAGCACACGCTGGGTAACCACGAACTGCGGGGGGAAAATATCGATGACGTAGTGCTTGCGATTACGCAGGGCAACCGCCGCGCCAATGAAAACCGACCAGATGAAACAGGCCATGGCCACTTCATCGGTCCAGGAAACGGAAATTTTCAGGTAGTTGCGCGCAACGACTTGATACAGAACGGTAAGGATAAAGGCAGCAAACAGAGAGCCTGCCAACATCAGCAGGATCTTTTCGATGAGGTCGTTTATTTTCCGCATTCGTCTGTCCTTTCATGGGCATGCACCACCCCACGTCACGCAAGGAGCGGTGCATCACCCGCGCCGTTATAGGTTGCGGATAGTGTCCAGCAGGTCGGTCAAACCACGCTCTTCGGCAAATTCGTCGTGGAGCGGAACCATCTGATCGATAAAGGCCTGTTTATCAACCTCGGTCACGGTGACGCCCAGGTCCTCGAACTGCTGAATGAACTCGGCATCGTACTCGACACCTTTCTCGGTGCCGTACTCACCCGCGTGGCGCGCAGCCTCCAGGATGATGGCCTGGTCGTCCTCGGAGAACCGGTTAAAGCGATTCTCGCTGATCGAGATATGGCTCATCATGATCTGATGTTCGGTCTTGGCGTGATATGGCGCCACTTCGTACAGTCGGCTTGAAAAATAGCCGCTGATGGTACTTTCAAACGCCCCCACTACGCCGGTCTGCAGACCGGTATAGATTTCGGTCCAAGGAAGCGAAGTGGTCAATGCACCAACCGTCTGCCACATCTCGGCATCCAGGCGTGACCCGGTTACCCGCATCTTGACCCCATCAAGGTCCGAGGGCTCGGTCACCGGTCCCGTATTGGAACTCAGATTGCGGGTACCGCCCCCGGTCAGGCTCAACAGCTTCAAACCAACGCCGGCGTCCTTCATGGCGTCATCAAAGTAGCTGAAAACCGCCGAGTCAGGAGCGGTAGCGACGCGAAACTCGTCCATGTCCTCAAACAGATAGTTCAGACTGAAGATTTCGAAATCCGGTACGTAGGGGGAAACGTTCATTACCCCACCAATGATCATGTCGGTGGTACCGATACGAATCTCATCCACCATGGTCTGATCGTTACCCAACTGGCCGCCCGGGAAGATTTGCACGGTGATGCGATTATCAGTGGCCTCTTCCACTTCCGTCTTGAACGCTTCAGCCGCGTCAATCCATGGGTGCGGTGCGCTGACCACGGTACCCAGGCGCAGCGTTTCAGCCAGGGCGGGCGTTGCCATCAGCAGGGAAACAGCACTGGCCAGCGCAAGACGGGGAAATAGTATTTTGGTCATGGGGAGTCCTTTGGTATGTGCCAACATTTTTCTAGTTTTTGGTGCTAGGTATTGGAAACCGGTTCGCCCAGGGTGTGCATCAACCGGTTTGCCCAACCAAACAGGGTAGTGGAAAGCGTCAGGTCGAGGATTTCCTGATCATCAAGCCCCACCTCACGCAAACCTTGAATATCGCTTTGCGTCACATTGGGCGGGCACTCGGAAAGGCGCATCGCGAACTTCAGAATAGCGCGAACGCGAGGCACCAGATCTGCCTCCTTGCCGCGCAGGAAAATATCCTGCATCACCTTTTCATCACCCACGATATGGTTGTAGCGCTGGGCATGAACGGCGGCGCAGTAGATGCAGCGATTGACTACCGAGGCGGCTACCGCTCCGAGTTCGCGCTCATCGCGGGAAAGCCCGCCCTTGTCGTACATGATGCCGTTAAACAACGAGGTACGGATACGCAGCGACTCAGGGTCATGGGCCAGCACCAGCACGTAATCGGAAATCTTGGTATTGGAAGGCGTCTCTTTGAGCGCTTCTTGCTGGGCAGGCGTGGCGTTATCCAGATCAATCGGCGTAATGTGCGGGCGCCAGGTGGGCACGCGAGTAGTGAACTTGTGAATGACGCGGCTCATGAAGTCTCTCCCATGACGCTAAGAACGGCGGTAACACGCAGCTGGTAGTTGACGAAGGCTACCAGCCCGGCCAGGCGCACGATGTCCGCCTCCTCGATACCCGCTTGCATCAGCGCCTGAATGTCCTCCTTGGTTGCATCACGCGGGCTCTGCGTGACCAGATCGACATAGGCCACCATGGCGCCAAGGCGTTTGTCTGACTCGGGCGGCTTGGTGCCCGGCTCGGCAAGCTGGTAAGGGTCGGCATCGCTGCCATAACCTTGCAGGAGATCAGCGTAATGCCGGCTCAAGCCCGCCTGCTGACAGATGCGCGCCATTCGGCATGCCAAAGCAGCCCTGACAATGGCCGGTACCTGGCCTTCATCACCGGGCAGCAGCGCGGCTTCATAAGATGCCTGGGTCAGGTCCATCAACTTGCCGCGCATCGCCAGCGCATCCGCCAGCGGCCCGGTCGCGGGCACATTGGCCGCCTTTTCTATTACATGCGTCATCATTGTTCCCTTGCTTTTTCAATACGCCGCGTCAGGCGTTGGCCGTTTGGTCGGGAAGCGGCGAGGCTGCCCACTCATCGCCCAGCAGTTCAGGCGTGTCGTACTGCTCAAGACGCTGCCAGTGCAGTTCGGCATCTTCGCGGTACAGGTTGGATGCAATGGCCCCTGCCAGCCAGCTCGCCCCTTCGCTGATACCGGGAATGTCCCCACTGACCTTGCCCAGGCTGACGGTGGCGCCGTAGTTGAAGCAGTGAATATTGCCAAGCCACGGCGCCGAACCCGGCTCGCGCTCCTGAAAGGCAAAATCGCGGCCCACATAGGGAAACTTGCCAAGCTCTTCATTCTCGAGCTCCGCCGGCGGCTGGTAACGGTCACGCCATAGCAGGATGCGATCGGCGTAGCCGGCAAGCTCGGTACGTGCCAACGGGTCGATTTCAAAACCGGTTCCCAGAATCAGATAGTCGCAGCGCACTGCCCCCTGCTGGGTATCGATGACAATCTCCTCGCCTTCCATGCGCACGCTTTTGACACCACAGCCAAAGTGAAAATGAGCGTTGGCATGACGGCTGACGCGCAGTGTGGAGCCTCTGGGCGGCGGCGTCTGGGTAGCAAACGAATAGTGCATGATGCGCCAGCGCCATGCATCGGGTAAGCCGGCGTAGCCGTGAGTAAAGCCGAACGAGCCGATACCCATCATTTTATTGATCAACGGCATCTGCTGGCGACGAATCAGAAAGCGCACTTCGCCGGCGCCGTGCTCGAGCGCCTCGGCGGCGTTATCCACCGCGGAAGCACCCACACCAATCACGACCACCCGCTTGCCCTTCAGGCGTGCAAAGTCGATCTCGTCGGCCGAGTGAGCCCAGGTATTGGCCGGCAGATTTTCGACAAAGCCGGGGATCTTGGGCGCTCCGGTGCCTTCGCGGCCGGTGGCCATTATCAGCTTGCGGGTAAGCACTGTCTGGGCAGGCGCGCCTTCACCTGAAAGCTCAAGCCTTAAAAGATCGCCCTCTGGTGTGACATGCTCCACTTTCACGTCGTTCTCGACCGGAAGCTTCAACACTTGGCGGTACCAGTTCAGGTAAGCCATCCAGGTCGGACGCGGAATCTTGTCCAGCGCTTCCCACGCCTGAGTGCCGAACTGTGCTTCATACCAGGCGCGAAACGTCAGCGATGCAAACCCATAGCTTGGCCCCGGCAGCGTCTTGGGCGAGCGCAGGGTTTCCATACGGGCGTAGTTGAGCCAGGGGCCTTCAAGTCCCGCCGGGTTGCGGTCGAAGATACGGATATTACGAATACCGCCTGACAGCAGCGCAAAGGCCGCCACCAGGCCACACTGCCCGCCGCCGATAATCACGACATCGTGCACGGACTGGCCATCATCGGCGGTGCGCTCGGGCACCCAGCTGGTCGGTGGAATATTCAGACACGCCAGGTCGTATTGAACGCGAGTGTTCAGCGCATCAAGACCGGCGCCAGCCAGTGAAGGAGTCATCGTCATTACGTTTTCTCGATTTGTGCCTGGAGAGCCTGCTCCGCTTCGTGCGGCCACCAGAACCAACGAACGGGTACTTCCGCATGCACGTCATCGGCCAATGGCATTGCCCTGGCCTGCTCTACAAGCTCATGGGCCTTGGCAAAATAGTCATCGGCCTGCTCCAGCACCGCCTGCTCTTGCGGTATCTCCTGGAACAGCAGCGTATCCAGAAGGTCGACAGGTGCCGGGGATGCATCTTGGGAGCGTACATGCCATACACCGCTATGTTCATCCACGGAGTACAGCTTCATTAGCACCGGGGCATACCGCGCAATAAATTCGACAGCCGATATTACATAGTTAGCCGCCTCATTGCTAAAAAAGAAATTAAAACCGACTCTTACCCAACCTGGACGGTATAAGCTTCTTCCCGTTTGGACTAAATCCTCGTGCTCAGCGGCAGTTTTTTCATCGATCGAAAGCAACTCATGCCCATAGGGACCAGCGCAGGAACAGCCGCCCCGGGCCTGAATGCCAAACAGGTCGTTAAGCATCGCCACGATCAGGTTATGGTGAATCTCGCGCCCGCCAGCGCTGACGTTAAACGAGAAAATGGCCAGCCGAGAGGCGCTCAATGAGCCCAACAGGTGGATATTGCTGACCGCGTTCCAGCGGGTCATGGCCATCTCTACAAGTTCGCTTTCGCGGGCTTCTATTGCATGGACACCCACCAGGTCCTTGATACGAAACGCAAGCCCTGCACGAATATCGCCCAGAATGCCCGGTGTACCCGCCTCTTCACGACGCTGAATGCTGCTGACGTAACGGTGCTGGTGGGCAGTGACGTAGGACACCGTTCCCCCACCGGCCACCGAGGGCTTGGCGTTACGGCACAGCGCCTTGCGCATCACCAGCACGCCGGAGCTACCCGGCCCACCGACAAACTTGTGCGGCGACAGAAAGATGGCGTCCAGATGATCACCGGTGCCCGTGCCAGCCACGTTGATGTCGACGTAGGGACCGCTTGCCGCGTAATCAACCAGTACGATGCCATCATGCTGATGAACCAGCCGCGCCAGCGCCGCCACGTCGGTCTTGATCCCGGTCACATTGGAGGCCGCCGAGAATGCCACGATCCTGGTATCGCGTTCGGCGTAGGCTTCAAGCTCGCGGGCCAGAGTATCAAGGCAGGGAACACCGCGGCTGCAAAGCGGAATACGTACCAGATCCACATCGCATTCACGCCAGACAAGATCATTGGAGTGATGCTCGAAAGGGCCGATGAAGACCACGGGCCTAGCCTCTGCCGAAGCCGCCGGACAGTTGTGGAGCTCCAGAATCTGGCTGCAGCGATTGATGGCGGAAGTTGCCCCGGCGCCTGCAAAGATGATTGCGTAATCGTCGTTGGCACCGACCGAGCGGCTTACCGCGTGACGTGCGGCTTCACGGTAATAGGTCGTGGTTTTACCGGTATAAGAGGTTTCAGTATGGGTATTGGCGTAGAACGGCAGTACCTTGAAACGCAGAGCGTCTTCGACCACGCCCAGCGCACGGCCTGAGGCAGTATAATCCGCGTAGAGCAGCGGCCGCGCGCCAAAAGGTCCGGTGATCGCCGCCCCTTCGCCAATCACTTCCTCACGAATATAACTGATCCAGTCAGAGGACGTTCCCGAGTGGAAGCTCGGTGGTTTTTTTGACTTGTTCCATTGAGAAGCATGATGTGACATTACTGAGCTCTATTTTTGCGATGAGCCTTTTGTAAAAGGCATCAAACGACTGGTTATCGCGCGTAATGACCTTGAGCAAGTAATCAAACTCCCCTGCCAGCCGATTGACTTCCATGACTTCGGGGAACGACTGGACAGCCTCCTTGAAGGCATCCAGCCAGGCCTGGTTATGTTTATCGGTCTTGATCATCACGAAAACAGTCAGGCCGAGATTGAGCTTTTCAGGGTTTAAGACGGCGATTCTCTTTTCAATCACTCCTTCCTTTTCAAGACGCTGAATGCGCCGCCAGCAGGGAGTCACCGAAAGCCCGATACCTTCTGCAAGCTGGGCTATCGAAAGGTTATCATTACGCTGAAGCTGTTCAATAATTTTCAAATCAAAGCGATCAATAAGCAATTTATTTCCTCCAACCAGGCAATGTAGGAATATATTTTCACAATCACCAAAAATCCTCTAGTGAGAAGAATATTTTTTCGCTTTAATTTCGCCCCTTTATAAAGCACACCGCTTATTACACGGCACAAAAAAAGTGCAAGCTGGCATCAGCTTGCACTCCGGTGATAATCGATTAATAAAAGGTTTAAATTAATAACCTATTAAATCAACATGCTCTCTATAACCCACTTCAAGGTTGAGTACCTTGAGGGAAATCCCCAAGATAACAGGGTGACGAAGCCAGCTCCTGGTCACTCTGGTCTTCTTCATCAAGCGCGTGAATCAAGGCCTCGCGCAGCAGCGGAAGATGTGAATCAGGAAGCGAGCGCGTTGCCGTCAATAGCGTCAGTTTTCCCTGCCGGGCGTAGCGCATCAGCGGAATAAGCGCATCGGCAGACTCCTTGAGTTCCAGCCGGTAGCGGGTCTGAAACGAGGCTTCGCTGATCTTGCCTTGATGGTAGTCACGCCGCAGCGACGACGACGGCGCCGCATCACGGTACCACTCGGTCAATGAAAGCGAGCCACGCTCCTTGCCACGCGGCCATAATCGGTCGACCAGAATGCGCGCACCGTCATCTTCTTCAGCAGCGAAATAGACTCGCTTGAGGGCTATTTCATAGCGCATACGACCTCCCTGAAACAGTTTTACATGCACTGACATATTCAAGCACTCTATAGCCTTTGTGCATGCTAAACCCACCGTCAGGCAATTTATCTACCTTGGGTTAATGAATGTATACGCTGATCAGGCGCGCCGATATATGACAAACCGCATGGCAGGCGGTAAGCGCATTTCCCACGCTGATTAAACGCCGTACAATACCTTTTTGACTCCTCCCCCGGCAGCCCATGCATTTAACCCGCTTTACCGATTATTCGATTCGCGTTCTGCTGTACCTGGCGACCAAGGGTGACGAGCGCGCCACTATCACGGAAATTGCCGAGGCGTTCTCGATCTCGCGCAATCACCTGATGAAAATTGTCCAGGAATTACATCAAAAAGAGTACCTTAAAGCAATTCGCGGCAAGCATGGCGGGTTGTGGCTCAATCGAGCAGCTGGCGATATCCGCCTGGGCGCCCTGGTGCGCGACACCGAGCAGGAAATGGCATTAGTCGAGTGTTTTCGTGACGACAATGCCTGCGTGATTACGCCATCATGTCGCCTAAAGCCGATACTCAACGATGCGCTTGAAGCATTCCTGAGCGTGCTGGATGACTACACCCTGGCAGACTTACTCGAAGGACGGCATACCCGACTGGCCTCGCTGATGAAAATCCCCGCCGAGCAGCTCTAGCGGTTCAAATCTTGAGATCTGGGGGCAATAAGCAGCCTACTTTTGATACAGGTGAAATGCGTTAGACTCTTGCACACTGCCAGCTATATTCATGGGCTTAACCCATGAGGGTTTATCCAGATATTTCGCAAGCTATGGAACCAGACATGATGACAGCTCCCCACTCCCCCAACGATATGATGATTCGTAAGCTGGAAAGCATCTTCAAGCTGACGAGCGAGGAAGAGCAGGCGCTTCAGGAACTATCGATCCAGACCAGGGACATCGGCACGAATCAGGATATCGTCAGAGTCGGCGATCAACCCAGCCAGTGCTTTCTGATCGTTGAGGGCTTTACCTGCGTTCATAAGGTTTCCGCCGAGGGAAAACGTCAGATAATTGCGATTCACGTTCCTGGCGACGTTCCTGACCTGCAAAGCCTGCATCTACAGGTGCTGGATATCAATATTTCATCGATCACACCCTGCAAGCTTGGCTTTATCAAGCATACGGACCTGTATCAGCTGTGTGAGCGCTACCCTCGCCTGGCCGCTGCTTTATGGCGGGAAACGCTGGTGCATTCGTCCATCTTTCGCGAGTGGTTGTTGAACATTGGACAGCGAGACGCCTATTCACGCGTCGCGCATCTTATTTGCGAAATCATGCTGCGCCTCAAAGCGGTGGGATTGGCCGATGGGCAAAGCTTCGAGATGCCCGTTACCCAGGCAGAGCTTGCCGATGCCACCGGCATTACTCCAGTACACGCCAACCGAGTTCTGCAGGCGCTGCGCAGCGATGGCTTGATAAGCACTCATAAACATCAGGTCACCCTTCCTGACTGGGAAAAAATTCAGCAGGCTGGCGAATTCGATCCGCTTTATCTGCATATCAAGCAGGAAGTGCCCGCCTGAAATTTGACAAAGAAAGCGCCGGCCACGACCGACGCTTTCTGCTGCCTGGACCGGCTCGTTGCTCTCGTGTAGCCGTTCAACGCAGTAAAAGCGTCTGATCGATAGGCTGAAACGTGCTGGCGGCATTAATTAGCGAAGCCGCTGTTAGTGCAGGTACGCCATACACCTCTACAAGACGGCCATGCACTTCTCGAATCTTGTTCGCCAGAAGGTCGAAATCGCCATCACCGGACACCAGCACGATGACGTCCGCCTTTTGAGCATACTCGATGGCGTCCAAGGTGATCCCCACATCCCAATCCCCTTTTGCCGACCCATCCGCACGCTGGATAAACGGTTTTAACTTAACCTCAAAGCCGATAGTCCGGAGAATGCGCTGAAATTCGCGCTGCTTCTGGTCGCCTCGGTCAATCGCGTACGCAAATGCCTTCACCACCTCTCTACCGGCGGTTACCTGCGCCCAGAAACGGTTGTAATCAAAATGCTTGCCGTACGCGTCACGCACCGTGTAATAGACGTTCTGTACATCAACAAATATGGCTACTTTTTCCATGAGCAGGATCGTTTTCATAGGGAGCAGCCGAATACCTTAACACTGGCTCTACCGTGGCAACATATTTTGTCAGCACGAACCGCTAAGCAAATCAGCAAACCATTTCCTTGAAGTAAAGCACAGAGGCGAACGCAAGATATAAAACATTACTATTCGACAAGGCTACTCGAATAGTCTACACAAAAGTGTTATTTAAAAAAGCCCTATTTCAAAAGCACTGCGCAAAAATAGCATGACAAGTTAGTAGCGGACTAAGCAATGCAGGAACAATAGCACGGTAGAGTTAATCCAGATTTTGCTTCAAATAAATTTGACAAGGACTACAAATAAAACTACATACTCCAATACAAACCACCCTTTTAATATGACATTAGCGTTTCAATTCTTGATAATATTAATTAAAAAATCTACCTATGCCTTTACCTATACCGAACGAAAATTAAAGCGCTTGATTATAAAAAATAACATAAGTAAAGAAAATAAATTTGACAAGACCAATACAATGTAGACGGTAAAAAAATCCTGTTTATCGTTAGCCTTGCGAGCAGCGCCTAGCTCCGGCTCAATATCAGGTTCTTCCAGAAAGCCACGTTATCCATGCTCCTTACTGCCACAGGGCAGACAGAAAATATTGTAATAACAATCTTCTACAAGCCTTTCGGACCACCTGAATTGATGACCAAAGAGATCGTTGATGTTCTTATTAATCGGACATGGGTCGTTCAATGACTCGTAATTAATCCTTCAGCATGATGTGTAGCTAGGTCAATTTCACCTACTCTCAAAATTACCTATGACGATCAAACCCGCTATCATTAGAGCAATTTTCAGCTCACATAAAACTTAATAGATTTTTTTACCAAGCTTATTTCAGGCCTAAATTTTCAAAAAATCAACACCCTGTACTAATCAAATTTTGTCTGATTAAATTCTATGTTCGCTAGCGCACAGAGAGGCAAATCAGCATCATTTAAGCTGATCGTGTATTTATCTCAACAAGACGTCATGAGCGCTTAAAAAAGACTAAAAAGCACCATTCACGAACTTTCTACCAACATCTTAAGCGCAAGAATCGTTGGTTAAGCTAGATTAGAATGCTGATATCTATGTCATAGGTCTTTACCGTCAGGGCATGAAGCATCTACTGACGAAAAAACATGGAATGTCGTTTTAATAAAGACATGAGGGAGCAGGGAAGATGAAAATTAGTATTTTTGGTTGTGGTTATGTAGGCCTTGTAACGGGAGCCTGTTTAGCCGACGTCGGCCACGAGGTTGTCTGCGTTGATGTTGACAAGGATAGAGTGTCCAGGCTGCAAGCTGGCGAAGTAATGATTTTTGAGCCAGGTTTGGAGCGTTTGATACGCGAAAATCAGGCCGCTGGTCGGTTGAATTTCACCTCTGATGCCGCAGAAGCCGTCAAATTCGGGTTGCTCCAGTTCATCGCCGTCGGCACCCCTTCCGACGAAGATGGCAGCGCCGATCTCAAGTACGTCCTTAAGGTTGGTGAGACAATCGGGCAGCACATGGATGATTACAAGATCATCGTTGATAAATCGACTGTGCCCGTAGGCACCGCTGGAAAAGTGGAGCGTGCAGTTGCTGTCGAGCTTGAGAAACGAGGGCTCGACCTTGAGTTCGACGTTTGTTCGAACCCAGAATTCCTCAAGGAGGGTGCGGCAATCGAGGACTTTTCGCGCGGCTCTCGAATTATTGTCGGCACCGAATCCGAGCGCGTTAAAGAAGCCATGCGAGCATGTTATGGCCCTTACAATCGCCAGCGCGACAAGCTGATGTTCATGGGTGTGCGCAGTGCCGAATTAACCAAGTACGCTGCAAATGCACTGCTTGCGACCAAAATAAGTTTTATCAACGAAGTCGCCAATCTTGCCGAGCATCTCGGCGCCGAGATCGAAGAAGTTCGCAATGGCATCGGGTCTGACCCGCGCATTGGTTACAGTTTCATCTACCCCGGCTGTGGCTATGGTGGTTCCTGCTTTCCCAAAGATGTAAGGGCCCTGGCCCATACCGCCGAAGAAATTGGCCAGCCCGCTCATATCATCAAGGCGGTGGAACAGGTCAATACTCAGCAGAAGAACAAGTTGTTTGAAAAACTCTTTCAAGCTTTCGATGGTCAATTGGCAGGCAAGACCATTGCCGTGTGGGGGCTCGCTTTTAAGCCTAACACCGATGATATGCGCGAGGCTCCCAGTAGAGCCCTGATAGAAGCCTTGTGGGACGCTGGCGCGCGAGTTCAGGCGTTTGATCCGGAGGCTAGCGACGAGTGTCGTCGCATCTACGGAGAGCGTGATGATTTGGTCCTTGCCGAGCAACGCGATGATACGCTTGAAGGCGCCCATGCACTGGTCATCTGCACCGAGTGGAAAGCCTTTCGCACCGTCGACTTCTCGCGACTAAGTAAGACGCTACTTGAGCCTGTTGTTGTCGATGGCCGTAATCTCTTCCATCCCGAGACCGTCAAGGCTGCAGGGCTTGCCTACTACGCCATCGGCCGGGGTGAATCCGTGCACTCCGCTCAGGCTTGAGGCATTCCAATGTCTGCTACTCGCCGTAAGCACTCCACTGCCAGTCGCATTACGGAGCTGACCACTTTTGTGTTCGGTTTGACATTGCTGATTTTCGTCATCAGAGAGCTGCCTGCGGATGTATTCTCGCCCGGGTCACAGAGCTTCTTTTTTATCATTGGAGTGATCGCCATCTGGCGATACTCGTGGTGGGCGGTACAGGCCGTACGCTCGCTTTTATACAACCGGGTTGTATTTCCGAGCTTGCGTGCAGAGGCCGATGAAGCGGAACACCGGCCACCCGAATTATTTGTGCTTTGCACCTCTTATCGTATCGATGAGCGCGTCAACTTTCAGGTCTACGATGCCTTGATACGGGAAGCCCATCAATACGGTGTACCAACGACGATCTTCGCTTCTGTTTCGGACCGTACCGATGTGGATATCATTACTCACGTTCTGGATGCCAATGACTGGCCGAAGAATGTGAGCGTGCGCTACATGTTTCAGAAAGGAGACGGCAAGCGTTCGGCTATGGCCGAGGTGCTACGGGCGATCTCGAGAAGCCTGCCAGCGCCAGGATCGCTGCTCGTCTCAATGGACGGCGATATTCTCATTGAGCCCAACACCCTGTCTCGCACGCTTTCCTTCTTTATTGCCCAGGACGATCTGGGAGCGCTGACGACCAATAACAATGCCCAAGTGACTGGTAATGACGTCACCCGTGAATGGTACGACCTGCGCTATGCACAACGCCACCTAATGATGAGTTCGATGTCGCTATCGCGGCGTCTTTTAGTCCTCACAGGCCGTTACAGCGTTTTTCGTACCGACCTCGCCATTCAACCGGACTTCATTGAACTGATCGAGAGCGACCATATCGATCACTGGCGCTTCGGTAGTTTCAAGTTTCTGTCAGGTGATGATAAGTCTTCATGGTATTGGCTGCTGAAGAACGGCTGGTCAATGCTCTACGTTCCTGATGTCTTCGTGACGGGATTCGAAGAGCTGCCTGACCGGCATCGCTTCTTTGCTTCATCCACTGATTTGATGCGGCGCTGGTTTGGCAACATGCTACGCATAAGCAATCGCGCAATCGCGTTGGGCCCCCGCCCTATGGGCATGTTCGCCTGGTGGAGCCTGGTCGACCAGCGTATCTCCATGTGGACGACCCTGGTGGGACCCACTGTGGTTACCGTGGTAACGCTGTCCATAAGGCCTTCGTTTTTCTTCACCTACGTACTGTGGATCATGTTTACTCGCGGCCTTGCCGTGTCGATTCTGGCGTGGCAACGCGGGCGTTTCAGCCTGCTGTGGATTCCGCTGATTTATTACAATCAGGTTTGGGGCGCAATTCTCAAAACCTATGTCAGCTTTCGCTTCAATCGTCAGCAATGGTCGCGCCAGGGCATCTCTGCTGGCGAGCCAGACGACCCGATAGCGGTGCGCAGACAACGGCGCATTGGACATGTATTGCATGGTTTCGTCTATGGCGCTCTTCTATTCATCCTGGTTGTCTCGACCGGCAACACAATGCTTCCGGACCGGACCACCATGCATATCGTTATCGATCAAGTATTGGGGGGTGACCATGGTTCCCAACGTCTAGATCGTTCGCTCGACACAAATCATACCGACTCAGCCTGTGCTCCGGCTCAGTTGCCCCCAGACTATTTTCTTGTGGAAGGCGACCTGATAAAGGGCATGCAACACAGCTCCATCACGCAGACCAGTCAACAGGTCAAGTTAATAGTGTTATTGGATACCAAGTGCAATGAAAGGCTCTGGATCGAGCCTACGACTTCCCACAAGTTGTCTCCGACTCATCCCTGACGCAAGGAGCAATCTACGGATGAAAGACGATCATTTAAGAGCTGCCCACAGCCGGCATGAATCCACTCCCGACGAAAAGCAGCAACGGGCGAACAGTGGCGCATTTTCATCTTCGGAAAGCGTCGATCAAGAAAACGAGCGCATGACCCAGGATAGCCTACTCCAGCATGAGAAACGCGACGAAAGGGGCCATATCCGGGTTGCGACAATGTTTCGAGTGACCCTCGCCGATAACGATACCGAGCTGGACGGCAATGATGTCTCCCTTGGCGGATTTTCTGCCCAAAGTGAACGTGCTTTTGAACCTGGCGAGCGTGTTTCCGTTTCACTGATTATGGCGGCGGGCACCTTTGACGTCGTTGTAGCGGCCAAGGCCGAATGCGTTGACTCCGTTCCACGAGAGAACGGCAATGGCTATGACGTCCGATTCAAGTTCAGCGAGATGGCTCCACAACACCGTGAGTCGCTACGCCAAATCATTCTCAGCTGGTTGAGTGGACGTTCGCCCAATATTGAAGGCCAGATGGCCAGCGAAGATCCACAGACGCCCCGCAAGCGGCAGGCAACCCAGACAGCGCCCTCCAAGCGCCCCCCAAAGCCGATCGGACGCTACATTCTTTTATTCCTTGCAATCGGACTGTTGGTGTTGGTAGCTGCAGCGACGGCTTATCGCAACTTCGTCCTGATTGAGCCCCGCTTCGCCGCTGTGACGGCACCGCGTATCGATATCCGCGCCCCCAGCTCGGGAGTACTTGGCGAACACGGCTTCACGGTGGGTGATCTGATCGAGCGCGACCAGTTATTGACCAATGTGATCAATAGCGACCTTGAATCAGAGCTGATCCTGGCAGAAGCGGCACTCAGCTATAACAACCAACTGGTTGAGAATCTACGTGGCTATCTTGAAGATGATACCCAAGAGATCAGCTTAGCCAACTCCGCACGGCCAGCTGGCGGCGACACTACTACCTTCGAGACAGTCTCGCCGGATATCGCTCGGGCACGTATCGAACAGTTCGAGCAAGTGCGCGATTTCGAGAACTCGCGTCTTGCCGCCCTTAAAGCAATGCAGGCCAGTAACGAAATATACAGCCCCTGTGACTGCCGCGTGGCCTGGGCGCTGAGTAGTGCCTCCGGGGTCTATATCGACAAGAGCGAACGGATCATGACCCTGATTCGTACCGAGGAAGATGACGTGATGGTCGAGGCACTGGTGCACATGAATGACATTAGCCGCATCCGGCCCAATCACCAGGCCTACGTCACACTGCCCAATGCCACTCAACCGATTCGCGCCCAAGTGCGTAATGTCGCCCTTGATATTGAATCTCAGCCCCGTGCCGGTTTCCCGAGCTGGGTACGCCAGCAGCAGAACGTGGCCAGTGTACTGCTCCTTCCAGAGGAACCCCTGCCTCCAGAGAGCGTCGGCCAGCCAATAGACGTTCGCTTTAGCGAAACACAGCTGCTGAGTATCGTCTCCGAAAAAATATGGCAAGGCGTGAATTGGATTACCCAGTCCAGTAATAACCTCTTTGGCATGGATCGGGATGGAGCCAACGAATACGGGAGTGATACCGATGGAGCCAACGATGAAGGGTAAATACCCACACCCATTTATCGCGTTACGGCACAAGAATCTGCTATTGAGCGTGCTAACGCTGCTGCCGTTCGCGGTCGGCAATGCCGATGAAGCAGAGTTTGCCGTCGTGAGCACCCCTCAAGTGGAACCTTGCTCTCAGCGTTATGCCCTGGCTGAAGCCCCGAGCCTCGCGCCCACCGAAGACGCTCATAACGCCATTCGCCAGACGTTTAATACCACCCGGGACTGGGGGACCAAAGAGAACGTAGAACGCTTGACTGCTCAAGATACCGGCATCAATGAAGCTGGCCTGCGCGTCCACTATCCTGCAGGGAGCTCTTCACCAGGTGAGGAGCCTCTCGGCGGGGCCGGTTTCTACAGCGATCCTTTTTCCTTCCAGGACGCTGAGCGTGCCTGCCTGAGCTATAAGGTGCGCTTCCCTTCCGACTTCGACTTCGTGAAAGGAGGCAAGCTGCCAGGGTTATACGGAGGTGAAGCCCCCTCTGGCGGCGAGAGCGTCGATGGCGAGAACGGTTTCTCCATGCGCTTGATGTGGCGCGAGGATGGTGAAGGTGAGCTCTACCCTTACGTGGTCGACTTCGAAGGAGAATCAGTAGGTCGTGGCTTTTGGCGCTACCCGGCCGGCTCATGGATCACCATCGAACAGGAAATTCTGCTTAACGACCCTCACCAGGAGAACGGTGTCGCTCGGGTCTGGATCGACGGCCAACCTGTGCTGGAGCAGTCGAATATTGTCTTTCGTACTACATCAGACATCACTATTGAAGGCTTGATGTTCTCCACTTTCTTTGGCGGAACCGGAGAAGGCTGGCGCACTCCACGCGACCAGCACGTTGATTTTGCTAGCTTTCGCTTTTATACCTCAAGATCTTGAGCGCAAGTACTAGCGCTGTTGGAGTAATAACGATCATGCCTCTTGCCTTAGCAAAAGGGCTTTCCGCACGATTTCTTTTTGCATTGCCTGTTGCCTTGATGGCAATGGGCAGTGCCGACCTGTCAGCCAATATAAACCTGGATGACACCCTCTCGAGAGAAGCGCGGCTAAGCATTGACCTTTCCGAATATCGCGTCACTGATACGAATGCCAGCTATTTTGACGTAAAAGCGCGTATGGCGCTGCTTGAGCAAACCGATAGCACGATTTTGCTGCAGTTGAGAGACCAGCTCTCGATAGGCCCCAGTTGTCGTCAAAAAATCAACGCGGAGCCCATCACTACGCGGGGAGCGATACCCGGTTTCTATCCCAGTCCCAGAGAATGGGAGCTAGCTACCCGGCCATTATTCGCTTTCGAGGATAGCGTATCGAACCTGGCTGGCGCTTTCGTGGCAAGTGGAGACATTTACTATGCCGAATGCCTGGTGCATTACTTGCATCATTGGGCCGAGGCCGAAGCCATGACTGACTTTGTCTATGAACCGGCGCAACCGCAAGCCTGGTTTGCCTCTGAGTCGATGTTGTTCGCGGCGGCCATGGCTTACTCAATTGTACGCCCTTACATCGATGGTCTTGAAGAAGAACGGTCCGACATCGAACTGTGGTTGCAACGTCTGGCCCGGGAGCATTCGGCAGTGCCAGGCATTGCGCAGCAGAGTTGCTGTAATAACCATTTATATCGTCGCGCGTTGTACGCCACCATGATTGGCGTGCTGGCCGAAGACAACGACCTGTTCCGTTTTGGTGTTAGCGCTATTTACTCGGCCCTGCACGACATGACCGAGGACGGCGCTCTTCCCCTTGAGGTGAATCGCGGACGACGCGCTATTCATTACCAGAACTATGCACTCAGTTATCTCATCCCCAATATGCAGATCATTCATCGCCAGGGCTACGACATCTTCAATCTGGAAGTCGAGGACAGCAACATTCATGAAGGCGTCGGCTACCTGTTCCAGATCCTTGATGATCCAGAAGCGTTAGGCGATTACGCGCCACGTGAACAGTACACAGACTTCCTGAGTGACCCACAGTACTTCACCTGGATGGAGATTTACCTTTCGCACTTCGAGCACGAAGGTATGGCCAGCCTCATTACCCGGGCACGACCCACCTATAGCCGCAGTGCGGGAGGCCCCGTCACTTTTTACTTCATGGATCCCGGCGCCCAGGAGCACATTCGCATGGACGAACAGCGTCAGGAGACTGAAGTCTTTCAGGGCTTGGACAACTGAACAGGCACCGCGCCACATAAGAACAGCAGGGAGCATATGAAGCGGACAACGATCAAGACTCAATACACGCCTACGCTGCGGCTGACCGCAGCCTTAACCTTGTCAGCATGGCTTGCTGGCTGTGCCATGACCTCTGAAAGACCGCCTGTAGGAGAACATGCAGGCCCTGTTCCCGCACAACATGCTGACTGGTTCTCCCGTGGCCCTGAGGCCAGTATAGATGGAACAGACTGGCAGACAATCAATCTCTCCCAGGAACGCATCAACGAGGGCCGCTTCAATGAAGCCGTCGCGTACCTCCATCCCTTGATGGACCGCTATGTGCCACCTGCCTTTTATGAAATGGCCAAGCTATATGAACAAGGACTCGGGGTCGAACAGGACTTCACAGAGGCAGCGCGGTTGTATGGCGAAGCTATCAATAAGCCTTCCTCGACACGCGGCCATGCCTCGCTCAACCTTGCAAAGCTCTATCTAGAAGGTCGCGGCGTAAAACGTAATGACGTGCTCGCCTACCACCTACTTTGGCAGGCCAAAGAGGCCAACCTTGATCGGACAGCAGAAATCGATCTTGCCAACCTGCTGTCTGAAGGCGGCGAAGGTGTAGAGGCGGACCCTATGCTTGCCCGACAGCTTTATGAACAAGCGGCCTCCCAGAACAAGGAGCAGGCTCTGCAGGCCCTGGCTAAAGCGTATGCACCCGGCGGCTGGCTGGAAGAAAATCCCACGCAGTCGATCGCTTATGCGCGGCGTTACGCCAGACAGCTTGAGGCCAACGCGAGCCAGGGCGATGTCAGCGCCATGTTTCAGTTGGCATCGCTCTACTCTCCTGACGGACTGCTCAATGACCAACCCAATCAGCATATTCAGTGGTTGCAGCAAGCCGCCCAGGTAGGCGACCAGGACGCCCAAACCCGGGCTGGGCAAGAGATAATCAATGCCGGCGAGTACCGGCTAGGTATCTCTCTACTGGCAGAGCCCGCACGGCAGGGGAACGTTGAGGCGATGACCTACCTCGGCCAAGCACTATTAACGTCCGAGTACGATGGTCAACAGGAGGCGCCAAGCCGCGCTGAACAGTGGCTGAGCAAGGCAATTGAGTCAGGTTCGAACGATGCTCGGTTAATTCTCGGGCGCGCCCTTGTCGAAGAGCAGACAGCCCTTGATGACCTACCTCGCGGCATTAATCTGCTCGAACAAGCGGCAAAGAGTGACGCCCCCCTGGCGTTGGCACAGCTTGGTGCGCTATTCATGGATGACGAGAGGATCGAAAGTCAGCCTGCCATCGCCGCCGACTATCTGGAGCGCGGCCATGAACTGGGGCATCCATGGGCTACCCAGCAACTCGGTGCCGCTTATCTATATGGCCGGGGCGTGATGAAGAACCCCGAACGGGGTCAGGAACTACTCCAAAATGCTGCCGCTCAAGGTCAGACCGGAGCAATGCGTCTTCTCGGCGAGGCCTACCTGACCGGCGATGTCTTGCCATTACGGCCTGATCGCGGCAGGGAATGGCTGACACAAGCGGCTCAAGCCGGCGACACCACCGCCATGACCACCCTAGGTGAAGCCTATCTGGAAGGCTCATTGGAGGGCGATTCTTCTCAAGGCATTCGGCTAATAACCCAAGCTGCCGAACAAGATAATGAATATGCCATGATCTTGCTGGGTCGCGCCTATCGGGAGGGCAGCAGCGTCAAGCGCGACCTCTATAAGGCCAGGCAGTGGCTGACCCAGGCTCAAGAAGCAGGACACGCCTCCGCCACCGATGCGCTCATCTACGTGCAGCGCGACCTGGGTGCTGAAGGCGATATTGATGCGCTTATCGCCGCAGCAAGAAGTGGCCATCCGGGCGCCATGGCCGATCTTGCTCAAGCCTATCTCGATGGCGAGGGGGTTGGTCGTGACCAGGAGCAGGCCGAGAGTTGGCTGGAGCAGGCACATCAGGCAGGACATGCCGGTGCCGGAGCAGCCCTTGGCCGCATGTATATCGATCAGGGTGAAAGTGAGCGCGGTATTGACTACCTGAAAACCGCCGCGTCCAGAGGACATGCTGGTGCTCGCCAGGACTTGGGTGAAGCCTACTTGACCGGCGAACACGCCGAACAAGATGTGGCACGCGGCCTCGAACTGCTAAGCACTGCGGCCGCAGCAGGAGACCCACATGCCGCCTACGTTCTGGGCGATGCCTATCAGCACGGTAAAGGGGTCGAACAAGATGCCGAACTAGCCGAGCGCTGGTATCAGCAGTCTAGTGATGCTGGCGCCATCTATGCGCGTACCGAGCTAGGTATTGCCCTCATACGCGGTCAAGGTGCTATTGCGCAGGATGTACAGCGTGGCTACGAGTTACTCATGGATGCAGCCCGCCGGGGCCACTCTGGGGCTCAGGCGTCCCTCGGCCGTGAATACCTCAACGGGTTTAACATTGAAAAGGATGTCGGCCGCGGTGCGGGCTACCTTTATAAGGCAGCAAGCCAAGGACACCGCAGTGCCCGCCTCGCTTTGGCCAGGGCCTATCTATTGGCTCGTGGCTTTGAGAACCCCAATCAACAGCAGGCGTTATTATGGCTCAATGATCTGATGGAGAGAGAGGGTCAGCTTGCCATCGAAACGCTACGCCACCTGCTAATTGATGAGGACGCTTTCGCCGACATCGATATTGAACTGGAAACATTCTCTGGAGAATGATCCGGTGACGTGCTGACCGGGTCGTCAGAAATGGCGCAGCGCCTTGATTTTTCGACCTCAATGAACAACCTTGAGTGCGATAGCGTACTGGGTTCACCCGATAACGCTTAACTTTTAATCAAGGTAGCCCTGGCAAAGAAGATCATGTTCAAACTGCGCTACTGACATTATAAAAGAGATAAGAATGCAAAAACGCCATGAGTGTCGGCAAAATACGTTGCTTGGCTTATTGCCTGAAGAAGAATTGAATCGACTGCTGCCTAATCTAGAAGAGGTAACATTGACGCCCCGGCAATCACTGTGTGAACCGGGACAGCTAATGGAGTACGCCTACTTTCCGCTAGACGCTATCGTCTCGCTGCTCGGTATGATCAATAATGGCTCCTCGACAGAAACTGCCGTGGTTGGCAATACTGGGGTGGTGGGCGTTTCGCTGTTTATGAGCGATGAGAGTCCCACTAGCCGAGCGCTTGTGCAGAGAGGCGGCCAGGCACTACGTATCAAGGGACACCTGCTCAAAGAGGAATTTTTCCGCGCAGGCCCTATGCAGCAACTACTCCTGCGTTATACGCAAGCCTTACTGGCACAAGTGGCGCAAACAGCGATATGCAATCGTCATCATAACCTCGACCAGCAGCTATGCCGCTGGCTACTGCTCCATATTGGCCGATGGCCAAACAACGAATTAGCCATGACTCAAGAGTTAATTGCCAATATGCTGGGGGTGCGTCGTGAGGGAATTACCGAGACGGCGTGCAAGCTTCAGAAGGCTGGCCTGATTTCCTACTACCGTGGTCATATCAAGATCATTGACCGACAGGGGTTGGAAGAACGCGTTTGCGAGTGCTATGCAATGGTCGAGGAAACCTATGACCGCCTGCTCAATCCACGCCAACTGATTTAGAGCCTAAGCACCGCTGGGACGGGCTTTACAACGAGTATTGGGTACAGACGTAAAAGGCGTAAAAGCCATAACAGATTGGAAGTGCAAACAAAAATGGAGGCGGCCCCAAAAGCCACATCCCGGCACACGCATCCACCACTACCGTTGCTCCCTTCCGGGCCTGGCGGGGTTTGCAGTTTCGCGTTGCGGGAGGACCTAAGGGGCCACCATAGTGATACAGACACTAGAAAACCGGCTGTATCGTGCGTGATGTGGTGGCTACGCCCTGATTTGAACAGGGGACCCCATCATTATGAGTGATGTGCTCTAACCAGCTGAGCTACGTAGCCTTTCCGACATCAGCGGGTGCAGAGTATGCCTATTCTCGGTGCAAAAGGCAAGCCGCAAATCGGCCTGCCTTTTCAATCTGTTAGCAAAGCGCCTATAGCGCAGCCCGAACAGCTGGCAAGGCAGGCTCGCCCGCCTTGGTGGTCACGCCTTCAAGCCACGCCTGCAGAACATCGTCGTGATCCTTCAGGTAGGCATTGGCTGCTGCTCGGGGGTCCTCGCCATCGTCCATGATCTCTCCCATCAGCTGGTTTTCCATCTCCAGTGTAAAGGTCATGTTGCTCAGCAGTGTGCCTATGTTGGGACACTGCTCGACAAAGCCGGCCCGCGTATTGGTATGCACGGTGGCACCGCCCAGGTCAGGGCCGAAGTAGTCGTCGGCACCGGACAGGTAGGCCATGTCGAAATTGGTGTTCATGGGGTGCGGCTCCCACCCCAGGAAGACCATCCACTCCTGGTTGGGGATACGCGTGGTCAGCTCAGAAAGCATGCCCGCTTCACTCGAGTCCACCACCTGCCAATCGCCAAGTCCGTAAGCATTGTCGTCGATCATCTGCTCGATAAGCTCGTTGCCGTCATTACCTGCTTCAATGCCGTGCAATCGCTGCTCGAACCGCTCGGCGTGTTCTGCCAGATCATTCACGGAAGTGACGCCGGCATCATATACATACTGCGGAACCGCCAAGGTGTATTTAGCGCCTTCCAGGTTGACCGCCAGGCGCTCGACATCGCCGCGCTCGACATAGGGGTCGCTGATAGACGCCATCGAAGGCATCCAGTTACCCAGAAAAACGTCAAAATCGTTGTTGCGCATTCCCGCATAGGCAATCGGAACCGATACGGTATCGATCCGCGTTTCATAGCCCAATGCTTCCAGCACTTCGCTGGCAAGCGCAGTGGTTGCGGTAATATCGGTCCAGCCTACCTCGGCAAAGCGTACGCTGGCACACTCATCGGCCAACACAGTGGAAGGCAATAGCGCGCTTGCCAGAATTCCGCCCAACCCGTAAGTACAGATACGTTTCATCATCGCTCCCCTTCTTGTATTTGAAAGAACTCTTCGTGTACGTATTCGCGTCTGCGCCGATAGCTTTACACAAAACGCGAACCTTTCATTAATTGAACGTTCAATAAAAAAATGCCAACCTATACAGGTAACCATGCAAGGCCGCGTGTTTCAAGGCAGACTTTCAACGTGATGGGGAGACCGTCGTGCCCAAGGTAGGAATGGAACCAATTCGTCGCCAACAGCTGATCGACGCCACCATGGCGGCTATCGATGAGGTGGGTCTTGGCGAAGCCACGATTATGCGTATTGCGCGCCACGCAGGGGTTTCGGCGGGGATCATCAGCCACTATTTCGGCGGCAAGGATGGGCTGCTTGAAGCCACCATGCGCCAGATCCTGACAGATCTATCCAACGCAGTCGCCGCACGCCGCAGGGCGTTAAAGGATGACTCTCCCCGCGCGCATATTGGCGCCATCATTGAAGGTAACTTCGACCGTAGCCAGGTCACAGGCCCTGCCGCCAAGACCTGGCTTGCCTTCTGGGCCAGCAGCATGCACAAGCCGACACTGCAGCGGCTGCAGTACGTCAATGACCGGCGCCTTTACGCCAATCTGAGCTATCAGTTCCGGCGCATTCTACCCCGCGATGAAGCGCGTAATGCTGCTCAAGGCCTTGCCGCCATGATCGATGGCCTGTGGCTGCGCGGTGCCCTGGCGCCAGACGCATTTGACGCCGAAGCCGCGCGCTACCTGGCACGCAGTTACTGTGACCAGTTACTTGCACATCACGGCTACACATCCACCACGCCTCACGCCTGACAGGAGAACCGCATGGCCACTCAAGACATTTCGCTTTATATCAACGGCCGCCGGGTCGCGGCTACGTCCGGCGATACCTTTACCGTTACTAACCCGTTTGATGGCAGCCTGCTGGCAACCGTCGGCCAGGCAAGCCAGGCCGATGTAGACGACGCCGTCAATGCAGCCACGCGCGGTCAGCGCCATTGGGCCGCCATGACCGGGATGGAGCGCTCGCGCATCATGCACCGTGCAGTAGCCCTGCTTCGCGAACGCAACGATGAGCTGGCCGCGCTTGAAACCCAGAATACCGGCAAGCCGATCAGTGAAACGGCAAGCGTTGATATCGTCACCGGCGCGGATGCTCTCGAGTACTACGCAGGCCTGGCACCGGCCATCGAAGGTAGCCAGATTCCACTGCGGGAGAGTTCGTTTATCTACACCCGGCGCGAGCCGCTGGGCGTGATTGGCGCCATTGGCGCCTGGAACTACCCTATCCAGATTGCCTGCTGGAAAGCCGCCCCGGCACTGGCGGCAGGTAATGCCATTGTCTTCAAACCCAGCGAAGTAACACCGCTGACGGCCATCAAGCTGGCAGAAATATTCACCGAAGCCGGTCTACCCGATGGCGTATTCAACGTGGTACAGGGTGACGGCCGCGTTGGCGCCATGCTGACCGAACATGAAGGTATCGCCAAGGTATCGTTCACCGGCGAGGTAGGCACCGGCAAGAAGGTGATGGCCGCCGCCGGTGGTTCGACGCTGAAAGACGTCACCATGGAACTGGGCGGCAAGTCGCCGCTGATCGTGTTTGCTGATGCGGATCTCGACCGCGCCGCCGACGCGGCGATGATGGCCAACTTCTACTCCAGCGGCCAGATTTGCACCAACGGCACCCGCGTGTTTATCGAACGCAGCGTCAAGGACGCCTTTGAAGCCAAGCTGGTGGAGCGCGTCACGCGCATCAAGGCCGGCGATCCGATGGATGCCAGCGTCAATTTCGGCCCACTGGTCAGCTTTGAGCATCAGGAGAAAGTACTTTCCTATATCGCGCTGGGTAAAGAGCAAGGTGCACGCGTGCTCGTGGGTGGCGACGCCTGGGACAGCGGCCACTGGGCCGATGGTGCCTGGGCCGCGCCTACCGTGTTCACTGATTGCACCGATGATATGCGTATCGTCAAAGAAGAGATCTTCGGCCCGGTAATGTCGGTACTCGCCTTTGATGATGAAGCAGACGTCATCAAACGCGCCAACGACACGCCGTTCGGCCTGGCCGCTGGGGTCTTCAGCGAGAGCCTGAACCGTGCCCACCGTGTGATTCATCAGCTGGAAGCGGGTATCTGCTGGATCAATACCTGGGGCGAGTCGCCTTCTGAAATGCCGGTAGGCGGCTATAAAGCATCAGGTATCGGCCGCGAAAACGGCGTCGAAACGCTTAGTCATTACACCCAGACCAAATCTGTCCAGATCGAGATGGGCGCGTTTGAGTCGGTGTTTTAACCAAGACGTCCGCACATTAGCTTTCTGGATGGGAGAAATCGATGGCTCAACCACGCGAATTTGATTACATCATTATCGGCGCAGGCTCGGCCGGCAATGTGCTCGCCACTCGCCTGACGGAAGACAGCGATGTCAGCGTACTGCTGCTGGAAGCGGGCGGGCCGGACTATCGCCTGGATTTTCGCACCCAGATGCCGGCGGCCCTGGCCTACCCACTGCAGGGCAAGCGCTATAACTGGGCGTTTGAAACCGACCCTGAACCGCATATGGATAACCGCCGTATGGAGTGTGGCCGCGGCAAGGGATTGGGCGGCTCCTCACTGATCAACGGCATGTGCTATATCCGCGGGAACGCTCTGGATTACGATAACTGGGCAAGCAACCCAGGTCTTGAAGAGTGGGACTACCTCAGTTGCCTCCCCTACTTCAAAAAGTGTGAAACCCGTGATATTGGCCCCGACCCCTATCACGGTGGCGATGGGCCGGTCAGCGTGACCACGCCCAAGGGTAACAACAACCCGCTTTACCGCACGTTTATCGAGGCTGGAAAACAGGCAGGCTACCCGGAAACCCAAGATGTCAACGGGTACCAGCAGGAAGGCTTTGGCCCCATGGACCGCTTCGTGACGCCCAAGGGCCGGCGCTCATCTACCGCACGCGGCTACCTGGATATCGCCCGAAAGCGCGCCAATCTCACGATTGAAACCCACGCGCTAACCGACGTGATCGAGTTTGACGGCAAGCGGGCCATCGGTGTGCGCTTTGAGCAGAAAGGTAGAACTCGACAGGCGAGCGCGCGTCGTGAAGTTCTGCTATGCGGCGGCGCCATTGCCTCGCCGCAGATTCTGCAGCGCTCAGGCGTTGGCAATCCTGAACTTCTGGCATCGCTTGATATTGAGACGGTTCATGCGCTGCCCGGGGTAGGCGAAAACCTGCAGGACCACCTGGAAATGTACATCCAGTACGAGTGCAAGGAGCCTATCTCGCTCTACCCGGCGCTCAAATGGTACAACCAGCCCAAGATCGGTGCCGAGTGGCTGTTCAAGGGTACCGGCGTTGGCGCCAGCAACCAGTTTGAATCCTGCGCTTTCATTCGCAGCCGTGATGAAGAAGAGTGGCCCAACCTGCAGTATCATTTTCTGCCTATTGCCATCAGTTATAACGGCAAGAGTGCGGTACAGGCCCACGGCTTTCAGGCCCACGTGGGTTCCATGCGCTCGGAAAGTCGCGGCCGTATTCAGTTGAGGTCCAAGGATCCGCACGCTGCTCCCAGTATCCTGTTCAATTACATGTCCAAGGAGAAGGACTGGCAGGAGTTTCGCGACGCCATTCGCCTGACCCGCGAGATCATCGCCCAACCCGCCTTTGACCAGTATCGTGGCCGCGAAATTGCGCCGGGGCCAGACGTCACTTCCGACGCTGAACTGGATGCGTTCGTCAGGCAGCATGCTGAAACCGCTTACCACCCTTGCGGCAGCTGCCGTATGGGCAGCGATGAGCTGGCAGTAACCGATGGCCAGGGCCGCGTACACGGTCTGGAAGGCCTGCGCGTGGTCGACGCTTCGCTGTTTCCGCTGATTCCTACCGGCAATCTCAATGCGCCCACCATCATGCTGGCCGAGAAGATTGCGGACCATATTCGCGGCATCGAACCGCTGCCTCGCGCCCAGGTGGATTATTATATCGCCAACGGCGCAGCCGCCAGGCAGGTGTAATCGTTACCTGGCGCCACTGACCGCCATCCTCCGACTCTCTCTTCCATCTCCCCCTCTCCTCCACGCTACGGCCAGCCGCCGTGGCGTTTTTTCGTCAGGCTGACTAGATAAAACATCCTAGCAACTTGCGCTGAATGGCGTAGGTCTGCCAATATTCAAACATCTGTTCGAATAGTGCTGACATGAATGATGTTTATCGATTCATCCAGCCCCGGGACCACCGTTTTCACGCTAGACTGAACGCAGACCGTTATCGGACAGCGCCAAACAATACATGGAGACGTTCTATGCTCACCCTACTACTGATCATACTTGCCGTGGTCGGACTGTTGATTATCATGCGCCGCGAAGCTGGCGCCGCTGCGGCATTGACGCTGCTGGGCGTACTGGGACTCGTGGGTCTGCTGCTTGATGCCGCCTTTATTGGCGTGATACTGCTGATCGGAGCTATCGCTGTAGCAGCGGCAGGGCTTACCGCCTTGCGCCGCCAATGGCTGACGCCGCGTATCTTCAATATCTTCAAGAAAGTGGCGCCCAAGGTTTCCGCGACCGAGCGCACCGCCCTGGAAGCCGGCAGCGTTTCCTGGGATGGCGAGCTGTTTTCCGGCAAGCCGCAGTGGAACGCGCTGCTGAACTACAAGGATGAGGGTCTGCGTGAAGACGAGCAGGCCTTCCTGGATAACCAGTGCGCCACGGCCGCCGGTATGTGCAACGCCTGGGATATTACCATCGAGCGCGCCGACCTGCCCCAGCAGTTGTGGGACTTCCTGAAGAAGGAAGGCTTCTTCGGGATGATCATTCCCAAGGAGTATGGCGGCCTGGGCTTTTCGGCCAAGGCACAGTCCATGGTGCTGCAGAAACTCTCTGCCAACGAGACACTGATGGTGACCGTCGGCGTGCCCAACTCTCTCGGCCCGGGCGAGCTGCTGCTGAAGTACGGCACCGAAGAGCAGAAAAATCACTATCTGCCCCGCTTGGCTGATGGCCGCGAGATTCCCTGCTTTGGTTTGACAGGCCCGCGCGCCGGCTCCGATGCCACGTCGCTTCCTGATGTTGGCGTTGTCTGCAAGGAAGTCATCGATGGCAAGGAAGTACTTGGCCTTCGTCTGACCTTCGAGAAACGCTGGATCACCCTGGCCCCCATTGCCACCGTAGTGGGCCTTGCCTTCCGTCTGTTCGACCCGGAAAAATTGCTGGGTGACGAGGAAGACCGCGGTATTACCCTGGCGCTGATTCCCCGCGACACCCAGGGCATGGAAATTGGCCGCCGCCACCATCCGATCGGCAGCCCCTTCATGAACGGCCCGATCAAGGGCGTGGATGTCTTCGTTCCGCTGGATACCATCATCGGTGGACAGGACATGATTGGCCAAGGCTGGCGCATGCTGGTCGAGTGTCTCTCCATCGGGCGCTGCATCACCCTGCCCTCCGGTGCCACCGGCACCGCCCGCTACGCGCTGGGATGGAGCGGCGGCTTCACCCGCGTTCGTCGTCAGTTCAACGTGCCGGTTGCGGAAATGGAAGGCGTGCAGGAGCCGCTGGCCCGTATGGCCGCCATGGGCTACATCGCCCAGGCCACGGTTTACCAGACAGCCAATTTGATCGATCACGGTGAGAAACCCGCGGTACCGTCGGCGATCCTGAAAAGCCAGCTGACCGAATTCCAGCGCGTCATCCTGAGCGATGCCATGGACGTACATGGCGGCAAGGCCGTGACGATTGGCCCGCGCAACTATCTGGGCATCGGTTACAGTGCCAATCCGGTCGCCATTACGGTGGAAGGCGCGAACATCATGACGCGTAACCTGATGATCTTTGGTCAGGGCGCGATTCGCTGTCACCCTTACGTGCTGGATGAGCTGGCTGCCAAGGATGCCAACGACATCAACGCGTTCGACAAGGCGTTCTTCGGCCACGCCGGGCTTATCTTCGGCAACGCGGCGCGTGCCTTTACCATGGGCCTGGGCTTTGGCAAGCCAGGCGTGCCCTTCGACGCCCCGGCCGCCGCCTATGCACAGGATATCGCCCGCCTTTCAGCAGCCTTTGGCCTGTGTGCCGACGCCGCCATGGCAAGCCTGGGCTCGGCGCTGAAAAAACGCGAAATGCTCTCGGCGCGGCTCGGGGACGTGCTTTCCAACCTGTACCTGGCCTCCATGGTGCTCAAACAGTGGCAAGCTGGCGACAAGGTGGAAGGCGAAGACGCCCTGCTCCACTACAGCTGCCGCTTCCTCCTGCATCGTGCCGAGCAGGCCTTCGTGGAAATCTTCGATAACCTGCCTAACCGCGCCTTGGGTAAAGTACTCAACGCCGTAGCGATGCCCACCGGCCGCCGCTGGGATAAACCCCATGATGACCTGGCACGAGATATCGCCAAGCGGGTTTCCACCCACAGCGCCCTGCGCACCAAGCTTCTGGCCAACACCTGGGATACCGATGACGGCGAACAGCCCAATCCGCTGGCCCGCTACAACGCGTTGCTGGTCGATTATGACCGCGCCGAAGCGATCTACCGTACGGTGAACAAGGCCTATGCCAAGGGAGAGCTGCCGCAGACGGCGCTACACCCGGAAGCACGTGTCGAAGTCGCCTTCGAGAAGGGGTTGATCAGCGAAGAAGAAACGCTCTTCATGCGCGAATTTGAAACCCAAGTGCTGGAGATGCTCACGGTAGACGACTTCGCCTATGATGCGTTTGCCAACAACAAGGATACCCTTATCGATCATAACGCCAAGAAGGCAGCCCCCGTTCAGCAGGAGCAGACTTCAAGCGTAAAATAGGCCTTGATTCTGAAGTAGCGGTAATCAACCGGCTCCATGAAGGAGCCGGTTTTTTTGTGCCATCGGATACGCCTAAAAGCGTAGACCACACGCCTAAAAACGCGTTGCAAGTTCACAAATGGTCAATTAGCCTTTCTAAAACGAAAAATAAAAACCCTATAACCCACACCGTATAATCGATTTTCAACAGCACGCGCGATCAAACGATCACTCCAAAACAATGACGCATGCGAGATCGGTATGTCCTTACATTTGCAAAAGATCGATCACACCGTTAACGGTGTGGCGCATATCAGTGAGATCGACCTGACCCTGGAACCGGGCTCCTTCAACGTGCTGCTGGGTCGGACCCTTGCCGGCAAGACTACCCTGATGCGACTGATGGCCGGGCTTGAGCCGCCGACCAGGGGCAAGATCATCATGGACGGCAAGGACGTCACCAACGTGTCGGTGCGCAAGCGCAATGTCTCCATGGTGTATCAGCAGTTCATCAACTACCCAAGCTTCACCGTTTACGACAACATTGCGTCGCCGTTGAAACTGGCCGGACACCCTAAACGCGAAATCGACCGGCAGGTGAGCGAAATCGCCGAAATGCTGCATATCGAGCACCTGCTTGGCCGCTACCCTCAAGAGCTTTCCGGCGGCCAGCAGCAGCGCACCGCCATGGGGCGCGCGCTGGTCAAGGACGCCGACCTGATCCTGTTCGACGAGCCGCTGGTCAACCTGGATTACAAGCTGCGCGAGGAGCTTCGCGACGAGCTGCGCGAGCTGTTCAAGGCGCGCAACTGCATCGCGGTATACGCCACCACCGAACCTAACGAGGCATTGGCACTGGGTGGCAACACGGCGGTACTGCACGAAGGCAGGCTGCTTCAGTACGGCCCGACCGAGCAGGTCTACCGCGAACCCAACGGCCGCTTCAGTGCCGAGATGTTCTCAGAACCCCCCATCAACATCGTGCCCGGCCAATTGACCGATAACGATATTACCTTTGATCAAACGCTTCACTTCCCCTGCGACGACCACTTGAAACGCCTCGCTCCGGGCGATTACGACTTTGGCGTGCGTGCCTCGCACCTGACGCTGCAGCCAAGGCGCGCCGATGACTTGGCGCTGGATGTGCAGGTGGATGTAGCTGAAATCAGCGGCTCCGAAACCTTTCTGCACGTTCATCACGAGCATTTCCCCCTGGTGCTGCATCTGACGGGGATCCACCAGTTCAGCGTCAACGAGCCGTTGAAGGTCTACTTCCCTACTCACCAGCTTTACGTTTTCGACAAGCAGGGCCATACCGTTCATACGCCGGCGCAGCGAGGAGCACTTCATGGCTGAGATTACCTTGAAAGGCCTGGCACACTCCTACGCAAAAACGCCTTCGGGTGCGGCGGACTACGCCATCCGGCAGATGGATCACATATGGCATCAGGGCGGTGCCTACGCGCTGCTGGGGCCATCGGGGTGTGGCAAGTCAACGCTGCTCAACATCATTTCCGGGCTGCTCGAACCTTCACAGGGCGATGTGCTGTTTGACGGGCAGCGAGTCAACGAGCTGCCTCCTGAAGAGCGCAACATCGCTCAGGTATTTCAGTTCCCGGTGATCTACGACACCATGACGGTGTTCGACAACCTCGCCTTTCCCTTGCGCAACATGAACACTCCCGAATACCGGGTAAAGCCCAAGGTACTCGAAGTGGCCGATATTCTGGATCTCACGCCGCTGCTGGGCCGCAAGGCCAAGAATCTGACCGCCGACGAAAAGCAGAAAGTCTCCATGGGACGCGGGCTGGTACGCGATGACGTCACGGCGATATTGTTCGATGAGCCGCTGACCGTCATCGACCCGCAGTTGAAGTGGAAACTGCGCCGCAAGCTCAAGGAGATTCACGAGCGCTTCAATATCACCATGATCTACGTAACCCACGATCAGCTGGAAGCCTCGACCTTTGCAGACCGGATTGCCGTGATGTACGAAGGCCAGGTGGTACAGTTCGGTACACCGCGCGAGCTGTTCGAGCGGCCGGCGCACACTTTCGTGGGCTACTTCATCGGCAGCCCCGGCATGAACTTCATGGCCGTCGAGTATCGAGATGATCAGGTCATGTTCGGTGTGCAGCCGTTGCCGGTGAGCCCAGCACTCAGGCACGCTGTCGCTAACGCGAATGCCACCAACATCAAGCTGGGTATTCGTCCCGAATTCATCACCATCTCCACCCACCACACCGATGAGAGCGTACCGGTTGAAGTGGCCAACGTGCAGGATCTGGGCACCTACTCACTGCTGACCTTTATCCTCAACGGGCAAACCTTCAAGGCACGCCTGCCCGAAGGCCATCCACCGGTCGGCAAGGCGGCGTTCGCCCGCTTCGATGATGCCCACGTTGCGCTATATATCGATGAATTCAGAGTGGAGACTGGCCATGAATAACAAGGTATCCAATAACCGCGCCTGGCTGCTGGTGCTTCCCATGCTGGTGCTGGTGGCGTTCTCCGCCATCATCCCGCTGATGACCGTGGTCAACTACTCGGTACAGGACGTGCTCGGCCCGAACGCAAGCTTTTTCACCGGCACCGAATGGTTTAAAAGCATGCTCAACGACAGCGCCCTGCAGGCGGCGTTTGTACGCCAGATTGCCTTCTCGCTGGTGATTCTCGCCATTCAGATTCCGCTGGGCATCGGTATTGCACTGATCATGCCCAAACGCGGCTGGCAGGCCTCTGCGGTGCTGATCCTGATTACCCTGCCACTGCTCATTCCCTGGAACGTGGTAGGCAGTATCTGGCAGATCTTTACCCGTGGTGATATCGGCCTGATGGGCTGGGGCCTGCGCGAGCTGGGTATTGATTACAACATCACCCGCCATTCTGGCGATGCCTGGGTGACGATCGTTCTGATGGACGTATGGCACTGGACGCCGCTGGTCGCGATGCTCTGCTATAGCGGCCTGCGCTCGATTCCCGAAGCCTACTACCAGGCAGCGCGTATCGATCGCGCCTCCAAATGGGCGGTGTTTCGCTATATCCAACTGCCCAAGCTGACCAACGTGCTGGTGATTGCCGTTCTGCTGCGCTTCATGCACTCGTTCATGATCTACGCTGAGCCCTTCGTACTCACCGGCGGCGGGCCGGGCAGCAGCACGACCTTCTTGAGTCAGGCGCTGACCACCATGGCGGTGGGCCAGCAGGATCTCGGGCCGTCGGCGGCGTTCTCGCTGATCTATTTCCTGGTCATTCTGCTGGTGAGCTGGGTGTTCTACACCACCATCATGCACATGCAGAAAGACAAGCCCCCGCAGGGAGGTGCCTAGCATGAGCTATCGACTCGAAAACACCCAGCAGGGTGAAAAGTACACCACGATTTTCAGCAGAATAACGCCTGCACAGCGGCGTCACCGCAGCGCCCGTTCGCGCTGGCGGGCCAACTGCCTGCTTGGCGTCTACCTGATATTGATGATTCTGCCCATCTACTGGCTGATCAACATGTCGCTGCAGACCAACAGCGAAATTCTCGGCTCAATGACGCTGTGGCCGCAAAACCTCACCTTCGATAACTATATCCGCATCTTCACCAATTCAAGCTGGTACATGGGCTACGTCAACTCGATGCTCTACGTGGCGATGAACATGCTCATCACTATCTGCGTGGCGCTGCCGGCGGCTTACGCCTTTAGCCGTTTCACCTTCATTGGCGACAAGCACCTGTTCTTCTGGCTGCTGACCAATCTGATGGCGCCGCCGGCGGTGTTTCTGCTGCCCTACTTTCAGCTCTACTATTCAGTCGGCCTGTTCGACACCCATATCGCCGTGGCCCTTGCCCACTGCCTGTTCAATATACCGCTTGCGATCTGGATCCTTGAAGGCTTCATGAGCAGTGTGCCCAGGGAAATAGACGAAACAGCGTATATCGACGGCTACAGCTTTCCACGCTTTTTCGTCAAGATCTTCATCCCCATGATCCGCTCGGGTATCGGCGTCACGCTTTTCTTCCTGTTCATGTTCTCCTGGGTGGAATTGCTGCTGGCACGCACGCTGACCGCCACCAACGCCCAGCCGATCGGCATGATCATGACGCGCACCTCGACCGCCTCTGGCATCGACTGGGGCACCCTGGCCGCCGCCGGCGTGCTCACCATCATCCCCGGCATTCTGGTGGTCTACTTCGTCCGTAACCATATCGCCAAGGGCTTTGCCCTGGGCCGTACCTGAGGAGCGCACGCCATGATGTCCTGGATGGTATGGACCCTGCCCACCGCCCTGTTCTTTTCCTCGATTGCGGCCATGCTCGCGGGCATGACGGTATGGGAAATCGTGTCGCCCACCATCGAGCGCAAGGGGTTCTTGCCCATTGCCACCACGCGCGGGGATCGGCTGTTTATCGGCCTGCTCTCGGCGGCATTCATTCACCTGGGAGTGATCGGCTTTACCTCGCTCTCCATCTGGATTGCACTTGCGGTATCAGCCGTATGGCTGCTGGTTTTAATGCGCTGGGGTTAGCCGCCGGCGTTTTTTCCGTATCAGGGACGGCCAAGCCATCAGGGAAGAACACAACAAGACGAGGTCAACATGCATAAGCACTACAACAAGTTCAGACTGACAACCCTGGCCGCCAGCCTGCTGCTCGCATCGGGCACGCTGTCAGCCCAGGAGAACGAAGCCCGCGCCATTGCCGAACGCCTGGTCGATGAACATTTTCAGAATTCGACCCTCAGCCGTGAAGAACAGATCGAAGAGCTCTTGTGGTTTGCCAACGCTGCGGAGCCCTTTCGTGGTCTGGATATTCAGACCGTGGCCGAAGGCCTCACTACCCACGTCTATGAAAGCGAGGTGCTGGCGGAAGCTTTCAGCGAGCTGACCGGTATCAATGTCACCCATAACATCATCGGCGAAGGTGATGTGGTGGACACCATGCAGAATCAGATGCAGTCGGGTAACAGCATCTACGACGGTTTCGTAAACGACACCGACTCCATCGGCACGCATATCCGCTACGGCACCACCATCAACCTGACACAGGCAATGGAAAACGAGTGGGCCGACTACACGCTGCCTACGCTCGACCTGGACGACTTTATCGGCCTGCAGTACGGCACCGGTCCGGACGGCAGCCTGTTCCAGCTGCCCACCCAGCAATTCGCCAACCTCTACTGGTTCCGCCATGACTGGTTCCAGCGCGAAGATCTGCAGGAACAGTTCAAGGAAATTTATGGCTATGACCTGGGCGTACCCACCAACTGGACAGCCTACGAAGACATCGCCGAGTTCTTTTCCGAACACGTTGGTGAAATCGATGGCGTCAAGGTATACGGCCACATGGACTACGGCCGCCGCGACCCGTCTCTGGGCTGGCGCTTCCACGACTCCTGGCTCTCCATGGCAGGCATGGGTAGTCCCGGTATCCCTTCCGGCAATCCGGTGGACGACTGGGGTATACGCGTCAATGAAGATAGCCAGCCGGTAGGCGCCAGCGTCAGCCGCGGCGGAGCGACCAACTCGCCGGCATCGGTATTTGCGATGCAGAAGGCCGTCGACTGGCTGCGTGACTTCGCGCCTCCCGAAGCCCAGGGCATGACCTTTGGCGAAGCCGGGCCAGTACCCGCTCAGGGGCACATCGCTCAGCAGATATTCTGGTACACCACCTTTACCGCCGACATGGTCGACCCGGCGGTGGCAGTCACCGATGACGAGGGCAATCCGCTCTGGCGCATGGCACCGTCGCCTACCGGTCCCTACTGGGAAGAGGGCATGAAGGTGGGTTATCAGGACGTGGGCGCCTGGACCTTCTTCGACTCGACCCCGGAAGATCGCCGCACCGCGGCATGGCTCTTTGCCCAGTTTACTGTGGCAAAAACGGTATCACTTGAAAAGCTCATGCATGGCTTAACGCCTATTCGCGAGTCTGACATCTTCTCCGAACAGATGACCGAAATGGCACCCAAGCTGGGCGGCCTGGTGGAATTCTACCGCAGCCCCAACGAGTCCAACTGGACACCCACAGGTACCAACGTGCCGGACTACCCGCGCATGGCGCCGCTATGGTGGCAGAATCTGGCACCGGTAATGAGCGGTGAAGTCTCGCCCCAGGAGGGCCTGGACAAGCTGGCGGCGGATATGGACAACACCATGAATCGCCTGGCCCGCGCCAACGTCTTCGACAGCTACGCACCGGTGCTCAACGAAGAGGAAGACCCCCAGGTGTGGCTTGACCGGGAAGGCGCCCCGAAACCCAAGCTGGATAACGAAATGCCCCAAGGCACAACCGTGCCCTACGAAGAAATGATGGAAGCCTGGATGGCGGCGGGTTCGCGCCAGGAGTAACCCCGACGCTAGCTGCAGGGCGGCCCACCGCCCTGCAATCGCCGTCAATCACCAGATAAGCACTGCGTGTAAAGCAGCTTTCGTCAACCGGCTTCATCATGGAGCCGTTTTTCGCCCATCAAATGTTCGATTTCAACCTTGAAAGATCAAAAACGATCACATATTCTTTCACAAATGAAAATAACCGCCGTTTAGATGGCAAATCCTGCTTATCCGCTTATTTGAAGAGGCCACCATGACGCTGCGCGAACAGAACGTGAGTCAATTGACCAGCACCACCTTTGACGCGCTGGTGATTGGTGGTGGTATCAACGGCGCCGCAAGCGCCGCTGCCTTGGCAGGCAAAGGTGCCAAGGTCGCCCTGATCGATCGAGGAGACTTTGCTGGCAGTACCAGCATGCACTCTTCCAATCTGGTATGGGGAGGCATCAAGTACATGGAAAGCAATGATTTTGGCTTGGTGCGCAAGCTGTGCAAAAGCCGCAATCACTTGATCAAGAGCTACCCCTCTACCGTTCAGGAGATCCGTTTCCTGACCACCATTACCCGAGGATTTCGCCACTCGCCACGCTACCTCTGGGCGGGCACCTGGCTCTACTGGTTGATGGGCAACGGGTTTACCAAACGCCCGCGCCTGCTTTCGCCAAAGAACATCAAGCAGGAAGAGTCCATCATCAACGTTGGCGACTCGGTAGGCGGCTTCGAGTATTCAGATGCCTACCTGCACGATAACGACGCGCGGTTCGTGTTCAACTTTATCCGCCATGCGCTTGATTACGGCGCCACCGCCGCCAACTATGTCGAATCCCTGGGCGCCGTGCGCCAGGATGGCGTATGGGTGACCCGAGCGCGGGACACCACCGATGGCAGCACCTTCGAGATACGCGCCAAGGTACTGATCAATGCTGCAGGCCCGTGGGTCGACCAGCACAACACATTGACCGGCGAACAGACGTCGCATCAGCACCTCTACTCCAAGGGGATTCACCTGATCGTGCCGCAGCTCACCGCGTCACAACGGGTGCTGGCGTTCTTTGCCGACGATGGTCGGCTGTTCTTCGTCATCCCCATGGGCAACCGCACCTGCATCGGCACTACCGATACCCATATGGAGCATCCTGACGCCGTAGTGACCGATGAAGATATCCGCTTTGTGCTGGATAACATCAACGCGCGCCTGACCCTTGAAAAACCGCTGACCCCTGCCGACATCATTTCCACGCGTTGTGGTGTACGTCCGCTCGCCGTAGAGGCAGATCAGGGTAGTGATCGCGACTTTTTCCAGATGTCTCGCAAGCACGTGGTGGACACCAACCGCGAAACCGCGCATATCAGCATCTTTGGCGGCAAGTTGACCGACTGCGTCAATGTGGGTAATGAAATTGCCGACGCCCTGAGCGACCTGGGTGTCACGCTGCCCAAGGCGGACTTTCACTGGTACGGCGAACCCGCCGAAAGTGTCAAACAGGCCTTCTTGGCTCAAGCAAGGCAAATGAAGCTGGATGCATTAACGCCTGAAACGTCTTCCGAGGTGCTTTCCACACGCCTATGGCGGCGCTATGCAAACAAGGCGTTTGCCATGCTGGAGCAGATCGCAGCTGACCCGCGCCAGGCCGAGCTGCTGATTGAAGGCACCGAGTACATCCGTGTTGAGCTTGAGCACGCCCGCGATCACGAGATGATCACCGAGCTCGAGGATTTTCTGCGCCGCCGGGCAAAGATTTCGCTGGTCGTGCATCACGAGCAGCTGCGCCAGTCAGAAGGGTTGAAAGAGGCCTGCCGTGTGCTGTTTGGTGATGACGCCCAGGCGCGACTCGATCACTATTTCAAGAAAACGTCGGATACTGCCCCACAGCCAGCACTTCAAGCGGACGCTTGAGTACGCATAAAAAAGCCCCTCGTAGAGGGGCTTTCATCTAACGTGTTGGCCTACTCTTCATTGACGACCTGAAGCTGCGAGTCACCGGCCAGCACTTCATCCCAGGCTTCCTCCAGCGTGCATCCGCTGCGGCTGCCGAGAGTATCAATCACCTCTACGGCGTGCTGGAGCGATTCACGGTTGCTTTTCAGTGCGAGCACCAGCTTGGCCAGGTCCTGCTTGCTGAACGTACTGGCAATCTGGTCGGCTTGTTGGCTGAGTTCGATGCAGTTCATTGGTAGTACCTCATGGTATGGTCATCCGCTGCCAGCTGAACCCGCTTGCCGACAGGCGTTCAATGGTGACGTTGCTACGCATGCCGGGCCGGATAAGTGCCCAGTTCGGTAACTGCGAAACGGTCACAAGCGTTACAAGACCTTCGCCTCTAGCGCATGGGTAATCCTGAAGCGCTAAGCTGTGTAGCAGGGATCAGATGAATGGCTCGGGGTAGCAAGCCATTGTCTGATCCATGCATTGACTATGCTTCACTGCAGCAAACGCCACAATGCATCATTGGCAGCACATCAGGTTGTAACCTGACTACACCGCTGCTGGAAAAGCGCTATCGGTGTTAAAGGCCTACAGATCGGCACCGGAAGGCATGGGTGTGAAAGGCAAGGCAAAAAAAAAGCGTAGCCACCAGGGCGGCGGCTACGCTTTTTATTGAGTCTTATCTAGTGCGAGCGCACGCGAGATACCGCGTCCAGCCAGCCCTGATAAAGCGACTCGCGGGTGGCGCTATCCATGCTTGGCAGAAAGCTCTTTTCACAGCGCCAGAGCTGCTCGATCTCCTCCAGGGAGTCGTACCAACCCAGGCGCAGGCCCGCCAGATAGGCCGCACCCAAGGCAGTGGTTTCCAGAATGGTAGGCCGATCGACCTCGATGTCCAGCATGTCGGCCAGAAACTGCATCAGCCAGCTGTTTTTCACCATGCCGCCATCCACGCGCAGTTTGCTCGGGGTGGCGTCCATGTCATCGTTCATGCAGTGCTGAAGGTCGCGGGTCTGATAGCACACTGCCTGCAAGCCAGCGGCCACAATCTCGGCAATGCCGGTATCCCGGGTCAAGCCAAAGATCGCGCCGCGCGCCTTGGGATCCCAGTACGGCGCGCCCAATCCTGTAAAGGCGGGCACCAGATAGACGCTGTGCCCATAGCGTGTCTCCTTGGCCAGCGCTTCCGTTTCTGCGGCATCGGCAAACAGGTTAAGCCCATCGCGCAGCCACTGCACGGTCGCCCCGGCCACGAAGATACTGCCTTCCATGGCGTAGGTGGGCTTGCCGTTGAGCCGGTAGCCTACCGTGGTCAACAGGCGATTTTGCGAAAGTGACGGCGTATCACCGGTATTCACGATCATGAAGCAGCCGGTGCCGTAGGTGCTTTTGCCCATGCCCGGCTTGAAGCACGCCTGCCCTACCAGCGCCGCCTGCTGGTCGCCTGCCACGCCGGCAATGGGTAGCTCGGCACCCAGCAAGTCCGCTTCCACCATGCCAAAGTCATCGCTTGAATCCTTCACTTCCGGCAGCAGGCTTGCAGGAATGTTGAAAAGCGTCAGAAGCTCTTCATCCCACTGCTGGGTATGAATATTGAACAGCGCCGTGCGCGAAGCATTGGTAGCATCGGTCACGTGCTGCTTGCCACCGGTCAGCCGCCAGATCAAGAAGCTGTCCACGGTACCGAAGGCAAGCTCACCACGCTCGGCGCGCTCACGCGCGCCCTCGACGTTATCCAGCAGCCAGGCAAGCTTGGTCGCTGAAAAGTAAGGGTCGATCAAAAGCCCCGTCTTGGCCTGAACGGTCTCGGTATGGCCCTGATCACGCAGCAACTGGCACTGCTCCGAAGTGCGCCGGTCCTGCCAGACAATGGCGTTATACAGCGGTTTGCCCGTACTGCGATCCCACAGCAGCGTGGTTTCGCGCTGGTTGGTGATTCCTACTCCCGCTACGTCGCTGGCTTTCGTCTGCGCTTTTTCCAGCACCTGGCGGCAAGTCGCCACCACCGACTCCCAGAGGTCGTCCGGGTCATGCTCGATCCAGCCATCACTGGGGAAATGCTGGGTGAACTCCTGTTGCGCAATCGCGGCTATCTGGCCCTCTCGATTGAACAGGATAGCGCGTGAGCTGGTAGTGCCTTGATCGATGGCAAGTAGATAGCTGGACATGGCATGTTCGCTTTGAGTTAAGATTTTCGTTTTATTATTAGCAGAGGCTACGCTAAGCCCTGAAAATGCTCAAGTTCGAAAATAGTCTTATGAATAAACGCATACTCATGCGACATGCAGCGCTACATCATGCTGTAACAGCAGCTGCTGGATGGCTTCCGGCGGCTTGCGGTCGGTGAACAGCGCATCGAGTTGAGACAGATTGCCCTGGCGAACCACCGGGTTACGATGAAACTTCGAGTAATCCGCCGCCAGATAGACTCGGCGCGAATTGGCAATGATGGCCTGAGCCACGCGGACTTCCTGATAATCGAATTCCAGCAGTGAGCCGTCTTCGTCAATACCGCTGATACCAATGATGCCGTAGTCGACCTTGAACTGATTGATGAAATCGATCGTGGCCTCACCAATGATACCGCCATCGCGCGAGCGCACCTGCCCGCCGGCGATAATCACGTTGAAATCTTCCTTGTGCTGCAAGATAGCGGCAACGTTCAGGTTATTGGTGATGATTTCCAACCCCTGATGCTCAAGCAGCGCCTGCGCAATCACCTCGTTGCTGGTACCGATGTTGATGAACAGCGAGGAGTGGTCGGGGATCTGCTGGGCCAGGCAGCGGGCAATGCGCTCCTTTTCTTCCAGATGAAGCGTCTTGCGAGTGCTGTAAGCAGTGTTGACAGTACTGGATTCAATTCCCACACCGCCATGCACGCGCCGCACCCGGCCATCATCGGCCAGGGTATTCAGATCGCGCCGGATGGTTTGTGGCGTAACGGCAAAATGTTCGGTCAGCTGTTCGATACTCATGTAACCGTGCTGGCGTACCAGCTCGACAATCGCATCCTGACGAAATTGCTGATTCATGGGCCCGACCTGTTCACTTTTGTTTAGCGATAGCGTAACAGGGTATCAAGATTTTCGAAATCTGATAGTTCCGAGCCCATTACAGACTGTTCAGCACATCCAGCGTGCAAGCATCCTTACAGCGGCCATGCCCACAGGATCGCCGGCAAAGCGACAACCAGCACCACGATGGAAAGCGGCAAACCCAGTTTCCAGTAATCACCGAAGCTGTAACCTCCGGGGCCGAGTACCAGGGTGTTGGACTGATGACCGATGGGGGTCAAGAACGCACAAGAGGCACTGACCGCCACAATCATCAGAAACGGATCGAGCGAGACGTCGAAACCCTGGGCAAGGCTTGCCGCGATGGGCGCCATCAGCAGTGCCGCCGCTGCGTTGTTGACCACGTTGGAAAGCAGCATGGTCAGTACAAAAAGCCCGACCAGAGACACATAGATCGGCCAATCGACGCCAAAGGTAAGCAGCGAATTGGCGATGATCTCCGCGCCGCCGCTGGTTTCCAGTGCCTCGCCGACCGGCAGCATGGCGGCCAGCAGCACGATCACCGGGCCATCGATGGCTTGGTACCCGTCACGCAGAGGCAGTACACCAATCAGCAAGGAAACCAGGGCCGCCGTACTCATGGCCACCGCCGCCGGCAGCAGATCGAACAGCATGGCCACGATGGCCAAAGCAAAGATACCTATCGAAATGGCCAGCTTACGTGGTTGGCCAAGGTGCAACTCACGGTTGGCCAGCGGCAGACAGCCGAGCGTGGAAAGGCTGTCGCTTATCTCCTTTTCACTACCTTGCAACAGCAGCACATCGCCGGTCTGAAAACGGATATCGCGCAGGCGCTGCTTTAAACGGCTGCCATCGCGAGCGACCGCGACCAGATGTAGCCCGAACTGCTGGTTCAAACGCAGCTGCTTGACGCTACGATTGTTCATCATCGAGTCGTTACGCACGACGGCTTCGATCAGTTGAAGCCCTTCGGTATCGACGGGCTGGCGCTTGTCGTCGCCCTCTTTTTCGGCACCGCTATTTCCTGAAGCCTCGCCTTCACTTGGGTCATCTTCTGGTTCGGGCTCGGCAATCGCACTCAGCCCCACCTTGTCTTCCAGCAGCTTCAACTCGTCCGGCCCGGCTTCCAGCAGCAGAATGTCGCCTTCGCGCAGAATACCGTGAAACGAGTAGCCCGCCCGACGATTGTCATCACGCACCACCGCCAGCACCGGGATGGTCTCTTCAAGCTCGTCACGCAGTTGAGGAAGCGTTAGACCGTTGGCCTTGGAATCCTCGGTCACCTTGAGCTCGACCAGGTAGTTGGCGGTATCAAACATCTCTTCAGTCGATGCTTTTCCACTGCGCTTGGGTGTCAGGCGCCAGCCGATCAGTACGATAAAGGCAAGCCCTGCCCCCGCCACGGCAATGCCTACTGGCGAAAAGCTGAACATGCCGAAGTTTTCACCGGTGATGTTGCCCCGGTAGCTCGAAATAATGATATTGGGCGGCGTGCCGATCAGCGTAGTCAAGCCGCCCAGAAGCGACCCGAACGCCAAAGGCATCAACAGCAGCGAAGGCGAAGTGTTGTGCTCGCGCGCCATGCGCATGGCCACCGGTAGCAATAGCGCCAGCGCCCCTACGTTGTTCATGATGCCTGAGAGCACCACCACCGTGCCTACCAGCACAAGTAGCTGTAACAGCAGCCGCTCGCCGACCTTGAGCACCTGGTTGGCAATCACATCCACTACCCCCGAGCGCTCGAACCCGCGGCTTAATACCAGTACGGCGGCCACGGTAATGACCGCCGGGTGGCCAAATCCGGCAAACGCGGAATCGGCCGGCACAAGCCCCAGCATTACCGAGGCCAGCAGCGCCGTCAACGCAACCAGATCGTAACGGAAACGCCCCCAGATGAATGCCCCCAGGGTCAAGCCGAGTATGATAAATACCAGAGTGCTCGGGGCCAGGCCGATAGATTCTAACGCCATGCTACTGTGATCTCCTTTAGCCGCCTGAAAGTAGGATATCGGCGGACTTCAACCTATCGGTTTTAACCTTCGAGTCGCAACATAAGTTAACGCGCTTTTACCTCCACACATTAGACGATAACTATACAATCGTACAGGCCATGCAGACGTTATCGTTACACCGAAAAAATTCTGCGCGCACAGCCATTACGCACCACTACTGCCTAGCGCATCGTCTACTAACCCCGGCGCAAGGCATCGTTTACCATGGACTGCGTTATCGCTAACTTACAGGAGTGGGTATGGATTTATGTCATCGTCTGCGTGACGCGGCCAAGCCTTACTGGGACGCCTCCGTCAACCACCGCTTTGTGGACCAGCTGCTGGCAGGCGACATAGCCGACGAGGTGTTTGGCCGCTATCTGGTTCAGGACTTTCGCTTCTGCGACACCTTTGTACGCCTGCTCGGGGCAGCGGTGTGCGCCGCAGACGACCCCGAGGCGCGCCTGACCCACGCCCGGCAACTTTCCGTGCTGGCCGGTGGCGAGTATCGCTACTTTATTGATTCGTTTGAAGCGTTGAATATTCCGGAAAGCCAGTGGAAGAACCCGACGCTTTCCGAGCCTACCCAGGCATTTATTGCCCTCATGGAAAAGGCCTGCGACTCTCAGGATTACGCCTTGATGCTGGTGGTACTGGTGGTTGCCGAGTGGCTCTATCTTGAGTGGGCTCAGCGCGCCGGTAACACGCTCCCGCCCAGGCCCGAGCACCGCGACTGGATCGTGCTGCACAACGAGCCGGACTTTGTTCGCTGGGTGGGCTTCCTGTGCAATGAACTCAACCGCGTGGGCGCCGAGCGCGACTTTGAAACGCTGCGCGAGCCGTTTGTTGAAGCCTGCCAGATCGAGCAGCGGTTTTTCGATATGGCCTTTGACGGGATGCGCTAAGTCTTGCCCCTTTGCCTGCTTGCTCAAGCGCAAAAGCCGCCTTGGGGCGGCTTTTGCGTATAAACGGATGAGGCTTCGTGAAGATGGCGCTCAGGGAAGCAATACCGTCGAACCGGTAGTCTGGCGGTTCTGCAAGGCGTCCTGCGCCTTGCCAGCGTCTGCCAGCGGGTAACGATTGGTCACATCGATCTTGATCTTGCCGCTTTCAATCATGCCGAAGAAGTCTTCGCACATTATTTCCAGGCGCTCGCGAGTGTCGGCGTAGCCGTTGAGGCTGGGGCGCGTTACAAATAGCGAGCCCTTCTGGTTGAGAATGCCGATGTTCACGCCATCCACCGGGCCTGAGGCGTTGCCGAAGCTGACCATCAGCGCGCGGGGTTTCAGGCAGTTCAAGGAGACTTCCCAGGTATCCTTGCCCACGGAGTCGTATACCACGTCGCACATTTCGCCGCCGGTCAATTCGCGCACGCGCTCGACCACGTCCTCTTCGGTGTAGTTGATGGTCGCCCAGGCGCCATTTTGCATGGCTAGATCCGCCTTATCCCTGGAGCTGACCGTGCCGATCAGCTTCACACCCAAGGCCTTGGCCCACTGGCAGGCAATGGAACCCACGCCACCGGCAGCCGCGTGAAACAGAATGGTTTCGCCGCCCTTGAGCGCATAGGTCTGGCGCAAAAGGTACTGAACGGTCAGGCCTTTCAGCATGCTGGCGGCGGCGGTTTCGAAATCGATAAAGTCCGGCAGCTTGACCACTTTCGCTGCCGGCAGCGTATGGTGCTCTGCATAGGCGCCAAGCGGCCCTTGGGCGTAGGCCACACGATCGCCCACGCTTACATGGGTAACCCCTTCACCCACGGCATCCACCACACCGGCGCCCTCTGTACCAAGCCCTGAAGGCAGCGCCGGAGCCGGATAAAGCCCGGTACGAAAATAGATATCGATGAAGTTGAGCCCCACCGCCTTGTTGGCAATACGCACTTCCCCGGCCGCGGGTTCAGCGGGAGTAACGGTTGCCCGTTCAAGCACCTCTGAACCGCCGGTCTGGGCAAACTGGATACGCTGAGACATACACACTCCTTGTACGTTATTGATCTACTTTATTGGTTGACGTCACGCGTGCTATCCAACCGCGTCAGGGTAAAGAAATCAAGCAACTGATCGCCGTCGCGGCGTGACACGCTGGCGTCATGTACCCATGCTAAACTCAATCCCATTCAACCGGTGAAGCTTTCTGGAAGGCCCATGACCCACCCTGCGATTGCCCTACCCACCCTGATTGCCCATCGCGGCTACTCTGCCGCCGCCCCTGAAAACACCCTGGCCGCCGTGCGGGCCGCGCATGAAGCCGGCACCCAGTGGGTCGAACTGGATGTTCAACTGCTCGGCGATGGAACGCCGGTCATCTGGCACGACGCCGACGTGGCGCGCTGTTCGGACGGGCGCGGCAGCCTGGCAACGCTCAACTGGAAACAGGTGCAGGCGCTGGATGCGGGCAGTTGGTTCAGCGACCGCTTCGCCGGCGAGAAAATGCCCAGCCTGGAGGCCATGCTGGCGCTGCTCAACGAGCTTGACATGGGCGTCAACCTGGAAATCAAGGTAAACAAGGGCCGCGACCCCATCGCCCTGGTGGAGCGTGTCATGCCCGAGGTGCTCGCGGCGCTGCCGCCGGAGCGACTGATCGTCTCCTCCTTTGATGCTACCGCCCTGCGCCGCTGCCGCGAGCTCGCCCCAAAGGAGGAACTGGCGCTGGGCGTGCTGTTCGGCAGCACGCCCAAGGACTGGCGCGCCCAGTGCGAGGCGGTGGACGCCTTCAGCATTCATCCCCACTGGCCGCGCCTCAAGCGCGCTCAGGCCGATGCCATGATTGATGCCGGGTATCAGTTGCTCTGCTATACCGCCAATGACCCCGGCGCCTTCAACAGCCGCTGGGACTGGGGCATTGCCTGCGCGATTACCGATGAGCCTGCCATTTTCCAGCGTTTTCTGGATAATCAGCGCCTGGTCACACGTTAAGGGATAGTCATGAAGTATGTAGGAGCCCACGTCAGCGCAGCGGGCGGCGCGGATCAAGCGGTTCACCGCGCGGTCGAGATCGGCGCTGATGCGTTTGCACTGTTTACCAAGAACCAGCGCCAGTGGCAGGGCAAACCGCTGACCGAAGAGGCCATTGCCGCCTTCAAGGACGCCTGCCAAAAGCATGGCTTCACGCCGGAGCAGATTCTTCCCCACGACAGCTATTTGATCAATCTGGGGCATCCGGAGCCCGAGGGGCTTGCGAAATCCCGCGCCGCCTTCTTGGACGAAATGCAGCGCTGCGAGCAATTGGGGCTGACGCTACTCAACTTTCACCCCGGCAGCCACCTCAACAAGATAAGCGAAGCAGACTGTCTCAAGCGCATCGCCGAGTCGCTCAATGAGGCGCTGGCCCAGACCCGGGACGTTACCGCAGTGATCGAAAATACCGCCGGTCAAGGCACCAACCTGGGCTGGCGCTTTGAACACCTGGCGGAAATTATCCGCCACGTGGACGATAAATCCCGAGTAGGCGTATGTATCGATACCTGTCACGCCTTCGCCGCGGGCTATGACCTGCGCACTGCCGAGGCCACCCAGGCAACGCTGGATGAACTGGGTAGCGTGGTGGGGTTTGAGTACCTGCGCGGCATGCACTTGAACGACGCCAAAAGCGCCCACGCCAGCCGGGTCGACCGCCACCACAGCCTGGGTAAAGGCAATATCGGCCTGCCTGCGTTTACCACCATCATGCAGGATGCACGTATCAACGGCATTCCGCTGATTCTTGAAACGGTGGAGCCCGAGATCTGGCGCGATGAAATCAGCTGGTTGCGCGCTCAGGCCTTTGAGGCAGCACCGGGTAAATAGTGAATCACATCGTGAAAGCGTAGCCGCGTGGCGGTGTTATTGCGCATGGCGTGGGGCCGGTCAGCAAAAAAGCGCAGCCCTTCGCCAGCGCGCAGCGTCTGCCAGCGCTCATCGATGCGCAGCTCCATTTCCCCCTCCACCACCACGATATGCTCGACCACGCCCTCGGCGTGGGCCGATGATTCGCTGATCGCCCCGGGCGCAAGCTCGATCATGAACATTTCAAACCCCAGCAGCGGGTCATAGGGAAACAGCAGCCTGGCCTGCATACCGGCGCTGTCATCGCCCCACACGGATTCCCAGCTGTCGCGCTTGAGCTCGCCAAGTGCCGGCGTCTGGCTATCGAACAGCGTGGAAAACGATACCCGAAAACCGCTGGCAATCTTCCAGAGCGTGGACACCGTAGGGCTTGATTCACCGCGCTCGATCTGGCCCAGCATCGCCTTGCTCACCCCGGTCTCTGCGGCGGCCCGATCCAGGCTCCAGCGCTGCTCCTTGCGCAGGCGCTTGACGGTACTGGCCACGTGTTCGGCGATGGCTTGGGGCTGTGTAGGCATGAACTCCTCCTGAATTGCCTGACTATATTATCGGCACTGCATTTTTGCCAATTGTGCGCTATGACGCACGGTGATAATGTGCTTCTTTATGCGTTATAGCGCACAAATCAGCTCGCATGTTAAACCAGCAGGACACGGAGATTGCTATGCCGACCACTACTACGCCGCAGGCGCGCGTCTGGAAGGATATTTCGCTTTCCACCCTTACCGCCGGTTTTGTGGCAGTGACGATCGGCTATACCAGCTCTGCGGCCATCATTTTTCAGGCTGCCGCCGCCAGCGGCGCATCAGAAGCCCAGATCAGCTCCTGGCTATGGGCGCTGGGCATCGGCATGGGCATTACCTCGTTTGGGCTTTCGCTGCGCTATCGCATGCCGCTTCTCACCGCGTGGTCGACGCCCGGGGCAGCGTTTCTGGCGACCAGCCTGCCGGGTGTACCGCTTGAGGAAGCGATTGGCGCGTTTCTGTTCTCGGCGTTTCTAATCACTCTGTGCGGTATTACCGGGCTATTCGAGCGACTCATGCGCCATATTCCCGGCGCCATTGCCGCCGCCATGCTGGCCGGTATCCTGCTGCGCTTCGGGCTTGAACTGTTTGGTGCCATGCAAACCCAGTGGCTGATGCCGCTTGTCATGCTGGCCGCCTGGGTCATCGGCCGTCGCCTGTGGCCCACGCTGGCCGTACCCGGTGTGCTGCTGGCGGGGCTGGGCGTGGCCCTGTTTCAAGGACAGATCGATCTTCAGGGCATTCCGCTGGCGCCCACCACGCCAGTCTTCATGGCCCCGGCGTTCTCACTCTCCACGCTGATCGGGGTGGGCATCCCTCTATTTGTGATCACCATGGCTACGCAAAACCTGCCGGGCGTTGCCGTGCTGCGCGCCGCGGGTTATCAACCCAATAGCTCGCCGCTGATTGGCTGGACCGGTGGCGTCACTCTTATGCTTGCCCCTTTTGGCGGCTTTGCACTCAATATGGCGGCGATCAGCGCAGCTGTATGCCTGGGGCCAGACGCCCATGCCGACCCACGCCGACGCTACACCGCCGGCATGGCCGCCGGGGTCTTCTACCTCATCATGGGCGTTTTTGGTGCAACGGTCACCGGCGTATTCAGCGCGCTGCCCAGCGTACTGGTGATTGCCCTGGCCGGCATTGCCCTGCTGAGCACATTAGCTGGCGGGTTCGCCAGCGCCTTTGCACACCCCCAGCAGCGCGATGCGGCGATTGTCACCTTCCTGCTGACCGGTTCAGGCATCACGCTTCTGGGTATCGGCGGGCCATTCTGGGGGCTGGTCGCCGGCCTGATCACGCTTAAACTCACCGCGCCCAGGCAGGTTGCGTAATCTCAAACGATATGACCCCAGGCGGGGTTACCCGGCCTGGGGTCATATCAGTCATCAGAGCAACCTGACAGGTTACATGGTGGCCAAACGCTCTTCGTCGAGAACGCCGGACATACGCACCATGGCCAGCGCTTCTTCAAGGTTGGTCATCTCTTCGATCTTCACAAGCTCGCTTTCGAGACTGACCGGCTGGCCTGCCTTGTCTGACAACAGCTTTTCAAGTGACGCCACGTTCAGTTCACCGTCCAGATGCAGCACATCAATGGAGGCGCTGTTATTGCTGGGCAGATAGATAGTGCCATTTGAAAAGTCGACCGCGTAGGCAATCACGCCCGGTACGATGAAGAACAGAAGCCCCACGCCGTTGGCCACCGCTACTACTGGGTCAATCTGACCACTTAGCTGGCCTTTTCGCTCTGGATGAAACATGGTACCGCAACCACTCAGCGCAACGATGGAGACGCCAAGTACGGCCCCCGTTGCCCAACGGCGTACAGTTTGCTGCATGAAGGTTCCCTCAAGGATCATAAAAGCGCGGCGTCAGGGCGTTGATTGTTTGGCACCCGACTAGATCACCGCCTGCAAAAACCCGCCCATATTAGCACAAACGGCTTTCGGCACGGCCGCCAGTCCAAGCAGGATTTTGCCGCATTACCTGCTAAGTCGTACAATGCCCGCATTCAACGTTAAGCCAGCGGCTTTTTTACCATCAAGGAATTTTCTCGCCCATGCGCGCCAGCCAATTGCTCATTGCCACATTAAAAGAAACCCCGGCCGACGCCGAAGTCATTAGCCACCAGCTGATGCTGCGTGCAGGCATGATTCGGCGTCTTACGTCGGGCCTGTACACCTGGCTGCCCCTTGGCCTGCGTACGCTTCGCAAGGTAGAAGCCATTGTGCGCGAAGAGATGAACAGCGCCGGTGCCCAGGAAGTATTGATGCCTGCGGTTCAGCCCGCAGAACTTTGGCAGGAGTCCGGCCGCTGGGAGCAGTACGGCCCTGAACTCTTGCGCGTCAAGGACCGTCACGAACGTGACTACTGCGTTGGCCCGACCCATGAAGAGGTCATCACCGACCTGGTGCGCAAGGAAATTGCCAGCTACAAGCAGCTGCCGGTCAACTTCTACCAGATCCAGACCAAGTTCCGTGATGAGATCCGCCCGCGCTTTGGCGTGATGCGTTCGCGCGAATTCATCATGAAAGACGCCTACTCCTTCCACCTGGATGAGGACTCTCTAAAAGAGACCTACCAGGGCATGTATGATGCCTACACGCGTATCTTCACCCGCCTGGGCCTGGATTTTCGCCCGGTCATCGCCGACAACGGTTCCATCGGCGGTACCGGCTCCCACGAGTTCCACGTGCTGGCAAGCTCGGGTGAAGACGATATCGTGTTCTCCAACGCCTCCGACTACGCGGCGAACATGGAAAAGGCCGAAGCTCTGCCCGCGCCCCTGGGTAGTGACGCCAAGCGTGAAGCGCCCACCCAGGAGATGCATCTGGTCGATACGCCGGACGCCAAGACCATCGCTGCTCTGGTCGAGCAGCACGGTCTGCCCATCGAAAAAACCGTCAAGACGCTGATCGTCAAAGGTGCCGAAGGCGGCCTGGTGGCACTTCTGGTACGCGGCGATCATGAGCTTAATGAGGTCAAGGCGGAAAACCTGCCCCAGGTAGCGGCCCCCTTGACCATGGGCAGTGAAGAGGAAATTCGCGCAGCCGCCGGAGCAGGCTTTGGCTCGCTGGGGCCGGTGAATCTGGATATGCCGATCATCGCTGACCGCAGCGTCGCGCTGATGAGCGATTTTGGCGCGGGTGCCAATATCGAAGGCAAGCACTACTTCGGCATCAACTGGGAGCGCGATGTAGCCCTGCCGGAAGTGGCCGATCTGCGCAAGGTCGTGGAAGGCGACCCCTCGCCGGATGGCAAGGGCACGCTGTCCATCAAGCGGGGCATCGAAGTGGGCCACGTGTTCCAGCTGGGCCAGAAATATTCCCAAGCCATGAACGCCAGCGTCCTGGGCGACAGCGGTAAAACCAGCCACCCGTGGATGGGCTGCTACGGTATTGGCATCACCCGCGTGGTGGCCGCCGCGATCGAGCAGAACCACGACGACGCCGGCATTATCTGGCCCAACGCCATTGCGCCTTTCCAGGTAGCACTGGTACCCATGAACGCCCACAAGTCTCAGCGCGTACGCGAAGAGTCCGAGCGTCTGTACAACGCGTTGACCGCCGCTGGCCTGGACGTTCTGCTGGATGACCGCGATACCCGCCCCGGCGTCAAGTTTGCCGACCTGGAGCTGATGGGCGTGCCGCATCGCCTGGTAATTGGCGATCGCAGCCTGGATAACGGTGAGCTTGAATACAAGGGCCGCCGTGACAGCGAAGCCACGATGGTCGCAGCCGACCAGATCGTCGACTTTCTGCTCGAAAAAGCGCGCTGATACGTAGAGTCATTCATCGCTACCGCGCTCATGCGGTAGCGATGTATCATCTCCTGCTCTGACGCCCTCCCTGTACCACGCCGTCTAGTACTTCTAGCTGTCAGAAACGATATCAATCGAACACCACCCGCTTGATCAATGTATGGAATAAGCGAGAGTTTTGCGTTAAGTCAAAAGCATGACTTTCCCGCGTAATCCATACACTATTAGTAGTGCCGTGTTTCTACTCACACGTTTTGTCAGCTATTCGTGGAATCCCATGCGAACACAACCTCGGTCCTCTTTGGCCAACCTGTCCTGCGTTTTCAAGACCTGTTTAGGTATGCTGACGCTATATGCACTGCTGGTAGCGTTGCCAGCCAGTGCCGCATCCATAACGGTGAGCAGTGCTGATGGGCAGCCTCTTGAAGATGCCGTAGTAGAGATTTATTACGAGCCTTCAACCCCCGCCATTGCAGCCCAGGAGCAGACCGTCTTTCAACGTGACGCAGCTTTTCACCCGCATGTAACCGCCATACCCACCGGCAGCTACGTCGCCTTTCCCAATCAGGATACGACGCGCCATAACGTCTACTCATTTTCGCCCGCGAAAACCTTTACCCTGAATCTTTACTTGCAGGAGACGCCTGAACCGCTGCTCTTTGATCAGCCGGGGGTTGTCGTACTGGGGTGTAATATTCACGACAACATGCAGGCGTTTATCGTGGTCAGTGATGCCCCCTTCGCGGCCAAAACGGACGCTTCGGGCATGCTTGCCCTGCCTTCGTTACCGGCCGGGGAGCATCGGATACGCGTCTGGCATCCGCGCCTTGATGATAGCCAGCAGGTCTGGTGGGAAGGTAACGTCACGGCCGATACCTCCTTGAGTATCCGTCTTGAACTCAAGGCCGTTTCCCCCGCCAAGCCACCGCTATCGCCCCTTCAACAGCGCTTTAAAGACGCTAGCTGAGCATGGCCGTGGCAATACACCGTGACGGGTCTTTTTTGAGGTTGCTATGCGCTTTCGAACGCGCCTGATGCTGGTTCTACTTGCCGTGGTGGTGGTTTCTCAATTCGCCACGGGGATCGCGTTTCTTCGCGCAACGCAAAACGACATCATCGCCAAAGGCTCCCAGCGCCTGGAACTGGGCGCCAAGGTGCTCGATCAGCTACTGAACGTGCGCGGCGAGCAGCTAAGCAACAACGTGGCCATTCTTGCCGACGACTTCGGTTTTAAAAGTGCTGTATCGACCAAGGATACCAGTACCCTGTATTCGGCATTGGCCAACTACGGCGACCGCGCCAAGGCGGATATCGTATTTTTAAGCAGTCTTGAAGGCCATATTCTGGCAAGTAGCCACCACGCGCAGAATACTCCCATGCCCTTCCCGCAGCTGTTCGAACACGCCCGTCAGGAAGGCAGCGCCGCCGGCGTCGTCATTGCCCAGGGGCAGCCTTATGAAGTGGCTTTGTTGCCCGTTCGCGCGCCTAACCTGATTGGCTGGGTTGGCATGGGATTTCTGATCAATGACACCCTGATCAACGAAGTCAATGCGCTCACCGGCCTGGATATCAGCGTCATCAATTACGCTGATGACGTGGATATCAGCTATCTGGCAAGCACCCATGAAAAAACGCTGGCTCAACAGCTGATGGGCAGTAAAAGCATCGAACTGCTTACCCAAGGTGGGCGCACTGTGCGCAATGAAATGACGCACGATGACGAGTACCTCTCTTACGCAAGCCTGCTCTACGCAGATGAGATCAATCAGACCTACGCCCTGTTGCAGATTTCCCGTGGCGAACTGCTGGGTGCCTATCGTTCCTTGCAGTGGCAGTTGCTGGGCATTATTGCCCTTATTCTGCTGTTTACCGTATTAGTGGCCGCGTGGAGCGCACGCAGTATAAGCGAACCATTGAGAGCACTGTCTCAAGCAGCGCAGCGTATCGGCCGGGGGGAGCGCGTTCTTGAGCTTCCCATGCGCGGCAAGCACAGTGAAACAGGGCTGCTGGCCACGACGCTTTTGACCATGCAGGAAGGCATTGCAGAGCGTGAAGCAACGCTGCGTCATCAGTCGCGCCACGACCTGTTGACCGACCTGCCGAACCGTATCAGCGCTCAGGAAGATATCGACCTTGCCATTCAACACGGCGAACCCTTCACCCTGCTGCGGCTGAAAAGCGATAACTACCGAGATATCAACGACACGTTTGGCTATGCGCTCGGCGATCATATGCTGGTCACACTGGCCAAGCGATTACGCGGCGTGGACACTCCACGCAGTAAAGCCTACCGGCTGGATAGTGATGAGCTTTTGCTGCTCACCAAGCTGCCGCAAAGCGATGCTGCCTGGCGCGCGCACCTCTTTGCTACCCTCGAGCAGCCCATCGACCTGAACAAGTCCCCCGTCACCCCCTTGATCTGTGCAGGCGAAACCAACTTCCCAGGCCATGGTGACAGCTCGCAGCTGCTGCTGCGTCGGGCCGATATCGCGCTGGACATGGCGCGCCGCCACCGCCATTCGCACCAGCAATATATCGAAGGCCAGGATGAGCAGCACCTGCGCCAACTGACGCTGATTCGCGATCTGCAGGATGCGGTGGCCAACGGCGAATTATGGGTAGCTTATCAACCCAAGATGGATTGCCGCACGGGTACAGTGACGCAGTGCGAGGCGCTGATGCGCTGGCGCCACCCATCGCTTGGCTTCGTACCTCCCGATGAATTCATAGGCCTGGCAGAGCGTTCGGGCAGCATTCGCATGTTGAGCCAATGGCTGCTCGAACACGTTTGTGCCCAGCTTGAGACATGGCAGAGGCAGGGACATTACCTGTCTGTGGCCATCAATCTCTCCGCCAGTGATGTGGTGGATCAACGCCTGGCGCTTCGCCTGGCAGAGCTTTTCGAGCGCTATCAGCTGGCGCCGGAAAGCCTGAGTATCGAAGTGACTGAAAGCGCAGTCATGCAGGACGTGGACGCCGCGATGGGTACACTGCTCGAGCTCCATCGGCTGGGTATACGCATTGCCATCGACGATTACGGCACCGGCTACTCCTCGCTGGCCCAGATCAAGCGTCTGCCCGTCGATGCGCTCAAGATCGATAAATCCTTCGTACAGGCGATAGATACACAAAAGGATGACCTGACGATTGTCCGCTCGACGATCGAAATGGGCCATAGCCTGGGCCTTGAAGTCGTTGCCGAAGGGGTCGAGAGCCGCACCAGCGCCGACCTGCTTAGCACGCTTGGCTGCGATTACCTGCAAGGCTATTGGCTTGCCAAACCCATGGGGTCGGAGCAGTTGACCGAATGGCTGGATAGCTTCACGCCCCTCTCTTTACCTCACCCCGCGTCATCGATAGAGACGCCCTGGAGGATGCCATGATGCCGTCACCTGCGACGCCCGCTTTGCCTGCTCACTTTTTTAAAGCCTGGACGCCACGCGTAGCGGCGTTTGCGGTTTTGGGTTTTACACTGTTAGCCCTTGCTGCCGCGCCTGCCCAGGCCGGCAGCCGGCTCCTGGCAACCGGCGCAGTCACCGCCATTGAAGGCGCGGCGGGAGGAGGCCTTTCTCCCTGGGCCGTGCTTTCAGGTACGCCAAGCGATGAGGAGGTGGGTGTCACGGCCACGGCTACCCGCGCCTGGGTGGACGATTATCAGCTCACCGTAACCGGCGCAAGCCTGAATGTGTACGATCGGCTCGAAGTTTCGGTTGCTCGTCAAACGCTTGATCTGGAAACGCTGGGTGGTGAACTGGAGCAGGACATTTACGCAGCGAAGCTGAGGCTATTTGGCGATGTGCTGTACCACCCTTTAGGGATCTGGAGTATCGGTGGGCAGCACAAGCGAGTAAGCGATGGCACCATTCCTGCAGCGCTTGGGGCTCAGCATACGCAGGGCAACGATGTTTATCTCAGCGGCAGCAAGCTGCTGTTCAGCGCCTTCGCAGGGCGCAACGTGCTCCTTAATGCCACCTTGCGCAACACCAGCGCAAACCAGGGCGGCCTGCTCGGTTTTGGCGGCGACCAGGGCGGCCGTTCCTGGGTAGCCGAAGGCGGTGTAGGTGTCTTTATCACTCCCCGATGGATAGTCGGCACCGAGTATCGCCAAAAACCCGATAACTTGAGTGCCGCCAGAGAGGATGACTGGCAAAGCCTTTACAGCGCCTACTTCTTCAACAAGCACCTTTCGTTGACCGCTGCCTGGCTGGACCTGGGCACGATTGCCGGCTTGCCCTCGCAACAGGGCGGATACCTTTCGCTGCAAACGGCTCTGTAAGTCGGCTTTTATCAGCGATGACCGATCAACAACCATTCATGAAGGGAGCCACGATGCGCCGCACTTTACTGGCCTTCACCTTAGCAGGCCTGGCAATGATGCTGACTGCCTGCGCGCAGCACCAGACGACGCTGTACGAGCGTCTTGGCGGGCAGACAAACATCGATGCCGTCGTCGAGAACTTCCTGTATCGCGTGGCCGATGACACCGAGCTGGTCGGCTTTTTTGCCAACACCAACATCGATAAGCTGGCCGCTTCGCTTGGAAGCATGATTTGCGACGTAAGCGATGGCCCCTGCCACTATGAAGGCCCGCCGATGGATCGGGCTCATCAGCATATGGGGCTGACGGACAGGCATTTTAACCGTCTGGTGGAACATCTTGATACGGCCATGCAGGCAGAAGAAGTACCGATAAGCGCCCGCAACGTGCTGCTTGGCCGACTTGCTCCCATGCACGCCGATGTCATGCGCTACCAGTAGGTGATGTGGTTTATCAAGGCAAAAAAAACCGGCCCAGTGGGCCGGTAATAAGAAAGCTTACTGGATTGAGTAAGCTCCCTCCCCTGACATCGGGCCGGGCAGATTACACCTCGATCTGCCCGCCATAAGCTCGTTACCCTCACACTTAAGCAGGACCCTGTAGGGTTGGCTGCTGTCACTCGGGTATGGCTTTACTGTAACGCGCCTAATGCAGGCAGTCGCTGACATGGATCAACTTTTGGACGATTCAGCCGTTTAAAGCACTTTTCGATCTTCGACCTTGCTGTGCTCAGTACCTGGCGGCAGTGGATGCCCCTTGGCAAGCTCGGCGCGGGTTGCATCGCGCACGTCCAAAATGGTGACCGCATAGCTGAGCGTGCGCCCGGCCAGCGGATGATTGGTGTCTACGGTGACGCGGTCCCCGGCGACGTCCACCACGGTGACGATCTGCGGGCCGGCTTCGCCTTCGGTTTGAAAACGGCTGCCGGGCGTCAGCTCCGCATTGCCAAACGAGCCGCGCCCCACCTCCTGAACCAGCGCTTCATTGCGCAGGCCATAGGCCTGTTCGGGGGCAAGCGTTACGCTTTTTCTGTCACCCACGCTCAAGCCGGCCAGCGCCTGCTCAAGGCCGGGCACGATATTGTCATGGCCGTGCAGGTACTCAAGGGGCTTGTCACGCGCCAGCGAGTCGTCCAGCGTGCGCAGGCTGTTATCGCTCAATACCTCAGTCAACACATAGTGCAGGGTCACGACCTGATGCGCCGTAATCGACATGGAAAACACCTCTCCGGTAAGCTGTCGGCTTTGTCGTAAAATATTGATGCAGTTTATCACTTGGCCTACGCCAACGTCTTTTGGAGTCGAACCATATGCCCACCCCGTTACCTCAGCGCAGCTGGCTTGCCGCGCTGGCGATCTATTGTCGGGCACCCGTCATTACCATGCTGTTTCTGGGATTCTCCGCCGGCCTGCCGTTTCTGCTGGTGTTCTCCACGCTTTCGGCCTGGCTAAGAAGCGACGGGGTTGACGTTGCCGCCATCGGCTTTTTTGCCTGGATCGGCATGCTCTACTCGATCAAGTTCTTCTGGGCGCCGGTGGTCGACCGGCTGGCCCTGCCGATACTTACCCGCGTCTTTGGGCAGCGCCGGGGCTGGATGCTGCTGGCCCAGGCTACCATTGCCACGGGGCTGGTCGGGCTTGCCGGCGTAAGCCCGGTGGGCAATCTTGGCCTGGTGGCGCTGTTTGCGCTGCTGATCGCGTTCGGCTCGGCCACGCAGGACATTGCCATAGACGCCTACCGCATCGAGTCGGCGGAAGATGACGTTCAGGCGGCCATGGCCTCTACCTATATCATCGGTTACCGGGGCGGGCTGCTGGCGGCCGGCGCAGGCGCGCTGTACATCGCCGCAGCGACCTCCTGGGATCTGGCGTACCTGACCATGGCGGCGCTGGTGGGCGTCGGGTTCATTACCGTGCTGGTTCGTCCGGAACCCAAGCGCGCCTCGCTCAGCGTTCAACTGATCCATGAGCCCAAGGTGCGGGCGTTCATTCGTGCAAGCCAAGGCAGGCCCAAGGTGCTGCGCCGCCTGGGCGCCTGGACGATTGGCGCCATTGTCTGCCCCTTCACCGACTTCTTCAGCCGTTACGGCGTCAAGGCGCTGTGGATTCTGGTGTTCATCGCGGTATTTCGCGTAAGCGACCTGGCCATGGCCTCAATGGCCAACCCGCTGTATATCGACGTCGGCTTTTCGCTGGCCACCATTGCCAACGTCACCAATATCTTTGGTATCGCGATGAGCATTCTGGGCGGGTTGCTGGGCGGGCTTCTGGTGGCACGCTACGGGATCGGCCCGCTGCTGATCTTTGGTGCGGGCTTTGTGATGCTGACCAATCTGCTGTTTGCCGCCCTTGCGCTGATCGGCAACCAGGTGCCCATGCTGGTGATCACCATCATCGGCGACAACCTGGCCAACGGCCTGGCAAGTGCGGTGTTTATCGCCTTTTTATCCAGCCTGACGTCGCGGGCCTATACGGCAACCCAGTACGCACTTTTCTCGTCATTGATGACGCTACCGGGGAAGTTTCTAAGCGGCTTTGGAGGATTGGTGGTCACGGCGCAGGGCTATGCCACCTTCTTTGTGATTGCCACGCTACTCGGCCTGCCGGCCATCGTGCTGGCGATCTGGATCAGCCGTGACAAGCAGCTGGTGCCCGCCCCCAAGCCGCGTTGAGCAGCCTGGGGGCCAAGTGCTAGCGGTGTTCGTTCAGCCACTCGAGCGCACCCGGTGTGGTGCGCCACTGATCGCGCATCAGCGTGCGGTACTGCCACGCTTCGGCCCGTGAGCCGGGGTCGACCTGGCCATCGGCGTGAGGCATGGCCGGGCGCGGTTTCTCGGCGCAGATCATCTCAATTGCGTGGCGGCTGTGGGCCATCACCTCACCCAGCGCCTTTTCGGCTTCCTCCTGCTGGCCCAGACGGTAAAGCGCAAGCGTCCGGCCCATCAGCAGGCCCAGCACCAGCGAACCATCGTCGTTCTGCTGATCGGAAAGCGCCAGTGCTTCCTGGTTGCGGTCATCGCGCAGCAGTTGATCCAGCACCAGCTCCTTGAGACCCAGGCTGTCTTCCTTGTCAATTGCCAGCAGCTCTTCGGCAAGTTCGCGGGAGCGCTGGCGTGCGCCGCGCTCCATGCCTACCACCAGCGCCAGACCGGTACGCAGCAGCATGGCATTATCGGCATCGTCCCAGCACAGGCTGCCTTCGCCTTCGGCACGTGCCTGCTCAAGCCAGCGCGAAAGGCGTAGCGCCAAAGGCTCCAGCAGGCTCGGCGCCATCCACGGCAGGCTGCCAAAGCGGCTGGTAAGCGCAAGTGTCAGGTCTTGCACGACCTGCGGCGCATCCAGCCACTCGGGGTGGGCGCACAGTGCCGACATCCACTCTACCGCGTTGCCCCAGGGGTCATCGCGAAAGCCAAGGGCCACGTCTTCATCTACCATGACCTGAAACTGCTCGTGCCAGGCGGCAAACAGCGTGGCCTCTCGGGCCGAGGTAGCGTAGAGCAGATGACCGCTCTTGGCGTCCACCGTGATATCCAGCTTCGGCGCGGTGGGCAATGCCGCCAGCAGCGCCTGCAGGGAAACCAGCGGGGTGGCCAGGTCTTCCTCGGCGCTCAGCAGCTGGTCGGCAAGGGTCGCGCCGGGGTTTTCGGCCAGGGCCGCCAGAAAATCCAGCTGCTCCTCGTCCAGACCGCCCTGACGCACCAAGCGCCGGTACCAGAAGTTGGCGCGCTCCTTGGCTTCCTCTTCGTGGCCTTCGTGCAGCAGCAGCATGGCTTCGATGTAGGCAAGCGTCGGCGAATCCGGCAGCGCCTGCTGGGCTTTGACAAAGGCCGCCCGGGCGCTGTCCAGGTCATCGTTATCCAGGTGCATCAGACAAAGACGTTCAAGGGCCACGCCGCGCAGGAACAGCGGCCCGCGCTCCATCACGTCATCCAGCAGGTCGGCCCGCTTGCGGGTAAAACCGCGCTCCTGGTAGATATCCAGCAGGATCTCGAAGGCGGGCTCAGCCTGCTCGGGCAGCCGCGACCAGTCGCTGCCGTCGAACAGCGATTCGAGAATCTGCATCGCCCGGCCGGTCTGACCACCTTCGGCGGCAATCAGGCCTGCCTCCAGCAGCGCCTGCGGCGGCGCCTGACGGCTTTCCAGGGCGGCCTTCAGCGTGGCGCCCTTCCATTCGCGCAGTGAGAGCATCCACATCATCTGCTCGGGGATATCCGTCGGGAAATCGACCCGGTAGCAGCACTGCTTGTACTTGCGCCCGGAGTCGCACCAACAGGGTTCGTTGCGCCCCGGGGTGGCCAGCGACTCGCTGGCAAAATCCAGCCGCTCAAGCGGCGTCTGCGACCATAAGATGGGGGCCAGCGCCTGGGCGGTGGCGACATCGCCATTAAATGATGTCGCGCCTTCGGCCCGTACCCAGGTCATGAAATCGGGATAATGTTCTTGCTGCCTGATTGCCGAGAGTGCCCCAGAGGCAAATCCCAGCAGCTGATCGACCCATACCGCTAGCATTGCCGTCTCCACTGTCTTTGAAAAGCGTGTTTAAAAAGCGCCATAGTCTATCACGCAGGACGGCGCTCCCGCAGCGGCAATCTGTTGCGTTGTGGGTCGGACACGTTGTTGGTCAGGCTAGAAGCGGTTGAACGCGCTCATGCATATCCAGGCGCGCTTTCAGACGTACCAGGTTCCAGTAATGGCCGTTCAGCGCCCGGGAAAGCAGCAGCGTATCCGCGGGCGGCTGCAGGCGGTCCATCGCTGCCCATACCTTGGGCGAAAGTTCACGCAGCTGGCGGTGGACGCGCACATCGCTGAAGTCCTGCTCGCCGGGTTCGAACAGCGGCGCAATGCTGTCGGCGGCCTCGCGGTAGAGCGAAAGCGGCGCGCCCTGCCCCTGGCGTCCGCCCATTTGAACCATGGCATCGTCCATGGCCATGGGGTCCCGCGCGAGGGTGGCTTCCAGCAGCTTCATCATGGCATCAAGCCGGGCTGCGGGTACGGGAATCACCGCGCCGAAATCGTAGATCACGAGCCGCCCCTGCGCATCTGCGGCAAAGTTGCCCGCGTGGGGGTCGGCGTGCAGCTCACCAAAGGTGAACAGCTCTTGGGTAATCCAGTCAGCCAGGGTCTGGGCCAGCTGTTGACGCGTGGCGTCATCGGCGCTTTCCAGCTCGCGCAGCGGCGTACCATCCACAAAGCGCATGGCCAGCACGTGGGGCCCGCAAAGCGCCATGAGCGGCTCGGGAATCACCAGCCGTGGCTCATCTGCGTAGCGCTCGCGGTAGCGGGCAAGTGCCCGAGCTTCGGCCTGGTAATCCAGCTCGTCGCGAAGCCCGGCGGCCAGCTCCTCGAACATCGCATCCAGACGCGCCTGGGGCACCTTGAACCAGCGCCCCAGGCGCATGATTCGCCGCACCTGGGCCAGGTCGCTCTCCAGCACATCGGCAAGCCCCGGGTACTGGACCTTGAGCACGACCGTTTCGCCTTCAAGCGTTACCGCCTTGTGCACCTGACCCATGGAGGCACTGGCAAACGGGCGCTCTTCGATCTCGCTGAAGTGCGCGTCAAGCTCGCCGTACTGCAGCACAAGCGCTTCGCGAATGCGCGGCCAAGGCATGGGTTCGGCCTGACGCTGCAGACGGGAAAGCTCCTCGGCCAGGTCCGGGGGCAGCAGGTCATCCCATTGCGACATCATCTGGGCCATCTTCATGGCCGGGCCCTTGAGTTCGGAAAGGCCCTCGAACAAGGCCTCGCCCAACGCTCGCCAATCCGCCTGGCCGCCCAGCCGGGTCTTGAGCATCGCCCCGCCGGTGCGTGCGCCCAGGCCCATTAACCTGCGTGTTCTGCCGCGTTCGCGCATGTGAAGATCCTTTTCGGTAACTGCCGGGTACAAAAACCTCTGTTAGCTCCTTAGCGTAGCCTATACAACCCGTGGCACGGTCAAGTAGTACATCGCCCTGGCTGTAATTAAGTGCAATAAAATTCTTGTACGCGAATAGCATCAAACTTATAAAAAAAGCTAATTAATTGTTTTTTATTAAAATATTGTCAATATTAAGTTTTTGCACGTATGTGCAAAACGTAAACGTTCTGTCATTTTTCCTCTCTAGAATACTTATCAATTCAGCCGATGCCATCGGCCACTTGATGCGTTAATGAGGAAAACCAATGATTGGGTGGATCTTTACAGCACTCCCCACGAAACGGGGGCTACAGCTCAGTCTTAAAGACCCGGCGACGCTATTGGGCATTGGCCTGCTTATCACGTTCAGCTATCTCATCCTGGCGCCGGTCATCTCCATTCTCATGGACGCCGTCAACGTCAATTTTGGAGATTCAAACCGGATTGGCACGCCCCAGGGCAACTTCACGCTCTATTATCTTGAGCGCGTGTTCACCTCCCCCATTTCACAACGCCTCTTCTGGCAGCCGCTGTTCAATACGCTTAGCGTGGCGCTCGGTGCCATGTGCATCGCCATGGTGATCGGCGGGGTCATGGCCTGGCTTCTAAGCCGTACCAACCTCTGGGGCCGGGGCTGGTTCGCCACGGCGCTGATCGTGCCGTTCATGCTCCCCACGTGGACCTTTGCGCTTGCCTGGACCACGCTGTTCAAGAACCGCTCGATGGGCGGGCAGCCGGGGTGGCTTGAATCAATGGGCTACTCTTCGCCCGACTGGCTGGCCTATGGGCCGGTGCCCATGGTCCTTATTCTGGCGCTTCACTACATTCCGCTGGTCATACTGCTGTTCGGCAACGCCCTGCGTCGACTGGACTCCCAGCTTGAAGACTCGGCGCGCATTCTGGGCGCCAGCCGCTCCACCGTTGCCTTTCGCATCATCCTGCCGCTGATGCGCCCGGCGCTGATGTCGGCCATGGTGCTGATCCTGGCCGATGCCCTGGGCGAGTTTGCCGTTCCCTACATCCTTGGCTTACCCGTTCAGTACGATACGCTCTCCACCTCGCTGTTCAGGGCGATCTCATCGCGCCAGACCGGCGTTGCCTCGGTACTGGCCGGCGCCATCATGGTGCTGGGCTGTATCACATTGACCATCGACCTGTACCTGATGCGCGAAGCGCGCCGCTTCGTCACGCTGGGTGGCAAGGGCGCCATGGAGCGTCGGCGCCCACTTGGCGTTTGGCGTCTGCCCGCCACGCTGCTGGCCGCTAGCCTGTTTGTAGTGGGCGTGGTGCTTCCGCTCATGACGCTCTTTCTATCCACCGTCATGCGTATCCCGGGGCGCTTTAACCTCTCCAACTTCACGCTCGATTACTGGATCGGCACCAATCTCGACACGATCGCGCTCTCGAACGGCATTCTATTGACGCCGGAGTTCTGGTCGGCCACCTGGAACAGCCTGCGCATCGTGGGCACCGCGTCCATCTGTGCTGGGTTGCTCGGGCTACTGGTGGGCTACGTCGTCACGCGCACGCCCTGGCGGTGGCTGGCAAGCACGCTGCGCCAACTCACCTTCATGCCTTATCTCGTGCCGGGTATTGCCTTCGCTGCAGCCACTCTGTCGCTGTTTGCCGTACAGCGCGGCCCGGTGCCCGCCCTTTATGGCACCTCGTTGATCCTGATGCTGGCGCTGATTGCCGATCAGATGCCCTTTGCCTCACGGGCAGGCATATCGGCCATGACGCAGCTGGGTAAAGAGCCCGAAGAAGCTGCCCAGATATCGGGCGCCTCATGGCTCAAGCGTATGGTCAGCATCATCGTGCCCATTCAGAAAGGCGCGCTGGTGGTGGGTATCGTGCTGCCCTTTATCTCCGGCATCAAAGGCGTGAGCCTTTTCATCATCCTGGCGGTACCGGCCACCGAAGTGCTGACCACCTACTCACTGCGCCTGGTGGATTACAACTACACCCAGGCGGCCAACGCCGTTGTGCTGATGATTGCCCTGCTCGCCTGGGGCGGCACGGTGCTGACCCAGAAATTAACCAAGACGGGCCTCGCCCAAGGCCTGGAGAGCTAGTCATGCCTACCATCACGTTAGACGCCATTTCCAAGCAGTACAGCCAACAGGCAACCGCGGTTCAGAATGTCGACCTGCATATTCCAAGCGGTGACTTCATGTGCCTGCTGGGCCCGTCAGGCTGCGGCAAGACCACGATGCTACGCATGATTGCAGGCCTCGAGCACCTGAGCCACGGGCGGCTTTACATCGGCGACCAGCTGGTTGATTCACCGCAGAGCGGCTGTTTCGTGGCGCCGGAAAAGCGCGGCCTGGGCCTGGTATTTCAGAGCTACGCGCTATGGCCGCACATGACGGTCGAGCAGAACATCGAGTTTGGTCTGCGGCTGCGCAAGCTTTCCGAGCGCGAACGCCGCGCCCGCACCGGGGAGGTGATGGAGAAACTGGGCATAGCCGGTTACGCCAAGCGCTACCCTTCACAGCTTTCCGGCGGACAGCAGCAGCGCGTAGCCCTCGCCCGCATGATGGTATTGAAACCGAAGGTACTGCTGCTCGATGAGCCACTCTCCAACCTTGATGCCTCCTTGCGCCTGGAGATGCGTGCTGAACTCAAACGGCTACACCAAGCGTTTGATACCACCATTCTGTTTGTCACCCACGACCAGTGGGAAGCCATGACCCTGGCCACCAACATTGCCGTCATGAGCAAGGGCCAGTTGCAGCAGGTAGGCAGCCCGGACGATATCTACGCGCGTCCGGCCAACCGCTTCGTGGCCGAGTTTATCGGCAACCCGCCGATCAATCAGGTAGCAGCGGATACCGCGCTGGGAGGCCGACTCGCCCGCCAGCCGAATACGCACATGCTGGGAATTCGCCCGGAAGATATCCACCTGGCGCCTGACGCCACTGCCCATACGCTGCCTGCCAAGGTGCGGGGCATCATGCCGACCGGCGGAAGCTGGGTGCTGGATATGGAAATAGAGGGCCAGTGTCTGCAGCTCTCGACCCAGATCAGGCCCCAGGTACAGGCGGGTGAACATACCTACTGCCAGATTCAGCCCCAGCATGTGCACCTGTTCGACGCAGCCGGCAGCCGCCTTGAGCATACGGCTTATCACAACGCCGTCCCCACTTCCTTCATGCATGCCGTTTAAAAGGGTTTATCCATGCGTTCTCTATCACGACTTGCCATTGCCATCAGCCTAGCCTCAGCACCCGCGGCGTGGGCTGGCGAATCCAGCGCGATCGATGAGCTGATCGAAGCTGCCCGCCAGGAGCCCGCGATCACGGTCTACGACTCCACCGGCAAGATCATCGAGCAGGCCGAAGGCTTTACACGCAAGTACGGCGTTCAGGCAGAAGGGGTGAAATCGAAGGCGCCGCACACGCTGGAACGCATCATTCGCGAGGCCCAGGCGGGCAACATCCAAACCGATGTGGCAATACTGGCCGATGCGCCGGCGGCGGTCGCCCAACTGCTGGATACCGGCTTTGCGGTCAACTGGTTTCCCGAAGCGCTGGCCGACACTATCAGCGAGCGCTATCGCGACCCGCTGGCCATCGTCATGGCGCCCAACGTATGGACCTACAGCACCGCGCTTCACGACAGCTGCCCTATCGCCAACCTTTGGGAGTTGACCGAGCCCGAGTGGGCGCGTCGCGTTGCCATGCAGGATCCGCTGGGCAAGCCCTCCTACGTGGACTGGTTCAACCAGATGGCCCAGCACGGCGATGAGGCAATGGCGGCCGCCTTTGAAGCACGCTATGGCCACCCGCTCGACGATTCCGAGGAGAGTGCCACTGCGGCCTGGGTAAAGGCCTTGGCCGCCAACGCGCCACTGCTGACCGACTCGGATTCCAACGCCGCAGAAGCCGTGGCCTCCCCGGATCAGCAGGACAGTTTTATCGGCTTAACCAGCACCGCCAAGTTTCGTGACAATGCCAACGGCATGACGCTTGGCATCTGCGAAGGCCTCGACCCCTGGCTTGGCTGGACCTACCCCTCCATTGGCCTTATTGCCAGTGGCACCCAAAGCCCCAATGCTGCCAAGCTCTTCTTGTATTACCTGTTGACCGAAGAAGGCATCGCCCCCCAGGCGCAGGACGGGAAAATTTCGACCCGCTCCAACATTGCGCTACCGGCCAGCGAGCCTTCCGGCATTGGGGCGCTTAAAGCGCAGCTGTTTGATTACTCCCCGGATACGGCCATCGATGACTGGGAAAACCGCCAGGATTGGCAGGAACTCTGGATGCTGAACTATCGCCGTTGACCCATCGCCATTAACTATCACCATTAACCATCGCCGTTAACAACAATACCTGCGTTCACGCTGCACTCTATAAGGATAGCTATGCCGATTCTGCCCCATGAGCTTGAGGCCCGCGCGGAGTTCTTGAAGGACATGATTCACCGCACTGGCCTGAAAGCACGCCATCTTTTCGAAACGCGTACGCCGGGGCTCTACACGCTCAAGGGCCACCAGGATTTCCTGACCGAGGCCGATACCTTCATCGAGCAAGAGATCAAGGCCGCCATTGCACAGCACTTTCCCAGCGATGCCTTCATGGGCGAGGAAAGTAGCGGCGAGCAGTGCGGCGGGCAGGTCAACGGCAACGCCACCTGGATCGTCGACCCGATCGATGGCACGGCCAACTACGCCAGAGGCATTCCTCACTTCTGTGTCTGCATCGCGTTTATCGACCGCGGCAAGACCCAGCTGGGCGCCATTTTCAACCCGTGCACTGAGGAGCTCTATTTCACCCAGCGCGGCAAGGGCGCCTATAAAAACGCCGAGGCCATTCAGGTAGCCGCCACCCGCGACTTCACCACCGCGACCATTGAAATGGGCTGGTCCACTCGAACCGCGCTGCAGACCTACCTCAATGCCCAGGCGGCACTTTTATCCCATGGTGCCAACGTTCGCCGCGGCGCCTCCGGCGCGCTGGCCCTGGCCTGGGTGGCCGAAGGCCGCATCGACGGTTATCTCGAGCATCATATGCATCCCTGGGACAGCCTGGCCGGGCTTTTACTGGTGCGTGAAGCGGGTGGCGTGACACGCCCCTACCTTTCCCTTTCCGGCACTCTGAGCACGGGCGGCGCGGTGCTAGCGGCGGCGCCGCACATCGCGGATTCCCTTACCCATTACAGCCAACTTGAAGAGCTTGACATCGCATGACCAAACATCACTATCCGCGCCCGCCCATGAGTCTGATCGAGCCCAACCTGCCCGGGCGTAACGTGGCGCTCTATATCGGCGATAGCCAGGCCGCCAGCAGCCCGGCACTGCTTGAAGAAAATGGTATTACCACGGTGATCAACTGCGCCGTCAATCTGGATATCAACCTGGTGGACACGAGTATTCCTCCTACGCCCAACGGCTTGATTCAAGGGCCTGGCAGGTTTCGGTATTACAAGATCGGCATGATCGACGGCCCGGGTAACCCGCACGAACAGATGCTGGCCGCCTATTTCATTCTCAGAGCCGCGCTTGACCAGGTCATGCCGGACAAGCCCTCCTACCCATTGCGCGAAAAAGGCAATGTGATGGTGCATTGTCGCGGCGGGCGCAGCCGCTCGGTCACGCTGGTATCGTTGTTTCTGCATCTGGAACTGCCCAACCGCTACCCAACGCTTGAAAGCGCCGTGGCCCATGTGCGCCAGGAGCGCCAGCTGCATCCGGATGAGTGGTTTGAAACTCCCAAACCGGAGCTGTTCGATGCCGCCCGCATCGCGGCCCGGCAGATAAAGCAATTACTCCAAGAGGCACCCGATGAGCAGCTCACGCAAGTTTGCTAGTGCTGAAGAGGTCGCACGCCTGGCCGGCGTGTCGCGTTCGGCGGTATCACGCACCTTTACCGACGGTGCCAGCGTCTCGGAAGAGACGCGTCGCAAGGTGCTTGCAGCGGCAGCCGAGCTCAACTACCACGTCAATCACCTGGCCCGCGGCCTCTCCCAGGAGAGCTCGCGCCCGGTCTGCCTGGTAGGCGATCACCTCTCATCGCCGTTTCTCTCGAGCTTGCTGGAAGCGGTCAGCCGGCACATCCAGGCGCTGGGCCGGGCCGTCATGTTGATCAACACGTCCGGCGAGCCCGAAGCCGTGGAAGGCGCCCTGCATCAGGCATTGAAGTACCGGGCGAGCGCCATCGTGGTGTTATCCGGCGCGCCTGCAGAATCTCTGGTGCAAACCTGTATTCAAAGCGGGCTGCGGGTGGTGCTGGTCAACCGCGGTCACGAATTCAGCGGCCCGGTGCATATCACACTCGACCACGAATCCGCCATGCAGGAAGCCTTCGAGCTGTTTTACCGGGTGGGATGCCGCTCTTTTGGACTGGTAACCTCCACCGCCTGCACGCCAAGCCTGCTAGCCCGGGAACAGGCTTTTACCCGAGCGGTGAATGAAGCGGGGCTTTCGATAACCACCGTGCGGGAAGGTCCCACCCAGTACGCCACGGGCCAGGCCGCCGCTAGAGCGCTGCTTGCCCGTTCACAGCGGCCGGATGCCGTGCTCTGCACCACCGACCTGCTGGCGTGTGGTTTTCTGGACACCGCGCGCCAGTCGTTCAAGCTCGATATTCCGCAAGACCTGTGCGTCATGGGCTTCGATAACATCGAGCAGGCCAGCTGGCAAAGCTATGAACTGACCACCTTTCATCACCCGGTGGAGGAAATCGCGGCATGCATTGTCAAGCAGCTGGCAGATGAGGATGTCATCAGCCAGATGATTCAGCTGCCTGCCCAGCCCGTGTGGCGGAGCACCATTCGCCCGGGCTGAAACCTCACCCGCTAACGCGCCTGATACAGCAACACTCTGATTTTATTCGCCCTACTTCGGGCGAAGGGGCCTCTTTGTGCCTTTTAAACGTGCCTTTTGACGCGAACTGACCAACTTTCCACCAGGAGAACACCAATGCAAGCCACGACGAACCGCTACCTTGGCGCTGTCGCTTTCGCCGCCGCCGGCTGGCTGGCCGCCACGCCAGCCCTGGCCACGGACGCCAGCGCGCCGGACGCTACGCACTACAGCACAAAAACGCCCTATCGCTACGTTCCTACCGAGTTCACGCCCGCCCCGCCGGGATATCGCCCGGTGCTGGTCCAGTACGTGGGCCGACACGGTTCGCGCCATCTTTCCAGCGCCAAGTACGACAAGACGCTTTTCGAGCTGCTGAGCATTGCCGAGGCGCGCGGTCAGCTCACCGACGCCGGGTACACATTGAAGCAGGAAGTAGCCCAGCTGATCGCGGTTCAGGAAGACGTCTACGGCGAGCTTTCGATGCTCGGTGGCGAGGAGCTTCACGCTATCGGCGAGCGCCTGGCCGAGCGCTTCCCCGAGGCCTTCGAGGACGGCCAGCCGATCATCGCCCACGCCACCTACAAGGACCGCACACCTCAAAGCCGCGACCACTTTTTAAGTGGCTTGCAAAGTGCGCTGGGCGAGGCGACGCCGCCCATCGACGCCCGCCAGTACGCCAAGGGCCGCGACCCTTATCTGCGCCCTTACGACCTGGCCGCCCGCTATGGCGACTACAAGAGCGACGGCGAGTGGCAGGCGGTCATCAACGCCTTCCTTGACGCGCAAAGTGAAACCGCCACCTTCGCCCGAGATATCGTCACCCAGTTCATTGATGACGAACTCTACGCCGAGCTCGAGCGCGGCGAGCTGGCACTTGAGGACGCCAAGGGGCGCGTCGCTCTCGCCACGCCCACGGACGCCGCCAACAACCTTTACCAGCTCTATATCATTTCGCCCAACATCGTGCGCGAGGGGGAGTTCGATTTCGGCCGCTACTTCAGCGAAGAGCAGCTGGCCTGGTATGAAGACCTCGACTTGATGGAGACCTTCTACGCCAAGGGCCCTTCGCTTACGAGCAGCGACCTGCCCCGGGAAATCGCAGCCCCCATGGTCAAGGAACTGATCACCTCGACCGACGAAGCACTTAAGAAGGATAGCGTAAGCGGCATCTTCAACTTCACTCATGCGGAGTTGATCATGCCTCTTGCCGCGTACCTGCAGATCGAAGGTGCCGATGAGAGCCAGGACGACCCGGCCCAGGTCAGCGCCAGCTGGGCCGGCAAGGACATCACGGCAATGGCCGCCAACATTCAGTGGATTCTTTTCGAGAACGACAACGGCGGCGACCCCCTGGTCAAGATGCTGCATAACGAGCGCGAGATAGCCTTCCCTCTCCCGACCGAGCAATACCCCTACTACGACTGGGAAAGCGTCAAGGCGTACTACATCGCCAAGGTCAATGACAGCGGCATTGCGTTGAGCAACACGCTGGATGAAGACATCGAGGCGCTCGAAAACGACTTCTAGGTCGTAAACGCCCTTCACTTTTTTAACACATTGAAAACACACCCTCTTTTAATCCTGCGATTAAAGGAGCGGCCAGTGACTGCCTGAACTTTTTGTAAGGATCGAAGAAATGAAGAAATTGATGCTTGTTACCGCGCTTTCCATGGCCGCTTTTCAAACGGCGCAAGCCGCCGCCGTGTTTGAAAACGAGGAAGTGCGGATCGACCTGACCGGCAAGCTTCAGTACGAAGCGGGCGCGTTTAAATATGATAAACAGAACCCGGCTCAACGCCTCAACTTCGGCGGTGACGGCAAGGCACGCTTGGGAACCCAGTTTCGCTACCACTTCACCGATGAAATCGACCTGCTGGGTAAGCTTGAGTGGCAGCTCAATGCCGAAGACGAAAATGATGCCAAGACCGATAGCCTCGACGTGCGCTACGCCTGGCTCGGGTTTCGTTACCTGGACCAGCTGGAAATGGCCATTGGCCGCACCAAGAGCTCGACCAGTCAACTGGTGGATGTCACCGATATCTTCGAGCTGTTTGGCTCCTCCGCCAACGACAACAAGATCAATGGCATCAAGCCCTTCGATAGCAAGAAGGATGACCAGCTGACCATCGGCTACGATATCGGCAACTGGGACCTGCGCGGAAGCTACGTCTTCGAAGATGAGCGCCGCCCGCGCGAAACCAGCGCCGGCGACCGCGACTACCAGTACAGCTTCTCGGCACGCTATACCACCGAGTCGGAGATCGATTTCGTGGGGGCCTACGAACGCCAGAGCTTTCAAGGCAGCACCGACACGCTGGGCGACATGACCAGCTGGGGGCTGGGGGTGGGATGGCGCTTCGATCCGTTCTACGTGGGCGCCATCAACGGCTACAAGCGCATGACGGCCGCCGACGATCAGGAGTTTTCCTCGCACTTCTATGAACTGGCCGCCGCCTACGAGCTAGGCAGAGCGCTTTTCATGGTGGGTTACAACAATGAAAAAGGCGAAGACGACCTGGCCGATGAGGGCACTCGGGTCGATGAAGTCGTCTTCGGAGTATCCTATCAACTGATGCCGCGAGCCAAGGTATACGCCGAGTACAACGTTGATCGCCTGCGCGTGGATGGCCAGCGCCGGGACGACCTATACGGCATGGGGATCGAGGTCAAGTTCTAGACGCCCGCGTGGCCTGACTTCTGATGCCCGGCACGGCTCTGCTACTATAGGGCATCTCGAACAGACGTTAAGGCCACGCTGCGCATGCGCTTGATTATCGCCGAAAAACCCAGCCTTGCCCGGGCCATTGCCGAAGCGCTGCCGGGCAGCCCCAGACGCCAGGAAGGTGCCATCGTGTGCGGTGATACCACCGTGACCTGGTGTCTGGGCCATCTGCTCGAACAGTCCCCACCGGAAGCCTACGACCCCGCCGACAAGCAGTGGCGCCTCGACCGCCTGCCCATCGTGCCCGGCACCTGGAAACTGGCCCCGCGCCCCAAGGCGCGCGGCCAGCTGGCCGTCATTCGCAAGCTGATCAAGCAGGCGACCAGCGTAGTGCATGCCGGCGACCCGGACCGCGAAGGCCAGCTCCTGGTGCAGGAAGTGATCGAGCACCTCAAGTACCGCGGCCCGGTTCAACGCCTGCTGATCAGCGATCTCAACCGCCCCGCCGTTACCCGAGCGCTCGCCCAGCTACGCCCCAACGCCGAATTTCAGCCGCTGTTTCAAGCTGCACAAGCGCGCTCACGAGCCGACTGGCTGTACGGGATCAATCTGACCCGCGCCTGGACGCTGACCGGCCGCCAGGCGGGCTTTGACGGCGTGCTTTCCGTGGGCCGGGTGCAAACCCCGGTGCTGGGGCTGATCGTGCGCCGCGATAACGCCATTCGCGATTTCAAGCCGCACCCGTTTTACCCGCTCTGGGTGGATCTCAAGGTAGCCAACGGCCAGCTGCGCGCCTGGTGGGCACCCAGGGAAAATCAGCCCCTGGATGATCAGGGCCGTCTGATCGACCGCGCCCCCGCCGACGCCCTGGCGGCAAGTCTGCCCGGCGCTTCAGGCCAGTTGACGACCCTCGAACAGCAGGAAAAACGCCAGGCGCCGCCGCTGCCCTACTCCCTATCGGCGCTTCAGGTAGACGCCGCCCGCCGCCATGGACTATCCGCGCAGATGGTGCTGGATATCTGCCAGCGCCTTTACGAGCAGCACAAGCTGATTACCTACCCGCGCTCGGACTGCCGCTATCTGCCCGAAGAGCATCTTCAGCTTGCCAGGCAGAGTCTTAGCGGCGCCTGCCAGAATGACGCCACGCTCAGGCAGTGGCTGCAAGGCGCTGATTTCACGCTGCGTTCCAAAGCCTGGAACGACAAGCAGGTAGGCGCCCACCATGCGCTGGCACCTACCGGCAAACCGGCGGATTTCAGCCAGCTCTCGGCCACCGAGGGCCACGTCTTTCGATTGGTGGTACGCAACGTGATGGCGCAGTTCTACCGCCCCTTGCGCACTTTTGAAGTCAAGGCTGAGTTCACCCTGCTGAACGAGGCCTTCCGCGCCCGCGGCCAGAGCATTCTGGACCCGGGCTGGAAGCCGCTGTTCACTACCAGAGAAGAAACCCCGCCCCTGCCCACGCTTACCCAGCATGAGCCCTGCCAGGCACTGGGCGCCGGGGTGGAAGAGAAAGAGACTCGCCCGCCAGAGCCGTTTACCGATGCAAGCCTCATCAAGGCAATGATGAACATCGGCCGCTATGTGGACGACCCTAACGTGCGACGCACCCTGCGCGACACCGACGGCCTGGGCACCGAAGCCACGCGCGCCGGTATCATCGAAACCCTGGTGCAACGCGGGTACCTGGTGCGCCAGCAAAAAGCCCTGCGCGCCACCAAGCTCGGCTGCGCGCTGATCGCTGCCTTGCCCAGCGCAGTCAGCACGCCGGAGCGCACCGCGCTATGGGAGCAGCGCCTGCGCGCCATCTCCGAGCAGCAGGATCACCCGGGCGCCTTTCAGCAGGCCTTGCTGGAAGATCTTCGCGCTCTGCTTGGCCAAAGCGATGCGGACAAGCTCAGGCGAAGCCTGCAAACCGCCGAGGGCGCAGCCGCAGGCCCGGCCAAGCGTGCGGCCAAGCCGAAAAAGCGCTATACGAAAAAGAGAACGTCGACTGCAAGGAAAACCAGAAGCTGAGACCGAGCAGTACGCAATATGCTCTACGCATTTCTCTCTAACAATTGTAAGGCCACCACTGTTGGGTAATTGCTCTACACTGAATACAAGATAACGGTATAAATAGGCAAGTTATTCCGAAGGAGCTGATAGCCTTCCAGGCACTGCCCTTACCCAGTCTCGGATGGCCAGAACCGTTGAATCATCACGCCGGCTTTTTGGGTAAACCAGAAAGAAGGCGTGGTCTTCAAGCTCAGGGCCAAAAGGATGTACCAAGCGCCCATCGGCTAATTCATCCTCGACCAATTGGCGGCTCATCAGCATGACCCCCTGCCCAGCCACCGCCGCTGCGATGGCATGGCTTTCATCGGAGAACGCCAGTCCGGCCCCGACATTCAATCCTGGAATCTGGGCAATCTTCTGGTAACCCGGCCAATCCGTGGGCGATATGAATACCCCCTGCGGTCGAAAATGGATCAACGGGTACCTGCATGGATCCTTGCCAGCTTGTTGAACAAGCTGCGGGCTGCAGACGGGAATCAAGGTGGTATCAAAAAGCTTCTCGGCAGAAAGGCCCGGCCAGCGGCCATCACCGTGGCGGATGGCCATGTCCGCCGTGACGCCATCCAGCGCCACCGGCTCATGGGTAGCATGAATACGCAGGTCGATGTCGGTATAGGCCTCCCGCAGCTGGTAAACCCAGGGCAGTAGCCAGCGTACCGCCACCACCGGTGTGGTCGTAAGTGTCACACTCTGCCGTTCGGGCAAGGCGCTCAATCGCGCAATGGTACTACTGATGCTGTCGAAAGAGACTTCCAGCACCCGCGCCAGCTCACGCCCTTGCGGCGTCAACTCAAGCCGCCTGGGTCGGCGCAAGAACAGCGCCACGCCCAGCGCCGCTTCAAGCCCGCGAATCTGATGGCTGATGGCCGTGGCCGTCACCGAGAGCTCCAGCGCCGCCTGCTTGGCACTTTCATGGCGAGCAGCCGCTTCAAACGCGCGAAGGGCTGAAAGCGAGGGTAAGCGTCGCGAAGTCATAAGTGAGTTTTACTCATCTATACCGGCAAAAAAGATCGTTTGTCGCGCTATTTACATGGCCCTAAGCTGAAGCCGTTGTCAAGCATAGATGAATTCAGCTTAAAGGAGACGCTTCATGTCACGTATTCTGCATATCGATGCCAGCGCCCGCCCCGGACTCGCGGGAACGGATCACCACGGCTCGCACAGCCGTTACCTGTCCCAGCACTTTGTCCGTCAGTGGCAGTCAAGCCGCCCGCAGGACGCCGTCACTTATCGCGATATAGGCCAGTGCCCACCTTCGTTCATTAGCCACGACTGGATCGCTTCGGCTTTTACACCGGAAGACAAACGCGCGCCGTGGATGAAAGAAGCGCTCGCGGAAAGCGATGCACTGGTCGATGAGCTGATAGCGTCCACTATCCTGGTGATTGGAACGCCGCTCTACAACTTTGGCATGCCCGCCAGCCTCAAGGCGTGGGTCGATCAGATCATCAGGGCCGAGCGAACGGTCGGGGTCGACAAGAGCAATCTGCATGACCCTTATGCTCCAAAACTCACGGAGCGAGAACGGCATGCCGTCATTCTCGTTGCCAGAGGCGGCATGAATATGGGCCCGGGGGAAGCCATGGCGCATATGAACCATCTGGAGCCCAATCTTGTCGCCGCGCTCGGGTTCGTCGGGATCACCCGGATTCATACCATCGCGATCGAGGGACAGGAAGTAGGAGGCAAGGTGCTGAAAGAATCGATTGCGCGCGCGCGGCGTAAGGTGACACAGCTGGTAGATGAGTTGCAGAGGGCACTAGGTACTGCTGGCAGCGAGCCGGCATGACGGCACTTCTGCTCTAGAGAGCCATCGCGAGAGGTGCGAAATCCCTAATCCTGGGATATTCGCGCCTCGATACTTACTTGAGCCCTGCTTGAACTTGGTCAATGAGTGCTAGGGATCAGCACTCAAGGAAAGCGTCCGTAATGATGTGATCCATCACTGTTCCACCAACAAAGGCGGCACCGGACAATCCAGCATGTCGGCGGTGGCGCGAAACAGCTCGGCTTCTGCGGGCTTTATCTGCCCGCTGTGCTCGATGCAGCGGGCCATGGCCTGCAGCAGCGTATGCTTATGCTGGGGCAACAAGCGGCGTAATTTACTGACTGCTTGGCCTAGCGCCTGCATATCGCCGATGGCAATGGGTTGTGCATTCAACTCAAAGGGCAACTCTCTAGCAGCCGCTTTCAACGCAGCGCTCACTTCAACAGGGTCATCTTGCCCTGCGTTAGCCAACACGTTTAGCAGTACTTGGCACTCCTGCTGAAGCACCTTGAGTCTGCGTGTCGCCGGGACTTGCTCCTTGCGCGCCAGCCCCAGGTGGTGGACAAGCCAGTGATACAGCGTCCATTCGAACAGGCTGACCTGACCATCGGCATTGATCAGTTGCTTCAGGCACTGGCGAAAGTGCACTGCCTCATCCGTCGTGAGGTTTTTTAACGCGGGCAAGGCAAGCTCTACCAAGGGTAAACGAAACTGCTCTTTCAACATCAGCACCTCACCGGCATAGCTCATGACAGCTGGATATACCCCGTGCATGGCCGACTGTTCAAGTGATGCCAACTGATGCTTACGCACCTGTGTGTCCTGGCTAAGCAACAGCCCGTACATCAAAGCGCGCACGGCTTGATAATCTTGCGCGGCGTTCTTGAGTCGTCTGGGCAACGCCTCAAGGGTGGATTGAGCCTGTGCCAGATGACGAGGCCCTGGCTGCCCCATCGAAGCAATAGCCGCTCGTGCCGACACTCCGGTCAGCGCGGCAGCGCCCGTGGTGGTAAATTCGTTGCCCGTGAAAGATGCCTTGGATGCCCTATCTACCTTAGCGGTATCGCCTTGAGGTTTTCGGTCAAGCCGCGCTGCATCAAACTGGCCGTTCCAGCCCGGCATGACACGCCTGATACGATCCTTCAACGGCGGGTGGGTGGCCATGAAGTTCTGACGCATGGCCTGACTAAAGTACAAGTGACTGAACTGGCTTGCCTGCGGAGCTTCAAGACGTGACCCCTCGGCATTGAGGCCAATCCTGATCAAGGCATTGCCGATTCCTTCAGGATGGCGAGTAAACTGCACAGCCGATGCATCGGCCAGGTACTCCCGCTGCCGGCTGACAGCAGCCTTGATCCAGTTGCCGAAGAACGTGCCCGCAAAGCCGATCAACATCAGCGCCGCTGCCAGAAAAACAATCACTGCCCCCGGGTTCTTGCCTTTGCTGGTTTTAATACGCGGGCCGTAACGCATGCTTCGCATTAGCCCGTTACCCAGAAGACCAATCACAAGAACGCCATGCAACACGCTCACCAAACGCAAATTCAAGCGCATGTCACCGTGAAGGATATGGCTAAACTCATGGGCTATCACGCCCTGAAGCTCATCGCGTGAAAGGTGCTTAATGGCGCCTTGCGTAATACCAATGACCGCATCGCCAGTATTGTGGCCAGCCGCAAAGGCATTGATACCAGGCTCATCCAAAAGATAGACAGGCGGCACCGGCATACCCGCAGCAATCGCCATTTCCTCCACTACGTTTAGGATACGACGTTCATCGTCAAGCTTGGAATCCGGCGCGATCTCACGACCGCCAAGCGACGTGGCCACCACCTTGCCGCCACGACTCAGTTGCAACTGTTTATACAGCCCTCCCAGCACCACAAGCGCCAGCACGAAGGCGGCAATCCAGGGCCCAAAGAGTGGTATCCCTCCCGAGAGCACCGCTATGAGCGAAACATCGTGGTTCAAGGTAAGGTCGAACAGAAAATAGAGGGCAATGACAAACGCCAGCGTCGTTACGATAATCAAGGCCAGCACGGCCAGAATCAGCAAAACGACGAGGAGCCCTGTTCGGCGACGAGCATTGTCTTGAGCAGTAAAAAAATCCATGCGCCTCTCCCTGCGAGTTCAGCGTCGGTTCAGAAAGAGATTTTCGGCGCTGACTGAATCTGCGCACTGTCCTCGAACTCCAGGAAAGAGGCATCCTCGCCATGACCTACCATTGACGCTATTGCAACCGGCGGGAAGCTTTGGCGGTAAGTGTTGTAACGCATGACAGCATCATTAAATGCCTGACGGGCAAAGGCTACCTTGTTCTCGGTGCTGGAAAGCTCTTCTGAGAGCTGCTGCATGTTCTGAGCAGCTTTCAGATCCGGATAGGCTTCCATCACCACATTCAGCCGCCCCATCGCCTGGGTAAGTGCACCTTCAGCACCACCAAGTTCTGCCATCGCCTTGGCGCTACCCGGGTTAGCCGCCGCTGCCTTGAGCCCTGACGCTGCCGAGTTGCGTGCCTGAATGACCGCTTCCAGGGTTTCACGCTCATGAGACAAGTACCCTTTCGCGGTTTCGACCAGATTGGGAATCAAGTCGTGGCGACGTTTGAGCTGCACTTCAGTCTGAGCGAAGGCGTTCTGGAAGCGGTTGCGTAGTGATACAAGACGGTTATAAACACCAATAATATAAAAAGCGATAATCGCGATTACCGCGACAATAACGATAGTCAGAACCATGGTCATTCCTCAGTCGGGTTATATAAGCTAGGATCAATAATCAACACGTACTGCTTACAACTGCGTATCACGCTCTGGCGGTATTGCCGGCAGAGGGCGACTTTCTTATCAGGCAAGTTTGGGCAGGAAACTTAAATCAACATGATGCTTCTTGAAGTTACCGGGCTCGACGAAAACCGCAATCGTATCCGTATTGATATAAGAAGAAGGGTCAAACCAGATATTCTGGCTCTTGAACACATGCACCTGGTTGGTAGAGGGATTTAGCCATTGGGCTACCACCTGATAAGGATATTTACCATTGATGGAAAATGCCGTATTACGTTCGACACCCTGAAACTGGGTATCGATACGCAGGCCATTTTCCATTAGCGATTGATTGCTACGGTGTGCCAACCGTGAAAATACAAAAGCGCCAGCGCCTGATATGAAACATAAAGCGCCTAGCCCTGCCAGAATCAATGGTGCTCCCCACAAAGAGAAAAAGCTTTTTATTCGAGCATTAGCAGGATTTGCGGGGTCATACAGCACTTCAATGCGCTGGCCTCGCGAATAATTGGGGGGATTACTGCCAGCCGATGAAGTGAACTCCAGCATGGAACCATTCTCTGGCGTATATTGGACAACGGGTCGATAAGTGATCGAGTCCTCAGAGCGCGACTCCATTAACCCCACTACCGTACCTTCAGTACTGGCAGCCTTATCGACAAATGTCTGTGAATTTTGATAAAGAAAAAAAGCGACGACTAAAAGACCCGCCCCCACCATGATGATGAAATATTTGGCAATAGACATTACGCGCATACTTAATCCCTTGAACAAGACTACTCCATAAACCACAACAACAACGGGCACTACATAAGTCAATCTAATGAAGTGCCCGCGAAAACATCACTCTGGCTTACATTACCTGCTCACCATTGACGGTTAAACTGCCTTCGTGCCAGATCACCTGCTGAGTTTCCTGCTCAGGATCCATCATCATCGAAAACGGCAGGGGAATGAGCGAAAGCACCAGCGGCGGCGGTGTCGTGACGCTGATATCCAGACTCAGACGGTTGGCAAGGTACTCCTGGGCTTCGGCCGGACTCATGATGCCCTCACTCTCTAGCTGCTCGGGCAACTGCAAACGATTGTCCCACCAAGCACGGTATAAAGCGTCCTTTGAAAGGCCTTCGCCATTGAAGCTGATATCTGCAGTCAAGCGTGGCTTGAAATCTACATCCAGCATCGGAAGAACAACATGAGCTTCAAGGGGCTGCAGGGCAATCGACGGGTTGGCAATCAGAAACTCGTAACCACTTTCAATGGCTTGAATCAGCAGATCACGCTCTTGCTGCTCGTCACCGGGAACGCCCTGCTCTTGCTGAGCCAGACGCATCTCTGCCAAGGGCGCGTAGGCTTCCTGAAAGGCCTGAAATGCAGGCATGTCCCAGTTTCTTGCATCCATATCGAAATACAGGCTGCCTATCGACGTATCGTCGGCGCCGATATCGGCCACCTTGAAATGCCCGCCTGAATTGACGATTCGGCGTTCATCGATAGATTCAGATTCGGCTTCAAATTCGATGCCGTCCAGGTATACATTGATCCCCTGGGCCAGGAACTCGACGCGAGGTATTTCAAGATACTGCTGTATGAGGCGGGAGGCTTCCTCAGAGTGGTTTTCAAAGCGCGGTGATACGATACGCACCGAGTCACTCTCATTGTTGATGACGATCTCACGAGCCTGGCCGTCTATACGCCAGATGTCTCGATCTTCAAGATCCAGATCCACCACCAGCGCCTGCAACGTGGCGTCCAGTTCCACGCCGCTTAATGAGTCTGCCGTCAGCTGGCCTGTCACGGCGCTTCGTGTAGCCACCAGATCAACATCGATATCTCCGCGCAGAAACTGCTCGTTGGGATGAATCGTGCCGGTGGTCGGGCTTCTGAGAACGCCGTGGTTTACCTGCAGGTTTACCTGGGCATCGGCATTTTCAGCCCCCACCACGCCGATGGTGGCACTTACTGACGTCGTGAACAGCGATTTATCGATGACGACATCGCGTGCATACCAGGAAAGCGTATCGTCGAGTTGTGCAAAGCTTTGGGTAAGCGCTTTTTCAACTTCGTTTCCGACCACTGCCTGAGCGCCGAGATATCCGCCTGCACCAATAACCGCGATACCGGCGGCCGTAATAACCAATGTTTTAGCCTTGACAGCCATAATGCATCTCTTGATCCGAATGATTATTAATTATCACTTATTTAACACTGAAAACCTATCGTTCGTTAAGCGCGAAGACGTGAGCCGGTAAAGCTCGATTCGTAATGAATTGACCCATATCGGCCGCTCTTTAATTGTCAGTACCGTCTTCATCGGGTGCTGGGCGTCTCGGCTTTTGCCCGGTAATTGACCGCGAAAATAAGGGCACTACATAAAGTACTGTCCACGCCAGCACAGCACATACAAATGCCGTCTGTTCACGCCCAAGGCCCACGGCAACACCGATGGCAGCGGTAAACCAGATACCGGCGGCGGTGGTAAGGCCCGTTGCGAACAGGTCGTTCTTGCGAGTGATAATACTGCCGGCACATAAAAAACCGATTCCGCTGATCACTCCCTGAATAACCCGGCTCATCTCGGCATCGGTAATGCCGGTTTGTTCGGGGATCAATATAAATAGCGCCGCCCCCATGCACACCAGCATATGAGTGCGTATTCCTGCCGGTTTACCGCTCAGCTCGCGCTCTAGCCCTAAAAGGCCGCCAAGAAATGCCGCCATCAGCAAACGAATGATCAAGATGATGAATTCACTGACATCATTGAAATCGGAAAACTCTGAAATAATGGTAGTGCGGATCAACTCCATCGCATGAACCCTGTTATTCAACTTATTGAAAACTCGCCGATGAGATTTCCCAAGCGGCGCCACCTTCTGTATAGACGCTGATATACCGCTTGGCTATACGGTAGCCATTCTGCCCTGTTTGATAGCCGTGTGCCGGGGTGATATAGAGCGCCACTCCTTGCCGAAAATAGAAAGCAGGTTTGTTTTATTTACAATTGTCCGCTTTTAGCTTCCTTGGTAGGTTGATTTTCAAACAACGATACGGTTTTCAACCACGATGCGCCCATGAAAGCGCCCGGCGCGAAGTCAACGGCGGCGCGCCTCGAGTACGCCTCTCTACGCACGCTTTACCCATTAAAACGATAATCCTCTGAAAGTGGAGACTCCTCATGCCCTTAAAGACCACCCCCGGTGAGGCAGGCGCCGCGGCGCCCAGGAAGAAAAAGCTGCCCATGCCGGATGTCTTCATCATCCTGTTCGGCTTCATGATTCTGGTCTTGCTGGCGTCCTATATCATTCCCGCCGGCACCTATGAGCGCAGTACCGCCAACGGCCTGACCCAGGTGGCGACCGACAGCTTTCGCTATATCGAAGCCGCACCGCTTAACGTGATGGATCTGTTCACCGCCATCCATAACGGGCTGGTGGCCGCATCAACGCTGGTCTTTCTTATTCTGATCGTGGGTGGCGTGCTGAAGGTCATCGAGTCGACCGGGGCCATCAGCGCCGGTATCTACCGCCTGCTCAATCTGGCGCAAGGCCGCCAGAATCTGCTTATCTTCGTCTACTGCGCCACCTTCGCAACGCTTGCCTCGGTGGGCGTGGGGGCTAACCTCGCCATCGCCTTCATTCCTATCGGCTTGATTCTGGCCCGTTCGATGAAGCTCGACCCGATCGTCGGCGTTGCGATCATCTTTCTGGGTTCCTACGCCGGTTTTGGCGCCGGCGTGTTCGATCCTACCGTGACCATTACGGGGCAAACCATCGCCGAGCTTCCGCTGTTTTCAGGTTTCATGTTCCGCGGGGCGATCTTTGTGGTCTTTCTGGCGATTACCGCCGCCTATATCTGCCGCTACGCCACACGGATCAAGCACAACCCCCACTTGAGCGTGATGGGCGCCGAGGCGTTCGAAAGCGCAGGCCAGAATAGCCAGCCGGATGCCCACCCCGCCTTTACCCTGACCCATAAGCTCGTGCTGGCACTGTTCCCCCTGGCCATCGGCTTGTTCCTGTTCGGCGCCTTCAACCGCGATTGGGGCATTCCTCAGCTTTCCGCCACCTTCCTGATGCTGGGTATCGCGACGGCCTTCATCGGGCGGATCTCTCCCAACGACTTTGTCAAACGCCTGATGAACGGTGCGGGTGAAGTGATGTACGGCGCGCTGGTGGTCGGCGTGGCGGCTGCGGTCATCGTGCTGCTGAAGCAGGCCCAGCTTATCGATACGCTGGTACACAGTGTGGCTACGTCACTGGATGGCCACGGCAAGATCGTCGCGATGGAGCTTCTCTATGCGTTCAACCTGGTCTTCAACGGGCTGATCACCTCCGGCACCGGCCAGGCGGCAATCGTCATGCCGATCATGGTACCCATTGGCGATATGCTTGACGTTACCCGCCAGGCAACGTTCATCACCTTCAAGCTGGGCGATGCGGTCACCAACATCATTACCCCGCTTTCCGGCACGCTGATGGCCTGCCTTGCCATCGCACGTATCTCCTACGTCGAGTGGTTCAAGTTCGCCCTGCCCCTGGTCGCGATCTGGATCGTGACCGGCGGCGTGTTCGTGGCGGTGGCCGTGGCTATCAACTACGGCCCATTCTGATCTACCCACGGCGGGCGGCGTGCCCTTACCGGCAGGCCGCCTTCAGCCGCGCTTCCAGAAAGGTTAAAAAAGCGTCGATATGCCCAGGCATATGCCGCTCGGCCATGACCTGCACCTGCAGGCTTCGAAGCGCCAGCTGCGGCTCCTGAAGCAGCTTGAATACCAGGCCTTCGCTTTCGGTCTTGCCGCTCACCGCGACGGCGCTGCACAGACCGATCATGTTCGGGTGCTCGCTCACCATGGTATAGGTGGCCCCGAGTGAATCGCAGACAAAACTTGGCTGCACCGTGACGCCGGCCAGGCTGCACGCCACGTCGAAAAGATAGCGCACGGTCGAGCCGTTGAGTGACATGGTCACGGGATACTGGCTCAGCGCTTTTACCGAAAGCGTGGCGCACTCGGCCAACGGGTGTTGCCGGGACATCAGCGCGCCAATCGCCGCACTGTGGCTTGACACCACTTGAATGCCGATATCCGGCGACAGGCTGAACGTCAGAGCGATATCCGCCGCGCCCTCTTGCACAAGCTTTGAGGCACGTACGGAATCCACCACCTGCAGATCGAACCGGGTGTCCGGATACTGGAGGATAAACGCCGAAATCACGCTGGGCAGAAAGTGCCAGGCCATGCCGTCCGGGCAGGCCACGTTGATTCTTTTCTGCTGGCGGGTGGTGACCTCCTTCATCTGAGTGATCACGCTTTCCACCTCCAACTGATTGCGCAGTGCATACGCCTGGAGCAGCCTGCCCGCCTCGTTCAGCTGCATGCCGCGCGGCTGGCGATCGAAAAGCTTCAAGCCCAGGCGCTGCTCCAGGTTGGTGATCTGGCGGCTTACCGCCGAGACGGCGACGTGCAGCTCTTCCGCAGCGGCGGAAAGCGAGCCGGTCTTGGCCACGCTGTGAAAATAGCGCAAGTTGAGCTCCAGCATATCGCCTCCAAATGTACGGGCAACCGGCAGGCGTTTGTGCTGGTTGGGAATAACCGTGGTTTTACAGAATTAGAAAGAATGCTTGAGATATTAATGATGGTCGCAAAGCACGGCAAGATTTAGGCTCTAGGTCAACGATTACCCGCACCGCTTCTCTGCAAGGACAACGACAAGGGCAGTTTATGGATCAATCACTTTCAGGACGCGCACGCGCCCTCACGCTTGCCACTGACACGCTGACGGATGGCACCTTTTACGACACCCTGGCGCGCCGGGTGGCCATGCAAACGGTCAGCCAGGACCCCGCTCGCCAATCCACGCTGCACGATTATCTGACTCAGGAAATGGTGCCACTTCTGAGCCGACTGGGCTTTGGCTGCGAAATCATCGATAACCCCTTGCCCGGCCGCCCCCCGCTGCTGATCGGTCAGCGCATCGAAGACCCGGGCCTTGCAACGCTTCTGCTGTACGGCCACGGCGACGTGACCGACGGCCAGGAAGATACCTGGGCCGACGGTATCGATCCCTGGGCGCTGACCTTTATCGATGGCCGCGTTTACGGGCGCGGCACTGCGGATAACAAGGGCCAGCACAGCGTCAACCTGACCGCGCTCGAAGCGGTGATCAAGGCACGTGAGGGCCAGCTTGGCTACAACGTCAAGATCCTGTTCGAGATGAGCGAAGAGATAGGCTCGCCGGGACTTGAAGAGACCTGCCGCGCCTATCAGGAAACGCTTACGGCGGATCTGTTTCTCGCCTCCGACGGCCCGCGCATCCGTGCCGATATGCCCACGCTGTTTCTGGGCTCGCGCGGCGTGGTGCAGTTCAAGCTTTCACTCAACCCCGGCAACGGTGGCCGCCACTCCGGCAACTGGGGAGGCGTCATCACCAATCCGGCGGTCGTGCTGTGCAATGCCATCGCCACGCTGCTATCCAGCGAAGGCCGCCTTCAGGTCGATTTTCTCCGGGCACCGGCCATGACCGAGGCGCTCTCCGCGCTGATTCGCGATCTGCCGGTAGGCGGTGGACGCTCTGACCCCGCTATCAACGAGTGCTGGGGCGAAAAAGCGCTGACCAACGGCGAACGCCTGTACGGCGCCAATACCCTGGAAGTGCTGGGCATGAGCGCAGGCCGCACGGACAAGCCCGTCGGCGCCATTCCAGCAAGCGCTGAGGCCGTCATGCAGCTGCGCTTCGTGAAAGGCACCGACTGGCAGGCGGTGGAAGAGAACCTGCGTGCGCATCTGAATGCCCACGGCTTTGAGGCCATCGAGCTCGAAATGCTGGGCGGTTACGCCGCTACCCGGCTGGACCCCGGCCACCCCTGGGTCGGTTTCGTGGCTCAGTCGGCGCAGCAAAGCCTGGGTGAACCCGCGCACATTCTTCCCAACCTGGGCGGCACCATTCCCAACCACTGCTTTTCCGATGCGCTCGGCCTGCCCACGGTATGGCTGCCCCACTCCTACCCATCCTGCAATCAGCACGCGCCTGATGAGCATCTGCTGGAAAGCATTCTCGAACAGGGATTAAAGATGGCCGCTGGCGTATTCTGGGATCTCGGCGAGCCTGATGCGCAAACTCACCTGCCAAGAGGCGGACACTAGCATGATCACTAAAAACAGCGTCGATAACGAAGCCATCCATTGGGACCAGGACATCAGCTACGGCCAATACCTGGATCTCGAGCCCTTGCTCGCCTGCCAGAACCCGGCATCAAGCGAGCACGACGAGCTGCTGTTCATCGTCATCCACCAGGTGTCCGAGCTCTGGATCAAGCTCTGCCTGCACGAAGCCCACGGGGCGGCACAGCATATCCAGAACGACAACCTCTCCCCGGCGTTCAAGATGCTCAGCCGGGTGTCGCGAATTCAGGAACAGCTGATCAAGGCCTGGGAAGTACTGGTCACCATGACCCCGGCGGACTACGCAAGCTTTCGCGATAGCCTGGGCCAGAGTTCAGGCTTTCAGTCCTACCAGTACCGCGAAATCGAATTTCTGCTGGGCAACAAGAACGCCAAGCTGATCGAAGCCCACCGCGCCAAGCCCAAGCACTACCAGAAACTTCAGGCATGCCTGAACGCGCCGAGTCTCTACGACATCGTGCTGCAACTGCTGGCCCGTCGCGGGTTCAACATTCCCCATGACAAGGTCGAACGCGACTGGAGCGTACCCTATACGGCAAGCCCCGACGTCGAAGCGGCCTGGACCGACATCTACCGCAACAGCGAACAATACTGGGATCTGTATGAGCTTGCCGAAAAGCTGGTGGACGTGGAGTTCAACTTCCAGCGCTGGCGGTTCAACCACATGAAAACCGTGGAGCGCATCATCGGCTACCGGCGTGGCACTGGCGGCACGGCAGGCGTCAACTACCTGGTCAAGGCGCTGGACCTGCAGTTCTTCCCGGAGCTTTGGAGCGTGCGCACCACCATCTAGGTGCCTATGGTATTGCAAAGCAGCGGCATTCGATTTTCTGGAGTAGCGGATATGACGCAAGGTTTGAACGGTATCACCCTGGAAAGCGTTCAAGAGCGCGACCAAAAGGATCCCTTGGCTGGCTTCAAGGCGCATTTCTCTCTGCCTGAAGGCGTGCTTTATCTCGACGGCAATTCCCTCGGCGCCCAGCCCACCGCAGCAAGGCAGGCGGTTAACGCGACGCTGGATCAGTGGCGCGACGAGCTGATCAAGGGCTGGAACCAGGGCTGGTTCGACTCCCCCGAGCGGCTGGGTGACCTGTTGGCCCCGGTCATCGGCGCGGGCCAGGGTGAGGTCTGCGTAACCGACAACATCACGCTCAATATCTTCAAGCTGTTGGGCTACATCACCCAGCAGGCTCCGACTGAGCGCCGTGCGGTGCTTTCCGAGGGCGGCAACTTCCCCACCGACGGCTACATTGCCCAGGGCTTTTGTCAGGTCAGCGGTTTCGAGCACCGCTTTCTGCCGGAAGGCGCCGAGCTTGCCGAGCATCTGGACGGCGTGGCGGTGGTCGTGCTCAGCCAGGTGAACTACCGCACCGGCGCGCTTCGCGACATGGCCGCCATTACCCAGCTTGTTCACGACCACGGCGTCGAGGTGATCTGGGATCTTGCCCACTCCGCGGGCGCACTGCCGGTTCACCTGAACGAAAGCGGGGCGCGCTTTGCGGTGGGCTGTACCTACAAGTACCTGAACGGCGGCCCCGGGGCGCCTGCGTTTCTGTACGTTCATCAGCGCGTTCAGGACGGCGGCTGGCAGCCCCTTTCCGGCTGGCACGGCCACGCCGCGCCCTTCGCGTTCGATGCCGACTACGCCCCCGCCAGCGATATCTCGCGCTTTCGCACCGGCACCCATTCGGCACTGGCCTACACCGCGCTCGAAGCTTCGCTTGCGCTGTGGAGCGAGGTGGACATGCAGGCCCTGCGCGAGAAAAGCCTCGCCCTGACGGATCTTTTCCGCGACTGTCTGAGCGACCTGTTCAACACCCACGGCATCGAGGACATCACCCCATCCGCCAACCAGCGCGGCAGCCAGGTATCGCTGATCGATGGTGAGAACGGCTACGCCATCGTGCAGGCATTGATTGCCCGCGGGGTGATCGGAGACTATCGCGAGCCGGGGCTGATGCGCTTTGGCTTCACCCCGCTGTATCTCAGTTTCGAGGACGTGTGGCAGGCGGCCCGGCACTTTCGCGAGGTAGTGGAAAGCGGCGAGTTCAAGGACCCGCAGTTTCATGTCCGCGGCGCGGTGACCTGAGAGATTGCCATGACGGAAACGCCAAAGGATATCGCCTACTCGCCCAGCCGCTTCGCGCGAGATCATGAAGCCACGCTCGCCCGTCAGAGTGAAGCCGGGGGCGCCCTGGCCGAACGCCACCCCCCGGTGGCGGTCAACCCAGGCGAGGCGGACAGTTTCAACCTGTTCATACCCGAAGGCGAAGGCCCATGGCCGCTGATGGTGTTCATCCACGGCGGCTACTGGCAGGCGCTGGACCACACCGCCACGGACTTTCTGGCCGAACGCTACCTGGCCCGCGGCATGGCCTTTGCTTCGCTCGAGTATGGGCTGGCCCCTGAGACCTCGATCAAGACGATGATCGAGCAGTGCCAGCTAGGCCTCGAGGCGGCCTGCCACGCCTTGAATCATCACGGTGGGGCGTGGGGGATTCATTTGGGCGGACACAGCGCCGGCGCTCAGCTGGCGTACTGGGTCGCCGCCCGCGGTACGGTGCCAATAGACAAACTGCTGCTGGTCAGCGGCGTGTTCGATCTCACGCCGCTGGTGGATACCTACGTCAACCAGCCGCTGGGCCTGAGCTCCACCCAGGCGCAGGCACTCAGCCCCCGGTTTGGCCGGCTCGACCAGCTTCCCCCCTGCCAGGTGGTGGTGGCGGAAAACGACCCGCCCGCGTTTCGAGAGCAGAGCCACGACTTTGTCACGGCCCTTCGCGATGCCCAAGTGCAGGCGGAGCTTCTGGATGTGCCGGGGTGTGATCACTTCGACGTACTGGATTATCTCTAACGCTTGTTCCTGCCCGAACAACCAGGCCGCACCATCCATCCGCCTGGCGTTACCAGGCCTGGTTGGAATCGGGCGGGCCAAGATCGATAGGCATATCCGGGGCGATATCCACCACGCCGTCAATGTGTTTCAGGCGCTCGGCCGTGGCGTTGTCCGCCTCGCCGGTAATACAGCCAATATCTTCCAGCAAATCACAGATCGTCAGGCCTTCAGCTTTGAGTCGCGCCGCGATATCGGTGATCGACCGGTCACTTGAAATGGTAATGATCCACAGCTCAATCTTCTGCATCGCCTTGTCTCCAAGATAAGTGCCCTGGGCAGCCAACCCGCTTACCCAGGGATTATCAGCGTATCAAGGCGCCTGTACCAGCCCCGCGCCCACGCGAGCCTCCGGATAGGGCAAATTCTGGGCGGAATCCACCAGCCGCCGCCAAAGATTCATGCCCCTTAGCGAGGCATCCGACTGCGCCCAGAGCGCGGCGCAGCCCGCCACATGGGGCGTGGCCATACTGGTGCCACTGATCGTGCGGTAATTGACCGGCCGCGGCCAGGATGAAAGCACATCGCGCCCTGGGGCTGCGATCTCTACTTTGCCGTAATTGGAGAAATTGGAAGGCCGCAAATTAGGGTCCAGCGAAGCTACCGACATGATGGTGGGCGAGTTGGCTGGCGAGCCGGTATTGAGCCCCTCGTTGCCCGAGGCGGCAATGGCAAGGCAACCGTTGCGTAGCGCCGCCGCGCCCGCGTTGGTGAACGCCGCCTGCACCGGGCTTTGGCCACCCAGCGACATCGAGATCACCTCGCACCGATTGGCAACCGCCCAGTTCATTCCCGACAGCACACTTGCGCCCGCGCTACCGCCTGCGTTGGTAAGCACCTTACCCACCAATATCTGCGCCTGAGAAGCCACGCCGTAGCCGGGTATGCGGCCCGACGCCGTTCTTGGCCCACAGGCAGTACCGATGCAGTGCGTACCGTGACCATGAAGATCCTGAACGGGCTGGCCCACAAAAGAGCGGCTATCCATTGAACGGCCGGTAAAATCCGGGTGGCCCAGATCCATACCGGAGTCGAGTACAGCGACTTTAATACCCGCGCCGGTCCAGAAGCTCTGTGGCACTCGGCACTGGGCAAGCCCCCAGGTCACCTCATCGGCGCTCGTTTTTAAACGCCCTTCTCCGTTGTCATCGAGCTTACCAAGGTCTTCGGCAATCGTGCTCGCGGCGCGCAAGAACCCTCGCAAATACTCAGCACTTTCTGCAAACATGAAATACTCGGGCTCGATACACTCGATAGCACTTTGGGCAAAAAGCTTATCGTCTGTGCGCATTCCACGCAGCTCCAAGGCGTCTCCGCCGAGTAGCGCCACACCCAGTTCCGGAAACACCATTACTTCGGCGTCTCCTGCCTCTTCCAGATCGGCGGCCTGGGCGGTAAAGTCACGCGCATCGGCTACGCGAAACTGCTGGTCCTTGAGCGCCTTTACCCCCTCATCCAACATGCCATCCCGGTAGCTAACCAGATAGCGCCCGGTCTCCGTACAGTTGCCGCCTCGCTCCAGTGCGGCCAATAAAAGCCGCTCCGGCCCGCAGGCGATCGAGTTGATGGGGGAGTTCGCATTAGAAGACTTACCGCCGCTACCGTTACCTTTTGGTTTCGTCGCCATGGTGATTGCCTCTTGGTTGCGCTTTTGCATGTTGGCCACTCGGGAGGATTCAAGTGGCCGAGGAAATAGGCTGATTAACGTTGCAAGTTGATGCCAAAAAGATTGAGGCATAAGAACCAGCTAATGCTTTCAGCCTAATGCATGCATCAGGCTGTGCCAGATTAAATTAAGTTTTTTTAATTATAAAATTAGGGCTATTGATTCAGATCAAAGGCAGGGCTCTTCATCGAACGCCGTCAGCCAAACTCAGCAATCAGGCGCAGAGTATAGAGGGCTTCGCTGACGTCTGATTCACAAGTATCGAGACGACTCGATGCGTCTTTGCTCGTCAACTTTTCAGAAAGCGCCTACTATGGACATTTCTCAAGGATCAATATTTTTCATAGGGTAGTAGAACGCATAATGAGTACCCAGGAACAGGATCGTCTATTTGCACTCCGCCAGTTGAACCTGTTGGATACCTCGCCCAGTGAAAGCTTTGACCGCATCACACGGATGGCCAGCCAGCTCTTCGATTTGCCGATCGCAGCCGTGTCGCTTACCGACGAGAACCGTCAGTGGTTCAAGTCTCGAGTAGGTGTTGATCACTGGGAGATACCGCGTGAAACGGCGCCCTGCGCGGATGTATGTGACTCCTCAAAACTTCTCGTCATTCCGGATCTTCTTGCCTCAAAAAACTACCGGAACAGCCATTTAGCGAACTCGGGCATTCGTTTCTATGCAGGCGCACCGCTGATCACACGCGAGGGCCATACCTTGGGCGCTATGTGCGTTCTGGGCACTCAGCCACGCGAGGTGTCCGAACAAGAGCAGGCGACACTTCAAGATCTGGCTACCATGGTAATGGCACAGATTGAATTGCAGCATGCTTTTGGCCGCATTGACCCGTTGACGGGCCTTTCCAACCGCCATCAGTTTGCCGAAGACTTGCAGGACATGCAGCGAGACGCACCCAATGGCCAAAGAGTGGCCTTGTTTACCCAAGTGGTCGATGCCAGCGAATTGGGTACGCTTCACCGCACCGTAGGGCCTGCTTTTCTCGATGACCTGGCACGTATTACCGCTCGCTGTCTGCAGCAGGCCATCGGCTCGAAATCGAAGCTCTATCACCTGGGCGGATGCCAATTTGTGCATCTTGTAGAGCACAAGAGTGATGCAGATCTGTTGGAAGAAGCGACTCGTTTACGCCTAGCGCTGCTCGCGCTTGAATCTGCCCAAGCCATACCCGTGTTGGTACGCCCTACCATGGGCATCGCGCCATTTCGCCTGAGTGACGTCACGGCCGAAGATGTCTTGCGAACCGCTCACGCCGCTTGCCTGGATGCTCATCAGGCAGGAAAAGCGGCCGGGCTCTTTTCATTGGACCTAGATGCCCATTACCAACGACGCTTTAGCCTATTGGGCGATATCGGCCCGGCACTTGAAAGTGCGGATGAGCTGTACCTGCTCTTCCAGCCGCGAGTCTCTCTTGCCACCGGCGAGTGTTTGGGGGCGGAAGCGCTGTTGCGTTGGCAACACCCCACTCTGGGTGAAGTATCACCTAACGAATTTATTCCATTGATCGAAAACACGCCCATGGTAAAACCGCTAACGCAGTGGGTGTTGCATCATGTTGTTCAACAAGCAGCCGCTTGGCACCGGGCGGGAAAAACACTTCAGATTTCGGTCAATGTATCCGCCACCAACCTTGAGGAGGAGGATTTTGCCCTAAGGCTGCTGGATTTAATGGCGCGCATGGGCCTACCCAGTACCGCTATCGAAGTGGAACTGACCGAAAGCGCCATGATTAGCCAAGGGGAAGTGGCAACTACCCAATTGAAGGCGCTAATAGCAGCAGGCCTGCGGGTCGCTATCGACGATTTTGGTACCGGTTACAGCAGTCTCGCTTATTTACATGAAATCCCGGCACACACCGTAAAAATCGATCGCAGCTTTATCACCGAGCTTGGTGAAGATGCACGCACCGAGACGCTGGTCAATTCGATGATTTCAATGGCCCATGACCTGGGCTACCGCGTGGTGGCTGAAGGAATTGAAAACGACACTTCCTACCGTCGCCTCATGGAATTAGGCTGCGACGAGGCCCAGGGGTATTTTATCGCTAAACCGCTACTGCCTACGGCATTCGAAACGTGGCTGCAGAACAGAGCCATTTAATGGCAGACGACCTCCCCGCTTGATTACCGGGAAGGTACGTCTATCTCGATTTACTGCATGAATTGAATGTACTGCGTCAGGGCGTCTGTGCCCGGTTGCGCATTACGTTAAGCGCAGTGTTTTCAATGGTGAGAGCCTTGTGCGTTTCTTCCAATGCCTTTACTTCTTCAACAATGGCATCGCGTTGGCTACTGGCCTCGGCAAGCTGGTTATTCGCCTGTTCAATGTCCGCGTTGAGTGCCTCAAGGTCCGATTCCGCCTGGTTACGAGCCTCCTCAGCCTCTTGACGCGACTGCTGAGCGTCATCGCGGGCAGCTTCGGCCTCGTCTAGCTCTCTTTCCAACTCGGCACTGGACCCGTTGAGTTCATCAAGACGGCTCTGCCTTTGATCTATCTGCTCGTTGAGGCTCTGCATCTCTTTTTCACGGGTTTCACGCTCTCCGCGTAATGCGGTCAAATCTTCTTGGGCATGGGCAATGTCTGCCCGCGTTGAAGCAAGCGCCGCCTCTGCTTCTGCCTGCTCGACCTCAACGGCGTTCGTTCGCTGTTGCAAGGTGGCAAGATCAAGCTCGGCGGCTTCTACTTCCGACATCTGTGCCTGAATCTGTTGATGCTCACGCTCGGTTTCGGTCAGTCTCGTCTCGAGTGCTTCAAGGCGGTCTTGTCGCGAGCTTGCAATGATGTGCGCCACCACGGCCCAGGCCACCGCAACAAGTACGAGAACCAGAAGTACCTTTACCCGGTTATCGCTCAAGAATCCTGCCGATGATGATTTCTGTGTCCCTGTCATTGATGAATCCCTCTCGCTCGATCTGTCGCTCATTATCATTGCCACCGGTTGTACATCAGCGGCGCTTCATCTGGCCCACTGTTAATATGGAGGAAAGTTCCTGTTTCGGCTAGGAAAGGTCATTCACCACCTACCCAAATGGCTGCCAGTGCTGCTGCATGCGGACTGAGGCCGGATACACAACCCCACGACTGAAACCCAGGCTCAGTATCCTTGCTTTCAGCAAGTCAATTAATGCTTGCCGTTATCTATAAATATTTTTCCCAATCAACATGAGTATGCTTTTTATCTCAGCACTCTCTTCGAAAAATACAAGCCTTTAAAGTAAAACTGCTTTCAAACCCCTATTTTTATAGCCAAATGATTATATAAAAGGCGCACTGGCGCTTTGTGTACTACTATCAAGTTTAATAATCTGGTTTTTTATCAATCGAGCAGCAATAATAAATCTCTACAGGAAATTATCATGAGCAAAGGAAAGGACAGTAAAAAAGATAGTAAAAAGAAGCCCCTTCTAACGGCTAAGGAAAAGAAAGCTGCAAAATCAACGAAGAAAGCCGAGACGAATATTCTGGGTCGCTAAGTGATCAATTAATCCTGTCAGGTTGCCTGTAGCTGTAAAAGAGTCACGATTTTTCCGGCGTTTACTGGCCGGCTTAACAGATAACCCTGAACAAACGGGCATTCCATTTCTCTCAAGCGCTGTAATTGAGGCTGATTTTCGACACCCTCAGCGGTGATATCGATACTCAGCGCACGGCCCAGAGACAAGATACTTCTGACAATCGCGTCACTGCGCTGAAACGTCATCATCCTGGATACAAAGGACTGGTCGATCTTGATGGCGTCAATGGGATAGCGGTCAATATAGCCAAGGGCGCTGTATCCGGTGCCGAAGTCATCCAGCGCTATACGGACCCCAAGCTCACGAATGCTCTCTAATATCTGTGCTATTTTATCCGGCTGATGAAGAAAAACAGATTCCGTAATTTCAACCTGAAGATCATGGGCCTCTATCCCCGTCTGAGCGAGAATAAGCCTAATCTGGTTTACATACCCTGAGCGATTAAGCTCAACGCCCGATACATTCACGTTCAGATGCAATTTCAGCTTGGGAAATCGAGCCTTCCAGCGTTGCAATTCTGTACACGCTGTTTGCATGACCCAGCGACCTAGCTCATGCATGACCCCGATATCTTCAGCAACGGGAATGAAGCGCTCTGGTGACACTCGACCAAGCACTGAATGACGCCATCTGACTAAAGCTTCCACCCCGGATACTTCACCAGTAAAGATGCTGTAAATTGGCTGATAGACAACAGAAAATTCATTATTCGCTAGAGCCCGTTTGAGAGCATTCTGCATCGCCAGCGCATCGATCGCCGCCTCGCGCATGGATACATCAAACAACGCCCATCGCCCTCGGCCCTGCTTTTTGGCAACATACATGGCAATATCGGCGTCTCTAAGCAGGTCTTCTGGCGAGGCATGCGTCGCATCGGCGGTCACAATGCCTATACTGCAAGAGGTGAAAATATCATGCCCGTTAATGATGATCGGCACATTCAATTGATCGACAATTCGCTGAGCAAGCTCGATTGACCGCGATGATTGATCCTCACCTTCAAGCAGCATCGCAAACTCATCACCACCCACCCTGGCCAAGACGTGTTCTTCACTAATACAGTTTTCGAGTCGGCGTGCGACCACTTCGAGAAGCATGTCGCCTGCCCCATGGCCCAGGCTATCGTTTACAAATTTAAAGCGATCAAGATCCAGGAAAAGCACTGTGGCGGCAGGTATCTGGCGGGGGCCACTATTATTAAAAATATCCAATAAGAACGCCATCAGATATGCCCGGTTATGCAACGCCGTCAAGCTGTCATGGTAAGCGGCATACGAAAGCTCTTCTTCAATCCGCTCTCGTTCCTTCAAACGGCTTTCCAGTGCAACCTTGGCTTCTCGATCTGCAAGCGCCTGTAAAGCTAAATGCTCGGACTTCTTGCGCTCACTGATATCACGCTGCACGGATACCCAATGTGTAAACCAGCCTTTCTCGTTGGCAACGGGGACAATGCTCAGCTCGACCCAGAATTGGCTGCCGTCGCGGCGGGTATTGATAAGTTCGACTTCTATGGGTTGCCAGCTTGAAAGCGCTTTCCGGATGAGATCCAGCGTTGTACGGCTGGTGTCATCGCATTGAAGTATTCGCGGTGTCTGACCGATGACTTCAGCTGACGTATATCCTGTCGTCGTCAAAAAAGCCGGATTGCAATACACGATCCGCGGCCCGGGCGGGTCAATGGGCTCCGCCTCTGTGATTAGAATGGCGTCTTTCGCATTAACCACCACTGATTCCAGCAGGCGAAGGCGCTCCATGAACGTTTTTTGCTTGGGAATGAATAGCCCGGTCTGAAACTGAAGGGTTTGGCCAATCAGCGCAGCATGCGTCTGCAAGGCATAAAACTGCGCAGTGCTCAAGCGTTGCTGTGGTGAGGGGCTGCTTACAAAGACGACCCCTTTCATTTCCTCTGCTTCATTCCCGATAGCGACGCCAACGACAAATTTATGCCCAAGGCCACGTAACTGATGAAAATAAACGGGAAGCGATTGGCCCAATGCATCATCAATGATGACGGGCTGACTATTAGTCAGGTTTGATTGAAGCCATCGTTCAATAGAGGTATCAAACGCAACCGGAGGCTCTCCTCCGTAGCTTGCCAGAAGACTCCAGTCCCCCTCTGCACCGCCTATCAGAAAGCCGTTCGGGCAATCTGCCGAGTAAGCTGCCGCCTTGACTAGCAAATCCAGAGCATTTTGATGCGATTCGTTAAGTACGGAAGCCATTTTAATTGCCTATTTAAAGCGCTTTATTAATAAACATTAAGAAATTTTCGACAACATTTTATCATCCTAATCTTTATTATGCAGGAATAGTATTGGAGGGGCAGATGCCAACTTTAGAAAAATTGAATATTATTAGTAACGTAGTCTTAATCAAGGCAGAGTTTTTATATACATGGAGATAAACAATTAAAAATTTGATGGGCAAAATAAATTAACTAATTTTTTTCAGTCCTTTTCATAGAAGATTTATACCCTGATCCAACAGATCGTTGGTGGCTCGGAAGTAAAACACGAATAATGAGATATCGAACTTGGCCACCACTAATAGCCGCTCTCTCAGATGCCAATATGCCTGACGATGCTCTTATTCGACTTGAATATACCGGCAACTTGCATCGCGGTTAGCCTGGCCGCCCTCACTGTCTCTAAATCTCGCTGTTACTGAAGGCGCTTATTTAAAGACTAATGATGAGGTGTTAAACGATGAACGCAGGTATACGTTTATCAGGTGTTTGAATAGCCGACCCCCTGAGCCAGCAGAAGAATTTGCGGCAATGCGAACCCGGGCCTGGCTGGCCGAGCGGAAGGCGTTTGGGATTTTATCGGGCTTCGGGCAACTGGGCGCTGCCCTTTCGCGGGTGCCTCGCCAGCGCTCGTTACCGCGCGTGACGTGTTGATCCTGCCTTGAGACTCTGAGTGCATCTACATCAGGTGACGGGGATCATCACCACTTTCTGGAACGCGGGGCGCTCAGCCAGTTGCTGGTACCAGCGCTCAAGATGGGGCCGCGGCTGCCAGGTCAGGCCAACGTTCCATAGGTTGTAGACGAAGGGGGCGACGGCTATATCGCCAAGGCCGAAGGCCTCGCCGGAGAAGTGGGCTTGCTTGGCGAGGGTTTCATCCAGTAATGCAAAAAGCTTCTCGCAGGCTTGCATGCCGGCGTCGATGGCGGCGGCGTCGCGCTCGGCTTCGGGGGTTCTGACGTAGCCCATCAGAATGACCCGGTGCGCAGGTGAAAGTGTGCTGTTGGCCCAGTCCATCCACTTTTCCGCCTGGGCGCGCTTGGCGGGCGCTTCAATCCACAGCGTGCCTTTGCCGTACTGCGCGGCCAGGTAGCGGATGATGGTGTTGGATTCCCACAGCAGGGCCTCAAAAGCGTCGTCCTTTAAAAGCGGCACCAGGCCATTGGGGTTCATGGCCTTGTATTCCGGCGTATTGTTCACGCCGTGCTGAAGGCCCGCCTGAATCTGCTCGAACGGCAGCTCGAGCTCCTCCAGTACCCACAGCACCTTCTTGACGTTGGTAGAGTTGTTGCGGCCCCAAAGCGTAATCATGGCAATCCTTGTTTTGATGGTGACAGAGTCCTGGGTGACAGAGCCCTGAGTGTGACTTGGGCATGGCTGGGTGACAAGGCGACCTTCGGCTGCCGCACTTCAGTGCTACTGCCCTTTCTTCCCCTGATAGAACGTCATCAGGCTGGAGAAATCCAGCCGGCCGTGACCCTCTGCCTTGTGCAGGGTAAACAGCGCCCGGGCGGCGGAGCCCATGGGCACGGGCGCGGCGCTTTGCTGGCTGATATCCATGGCAAGCCCCAGGTCCTTGATCATCAAGTCGGTCAGAAAACCGCCTTGATAGCCTTTCGAGGCCGGGGCGTTTTCCATCACGCCGGGGTACGGGTTGTAGACGTTGAGCGCCCAGTTGCCGCCGGAGCTTTGCTTCATGATGTCGGAAAGCACCGCGGGGTCCAGGCCATTTTTCACCCCCATGTTGATCGCCTCGCAGGTGCCCGCCATCAGAATGGCCAGCAGCATGTTGTTGCACGCCTTGGCCACCTGCCCGGCGCCGTGATCGCCGGCGTGGAAGATGTTCTTGCCCATGACCTCAAGTAGCGGCCGGGCCTGCTCGTACTGTTCCGCGCTTGCGCCCACGATAAACGTCAAGGTGCCCGCCTGGGCGCCGCCTACCCCGCCGGATACCGGCGCATCGATGAAACCGATGCCCTTTTCCGCCCCGACGGCGGCCACGCTGCGCGCGGTGTCGGCGTCGATGGTGGAGGAGTCGATGACCAGCGCGCCCTTCTTGATCACTTCGAACAGCGGCGTCTCGCCATCCACGAACAGCCCGCGCACATGCTGGCCGGCGGGCAGCATGGAGATGATGACATCCGCATCCTTGGCCGCATCAACCGCCGAGGCAGCGACTTCGCAGCCGTGAGATCTGGCGGCGTCCAGCGCGTCACGTGAGAGATCGAAGGCGCGCACGTTGAAGCCAGCCCTGGAGAGGTTGGCGGCCATGGGGCCGCCCATATTGCCCAGGCCGATAAAGGCGATCGTGGTCATGGTGTTATCCTTGTTATATGAAACGCTATGTAAACCAGTTATTTAAACCTGCTTAAACCGAGTGCTTAGCCAAGCGCTTCCAACGGGTTTTGCTCCCAGGGTGAGGCCAGCAGCTCGTCGATGAAGAACGGCTCGACCGAGGCCACGTCCGGGTAGGTCCAGGCCGGGCTGCCGTCCTTGTCGACCAGCAGCGCGCGCACGCCTTCGGGGAACTCACGGTGGCGGCAGCACTGCACGGAAAGCGAAAGCTCCGAGCGGAACACCTCGGCAAGCGACATGTACTTGGCACGTTTGAGCTGCTCGTCGATCAACGTGATGGAAACCGGGCTTCCATGGGCCAGGGTTTTCTGAGCGCGAGTGAACCAGCTGTCGTCGCTTTCGACCGCCAGCACGGCGGCCACGGTCTGCTCGGTGGTGTCGTGATCCATCAGCTCACGGATCAGCGGCGTTGCGTTGAGCACGGGGGTGTCGAGTTCGGCAAAACGGCTTCTTGAGGCCTGCTCCAGCTCGCGCAGGGTGCGGTTGACCACGCCGTGGGCGTCGATGGTGCCGCTCTCCTGCCAGCGGGCCTGGGTGAGCGAGTGCATCAGCGCCTCGCGCTGACCGCTTTCGATGCAGCGATCCGCCAGGCCCAGGTGCACCGCATCGAGCGCGTTCACGGGGCTACCGGTCATGGCCAGAAAGCGCCCGGTACCTACAGGCAGGCGGTTCAGAAACCAGCTTGCGCCTACATCCGGGTAGAGGCCGATGGTGACCTCCGGCATGGCCAGACGCGAGGTTTCCGTCACCACGCGGTGGCTGCAGGCGCTGAGCAGCCCCATGCCGCCGCCCATCACGATGCCGCTGCCCCAGCAGATGATGGGCTTGGAGTAGGTGTGCAGCTCGTAATCCAGGCGGTACTCCTGGGTAAAAAAGCGCTCGGGGAAATCCGGGTCGCCCTGCTCACCGGTGATCGATTTATACAGGCTGACCACGTCACCGCCGGCGCAGAAGGCCTTTTCGCCGGCGCTATCCAGCACCACGGCCACGATGCGCGTATCCTCCTGCCACGCCTTCAACTGCGGGCGGATCGCATCGATCATCGCAAGCGTCAGGGCGTTGAGCGAGCGCTCGGCGTTGAGGACGATTTCGCCGATGGTATGGCCGTCGCCGGTGGCGTGCTCGTTGAACAGTACGCTACTCATGCAGGCATCCTTGTGGTAGAAAAATCTGGCAAGAAGAGTCCAGTGCTCGTTTTCTAAAGCGCTGCGTTCACTATAGCTCGCCGGCGCCTTCGGCCAACACCCGGCGGGAGATGATCAGGCGCATGATCTCGTTGGTACCTTCCAGAATGCGGTGCACTCGAGTGTCACGCACGTAGCGCTCCATGGGGTACTCCTTGATATAGCCGTTGCCGCCGTAAAGCTGCAGCGCTTCGTCGCACACCTTGAAGCCGACATCGGTGGCGAAGCGCTTGGCCATGGCGCAGTAGGTGGTGGCGTCCACATGGCCGGCGTCCAGCTTGGTGGCGGCCATGCGCACCAGTTGGCGGGCGGCGACCAGCTCCGTGACCATATCCGCCAGGCGGAACTGCAGCGCCTGAAACTCCGCCAGGCGCTTGCCGAACTGCTTGCGCTCCTGCATGTACTCGCAGGCCTTGTTGATCGCCTGCTGGGCGGTGCCGATGGAGCAGGTGGCGATATTGATGCGCCCGCCATCGAGGCCTTTCATGGCGATCTTGAAGCCGTCGCCCTCCTTGCCCAGCAGGTGGCTTTCGGGTACGCGCACGTCTTCAAAGGTCACCATGCGCGTGGGCTGGCTGTTCCAGCCCATCTTCTCCTCCTTGCGCCCGTAGCTGATCCCTTGCGTACCGGCATCCACGGCAAACGCCGAGACGCCGCCCGCGCCTTCGCCACCGGTGCGCGCCATCACCACCAGAAAATCGGTACTGCCCGCGCCGGAAATGAACATCTTGCTGCCGTTGAGCAGGTAGTCGTCACCGTCGCGCTTGGCGGTGGTTTTTAAGGAGGCGGCATCCGAACCCGCGCCGGGTTCGGTCAGGCAGTAGGAACCCAACAGCTCGCCGGTCGCAAGCCGGGCGCCCCACTGCTCGACCGCTTCTGGGGTGCCGAAATCCGCGAGCATCCAGGTCACCATGTTGTGAATGGTGAGGTACGCCGTCGTGGAGGTGCAGCCCATGGAGAGCTGCTCGAAGATGATGCTGGCATCCAGCCGCGAAAGGCCAAGCCCGCCCACGCTCTCCGGGGCGTAGAGCGAGCAGAATCCCAGTTCGCCCGCCCTCTTGATCACATCCACCGGGAAGATGGCCTCGGCGTCCCATCGGGCAGCGTGGGGTGCAAGCTCGTTCTGGGCGAATGCCCTGGCCATATCGGCGTAGGCGACCTGGTCTTCACTCAGCTCGAAGTTCATGGCGAATCTCCATTCAAAGCCGTCGCTGTGCCGCTGGCTGACGAGTGGCAAGGGGCTTTTGTGTTGTCATTATTGAAGGGTCAAGGCTAATTGACGTTTACGTTAACTTATCGCCTAAACCGTTACCGCGCAACGGCGTACCCCCTCTACCTTGGGCGTAGGCGTACGCCGTCGACATAAAAAAGGCGCCCTGAGGCGCCCAACACCGAAACAGGCGGCTTACTTGAAGTTCTTGCGGTAGATGGCCCCCAGCTCACCGATGATGCCGCTTCGAAAACTCAAGACACACACCACAAAGATGGCGCCCAGAATCACGCTGACCCAGTTGCCCAGCGGCGACTGTGCCAGCAGATGCTGAAGGCTGACCACCAGCCCCGCGCCCATCAGCGGGCCCAGTAGCGTGCCCACCCCGCCCAGCAGCGTCATCAGGATCACCTCGCCGGACATGTGCCAGTGCGCGTCCGTCAGCGAGGCCAGCTGAAACACCACGGTCTTGGTGGAGCCCGCAAGCCCTGCAAGCCCTGCCGAGATCACGAAGGCCACCAGCTTGTAGGCGTCCACGTTGTAGCCAAGCGAAATCGCCCGCGGCTCGTTTTCGCGAATGGCTTTCAGCACCTGGCCGAAAGGCGAATGCACGGTACGCTGAATCAACGCATAGCCGAGCAGGAAGATCGCGAACACGAAGTAGTACATCGCCAGGTTGCTGCGCAGGCTGATCACCCCGAACAGCTCGCCGCGGGGCACGCCGTGCAGCCCGTCCTCCCCGCCGGTGAACGGCGCCTGGATGAACACGAAGAACATCAGCTGCGCCAGCGCCAGCGTCACCATGGCAAAATAGATGCCCTGGCGGCGAATGGAGAGCACGCCAAACAGCACGCCTAAAAGGGTGGCCATCAGCGTACCGGCCAGAATGCCCAGCTCCGGCGTAAGCCCGGGGTAGCTTGCCAGCAGATAGCCCGTGGCGTAGCCGCCGGTGGCCAGAAACGCGGCGTGGCCAAAGGACAAGAGCCCGGCATACCCCAGCAGCAGGTTGAAGGCGCAGGCGAACAGCGCAAAGCAGAGTATCTTCATCAGAAACACGGGGTAGGCGATAAAGGGCGCGACCAGCCCCACCCCGACCAGCGCGATATAGAAGGCATTCCGGCGCAGGTTCGCCCGGCGCTGGCGTTGGGCCACGGCGGTTGGCGCCTTGAGTACGGTTGATGCGGGCATGGCTATGCCTCCTTTCCGAACAGCCCGGCCGGGCGCAGCATGAGAACCAGGATCATGACCAGAAAGATCACCGTGTTGGCGGCTTCCGGGTAGTACACCTTGGTCAGTCCTTCGATGATGCCCATGCCAAGCCCGGTAAGAATCGCGCCCAGGATCGAGCCCATACCCCCAATCACCACCACCGCGAATACCACGATCAAAAGACTCGACCCCATGGTGGGCGATACCGGGTAAAGCGGTGCAGCAAGCACGCCGGCAAAGGCGGCAAGGCCCACGCCGAACCCGTAGGTCAGGGTGATCAACAGCGGCACGTTCACCCCGAAGGCCTGCATCAACTGGGAGTTTTCAGTGCCTGCTCGCAGGTAGGCGCCCAGGCGAGTGCGCTCGATCATGAACCAGGTGAACAGGCACATGGCAAGGGCGGCCACCAGCACCCAGGCGCGGTAGGTGGGCAGGAACATGAACCCCAGGTTGAGCCCGCCCTGTAGAATCTCCGGCGTGGCGTAGCGCGCCCCAGAAACCCCGAACAGATTGACCAGCGTGCCCTCGAAAATCAGCGCCAGGCCAAAGGTCAATAGAAGCCCGTAAAGGTGGTCCAGGTGGGCGATGCGGCGCAGCAGGAAGCGCTCCAGCAGCATGCCAAGCCCGCCGATCACCAATGGCACCAGAATCAGCGCCAGCCAGTAGTTGATGCCCAGGTAGCGAAAGCCGAGAAGCGCAGCAAACGCTCCCAGCATGTACTGGGCGCCGTGGGCGAAGTTGACGATCTTCAACAGCCCGAAGATGACCGCCAGACCCAGGCTCAGAAGCGCATAGAAGGCGCCGTTCACCAGCCCCAGCGTCAGCTGACCCATGAACACCGCCATGGGCACACCGAATATCATCGTCATGTACGACCCTCCTCGCCCCCGCGGGCAGGCGTTTTACCGGCTGCCCGCGGGAAGTGCTCAACGGTTATCGGCTCAGTTCTGCACCAGGCTGCACTGGCTTTCCGAGAGCGGACGATAGGCCTCTTCAGCAGGAATGGTGCTGAGAATTTCGTAAAGGTCCCACTCGCCGGTGGACGCTTCCGGGGTTTTCACCTGGGCCAGATACATGTCGTGCACCATGCGGCCATCTTCACGGATACGCCCGTTGCGGGCAAAGAAGTCGTTGATGGGCTCGGATGCCATCTGCTCGCGCACGGCCTGGGCCTCGTCGGTGCCCGCCGCTTCCACGGCCTTCAGGTAGTGCATGGTGCTGGAGTAGATACCTGCCTGCACCATGGTGGGCATGCGGCCTACCTCGTCAAAATAGCGCTGCGCCCACTCCCGGGACTGCTCATCCATATCCCAGTACCAGCCGGTGGTCAGCAGCAGATTCTGGGTCGCCTCCAGGCCCAGGGCATGCACGTCGTTCAGAAAGATTAGAAGCCCTGCCAGCTGCTGGCCGGACTGGGTGATACCGAACTGACTGGCAGTGGTGATCGCATTGACCGTATCCGCCCCGGCATTGGCAAGCCCCACGATCTTCGCACCGGACCCCTGGGCCTGAAGAATGTAGGAGGAGAAGTCGCTGGTCGGGAACGGGTGACGCACCCCACCCACAATCTCTCCGCCGTTGGCTTCCACCACGCTGGTCACGTCCGCTTCCAGCGCGTGGCCGAAGGCGTAGTCCGCGGTGAGCAGAAACCAGGTATCGCCGCCCTGCTCCACCACCGCCTTGGCGGTACCGTTGGCCAGCGGATAGGTATCGTAGACCCAGTGAATATGGTTCGGCGTGCAGTGCTCGTTGGTCACGCTGGAAGCCGCGGAGCCAGACACCAGCCCCAGACGGTTGTTTTCCGCCAGCACCTTGGTGACCGCGATGGTGACCGAAGACGCCACCAGACCCGCGACCATATCGACGTTGCGCTGGTCGATCCACTCGCGCACGGTGTTGGCGCCCACGTCGGCGCTGTTGCGGTCATCGGCGCTGAACACCACGATGGGCGCGCCGTTGACGCTGCCGCCGAAGTCCGCCACCGCCATTTCGAGCGCGGTCAGCCCGCCGGGGCCGGCAAGGTCACGATAGGTGCCGGACATATCCGCCAGGTAGCCGATGCGCACCTCGTCATCGCTTATCTCGGCCTGAGCGGTGGTGGCCACCACCGCGGTCGCGGCAGCCATGGCGATGCTTGCCGCGAGTCGCTTCTTGATTAACGTCATGTTCGTCTCCTGGCCTCTGGCCATTGTTGTTGTCATGTGGCGCTGTTGTGATGTGACGCTGTTGTGATACGACGTTGCTGGGATGTGAAGTCGTCAGGATGTGAAGTAGTGGTGATGTGCCTTCTCAGGGTGTTGCGCTTTATACGCCAAGCATCGTGTTGAGATGCTCGCGCCGCGCGGGCAGCTCAGAAGCGGTGATCTCCTCGACGATCTGGCCGTGGTCCATCACGAAGTGGCGGTCGGCCAAGGGGGCCGCAAAACGAAAGTTCTGCTCGACCAGCACGATGGTCATGCCGCGTGCTTTCAGCTGCACCAGCACTTCACCGAGTTTCTGCACGATGACCGGGGCCAGGCCTTCGGTAATTTCGTCGAGCAGCAGAATGCGCGCCCCGGTACGCAGGATGCGCGCCATGGCCAGCATCTGCTGTTCGCCGCCGGAAAGCCGGGTGCCCTGGCTTCTGCGCCGCTCGAACAGGTTCGGGAACATGGTGTAGATATCGTCCAGGCTCATGCCGCCGGAGCTGACTGTGGGCGGCAGCAGCAGGTTTTCGTGGACATCCAGGCTTGCAAAGATGCCGCGCTCCTCGGGGCAGTAGCCGATGCCCAGGCGCGGGATATGGTGCGGCTTCATGGAAAGCGTCTGCTGGCCGCTGATCACGATGGAGCCGGTACGCCGCCCGACCATGTTCATCATGGCTTTCAGGGTGGTACTGCGTCCGGCGCCGTTGCGGCCCAGGAGCGTGACCAGCTCGCCCTGCTTCACGTCGAAACTGACCCCGTGAAGAATGTGCGACTCGCCATAGAAGGCGTGCAGGTCCTTCACCCGAATCATTTCCCGGGCGGAGTGGTTAGCGGTTGGCGCAGTCGCCGGGGCTGAGTTTATCGTACTGTTCATCATGCGCTGGCTCTCGCTTTCTCGGCGTCGTTTTCGGCGCTTCCCATGTAGGCCTCGCGCACCCGCGGGTCGTTCGAGACGCTGGCGTAGTCTCCTTCGGCCAGCACCGCCCCCCGGGCCAGCACCGTGATGCGGTCACAAAGCCGACTGACCACGCTCAGGTTGTGCTCCACCATCAGTACCGTGCGCCCTTTCGATACCCGCTTGATCAGCGCCACGATGCGATCCACGTCTTCCGCGCCCATGCCTTGAGTGGGTTCGTCAAGCAGCAGCATCACCGGGTCGAGTGCAAGCGTGGTGGCCACTTCAAGCGCCCGCTTGCGCCCGTAGGGCATCTCGACGGTCAGGGTATCGGCGTACTCGCTCAGGCCTACCTCGTCAAGCAGCGCCATGGCGCGCTCGTTCAAGTGATCCAGGGTTTTTTCCGATTTCCAGAAGTGAAACGAGGTGCCCAAGCGTAGTTGAAGCGCCACGCGAACGTTTTCGAGCGCAGTCATGTGAGCGAACACCGCCGATATCTGGAACGAGCGTACCAGCCCCAGCCGGGCAATCTGGTTGGCCTTGAGCGAGGTAATGGGCTTGCCCCGGTACAGGATCTCGCCCCGGGTGGGTGGCAAAAACTTGGTGAGCAGGTTGAAGACGGTGGTCTTGCCGGCGCCGTTGGGGCCGATCAGGGCGTGAATATGGCCTTCCTGCACACTCAGGTCGACGTCATCCACCGCCGTGAAGCCGCGAAAACTCTTGGTCAGGCCACGCGTTTCAAGCACCGCTGCAGAAGCGGGCGAAGTAGCGGTTGCACTCATGGTGTGCCAGTCCTCTGTTGTTCTTGTGTCGTATCGGGTGCGGGCTTGATACGAAGGCGAGGTTTCGGTTATCGAGCGTCTGCCCGGCAGTTATTTTTGTTAGCGGGCTGTGCATATTTACCTGAACGTAAAGTGCAGCTTCAAACTAGCAACCTCGGGTAGGCCATGACAATTACAACTTTGGTCTACCGCTATTCATATTAGCGTTCTATAAAACAACAACCTGCTATTTGACAACGGCTTACCGCATACAGGGCGTCTCTGCACACGCCCAATGACTGCTTTACGTTAACGTCAACTTGTTTTAGCCTCAATGGCAGTGTTCCATGGGAACAGACCCTTTCGACGAGAATCTTGAACAATGAGCAGAACCTACTCGATCAGCGAACTGGCCAACGAGTTTGATGTGACTACCCGCAGCATCCGGTTTTACGAAGACCAGGAGCTGCTGCGCCCGGCACGCCGCGGCCAGACGCGCATCTACAGCAGCAAGGACCGGGTGCGCCTGAAGCTCACCCTGCGCGGCAAGCGCCTGGGCCTGTCACTTGCCGAGATTCGCGAGCTCTTCGAGCTGTGGGACGAGACCCGCAGCGGCAGCGAAAAGCAGCTTCACCTGATGCTCGAAAAGATTACCGAGCGCCGGGCGGCGCTCGAACAGCAGATGAAAGACATCACCATGGTGCAGCTGGAGCTTGAAAGCGCCGAGATCCGCTGTCGCCAGGCGCTCGAGGAGCTCAGCGAGAAACGCAGCGACGACGTGCGCGTCAAGGCTTCGTCGTCCGCTTCCTGACGACGCGGTTCTCCCAGCGCATTACCTATTCAGCACTACCTATCCAGCATGACCTATCTAACAATATTCAACAGGTGATCGACCATGCACTCTCTCTACTCGGAACTCAATTTCGGCCTCGACGATGAAATGAACATGCTGCGCGAGCAGGTCAACGCCTTTGCTGCCAGCGAGATCGCCCCGCGTGCTGCACAAATCGACCGCAACAACGAGTTCCCCAACGACCTGTGGCAGAAGTTCGGCGACATGGGGCTTCTGGGCATTACCGTTTCAGAAGAGGATGGCGGCAGCGGCATGGGGTATCTGGCCCACTGTATCGCCATGGAAGAGATTTCCCGGGCCAGCGCCTCAGTTGCGCTTTCCTATGGCGCGCACTCCAACCTGTGCGTGAACCAGATCAAGCGCAACGCCTCCCCCATGCAAAAGGAGAAGTACCTGCCCAGGCTGATGAGCGGCGAGCACGTGGGCGCACTTGCCATGTCCGAGCCGGGTGCCGGCTCGGATGTCGTTTCCATGCAGCTGCGCGCCCGAAAGGACGGCGACCGTTACATCCTCAACGGCAACAAGATGTGGATCACCAACGGCCCGGATGCGGACGTGCTGGTGGTCTACGCCAAGACCGACCCGGACGCAGGCTCCAGAGGCATCACCACCTTCTTGATCGAAAAGGGCATGCCCGGATTTTCCACGGCGCAGAAGCTCGACAAGCTGGGCATGCGCGGCTCCAACACCTGCGAGCTGGTGTTTCAGGACTGCGAAGTGCCCGCGGAAAACGTGCTGGGCAACGTCGGCAAGGGCGTCAACGTCCTGATGAGCGGGCTGGATTACGAGCGTACCGTGCTGGCCGCGGGGCCTGTGGGCATCATGCAGGCCGCCATGGATGTGGTCGTGCCCTATATTCACGAGCGCCGTCAGTTCAATCAGTCGATCGGCGAGTTCCAGCTGGTGCAGGGCAAGGTGGCAGACATGTACACCACGCTCAACGCCTGCCGGGCGTATCTCTACGCCGTGGCGGCCGCCTGCGACCGGGGCCAGACCTCGCGCAAGGATGCCGCCGGAGTAATTCTCTACTGCGCCGAAAAGGCCACGCAAACCGCGCTGGACGCCATTCAGCTGCTGGGCGGCAACGGCTATATCAACGAGTACCCCACCGGGCGGCTTCTGCGCGATGCCAAGCTCTACGAGATCGGCGCAGGCACCAGCGAGATTCGGCGCATGCTGATTGGCCGTGAACTGTTTACCGAAAGCAAGTAGGGGCATGCCATGAGCACGATCACCACCCAGGTCAACCCCAGAAGCGAGCTTTACCTGGCCAACGCCGCCGCCATGCGCGCCGAGGTGGACAAACTTTGCGCGCTTAACACGACCATCGCCCAGGGCGGCGGCGCCCAGGCGCGCGAGCGCCACGAGAGTCGCGGCAAGCTGTTTGCCCGCGACCGCATCGACCACCTGCTGGATGAAGGCTCGCCGTTTCTGGAATTCTCGGCGCTGGCCGCCTATCAGGTCTATGAAACCGATGTGCCCGCGGCGGGCGTCATCACCGGCATCGGACGGGTGTCCGGGGTGGAGTGCGTGATCGTGGCCAACGACGCCACGGTCAAGGGCGGCACCTACTTCCCGCTCACCGTGAAAAAGCATCTGCGCGCCCAGGAGATCGCCCGCAAGCACCGCTTGCCGTGCCTCTACCTGGTGGATTCCGGCGGCGCCTTTCTGCCCCGCCAGGATGATGTATTCCCGGACCGCGACCACTTCGGGCGCATCTTCTATAACCAGGCGACGATGTCGGCGGAAGGTATCCCGCAGATCGCCGTGGTAATGGGCTCCTGCACCGCTGGCGGCGCCTACGTGCCCGCCATGGCGGACGAGTCCATCATCGTGCGTGAGCAGGGCACGATCTTTCTGGGTGGCCCGCCGCTGGTGAAGGCCGCCACCGGCGAAACCATCAGCGCGGAAGCCCTGGGAGGTGCCGATGTACACGCCAAGATCAGCGGCGTGGCGGACCACTATGCCGAAAACGATTTGCACGCCCTGCAGATCGCCCGCGCCTGCGTCTCCAGGCTCAACTGGCAAAAGCGCGGCAAACTTGCCATGCAGGCACCCGAGCCGCCGACGCTCGACCCGACGGAGCTTTACGGCATCGTGGGTACCGATCTGAAAAAGCCCTTTGACGTTCGTGAAGTGATCGGGCGGATCGTGGATGCGTCCAACTTTGACGAGTTCAAGCGCTACTACGGCGATACGCTGGTCACCGGCTTTGCGCATATTCACGGCCACCCGGTAGGCATCATCGCCAACAACGGCGTGCTGTTTTCGGAGTCGGCGGTAAAAGGCGCGCACTTTATCGAGCTGTGCGCCCAGCGCAAGATTCCGCTGGTATTTCTGCAGAACATCACCGGCTTCATGGTCGGCTCAACCTACGAGCACGAAGGCATCGCCAAGCACGGCGCGAAGCTCGTGACCGCCGTGGCGTGTGCCAAGGTGCCCAAGTTCACCGTGCTGATCGGCGGAAGCTTCGGCGCCGGCAACTACGGCATGTGCGGGCGCGCCTATGACCCGAACCTTCTGTTCATGTGGCCCAACGCGCGCATTTCGGTGATGGGCGGTGAACAGGCCGCGGGCGTGCTCGCCCAGGTCAAGCGCGAGCAATTCGAGCGCGAAGGCCGGGAGTGGACTCGACAGGACGAGGAAGCCTTCAAGGCGCCTACCCGCGAGCAGTACGAGCACCAGGGCCACCCGAACTATGCAAGCGCACGGCTTTGGGATGACGGCGTGATCGACCCCCTTCAGACCCGCGACGTGCTGGGGCTAGCGCTTGCCGCAGCGATGAATGCCGAAATCGAAGAGACGCGCTTTGGCGTGTTTCGAATGTAGAGGTGGGCACCATGGCTTATTCAACATTGACGATACAAGACGGCGTGGCGCGCCTGTCGCTCGACCGCCCGGAGGTGCACAACGCCTTCGACGATAGCCTGATTGCCGAGCTGAATGCGCACCTGGTCGAACTCGAAACGCGTGCAGAAGCGGGTGACGTGCGCGCAGTGGTGCTGGGCTCCCAGGGCAAGAGCTTTTCCGCCGGGGCGGATCTTCACTGGATGAAGCGCATGGTCGATTACGACTTGGACGACAACCTTGCCGATTCGCGCAAGCTTTCCGAGCTGATGCACCGCCTGGACACCCTGCCCTGCCCCACGCTCTGCCGCGTGCAGGGTGCGGCATTTGGCGGGGCCGTGGGTCTGGCCGCCTGCTGCGATATCGTCATTGCCGCGCGCGAGGCCAAGTTCTGCCTTTCGGAGGTCAAGATTGGCCTCTCGCCCGCGGTCATCAGCCCTTACGTTCAGCGCGCCCTCGGCTCGCGCCAGATGCGCCGCTATGCGCTTACCGGCGAAGTGATGGATGCCGATACCGCGCTGTCTCTGGGCCTGGCCCATCTGGTGGTCGAGAGGGACGCGCTGGATAGCAGCGTGGACGCGATGCTTGCGACACTGCTGGCGGGTTCGCCGCAGGCGCAGCGGGCCACCAAGGCGCTGCTGGCCACGGTCAGCGAATCAACGGAGGCGGCCGCCACTCGCGAACAGACCTGCCAGGTGATTGCCCGGCTGCGCGTCAGCCCCGAAGGCCAGGAGGGCCTGGGCAGCTTTTTCGAGAAACGCCGCCCGGCCTGGGTTCAGACACCCGGTTCACAACCATGACGCAGGAGCCCGCCATGACAAGAACAACCACGTTCGACACCCTGCTGGTGGCCAACCGCGGCGAGATTGCCTGCCGGGTGATGCGCACCGCCCGCCAGGTGGGCCTCAAGACGGTCGCCGTCTACTCGGATGCCGACGCCAACGCCCGCCACGTGCGCGAAGCCGACGCGGCGATTCGCATCGGCCCCGCCCCCGCACGGGAAAGCTATCTCGATATCGACGCGGTGATCAGTGCTGCCCGGCGCGCAGGGGCGGGGGCGGTGCACCCGGGCTATGGCTTTCTCTCCGAGAACGGCCGATTCGTGACCGCGCTTGAAGAGGCGGGTATTACCTTCGTCGGCCCGCCCGCCTCGGCGATTGCCGCCATGGGCGATAAATCCGCAGCCAAGGCGCGCATGGCCAACGCCAAGGTGCCGCTGGTGCCGGGCTATCACGGCGATGATCAGGATGATGCGCTGCTGCGCTCCGAGGCCGACAAGATCGGCTACCCGGTGATGCTCAAGGCCAGCGCCGGCGGCGGCGGCAAGGGCATGCGCGTGGTGGAAAGCGGTGATGCCTTTCAGGCCGCCCTCGACGGCTGCCGGCGCGAATCCAGCGCGGCCTTCGGTGACGAGCGCATGCTGATCGAGAAGTATCTGGTCCAGCCCCGCCATGTGGAAGTCCAGGTGTTCTGCGACCGCCAGGGCCAGGGTGTTTATCTGTTCGAGCGCGACTGCAGCGTGCAGCGCCGCCATCAGAAGGTGCTCGAAGAGGCGCCCGCCCCAGGCATGCCCCCCGCGCTGCGCGAGGCGATGGGAAGTGCGGCCGTGCGCGCCGCCCAGGAGATCGGCTATGTGGGCGCGGGCACCGTGGAGTTTCTGCTCGATGCAGATGGCGCGTTCTACTTCATGGAGATGAACACCCGCCTGCAGGTCGAGCACCCGGTTACCGAAATGATCACCGGCCAGGACCTGGTCGAATGGCAGCTGCGCGTGGCCATGGGTGAACCGCTGCCCTGCACCCAGGAGGCGCTGACCATCACCGGGCACAGCTTCGAGGCGCGCCTGTACGCCGAAGACCCGGAGCAGGATTTTCTGCCCGCCACCGGCACCCTCACCCGCTTTGCGCTGGACCTGGAAGGCGCGGGCCTGGATGGTGCGCAGGTGCGCCTGGATAGCGGCGTGGAGAGCGGCGACGTGGTCTCGATGCACTACGACCCGATGCTCGCCAAGCTGATCGTTCACGGCGTGGATCGCGACGCCGCCCTTGCCACGCTCAACCGGGCACTGGCGGCTCTTGATGTGCAGGGCGTGGTCACCAACCGAGCCTTTCTCCAGCGTCTGGCTAATCATCCGGCGTTCAAGAACCTGGAGCTGGATACCCGCTTCATCGAACGCCACGAGGCAACGCTGTTCGCCCCGCGCAGCGACACAAACGAGGATTACGCCAGCGCCGCGCTGGTGGCCCTGCACCAGCTTGCCGGCGAACAGCAAGGCGTCTCGCCCTGGGAGCGCCATGACGGCTTTCGCCTGAACGCGCCCCGCAGGGTGCGCATTGCGCTGCAAGCGCCAGCCGCTACTGGCGGCGACGAGCCGGTGGTCACGGTGGAAGGCTTGCGCCAGCCGGGCGATGCCCACTGGTGTCTGGCGGTCAACGGCCAGACCTTTACCGCAAGCCTGGCCCCTCTTGCCGGCAATGCGGTGGCCATCACCCTGGACGGCCACCGCCGCCGCCTGCAGGCCCAGCGCGACGGCAACGTGCTGGTGCTGGCAAGCCCTCAAGGTGAAACGCGGCTTGTGTGGCAGCGACTCGATGCCGCCAACCACGCCGCTCACGAGGTGCAGTCAAGCTTTACCGCGCCCATGCACGGCACCGTGGTGGCGCTGCTGGTCGACCCCGGCGCCAGCGTTGAAAAGGGCATGCCGCTGATGGTGATGGAGGCCATGAAGATGGAACACACCATGACCGCACCACTGAATGGCAGCGTGGCAAGCTTTCACTTCCAGCCTGGCGATACCGTAAGCCAGGGCGACGTGCTGCTCGACTTCGCTGCCGCTGACCAGGGAGCCTTGAAATGACCCTGCCCCAGCGCGTACGCCTGTTTGAAATGGCCCCCCGGGACGGCCTGCAGAACGAGCCCGGCGCCCTGGTGCCTACCGCCACCAAGATCGAGCTGATCGAGCGGCTGGCCAGCGCCGGCATTCGCCATATCGAGGCGGCAAGCTTCGTCTCGCCCCGGTGGGTGCCGCAAATGGGCGACGCCGGTGACGTCATGCGCGGCATTACCCGCACCCCGGGCGTGGTGTACTCGGCGCTGACCCCTAACCTTCAGGGGCTGGAAAACGCCCTTGAGGCGGGGGTTGAAGAGGTCGCCGTGTTTGGCGCCGCTTCAGAGGCCTTCTCGCAGAAGAATATCAACTGTTCGATTGCCGAGTCGCTTACGCGCTTCGCGCCGGTGCTGGAGCGCGCCCAGAGCGCTGGCGTGCGCGTGCGCGGGTATGTCTCCTGCGTGCTGGGCTGCCCTTATGAAGGCGCCATCGAGCCTGCGCGGGTGGCAAAGGTCGCCCGCGCGCTTTTTGACATGGGCTGCTACGAGGTTTCGCTGGGTGACACCATTGGCGTGGGCACTCCACTCGTCGCGAAAAGGATGGTCAACGCGGTAAGCCAAGAGGTACCCATCGAGCGGTTGGCCGCCCACTTTCACGACACCTACGGCATGGCGATCGCCAATCTGTATGCAGTCATGGAAGAAGGCATCAGCGTGATCGATGCGGCCACCGGGGGCCTTGGCGGCTGCCCTTACGCCAAGGGGGCTTCCGGCAACGTGGCCACCGAAGACGTACTCTACCTGCTCGACGGGCTGGGCATCGATACCGGCATCGACCTGGAGGCCGTGATCGAGACAGGCACCTGGATCACACGGGCGCTGGGCCGCCGCCCCGGCTCGAAGGTCGCCCTGGCCAGAGGTACGCGTTCAGCATAGTTGCCGCATCGACGCCAACCGCTGCGTCCATTCGAACAGACAAGAACAACATTCGGAGAGACATCATGGCACCACATACACCCTCGACCCCGCCCCTGCCAAGCTACACCAGCAGCACCGCGGCCAAGCCGCTTCTGGGCATGACCATCGGCGACAAGTTCGACCAGATCGCCGCCGAGTACCCGGATAACGATGCGCTGATCGTGCTGCATCAGCATATTCACTGGCGCTACCGCAAGCTTCACGAGGAAGTGAACCGCTGCGCCCGGGCGTTGCTGGCCATTGGCGTCAAGCGCGGCGACCGGGTGGGCATGTGGGCGCCCAACTGCGCCGAGTGGACCCTGACCCAGTTCGCTACCGCCAAGATCGGCGCCATTCTGGTCAATATCAACCCGGCCTACCGCACCCATGAGCTCGAGTACGCCTTGAACCAGTCCGGCGCACGCTTTCTGGTCTGCGCTGACCGTTTCAAGAGCTCCGACTACCGCGGCATGCTGTATGAGCTGGCCCCGGAGCTTCAGAGCAGCACCGATGGCAAACTCAAATCGCTGAAGCTGCCGCGGCTCGAGTGCGTGATCAACTTGAGCGCCGAACAGCATGCGGGCATGTGGCGCTGGAGCGATTTCATGCAGGAGGCCAACCGGGTCAGCCAGGCCGAGGTCAACGAACTTCAGGCAACGCTGCAGTTCGATGACCCGATCAACATCCAGTACACCTCGGGCACCACCGGCTTCCCCAAGGGGGCCACGCTTTCCCACCACAACATTCTCAACAACGGCTTTTTCGTGGCCGAAAGCATGGGCTTTACCAGTGAAGACCGCCTGGTGATTCCGGTGCCGCTCTACCACTGCTTTGGCATGGTGATGGGAAACCTTGGCTGCATGACCCATGGCGCAGCGATGATCTACCCGGATGAGGGCTTCGACCCCGGCAAGGTGCTCAAGGCGGTACACGAGCAGCGCGCCACCGCGCTTTACGGCGTACCCACCATGTTCATCGCCGAGCTTGGCCACCCCGAGTTTGCCGCCACCGATCTCTCCACGCTGCGTACCGGCATCATGGCGGGCTCGATCTGCCCGGCCGAGATCATGAAGCAGGTGATCAGCAAGATGAACATGAAAGGCGTGCAGATCGCCTACGGCATGACCGAAACCAGCCCCGTGTCCACCCAGACCGGCGCCGATGATCCGATCGAAAAGCGTGTTTCCACCGTGGGCCGTACCCAGCCGCATCTGGAGAGCAAGATCGTCGATCCCGGCAACGGCGGCATCCTGCCCCGCGGCGAAATCGGCGAGCTGTGCACCCGGGGCTACAGCGTCATGCTCCGGTACTGGAACAACCAGCAGGCTACTGATGACGCCATCGACGAAGCGGGCTGGATGCACACCGGCGACCTGGCCACCATGGATGACGAGGGCTACGTGCAGATTGTCGGGCGCATCAAGGACATGGTGATTCGCGGCGGCGAGAACGTCTATCCCAAGGAAATCGAGGAGTTTCTGTATACCCACCCGGCGGTGCTGGATGTACAGGTCACCGGCGTGCCCGATGAGAAGTACGGCGAAGAGCTGGTAGCCTGGGTCAAGTTGAATGACACCGCAGGCGAGATCAGCGGCGAAGATCTTCGCGAGTTCTGCAAGGGCAAGATCACGCACTTCAAGATTCCGCGCTACTTCAAGTTCGTCGACGAATTTCCCATGACCGTGACCGGCAAGATCCAGAAATTCAGGATGCGCGAGATTTCGATCAACGAACTGGGCCTGAACCAGGAGACGCCCCGGTGAGTTCGGGGTGCCTGGCGGCGCACTACCATCAGGCATTGCGCGACGCCGACGTGCTGGCCCAGATTCAGCACCACTACCCGGCAGGCCCCACCTTGCACCAGCTGGCCCCGCTGGATCAGCTGCACATTGGCGGCGTGAGTGCTTCAAGAAGGTTGCTTAGCCTGCTCGACCCCGCCACCCACCCGCACGTGCTGGATATAGGTGCGGGCCTGGGCGGGCTGATGCGCCAGGGCGCAGCGCTGGGGTTTCAGATGACCGGGCTGGATATTACCCACCGTTTCACGCGGCTCAACCAGGCGCTGACCAAGCTTGCCGACACAGCCGGGCCGTCGCTTCGCTGGGTAACCGGCAACGCTCACACCCTGCCCTTTGCTGAGGCCAGCTTTGATGCACTGCTCTTCCAGCATAGCCTCATGAACATGCCCGATGCGGCCGGGGTATTGAAAGAGAGCCGCCGAGTGCTGCGCCCTGGTGGCACACTGGTCATGCATGAGGTGGTGAGCGGGGCCAACGTATCCAAGCTGCGCTTGCCGGTGCCCTGGGCATCCACGGCCGAGCACTCACACCTGCTCGATCATGCAGCGTTACGCGTACTGCTCACCAGGGCGGGCTTTACTCTGGAGCATGACCTGGACTGGAGTGACACGGCCCTTGAGTGGCGCGAACGCCAGCGCGGCAAGGAGCAAACAGGTAAGGCGCCGGTGCTCTCGCCGCAGTGGGTGTTTGGCGAGCGCTTCATGGAAATGGGAAAAAACCTGCTGTTCAACCTCAAGGCAGGCGCAATTAACGTGGTAGAAATAAGGGCCAGTTGCTAAGCTGGTGAGGATAATAAAAGGCCAAGGACGAGGATCACCCATGAAACGCTTGGCTGGCGTTATACTCTATAGCGTTATTGGCTCTACCCTACCTTTCACCACCGCAGCGGCCGACGACGCGCCACTGGTCGTGGCATATGCCACACCTGAAAGCGAGCTGATGCAGCTGGACAACGGCGTGGTGCTTGAAGGCAGCGACCTGAGCAGCCTGGATACCTACACCTCAGGCTTTCGGCTAACGGCAGGCTATAGCCCCTGGCAACTTCCCCGCCTGGATATCGGTGCCGAAATTGCCTACCGCGAAAGCGACGAAGTGCCCATCGCTACCAGCATGTCTCCCTTGATCATGGACACCCTGAGCCTGGGCGGCGCCATCGTTGCGGGCATTCGCATGGGCGCTGTCAGCATGTATGCCAAATCCGGCCTGACCGAGTGGCGCGGCGATACCGACAACTCCCCCGGATCAGATGAAGGCGGCACCACCTGGCTGCAAGGCTTCGGCGCCACCCTGACCATCAACCGCCTGATCACTCGGCTCGAGTACGAACGCGTCGATGCGCCCACCTTGAGTCATCTCAATCATTTAAGCGCATCGCTGCATCTGCCGTTTTAACTCGGGGCTACCTACGCATAATTTGTAAGCCATGTCTTACAACGTTGTAAGATATCCACGCTACGTGCCCTTCAGGGGTTGCCCTCTTCGCTCATATCGCTACCCTAAGCCTTCTTATACATAGCGAAGAATCCAAGGAGCGGCGCGATGGCAGACGGTACAGGTCTTCAATTTACCCTTACCTTACCCGGGGCTGACGACACCGCCGTGGTCCGCTTTACCCATCGCGAAGCCCTTTCCGAACCGTTTACCCTCTCGGTCGAATTTGCCAGCCGCGCTCACGATTTATCCCCCACCGACTGCCTGGACCAGACGGCCACGTTAACTGTCTGGCAGGATGGCGAACCACTGCGCCGCATTCACGGCATCGTCAGTGAGTTTGCCCAGGGTGACCGCGGCCATCGGCGCTCGTTTTATCAGGTGGTGATTCGCCCGGCGCTGTGGCGGCTTTCGCTGCGCCATAACTCGCGCATCTTCCAGGAGACGCTGCCTTACGATGCGATCACGACCCTGGCCCAGGAGCGCGGCCTGACGGATATCGGCTTTGCCACCACGCGTACCCCGCTCGAGCGGGAGTATCTGGTGCAGTACCGGGAAACCGATCTGGCGTTTATCGAACGCCTGGCCGCCGAAGAGGGCTGCTTCTATTTTCATGAGTTCGAAAACGCAGAAGGCGGCGCCCACCGTCTGGTATTTGCCGATGCCACTGCAGTGTTGCCAAGCGTGGGTGAGCGCACCTACCACGGCCGCGCGGGCGGCACGCCGCCCCGGCGCCATTTGCGCAAGCTGCGTCAGGTCAGCCGGGTACGCCCGGCCTCCGCCATGCTCAAGGATTACACCTTCAAGAACCCGGCCTACGCCCAGCTGCACGAGCATCTGGCGCCTGGGCTAGGCGAACACGCTCAGCGTGAGGATTACGAACACTTCGACTACCCTGGCCGCTACAAGAAGGATGGCTCGGGCAAGCCGTTTACCCGCCACCGGCTGGAATCCCTGCGCGCCGATGCGCTGGTGGCCCAGGCCGAGAGCGACCTGCCCGAACTGGCCCCGGGCATTTGCTTTACCTTGACCGACCACGATGTGGAGAGCCTCAATCAGGACTGGCAGGTACTCGGCGTGGTGCATGTGGGCGAGCAGCCCCAGGCGCTGGAAGAGGACGGCATGGCGCGCGGTAGCGCCACCTCGGATCAGGCGGGCGAACAGATGACCCGCTACCACAACAGCGTCGAGCTGATGCCCCGGGACCAGACCTGGCGCCCCATACCCAACCCCAAGCCCCGGGTGGACGGGCCGCAGGTGGCGTTCGTGGTGGGCCCCGAGGGCGAGGAGATCTACTGCGACGAACACGGCCGGGTCAAGGTGCAGTTCCCCTGGGACCGCTACGCCGAGCCCGATGACACCGCCAGCTGCTGGATACGCGTCGCCCAGGGCTGGGCCGGCGGTGGCTATGGCAGTATGGCGATCCCGCGGATCGGGCATGAGGTGATCGTTTCCTTCCTGGAGGGCGATCCCGATCAGCCGCTGGTCACCGGACGTACCTACCACGCGGTGAACATTCCGCCCTACCCGCTGCCGGAACACAAGACCCGCACCGTGATCCGCACCCAGAGCCATAAAGCCGAGGGCTTCAACGAGCTGCGCTTCGAAGACGAAGCCGGTGAAGAGCACATCTGGCTGCACGCCCAGAAAGACCTGGAACTGCTGACGCTCAACGACCGCACCGAAGAGATCCGCCGCGACAGTCACCTGAAGCTGCACCGCAACCGCTTGACCGAGATTCATAACGACGACCACCTGACGGTGCATAACCATCGCCATACGCAGATAAAAGGCGATGACCACCTTCAGGTCGATCAGACCCGTCACGAGTTCTACGGCGATTCGCAGCTATTGGAAGCGGGCCGCGAGGTGCACTACAAGGCAGGTTCTCAGGTCGTGATCGAGGCCGGGGCGGAGATCACCCTCAAAGCCGGCAGCAGCTTTGTAAAGCTCGATCCGAGTGGTGTGACCATTGTCGGTTCGCAGGTCAAGATCAACTCTGGCGGCAGCCCCGGTCGTGGCCAGGGGCAGGCGATCGTGCTGCCCCGCCTGCCGGGCGAAGCCGAGCCGGAAGAGAGCGAAGACGTCACCCTCGAGCCGCACCAAACGCCCCTGCTGAGCAGCGATATCGCCGCGGCCACGCCTTTGGCGCTGGACGATATCGATATCACCGACGGCCTGGCCGACAACTGTAGCGCCTGTGAACCCGCCGTCGGCAGCCCGGTAAACCCGCTGCTGGGGGCCAAGCTGCTGCCCGCCGAGACCGATTTTGCCCTTCCCGCACCGCGCCCCTTTGTGTTCAGCCGTGGGTACCTCTCCAGCAAAGCACGGATTGGCGTACTCGGCCAGGGCTGGTCGCTGCCCGGCGAAAGCCTGGCCATTACCCTGGACGATGACGCCTGCATTATTCACGACGCCCAAGGGCGACAGATTACCTTTGGCCCCCTCGAACCGGGGCAGGCGCGCTTCTCGCCCACCGAACAGCTGTGGATACGCCGTGGGGGTTCGTCAGCTAAAGACAATGCGCTGAGTGACGCCCCCCGCTGGCAGGCGCTGGACGAGACGCTGCGCGACGACCCCGCGCGCATCGTACTCAGTGATACCAGCGGCCTTTACTACGTGTTTGCTCGCCCTGAGCAGACCGGCACACGCTGGCCGCTGATCGAAGAGCGCGACCGTAACGGCTATGCCACGGCGTATCAGTGGGACAATGGCCTGCTGACCCGCGTGATCGACAGCGCCGGGCGCCACTACCAGTTCGTCTACGACGCCCTGCTGCCCCGGCAAGCCGACGATGCCGGTCAGCGCCTCACCGGCGTCAAGCTGGTTCAGGACCACGACGGCAGCGCTCAGGACGACTGGCTAGTGCGCTACTCGTTCAGCGCCGCCGGTGACCTGCTCGCCGTGCGCCACCGCCATGGCGAGGTGGTGCGCGAATTTGAATGGCAGGATCACATGCTGATTGCCCACCGCGTGCCTGGCGGCATGGAAGCCCACTACACCTGGGACCGCCACGCCCCGGACGGCCGCGTGGTCGGCCAGCAGGAAGCGGGCGGCCTCGCTCGACGTTACACCTATCACGTCGATCACACCCAGGTCACCGACAGCCTGGGCCGTGAGGAGAAGTATCACTTCGTGGGCAGCGGCCCCGGCCAGCGCTGGACCGCCCACACCCGCGCCGACGGCTCGCGCATCGAATTTCGCTATGACCGCGCCGGGCGCAAGGTGGCGACCATTGATCCGCTGGGCCGCGAGACGCTGGTCGAACGCGACGAGAACGGCCAGGTGATCGGTCAGGTCACGCCGGATGGGCAACATTGGACGATGGAGCGCGATGGGCTAGGCAGCACCGTGGGTATCAAAGGGCCCGAGAATCAGCAGTGGCAAATTGAACGCAGCGAGCGCGGCAATCCTCTCGCGGTCACCGGGCCGGAAGGTACCACGGCCTTCGCCTATGACGATGAGCGCCTGCCCGACCGCCCTACCACGGTCACCGATGCGGTGGGCGCGACGCACCAGCGCGAGTGGAACGCTCTGGGCCAGGTCACCGCTCAGATCGACTGCTCGCAACAGCGTACCGAGTACGCCTACGACCGCCACGGCTACCTGGCGAGCATCACCAATGCCCTTGGGGAAATCACCCGCACCCAGCACGACGAAGTGGGACGCCGTATTGTCACCCAACAGCCCGACGGCACCCACTGGCACCATCACTATGACCCGCAAGGTCGCCTGGTCGAGCTGGAAGGCCCGCAAGGCTTCCGCCAGCAGTTCTTCTTTGACGACCACGGCCGCCCGGTGCAGCGCATCGAGGCCGATGGCAGCCATCAATATACCGCCTATGACGACGTAGGCCGCCTCAGCGAGCTGACCCTGGGCAACGGCGCGGTGTACCGCTTTGCCTACGACACCATGGACCGCCTGGCCAGCGAGACCGGCCCCGACGGCCGTGAACAGCAGTACCGCTACGATGAAGCGGGCCAACTGATCGAGCGTATCGAGGCCGGCCGCCCCGGCCCGGACGGCCAGCCGCTCGCCACGCGCTACGAGTACGATGCCGCTGGTCGCCTTACCGCCCGTCACCTGCCTGCGACCGAACACGCACCGGTCAGCAGCGAACACTACCGCTGGGGCACCAATGGCCAGCTCATGAGCGTTACCAACGACCATGGCGAAGTAACGTTCAGCTACGACCATGCTCAACGGCTGACCGGCGAACAGCAGCGCCACGCAGGTATCGAAGGCGGAAGCCCCTGGCAGTGGGAACAGCGCCATACCCTCACCGCCAACGGCGCGCTGCAGCAAAGCCAGTTCGGCGACCTGCCCGCGCTGAACTGGCACACCTATGGCAGTGGCCACCTGCACGGCCTGAGCGCGCCGGACCTGAATCTTGACATCGCCTTGGAGCCCGATGCCCTGCACCGCGAAACTCAGCGTCGCGTAAGCCTCGGCAATGGCGACCAGACCCAACCGCTGATCCTGGAGCGCGGTTATACGAACCTCGGCCAGTTGGATCACCTCACCCTGCGCGGCGCGCAGGCAAACGACGGCCAGCAGTACCAGTACGACGCCCTGGGCCGGATGAGCTTCCGCGCCCTGCAAGGCGAGCAATCCAAAGTCATTGCCTACAGCTACGATGCCGCCGGTCGCCTCACCGGCAGCCAGCACGGCGATCAGGCCCACCGCTACACGGTAGACGCCGCCGGTAACCGTCTGGACGGCCAGCAGGCCCTTTCCGATAACCGCCTCGGCCAGCTCAACGGCACCCGCTACCGCTACGACGGGGCGGGTAATATGATCGAGCGGCAACAACCGGACGGCGAGCGCCTGATGATGGGCTACGATGGTGCAAACCGCCTGGTAAACCTCACCCACACCAGCGCCTACGGCCACACCACGGAGGCCGCCTACCGCTACGACGGCCTGGGCCGCCGGATCAACAAGACCGTGCGCCACACCAACGGCACCACGACCATCACCCACTACGGCTGGGATGGCGACCGCATCGTTCGGGAAGAAAGCGATAGTCAGCACACCACGGTCGTCTACGAGCCGAGCAGTTTTGTGCCCATGCTGCGCATCGATGATACTCAGCAAGGCCATATCCTCAGCGCTTTCATCACGGATGCGCTGGGTACGCCCATGCAACTGGTTGCCGCCAACGGCGAAACGAAATGGCAGGCGCAACCTGATGATTGGACGGCGGTGAAGAACGAGCGTGGGAATACTGATCAGCCGATTCGCTTTCAAGGGCAGTGGCATGATGAAGAAAGTGGGCTCTATTACAACCGCCATCGGTATTACGACCCGCAGCAGGGGCGGTATATTAGTCAGGATCCGATTGGGCTAAATGGCGGTACAAATTTGTATGGGTATGTGACTAATCCTATTGGGATGGTGGATCCCATGGGATTAGAAGGTTTTTTTGCTGAAACAAGAGTATCTATAGCCAACTCTGTCCGCAGCGGCTATGAGTCTATTAGTAAAGCAACAGCTCCATTTAGAGATAATGCTTGGGGGTATGTAAATACTGGTGCTAACTATTTGGGTGGCGCGGGACAGATTATGACTGGGGCAGCATTCTGCTCAACAGTTGCAGGCTGTATGCTGGGCGGGCCAATGATAGGCCTGGGTGTTAATAGCTTACAAGAAGCTTACACTGGAGACAGTGGATACATACGTAGCGCCGCCATCGCGGCAGGGGGCGAGCAAATGGGCAATCTAGCTGTTGATACTGCTAATTTGGGAACTTCTGTAGGAGGTCTATCAAGAAAAGTCATATCGCCTGATTCTTGGAAGTTATTCAGAAATATAAGATCTGATTACGTTAGAAAATACGAAACTATGTCTCGTGGAGGTCTAACTATAGAAGGTATTGGAGGTGCAACAGGAGTTGCATCAGGTATTGAAAATTATTTTGACAGTGATGAAGGGCAGTAAAAATGATCACATTATTAATATTATCAACAATTCTTATTCTTGAAATACCACTATATTTATGGCTAAAATCGCTTGTTAGGCGCACTAGCCACGGCAAGTTAACTTGGATAATGATGCCTTTTATCTTTCCTGCTGGAATACCAGGATTGCTAGTGGAAAAAGAATATCTAGAAAAGACTTCTCTGACAGTACTTTTATCTATACTAATTCCCGTAGTTGCAGTTTGGATTTTTATGAGAGTTGATAAAGCGGCTTTAAAATATAGGGATAGACACTTAATTCAATAGAAAAATAACCCTAGGAGTCGAAAGCCCCTTTTGACGGACGTGCGTTGATCTAACCGCCACCGAGCACGCCCCCGCCAGCACCGAGCAGTATTGCTGGAGCACTAACGAACAGTTGGCGAGCGTGACCAACGCCCATGGGGAAGTGACGTTCAGCTACGACCATGCTCAACGGCTGACCGGCGAACAGCAGCGCCACGCAGGTATCGAAGGCGGAAGCCCCTGGCAGTGGGAACAGCGCCATACCCTCACCGCCAACGGCGCGCCGCAGCAAAGTCAGTTCGGCGACCTTCCCGCGCTCAACTGGCACACCTACGGCAGCGGCCACCT
>NZ_PVTK01000003.1 GCF_003002925.1 Vreelandella songnenensis
TTGGCGTCCGTGTCGACCACGGTGATGTCGTTTTCCTCGCGGGCGAGGTGCTCCGCCAGGGTGCCGCCGACCTGGCCGGCGCCGAGAATGATGATTTTCATTACTGAGCATCGGTTCCATGAAAAGCGCCAGCGCAGTGGGCAACGTAAGGACTACGTAGTGCGCTGCAATAAAGACGGCGGCCAGTGTAAACCAGCCGCCGTCGAAAAGCAGGTGAGGATTTATTCCAGCGTGAAGCCGACCTTGACAGTGACCTGCCAGTGGGCGACACGGCCATCTTCGATATGCCCGCGGGTGTCGGTCACTTCCAGCCAGCGCATGTGCTGGATGGTTTCTGATGCCTTGGCGAGTGCGTTCTGCACGGCTTCCTCGATACCTTTCTCGGAAGAGCCGGTGATTTCTACGTGCTTGTAGGTGTGATGAGTCATGGTATCTCCATCCTTAGTCATGAATTCACTGCTTATGCTCAAGCAGTGCGCTTCTCTAGTCTGGCATAAAAAAAGCCATCGTGACGCCCCGGTTCGGGAAACAGCTGTCGACCGTGGCCGCTCGGAGTTCCCCAGGCCACGTCATTGGGCGTGGTGACACGGGCATCCGGCGTGCGTGCCAGAAATGCTTCGATTTGCTTGGCGTTCTCTTCAGGCAGCACCGAGCAGGTGGCATACAGCAGCGTGCCGCCTTCGCGCAGCATCGGCCAGAGGTTATCCAGCAACTGCTGCTGAAGCTTGGCAAGCTTGCGGATATCGTCCTTGCGGCGCAGGGTCTTGATATCCGGGTGGCGCCGGATAACGCCGGTGCCGGAACAGGGCGCATCCAGCAGAATAGCTTCAAACGGCGTGCCGTTCCACCAGTCGCGCTGGGTGGCATCGGCGTGCTGTAACTCCGCTGACAGGCCCAGGCGCGTGAGCGTGTCCTCTACTCGCGAGAGGCGCTGGTTGTCGCTGTCCAGCGCGGTCAGCGCGATATCGAACTGCTCGAGCAGATGGGCGGTCTTGCCGCCGGGGGCGCTGCACGCATCCAGCACGTGGGCACCTACACGCGGCGCCAAGGCCGGGCCCAGAAGCGCCGCCGAGAGCTGCGCCGCTTCATCCTGAACGCTGACGTGGCCTTCGGCAAAGCCAGGCAGGGTGGTGACATCGCAAGGCGTCTCGAGCGTGATGGCGTCCGGTGCGTGGGCGCACAGCTCGCCGCTCAGCCCCTGCTCGACCAGGCGCTCGAGATAGGCTTCGCGGTCGTTGTGGTGCTGGTTGACGCGCAGCGTCATGGGACCGGCCTGATTGTTGGCCTCGACAATGGTACGCCACTGCTCGGGCCAGGCGTTGCGCAGGGCATCCAGCAGCCAGCGAGGGTGGGCAAGCGCCACGCTTTCATCTTTATCGACGCTTGCCTGAAGCGCTTCGGATTCACGCTGAAGCCGGCGCAGGCAGCCGTTGAGCACGCGGGTCGCCCACTCCTTGCCCAGCAGGCGCGCAGCCCCTGCGGTTTCGCCTACCGCCGCGTGAGCCGGGATGCGCATGTAAAGCAGCTGATAGATGCCCACCAGCAGCAGGGCGTGAATATCGCTGTCGCGCTTCTTGAACGGCTGCTTGAGCAAGGTGTTGGCCAGCGCCTCCAGACGCGGCAGCTGGCGGCAGGTGCCGTAGCAGAGCTCTTTCAAGAGGCCGCGGTCACGGGCGACGACGCTGTGCTCGTCCAGGCTGGCCAGAGAGCCCTGCTGGGCGATTACCGGTGCCAGGGCACGGGCAGCGGCGGCGCGAACGTCCTGGCCGCTGTTGCCTGAAGTGCGGCCTTTCTGCGCGGGGCGTTGCTGGCTCATAGGGAGTCTCCTTGCTGGGATTCAGACTGACCAAGGCGCGTGCCGGTGGTCAGCCGCGCGTGGCGGGCATTGAGCAGGTCACGTACTGCCATGGCCTTGCCGCCCGGCAGCTGGGCACTGCTTACGCACAGCACCTCGCGGCCTTCAGCGCCGCAGGCAATACGCAGATGGTCGTCACCGTGGGCAAGCAGCATGCCAGGTGGTTCCGGCGCGTGCTCGCCGGGTTCCACGCTTGCCATCAGCAGACGCAGGCGGTCGTCGCCCAGCTGGCACCACGCCACGGGCCAGGGGTTGAAGGCGCGGATCTTGCGGGCAAGCGCTTCAGCGGGCTGGGTGAAATCGAGCTCGGCCTCGGCCTTGCTCAGCTTGGTGGCGTAAGTAACGCCTTCAAGAGGTTGGGGAGTGGCGCTTGCCTTGCCCTGGGCAAGCTCGTCCAGCACGCTGACCAGCGCATGGGCGCCCTGAATCGCCAGGCGGTCGTGAAGATCACCGCCGGTAGTGCGCGGCGTAATGGGCGTGCGCACCTCGTGCAGCATATCGCCGGTGTCGAGCCCGGCATCCATCTGCATGATGGTAACGCCCGAGGCGGAATCGCCGGCTTCGATGGCGCGCTGAATGGGCGCGGCGCCGCGCCAGCGCGGCAGCAGCGAGGCATGCACGTTGATGCAGCCAAGCCGGGGGATGTCCAGCACGGCCTGAGGAAGCAGCAGGCCGTAGGCGACCACGACCATGATGTCGGCGTTCAGGGCGGCGAGTTCGGCCTGGGCATCGGCATCTTTCAGCGTCTGCGGCTGATAGACCGGTAAATCATGTTCAAGAGCCAGCTTTTTCACGGGGCTGGGCGTGAGTTTGCGGCCGCGGCCGGCGGGGCGGTCGGGCTGGGTATACACCGCCACCACCTGATGATGGCTCTCAAGCAGAGCGGCCAGGCTAGAGGCTGCGAAATCGGGGGTGCCCGCAAAAACAACGCGCAACTGTGACATGACAATAAATACCTGCTGACTGAAAAAAGAGAAGGCTCAAACCCACAATAAAGGCCGAGAAGCAAAGGCATACAACGACTGTTGTGATCGCCGGGCTTCTCGACCTTGCGCGTTTTACGCCGCACTTTTTACCCGGGCGACTACCAAAGCCGAAGTAAACTGTGCTAAAACGCGTTGAGCGTTATGCGTCGTCCTGCATCTGCTTGTGGCGTTTCTGCATCTTTTTCATGACGCGATCGCGCTTCAGCGGCGAAAGGTAGTCAACAAACAGTACGCCCTCAAGGTGGTCGTACTCGTGCTGAATGCAGTGTGCCAGCAGGCCATCGGCCTCGAGCTCGTAAGCCTCGCCGTTGCGATCCTGGGCATTCAGCTTGACCTTGAGATAGCGGGGTACTTCGGCGTAGTACTCGGGAATCGACAGGCAACCCTCGGAAAGCGGCTCTTTCTCGTCGCCAATGGGCGTGTAACGGGGGTTGATCAGTACCAGCGGCTTAGAGTTGTCTTCGCTGACATCCATCACCACCACGCGGCGGTGGACGTCGATCTGGGTCGCCGCCAAGCCGATGCCGCGGGCGTCGTACATGGTCTCTAGCATATCGTCGACGAGCTTTTTGACCTCGTCGTCAACGGCTTCCACCGCGACTGCCTTGGTACGCAGGCGCTCGTCGGGGAATTCAAGAATAGGTAGTTTGGCCATGGGATTACAATCACCGTTCAGCTGAATCTGGAGTAAAGGCCGGGTAACCGCGGCCGGGTACTTTTCTGCCGGATACTATAGCACGCAGGCTACCCTTCTGGGCATTGCTCTGGGGATTGCTGCGCGGTCTGGAAAACGCTAAACCGCGCGACTCATCAGCACTGGAAAACCGCATGACGATACGCACGCCCATACCTGCCAGGACAACCGCCGGCGCTTGGAGTGCCTGGTTGAAAAGCACTCTTGTCGTGGGCCTGCTGCTGGGCATGGTTCAATCGGGTGGGGTGCAACTGGTCAGCGCGCAAGACGTATCTCCCTCGGTGATCGAGGCGTTCTTGCGTGGCCACCGTATCGTAGAGCCCAGTGACACCTTGCCAGCGCAGGCTTACGTGCTGGCCGGGGAGGGTGAACGGCTGATGAGTGGCGCAGGCGACACGCTATATGCGCGCGGACATGTACCGCCAGAGGCGCGGCTTGGAATTTACCGCCCAGGGGCCCGCTACCTCGATGAGCAGGGCGCACTGCTGGGGCATGAACTTCTTTATATAGGCGAGGCGCGGTGGCTGCACGGCGAGGGCGATATCAGCCAGCTGGCGGTACTGAGCGCACAGCGAGAGGTGCTGAGCAATGACCTTGTGCTGCCGCTCGAGCACCCCTTGAGCCCTCAGGCGCTGGCACCGCACCCGCCTGCATCAGCGGTTGCCGGGCGCATTCTGGCCGTGCCGGGTGGCCTGCGTTTCATTGGCCGCCTGCAGGTCATTACGCTGGATGTGGGCACGCGGGATGGCCTGCAGCCGGGGCATGTGCTTCAGGTAAATCAGGCCGGTGCACTGATTGACGACCCGCGCACCGGCGCCAAGGCCCGGCTGCCGGATTCGCCCGCGGGCCAGGTGCTGGTGATCAAGCCTTACCAGCGGGTCAGCTATGCCCTGGTGACGCAGGCGTCTCACGTGCTGGAAGTGGGTGACCGCGTGGTTAGCCCGACTCATGACATCAACGCGCCTGGCATCAGGCGCTGAGGAGAGCGGATGGAGGCCAAGGAGTGGTTAGCGGTCAACGCCCTGCCGGGAATGGGGGCGCTGCGTATTCATCAACTGGTACGGCGCAAACCGCGCTGGCCGGAAGGTTGGCTTGCCGCGCTGCCCAGCAATGCGGCAAGTGCATTGCGGCTCTGGCTCGAACACCCTGAACGCAGCCCGCTTCAGGAAGCGGTCAAGGTGTCCCTTGACTGGGAGCAGGGTGCTTCCAACCGGCATATCCTGCATCGCCACCACCCGGCCTGGCCCGCGCTTCTCGATGAAATAGACGACCCGCCGGCGGTGCTCTGGGCCCAGGGCGACCTGCACGCGCTCAATGGCCCAAAGCTTGCCATGGTGGGTACGCGCAAACCCACCGCCGAGGGCAGTGCCAACGCCCAGGGGTTTGCCCGTGAGCTTGCCCGCCGCGGCTGGTGCGTGGTCAGCGGTATGGCGCTGGGTGTGGATGGCATTGCCCAGCGCGCGGCGCTGGCCGCTGGCGGTACCAGCATTGCCGTGCTGGGCTGCGGTGTGGATGTCATCTACCCCGCCCGGCACCGCGACCTGCACGAGCAGCTTAGCCAGGCGCCGGGCGGGCTGCTGCTGTCCGAGCATCCGCCGGGAACCACTGCCCGACCAGCGTTCTTTCCCCGGCGTAACCGTATCGTGACCGGCCTGGCGCTCGGCACACTGGTGGTCGAGGCCACGGAGAAAAGCGGCTCGCTGGTGAGTGCGCGGCTGGCCCTCGAGCAGAGCAAGGAGCTGTTTGCCCTGCCAGGGTCGATACATAACGTGCAGGCCCAGGGTTGCCTGCACCTGCTACGTCATGGCGCCACGCTGGTGCGTCACGTTGACGACATGCTCGAAGAGCTGCAGCAGTGGGCAAGCACCTTTCTACCGGAACCTGGTCTCGCAGAACTGGGCACGGAACCGCCGACCCCAATAGCCGTGGAGGCACCAAGCGAAGCGGTGCCGGATACGCTGCTCAACGCGCTTTCAGCAACGCCTACTCCCATCGATGTACTGGTGCAGACCAGTGGTGAAAGCGTGAGTGGCTGCCAGCAGCGGCTGCTGATGCTGGAGCTTGATGGCTGGGTAGCCCAGCGGGCGGGTGGTTGGGTACGCGTGCCCAGGCCGTGATAAAATAGGCGCATACTCATCATCGTCCGTCGCCTTTAATAGAGCAGGAGTTGCCATGAAATCGGCCATCGACCTCGAAGCTGCCGTTAATGCGCTACAGGCAGGGGGCGTCATTGCCTGCCCTACCGAAGCCGTGTGGGGGCTAAGCTGCGACCCGGATAACGACGAAGCGCTCACTCGCCTGATGCGCATGAAGGACCGCGACCCGGCCAAGGGCGTGATTCTGGTGGCGGCGAACATTCAGCAGTTCCAGCCCTGGCTGAACAAGCTTCCAATGGAGCTGCATGCTCCGCTGGCGGCCAGCTGGCCCGGTCCCAATACATGGCTGGTGCCGGATAACGGCCGCAGCCACGCACTGGTGCGCGGTGCACACCAGTGCGTGGCCCTGCGCGTGACCGACCACCCGCTGATGAAAGCCCTGTGCGAGGCGTTCGGCGGGCCGCTGGTGTCTACCTCGGCCAACCGTGCCGGGGATCCACCGGCCATGAGTGCTACACACGTGCATGAGATATTCGGTGAGGAGCTGGGCGCCATTCTGACGGGTGAGCTTGGCGGGCAGGAGCGCCCCAGCACCATCCGCGACCTGGTGACGGGCAAAGTGATGCGCGCCTAGTCGTGACCACCTACCTGTACGACGCCATGGCGGCGCGTCTGGGCGAGGCGCGCGCCGCGCAATATCCCGGCCCCTTTCCTCTGGATGGCCTGGTGCGCAACCTGCATGGCGATTTTACCCCCATGATGTGCGGCGGGATCAGCGCGCTGCTCCTGCAGATGCTGCATCCGCTGGCGCTGGCCGGGGTGTGGGACCACTCCAACTTCCGCCATGACATGGTCGGGCGCCTGAGGCGCACCGGCGACTTTATCGCCACCACCAGCTTCGGCACCTTCGAACAGGCTGAAGCCGTGATCAGCCGGGTGCGGCGGGTACACGCCAAGGTACGCGGCCATACCGCCGACGGTCGTGCTTACTCGGCGGATGACCCGGCGCTTCTCACCTGGGTGCACGTTGCCGAGATGAGCCGTTTCATGGCCGCGCACCTGCGTTACCGGAACCCCCATCTCGCGCGTGAACAGCAGGACCGCTACTTTTTCGAGACCGCCTGTATCGCCGAGGCGCTTGGGGCGCGCAACGTGCCGGACAGCTGCGCGGCCATCGAGGCGTACCTTGACGCCCAGCGGTGCGAGCTCGTCTGCGATGAGCGCACCCGGGAAGTGGTACAGGTGCTGCTGAACGCCCCGCCGCGGCATCTGGTCGTTCGCCCGGCCGGGGCGCTGTTCATGCGCGCAGGCATCGATCTGCTTCCGGAGTGGGCGGCGAATCAGCTTGAGCTGGACATGCCCTGGGTACAGCGTCGGCTGGTACGGGCCGGGATCAAAAGCGCCATGCCGATGATCAGCCGGGCAGTGCGAAGCGGCGCTTACCACCGGGCGCTGGCACGTTTTCAGGCGCGGCCGTAAGGGCCAGGAGCCGGCCTGGCTTTTGCCAATCTGCCCTTCACCCCTTAATGCTTACGCCGTACTATTGTTATCTACACCCTAGGCACAATGTTGGAGATACCGTGGCCCACGAGCATCTAGACGACGTCAAACAGTACCTGCTCGACCTCCAGGACCGGCTATGCCAGGGCCTGATGGCGGCTGACGGTAAAGCGACGTTCAAAGAGGACAGTTGGCAGCGCGAAGAGGGCGGTGGCGGGCGTTCCCGGGTGATCGAAAACGGCGGCGTGTTCGAGAAGGGCGGCGTCAACTTTTCGCACGTCTATGGCGCGCAGCTGCCGCCCTCGGCAACGGCGGCCCGCCCGGAACTCGCCGGACGCAGCTTTCATGCTGTCGGCGTTTCCTGGGTGCTGCATCCGGAAAACCCGCACGTGCCCACCAGCCACGGCAACGTACGCTTTTTTATCGCCGAAAAGGCGGGCGAGACGCCGGTATGGTGGTTTGGCGGCGGCTTTGACCTTACCCCCTACTATCCGGTGCTCGAGGATGTGACGCACTGGCACCAGGTGGCCAAGCGTGCCTGCGACCCTTTCGGCGAGGAGGTATACCCCCGCTACAAGGCCTGGTGCGATGAGTACTTCTACCTGAAGCACCGCGATGAAACTCGCGGGGTGGGTGGGCTATTCTTTGATGACTTGAATGAAGGCAGTTTCGAGGAGTGTTTCTCGTTTCAGCGTGCGGTGGGTGACAGCTTTCTGGAAGCTTATCTTCCGATTGTAGAGCGCCGCCAGCATGATGCCTTCGGTGAACGCGAGCGCGAGTTCCAGCTCTACCGGCGCGGGCGTTACGTCGAGTTCAACCTGGTATGGGACCGGGGGACGCTGTTCGGCCTGCAAAGCGGCGGCCGAACCGAGTCGATTCTGATGTCGATGCCGCCCCTGGCGCGCTGGGAGTATGCCTACACGCCCGCGCCGGATAGCCCCGAAGCGCGGCTGAACGACTATCTGGTCGCCCGCGACTGGCTGGGTATCGAGTAATGCCTCATGGATTACCTGCTCGACGGCAAAGCCCCGCTGGGCAATGTACACACCGCACAGGAGCGCGCTAATGAGTGACCTTTACTGCGTATTCGGTAACCCGATCGAGCACTCGAAGTCGCCACTGATCCACGCCGAATTCGCTCAGCAGACACAGCAGGCGCTGGAATACACGGCAAAAAAGGCGCCCCGCGATGACTTTGCCAACGCCTGGCGCGACTTTGTCCTGCACGGCGGCCGGGGGGCCAATGTAACCGTACCGTTCAAGAACGACGCCTACGCGCTGTGCGATACCCTGAGCAAGCGCGCCCAGCGTGCCAAGGCGGTCAATACATTGACGGTGGGAGGCAATGGCCTGACCTACGGTGATAACACCGACGGCGTTGGCCTGATCCGCGACCTGAAATACCACCGTGTAACGCTTGCTGAAAAGCGCGTTCTGGTAGTGGGCGCAGGCGGCGCAGTGCAGGGGATTCTTGAGCCGCTTCTGGCAGAGCACCCTAGCGAAGTCATGGTGGTCAACCGCACCGCCGAAAAGGCCGAGCAGCTGGCCGAGGACTTTTCCGACCTGGGCGAGCTGCACAGCGGCGGATTCAAGGCGGCCAAGGGGCCGTTCGATGTGGTCATCAATGGCAGCAGCGCCAGCCTTTCCGGTGACCTGCCGCCGCTGCCCGGCAACCTGTTTGCCGACGGCGCCTGGGCCTACGACATGATGTACGGCGCGGATCAGACGGTGTTTCTGAAATGGGCCGGCACCCACGGTGCCAAGCGCCTGGATGGGCTGGGCATGCTGGTGGAGCAGGCAGCGGAAGCGTTCTATCTATGGCGCAACGTACGCCCGGATACTACTCAGGTGCGACAGACACTGCGCCGTATGCTGAACAGTCACTAGTACTATGCTAAACAGTCACCAGTACTATGCTGAACAGTCACCAGTACTATGCTGAAAATAGGAAAGGGCCGAGTGAACTCGGCCCTTTCTGGTTGGCGGCTGTGCTGCGCGGTAACGCCTGCGCTCAGGGGCGCTGGCAGTTAGGCGCCCGCCCGCTGCTGCGTGCCTGCTCATAAGTGGCCAGGGCGCCATCCATGTTGGCCTGAAGGCCTTGAATACGCTGACCCTGGTTGGGGTGTGTCGACATCCACGCCGGGGGCGCGCTGCCGCCGGAGGCTGCCTGCATGTTCTCCCAAAGCGTGACGCTCTCACGCGGATCAAATCCTGCCTGAGCCATCAAATCCAGGCCGATGATATCGGCTTCGCTTTCATGACGGCGTGAGAAGGGCAGGGCAATGCCGTACTGCGCACCCATGCCCAGCACGCCCATCAACTGCTGACCGCCCGGGGTCTGCATGCCGGAGGCGCTGGAGATCACCGAAAGGCCAAGCGAGGTGGCGTTCTGCGTAGAGGCACGCTCGTTGGCGTGACGGGCCAGCACGTGACCGATCTCATGGCCGACGACCGCCGCCAGCTGGTCCTGATTGGTCGCCACATTGAGCATGCCGGTGTTCACGCCCATGTAGCCGCCGGGCAGCGCGAAAGCGTTGGGCTGCTCGGATTCGAACACGCGGATCTGCCAGTCAAGATTGCGCTGCTCGGTAGGCAGGACATCGACAATCGCGTTGGTGATGCACTGCACGTAGCGGTGGCTGGCCTGCCCGGCGGTAGGAATATCCTGCTGGTACTGGGCAAACGCCTGCTGGCCCATTTCATTGAGCTGATCATCGGAGAGCAGCAGAAGCTGTGAACGCCCGGTGGGCGAAGTAGAGCAAGCGGCCAAGGAGGCGCACAACGCGGTAACCGCAAATGGACGAAGCCAACGCATGAGATGGTTTCCTTCTAGACGAATGAGTTCCCTGCACACAAGATAACCACTAAGAGTGGTAAATCAATTCCCCTATTGTAACCCTGCTTGCCAGAGGAAAGGTATGCACGCTGAGCCGAGCCAACGTTTGCGTCCTGGGTGGGCGCAAACGTCTAAAAGCCTAGCGCTGCGGAATCAGCTGACCATCCGGTCCTACGTTAAGGCGGATGGTAGGCGTCAGTAACCCAGCGGGCAGCGTCATGCCCAGCCCGCGCAGGTCTCCGGGGGTAATCGCCAGCTCACTGCCCGCCGGCAGCTCGCCCTGTGCGGCAAGCTGCTTGGCCAGATTGACCATGGGCGCCATCTTCTGCGTGTCGGTGCCCAACACATCAAAGGCCAGCGGCAGGCGCAGGTTGGCATCATCGCCAGGCGTCAGCGCCACATCCTGAGAGTACTGGCCCTTGACCGGGTCTACGCCCGGCATGTTCAGCGTCCAGTTGAACCCTGACATGGCCACCGCCGGCATGCCCGGCGGCAGGCCCAGGCCCATGGCGAGGGTCGCCTGAACCGGCAGGCTGCCCGCCCCCAGGCTCGAGGCCAGCAGGCTGCTCAGGTCGCTGGTATCCAGACCCGCATTGAGGCTGTAAGGGCCAATACGCACGTCCTCAACGCCCAGCGAGGTCACCGCCAAGCGAAACGCAAACAGCCCGGTTTGGGGCAGGGCCAGGCAGCCAGTAAGCAGGCTGGCCAGTCCCAGAGTTACCAGCCAGCGCCAGTAACGAACGGCATAACGCATAGATTCCCTCCCGGGAAGGGCAAGTGCTGGTACACGCCAGCAGTGGTGGGCTAAAAAGCGCGGCTATTTGAGGGCCCGCGCGGGTTTCTGTCAAGTATAAAAAACGCCTGCCGGTGACGGCAGGCGTTGCGATAAAGCGGGCGAGATAGTGCGTAACCTCAGCGGCGCTTCTGGCGCGCCTCTTTGGTCCGGTTGAGCTCGCGCTTCTTGGCTTTCTCTTTATCGCTGGCGCCGGCCATGTGGTCAAACGGGTTGTCGCCGGAGCGGAACTCGAAGCGCATGGGTGTGCCGCGTACTTTCAACACCTTGCGGAAGGTGTTGATCAGATAGCGACGATAGGCTTCGGGCACCGATGAGGTCTGGTTGCCGTGTACCACGATAATCGGCGGGTTGCTGCCGCCCTGGTGGGCCATGCGCAGCTTGATACGCCGCCCATTGACCATGGGGGGCGGATGCTGGCTGACCGCATCCTGAAGCAGCGTGGTCAGGCGGTTGGTAGACCAGTGCGCGTTGGCCGCGTTGAACGCTCGGTCAATCGAGGGGTACAGGTCGCCTACCGCGGTGCCGTGCAGCGCCGAGATAAAGTGCATTTCGGCGTAGTCGGCAAATCCCAGGCGGCGCTTGATATCCGAGCGCATCTTCTCCTTGGCGTCGCTTTCCAGGCCATCCCACTTGTTGATGGCCAGTACCAGCGCGCGTCCGGTGGTCAGCACGTAATCCAGCAGGTGCATATCCTGCTCGACCAGGCCATTGCGCGCATCCAGCACCATCACTGCCACGTGACACTCTTTGATCGCATCCAGCGTCTTGATGATCGAGAACTTCTCGGCGATTTCACTGACGTTCTTGCGCCGCCTCACACCTGCCGTGTCGATCAATACGTAGGGTTTGCCACGCCGCTCGAAGGGAATCTCGATGGCATCGCGCGTGGTGCCCGCTTCATCGAACACGACCACGCGGTCTTCGCCGAGCAGGCGATTGACCAGCGTGGATTTGCCCACGTTCGGGCGGCCGATGACACCAATACGAATACCCTTGCTGCCGGTATCTGCCGGAATGCTGGCGTCGCGCTCGGGGAACGGCTCCAGCACGGTATCCATAAGGGTGGAGACATTGCGCCCATGGGCGGCGGCAATCGGGCACGGGTCGCCAAGGCCCAGTTTCCAGAAGTCGGCCATGGCCGAGTGCTCTTCCAGGCCGTCGGTCTTGTTGACCACCAGCCAGGTTTTCTTCTGATTGACCCGCAGGTGGTTGGCGATGGCCTCGTCGGCCACGTTCAGGCCGGCGCGGGCATCCACCAGGAACAAGACGATATCGGCTTCATCGATCGCGGCAAGCGACTGCTCGGCCATTGCCGCATCGATGCCTTCTTCATCACCGCTGATGCCGCCGGTATCGATGACGGTGTAGCTCTTGTTGCCCAGCATGCCGTTACCGTACTTGCGGTCACGGGTCAGGCCGGGAAAATCAGCGACCAACGCATCACGCGAGCGCGTCAGTCGGTTAAACAGCGTCGATTTGCCCACATTGGGGCGACCGACTAAAGCAATGACGGGTGTCATGGAGTGACTTCCAGGGTTTCCAGGCGACCATTGTTGGCCTGGACATGAATGGTGTTGCCTTCGGTAACCGGGGCCACGCTGATACCGGATTTGTGGACCCGTGTGCGGCCGGTAAGGTCGCCGCTACGCGCGTCGATCAGGTGGACATAGCCCTCGAAATCGCCAAATACCAGGTTACCATCGGCAAAGGCCGGGGCGGTCAGCCAGCGGTCTTCAAGATCGTCGTTGCGCCAGATTTCCTGGCCGGTACCGGCATCCAGGGCAACTACCTGGCTATCGTCGGTGACCACGAACAGGTAATCGCCCACCATCAGCGGCGTCTTGCGGCTGGAGAGGCTGCTTTCCCAGATAACGCTTCCCTGAGTGGCTTCCAGCGCCACGACGCGGCTGTTGTAGCTGGTGACGAACAGGCGGCCATCCGGAGTGATCAGCGGCTGGCCGGAAAGATCCACCAGGCGCTCGACTTCGCTGCGACCGGAAGGCGTGGCAATCTGCAAGTCCCAAAGGGGCTGGCCGCTGCGGTTATCCAGCGTCACCAGGCGACCGTTGGCCAGGCCAGCGAAGGTGACCGGATCAATGACCGTGGGCGTGCCGGTGCCGCGCAGGGTAAGCGCTGGTTGGGAGCTGGTATAGACCCAGCGCTCCTGGCCGGAGGCGCGATCCAGGGCGGTCACCTGGCCGTCCACGCTTTGAACGATCAGCAACTGCTGGTTGGCCTGGGGGGCGGCGAGTACTTCACTGGAGACCCGTGCACGCCAGCTGACGCTGCCGTCGCGCTGGTCAAGGGCGATGACTTCGCCGTTGCGCGTGCCCAGGTACACCTCGCCGGCAATGGCGGTCAGAGCGCTTGAAACCGGCGTATCGAGCTCTACCTGCCACTTGCGGTCGCCGTTATCCGCGTTGAGCGCCATGACCAGGCCTTCGGCATCCGCGGCAAAAACGGTATTGCCTGCACGGGCCGGGGCGATGGGGTAGCGTGCGCGACCAAGGCCATTGCCTACGTTCTGGCGCCACTGGGTATCGAGCGTGGCGGTTTCATTAAAGCTTTGCAGCTCTTTTGGCGTGTAAGCGGGCTCACCCTTGCTGGCACAGCCGGCCAGCAGGGCAATGGCGGCGGCGCCGAAGGTCACGCGCATGATCTGTTTGGAAAGTCGCAGAGTCATCATTGTGTCGCCTCCTCGGCGCCGAGATCGTCAAGCTTGAATTGCACGCCGTAAAGCGTTTGGTCCTGCTCTTGGGCAAGTGCCATGGCGTCCTGCCAGGCGCTTCTGGCCTGGTCGGTCTGGCCGAGGGCGGCGTAGGCATCACCGCGAACATCGGCCTGCTGAGCAGCCAGGGAATCGCTGATCGGCTCATCCAGCAGCTCGAGGGCAGCGTCAGGGTTGTCGCTCTCCACTTCGATACGCGCCAGGCGTAGCCAGGCAAGGCTTTGAACGTAGCGGTGCGAGGAGTCGTCGGCCACCTGTTCAAGTGCTTCCCGAGCGGCGTCGAGATCATCTTGCTGCACGGAGATGCGGGCATCCAGCAGACGTGCCAGATCGGCGTACAGCGTCTTGCCGTAATCGTCGGTCAGCTCGGCAATCAGTTCGCGGGCGCCGGCGGTCTGCTGCTCGTCCAGCTCATTGGCCGTCGCGATGCTGACCAGCTGCTGATAGCGGACCGAGGCGGCTTCCGACTGGCCTTGCTGATAGTTCTGCCAGGCGTTCCAGCCAAACACACCGGCGGCGGCCAGCACGGCACCGGCAATCAGCGAGGTGCCGTTCTCTTTCCACCAGCGCTTGGCTACATCCAGCTGCTCTTCTTCGCTTCGATCCGCCACGGGCGGTCTCCTATTGCATGATATCGCCGCTCCATAGCGACGATAAGTGATTGGTAGGCGCGCAGCGCCGGTTCAACGGCTCAGCGAGCCAGCAGTTCGCCAAGCGTGGAGGCGAGTTCGGCCTGGCGTGCATGCTGCTGTTCGCGGTCATCGCGCAGGAACTTGAGCGTTACCTGCTGCTTGGCCAGTTCATCTTCGCCCAGCAAGATGGCAATGGCCGCCGCGCTCTTGTCCGCCTTCTTCATGCGGCTCTTGAAGCTGCCGCCGCCGCAGTGCAGTTGAAGGCGCAGATCGGGGAGCTCACTACGAAGCTGCTCGGCGAGCGTCAGTGCGGCAACCGTGGCGCTATCGTCCATGGGCACAACATAGACATCGCAGCCGCCAAGCGCTTCGTCAGGCACGAGATCCAGCGTTTCCAGCAGCAGAATGAGGCGCTCGATGCCCATAGCGAACCCGACGGCGGGTGTGGGCTTGCCGCCCAGCTGCTCGACCAGGCCGTCGTAGCGGCCGCCAGCGCATACCGTGCCCTGGCTGCCCAGCGCCGTGGTGGTCCATTCGAACACCGTGCGGCAGTAGTAGTCGAGCCCGCGCACCAGGCGTGGGTTGACCACGAAAGGCACGCCTGCGGCGTCGAGCATGGCCTTGAGCTGCTCGAAGTGCTCGCGGGATTCGTCATCCAGGTGATCCATCAACTGCGGCGCGCCGTCGAGCATCTCGGCCATGGCCGGGTTCTTGGAGTCCAGAATGCGCAGCGGGTTGCTGGTCAGGCGGCGCAGGGAGTCTTCATCCAGCACCTCGTGGTGCTGTTCAAAATAGGCCACCAACAGGTCGCGGTAGGCCGCACGCGCCTCAGATGAGCCCAGCGAATTGAGTTCAAGCGTGACATGTTCCAGCAGACCAAGCTCTTTCCACAGCCGGGCCGAGAGCAGGATCACTTCGGCATCGATATCCGGGCCGTCGAAGCCGTAGGTTTCAACCCCTACCTGGTGGAACTGGCGGTAGCGGCCCTTCTGCGGACGTTCGTGACGAAACATCGGGCCCTGGTACCAGAGACGCTGGGTCTGGTTGTACAAAAGGCCGTGCTCCATGGCCGCCCGCACGCAGCTGGCGGTGCCTTCCGGACGCAGGGTCAGGCTGTCGCCGTTGCGGTCCTCAAACGTGTACATCTCCTTTTCGACGATATCCGTCACTTCGCCGATGGAGCGGGCGAACAGCGCAGTCTGCTCGACGATGGGCGTGCGAATCTCGTCAAAGCCGTAGCGCAGCATCAACTGGCGCACCTTGGCCTCAAAAAATTGCCAGCGAGGGCTATCGCTGGGCAACAGGTCGTTCATTCCACGGATGGCTTGAATCTTTTTAGCGGCGGACTTGCTCAATGAAAACTCCTTGTTCTGCATCCTGGCTGATGCACGGTCCCGGCGGTTAGACGCTGCGGGCAATCATGTCATCTTCTTGCTGCTGTTTTTGGCGCACTTTTTCGCGGATCAGCCGCTCCAGGTCATCCACCAAGTGGTCGTTACGCAGCTTGCTGGCGGGCTTGCCGTCGATATACACAAGGTTCGCGGGGCTGCCGCCGGTCAGGCCGATATCGGTCTCCTTGGCCTCGCCCGGGCCATTGACCACGCAGCCGATCACGGAAACATCCAGCGGTGTCATCACGTCTTCCAGGCGCTCCTCGAGCTGGTTCATGGTGCTGATGACGTCGAAGTTCTGGCGCGAGCAGCTGGGGCAGGCGATGAAATTGATACCCTTGGCGCGCAGCCGCAGGCTCTTGAGCATGTCAAAACCGACCTTGATCTCTTCCACCGGGTCGGCGGCAAGCGAGACGCGGATGGTATCGCCAATGCCATCCATCAACAGCATGCCAAGGCCAATGGAGGATTTCACCGTGCCCGAGCGCAGGCCGCCGGCTTCGGTAATCCCCAGGTGAAGCGGCTGTTCGATGCGCGTGGCAAGCTCGCGGTAGGCGGCCACGGCCATGAACACGTCGGAGGCCTTGACGCTGACCTTGAACTCTTGAAAGTCGAGCCGGTCCAGGTGGTCGATATGGCGCATGGCCGACTCTACCAGAGCGGCAGGCGTGGGTTCGCCGTACTTCTTCTGCAGGTCCTTCTCCAGCGAGCCTGCGTTGACGCCGATACGGATCGGGATGCCGTGGTCGCGGGCAGCGCTGACCACCGCGCGCACGCGGTCTTCGCGGCCAATGTTGCCGGGGTTGATGCGCAGGCAGTCAACGCCAAGCTCCGCCACGCGCAGGGCGATCTTGTAGTCGAAGTGAATATCCGCGACCAGCGGTACATCGACAAGCTTCTTGATCTTGCCAAAGGCTTCGGCGGCGTCCATGTCCGGTACGGAAACACGGACGATGTCAGCACCGGCTTTTTCCAGCTGCTGGATCTGCCCAACGGTTGCCGCCACGTCCAGCGTGTTGGTGTTGGTCATGCTCTGTACGGAAATGGGCGCATTTCCGCCTACCGCCACATTACCTACGTGAATCTGGCGAGACTGGCGGCGTTTTATCGGAGAAGGGGCGTGCATAGGACGGGTCACTCTCCCAGGGTAAATCGGGCGACATTGTTGGCGCCGGCGCGTTGCGCAAGGTTGACCTGCTCACCTTGGTAGCGCAGCTCGACGCCAGTGGCGTTTCCTACGGTCAAACGAAACGGCGGCTCACCTTCCACTGTGGCGGTGGTGCCCGGCGTTTGCAGGCCAACGAACACGCGCTGGTTGTTGGCGTCGAAAATTTCGGTCCAGGACTGCTCGTTGAAGGTAAGTTCCAGGCGGTTGGCGCTGCCGGTAGGCGCGTCAGCCTCCTGAGTCTCTTCTTCCTCGGAGCTTGCGTTTTCAGCGTTGGCGGCGACAACCAGAGCGGCCACGTCGTTTACCGTAGCGGCAGGCGCATCGCTTGCATCGCTTTCGGCCGGGGCGTCTTCACCGGTATCGGCATCGCCTTGTGGCGCAGTACGTGCGGAAGGCTGCTCTGAAGAGAGCGCGGGCGAAGTGGGCGGCGCGGGCTCGGCGCCTTCCTCGGCGGCGGGCGGCAGCTCGCCCTCTTCTTCCATGGAGCTTCCATCGAAGCTTGGCGGCTCGCTGCCGCCACGGCTTTGCCACCACATCACGGTCACGCCAATCAGCGCGGCAATGATCAGTACCGTTACCAGCCTGAACAGCCAGGCGCCCAGCTTCGAAGGCGGGCGATTGACGGACACCGGGGCCACCTTGCGTTCGGCGTCTGCCGCACCAAAGCGCTCCTGGTAGGCGTCCAGCACCAGCCGGTCATCCAGGCCCAGGTACTTGGCGTAGGCGCGCAGGTAGCCGCGGCGGTAGGCGGTCACCGGAATCTCGTCGTAGCGGTCCTGTTCGAGCCCTTCGACCACGGCAGGGCGCAGGTTGAGCGCACGGGCAGCGTCACTTAGCGGCACGCCGAGCTGTTCACGCTGACGCGAGAGCAGTTCGCCGGGGGAGGCGTGGGTACGAGAAGCAGTGGCACTATCTTGTAACGGTGTCTCGCTCATGGCTGAGCATCCTTAAATAAATTAGGTGATCAGGGCATCAATCAATACGTGCCAAGCTGGCGCTGGTAGTCGGCTGCCAAGGCGTCATCGCCTGTGACGCGGGCGATATTCATCGCCATTTCCAGCGTTGCCTGGTCCGGGCCGGCCAGCTGCAGGTAGGTCTGCAGCGGCGTCCGGGCGCTTTCGTAATTGCCCTGTGAAAATTCCAGTTCGGCTAGGGTTAAATACCCGCGTGGGTCTCGCGGGTCGATTTGCTGCGCGCGGGTTAAATGGCCGCGCGCCTTATCAAATTCGTCCAGTGCCAGATAACATTGGCCCAGGTTGGTAAATAGCTGGGCACGATTGGCGTACTGGGTATCTTCAGACGCGTGTTCCAGCTGTTCGCAGGCGGCCGAAATCTGCCCCTGCTGATACAAAAACGCCGCATAGTTATTGCGGGCTTGGGTGAAATCGGGCTCGGCGTCTATCGCCTTTAGAAAATAGGTCTGAGCCAGCTCGACATCGCCCTGCTGCTGGTAGACCAGCGCCAGGGCCTGCAGCGCCTTGGCGTGCTGCGGGTCGAGCTCCAGCGCGCGGGTCAGGGCGGTATGCGCCCGCGGCAGGTTGGCCTGCTCAAGGTAGGCCACGCCCAGTTGGGTGTAGGCGTACTTGGCATCGTCGCTTGCCTTTGGAGGCGATGGGGAAGATGTGGCACAGCCGGCTAGCCATACGCTGCTCAACAGCACAGCGAGTATGGGCACCCTAAACGGGTCGAAGCGCCTGCAGTGACAGATCATGGTTGCCCTCATGGTGAAAATTGCCAGCTAACCGTCAACACGACGAATAAAAAACGTGTCCATCAAAGCGCCGTGCTGGCCGGAAGTCAAGATAAGCACCGTTTAGTCAGCATCCAACTGCACGGATTGAATATAGCGTGCGCTGCGTTTCGTGCGGTCTTTCACGCGGCCCACCAGCTGGCCGCAGGCGGCGTCAATGTCATCACCGCGGGTGATGCGCACCGTCGCGTTGTAGCCCAGGTCGTAAAGCCACTGCTGAAAACGCATTACCTGATTGCGCGAGGGCTTTTCATAACCCGAGTTGGGGAACGGGTTGAACGGTATCAAATTGATCTTGCAGGGCAACTCTTTCAGCAGGGCGGCCAGCTGCTCGGCATGCTCCTGCTGATCGTTCACATCGCGGATCAGCGTGTACTCGATGGTGACCTGGCGATTGTCCGGGCACTTGGAGAGATAGCGATGACACGCATCCAGCAGTGCCTGAATGTTGTACTTGCGGTTGATGGGCACCAGCTCGTTACGCAGCTCGTCGGTCGAGGCGTGCAGCGAAATGGCCAGGCTCACATCGATTTCATCGCCCAGCTTGTCGATCATGGGCACGACACCGGAGGTGGACAGGGTCACGCGGCGCTTGGAGAGCCCGTAGCCGTTGTCGTCCAGCATCAGCTTCATGGCGGGCACTACGTTATCAAAGTTGAGCAGGGGTTCGCCCATGCCCATCATGACCACGTTGGTGACCGGGCGGTTGGCGGTGTCGCGGCGCGGGCCTACGCTTCTTTGGGCGACCCATACCTGGCCGATGATCTCGGCGGCGGTCAGGTTGCGCTGAAAGCCCTGCTTGCCGGTGGAGCAGAAACTGCAATCCAGCGAGCAGCCCACCTGGGAAGAGACGCACAGCGTGCGGCGCTTGCCGTTCTCGGCCGGGATCAGCACTGTCTCGACGTAGCTGCCGTCTTCCACTTCCAGCACCCACTTACGCGTGCCGTCGCTTGAGGTCCCTTCATACACCACGCCCGGGCCGCGGATTTCAGCCACCTGGGCGAGCTTGTCGCGCAGCGGCTTGGACAGGTTGGTCATGACGGAAAAGTCGTCGATGCCTTCCTGGTGAATCCACTTCATCAGCTGGGCGGCGCGAAACTTCTTTTCGCCGATCGACAAGAAGAACGCTTCCATCTGCTCGCGCGACATGCCGAGCAGGTTCTGACGCGCAGGGGCGTTGGCCGCTGGTGTCGTGTCATCAGGGGACGATTGGGGAGCAGGCGTATGTTGTACGGTGGTGGTCATGGCGGTCAGCGTTCTGGAAAGGGGCGGGGGCAGAACCCCCGCGAAAATGGCCGGCAACGAACGTTGAAACGGCGGCGCTAGGGTTTAGCGCGGGCAGATTTCGTCGTTACCGAAGAAGTAGCTAATTTCACGCTCAGCACTTTCTGCAGAATCGGAACCATGGACAGCGTTGGCGTCGATTGTTTCCGCAAAGTCAGCACGGATGGTGCCCGGTGCTGCTTCTTTCGGGTTGGTAGCGCCCATCAGGTCGCGGTTCTTGGCAATCGCGCCTTCGCCTTCCAGCACCTGTACGACAACCGGGCCGGACGTCATGAAACCTACCAGGTCCTTGAAGAAAGGACGCTCTTTGTGCTCGGCGTAGAAACCGCCCGCTTTCTCTTCAGAAAGGTGAGTCATTTTAGCAGCAACGACTTGCAGGCCGGCTTTTTCGAAACGCGCGATGATGTCGCCGATAGCATTCTTGGCAACGGCATCGGGCTTGATGATGGAAAGAGTGCGTTCAGTAGCCATGTCAAAATCTCCTCAAAAAGGGATAAAGCAGAAATTGCCGCCCTGGCAAGCCGGGGCGGCGAAGGAAAAGCGTTTCGGCAAGAGGGCGGTGACGCCCAAAGCGCTCACCGGTTGCCGAGTGGGCGCGATTATAGCGCTTCACGCCGGGGTTGAATACCGATGATACGCGCCAAGCCAAGCGGATCAGACCGTGAAGCTCTCACCGCAGCCGCACTCGTCCTTGACGTTGGGGTTGTTGAACTTGAAAAAGCGGTTCAAACCCTCGCTGACATAATCCACTTCGCTGCCGTCGAGCATCTCGAGCGCATCCGGTGCCACATAAACGCTGGCCCCATGCGCTTCAAAATGAATTTCGTCATCACCGACTTCATCGGCAAAATCCAGCACGTAGCTGTAACCCGAGCAGCCGCTGGGCTTGACCGATACCCGCAGGCCCAGGCCCTGGCCGCGCTCATCGAGCACGTGACGGATCTGTTGTGCGGCAGACGGGGTAATGTTGAGTGTTGCCATGAGGCGTCCTCCTGATAAAAAAGCGCCGGCCGCTTAGCCTGGCGGTGTACGCAGACCGAGCACCGCATGGCGGATAAGGGTCAGCGCGTGATCAATATCGTCTTCGCTGGTAAAGCGCCCAAAACTGAAGCGTAGCGAGGATAGCGCCAGCGCGCGCGGTACGCCGACCCCCAGCAGTACATAAGAGGGGTCGACGCTTGCCGAGTTGCACGCCGAACCGGTAGACACGGCCACGTCGCGCAGCGCCATCAGCAGCGACTCGCCGTCGGTGCCTTCAAACGCCAGATTCAGAATATTGGGAACCGACTGTTCCAGCGGGGTGTTGGCCACCACGCCGTCAAGCGTTTCAAGCCCTTCCAAAAAGCGCTGCCGAAGGCGGGCGATATGCGCCTGATCTTCGGCATGCTGCTGGTGCATCAGCGCAAACGCCTCGCCCATGCCGGCAATCTGGTGAGTCGGCAGGGTGCCGGAGCGCATGCCGCGCTCGTGCCCGCCGCCGTGAATCAGCGCTTCCAGGCGGATATCCGGGTGACGCTTGACGTAGAGCGCACCTACCCCTTTCGGCCCGTAGGTCTTGTGCGCGGACAGCGACATCAAGTCGATCTGCTGCGCCACGACGTCTAGGGGAATACGTCCCACCGCCTGGGCGGCGTCGGTGTGAAAGACCGCGCCGAATTCGTGCGCCACCGCCGCCAGGGCAGCAATATCGTTGATGCTGCCAAGTTCGTTGTTCACGGCCATCAGCGACACCAGCGCGGTATCGTCGCGCATGGCATCACGCAGCTGCTCGGGCGTGGTGCAGCCATCTTCTCCCGGGGCCAGCCAGGTGACTTCGAAGCCTTCGCGCTCCAGCGCTTTGGCTGTATCCACCACCGCCTTGTGCTCGATGGTCGAGGTCACCAGGTGCAGGCCACGCTCGCGGTTGGCACGCATATAGCCAATCAGTGCCAGGTTGTCGGCCTCTGTCGCGCCGCTGGTCCAGACAATTTCACGCGGGTCGGCGCCGATGGCATCCGCCACCTGGCGGCGCGCCTGCTCGACCACCTGTTCGGCCTGCCAGCCCAGCATATGGCTGCGCGAGGCGGGATTGGCAAACAGCTGATCCACGGTCAGGTAGCGCTGCATGACCTCGGCCACGCGGGTGTCCACCGGTGCGGTGGCGGCGTAGTCCAGGTAAATGGGAAGCGAAGGAGTGGTTGTCGTCATGGGGACCCGCTTAATTCAAATGCGCCAGGAGGTGGTGTTCACACGCCGGGCCATTACGGTGATGAGGCGAGAATACCCGCTTCAACGCGATTTCGTTGCCGTGAGGCGATACGTAGTACATCGGGGCGCTGCATCAATTGAGCAAGGGTGACGTCGTCAAGAAAGTGGCGGATCTGGCCGGAGAGCTCGCACCATAAATGGTGGGTCAGGCAGGTGCTGCCCTGCTGACAATCGGACAGGCCCTGGCAGCGCGTGGCATCGACGGTTTCATCCACCGCATCGATCACCTGAGAAACGCTGATGTCATCCGCCGAACGAGCCAGCAGATAGCCACCGCCCGGGCCGCGCACGCTCTGGACAAGCCCCGAGCGGCGCAGCCGGGAAAACAGCTGCTCAAGGTAGGAGAGCGAAATCTCCTGACGCTTGGAAATATCCGCAAGGCAGGTCGGCCCGTACTGGCCGTTCAAGGCCAGGTCGAGCATGGCGGTTACAGCGTAACGCCCTTTGGTAGTCAAACGCATGACAGGCACCTCGACGCTGAACGATCAGCGTGCTCCCGGCAAATGTGCTGCCATTATGGGAAAACCTGAGTAGTTTGGTCAACCTTTACCCGGTGGGCGGGTGTCATCTTCCGGCGTGCGCTCCGGCGTAGCGGCGTTTGCTTGTGGCTTGCCAAGCCCTGCGCAGCCGGTGTCGCTTTCCTCCAGAATGCCGGCGAAGTCCTCATCGCGCAGCTCTGGAAGGCGGCCTTCACGGTAGCTTTCATCCAGCTTGCGAAGTGTCGAGCACATGCGCTCGATACGCTCGTCCACAGCGTGCATGTGATCGAGCATCGCCTGCATGGAGCGGGCGACCGGGTCGGGCATGTCCTGGCTGACGCCGTAGGCATCGAAGCCAAACTTCTGGCAGATGGCCTCGCGGCGCGCCGGGTCCACTTCCAGCGCCTCTTCTACATCCGGCTCGGCACGCTTGACCACCTTGCCCGGAATGCCGACCACGGTAGCACCTGGCGGCACCTCCTTGGTGACCACGGCGTTGGAGCCGATCTTGGCGCCGGCGCCCACGCTGAACGGCCCGAGAATCTTGGCGCCCGCGCCGACGATCACGCCGTCTTCAAGGGTCGGGTGGCGCTTGCCCTTGTTCCAGCTGGTGCCGCCCAGCGTCACGCCCTGATACAGCGTGACGTTATCGCCCACCAAGGCCGTTTCGCCAATCACCACACCCATGCCGTGGTCGATGAAGAAACGCCGGCCGATGGTGGCGCCCGGGTGAATCTCGATACCGGTCAGCCAGCGCGAAAAGGTCGACAGCGTGCGCGCCAGCCACTTGAGATTCTTCTTCCACAGCCAGTGGCTACAGCGATGAATCAACAGCGCGTGCAGGCCAGGGTAGTTGGTCAGCACTTCCAGAAAGTTACGCGCGGCCGGGTCGCGGTCGAATACGCTATTAATGTCTTCACGCAGGCGTTGGAACATGGGAAGTCCTTGTAAGGGCAGACAGTGGGGCCAAGTGCTTCAAGCCTAGACCCCGTCCAGCTATTTATATCAGGAAGCGCTATCGGTCTTCTTGCCTGCCGACTTCTCGGTGGCCGATAGAATACCGCGCAGAATGTTCATCTCCATCTTTTCCGGGCGGGCGCGCAGATAGAGCCGGCGCAGCCTGGCCATCAGTTGACGAGGCTGAGCCGGGTCGTGGAATTCGATGGCGATAAGGGCGCGCTCCAGATGCTCGAAATAGCGCTCGAGTTCTTCATGGGTGGCCTGCTCGTCGTCGTCCACTGGGGTTGGCGCGGCATCCGCCTGGCTGAGCCAGGCCATGCGGCACTCGTAGGCCAGCACCTGTACGGCGGCCGCCAGGTTGAGCGAGCTGAAATCAGCGTTGGTAGGAATATGCACGTGGGCGTGGCAGCGCTGAAGCTCGGCGTTGGTCAGGCCGCTATCTTCCCGGCCAAACACCAGCGCTACCCTTGACGCCGCCTGCTGGCACTCGCCCGGCAAGCGGTCAGCCAGTTCGCGCGGGGTGATCATCGGCCAGGGCAGGGTGCGCGAGCGGGCACTGGCGCCCACGGCGAGCGTGCAGTCGGCCACCGCCTCTTCAAGCGTTGCGTGAACGCTTGCCTGGTGCAGCAGGTGGTCGGCACCGGAGGCCCGCGAGATGCTGTCCTGGGTGATCACCTCGCAGCGCGGCGCTACAAGGGCGAGATCCGCCAGGCCCATGTTATGCATGGCACGGGCGACGCCGCCGATGTTGCCGGGGTGACTGGTGCCGATCAAGACGATACGAATGCGCTCAAGCATGATGGTAGAACTCGGTAAACGGGGCTCGGTCAGCCGTGTCTGATCAACAGAGCGTACTGAGTGAGCAAAAACGGGAAACGCGCAGTTTAGCACGAGTCGATAGCGTGCCCGACAGGGGTCTGCTAGAATTGCGCGCCATAGGCAATCCAGCGCCTAACGTTCTTTAACATCACTGTGACAAGGCCCGATCATGAATCCGATGGTCCAATTTACGCTGCGCGCGGCGCGCAGCGCAGTTGAACAATTTCAACGTGTTCGTGAGCGTATCGAAAACGCCCATGAAGAATCCAACCTCGACCGCCTGCTTGAAGACACGGCGCGCAAGGCCGAAGCGACCATTGTGCACCAGTTGGAGCGCGGCTACCCCCAGCACGGTGTTACCGGCCGCTACACGCCCCATAAAGCGGGCGAAGGCGAGGGAGAAGAGATCGTCTGGAAGATTGAACCCATGCATGGCTACTCCAATCTGGCGGTAGCGGGTAAAGGCTTTGCTCTCTCAGTGGTGTGTCTCGTCAAGGGCCGCCCGGAACACGCGGTGATCATCGCGCCGTTCGGCGACGATGAATACATTGCCAGCCGCGGCCGCGGTGCCCAGCACAACGGCAAGCGTATGCGGGTCAGCAAACCCACCGCGATTACCGGCACGCGTTTGGCCATGAGCCTTCCTGAAGCGTGGCTGCGCCCCAGTCATCTGCCTGCCTATCTCACCGTCACCCAGCAGCTTGCTCCTCAGGTAGAAACCCTGGTGGCGACTGGCTGTGGCCTGCTGGACATGTGTGAACTGGCCGCCGGCCGGGTCGACAGCGCCTTCGTGATGGGCATGGAAGAGCAGGACATGCAGGTAGGTACGCTGTTTCTGAAAGAAGCCGGCGCGCTGATGGGCACCCCGGACGGTCAGCCCAGCGTCAAGGTGGAAGGCCAACTGATGGCCGCTGGCCCGCGCCTTTACAAGGCGATGATCAAGCAGCTGGCGCCGCATTTTTGATCGGTGAGTAAAGCGCAAGGCGTGAATGGCAAGTCGTGAATGGTGAGGGGTAGGCCGTCGCGTTTGTCGCTTGCCATTGGCGCATTAAAAAGGCCCTGCCGGGAAACCGGCAGGGCCTTTTTTGTGGCTGTTTATCAGTGCTTCATCAAGGCAGCTCTTCTTCCTCTTCATCCACGGCTTTCTTGGTGGGGATCAAGTCCTCACGGGAAAGCTTGAGCGGCAGCAGCAGCGCGCCCGAGATGTAGATGGAGGAGAACGTGCCCACGCCAATGCCGATCAGCAGAGCGATGGCGAAGTTCTCGATCATGTCACCGCCGAGCAGCAGCAGGGCGACCAGTACCAGCATGGTCGTGCCGGAGGTGGCCAGCGTACGCGACAGGGTGGCGTTGATCGCTTCGTTGAAGATCTGCGGCATATCGTCGATACGCGAGGTGCGGATCGTTTCACGAATGCGGTCGTACACCACGATGGTGTCGTTCAGCGAGTAGCCGATAACCGCCAGAATGGCCGCCAGTACCGTCAGGTCGAATTCAAGCTGGAACAGCGCAAAGACGCCCACCACGATGATCACATCGTGAAGCAGGGCCAGAAGTGCCCCGATGGCAAACTTGTACTGAAAACGCAAGGCGACATACAGCATCACCACGCCGAGTGCGACCAGCAGGCCCAGACCGCTCTGGTCGCGCAACTGATCGCCTACCTGTGAGCCAACGAACTCGGCGCGTACCAGGTTGACGCTTTCACCGCTGGTGCGCAGCAGGTTGACGACATCGCTGCCTACATCCGGGTCGAAAGCCTGCTGCAGGCGGATAAGTACTTCCGTCGAGGCGCCGAAGGTCTGTACCGAGACATCCCGGAAGCCGCTATCCACCATCAGCTGGCGAATGGCATCCAGCGAGGGCGCCGTGGCGTAACGCACTTCGATCAGCGTGCCGCCGGTGAAGTCGAGCCCCAGGTTGAGCTGTTGGAACACGAGGGCGCCAATCGACACAATCAGCATTAAAGCAGAGACGATGAACGCAAGCTTGCGCCGTCCCATGAAGTCGATTTGCAGTTGCGATAGGGGTTTCATTGCCACCTCTTCAATTCGGGGCTGAGCGCACGGCTCAAACGCATGTTCTCTAAGTCCATGTTCTTGAGATCCATGTCCTTAAATCCACAGCTTTTTGACGGGCTTGCTGCCATAGGTCAGGTTGACCATGGCGCGCGTCACCATCAGTGCGGTGAACATGGACGTCAAGATGCCGATAGAGAGCGTGACCGCAAAGCCTTTCACCGGGCCGGTACCAATCGAGAACAGAATCACCGCCACCAGAAGCGTGGTGATGTTGGCATCCACGATCGAAGTAAAGGCGCGCTCGTAGCCTGCGTGGATGGCCTGCTGAATCGACAGTCCGTTTCTAAGCTCTTCACGTATGCGCTCGAAGATCAGTACGTTGGCATCTACCGCCATCCCCAGCGTTAGTACGATACCGGCAATGCCCGGCAGCGTCAGCGTGGCGCCCAGCATCGACATTACCGCGACCAGAAGCGTCAAGTTGAGGGCGAGCGCCACATTGGCAAAGATGCCGAACACCTTGTAGCGAACGAGCATGAACAGTACGACCAGCAGCAGGCCGATCTGTACCGACAGCAGGCCGCGTTCGATGTTTTCCGCGCCCAGGCTTGGGCCAATGGTGCGTTCCTGCACGAAGTAGATAGGGGCGGCAAGCGAGCCCGAACGCAGCAGAAGCGCAAGCTCAGCGGCTTCGGTCGGGGAGTCCAGGCCGGTAATCCGGAAGCTGTTACCCAGCGCGCTCTGGATGGTCGCTAGGCTGATCAAACCACGCTCAACATACGGCTCGCGCTCGATGGTCTCTTCGCCGGTTTCCGGGTCGGTGACCACCGTGTCTTCGCTCTTGTGCTCGATGAACAGCACCGCCATGTTACGGCCGATATTGGTGCGCGTGGCGCGGTTCATCAGTGTGCCGCCGGTGCCGTCCAGGTTGATGTTGACCTGAGGACGACCGTTTTCATCAAAGCTGTTGCTGGCACTGGAAACGCTGTCACCGGTAATGATGACATCGCGCATCAACTCCGCCGAGCGTGCCGAATCATTGCGGAACACGTGGGTTTCCGTTTCAGCCGTTGGCGTGTCGTTACGGGCTTCCAGACGGAATTCAAGATTCGCCGTCGCGCCCACGATCCGCTTGGCAGCCACGGTATCCTGTATGCCGGGTAGCTCGACCACGATCTGGTTCGGCCCCTGGCGTTGAACCATGGGCTCGGCAACCCCCAGCTCATTCACCCGGTTACGCAGGGTGGTCAAGTTCTGGTTGATGGCGTAGTCCTGAATTTCGTTGACGGTCTGATCGCTCAGCGTCATCACAAGCCTTGAGGAGCGGTCGCTGCCTTCGCTGGTGAAATCGAAATTGGGGAAGTCGCGGCTGATCAAGCGACGGGCGCTGTCGCGGTCTTCAGAGCTTGCGAAATCGATCGACAGCGTACGGCCCTCGACGTCCGTGTTGCGGTAGCGGATACGCTCGCTACGTAAAAGCTCGCGCATGGCGCTGGCGTTGACTTCCAGGCGCTGGGTCAGCGCTGCATCCATATCCACTTCCAGCAGGAAGTGAACGCCGCCGCGCAGATCAAGGCCCAGGGTCATGGGCGATGCCGAAAACGCTTGCAGCCAGCCGGGGGTGGCTTCGGCAAGGTTGAGTGCTACGGTGGCTTCACCGTCCAACTGCTCAGCGGCAATATCGCGAGCGTTGAGCTGGTCTTCGTCGTTGCGCAGGCGAATCAGCCATTGGCCGTTCTCCTGCTCGGAGGCCTTGACGGCGATGCCGTTCTCTTCAAGGGCGCTTTCAACGCGCTGGATTTGACGCAACTCCAGCGTCTCGCCCTGGGCGCTGCTGAGCTGAATAGCGGGATCTGCGGGGAATAAGTTGGGAAGCGAATAGATAAGGCCAACCACCAGGACGACCAGTATCAGCAGATACTTCCACAGGGGGTAACGGTTGAGCATGCAAGCCCTGCCTTCAATTACAAACGGAATTGCTGTGCGCGGAGGCCCACGCACAGCAAAATTTACCATCGTATCTACCATGGCACCCCTGCCGGGGTGGCTGGCACTGAATCGGCAGGGATGTTTTAAGCGTTAGATGGACTTGATTGTGCCCTTCGGCAGTACGGCAGCAACGGCATTCTTCTGCACGTTGACTTCGGTACCTTCAGATACTTCCAGGGTCAGGAACTCATCGCTGACTTTGGTGACGCGGCCAACCAGGCCACCGCCGATCACGACTTCATCGCCTTTATCCAGGCTGGTCACCAGCTGCTTGTGCTGCTTGGCACGCTTGGCCTGCGGGCGCCACAGCAGGAAGTAGAAAATCAGCACGAAGCCGACCAGCATGACGATTTGCGCGATGCCACCGCCAGCCGCCGCTTCTTGGGCGTGGGCTGGTGAGATGAAGAAATCCAGCATTGCAGAGAACTCCTAGGTTAAGACCCAAATGGGTGAAAGAGTTAGTAGAGGCGCCGATCAACGATTAGGTTCATGAGCGCCTCTTGGCTCATCCGCCAACGCGGATGATGACTATTCGGCCAGGGGAGGCACCGGCAGGCCGCGCCGGGCGTAGAAGCCTTCCACAAAGGTCGTCAATGTACCCGCTTCGATTGCCGCGCGCAAATCAGCCATGACGCGCTGGTAGTAGCGCAGGTTATGGATGGTATTGAGCATCGAACCCAGCATTTCGTTGCAGCGGTCGAGGTGGTGTAGATAGCCGCGCGAGAAATTCTTGCAGGTGTAGCAGTCACACTCTGCTTCAAGCGGGCTTGTATCGTGGCGGTGCTTGGCGTTGCGGATCTTGACCGTGCCGTCAGCGGTGAACAGATGGCCGTTTCGCGCGTTGCGGGTAGGCATGACGCAGTCGAACATATCCACACCGCGGCGCACGCCTTCCACCAGGTCTTCAGGCTTGCCCACGCCCATGAGATAGCGGGGCTTTTCGTCCGGCATCCAGGTGGGCAGGTAGTCGAGCACCTTGATCATCTCTTCCTTGGGTTCACCCACGGAAAGCCCGCCGATTGCCAAGCCGTCGAAGCCGATCTCCAAAAGCCCCTTGAGCGAGCGCTCGCGAAGCTCCGGGTGCATGCCGCCCTGAATGATGCCGAAAAGCGCCGAAGGCGAATCGCCGTGGGCATCGCGGGAGCGCTTTGCCCAGCGCAGCGACAGCTCCATGGATTTTTCGGCTTCCTCGAACGTGGCGGGGTAAGGCGTGCACTCGTCGAAGATCATCACCACGTCCGAGCCCAGCGAGCGCTGCACGGCCATGGACTCTTCCGGGCCCATGAAGACCTTGCTGCCATCCACCGGCGAGCGGAAGTGCACGCCCTGCTCGGTGATCTTGCGCATCTCGCCGAGCGAAAATACCTGGAAGCCGCCGGAGTCGGTGAGGATCGGCTTGTCCCACTGGGCGAAGTCGTGCAGGTCGCCGTGGGCTTCGATGACCTCCACCCCCGGGCGCAGCCACAGGTGGAAGGTATTGCCCAGAATGATTTCCGCTCCGATCTCCTTGATGGACGCCGGCGTCATGCCTTTTACCGTGCCGTAGGTGCCCACCGGCATGAACGCAGGGGTTTCTACCGTACCGCGGGGGAAGTGAAGGCGACCGCGCCGAGCGCGGCCATCGTCGGCCAGGCGCTCAAAGCGCATAAAGCATTCGTTTCGCATTGTCGTACTCGTCAAATAATCGTCGGTAAAGCGCTCATGCCAGCATGAACGCGCTAGCGGGTCAGCAGCATGGCATCGCCGTAGCTGAAGAAGGCGTAGCGCTCCTCCACGGCTTGCTGGTAGGCGTGCATGGTGTGCTCGTAACCTGCAAAGGAGGAGACCAGCATCAAGAGCGTCGATTCCGGCAGGTGGAAATTGGTGATCAGCGCCTCCACGCAGCGCCACTCGTAGCCCGGGTAGATGAAGATATCGGTATCGCCGCTGTAAGGCGCGATCTGCCCATTGCCGCTTTTCTGGCAGGCGCTCTCCAGGCAGCGCACGCTGGTGGTGCCTATCGCAATCACGCGCTTGCCCGCCGCCTGGGTGTCGCGCACCTTCTGGCAGGTGGCTTCCGTCACCTCGATCCACTCGCTGTGCATGTGGTGCTCGAGGATGTTGTCCACCCGCACCGGCTGAAAGGTGCCGGCGCCCACGTGCAGCGTGACGAAGGCGCTCTCCACGCCTTTCTCCTTGAGTGCGTCCAGCAGCGGCTGGTCAAAGTGCAGCCCGGCGGTGGGGGCGGCCACGGCGCCGTCCCGGCGGGCGTACACGGTCTGGTAGCGCTCGCGGTCGGAAAGCTCGTCTTCCCGGGTAATGTAGGGCGGCAGCGGCATGTGGCCGTGCTGCTCCAGAAGCGCAATCATTGGCGTGTCACCCAGAAAGCGCAGCTCGAACAGCGCGTCCCGGCGGCCTTCCACCACGGCATGAATGTCGCCTTCAAAGATCAGCTCGGTGCCGGGCTTGGGCGACTTGCTCGAACGTATATGCGCAAGGCCGCGGTGGCTGTCCAGCGGGCGTTCAAGCAGCATTTCCACCTTGCCGCCGCTGGCCTTGTGGCCGTGCAGGCGGGCGGGGATCACGCGGGTGTCGTTGAACACCAGCAAATCGCCGGGCTCCAGCAGCTCCAGCAGGTCGGGAAAACGGCGATGCGCAAGCTCTCCGCTTTGCCCGTCCACGCACAGCAGACGGCAGTCGCTGCGCTGTTCTGAAGGGTAGCGAGCAATAAGCTCATCGGGTAGCTCGAAATGGAAGTCCGCGCGCTGCATGGGTTGGCTCTTAACGGTGGTCAAACAGGCGGCATAGGATAGCGCTTTGTAGCCACAAAGTCAGTCAATGTGATTGACCCACCGATGATTCCCCGTATAATGCGCATCCATTGCCGGTGTGGCGGAATTGGTAGACGCAGCGGATTCAAAATCCGCCGCCTTTACGGGTGTGCCAGTTCGAGTCTGGCCACCGGCACCAAATTTCAGGGCTTAGCGTTTATCGCTAGGCCCTTTTTTGTGGCCGCTATCTGGTTTTTCAGGAGTGATATTGGTTTAGACATGAGGTAAGCGCCGTGTCTTGTGCTTTGAATGATTTCTCTGCATGATCTTGAAACCAATAATTGACTGCTGAGCGCTTTAATAGTCAAAACAACCTTTTATCTCAGCAGAGCCACTTCTTAAAGGAGAGCGGCATGAGCGTTACCTATCAAGAAAGCAATGCACGCATGAGCCAGGTGGCCATCCACAACGGCACCGTTTACCTGGCAGGTCAGGTGCCCGGTGACGCCACGGCGGACATGAAAGGCCAGACCGAACAGGTCCTGACGCGTATCGATCAGCTTCTGGAACAGGCAGGCTCCTCGAAAGCGCATCTCATCAGTGCTCAGGTGTGGGTCACCGACATGGCCGAGTTCGATCAGATGAACGTGGCCTGGGAAGCCTGGATCGGTGCCAACAAGCCGCCGGTACGCGCCGCGCTGGAAGCCAAACTGGCCAAGCCGGAGTGGAAGGTCGAGATCATGGTGATCGCGGCGTTGCCGGATGCGTAATGCGTTGTTAACGAAGAAATAGCGTTAGTGGATTGAAAACCCCGGCTCGAGCCGGGGTTCTGCATTTATAGAGCTAAGGTTTACCCACCTGTTCCTTGATGGCCTGCTCGAGTGGTGCCAGCCGCCCGGGTACTAAAGCGTCCGCCACGGCGGTAATGCGAATCACGTTGGCAAGCTCCGGGTGCGCCAGCCGCGCCACCAGCACGCCTTCGGCCAGCAGTGCCTGATGAACCGACGCCGCCAGCTCAGTGCTTGGCAGGCGGATGCCGATGAAGTTGGTCGCGCTCGGCAGCACATCGGCGCCCAGCGCGCGAAAGTGCTCGGCCAACTGCTCGCGGCGCGCTTTCACATCCGCCACGTGCTGACGCACCTCTTCCAGGTTATCCAGCACCACTTCAGCGGCGGCCAGAGCGATTGCCGATACCGCATAGTGGATACGCACCTTCATCATCATCGCAAGCACGGAAGGCTCGGCAATTGCGTAGCCGATGCGCAGCCCGGCCAAACCGTGGGCCTTGGAGAGCGTGCGTAGGCGAATCACCCCCGGCAGCGCTTTCGCGGCAAACTCGCTGCCAGCATCATCGCGAAAATCGCCGTAGGCCTCATCCAGCAATAGCCAGCAGGACTCCGGCAGCGCCTCGCGCAGCTTGAGAATCGCGCTGTCATCATGCAGGTGGCCGCTGGGGTTATCCGGGTTGGCCAGGTACACCAGGCAAGCGTTTTCAGTGTGCGCCGCGGCCGCCAGCGCTTCCAGGTCCGGCGCCAGCACGCCGGGCGCTTCATGGTAGCCAGGCTCGATCAACCGGCAGCCCTGGCCCTTGGCGAAGTAGCCAAAGGTGGGGTAGGTGCCCGCAGTCGCCACCACCGTAGCGCCCGGCTCGCAGGTAGTACGCAGCGCCAGTGCAATCAGGCTGTCTGCCCCGGCATCTACCAGCAGGTGATCCAGCGGCGTGCCCAGCAGGGCGCTCAGCCGGGTACGCACGCCCACAGCCTCGGCATCGCCGTAGGCGTAAGCGTGCTCGGCCAGCGCATCGCCAAACTGCGCACGCAGCGCCCGGTGGGGCATATCCAGGCCTTCGTTGGAACCCAGCCGGTGGGGGATTTCCCGGCCAATACGCCGTTCAAGTGCCTTGATGCCGGGGAATGGATTAACCGGGCCTTCACCGCTCAGGTGATCGGGGTAGCGGGGCATGTTGATATCCTAAAAACGAAACTGATGATTAAGCCAAGACTTTACCGCGATTCAGCAGGCCGTGGGGATCGAGTGCCTGTTTGAGCGTCTGCATCAGCTCGATTTCAGCGCTGGTGCGGCAGGCGCCTAGCCAGGCGCGCTTTTCAAGCCCGATACCGTGTTCTGCTGATACGGACCCGCCCAAGGCTTGAAGCGGTTCATACACCAGCGCTTCGACGGCCCGGCGAACCTCAGGGTCATGACTGCCAACACTGATGGAGACGTGCAGATTACCATCGCCCAGATGGCCAAAGATGACTAACCGTCCGTCCGGCCAACGCTGTAGCAGCTGCGTTTCCAGGGTCTCTGTGTAGCGCTGCATATCGACGATCGGCAGGCTGATATCAAAGGTCAGCTTCGGCGCCAGCCCTTTGATGAGCCCTTCGATATCTTCACGGATAGCCCAAAGGCCAGCACGCTGAGTGGCCGATTGGGCAATCACGGCATCGACGATCAGTTCGCGCTCCAGCGCCTGCTCCAGCGCCTCACTAAACTGTGCCTCCAGGCGGGCTTCATCACTGCCTAATCCTTCGATGATCACGTAAAACGGGTATTCGGTCGAAATCGGCGGCGTGTGGCGGCCCAGCGTTTCGGTAAGCAGCCGGTAATGGCTCTGCCACATGACCTCAAAGGCACCGAGGCTGCCGCCCAGCATTTTACCCATATGACCGAGCAGCTCGGTCAGCGCCTCAAACGACGGGCAGGCGACCAATGCGGTTTGTTCGATGGGCATGGGAGGCTGCAACCGCAGCACGGCGCGGGTGACAATACCCAAGGTACCTTCGCTGCCGATAAACAGCTGTTTCAAGTCGAACCCGGCGTTGTTCTTGAGCATGCGGTTCATCGAGCTTACCACGCGGCCATCGGCCATCACGGCTTCTAGCCCCAACACCTGCTGGCGCATCATGCCGTAGCGAATCACCCGCACGCCGCCTGCATTGGTGGCGATATTTCCACCGATCGTGCAGCTACCGCGTGCGCCAAGGTCCAACGGAAACTGCAGACCGGCCTCACTGGCCGCTTCCTGTACCCGTTGCAGCGGTGCGCCCGCCTGTACCGTCAGCGTGCCGCCGACGCGGTCTATCTCTTCAATGGCGGTCATGCGCTCAAGGGAGATCACCAGTTCATCGGGCGTGGTTTCAGCGCCGTGCACCAGGCCAGTTAGCCCTCCGTGAGTAACGACAGGCTGCTTGACCTCAAAGCAGGCACGCATAACGGCTGAAAGCTGGTCGGTATCGGCGGGGCGAACAATGGCACCGGCGTGGCAAGGCGCGCCGGTTACCCAGTCTTCCTGGCGGCTGATCACATCATCGCCGGTGAGCACATGGGCAGCGCCCACAATATTGCGCAGTGTATCTAGACTTATTTGCACTGATTATCCTTAGTATTAATGGGCAAGCTGTTACGTGGCGGCGGCCATCAGCGCGTCCCTGCGCCATACGTCTTCCATGCGGAATCCCTACTATAAGATCATAAGTTGGCGCTGTTCGTGTAATAGGTTGGGCTGACACTGGCACCGCATGAATCTGCCATGGCTCACCCAAGATGCCACGCCGCTGCACGTGCCTGCCGAGCCGTTTCCCTACCAACGCAGGCTTCGCAAACGTCTTGCCGGGCTGCCATCTGCACATCCATTGCGTGACTACCTAACGCTTTTGTTGGAAAAACAGTGGGGGAGGGGGTAAAACAGCAGTAGTTTGGTGGGGCGATGGTGTGTGAGGCTAGTGTAATTGCCTGTCTATGTGCCGCGAGGCCCACACTATTTTGCCCTTCAACCGCCTGCGCATTGCCGGACGATGTGGATGCGCCAGTATGATTGAAACCGGAAAAACGCGCAGGTACGCGAATTTTAGATATGTAGCCAAATCTTGCTTTGCTCACAATAGAAGCAATGGGGTAGAGTCCAATGAGCTGGCTACATAACCTCAATGAATGAGCGGGCACGTTTATTGAGGTTATGCAGCCTTCCGTATAATCACTGTTATATTTCTTAAGGAAGCACCGGTGGCAAATTACATTAAGCAAAACAAAAATGATGTCAATGGTTGGTTTGATGCTGTAGTCAATAACGGTATTCTTTTTCTGAACTCTTCAGTTAGTAATCTATCTACATCTCCCAAGAGTTCTCTTATTGACCTTTACACTGCAATAGAGCTTTTTTTTAAAGCAAGATTAATGAAAGAGCACTGGTCACTTATCATTTCAAAACCAGAGTCAGCAGTTAAGCAAAAATTCGAAAATGGTGACTTCCACTCAGTTTACCTAGAGCAAGCTCACACTCGTTTGAAAAACATCTGTGGTGACAAAATTAAAAAAGAAGCTATGGATAATTTTAAAGCTTTGGGTGAGCATCGGAATCAAATCGTTCACTTTGCTCATACTGGGTTTGCAGGTAAAGAAACAGAGGTGGTGATTGAACATTGGGTATCATGGTTTCATTTACACGAACTGCTAACTAATAACTGGTCAGAAATATTTGAAAGTTATCAAGAGTCGATAGAAAAAATAAATGTAAAGGTTAAATTAAACCATGACTTTCTCAAAGCCAAGTTTGATTTGATTCAAGGAAAAATTGAGATAGAAAATAAAGCAGGGAATCATATCGTCGATTGTACATCATGCGGATTAGCGTCAGCTAAAGTGCTTAAATCACATAGCTGGGGTGGAGAAGATATCGAGTGCCTAGTCTGTGATGTGAAAGATTTAAAGTTGAAGGCAATCGAAACTTCAATACCATGCTCAAACTGCAATAAAGAAGTTAAGTACTTTATGGTTAAGGATCATAAATGTACCGAGTGCCAGACAGAGTTAACGTCTGAATATGCGCTGGATAAATATACTGAAATATATCAAGAGCAAGATCCTGAAGCTCGCTATGATGATGGATCTGAACCATTAGCTTATTGCCACAACTGTCAGCTTGAAGAGCCAACAGTATTAAATCTAGAAGGAATGTGGGTTTGTGTCGAATGTGAGGATCGTGGCTGGTCTACACTAGACTGTGAAAATTGTGGTAGCTTCGTCACAGGAGATGTTCAGGCTATTCAATACTTTGCTTGTCATCGCTGCGAGGATGATGTCAGGAAACTGCATGAAGAAGAAATGAAAAAATATAGAGCTGAAGTAGAAGACGAAATATAACAAGCACTTTAAGTCGGATCAAAAACAGTTGGTTTTGTTTCGCTTCGCTATACAGCAAAACCAACAATTTTTGTCCGCTTAAGTGGACGTTAGGCACTGCAATGAGCGATGACATGGAACATGAGTCTGTAGATTTCTTTGGAAACGGGTTATGTACTCATTGCCATCTCGCGCGGCGGGAATTAGAAGAGTTTAGGTTCTTTAACGAAGCCAGCGAATCGGCATGGGGAGATAGAGATAAGCAGCTCCAGGAGCACTTGAATTCAATTCTTACCAAGTATCCAAAATCAAGCCACGATGAGATTGTCGAGAGTTACGGCTGGGACCTTCACGTGAACCAAGTAAAGTATCCGAGCATCCATCGTCAGTCGATCATTTTGACAATATTCAGCTTCCTTGAGCATGAGTTAAATAGCCTGTGCAATATCCTGTCTGAGTCCGTGAAAAACTCGGTATTGCTCAGGGATTTAAACGGTCAAGGCGTGGAAAGAGCCCTGCTTTTTCTTAGAAAGATCGCCGCTTTCGAGCTTTCTGCAATGAGTAGTGAGGTTGCCTACATTCGAGGCGTAAACTCGGTTAGAAATCAAATAGTCCATAACGGAAGTACCCTTCCGCAGAATGGGGAACACAAAGTCAACTTATTTGTAGGATCGCAGTTGCATTTAGCTGGTGAGCCAGGAAGATCTCTCCTTGTGCGAGAGGAGTTCGTGCCGGAAATGATCGTAACTCTGATGGGCTTCTTTGAAAAGCTAGATGAGCAAGTGCAAACTCATATTCAGGCGTACAGCAGCGATGCCTAACCAAGCAATCAAGTTCGCTCTTTGCGGTCGCCGGACGCTCGTTCCTCGCGCCACTTATTGCGGGCGTTAAGTGCCTAGGGAGGCATTGTTGAAATTTTCAGATTGGCGTGCATATCAAAACGAAGTGGCCGCTTTCTTTAGAAGGCAAGGCTGCAACGCCGAAGTGGAAAAAATAGTACAAGGTGTACGAGCAAAGCATGAAGTTGATGTGCATGTGAAATTTCGTCGTTCGGGTATTGAATGCACCTGGGTCGTTGAATGCAAGCTTTGGAAAACTAAAGTGCCTAAAGAAAAGGTTATGGCGCTAAAATCAATCGTGGATGATGTGGGTGCGGACCGAGGAATTATTGTTAGTGAAAAAGGATTTCAATCTGGAGCGCTAGATGCCGTCCGAGATACAAATATCACTCTCGTCACATCAATAGAAGAATTTGAGAGAACTGCATCAACCAATTCCAGCGAAGAGCAGCTTATCTATTCTGATAGCGGAAATGGTATGGCGATCTATAAGTTCCCAGATGACTCAAAGCCCCAACACTTATTGAAATATGGAGATTTTATAGTTTCAGCTAATTGGGGAAGCGTAACAATATCAATCGTAGACCCAAAAAAACGAACGATAGTTAGAACTGTCGAACTGGATAGATATGAATCAAAATCTCCAATAACCGGTGAGCGTGTGATTCGAAAACATCCACCTGGAGCTATGGCCATAGCTGAAGGAAGGCTTTTTGTTGGACAAGTATTCTCGGACTTTCTGCTTGTTATTGACATTGAAACTCATTCTATTGTAAAGCGCATTTATCTCCCCGGAGGCGGAGAGGGACAAATAGCTGTATCTCCTGATGAAAAGACTATCTATTTTGCAAGCAATAAAGAAAACCAGTTTTATATAATAGATAGTGCTACGTATAAATTTGAGTCTATTAATTATCCATCAGGAGGGCGTGGCTGCATGTCCTTATGTGCAGATCCTGGCGGAAGGATTATATATATTGGGATACAGCGTGGAGGGAAGCTAAATGGAGTGTCCTATTTTGGCGGGAATTGCTTTGTGGCTGTCTATGATCTTTCTCGGAAAGAATATTTGAAAACTTTATACCTTGCAGAGATCAATAATGGGCGCTCAGATGATGCAACTCCTGCTTGTATAGAGATCGATTCAAAAGATCAAAAAATATACATAGGTATGTTTCAGTCAATGCGAGGGGTTTGCGTTGTCGACTCCAATTCTTATGAGATTTTCGCCGACATTAGATTTCAAAAAGGCGACCATAATAAACACTTCAATTGGGTAGATCCATTGTCTGTAAAAATTTATGAAAACTACCTCCTGTCATTGAATAGAAACAATTGCGAACTAGCAGTGCTAGACAAAACGTCTCTCGAAGTTATTGAGACATTTTATCTAGGAGAGGCGCCAAATGGCCCACGAGACCTCGAAATTATTAGCGATGAGGTGATTATCAGCTACCCCGAACGAAATGGCCTAATCATATTGGATATCGAAGCAACGTCACTTAACAAATCAATGCAACCGACCGCTAACGCGGCGGCTGATTGAAGCGTTAGACATACGTAAGGAAGAAAGAGGAATGGGGAAATACGGAAAGGCCGCTGTTCGGGCTCAGGAGCTTTTGACAGCGGATATAACTGCGGAACCTGCCTCAGCCTGGAAGAGGGCTGTAAAAGAAGTCTTTCCGAATAGCCCCTCATCCCGGGAGAAAAGCTGTCCTCGCGGTGCATTCTTGGACCTTTGCTCTGACGGTTTAGTTTTAGGGGTATCATCAGGGAAGTACACACGATCGAAAGATAATCGTCGCTATGCTCGCGAAGCTGTAAAGCTTCTCCTGAAGGTACCTACGTTGGCCGACAAACCAGATGAGCTCTGGAGAGAAATCATGCCAGGGGAGGCGAAGACGGAGAATTCGCAGATGGATGTTACTATTTCGCTATGGCAAGCCGGTGTCATTAGCAAGAGCGATGTCTAACAAGTCGCTCAAGTTCGTTTCAGCCTTCGACCTCCGCCTGACGCGGTAGAGGCTCGCCGCTTAGCTCAGACGTTATAGCGAATCCCACATGAAACTCCTCATACTAACGATGACTCTATTGCTATCAGGCTGCGTTGTTTATCCCATCAACAAAACGCTTCAGCCGGAGGCCGAAATCCTCGTCACCGACGCGGAAGGAAAGCCCCTTCAGGGTGCTTGGGTGACTTTGATATCTAGCTCCTACCCGTATGGCTTTGAACAGATGAGAACGGGTGATCAAACCAATGATAGAGGCGAGGCGAGCTTTCAAAGCATTAAGGAGTGGCGCACTGAATCGTTAATGCTTCACGGCTCAAACGTATTTTTCTGGAATTGGTGCGTAGTAAAACCAGCTTTTGAAACACACACGACCATGTGGAGTAGTGATCAAGATTTTCAGCCCCAATACAACGTCATTCTTACGCCAGGGGAAAGCACGCCATGCCCAGAAGAGATGAATAAAATCGACCGCAGGCTATAACAAGCACATGTTGCCGGGCTGATTTTAGCTGAGTTCCGGGCTGGCCATCTATGCGGGTCATAAATGCGCGGGCAGGGCATTCAACGGTTAGATGATCTTCCTGACGTCGAGTGTGAGAACATGGCAGCTGTGCCTGCTTGGCCCGCACCGAATGCGTTTGGAGAAAACATGAAAAAGTGGTTATTCATAGTGCTTGCTACGCTGTCGCTGTCCGCCGTGGCTGACGACGAAGCGCTTGATTGCAATAACGTAAGGAACACGCTCGATACCAATCGGTGCGCGGCTATCGAGCTGGAGGCCGCCGAGGAGGTACTCGCCCACTATCTGGAAACGAGCGTTGAACATAACGCGGCTGACCCTGAATTAGTCGATGCTATTCAGGTGGCTCAAACGCAGTGGGAGGCGTATGCCGCTGCCCATTGCGGCGCTGTCTATACGCAGTGGCGCGACGGGACCATTCGAGGCGTCATGGGCATTACGTGCAGTACACGGTTAACGAAACAGCGAACGCACGACGTCTGGCAAGATTTCCTGACCTATATGGACAGTACGCCGCCGGTGTTACCGGAACCCGCCATCGAGTAACGCTTTGATTCGTTATATGACGGTACTGTCGTTACTTTCTATAGGCACGTACCATGCTTTCTTCCGCTTGATCGAATGAGAGGGTTCCCCAATGCAGACGTTGAGAATTGACCTGGTGTCCGATGTTGCCTGCCCGTGGTGCGCGATCGGCTACCGGCGTTTGGAACAAGCGCTGGAAACCCTGAAAGGCGAAATCGATGTGGAACTCCACTGGCAGCCTTTTGAACTCAACCGCGACATGCCGCCCGAGGGCGAGCCGATCCTTGAGCACCTGTGCCAAAAATACGGCAAGGATGCGGCCACCATGGAACAGTCCCAGCGCGAGATCATGAAGGTTGCCGAAGAGCTTGGTCTGAATTTCCGTGGTGCCGTTGAACGTCGAGCGAACAACACCTTCGCGGCCCACCGGGTGCTTGCCTGGGCTGCCACGCAGAACCGAGAGACGGCTCTACAACTGGCCCTGTTCGATGCCTACTTCGGTGAGGCGAAAAACCCGTCAGATCCACAGGTGCTACGCGAGAAGGCGATTGAGGCGGGGCTTGACGGCGATACCGCCGAGGCCATCGCCCGCTCTGATCAGTACGCGGACGAGGTTCGCGCGGCTGAGCAGAAATTCATGGAGGCGGGGGTGAGCGCCGTGCCGGGGTTCATCCTCGACGGCCGCTACCTGATTTCCGGCGCCCAGCCCGCCGAGGTGCTGGTCGATGCGCTTCGTCAGGTGGCGGAAGAAAACGCTAATCGCTAAGGGGCTAGAGGCTCTAGCCTGAATCAAGGGCTGGTCGATGCACATGACGCCACACACGTGGCGCCATGTGCCTTGCGGGCCTTACTCGCTCACCCCCACCTTCTCCATAAACGCCCGCGCATGCACATCCACTGCCTTGATGGCGTGAACGATCTGCTTGGGCGTCAGCTCATACGCCAGGTTATGGCTCGATTCGCCTTCCTTCAGTGCCGCTTCCGCTACGCGATAAAGGTCTTCCTCGCTGGCCTGGTCGAGCTTGAGCGCTTTTAGCGTCATCGGCAGGCCCAGCGCTATATACAGGTCCAGATACTCTTCCAGCTCCGCCTGCGGCGTCTGGTCAAGGATCAGCTGTGCAACCGTGCCGTAGGCGACTTTTTCGCCGTGAGTCAGGTCGTGGATCTCGCCGTGCAGAGCGGTGAAACCGTTGTGGATGGCGTGCGCTGCGGCCAGGCCGCCACTTTCGAAGCCCAGCCCGCTCAGCAGGGTGTTGGCTTCCACTACGGCTTCAAACGAGGGCGTGACGATCTGCGCCTGGTTCGCCTGATAGGCCAGCATGGCGTGCTCGAACAGAATCTCTTCGCACTTCTCGCCAATGGTCGCGCCCAGAAGCGTTGCCTTGCCGCCGGCCATGTTGTTGGCATTGGCGCGAATCGCCGCGCGTGCCTCGACCCAGGTGGCCAGCGCATCGGCAATGCCCGAGGCCAGAAAACGCGGCGGCGCCTTGCAGATGATGCCGGTATCGACCAGCACCAGATCGGGATTCTTGCTGTAGAAGCGGTAGGAGTCGAACTCGCCATCGTCACTGTAGATGACCGACAGGGCGCTGGTAGGTGCATCGGTAGAAGCGGTGGTGGGCAGTACCGCACAGGCCGCGTCGAGCTTCTCGGCCACGCCCTTGGCGGTATCAATCGCCTTGCCGCCACCGAAACCGATGACTACCTCGGCCTGCTGCTTGCGGCCCAGCTCGACGAGGCGGTCGATCTCGCGGTTGGAGGCCTCGCCCTCGAACACCGCGCGCTCAAAACTGACGCCTTCGCCCTCCAGGCTGGCGCTGAGCTCCTTGCCCGCGATCTCCCAGACTACATCGTCGGCGATCAGCAGTGCCGTTTTCCCTAGTGCCGAGACATAGTGACCGGCCCGTGCGATAACACCTTCACCCTGAACGTAACGGGCAGGGCTGATGAAGACTTTCTCGTTCGTGGCTTCCATGGCGGATACTTCCTATACATAGAATGAGTTGCCTGATCAGTGTAGTCACTTATGCTATTTGTGCGCCTGTGATGATTTGCCGCCTCTACATATCAGGCTGGCTAACAGGCCGTTCTGTACCTTGGACCCAAGTGAGCACACCAGAGATGACGAACAACCTATGAACCTGCTCTTCCTCGGCACCTCCGCCGGTGTACCCACCAAAACCCGCAACGTCACCGGCATTGCCCTGCGCGAGAGCAAGGGTAAAGGCTGGTACCTGATCGATTGTGGTGAGGGGACGCAGCATCAGGTGCTGCACACCAAGCTGTCGTTCCATTCATTGAAAGCCATCTTTATTACCCACGTACACGGCGACCACTGCTATGGGCTGCCGGGCATATTGGCGAGCGCGGCGATGGGCGGCCGGGAAGAAGCGCTGACGATTGTGGCGCCCGCGGGTATCAAGGCGTGGCTGGAGGCGACCCTTGAAGCTACGCAGCTATGTTTGCCCTTCGAGCTGGCATTTATCTGCGCCGATGAGCTGCCAAGCGTCGCGTTTGCGAACATGACTGTGGCTACTTTCACTCTTTCCCATGGCGTCGCTTCCTATGCCTATGCATTTACCGAGCGAAAGGTAAATGCCGAGCTGGACGTCGAGAAGTTGGCCCAGAAGGGCGTGCCGAGAGGGCCGCTATGGGGGCAGCTAAAGCAGGGGTTCGATATCGAGCTGGCGGGTGAAACCTTGAAAAGCCACGACTACCTGATCTTCAAGAACCGCCCCAGAAAGATGGTAATCGCTGGAGACAATGCGCGACCTGAGTTATTGCGTGATGCCTGCACGGATGCCCAGGTGCTGGTGCATGAAGCCACCTACACCCAGGAGATGGCCGAGAAAGCCAGCGCGGTGGGGCATAGTTACGCCCGGCGGGTGGCTGAGTTTGCCGAATCGGTCGCGCTGCCTAACCTGGTGCTGACGCACTTCAGCCCGCGCTATCCGCTCAAGGCCGGCGCTTTGCCGTCGATTGAAGATTTTCGCACGGAGGCCAAGAACGTCTACTCCGGTGGGCTTTACCTGGCGCGGGATTTTCTCGAATTCACCCTGGATAAATCGGGCCACTTTCGTGAAGTGGCGGATGAGTAACCCCCCTTCATCGCGCTGTTCAATCGCGGCAGTAGCCTTCGCCGGGGTGTACTACCAGGCAATCTTCCTTGTCCGCCAGCCATTTCAAGCCGGTAGCTTCGCCGTCAGCCTCGCGCAGCAGCTGTTCACCGTCTTCACGGGTAAAGCGGATGCCCTCGTCCGTTGCCTGCCCTTCGAAGGTGCCGCGCTGATCGGCGTCCAGGCCGTACTGCATTTCAAGCAGGTAATTGCCCGGGCCGGCGGAATCCTTATGGCGGATCTCCAGAACTAATCCTTCCACGCCGACCCACCGGCCAATCCAGTGGTCGGTCATCTGATGGGGCGCACTTTGCTCTGCAGAGGTATCCGATGCGGGCTCATTGGAGGTAGCCGTGCTGCTTTCCTGGCTGCACCCGCTGATCAGTATCGTGGCGCTTAACGCCAAGACTATTTTTAACATGACGAGTACCACCGGCTATCAAGGGAAGAGGAAGTGGCCAACGGATACCCGTTGGCACGCGGTTTACCACATCTTGAACGGATTCAGCCCATTGGCCTGCTGCATCATCATGCGCTTGGCGAACGGGAAGCGTTCGGCCAGGTGCAGGCTCAAGTCGCCCAGCTGGCGCAGCGGCCTGGCGCCGGTGAACAGGTGGTGGAAGCTGTCGGTCGCGGCGATCATGGCCTGGTTGGCCGCCCGGCGCTGGCACTCGAAGCGCAGCAGGTTGAGATAATCGCCCGGGTCGCGGCCCTTGATGATGATCTCCGCCAGGGTGTCCGCGTCGTGCAGGCCGATATTCAGGCCCTGGCCTGCCAGCGGGTGCACCACGTGGGCGGCGTCGCCCATCAGCGCCAGACGCTTGCCGATGTAGCGCTTGGCGTGCTGGCGCTTGATGGGAAAGCTTGCGTGGGCCACGACTCGAATAAGGTTGCCCAGGCGTTTCGGGAAGGCCGCCTCAATCGCCGCCTTGAGCGCCTCATCGTCGAGCTGTTCGCGCGCCAGGGTATTCTGGGCCGTGTCGTACCACACCAGCGAGGCGCGATGGCCGGGCAGCGGCAGCATGGCAATCGGGCCGGTGGGCGTGAACACCTGCCAACTGACATCCTGCTGGGGCAGCTCGGTTTCCACGTTGATGATCATGGCGCGCTGGTGATAGTCGTAGCTCGTGGTCTCGATCCCGGCCAGCTGGCGCAGGGTGGAGCGGGCGCCATCGGCTCCCACTACCAGCCGGGCGCTGAGCGTTCTGCCGTCGTCAAGCTCTACTCGGCGCGTGGCGTCGGTGGCGCGGGTGCTCGTCGGCGCGCTCTGGGTGTAGCAGGTCACGCTGGGAAGCTCCTTCAAGCGCTCCCATAGCGCGTGCTGCAGCGCACGGTTTTCGATGAACAGGCCGAAGTCGTCCATGTCGCTGTCCGCCGCCGAGAACACGCTGTGCCCGGTGCCGTCCTGGTTGGAGACGTCGATATGCCGGAACGGACAGCAGCGCTCTTCGGGAAGCGTGGTGCCGCTCAGCTTGACGAAGGCCAGCGAGCGGGCGTTCAGCGATGAAATACGCAGATCGTAATCGCCGCTGGCGGGTTCCGGCGCGTCGCCGCGTTCGACCAGGCCGATGGAGAAGCCCGCATTGCCCAGACGGGCAGCCAGCGCGGCACCCACCATGCCCCCGCCAACAATGATGATATCGTGATCCTGCTGCATGAGGTGCTCCTTCAATGCGTCGTCGGCACCTATCAAGTACGTTGCATGTGCCCGGAATGTCCTACAGTATCGTCGAGATAGGGGAAACTTGCCTAGGGTGAACAATTGACGCAGGCCGTGGAAATGCAAAAAAGGGTGGCCCAGGCGGGCTCGGAACTGGCCCGCTTTATCGAGCAGCACCCCAGGCTGTGGGTAATTACCGGCGCGGGCGTGAGTACCGACAGCGGCATTCCTGACTACCGTGATGAAGCGGGGCAGTGGAAGCGCCCGCCGCCGGTGCAGCACGGCGATTTCATGGCCTCGCCCAGCGTGCGTCAGCGCTACTGGGCGCGGGCGCTGGTCGGGTTCCAGGCGCTGCGTGAAGCCAAGCCCGGCGGCGCGCACAAGGCGCTGGCCGCGCTGGAAGCCATGGGGTATATCGAGCGGCTGGTGACCCAGAACGTGGACCGTCTGCATCAGCGCGCCGGCTCGCGCCGGGTGATCGACCTGCACGGCCGCGCGGATCTGGTGAAGTGCATGCGCTGCGGCTATCAAATGATGCGCCATGCCATGCACAGCGAAATGGCGCGCATGAACCCGGCTTTCGCCGCCCTTGACGCTACCCACGCCCCGGACGGGGATGCCGACCTGGAAACCGATTTCAGCACCTTTCGCGTCTTCGACTGCCCGCGCTGCCACGGCATTCTCAAGCCCGACGTGGTCTATTACGGCGATGTGGTGCCGGTCGAGCGGCGTCTGGCGGCGGAAGCGGGGCTCAAGAGTGCTCAGGCGGTGCTGGCGGTGGGGACCTCATTGATGGTGTTCTCGGGCTATCGCTTCTGCCGGGAAGCCCACGCCATGGGCCTGCCCATTGCTTCGCTGTCCCTGGGCGTTACTCGGGCGGATGCGCTGCTGACGCATCAGTGGCAAGCGCCGCTGACGCCCGTTCTGACGTACGCGGTGGAGCAGTTGGCCTCCCATCAGCGCGCCTTGGATACCCAGGGGTTGTCCGCCAGCCAGAACCGCCAGGGGGCATCGCGGTCTTCGGGTTCGGCGTAGTCGATGCCTACTCGGGGGCCGCTGGCAATCGGCAGGTGATGGCGCTCCTCGCTTACCCATAGTTTCTCGGCGCGGGTCATGTCGTGGCCATAAAGCGCCTTATCCACCCCAAGCGCCCGGGTGAGCTTGCCCGGCCCGTTGCTCAGCGCCCTTCCCGCCATGCTGCGCCGCTCGCGCATTGCCTCTTCGTTGAGTACGGGCTCCACGGCGCGAATCAGCACCGCACAGGGCGAGCCTTCCGGTTCGGTCACGATATTGAGCAGCCAGTGCATGCCATACACCAGATACACGTAAGCGTGGCCGGGCTCGCCGAACATGGCCGCCGTGCGCGGCGTCAGCCCGCTATGGGCGTGGCAGGCGGAGTCGTGGGCGCCGCAGTAGGCCTCGGTTTCCACGATGCGCGCGCCCATCAGCGTGCCGTCCAGTTCGCGTACCAGCCAGCAGCCCAGCAGGTCGTTGGCAACGGCCAGCGTGTCGCGCCGGTAGAAGTCGCGGGCAAGGGGAGGCAATGATCGTTCGTTCAAGGATCGTTCTTTCACGGATAGGTCAGGCAGTGATGACATTATCTCGCCGCATACTTGAGTGAGCTGCTAGGGTATTGGTAGACGCCATTGAATGAAAGAGGGAGATCGCCATGCTGACCTTCGAACACGATTACAAGACACTGCCCGCGCCGCTGTGGGCCGCCTGCCAGCCAACCCCGGTTGATACCCCTGCCTTGATTGCCTTCAACCGAGCGCTGGCCGGTACGCTGGGCGCGACGGATATACCCGATGACGCGACGCTGGCGCAGTGGTTCAGCGGCAATACGCTGCCCCCGGGTGCCGATCCGGTAGCGCTGGGTTACGCGGGCCACCAGTTTGGCAATTTCGTGCCGCAGCTGGGCGATGGCCGGGCGCTGCTGCTGGGCGAGGTAATGGATGCCCACGGTCAGCGCCGGGATATTCAGCTCAAGGGCAGCGGGCGCACGCCGTTTTCACGCGGCGGCGATGGCCGTTCGCCGCTGGGGCCGGTGCTGCGTGAATACCTGGTCAGCGAGTTCATGGCCGCCATCGGCGTACCTACCACGCGGGCGCTGGCGGCGGTGGCCAGCGGCGAGCAGATCCGCCGCCAGCTGCCGGAACCTGGCGCGGTCTTTACTCGTGTGGCCAGCAGTCACGTGCGCGTGGGTACTTTTCAGTTCGCGGCGGCGGGCGGCAACGAAGAAACCCTCAAGGCCCTGGCAGACTATGTGATCCAGCGCCACTACCCGGAAGCGGCCCAGGCAGAAGATCCTTATCTGGCCCTGCTCGACGCCGTGGTGGCGCGTCAGGCGGCGCTGATTGCGCGCTGGATGAGCCTGGGCTTTATTCATGGCGTGATGAATACCGACAACACCAGCGTGGCCGGGGAAACCATCGACTACGGCCCCTGCGCGTTCATGGAGCAGTTCGACCCGCGCAAGGTGTTCAGCTCCATCGATCAAGGCGGGCGCTACGCGTTCGAGAACCAGCCGGCCACTGCCCAGTGGAACCTGGCCCGGTTTGCCGAAACCTTGCTGCCGCTGATGAATGCCGAAGGCGATGAGCTTATCGCCCAGGCAACCGACGCCATCCGGCGCTTTAGCGACGTGTTCGCTATTGAGCAGTGCCGCCTGCACGCCGATAAGCTGGGCCTTGCAGCGCAAAGCGAACAGGCCCACGACCTGATGCAGGGGCTGGAAATCCAGATGCATCAGGGCGGGATGGACATGACCGCAACCTTCGATGCGCTGACCCAATACGCCGCCTCGCCAACCAACGAGCGCTATGCGGCACTGCTGGCGCTGACTGCTCACCCTGAAGAGCTGGCAACGTGGCTGAAGGCCTGGCACGTCGTGGCGGTGGCAGGCAGGGAGAACGAGCGGCTTGACGCCATGCGCCGGGCAAACCCGATCATCATCCCGCGCAATCACCGCGTACAGGAAGCCATCACGGCCGCTTATGATGGCGACTTCGCGCCGTTCAATACCCTGCTTGAGGTCGTGACACACCCTTATGACGACTCGACCCAGGCGCGCCGTCTGGCGGCGCCGGCGACCAGCAGCGAGCAGGTGTTGAGGACGTTCTGCGGCACCTGAACGTAAAGTGTCTGTGATAAACTGTGGTTTTTTACAGGTAGGCAGGTAGCCGGTGCGCAAAATCATCCACTGCGACTGTGACTGCTTTTATGCGGCGGTAGAGATGCGCGATAACCCCGCGCTCAAGGATATTCCCATCGCCATTGGCGGGAGTGTCGAGCAGCGCGGGGTAGTCGCGACCTGCAACTACCCGGCGCGCACGTTCGGCATTCACTCCGCCATGCCCATGGCCCAGGCGCTCAAGCGCTGCCCGCATCTGACGCTGATCCGCGGCGATATGCCTAAGTACAAGGCCGTGGCCCGTCAGGTATTTGCCATCTACCGCGAGGTGACCGAGCTCATCGAGCCGCTGTCGCTGGATGAAGCGTTTCTGGATGTTTCCGATGTCTCGCTGCTTCAGGGCAGCGCCACGCGGATGGCCCAGATGATTCGCGAGCGCGTCAGCCGCGAAGTGGGCATTACCGTGTCTGCCGGGGTCGCGCCCAACAAGTTTCTTGCCAAGATCGCCAGCGACTGGAACAAGCCCGACGGCCTGTGCGTGATTACCCCGGATGAGGTCGAGCACTTTGTACAGGCGCTGCCGGTGAAGAAGATTCACGGCGTGGGGCCGCGCACTGCCGAAAAGATGGCGGGGCTGGATATTCATACCTGCGCCGATCTACGCACCCGTTCATTGACCGAGCTGGTGGAGCACTTTGGCCGATTTGGTAAACGCCTGCACGAGCTGAGCTTCGGCCACGACGACCGCCCGGTGAAAACCCATCGCGAGCGTAAATCGGTAAGCACCGAGCAGACCTACGCCAAGGACTTGCCCTCTTTAGAGGCGTGCCGCAAGGAGCTGCCCATACTTCTCGAGGACCTGGAGCGCCGCTACGCACGCCTCGACCCGCCCCCGGCAGTCAGGGGGCTGATGGTCAAGGTGAAGTTCAACGATTTCACCCAGACCACCGTGGAGCACGCCGACCCGGCCCCCAACCTCGATCAGTTCGAAACCCTGCTGAACGTGGGCTGGGCACGCGGCGAGCGTCCGGTGCGTCTGCTGGGGGTGGGGTATCGCCTGGCAGAAGCCGCCCCGGTCGAACAGCTGTCGCTGTTTTAGAGGGTTTCGTTAGCCTGTTAATACCGATGTCGATTGACGCACTCCCAGGGGAGCGTTAAAACAGACGTATGATAGATCGGTTACCGCTGGCTCGGCACCTGCAACGGCGGGTTAACGCCAGGCTAAAAAAGCCAAGGTTCAAGAGCTGCGCCCATGACAAGAGCTGCGCCATGACAAGAGCTGCGCTATGACATCAGCAACGACACCCACAATGACAACAACCCCTGCACGCCCTCGGCTGGTATTTGCTCACGCCAACGGATTCCCCGGCCTGAGCTACAGGAGCCTGCTGGCGCCGCTGGCCGATACCTTTGAGGTGACTCCCCTGGATCGCCTGGGCCACCACCCGGACTACCCGGTCAACCACAACTGGGCCAACTTGGTCGATGAGCTTCTGAGCTATCTGCCGGACACCGGAGCGCCGCTGCTGGGCGTTGGCCACTCGCTGGGCGGCACGTTGATGGCCATGGCCGCCGACAAGCAGCCCGACCGCTTCTGCGGGGTAATCATGCTCGACCCGCCGCTGATGCTTGGGCCAGATGCCTGGGCCATGAAGGCTGCCAAGCGGTTTGGGTTTATCGACCGCATCACCCCGGCAGGCAAGACCCAGGGGCGGCGCAGCGTATGGCCAAGCCGCGAGGTCATGGCCAGCTATCTAAGCCGCCGCGGGCTGTTCCGCCGCTTTACCCCGGACGCGCTGAACGACTACATTGAAGCAGGCACCCGGCTTTTAGAGGATGGCAGCGCCGAGCTGACCTTTGATCCGCGTATCGAGGTGGAGATTTTCCGCCACCTGCCGGACCACCTCTCGCGCCTGCCCAGCCGGGTAGGCGTGCCGCTCGAGCTGGTGGCGGGGCAGGAGTCGCACCTGCTGACCGCCTCGCGCATCAAGCGGCTACGGCGTAACGGCCTGAAGGTTGCACAGGTGCCCGGTACGCACATGTTCCCCATGGAGCATCCGGATGAAACCCGCGCCGCCATCCTGGCCGCCTGGCAGCGCTTGTCGCGCACATCCGCCAGTCCATCACACACCGCATAAGGAGGCGTCATGTATCTTTCCGTACAGCTTAGCTACTACCCGCTCGCCGATGATTTCAAACCGGTAGTAAAAGAGGTGGTCAAACGCCTGGAAGCCTCGGGCCTCGAGGTCTATCCCAACCGCATGAGCACCCAGGTATTCGGCGAGTTCGGTGCGGTCATGGGGGCGCTTGGCGAGGTCATGAAATGGTCCTTCGAAACCCATGGCAAGGCGGCGTTCGTGGCCAATTTCCTCGAAGGCGACCGCCGTCCGCGTTAGCCGAGCCCGTGAGATGATGGTTGGATCTAAAGCGCCGCTTTAATAGCGGCGCTTTTTTATGCCACACGGTTATGGGGATGTGGGACAGCTTGCGTTGCTGTTCGCCATGCCGACGATTGACGATTTTGTCGCTTTCACTACAGGGTTTAATTAACGTAAAAAGTAAATAATACGTTAGTTTCTGGTCATGTGGATGTCGCGTTCAGAAGCGTTCGCGTCGTTTGTAAAAACTAATGCCTTGCCGATAAAGGTACATTGAAAACGACATTCAATAACAATCGGCAGGGAACCTGACTTCATGACAATGCTAAGAAATCAAAACCATCGGTTCAATGCCGGTAAGAGTCTTCTTGCTGCGCTGGGGCTTGTGATCATTGGTGGTCAAGTGCACGCCCAGTCCTTCAGCCTGGATTTTTCAAACGAATACAACGCAAGCTCGATCCACGCCCAGGGTGACGCCTACTTTATCGACAAGGTAGAAGAGCTGACAGATGGCGATATCAGCATCACGCTGCATACCGGCGGTGCGCTTGGTTTCAATTCCGGTGATCACTTTTACGCTGTGGCAGACGGCGCCGTGGATATCGCGGATACGCTTTCGGGTACCATGAGCGGCGTAGATTCGATCTTTTTACTCTCCTCCTTGCCGTTTCTGGTCAACGATATCGAGGATGCCCGCAAGCTTTATGATATTGCCAAACCCTACTACGAAACCGTATTCGAAGATAATGACCAGGTGCTGCTTTATGCTTCACCCTGGCCACCCAGCGGTATCTGGTCGAAAGACGCTGTCGACAACGCCGGTGATCTGAAGAACCTCAAGATTCGTACCTTTGACCGCAGCGGCACTGAAACCTTTAGAAACGTCGGCGCCTCGCCGGTAAGCCTCTCCTGGGGCGATGTGGTGCCGCAATTGGCTACCGGCGGTATCAGCGCCGTGCTGACTTCCGCCGAGGCCGGCGCCAACGCCAGTTTCTGGGAGCATCAAAACCACTTCTCTGCGGTTCAGTACGCCATCCCTCTCAACATGGTGCACATGAACAGAGCTGTTTTCGATTCGTTCAGCGAGGAGCAACAGCAGGCGGTACTGGAAGCCGCTCGTCTGACCGATCAGCATAACTGGGCAGCCGTTGAAACGCGTACCGAAGAGAACTACCAGGTATTGGCAGAGAACAACGTCGAAGTGAGTGACCCGGTAGCGCCAGACCTGACCGACGCGCTCTCCAAAGCCTCTAGCAGCGTGATCGAGAACTGGCTGGAGAGCACCGGCGATACCGGCGAGACGATCATGGATGAATTTCGGGGTCAGCAATGAGGTTTTTCGAGCCCTTGGAAAAAGCATCCATATTGCTCAACCGGGTGGGCGCCTTGATTGCTGTGGCGCTCATCATCTACATGTTTGGCCATATCATCCTCGAAATCGTGATGCGGTTGTTTGGCCGCTCGACCTTCATTCTGGATGAATACATTGGCTACGCCGTGGCCACCATGGCCTTTATGGGGCTTCCTTACGTGCTCGAAAAGGGCGGTTTGATTCGGGTGTCACTGCTCATGGAGCGCATTCCTGAGCCCAGGCGGTGGCCGCTGGAGCTTTTCAGCAGCCTGGTCACGGCGGGCTGCTTCTTGTGGCTCTCCACGTTCTGGCTGCAAAACGTTCAACGCAGCTACCAACGCGGCGTGGTGAGCGAAACCCTGGCCGAAACGCCTATCTGGCTTCCCGAAGGCGCCATCCTCATCGGTATGTGGCTGATCTCCTTCACGCTGGTGGTAAGGTCTTTGAAGATAATCTTGCTGCGCTCGCGGTATTCATCCCACACGGCCTAGGGCCTGGCTAACAGGAATAGATTATGGATATTTTCTGGACGGCCGTTGGCGTGGCGCTGCTGCTGGTGTTCTTCCTGTCCATGGGAACCTGGATATTTGCCTCGATGTTGGCAATCTCCATCGGCTCACTTTGGGTTTTTGGAGACTTCAGCGCTGATCGTATCGGTTTGATCTTCTCGCGTATCTTGTATCGCGCCAGTAATAGCTGGGAGCTTTCGGCAATCCCGCTGTTCATCTTGATGGGCGAGCTGATCTTCCGCTCCAATCTTTCGGAGCGGTTGTTCAAGGGCCTGGTACCTATCACCAGCCGCCTGCCTGGCGGCATTCTGCACACCAATGTGCTGGGCTGCACGCTGTTTGCCGCGGTGAGTGGCTCGAGTGCGGCCACCACCGCCACCATCGGCAAGATAACCACACAAGAGCTCAAGCAGCGCGGTTACGATCGGCACCTGTCGATTGGGTCGCTTGCCGGCGCTGGTAGTCTGGGCCTGCTGATTCCGCCGTCTATCGTCATGATCGTATACGGGGTTCAGGCGGAGGTCTCGATCAGTCAGCTGTTCATGGCAGGCGTGGTACCGGGGCTTGTGATTGCCTTGCTGTACAGCGGCTATATCAGTCTACGCGCCACGCTTTCACCAGCGCTTGCGCCCAAACAGATAGCGCACGGCCAATCCATCGGCCAGTCGATTCTGCTGCTGTTGCCGATCCTCATACTTATCGCCATCGTGATCGGTTCGATCTACACCGGTATCGCTACACCGTCCGAGGCGGCGGCGGTGGGCGTGGCGGCCACTCTGGTGCTGCTGGGCATCGAGCGGCAGATCAACCTGGCGATGCTGATCGAGGCGTTTCGGGGAACGCTGATCACCTCGATCATGGTGTGTAGTCTTTTGATCACGGCAAGCCTGCTGTCGACGGCGATGGGGTATCTGCACCTGCCGCGTGAACTTGCCAGCTGGATTGCCACACAGAACTTCAGCCCGACCATGCTGTTGCTGGCGCTGGCGGTGTTCTACATCGTGCTGGGGCTCTTTCTGGACGGCATATCGATCACCGTCATGAGTCTGCCTATCACGCTGCCGATCGTGCTGTTGGCAGGCTTTGATCCGATCTGGTTCGGCATTTTCCTGATCATAATGATCGAGCTTGGCCAGATCACCCCGCCGGTGGGCTTCAATCTCTTCGTGCTGCAGAGCCTGACCGGGGAGAGCATTGGTCGCGTGGCTTGGGCGGCGCTACCGTTCTTTTTGCTCATGTGCCTGGCAGCCATCATCATCAGCGTCTGGCCTGGCCTCGTACTTTGGTTGCCGCATTTCATGAACGGCTGAGCTGGCAGGCAGGTGCCAGTCAGGTACAACAACGCCGCCCATTGGGCGGCGTTGTTGTGTTCAAGGCGATGTTACACCAACGATTCCAGACAGGATTCGATGATATCGAGCCCTTCGTTGAGCACGCTGTCGTCGATGGTGATGGGCATCAGAAACCGGATGGTGTTGCCGTACATGCCGCAGGAGAGCAGGATCAAACCCTCTTCGCGGGCCTTCTTGCACAGCGCCCCGGCAAGCTCGGCGTTGGGCGTCTTGGCATGTTTATCCGATACCAGTTCGAAGGCGGCCATGGCGCCCAGGTGGCGAACGTTGTCCACGCACTCGTAGCGCGCCTGCCACTGGTTGAAGCGCTTGGCGAGCTTCTCGCCCAGCGCCAGGCTCTTTTCCAGAATGTTCTCTTCTTCGAACACTTCCATGACGGCAAGGGCGGCGGCGCAGGCAGTGGGGCTGCCGGTGTAGGTGCCGCCCAGCGAGTTGGGGCCGGAGGCGTCCATCACCTTGTCGGTACCCACCACGGCGGAGATCGGCATGCCGTCGGCCATGCTCTTGGCCATGGTCATGATGTCGGGCTCGACGCCGCTGTGCTCGATGGCGAACATCTTGCCGGTGCGCCCGAAGCCCGACTGCACTTCGTCGATGATCATTAAAATGCCGAGCTCATCGCAGATGGCGCGGATCCTTTCCAGAAAGGAGGTCGGCGCGGGGTAGAAGCCGCCTTCGCCAAGTACGGGTTCGAGAATGATGGCGGCGGTATTGGTGGGGCCGGCGTCGGTTTTCAGCGCCATCATCAGCCCGCGAATGGCTTCGTCTTCGCTTACCCCGTGGTAATCTACCGGGTAGGGGGCGCGGAATACGGTGCCGGGCATGGGGCCGAAATCGGTCTGGTAGGGGGCTACCTTGCCGTTCATCGCCATGGTGAAGAAGGTACGGCCATGATAGCCGCCATCAAAACAGATGACGTTGGGGCGGCCGGTGGCGGCGCGGGCGATCTTGACCGCGTTTTCCAGCGCCTCGGCACCGGAGTTGGCCAGCATTACCTTGGCATGCCCACGTACCGGCACCAGATGGCTGAGCTTTTCAGCTACCCGCACGTAGCCTTCGTAGGGCATCACCGTCTGGCAGGTGTGCATCACCTTGTCGAGCTGCGCCTTGACGGCGGCGACCACCTTGGGATGACGATGGCCAATGTTGAGAACGCCGATGCCGCCGGCGAAATCGATGAAGCGGTTGCCGTCGGCGTCCCACACTTCAGCGTTTTCGGCATGGTCGGCAAAGGCGGTGGCGGGGCTTGCCGCGCCGTTGGCAACGTATTTGCGCTTTAGTTCGTTCAGCTCAGCATTGCTCATGACTCAACTCCTCTTGGTTAAGAGTAGTGATAACTTCGTGGCCGCCTGTGCACCGCACTAGGCGATAACAACCCCGTTGCCGCCAGCCTCCTTGGCTTTGTACATGGCATCGTCGGCCCGGTCCAGGATGCAGCGGTGGGTGGTTTCAGCGTAGCAGGCAACGCCCGTTGATACAGTGACGCGTATCTGCTGGCTGGTAAAACGTGCGCTCGCGATCGCCTCGCATACGCGCTGCATGGCCCGCTTCGCAGCCTGGGTCTCCACTTCCGGCATGATGATCAAAAACTCCTCGCCGCCCAGGCGCACCTGAATATCCGTGCTGCGCAGGGTCTGGCCGACCAACTCCGTGACTTCTCTGAGTGCGTCGTCGCCAATGCCGTGGCCGTAGGTGTCGTTGATGGCCTTGAAGCTATCCAGGTCAAAGATGGCGATGCTGAGCGCGTTGCCGTAGCGCTTTGAGCGCTGCTGCTCCTCTTCCAGGCGCTGAAGGCCGGCCCGGCGGTTGAACAACCCCGTCAGCTCGTCATGATGGGCCAGGTGATCCAGGCGCTCGTTGGCCTTTTTCAACCGCTCTTCCAACTGCTTGCGTTCGGTAATATCGACAATGAACGTTACCTTGCGCGGCCTGCCGTCGTCGCCTTCAATACGCGCCGCCTCGGCAATGATCGTGTATACGTCCCCTTGCCTGCCGTGAACTTCCCACTCCTGGCGAAGCTCCTGATTGCTGTCGCCCTTGATGAACTCGTCATGCAGCGTCGTCAGTTGATCACGGTTGGCTGGTGACACCATCAGGGTAAAGTGCTTGCCCAGCAACTCCTCTTCGGTATAGCCGTAAAAGTTGCAGTAAGCGGCATTGACCATCTCGAAATGGCCATCGGGGTCGGTAACACAGATACCTAAGGGGGCTGTCTTGATAATATTCTCAGTATTGCGCTTTGAGCGGGTGAACAATTGATAGATCTGCTCCAGGCCCTTATCGATCATGAAGGCTACCCGCGATTGTTGTTAGCTGGGCTTCGTCGCGTAAAGCAGCGAGCCGGAGTGTCAGATCTTCACCTAATGAATTGACGGCAGGTCTGGCAAAATAAAACCCTTGCTGGAGGACAATGCCCGCCTTGGCAAGCCAGAGCGCTTCTGCATGGGTTTCGACACCTTCGGCGATCAGTTCGATCTCCAGTTTCCCGGCCAGCGATACCAGGGCGCTCAAGAGTGCCTGACGGCGCGGATGATGGTCACAGTTCATGACCAGCTCGCGGTCAATCTTGAGCCTGTCCGGGGTAAGGTCGGTCAGTAGATCCAGGTTGGCATAGCCGTTGCCGAAATCGTCCAGCGCGGTCTTGAAGCCCATGGAGCGGTAGGCGCCGATGATATCGCGCAGATGTTCGCGATCCTTGACGCGCTCGGTTTCGGTGACTTCGAAAATAAGCCGTTCGGCGGGCCAGCCGACGCGGCGCGAGGTTTCAAGCGTGGCCTGAATGCAGGCCTCGGGCTCATAAACCGCGTTGGGTAGAAAGTTGATCGACAGGCTGGTCTGCATGCCAAGCGCGCTGGCCATTTCGATGGCCTTGACGCGGCAGGCCTGATCAAATCGATAAAGAAGATCGTCGGTTACCTGAGAGAGAATACTCCAGGCAGATTCGCCCTCTAACCCGCGAACCAGGGCTTCGTAAGCCTCTGTTCGCGCATGGGCAAGATTGACGATAGGCTGGAATGCCATGGTGAAATCGAACGGCAGTTCGCCTTCACAGCGTTTACAGCGCCCGTTGACGCGTGCGCAATGACTCATAAAGCCTCCTTACTTGCCGTGCCCGCACAATCCCTTGTTGCAAACACTTGTTGTTTACAAACGGACACATCGATATAGAACATAGCTAAGTGTAGCGGCTATCGGGCGCTTGGATAATATGCCAGGTTATTAATTGGTCGAGTCGCCGTATTTATAGTAAGTGCATAAAAAAGCGCCCGATAGGGCGCCTGTAAGGGAGTATATACTGCTGGTCTGGCGCGCAGTGGATTAAATGATGCCGGCTTCCTGCAGCGCCTGGCGCTGTGCGGGGCTAATGCCGATTTCCTCGAGGATAGCATCGGTGTGCTCACCCAGGCTGGGTGGGGCGGTGGACGCGCTGATGGACTCGCCGTTCATGCGAATGGGGTTGGCCACCAGGTTGACCACGCCGGCCTGGGAGTGGGGTAGCGTCTGTTTCAGGCCGCGCGCCTTGACGTGGGGGTCATCAAATACGCGGTCCAGGGTGTTGATCGGCCCGCAGGGCACGCCGACGGTTTCAAGCGCTGCCAGCCACTCATCGGTGGTGCGCTGGGCAAGGGCCGCCTGGAGAATGGGCACCAGGGTTTCACGCTGATGGACCCGAGCGCCGTTGGTTGCAAACCGTGCATCGGTTGGCAGCTCGCTCAGCGAAAGCACCTCGCAAAAACGCCGAAACTGCTCATCGTTACCCACCGCGATGATCATGTGGCCATCAAAGGTGGCAAACGCCTGGTAGGGCACGATATTGGGATGTGCGTTGCCCAGACGCTGCGGCACCTTGCCCGATGTCAGGTAGTTGAGCGCCTGATTGGCCAGCACGCCCACCTGAACGTCCATCAGCGCCATGTCGATATGGCAACCCGCATCCGTATCCCGGCGCTGGTAGAGCGCAGCGAGCACCGCATTGGCGGCGTAAAGCCCAGTGAAGATGTCGGTAAACGCCACGCCGCTTTTCACCGGCCCACCGCCGGGCTCAAGGTCGGGCTTGCCGGTCAGGCTCATGATGCCGCCCATGGCTTGAATCATGAAGTCATAGCCCGCGCGGTGGGCGTAGGGGCTTTCCTGGCCAAAGCCGGTAATCGAGCAGTAGACAAGCCGCGGGTTGAGCGTCTTGAGGCTTGCGTAATCCAGCCCGTAGCGCTTGAGCCCGCCCACCTTGAAGTTCTCCAGCAGCACATCGGATTGAGCTACCAGCTGGCGGATAAGCGCCTGGCCTTCCGGCTTGGCCATGTCGATGGTGACCGAGCGCTTGCCGCGGTTAGCGCACAGGTAGTAGGCCGATTCCGCCGTGCCTTCAAGCCAGGGCGGGCCCCAGTGGCGGGTATCGTCGCCCGCGACCGGGCGCTCCACCTTGATCACGTCCGCGCCCATGTCAGCAAGCATCTGCCCGCACCACGGCCCTGCCAGCACCCGGGAAATGTCGAGTACCTTGATGCCGGCCAGCGGTTTGGAAGGTGTGCTCATGGTGACTCCTTTGGCCTGCCGATTAAGCGGCTCAATCAGTTGAACCGCCTGGATGAACGCTTTAGAAGAACGACTGAAGGCCGGTCTGGGCGCGGCCCAGAATCAAGGCGTGCACGTCGTGGGTACCTTCGTAGGTGTTGACCGATTCCAGGTTCACCATGTGACGGATCACGCCGTACTCGTCGGATACACCGTTGCCGCCGTGCATGTCCCGGGAAACCCGCGCAATATCCAGCGCCTTGCCGCAGTTGTTGCGCTTGATCAGCGAGACCATTTCCGGCGTCCAGTTGCCGCTGTCCATCAGCCGGCCCACTTGAAGCGCGGCCTGCAGGCCCAGGGTGATTTCCGTCTGCATGTCGGCGAGTTTTTTCTGGATCAGCTGGTTGGCGGCCAGCGGGCGGCCGAACTGCTTGCGGTCCAGGGTGTACTGGCGCGCTGCGTGCCAGCAGAATTCCGCCGTGCCCATCACGCCCCAGGCAATGCCGTAGCGCGCCTTGTTCAGGCAGCCAAACGGGCCTTTAAGGCCGCTGACGTTGGGCAGCAGGTTCTCTTCGGGCACGAAAGCGTTATCCAGCACGATCTCGCCGGTCACCGAGGCACGCAGCGACACCTTGCCTTCGATCTTGGGGGTGGAGAAGCCTTCGGTGCCGCGCTCCACGATGAAGCCCTTGATCTGATTATCGTGGGCGGCGGATTTGGCCCACACCACCGCGATATCGGCAATCGGGCTGTTGGTGATCCACATCTTGGCGCCGGTAAGCCGGTAACCGCCGTCCACTTTCTCGGCGCGGGTAATCATCGAGCCCGGGTCCGAGCCGTGGTCCGGTTCGGTCAGGCCAAAGCAGCCGACCATTTCGCCGCTGGCGAGCTTGGGCAGATACTTCTGCTTCTGCTCTTCAGAGCCGTAGGTCTCGATGGGATACATCACCAGCGACGACTGCACGCTCATGGCCGAGCGATAGCCGGAGTCGACGCGCTCCACCTCGCGGGCAATCAGGCCGTAGGCCACGTGATTGACGCCCGCACCGCCGTACTCCTCGGCGACGGTAGCGCCCAAGAGGCCAAGCTCGCCCATCTCGGACATGATCTCGCGGTCAAAACGCTCTTCACGGAAGGCGCTGAGTACCCGGGGCTGAAGGTTTTCCTGGCAGTAGTCGTGGGCCGCGTCGCGAATCTGGCGCTCTTCGTCGGTGAGCTGTTGTTCCAGCAGTAGCGGGTCATCCCAGTTGAAATGTGTCATTACGAAGCTCCTGGCGGTTCTTGAATATTGTGTTTGAAAAAGCGTTTCGCGTAGACACACAGGCGCCCACGACGAGCCATCGATCTACTCTTCAAGTAAAGTCAATGTATCGCCGTTATTTTAAAATATCTACATTTTTTTAAAATGCAGAATTTACCGAATGCCCCGGGCCTCAAGCACTCGGGTAATGATGGGTACCGGCGTCATCAGGTGATCGCGCATCTGCACGGCGGCCCGCTCGGCATCGCGGGCCAGAATGACCTCCACCAGGGCTGCGTGCTCCTGGCGCTTGAGTTCGAGCGCGTCCGAAGACATCACGGTTTCCTGCAGCCAAAGATGGCGGTAACGCTCTACCTGATCGAACAGGGTATGGCGCATTTGCAGCAGGTGGGGGGAGTTGCAGCCGCTGGCGATGGCGGTATGAAACGCCTTGTGGCGAAAATCCCAGCCGTCGAGCAGCTCATCCGGTGAGCTTATCTCGGTTACCTTGGCAAGCCGGTGGGCGGTAGCCACCACCGAGGCTTCCCAGTCGTCGTCGCCCCGCTCGATGGCCAGGCGCAGAATCAGCCCCTCAAGCTGAGCACGGGCATCGTAGATATCGTTAAGCTCGGCAAGCGACATGGGGGCCACGCGATAGCCCCGCTGGCTGATGGCTACCACCAGGCGGTCAGCCACCAGTTGGGAAAGCGCTTCGCGCAGCGGGCCGGTGCTGACGCCGTAGCGCTCCTTCAAGCGGCTCATCAAAAGCTTCTCTTCCGGCGCGTAGCGGCCGCGAATAATATCGTGCTTGAGCGTGCGGTAAGCGTTGATGGCGAGGTTCTGGCGCGGCGCTTCTGTTTCCATGGCAATCTCCCTACTGGTTTCCATGACAATCCCCCTAACGCGCGGCTCCCTGGTGAGATGGCGGCAAACAGGCGAAGATAGAACTGGCGAAAATAGAATAACGGCTATTATCAATAAATTTTAACAATTTGGCACAAGAGGGGCGATTCATGTGGGATTTCATCATTATTGGCGGCGGCATTCTGGGCATGTCCACTGCCATGCAGTTGCAAAAGGCCTATCCTGAAAAACGCCTGCTTGTGCTCGAGAAGGAGAGCGGCCCCGCCCAGCACCAGACCGGCCACAACAGCGGTGTCATCCATGCCGGGGTGTATTACACGCCGGGCAGTCTGAAAGCCAGATTCTGCCTTGAAGGCAACCGGGCAACCCGGGAATTCTGTGACCAGCACGGCGTGGCCTACACCACCTGCGGCAAGCTGCTGGTGGCCACCAACGCGCTTGAAACCGAGCGGATGCGGGCGCTATGGGAGCGCACTGCGGCCAACGGGCTTGAACGGGAGTGGCTGAGTGGCGAAGCACTCAAAGAGCGCGAACCCTATATTCGCGGTGAAGCGGGCATCTTCGTACCTTCAAGCGGCATCGTCGACTACGCCGAGGTCACGCGCGCCATGGCTGCCGAATTCGAGCGCCTGGGCGGCAGCATCCGCTATGGCGTCAAGGTCACGGGGCTTGAAGAGCGCCGGGCGGAAGTCGTGGTCAGCACCGCTCAGGACACGTTCAGCAGCCGCTACCTGGTGACCTGCGCAGGGCTCATGGCGGATCGCGTGATTCGTATGCTGGGTCAGGACCCGGGCTTCACGATCTGCCCGTTCAGAGGCGAGTACTACCGCCTGCCGGCGCGGCATAACCAGATCGTCAATCATCTGATCTATCCGATTCCCGACCCCGCCATGCCGTTTCTGGGCGTTCATCTGACGCGCATGATCGATGGCGGCGTCACGGTCGGGCCCAATGCGGTGCTGGCGCTAAAGCGTGAAGGGTATCGCAAGCAGGACATGTCACTGCGCGATATGGGCCAGATGTTTACCCACCCAGGCATATTGAAGGTATTGGGCAGGCATCTGAAACCCGGCCTTGGCGAGATGAAGAACTCGCTTTACAAGCGCGGCTATCTGGAGCTGGTGCGCAAATACTGCCCCAGCCTGACGCTTGATGACCTGCTGCCTTACCCGGCGGGCGTGCGCGCTCAGGCGGTTTCGCGGCAGGGCAAGCTGATGGATGATTTCGTGTTCGTGAACACCCGGCGGACCGTGAACGTGGGCAACGCGCCGTCGCCGGCGGCCACCTCGGCGCTGCCTATCGGGGCACATATTACCCGGCAGGTCATGGCACTATTGTCCCAATAGCCTCCACGCATGAGCCGTGCTAACGTCTGGCTACCGCTTCTGCACGAACAGGAGTCGGAAATTTGCACCTCCTTTGTCAACCCTACCTATAAGTCCAAACAGGACGGAGGCATTACGCATGCGCACACTCAAATACGCAGCCGCAGCATCCATGCTGGCCGTAGCACTGCCTGCCAGTGCCCAGCAGCTCTCTATCGCCACCGGCGGCACCGGGGGCGTTTACTACCCCATCGGCGGCGGCCTGGCGGAAATGATCAACAAGCATATCGAAGGCGCTCAGGCGACGGCAGAAGTGACCGGCGCCTCGGTCGAGAACATGGGGCTGATCATGCGTGGCGATGCCGACCTTGCCACGGCACTTGCCGACACGGTGTATCAGGCATATACCGGCACCGGCGATTTTGAAGGCCGTCAGATAGAAAATACTCGCGCACTCGCCTCCATCTACCCCAATGCGGTGCAACTGGTCACGCTTGCGGAATCCGACATTCAAAGCATCAGTGACCTGGCCGGCAAGCGGGTTTCCGTCGGTGCGCCGGGGAGCGGTACCGAGCTTAACGCCCGCGCCGTGCTGGAAGCCAACGGCATCAGCTACAAGGACTTCACGCCTCAGCGGCTCAACTTCAACGAAACCGCCGACGCTATCCGCGATGGCGATATCGATGCCGGTTTCTGGAGCGTAGGTCCGCCCACCAGCTCGATCCTCAACCTGGCGGCCACGCGTGATATTCGCCTGATCGGCTTGTCGGATGAAGAGATTGCCAACGCTCAGGAAGAAGAGGCGGTCTTCGCCCCTTACGAGCTGGCCGCCGGCATGTACGACGGCATGGACGAAGCCGTCCAGACCATCGGCATTCCCAACGTCCTGGTGGTCAATGCCGATATGGATGAAGACCTCGCCTACCAGCTGACCCAACTGCTGTTTGAACACATTGACGAGCTGATCGCCGTACACCCGGCAGCCAACGACACCACAATCGAGTTCACCATGAACTCTACGCCGGTACCGCTGCACCCGGGCGCGATCCGTTACTTCGAGGAAGTGGGTGCCGAGATTCCGGACCGCCTGCGCCCGGAATGACGTTCTGACGGAGTATCTGTCATGCAGTGGCAACAACGAACGCTGATGATGCTCCTGCTGGTCGGTTTACCGCTCGCCGAGGCCGGGGCTTCCCCCGCCTCGGCGTCGGCGCATCTGGTGGTAACTACCCAGCAGGGTGAAACGCTGCTGGATATGCCAGCGGCCAGCGGAGCGAGCTGGTGCATTCAATGGAAGCATTCGGTTGAACACTTCACGGTGCTGGACTGCTACCGCAACGCGAATGGCGTCATGCAGCTTGAGCGCAGCCACCAGCCCGACTTTGCCGCCGGGCTTGGGCATATCATGGGCCGGGGTGAGCAGGTATCCGATGGAAAGGGCGGCTACTGGATCAACGCCATCAACGAGCCGGTGGCCGACAACCGCTATGTGCTTCGGGTCGGCGCGCCAGCGGTCAACCACCAGGTGGTATGGCCGGGGGGTGAGCATCCGGCGGTAAGTCTGAGCGAGCAGGCGGCCGGGCAACGGGTGACGATCCAGCTGGTAGAGCCATCGACGCACACCATAAGTCAATAAACAGTGTGAAGTAAGCAGCCTGAAGTAGACAAACAACCTGAGCCGCGAGAGCCAGGGTAGTACATGTCATTAAAAACAAGCTAGACAACATTTCCGAGGACTTCATGAACGAATCCAATCCACCGCCGGTCCTCATGCCGGGCGGTAATGCGATTCAGCCGCGTCTGGTGCTGTGGTGCATTACCATCGTGGCGGTAGCACTTTCCCTGTTTCAACTCTACTCCGCCGGCATTCAGCCGCTGGGGCTTTTTTACCAGCGCGGTATTCATCTGGCGCTGATCATGCTGCTGGCGTTTCTGATGTTTCCCGCCTTCGGGCCAAACCGCAAGCGCGGGGTACTGGGCTGGGGGGTTGATCTTGTGTTCTTCGCCGGGGCCTTGATCACCGGCGGCTATCTGGTGCTCTTCCTGGATGACATCTTCAGCCGGGCCGGGTTCTGGAGCGACACCGACATTCTGGTGGCCTGCATTGCCACGGTCACCGTGCTTGAAGCCAGCCGCCGTGCCGTAGGCCTTGGCATGACGATTATTGGTTTGCTGGCCATCGTATATGCCTTTGCCGGGCCGCGGGGCGAGCTGCCCTGGCTCGGCGAATGGTTGCCCGGCATTCTGAACCACCGCGGCTATTCGCTTGACCGGGTCGCCGGGCAGCTGTACCTGGGCCAGGAGGGCATCTTCGGCCTGCCGCTGGGCGTGGCAGCCACCTATATCTTCATCTTCGTGCTGTTCGGCGCGTTTCTGGAAAGCACCGGCGCGGGCAAGTTCTTTATCGATATGGCCTACGCGGCCACCGGGCGCCAGCGCGGCGGCCCGGCCAAGGCCGCTGTGCTTGCCTCGGCCGGCATGGGGTCCATTTCGGGTAGCGCCATTGCCAACGTGGTGACCACCGGCGCCTTTACCATTCCGCTGATGAAAAAGCTGGGCTATCAGCCCAAGCAGGCGGGCGGCATCGAAGCGGCCGCGTCCACCGGCGGGCAGATCATGCCGCCGCTGATGGGTGCCGGCGCCTTCCTGATCGCCGAATACACCAATACGCCGTACCTGGACATCGTCAAGATCAGTATTCTGCCGGCGATCATGTACTTCGCCACGGTCTACCTGTTCGTGCACATCATCGCGCTGAAGCAGGGTATGCAGGGCATGCCCAGAAGCGAGCTGCCGAAGATGCGTCAGGTCATGAAGGATGGCTGGCACTTTCTGCTGCCGCTGGCGGTGCTGGTCTGGCTGCTGGCGCTGAGCCTTTCGCCCATGCGCGTGGGCTACTACGCGGTGGTGACCATGGTGGCCGTGGCGGTCATTCGCTATGCGCTGTGGTACTTCTTTGTCGCCCCCGGCCAGGGTCAGCCGGTTACGCTTGAGCGTACCAAAGGCGTTATCTGGGCAGGGCTTGTCAAACTGGTGGAAGGGCTCGAACTTGGCGCGCGCAACGCCGTGGCGGTTTCCATGGCCTGTGCCGTAGCGGGAATTATCGTTGGCGTGGTGGGGCTTACCGGCCTGGGGCTCAAGTTCTCCTCCATGATGCTGGCGTTCTCCGGCGGCAACCTGGTGCTGGCGCTGGTCATGGTGCTGCTGGCAAGCCTGATTCTGGGCATGGGGCTGCCGGTCACGGCAAGCTACATCGTGCTGATCGTGCTGGTGGGCCCGGCGCTGACCAACGAGTTCGGCGTACCGCTGTTGATCGCTCACCTGGTGGTGTTCTGGTACTCCCAGGACTCCAACGTGACGCCCCCCATAGCGCTTGCCGGGTTTGCGGGGGCGGCCATTGCGGGCAGCAAGCCCATGGAAACCGGTTTTCAGGCCTGGAAGTTTGCCAAGGGGCTTTACCTGATTCCGCTGTTCATGGTGTTCAACCCGGAAATCATCGTGGGCGGGCCGGTGCTGGTGGTGGCCTGGAACGCAGTCATTGCCATTCTGGCACTGTGCGCCTTTGCCGCCGCGCTCGAAGGTTACCTGTTTACCCGCATGGCCTGGTTACCGCGTCTGGCGATCAGCGCTGCCATCTTCGGCGTGTTCTACCCAAGCCTGCTTACTGAGGTGGCCGGCGTCATCGTCATGCTGGTAGCCATCGGCATGAACTGGAACGCCAGCAAGCGCGAAGCACCCACCACCGTGGCGTAAGGCGTCAGGAAAATACCTTGCATCTTGCAATAAAAAAGCCCGGAAACCACAAGGTTTCCGGGCTTTTGCGTTAAGCGCTGCGCACTTTTAGAAGATCGATTCTGCCGTACCCGAGCCCTGGGAGCCGCTGGCCTCTTCCAGCTCGCGGCTGATGCCGCGCGGCTGGTAGTCAGGCAGGTGGTCACGGTGGAACAGCTCGGTGATACCGCCACCTTGCCCATCCTGTAAACGACGCCCGGTGTCGGGGTCTACCTGAGCGGTGACCACCGTTGAGGGGCGTTCCAGGATGGCGCTGGGCGTGCCTTCAAGCGCTTTACCCATGAAGGCCGTCCAGATAGGCAGGGCCGCGTTGGCGCCGTATTCGGCAATGGTTTCATTGCTGTCTTTACCCACCCATACGGTGGTGACCAGGTTGGCATTGAAGCCTGCAAACCAGGCATCGCGCTGACTGTTGGTAGTACCGGTCTTGCCCACGATGTCTTCACGGTTGAGGCTTAGCGCACCGCGCCCGGTGCCCGAGGTGATAACGTCGCGCAGCATGTCGCGCAGGATGTATACGGCCGCGGCGTCTGCCACGCGCTCGGCAATCGGATATTCGCGCCCGTCGATCTCGACGAACTCCTGGCCCTCTTCACAGCTCGGGCAAGCCACTTTGGGCGTGGCTTCATCGATAAGCTCGCCATCATCGTTACGCGTCACGCGCTCGATAAACCACGGGGCTACCTGGAAGCCGCCGTTGGCGATCACCGAGTAGGCGTTGGTCATTTCCATGGGCGTGAGGCTCGCGCTGCCCAGCGCCAGCGAAAGCCCGTGAGGCAGACGGCCAGGCGCGAAGCCGAAGCCTTCCAGGTAGTTGATCGTGTGATCCAGCCCCATGGTCTGCAGCACGCGGATGGTAACCAGGTTACGCGAACGGGCAAGGGCCGGGCGCAGGCGCATGGGCCCCTGGAAATCGCGGCTGGAGTTGACCGGGCGCCACATCGAGTTGCTGCCGTCATCCAGTACGACCGGCGCATCGTTCACCACGCTTGCCGCGTTCATTTCACCGTCCTGAAGGGCGGCCAGGTAAATGAACGGCTTGAAGATGGAGCCCGCCTGACGCTGGGCCTGAATGGCGCGGTTGAACTTGCTGGCGTTGAAATCAAACCCGCCCTGCAGGGCCAGAATGGCACCGGTGCGTGGGTCCTGCGCAACCAGCGAGCCTTCGGCATCCGGGCGCTGGGAAAGGCGCACGGCACCGTCCGAGGGTTCGATGATCCGCACCAGATCACCACGCACGGCGATCTGGTCGGCGGAGCTTGGCTCGCCGCCGCGGCTGCGCGGGCTTTGATACGCGCGCGCCCAGCTCAGGCCGTCCCAGCCAATGGTCTTGAGTTCGCCGCCGCGGGTCAGCACCTGCATCTCCCGGCCGCTGCTTTGCACCACGATGGCCGGCTGAAGCAAGCCATAGTTGGGCGTACGATCCAGTACCTGAATCCAGTTGCTCACATCGCCTTCGATACCGGCGATCTCGGTCTGGCTGCGCTCGGCGGCCTGACGGGCGGTCTGGCGGATTTCCGGCGACTCGGAAAGCTCTTCCTCAAGGCCTTGGGTGGCGGTACGTTCCTGGGCTTCGACAAGGCTTGGCGCAATGTCGTGCTGCTCGGCACCGCGCCAGCCGTGGCGCATATCATACTCGCGCAGGCCGCTTGCCAACGCATCACGGGCGAACGGCTGAAGCTTGCTGTCCAGCGTCGTGTAGATACGGTAGCCGCCGGTGTAGGCGGTATCACCAAAGCGCTCAACCGCGTACTGGCGAGCCATTTCGGCCACGTAAGAGGCATCCACTTCCGTCTGAGTATAGTGGCGGCGGGCGGTTACCGGCTCCTGTACCGCCGTCTGATACAGGCTGTCATCGATGTAGCCAAGCTCGCGCATCCGGAACAGGATCCAGTTGCGGCGAATGAGCGAGCGCTCCGAGTTGGCCAGCGGGTTGAACGCCGAGGGTGCCTTGGGCAGCCCCGCGATCATGGCGGTTTCCGCCAGGGTCAGTTCGGAAAGCGGTTTGTCGTAGTAGGTATCGGCCGCCGCGGCAATGCCGTAGGCTCGATTGCCTAAGAAAATTTTGTTAACGTAAAGTTCGAAGATCTCTTCCTTGCTCAGCACCTTCTCCATCTGCAGGGCAAGCAGGATCTCGCGGATTTTACGTGTGAAGGTCTGGTCCAGCGTCAGCATGTAGTTACGCGCGACCTGCATGGTAATGGTCGAGCCGCCGGACTGAATGGCACCACCGCTCTGGGCAAGCTCAACGGCTGCCCGGGCAAGGCCGCGGGGGTCGACACCCGCGTGATCAAAGTAGTTGGTGTCTTCGGCGGCGATCAGGGCGTTCACCATGTTCTGAGGGATTTCATCGAAATCCACCACTACCCGGCGCTCTTCACCAAATTCACCAATCAGCTTGCCGTCGTTGGTGAAAATACGCAGTGGCGAATGCAGCTCGAAGTTTTGCAACTGGCGCACATCGGGCAGGCCCGGCGAGAAGTAGATAGCAGCACCCACCACGGCAAGCGCGGCGGCACCCACTAACGAAACGACAAGAAAGAACAGCGATAGGATGAGGGTTCGCAAAAACGTCATGAACAGGGGGCACCCATGATAAGAAGAATAGGATCGGCGTTTAAACGGCCGTATCGCGCAATTGGCTGCCATTATAGGAAGGCGAGGCACCGGCCACCAGTGTTGATATGGCGTAAATTCAACAGCGCGTTACATGATTGATGAGGCGTAACGCCGCGGGGCAGGCACGCAAGAAGGCGGGGTGAAACCTAGTATGCGCTTATTCAAAGCCAGTAAAAGCTTGATTGGCATCGATATTACTTCAAGCGCCGTCAAGCTGTTGGAGTCCAGGAAACGCCGTGACACCTGCCAGATCGAAAGCTACGCGATTCGACCGCTTTCCAAGGGTGCCGTCGTCGACGGTCGCGTTCAAAGCGCCGATGACGTGACGCACGCCTTGGTTCAAGCACTTGACGATGCCAGACCCGCTACCCGAAATGCCGCTATCGCCTTGCCCGCTCGCATGGCCATCACCAAAACGCTCACCTTTCCTTTAGAACTCAACGAGCAGGAAATCGAGGAGCGTTTGCTGGTCGAGTCAGACCGCCTTCTTCCTTTTCCGTTCACTGACGTCGCCTTTGATTTTGTGTCTCTGGGCGCCATGCCGGATGCACCGCATTTACAGCAGGTCATGCTGGTTGCCGCCCGGCACCAGGACCTCTGGTCGTGGACCGATGTAGTGGTACGGGCGGGACTCGAGCCTGTCGCCGTTGACGTAAAAACCCTTGCGCTGGCGCGCGCGTTCAGCGCACTGAAGCTTGCCCTGCCAAGTAACGCAGGCCCAGCCTGTGCAGGTCTGGTAGAAATAACGCTTGGTGAAGAAGGTAAGGCGGCCATAACGCTTTATGTGCTTCATGACGGGCAGGTCATCTACACCCAGGAAGGTGGGTCTAAACGCATTAAGGCGACGGTTTCAGCCTGCTGCTTTACCTCTCTGGCACAGCAGATCAACCGCGCCTTGCGGCTTTATTACGCTACGGGGAAAGTGCCGGAGATTGCCTATCTGGTGCTGGTTGGAGACGAGGCGTCAGCGCCGGGCCTTGCCGCGCATCTTGCCAGGGCGTGTGGTGTTGACGTAGCGCCTGGCGACCCGCTGGGCGCCATGGGGCTGAGTAGCCGCCTGGCGAAACGGCTGGCTCCCGAGGCACTGGCAGACGACTCCACACGCCTGATGGCCGCCTGCGGGCTGGCCATGCGGGTGGCGCCATGAGCATGAGCATCAACCTGCTGCCCTGGCGCGAGGCGCGGCGCAGAAAGCGTACGCGCCACTTCTATATCATCATGCTGCTGGTCGGCGCCTTGGGGGCCCTGGTCGGCGGCGCAATTGCCCATGGCTACCAGCAGAAACTTGCCAGTCAGCAGGCCCGCAATGCTCATATCAAGAGCCAGATAGCCCTCTTCGAACATGAACTGGCCGAAGCTGAACGCCACCATCAGGCGATAGCTCGGCTTGAGCGGCAACTGGTCTTTTTCAGGCGCTTGCTTGAAGCGCGCCCCCAGACGCTGAACCTGTTCAATGACCTGGCGGCCAGCCACGTCGCCGGCGTGACTTACCAGCGCCTTGAGCGCCGCCATGGCAAGCTCAGTGCCACGGCGGTGGCGGATAGCGAGCATCAGGTATCCGAGCAGCTGCGCCGCCTGGCGCAAAGGCCGGGGCTTGAGAGGCCGGTACGCACCGGTGTCGAGCGTGGGCAGCACGGCCAGCGCCACTTCAGCTTCGAGATCGCGCCGCTGCGCGCTGACGAACAGGAGGCGCCATGATGTCCAGCCAAAGGCGTTGGCATGAGGAGTGGCAGCGTTTGCGAACGCTTGACTGGCAGGCGCTGGACCTTAATGAAGCGGGCACCTGGCCCTGGTCGATAAAAGTGCTTGGTGGCGTACTGGTGTTCATCGCTGCGTTAGCGCTCATCGGCGGGTGGTGGGCAAGCGACTCCCGCCTGGCGCTGGCAGGCGCCCAGCGGGAGGAGGCGCGCTTGCTCAACGACTACCGCAGCAGCGTTCACGCCGCCGGGTTGCTTGGCCAGGCGCGGGCTCAGAAGGCAGCGCTTGATGCACAGCTGACCCAGGTGCGCGGCATGTCAACGCCCGAGGCCGACATGCCAGCCTTGGTAGATAGTATTATTCACGCCGCCGAGGCTAATCGCCTCGCCGTCGACACCTTGCACCAGCAGCCGAGCGTCAGCCGTGCGCTGCATACCGAGCACCCTCTGGACATCGAAGTGCTCGGTGGCTATCACGAGATTGCCGAGTTTATCGCTGATATCAGCCGCCTGCCCCGGCTGCTCAGCGTGCATGCGTTTACCCTCGAGCCCAGTGCGCCGCAAAGCGCCACGCTGCGGCTGACGCTGGCGGCCCGCGCCTATGACACGGGGCCCTCAAGTGGGGGTGAAGACCACCCGCAGGAGGGGGCGCCATGAGATGGGGGCTCGCGGTGGTCATCGTGCTAGGGCTTTCAGGCTGTGGCGGGCCGGAGCTTGACCAGTTGGACGCCACGCTTGCCGCGCTGCGTGAAAATGCCGGGCCTTACGCCGTTGAAGCGGTAAAGCCGCTGCCGGCGGTTGCCAGGCCCGTATATCGCCACGCAGAAGCCCCGAACCCTTTTCAGATCGGCGAAATAGTGGCCGGGCCGGTGGAACGTACACGTACTGCGCACACGCCCGAACCCCTGGAAGATTTTTCGCTTGCCGAGCTGCGCCTGGTTGGCACGCTTGCCATGGGCGGGCAGCGCGTAGCCCTGGTCGAGACGCCGGGCGGGCAGGTGCTGAGCGCCCGTGAAGGTGGCTACATCGGTCGTGACAGGGCGCGCATTGCAGAAATAACCGCGCAGGCGGTGCACATTACCCGGCGCGCTGCTGCGCTTGATGTAGGGCAGGCGCCGCAGGTGTCGCTTTCCCTGGACGCGCCACGCCACACCCAATCAATGTAGAGGAGCACGCCATGGCCGCATGGATGAATCGAGTAGCGCTGGTGGTTTTACTGCTGATGCCTTGCGCGGCCATGGCATCCATACTCACCGCCATTGATGTGCACCGGGTAAGCGATAGCGAGGTCAGGCTGGAGCTTCAGTTCAGCGGGGGCGTAGCGGCGCTTCAGGGCTATCGCCTTGAGGACCCGCCGCAATTGATGCTGGATCTTGCCGATACGCAAAACGGCCTGGGCCAGCGCCATATCGGGGTGGGCCAGGCGGGCGTTGGGCGTATCAGCGTAGTGGAAGACGCCAGCCGTACCCGATTGGTCGTGGGGCTGGCCAGGCCGCTGGACTACACCGTGCAAACGGCTGATGACAAGCTTCAGATTACCCTGCGCGAGCCCTCTTCAGCGCTGACTCAACGCCTGCAGGGTGAAAGGCCGCGCCCTGCCGCAGGGGCTGGCGAGCCGACGCGCTTCAGCGGTGAAAAGCTGAGCCTGAACGTGCAGGACATGGACATACGCGCCGTGCTGGCACGGCTTGCCGAGTTCACCGACATGAACCTGATCGTAAGCGACAGTGTAACCGGGCGTATCACTCTGAACCTGAACGAGGTGGCCTGGGATCAAGCACTTGCGCTGATTCTACACACCCAGGGGCTTGCCAGCCGTGAGCATGACAACGTCATTCTGGTGTCGCCGGCAGGGGAGCTTGCCGAGCTTGAGCGCCAGGAGATGGATAGTTTGAGTCAGCAGGAGGCGCTTGCCCCGCTGGTGGATGAGCTGATCGAGATAAGATACGCCCGCGCCGAGGAGCTTGCGCCCCTGGTGCGCGGCGCTGACGGCTTCGGGTTATTGACCGAGCGCGGGCGGATCAGCGTGGACCCCCGAACCAATGCCCTGCTGATTCAGGATACCCCCGAACAGGTGCAGAGCATCATGGGTACGCTTGCGCGACTCGACGTGCCGGTGCGTCAGGTGCAGATCGAGGCGCGCATCGTGATTGCCCGGGACACCGCCTCCCGGGAGCTTGGGGTTAACTGGGGCGCCTCCAGCACGCGCGGCTTTCAGGCAGCGGAGAACGGCAATTTTGGTCCGCGCAACATCAACCCGGGCGGCCTGAACCGGGCGCGCGGCGGGCTGGCCGTTGACCTTGGCGCACCTTCCGGGCCTGGCACCGGCTTCAGCTTTGGCTATTTATCCGGCGATATTCTGCTCGACCTGGAGCTCAGAGCGCTGGAGAGCGAAGGCAAGAGCCAGACCATTTCGCAGCCGCGGGTCATTACTGCCAACCAGCGCACGGCGATCATTCGCCAGGGCGAAGAGCGGGCGTTTCAAAGCGTGGATGTGCAGGGTAATCCGGATACCCAGTTCAAGGAGGCGGAGCTTTCGCTTGAAGTCACGCCGCAGATTACGCCGGATAATCGTATTATCATGGACCTGGTCATCAAGAATGACAGCTTTCGGGAGTCCGGATTTGGCGGCGAGCCGCCTATCGATACCAACCAGATCGAGACTCAGGTGCTGGTGGATAATGGCCAGACGGTGGTGCTGGGCGGTATCTTGACCACCGAGCAACTCAGTCAAATGGCCAAAACACCGCTTCTGGGTGATATTCCTTGGCTTGGGCGGCTGTTTCGGTATACCGAAGAGAGCAATGAGAAGGTAGAGTTGTTAGTCTTTATTACTCCACGACTACTTGACGACGGCTTGGCGGTTCGCTGATGCAGGATTTACCCAACCTTTTTCTGATCGGCCCCATGGGGGCTGGTAAAAGCACGATAGGCCGCCTGCTGGCAGGTGAGCTTGCGCGCACGTTTTATGACAGCGACCACGCCATTCAGGACCGCTGTGGTGCGGACATTCCCTGGATATTCGATGTAGAGGGCGAGGGCGGCTTTCGTCAGCGCGAAATTCAGATGATCGACGAGCTTACCCGTCTTTCAAGCGTAGTGGTGGCTACCGGCGGCGGGGCGGTGCTGCGTGAAGAGAACCGCCGCGCGCTGCGCGAGCGCGGCACGGTCGTCTATCTGATGACCACGGTGGACCAGCAGCTCAAGCGCACCGCGAAGGATAGAAACCGGCCGCTTCTGCAGTGTGCCAACCGTGAGCAGGTGCTGATCGACATGTTTGCCGCCCGCGACCCGCTCTACCGCGCCACATCCGATATTACCGTACGCACCGACCGTCGCAGCCCGCGCGCAGTGGTCAATGAAATCCTGCGCCGGGTACACCGGATGCTCGACCCGCTGGAAAGCGTCGATGCGCTCAACTCAAAGGTTTCTCCATGACTCGACCCGCCACGGCCCAGCGTACGCTTGATGTAGCCCTGGGCGACCGCAGCTACCCGATCCATATTGGCGCCGGACTCTTGAGCGACCCGCAGGCGCTCGTGCCCTACCTGGCGGGCAAGCAGGTAATGGTAGTCACCAATGAAACCATCGCCCCGCTCTATCTGGAAACGCTCTGCGCTACCCTGCCTGATGAGTTCGACGTACGCACCGTTATTCTGCCGGACGGCGAGCAGTACAAGAGTATCGAGCAGGTCGGGCGCATCTGGGATGCCCTGCTGGAGGCAGGCTTCAACCGGCGCTGTACGCTGGTAGCGTTAGGTGGGGGTGTCATCGGCGATATGGTTGGCTACGCGGCCGCCTCCTATCAGCGGGGTGTGGCCTTTATTCAAGTGCCTACGACGCTGCTTTCTCAGGTGGACTCGTCTGTCGGCGGCAAGACCGGCGTCAACCACCCGCTCGGCAAGAACATGATTGGCGCATTCTGGCAGCCCCGGGCGGTGCTGATCGATATCGCAACGCTTGCCACCTTGCCGGGCCGCGAGCTTTCGGCAGGCCTTGCCGAGGTCATCAAGTATGGGCTGATACGCGACGAGGCGTTTCTGAGCTGGCTTGAGGAGAACATGGCGGCACTGCGCCAGATAAGCCCTGAGGCCGTGATCGAAGCCATCGCCAGCAGTTGCCAGATCAAGGCCGATATCGTCGCTGACGATGAAACCGAGCAGGGCGTTCGCGCGCTGTTGAACCTGGGGCATACCTTTGGTCACGCCATCGAGGCGCACCAGGGTTACGGCAACTGGCTGCATGGTGAAGCAGTGGGCGCCGGGATGGCCATGGCGGCTACGCTCTCCGAGCGATTGGGCTTTATCAGTACCGCCGACCTGAAGCGCGCTCAGGCGGTGATCGAAAGTGCCGGGCTGCCGCTGGCGGCCCCGGCGGGCATGGGCAGTAACGACTTTCTCGTCCGTATGCGCCTGGACAAGAAAAATGTGGATGCCAGGCTGCGCCTGGTGCTGCTCGATGCCATCGGCGATGCCTGCATTGATGACACTACCTCTGAAGCGTTGCTGTGCGAGCTTATCGACGGCTACCCGCGCGCGTAACCCGTCTGTAAAGCAGCACTGTTTTTATAAAACCCGCCGATTGGCGGGTTTTCGCGTTTTTAGAACAGTGTTAGATAATTGGTCATAATGTAATCAGCATGAGTTATGCGTTATCGGCATGGGGGTAAAGTGTGTTGTTAGACTAAAGTTCAATGGGTTTGGTTTTTCGTTGAAATAGCGTTTTATCAATATGCAAGTCCTTGAACTGTATGTCTTTTTTGTCATGTGCTGTGTTGCAAATGCTGGATTTGAAAAGGGTTTCTTGCATTGGCGGGTGTCGGGTGATTGCGCGACAGGTAGGCGAATCGCTATGCTGAGCGACCATTTTCATGCGGCAGCGGACCGGGCGAGCGCCCTATTCCAGGCGGGTTAAAAAGGCTTTAAAAAAAGAAAAACCTGCTATTAAACCATAAGAACGCTGCTAATAAAACACCTTGACTAGAGGCACGCCCATGAATAGAGGTCTTCACCAGCCTGGCGAGTTTCGCGATAACTGCGGCTTTGGCCTTATCGCCCATATGGAAGGGCAGGCCAGTCACGATCTGCTGAAAACGGCGATTGAATCGCTGACCTGCATGACCCACCGCGGCGGTATCGCCGCCGACGGCAAAACCGGTGATGGCTGCGGGCTGCTGCTCAAGATGCCCACCCAGTTCATGCGCGAAGCTGCCCAGGAAGCACTGGGCGCCGCGCTTGGCGAGCAGTTCGCGGTGGGCGTTGTGTTCCTGCCCAACGACGATGCTCGGGCCGTTGAGGCGCGTGACACCGTCGAGCGCGAGCTGAGTGCCCGCGGCCTTCACGTGGCGGGCTGGCGCGTCGTGCCCACCGACTCAAGCGTTTGCGGCCCCATGGCGCTTGATTGTCTGCCCCGTATCGAGCAGGTGTTTGTCGAGCCCGGTAACAGCGAACAGTTCACCGTGGATCTCTTCATGGCTCGCCGCTATGCCGAGCAGGCGCTGAAGCGCGAAGAAGACTTTTACGTGGCCTCGCTCTCCTCGGAAGTCGTCTCCTATAAAGGCCTGGTGATGCCGGAAGACCTTCCGGCCTTCTACAAGGACCTGAACGACCCGCGCCTGGAAACCGCGATCTGCGTATTCCACCAGCGCTTCTCGACCAATACCGCGCCGCGCTGGCCGCTGGCCCAGCCGTTCCGCCTGCTGGCGCATAACGGCGAGATCAACACCATCGAGGCCAACCGCGGTTGGGCCAACTCGCGCAAGGCCAACTTCGTCAACGAGCGTCTGCCGGATATCGACAAGCTCGATGAAATCGTCAATACCACAGGCTCCGACTCCTCGAGCATGGATAACATGCTCGAAGTGCTGTTGACCGGCGGTATGGAGCTGCACCGCGCCGTGCGTATGATGGTGCCGCCGGCCTGGCAGAACGTCGAAACCATGGACGCCGAGCTTCGCGCCTTCTACGAATACAACTCCATGCACATGGAGCCCTGGGACGGCCCCGCCGGCGTGGTCATGACCGACGGCCGCCAGGCTGTGTGCATGCTCGACCGCAACGGCCTGCGCCCGGCGCGCTGGGTGATCACCAAGAACGGCTATATTACGCTTGCCTCGGAAGTGGGCACCTACGGCTACAAGCCCGAAGACGTGGTGGCCAAGGGGCGCGTTGGACCGGGGCAAATGCTCGCCGTCGACACCCAGACCGGTGAAGTGCTGCATACCCAGGATATTGATGACCGCTTGAAGTCCGCCTACCCCTACAAGCGCTGGCTCAAGCAGGAAGCCAACTATCTCGAGTCGGCGCTCACCGAGCTTGCGCGCTTCCAGTCCATGGATACCGACGCGCTCAACGTGCAGCAGAAGATGTTCCAGGTGACATTCGAAGAGCGTGACCAGGTACTGCGTCCGCTCGCGGAAAGCGGTCAGGAAGCCGTGGGTTCCATGGGCGATGACACGCCGATGGCGGTGCTTTCTAGCCGTCCGCGTCTGCTGACCGATTTCTTCCGCCAGAAGTTTGCCCAGGTCACCAACCCGCCCATCGATCCGCTGCGCGAAGCGATCGTGATGTCGCTGGAAACCTGCTGCGGGGCGGAGCTCAACGTATTCAAGGCAACGCCGGAGCACGCGCATCGCCTGATTCTGACCACGCCCGTGCTTTCGCCGCGCAAGTTTACCGCGCTGGTCAGCCAGGACGATCCGGCCTTTGCCAGCCATACGCTGGTAATGGGTTACGACCCGGAGCAGCAGAGCCTCAAGCAGGCGCTGACGGCGCTTTGCCAGGAAGCCGAAGCCCAGGTCAAGGCGGGCAAGGTGCTGCTGGTACTGACCGATGCCGACCTGCCCAGAGGGCAGATTCCCCTTCAGGCGGCGCTGGCCGTGGGCGCGGTACACACCCACCTGGGCCGTCTGACGCTGCGCCCGAACGCCAACATCATCGTGGAAACCGGCTACGCCCGCGACGCCCACCAGATGGCGGTGCTGTTCGGCGTGGGTGCCACCGCCGTCTACCCGTGGCTTGCCTATCAGGTCATGGCGGACATGCATCGCGTGGGCGAGCTGACCGGCAATCCGGCGGATGGTCGCGAAAACTACCGCAAGGGGCTGCAGAAGGGGCTGTTCAAGATTCTCTCCAAGATGGGCATCTCCACGCTCGCCTCCTACCGCGGCTCGATGCTGTTCGAGGCGGTGGGGCTTTCTGATGACGTCATGGACACCTGTTTTGCGGGTATGGCCTCGCGCATTCAGGGGGCAGGCTTTGCCGAGCTGCAGATGCAGCAAGAGCTGCTGGCACGAGACGCCTGGATTCCCCGCAAGGGCATTTCTCAGGGGGGAATGTTCAAGTACGTGCACGGCCATGAATACCATGCCTACAACCCTGATGTGGTAAAGACGCTGCAGGCCGCCGTTCAGGAAGGCAGCTACGCCAAGTGGAAAAAATTCGCGCAATTGGTGAACGAGCGTCCCGTGGCGACCATCCGCGATCTGCTCACGCTCAAGGCGGCTGAAACGCCGGTGCCGTTGGAAGACGTCGAGCCAATCGATGCGCTGCTGCCACGCTTTGACAGCGCGGGCATGTCGCTGGGCGCGCTGTCCCCAGAGGCGCATGAAGCGCTGGCCCAGGCCATGAACGAGGCCGGTGGCCGCTCCAACTCCGGTGAAGGCGGTGAAGACCCGGCCCGTTACGGCACCATTCGCAGCTCCAAGATCAAGCAGATCGCTTCCGGCCGTTTCGGGGTTACGCCCGCCTATCTGGTCAACGCCGAAGTGCTGCAGATCAAGGTGGCCCAGGGCGCCAAGCCCGGCGAGGGTGGCCAGCTGCCCGGCGGCAAGGTCAACGCACTGATCGCTCGTCTGCGCCACGCGGTGCCTGGCGTCACGCTGATTTCACCGCCGCCGCACCATGATATCTACTCCATCGAAGACTTGGCGCAGCTGATCTTCGATCTAAAGCAGGTCAATCCGGAAGCCCAGGTGTCGGTCAAGCTGGTGTCCGAGCCGGGCATCGGCACCATCGCCACCGGCGTTGCCAAGGCCTATGCCGACCTGATCACTGTCTCCGGTTACGACGGCGGCACGGCGGCAAGCCCGTTGACCTCCATCAAGCATGCGGGGTCGCCCTGGGAGCTGGGGCTTCCCGAGGTGCATCAGGCGCTGCGTATCAACGGTCTGCGCGACAAGATTCGCCTGCAGACCGACGGCGGCCTGAAAACCGGGTTGGACGTCGTCAAGGCGGCGATTCTGGGGGCGGAAAGCTTTGGCTTCGGCACCGCGCCGATGGTCGCGCTGGGCTGCAAGTTCCTGCGTATCTGTCACCTGAACAACTGCGCTACCGGCGTGGCCACGCAAGATGACTTCCTGCGCGGCGAACACTTCCGTGGCACCGTGGACATGGTCAAGAACTACTTCCGCTTTATCGCCGAAGAAGTGCGTGAATTGATGGCCCTGCTGGGCGTGCGCCAGTTGACTGACCTGATCGGGCGCACCGACCTGCTGGAAGTGCTGGAAGGCAATACCGCAAGCCAGCGCAAGCTGGATCTGATGCCGCTGCTGGCCAACGACTTCGTGCCGGCGGATGCGCCGCAGTTCTGCACCGTGAGCCGCAACGTGCCTCACGACCCGGGCGCCAAGAACCAGGAAGTGCTTGCGGCATTGAAAGAGGCCATCGAGAGCCAGTCCGGCGGTGAGTTCAGCTTTACCATTACCAACTGCGACCGCAGCGTGGGCGCGCTGACCTCCGGCGCCATTGCCAAGCGCTACGGCGATGAGGGGCTTGAGAGCGCGCCGGTGACCGCACGCTTTACCGGCGTGGCCGGGCAGAGCTTTGGGGTGTGGAACGCTCGTGGCCTGAACCTGTATCTCGAAGGCGATGCCAACGACTACGTGGGCAAGGGCATGAACGGCGGCAGCATCGTGATCGTGCCGCCCAAGGTCAGCCAGTTTGAGAGCCACAAGACGGCCATTATCGGCAACACCTGCCTTTACGGCGCAACGGGCGGCACGCTGTTTGCCGCGGGTACTGCCGGCGAGCGGTTCGGGGTGCGCAACTCCGGCGCCACGGCGGTCATTGAAGGTGCCGGCGATCACTGCTGCGAGTACATGACCGGCGGCCTTGTATGTGTACTTGGCGAAACCGGCGTCAACTTCGGCGCGGGCATGACGGGTGGGTTTGCCTACGTGCTGGATGAAGATCGTACCTTCGTGGACAAGTACAACCACGAGCTGGTCGAGATTCATCGTATCAGTACCGAAGCCATGGAGGCGTATCGTCGCCACCTTCGCGAGCTGATTACCACCTATGTGGAAGAAACAGGCTCCAGCCGTGGCGCGGCCATTCTGGAAGATTTCGGCGACTACCTGCGCCACTTCTGGCTGGTGAAGCCAAAAGCGGCAAGCCTTGGCAGTCTGCTGGATCAATCTCGGCGTCAGCCGCAATAACCGCCCGTGACCCTACGCTGAGAGGAGAGAAGACATGGCTAACCGTTTGAATAACGACTTCCAGTTCGTCGATGTGGGGCGTATGGACCCGCAGAAAAAGCCGGCCCATACCCGCGCCAAGGAATTTGCCGAGATCTACGAGCCGTTCAAGCCCACTGATGCGGCAAGCCAGGCGCACCGCTGCCTGCACTGCGGCAATCCGTACTGCGAGTGGAAATGCCCGGTACATAACTATATTCCCAACTGGCTGCAGCTGGTGGTGGAAGGCAATATCATCGAAGCCGCCGAGCTTTCCCACAAGACCAACTCGCTGCCGGAGGTGTGCGGCCGCGTGTGCCCGCAGGATCGTCTGTGCGAAGGCGACTGTACGCTCAATGACGGCTTCGGCGCGGTCACCATCGGCTCGGTCGAGAAATACATCACCGACACCGCCTTTGCCATGGGCTGGCGCCCGGACATGTCCAAGGTGGTATGGACCGACAAGAAAGTGGCGGTGATCGGTGCGGGCCCGGCAGGGCTTGGCTGTGCCGACATCCTGGCGCGCAACGGCGTCAAGCCCGTGGTCTTTGACAAGTACCCGGAAATTGGCGGCCTTTTGACCTTCGGTATTCCCGAGTTCAAGCTCGAGAAGAACGTCATGGAGCGCCGCCGCGCGGTATTCGAGGAGATGGGCGTCGAGTTCCGCCTGAATACCGAAATCGGCACCGATATCGAGTTCGACACCCTGCTTCAGGAGTACGACGCGGTCTTTCTAGGCATGGGCACCTACAAGTACATGCAGGGCGGCTTCCCCGGTGAAGACCTGCCCGGCGTGTACAAGGCGCTCGACTTCCTGATTGCCAACGTCAACCGCCGCCTGGGTTTCGAGAAGGATGCGAACGACTATATCTCCATGGAAGGCAAGCGCGTGGTGGTGCTTGGGGGTGGCGATACCGCCATGGACTGCAACCGCACCTCCATTCGCCAGCACGCGGCCAGCGTGACCTGCGCCTACCGCCGCGATGAGGGCAACATGCCCGGTTCGCGCCGTGAGGTAGCCAACGCGCGCGAAGAGGGCGTCGAGTTCCTGTTCAACCGCCAGCCGGTGGCGGTAGTGGGCGACGATAAGGTCGAGGGCGTGAAAGTGGTGCGCACCCGCCTGGGCGAGCCCGACGAGAACGGCCGCCAGCGTCCTGAGGTGGTGCCGGGCTCTGAAGAGATCATTCCCGCGGATGCGGTGGTAGTCGCGTTTGGCTTCCAGGCAAGCCCGGCGCCGTGGTTCGAAGGCTCGCGCATCGACCTTGACGAACGCGAGCTGGTGAAAGCCCCGGAGCACGGCCAGTACGCCTTCCAGACCAGCAACGAGAAGATCTTTGCCGGCGGCGACATGGTGCGCGGCTCGGATCTGGTGGTCACGGCAATCTATGAAGGCCGTCAGGCAGCGGAAGGCATCATGAACTACCTGGGCGTTTAAGCGGTTAACAGGCCGTGCCATCACGGCCTGGTTGCATACGTAGGAGCAGGCTTTAGCCAGCGACTTGCCTGGGGTGGCGCCTTCCTTCGCCCAATGAATTGGGCTCCTACGGGATGGCAGATCGATTAGGAAGGATGGCATGGCAGTTCAAATTGAGCCTTAAGGCGTAGTCTGCTATTCTGTCGTCCCATCCTGGTGTGGCTTTCTGTTACGCCTTTTGATCACGTTTCGACAGGTTTTCCATGACACGATATATCTTCGTGACCGGCGGCGTTGTGTCCTCTCTTGGCAAGGGCATCGCGTCGGCCTCGCTGGCGGCGATTCTCGAGGCCCGCGGCCTTAAGGTCACCATGCTCAAGCTCGACCCGTACATCAACGTGGACCCGGGCACCATGAGCCCCTTCCAGCACGGCGAGGTGTTCGTCACCGAGGATGGCGCCGAAACCGACCTGGACCTTGGCCACTACGAGCGCTTCATTCGTACCAAGATGACCCAGGGCAACAACTTCACCACCGGCCGGGTGTACGAGCACGTGCTGCGCAAGGAGCGCCGCGGCGACTACCTGGGCGGCACGGTGCAGGTGATTCCGCATATCACCGATGAAATCAAGCAGCGCGTCTACGCCGGCGGTGAAGGCTTTGACGTGGCGCTGGTGGAAATCGGCGGCACCGTGGGCGATATCGAATCACTGCCGTTTCTTGAGTCGATCCGTCAGATCAGAAGCGAGCAGGGCGCCAACCGTGCGCTGTTCATGCATCTGACGCTGGTGCCCTATATCAAGACGGCGGGCGAGACCAAGACCAAGCCCACCCAGCACAGCGTCAAGGAGCTGCGCTCGATCGGTATCCAGCCGGATATCTTGATCTGCCGCAGCGAAGTCGAGCTCGAGGAGAGCGAGCGCCGCAAGATCGCGCTGTTCACCAACGTCGAAGAGCGTGCCGTGGTGCCCTTGCAGGATGCCGATACCATCTATCGCATTCCGCTGATGCTCCACGAGCACGGGCTCGACGATATCGTCTGCGACAAGCTGCGCCTTGAAGCCGAACCTGCCGATCTTTCCGAGTGGGTGAAGGTGCTGGACTCCAAGCTCAACCCGCTGAAGTCGGTCAGCATTGCCATGGTCGGCAAGTACATGGAACTGCTGGATGCCTACAAGTCGCTCAACGAAGCCCTGATTCATGCCGGTATTCAAGGACGCATCAAGGTCAACGTCGACTATATCGACTCCGAGGACATCGAGCGCCACGGCACCGAGCGCCTGGCGGGTAAAGACGCCATTCTGGTACCCGGCGGCTTTGGCGAGCGCGGCGTGGAAGGCAAGATCCTGACCGCCCAGTTCGCCCGCGAAAACAACGTGCCGTACCTGGGCATCTGCCTGGGCATGCAGGTTGCGGTGATCGAGTTTGCGCGCAACGTGGCTGGCTGGAAAGATGCCAACTCTACCGAGTTCACTCACGATACACAGCATCCGGTGGTCGGTCTGATTACCGAGTGGATCAACAAGGAAGGCAAGATCGAGCTGCGCGATGCGGCATCCGACCTGGGTGGCACCATGCGCCTTGGCGGCCAGATATGCCATCTGAAGTCCGGCAGCAAGGCGCGCGAAGCCTACGGATCTGATGAAATCGTCGAGCGTCACCGTCACCGCTTCGAGGTGAACAACCAGTTCATCGACGAGCTGGAGCAGGCAGGGCTTGTGATTTCGGGTAAAAGTGTCGATCAGTCTCTGGTCGAAATGGTCGAGCTTGCCGATCACCCCTGGTACGTGGCGTGTCAGTTCCACCCGGAATTTACCTCTACCCCGCGTGACGGGCATCCGCTCTTCTCGGGCTTTGTCAACGCCGCGCTCGAGCACAAGGCGGCCCGCGCCCGGGCCCACGCGACACCTCAGGAATAAGGGGGAGCGATGGCTTCTCAAGTACCGTTACAAATGCCGTCTGAAGAGCGTCATATCACCATTGCCGGCCTAACCGCCGGCAATTCTTTGCCGCTGATGCTGCTGGGTGGCATGAACGTGCTGGAGTCGGCAGAGCTTGCCGATGAAGTTGCCAGTGCTTACGTCGATGTGACGAACAAGCTCGGCATGCCTTATGTGTACAAGGCAAGCTTTGACAAGGCCAACCGCAGCTCCATCAACTCCTACCGCGGCCCGGGGCTCGAGAAAGGCCTGCAGATTCTGGCCGACATCAAGTCGCGCCATGGCGTGCCGATCATCACCGATGTGCACGAACCCTGGCAGGCGGCACCCGCGGCGGAAGTGGCCGATATCATCCAGCTGCCCGCCTTCCTGGCGCGTCAGACGGATCTTGTGGTGGCCATGGCCAAGACGGGTGCTGCGATCAATATCAAGAAACCGCAGTTTCTGGCCCCGCACGAGATGCGCCATATCATCCAGAAGTTTCAGGAAGCGGGTAACGACCGCCTGATGCTCTGTGAGCGCGGCGCAAGCTTCGGCTACAACAACCTGGTCGTGGACATGCTCGGCTTTGGTGACATGAAGCAGACCGGCTATCCGCTGTTTTTCGATGTCACCCACGCGCTTCAGCGCCCCGGTGGGCGGGCGGACAGCGCCGACGGCCGACGCGCCCAGGTGGCGGAACTTGCTCGGGCAGGTGTGGCCGTAGGACTTGCAGGGCTCTTTTTGGAAGCCCACCCGGACCCGGACAACGCCAAGTGCGATGGGCCTTGCGCACTGCCGCTTGATCAGCTCGAGCCGTTCTTGACCCAACTTTCCCAACTGGATTCACTGGTGAAGAATTTCGCGCCGCTGACCATTAATTGATCGCGGCCACCCCTGCGGCACTCAATCTTCTATTAGACCGACAACCAAGGACACTGCCATGACCAAAATTGTAGATATCAGTGCACTGGAAGTACTCGATTCGCGTGGTAACCCGACGGTACAGGCGCGCGTGCGCCTGGAAAGCGGGGCAGTAGGCGAGGCCTGCGCGCCAAGCGGTGCTTCCACCGGTTCACGCGAGGCGCTCGAGCTGCGTGACGGCGACAAGGCGCGCTACCTTGGCAAGGGTGTCCTGAAGGCGGTTGAAGCGGTCAATGGCAAGATTCGTGATGCGCTGCTGGGTATGGATGCACGCGACCAGCGTGGCCTGGATGATGCCATGCTGGCCCTCGACGCTACCGAGAACAAGGCGAACCTGGGCGCCAACGCCATTCTGGCGGTGTCCCTGGCCGCGGCCAAGGCGGCTGCCAACGCCAAGGGCGTACCGCTTTACGCGCACATCGCCGAGCTTTACGGCCAGCCGGGCCAGTACAGCATGCCTGTCCCCATGATGAACATCATCAACGGCGGCGAGCACGCGGATAATAACGTGGATATCCAGGAGTTCATGGTGCAGCCGGTGGGCGCCAAGAATTTCCGCGAAGGCCTGCGCATGGGTGCGGAAATCTTCCACGCGCTGAAAAAGGTGCTCTCTGCCAAGGGACTATCGACCGCCGTTGGCGATGAAGGCGGCTTCGCGCCGGACCTGGCGTCTAATGCAGACGCGCTGGCGGTCATCAAGCAGGCCGTGGCGGATGCAGGCTACACGCTGGGTCAAGATATCACCCTGGCGCTCGACTGTGCCTCTTCAGAGTTCTACAAGGATGGCCAGTACAACCTGTCCGGTGAAGGCAAGAGCTACGACGCTCAGAGCTTCACCGACTATCTGGCGGGTCTGTGCGACGAGTATCCGATCGTCTCCATCGAAGACGGCATGGATGAGTCCGACTGGGACGGCTGGAAGGCGCTGACCGACAAGCTCGGCGACAAGGTGCAGCTGGTGGGCGACGATCTGTTCGTCACCAACACGAAAATCCTCAAGCGCGGTATCGACGAGAAGATCGGTAACTCGATTCTGATCAAGTTCAACCAGATCGGCTCGCTGTCGGAAACGCTGGATGCGATCAAGATGGCTCAGGATGCCGGTTTCACTGCGGTCATTTCCCATCGCTCGGGCGAAACCGAAGATACCACCATTGCCGATTTGGCGGTGGGTACCTGTGCCGGCCAGATCAAGACCGGCTCGCTGTGCCGCTCTGACCGGGTTGCCAAGTATAACCGCCTGCTGGTGATTGAAGCGGAACTTGGCGAGGTTACCTATCCGGGGCGCAAGGCTATCAAGGGCCAGTAAAGGGCTGTTTTTGCCTCCGGTGTAAGAGATGTCTCAAAAAATTGTAAGACATTTCTTACAAATGCCGACGAGAATCGCTCGGTTTGGGGTAAGAAATAGTGAAATTTCTGGTTAGCTATACTTCAAGTTATTGATTGATTGTTACTTTTTTTCAGAAAGCGAGCCTTGAAGGCTCGCTTTTTGCGTTTTGTGCCGCTTGAGAAGACACCGGTATCTGCCACAATGCACACAGGACAGGGGAGGCAGGGATGCTTTAGACAGGATGCAATGCAACGGGGTGTAGGCAGGTACGCCGGGTGCCACATTGATGTGAGCCTTGGTAAGGAAGTTGCCTGAGGAGTTTGACACAGGGAGTGGTCAGAGGAAGTGCTTGGAGCGGGCGGCCTACGGGCCGCCTTTTTTATGCATGAAAAATGGTCGATTCGTGAAAAAGATTATTAGGTTATAAGTAAAATACATTTTTATTCCACGCTGCTATTACTTACCATGGCGCGCAAGCGTTAGCAGGCTAGGTTTTACACCAGGCTGACGACAGCGGTACATCATTGATGTGCCGTTTTTTTAGTTTAGGGGAGACGGTAAATATGCTTGGGTTGGTTACGATCAACGTGTTGATCTTTGCGTTGGCCATCGCGCTGCTGGCGCGCTGGCAGCGAAGCGGCGCAAGCCTTTCGAAGGTGGTGCTGGTGGGCCTGGTGATCGGGGTTGGTCTGGGCGCGCTGCTACAGTGGCTGTTTGCGGATTCAGCGGTGCTTGAAGGCACCATCGACTGGGTCAATCTGGTCGGCGGTGGCTATGTCCAGCTGCTGAAGATGATCATCATGCCGCTGGTGCTGGTGACCATTCTCTCGGCGGTTACAAGGCTGCATGATGCCAGTGCGCTGGGCAAGATCAGCCTGGGGGTGCTGGCCATGCTGATGATCACAACCGCGATCTCGGCCGTCATCGGTATCAGCATGACTCAGCTGTTCGGTCTTTCCGCCGAGGGGCTGGTGCAGGGGGCGCGCGAACTCGAGCGTGGGCAGGCCATTATCGAGCGCAGCGCACAGGTGGCGGACCTGAGCGTACCGCAACTGCTACTTTCATTCATTCCCGCCAATCCGTTTCAGGATCTGGCCGGCGCGCGCCCGACGTCCATCATCAGCGTCGTGATCTTTGCCACCTTCCTGGGCCTGGCGGCACTGGGCATCAGGCGGGAAAGCCCCGCGCTTGGCGACAAGCTGATTGAAGGCATCGATCTGGTACAGAAGTGGATCATGCGCCTGGTCCGCATGGTAATTCGCCTGACGCCTTATGGTGTCATGGCGCTGATGACCAAGGTGGTTTCTACCTCCGATCTAGGCGATATTCTCGGCCTGCTTGGCTTCGTGGTGGCCTCCTACGTGGGCCTGACGCTGATTCTGGTCATGCACGCGCTGTTCTTGATGGGTGTTGGCGTCAACCCGCTACGCTATTTCCACAAGGTATGGCCGGTGCTTACCTTCGCCTTTACCTCACGCTCCAGTGCGGCCACGATTCCGCTGAATATCGAAGCCCAGGTAAGCCGCATTGGCGTGCCGCCTGCGATTGCCAACTTTGCCGCCTCCTTTGGCGCAACGATTGGTCAGAACGGCTGTGCGGGCCTGTATCCTGCGATGCTGGCGATGATGATTGCTCCCACCGTGGGAATCGACCCGCTGTCGTTCGAGTTTCTGGCAACGCTGGTGCTGGTGGTGACGCTTGCCTCCTTCGGCATTGCCGGTGTCGGCGGCGGGGCGACCTTTGCGGCCATCATCGTGCTTTCGACGCTCGACCTACCCATTGCCCTGGCGGGCCTTTTGATCTCCATCGAGCCGCTGATCGACATGGGCCGTACGGCGATCAATGTCAACGGCTCGATGACCGCGGGCACGGTGACCAGCCGGCTGCTTGGTCAGCACGACAGCGCGGTCTTCGATTCCAGCGACGACGAGCTGGGCGAGCCGAAAAGCGTCTAGTCAGACAGGCACGTCCTGACTGGCACGTCCTGACAGGCACGTCCTGACTGGCACGTCCTGACAGGCACGTCCTGACAGGCACGTCCTCACAGGCATGTCCTCACAGGTACGTTCTGTAACGCAGAAGAGCTGCCTCCGGGTGGCTCTTCTGCTTTTGGGGCATAAAAAAACCAGCGCGGACGCTGGTTCTTCGAAAATACCCTTGCGCCGTCTTGTCAGCGCTCGAGCTTCTCGAGCTTGCCGGTCTTGCCATCCCACTCTTCGGCGTCGGGCAGGGCGTCCTTCTTTTCCGAGATGTTGGGCCATACCTCGGCCAGTTCGGCGTTGATCTCGGTAAACTGCTCCTGCCCCTCGGGCAGCTCGTCTTCCGAGAATATCGCCTCGGCGGGGCATTCGGGCTCGCACAGGGCGCAGTCGATGCACTCATCCGGGTGGATCACCAGGAAGTTGGGGCCTTCGTAAAAGCAGTCGACCGGGCAAACCTCTACACAGTCAGTGTATTTGCATTGGATGCAGTTTTCGGTAACGACAAACGTCATCGCGCTATCCCTCTTGCGGGACCGGGGATGCGTCCCGGTCATGGTCAATCGTGAATGGTTATAAAACAGCCGTTTTTTATAAGCTAAAAAGTATGGGCGGTATTCTAGTAGCGCCCATACCTCACGGCAAGCTCTTGCCCCGTTTCTGAACCAATTACAGCAGATCGCGCCACTGATAGATCAGTGCCAGCGCCTCACGGGGCGACAAGTCGTCAACATCGGCCCGCTCAAGCGCGTCAATGACCGGATGCGGGGCGCTGGCAAACAGATCGTTCTGCTGGGGTGCCGATGGCGTGTGTGGCGCCTGGGCAGCAGATAGCGTCTGGTGGGTATCGACATCACGCTGTTCAAGCGCCATCAGCTTTTCTCGGGCGCGTTTGATCACGTGGGTGGGCACCCCGGCCAGCTGGGCGACCTGCAAGCCGTAACTCTGGCTTGCCGGGCCAGCCTCGATACGGTGCATGAACACGATGGTGTCGCCGTGCTCGGTGGCGGTCAAATGGATATTGGCCACGCCCTCGGCCTGTTCCGGCAGGGCGGTCATTTCAAAGTAGTGAGTGGCAAACAGGGTCAGTGCCCGTGCCCGCGCCAGATGCTCAGCGCTTGCCCAGGCAAGGGAAAGCCCGTCAAAGGTGCTGGTGCCGCGGCCGATCTCGTCCATCAGCACCAAGCTGTGCTCGGTGGCGTTATGCAGGATATTGGCGGTTTCGGTCATCTCGACCATGAACGTCGAGCGCCCGCCGGCCAGATCGTCTGATGAACCAATCCGGGTGAAAATCCGGTCGATGGGGCCGATGTCGGCGGCATCGGCGGGCACGAAGCTGCCGCTGTGAGCCAGCAGCGCGATCAGGGCCGTCTGGCGCATGTAGGTCGATTTACCGCCCATGTTGGGGCCGGTAATCACCAGCATATGCTGCTCGGGGGTGAGCGTCACGTCGTTGGGCACGAAAGGCTTGTCGCTGACCTGCTCGACCACCGGATGGCGCCCGGCAGTGATGGTAATGCCGGTGGCATCGCTTAGCGTCGGGCGTACCCAGTTGAGCGCTTCGGCGCGTTCGGCAAAGGCGCACAGCACGTCAAGCTCGGCAAGCGCGCGCGAGGTGGCCTGAAGCTCTGCTAGCAGCCCGTTGAGTTCGCCCAGCAGACGGTCGTACAGCCACTTTTCCCGAGTGAGGGCGCGGGACTTGGCGGAAAGCGCCTTGTCCTCGAACTCCTTGAGTTCGGGAATGATGAAGCGTTCGGCGTTTTTCAGCGTCTGGCGACGGATGTAGTCAGCCGGCGCCTGCTGAGCCTGAGAGCGCGGCAGCTCGATAAAGTAGCCGTGTACGCGGTTGTAGCCGACCTTCAGGTTGGCAAGCCCGGTGCGCTCACGCTCGCGAAGCTCCAGCTGAACCAGATAGCTGCCGGCGTTTTCGGCCATGCCGCGGTGCTCGTCGAGCTCGGCATCAAAGCCATCGGCAATCACGCCGCCGTCGCGGATTACCACCGGCGGATTCTCGATCAGCGCGCGGCTGAGCGTTTCGGCAAGCTCGGGGTAGGGGCGTACATGCGGGCGCAGGTTGTCCAGCGCGCTGCCATGCTCGATGTCGCCCAGCAGCTGCTCGAGATCAGGTAGCGTATTCAGCGCGTCGCGCAGGCGTGCCAGATCCCGCGGGCGGGCGCTGTAGAGCGCGACCCGGGCAAGGATACGTTCGACATCACCCACGTCGTTGAGCGTTTCGCGCAGGGCCATGTACGCCGCGTCAAGGCCAAGCAGGGCAACCCCTGCCTGGCGGCCCTGCACGATGTCGCGCTGGCGCAGTGGCCGGTTCAGCCAGCGTTTCAGAAGGCGCGAGCCCATGGCGGTGGTGCAGGTGTCCAAGACGCTTGCAAGGGTGTTGTCCGTGCTGCCGCCAAGGTTGATGTCAATTTCCAGATTGCGCCGGCTGGCGCCATCGATCACGACCGCGTCGTCGCGGTTCTCGACGCTGATGGCAGTGACGTGGGGCAGGCGCGAGCGCTGGGTATCGCGGGCGTAATCAATCAGCACGCCAGCGGCCACTAGCGCCGTGCTCAGGTGGGCGCAGCCAAATCCGCGCAGATCCTTGACTTCGAACTGGTCGCACAGGCTGCGGTTGGCGCTTTCCAGGTCAAAAAGCCATTCGCCCTGACGGCGCAGGCTGCGCTTTTGCGCCCACACGTCCGGCAGCGTCAGGCTTTCCGGCACCAGCAGTTCGGCAGGCGAAAGGCGGGTCAGCTCGGCCAGCATCTCGGCTTCGCTCTCGACTTCCAGCACGCTGAAGCGCCCACTGGAGAGTTCGAGCCAGGCAAGCCCCCAGCGGTCGTGGCCAGGGGCCAGGGAGACCAGCACGTTGTCGCGCCGGGCGTCCAGCAGCGCCTCGTCGTGCAGCGTGCCGGGGGTAACGATACGCACCACCTGGCGCTCCACCGGGCCTTTGCTGGTGGCCGGGTCGCCAATCTGCTCACAGATGGCCACCGATTCACCGGTGGCTACCAGGCGGGCGAGATAGCCTTCGGCGCTATGATAGGGCACACCGGCCATGGGAATCGGCTTGCCGCCGGACTGGCCACGCTGGGTCAGGGTGATATCCAGAAGCGCTGCGGCACGCCTGGCATCGTCAAAAAAGAGCTCGTAAAAGTCGCCCATCCGATAAAACAGAAGGACTTCGGGATGTTCGCGCTTGATCTTGAGATACTGGGTGATCATTGGCGTGTTGGCGGGGATGGCCTGTGACATGGGCGTCCTGATTGAGCGTAGCGCAAGTCGTTTCGACTCACGGCATGTTCCTGGGCAAATTCGTTGCGCAATTTCGTTGAGAAAGCTAAACGCAGTATTCTACGCTGACTGATATCTTACATGAAGGAGCGGCCATGACGCCCAGCGTGTCCAGCCTCAAGAATCTCGATCTTTCCCTGTTGGCGCAGCGCCTTGGAAAGCTTTGCCGTAAGCTGGATATAGACATCACCACGGCGGAGTCGTGTACCGGCGGCGGCATAGCCTGCGCCATTACCTCGACGCCAGGCAGCTCGGCGTACTTCACCACAGGCTATGTCACCTACGCCAACGCGGCGAAAACCCGACTGGTTGGCGTGCCAGAGGCTACACTACAAGCGCATGGCGCGGTAAGTGAAGCCGTGGTCAAGGCCATGGTGGCTGGCGCCTGCCAGGATAGCGGCGCCCAGCTTGGGGTGGCCGCCAGTGGCGTCGCAGGCCCTGATGGCGGCACGGATGACAAACCCGTGGGCACGGTATGGCTTGCCTGGGGCGATGCCAGCTTTCAGGAAGCCGAATGTTTTTATTTCCCCGGTGACCGTCAGGCCGTGCGTGAGCAGGCCGTACGCGAGGCGCTGGCCGGTTTGGTGGCGCGTCTGGATACCTGGGCGGCAGGGTCTGCCAGGAAATAATCGTTAAAAACCGCGTTGAGGATTTGTTTAGCGACGAATTTTTGGCATAATACTGGTTAATTATACAGTCTGTTATGAGGGTGTTTGCATGGCTCAGGATGACAATCGTACGAAAGCGCTAAACGCCGCACTTAGCCAAATTGATCGCCAGTTCGGCAAAGGCACGGTAATGCGCCTGGGCGACGCGCCCCGCGTCGTGATGCCGTCAGTATCCACCGGCTCTCTGGGGCTGGATATCGCGCTTGGCATTGGCGGCCTGCCCTTTGGCCGGGTGGTGGAAATCTACGGCCCGGAATCCTCGGGTAAAACTACGCTGACGCTCTCGGTGATCGCCCAGGCGCAGAAGCAGGGCAAGGTGTGTGCTTTCGTGGATGCCGAGCACGCGCTTGACCCAAGCTATGCCGAAAAACTCGGTGTCAATCTGGATGACCTGCTGGTTTCCCAGCCGGACACCGGTGAGCAGGCGCTTGAAATCACCGACATGCTGGTTCGCTCCGGCGGTGTCGACGTCATTATCATCGATTCCGTGGCCGCACTGACCCCGCGCGCCGAGATCGAAGGCGAGATGGGCGACTCCCACGTTGGCCTGCAGGCGCGCTTGATGTCTCAGGCACTGCGTAAAATTACCGGCAACATCAAGAATGCCAACTGCCTGGTGGTCTTCATCAACCAGATCCGCATGAAGATCGGCGTCATGTTCGGAAGCCCGGAAACCACCACCGGTGGTAACGCGCTGAAGTTCTACTCGAGTGTGCGTCTGGACATTCGTCGCACCGGCTCGGTCAAGTCCGGCGATGAAGTCACCGGTAACGAGACCCGCGTGAAAGTGGTCAAGAACAAGGTGGCCCCCCCGTTCCGTCAGGCCGAATTCCAGATCCTGTACGGCAAGGGCATCTACCATGCCGGTGAGGTGGTGGACCTTGGCGTGCAGTGCAACCTGGTCGACAAGGCCGGCGCCTGGTACAGCTACAAGGGCAGCAAGATTGGTCAGGGCAAGGCGAACGCCGCTCAGTACCTTGAAGAGCATCCTGAGATCATGGAAGAGATCGAAAGCCAGATCCGTGATCAACTGCTGGCCAAGGCCGATCCAAAGGCAGAAGAAGCACCCGCAGCTGATGTAGCTGCCGATGCCGATGCTGACGACGATCTGCTGTAACACTCATGTTCGGCGCCTCACGTGATGCAACCCCACGCGAGATAGTGGTTCAGCTGCTGGCTCGGCGCGAGTACTCTCGCGCCGAGCTTGCGCAAAAGCTTAGACAGAAAGCCTTTGAGAGCGCGGATATCGAGGAGTGCCTCGATACCGTTGCCGAGCAGGGGCTTCAATCCGACGTTCGTTTCGCCGAAAGCTTCGTGCGCTCACGCATCCTGCGTGGGCAGGGCGTCATCCGCATCAAGGGCGAGCTTCGCCAGCGCGGCATACATCAGGACATTCTCAGCGAAGCGCTTGCAAGCGTGGAAGCCAGCGAGAACGTGGACTGGTTCGAACTGGCCAGGGAAACCCTGGCACGCCGCTTCTCCTCCCCGGGTGAAAATCCCAAAGAGCGTGCCCGACGCGAGCGTTTTCTCGCTGCACGCGGTTTCGATTTTGAACAAATTCGTTACGCCCTCTCTTGCCTGTAAAGCCTTCTTTCATCACTATTAAGGCTTCATCACCTCTTGCGTCTTTAGCTTTCAGCCACTAACTGCCGCTTTAGTCGTTTGACAACTGCGCTATAATGGCGCTTTTGCGACCCCAGCGGGTAGCGGCGACAGCGCCCTGGGGCATCATGCTTTCTTGTTACGGATACCCTATGAAAAGCGCAGAGATCAGGCAGGCCTTTTTATCCTTCTTCGAAGAGCAGGGGCATACCATCGTCCCGACCAGCTCGCTGGTGCCAGGTAACGACCCCACGCTGCTGTTCACCAATGCGGGCATGGTGCCTTTCAAGGATGTCTTTCTTGGCCGTGATCCGCGCCCCTACGTTCGTGCAACGTCTGCCCAGCGCTGCGTACGCGCCGGCGGCAAGCACAACGACCTGGACAACGTCGGCTATACCGCGCGCCACCACACCTTTTTCGAGATGCTGGGCAACTTCAGCTTCGGCGACTACTTCAAGCGCGACGCCATCCGCTTTGCGTGGACCTTTCTGACCGAAACCCTGGGCCTGCCCAAGGAAAAGCTCTGGGTCACGGTACATATCAGTGACGACGAAGCCGAGCGCATCTGGAAAGACGAGATCGGCATCGACCCCGAGCGCTTCTCCCGCCTGGATGAGGACAACTTCTGGCAGATGGGGGATACCGGCCCCTGCGGCCCCAGCTCGGAAATCTTCTTCGATCACGGCCCCGACGTCTGGGGTGGGCCTCCCGGCAGCGCCGATGAAGACGGCGACCGCTATATCGAGATATGGAACCTGGTGTTCATGCAGTTCGATCGTGACGCCCAGGGCACGCTGAACCCGCTGCCCAAGCCCTCCATCGATACCGGTATGGGTCTTGAGCGCGTGGCCGCCGTCATGCAGGGCGTCCACTCCAACTACGAGATCGACCTGTTCCAGAACCTGCTGGCCGCCGCTGCCCAGGCGACCGGCCATGCGGATACCGCCGCCCCTTCGCTGCGCGTCATTGCCGACCATATCCGTTCCTGCGCGTTCTTGATCGCTGATGGCGTGCTGCCTTCCAACGAAGGTCGCGGCTATGTATTGCGGCGTATCATTCGCCGGGCCATCCGCCACGGCCACAAGCTGGGTGCCACCAAGCCGTTCTTCCATACTCTGGTAGACGCGCTGGATGCCGAAATGGGCGACGCCTACCCGGAGCTGCGTGACGCGAGTGCCCAGATCGCCCGCGTACTGCTGAAAGAGGAAGAGCAGTTCGCCCGCACGCTGGATCACGGCATGGGCCTGTTGAACGCTGCCCTTGAAGAGCTTGATGGTGACGTGCTGTCCGGCGAAACCGTGTTCAAGCTTTACGATACCTACGGCTTCCCGTTCGATTTGACTGCGGATGTATGCCGCGAGCGCGGCGTAACCCTCGACGAGGAAGGCTTCCAGCGTGAGCTCGAAGCCCAGCGCGAACGTGCCCGGGCGGCCAGCCAGTTTGGCGCCGACTACAGCGCCAATATCGAGCTTGACGGCACTACCGACTTTACCGGCTACGAGCGTCTGGAAGATCAGGCCAAGGTCGTTGCGCTGCTGGACAGTGAAGGTAACGCTCTGGCCGCGCTGGAAGCCGGCCAGAAGGGAACTGTCGTGCTGGACCGCACGCCGTTTTACGGCGAGTCTGGTGGCCAGGTAGGCGATACCGGCTACCTGCACATAGAGGGCGGGCGTTTCCAGGTAACCGATACCCAGAAGCAGAGCGGTCACCACCTTCACCAGGGCATCATGGTGGAAGGCGCGCTTGACGTCGGCGCCAACGTGCGTGGTGAAGTGGATGCCAGCCTGCGGGCTGCCACCATTCGCAACCACTCGGCTACCCACCTTCTCCACCAGGCGCTGCGCATGGTGCTCGGCGATCACGTGCAGCAGAAAGGCTCGCTCGTGAATGCCGAGCGCCTGCGCTTTGACTTCAGCCACTTCGAGCCGATGAGTGCCGAGCAGCTGGAGGAAGTCGAGCGGCTGGTGAACGAGCAGATTCTGGCCAATGCGGCGACCCGGGTTGAACAGATGAGCCTGGAACAGGCCAAGGCCAAAGGCGCGGCGGCGCTGTTTGAAGCCAAGTATGCCGACAACGTTCGCGTACTCACCATTGGTGCCGACGACTTCTCGATCGAGCTGTGTGGCGGCACCCACGTGGCCAGAAGTGGCGACATCGGCTGCTGCCACGTGGTCAGCGAAGTGGGGATTGCCTCCGGCGTACGCCGGATCGAGGCGATCACCGGCGAGAATGCGCTGACCTACTTCCGTGAGCAGGAAGCCCGCGTACAGCGCCTGGGCGAGCGCCTGAAGACCAAGCCAGAGCAGGTCGAGGCGCGTGTCGAGTCGCTGGTCGAGCGTAACCGCAGCCTGGAGAAGGAGCTTGAGCAGCTGAAAGCCAAGCTGGCGAGCGCTGCAGGTAGCGACATGCTGAGCCAGGCGCGTGACGTCAACGGCGTGAAGCTTTTGGCTACCCAGCTGGAAGGCGTTTCAGGCAAGGATCTGCGCGGCGTGCTCGATCAGCTCAAGAACAAGATCGGCTCCGGCGTGATCATCCTGGGCGTGGCGGATCAGGCGGCGGGCAAGGTCAGCCTGATTGCCGGCGTTACCCAGGACTTGACCGGACGCGTCAAGGCCGGCGAGCTGGTCAATCATGTGGCCTCGCAAGTGGGCGGCAAGGGCGGTGGTCGCGCGGACATGGCTCAGGCAGGGGGCAGCCAGCCAGAAGCGCTGCCCGAGGCGTTGGAGAGCGTTCCCGCGTGGCTTGCAGATATACTTAGCTAAACAAAAAGGCCGGTGGCATTATCTGCAACCGGCCTTTTGCCAACTTAATATAAATTACGTTTCATCCTCCATTCCCGAACGAATAGGAAAAAACGGCATATGGCATTATACGTACAGAAGTTCGGTGGCACCTCGGTGGGTTCAGTCGACCGTATCAAGGCCGTGGCGGAAAAGGTCAAGGGCTTTCGTGATCAGGGCCATCAGGTCGTGGTCGTGGTCTCCGCCATGAGCGGAGAGACCAACCGTTTGACCGATATGGCCAACGCGCTCAATGAAGACCCCGCCCCGCGCGAAATGGACATGCTGCTCTCGACCGGTGAGCAGGTAACCATTTCACTGCTCGCCATGGCGCTCCAGCAGATTGGCGTATCCGCCACCTCGCACACTGGCGCCCAGGTGGGTATTCATACCGATAGTGCCTACACCAAAGCCCGTATTCAGCGTATCGAAACCGATGACCTCAAGGCCGACCTGGAAGCAGGCAAGGTCGTGGTGGTCGCCGGTTTCCAGGGCGTTGATGAGAACGGCAATATCACGACCCTGGGTCGCGGCGGCTCGGACACCACCGGCGTGGCGCTGGCGGCGGCCCTGGGCGCTGACGAGTGCCAGATCTATACCGATGTAGACGGCGTTTACACCACCGACCCGCGCGTATGCACCAAGGCTCAGCGCCTTGAGAGCATCACGGTGGAAGAGATGCTGGAGCTTGCCAGTCTCGGCTCCAAGGTTCTGCAGATTCGCGCGGTAGAGTTTGCAGGCAAGTACAACGTTCCCCTGCGGGTGCTGTCGAGCTTCGAAGATGGCCCCGGTACCCTAATTGTTGCAGATGCTGACCAAGACGAGGACTCCATGGAAGAACCGCTGATCTCCGGTATCGCGTTTACCAAGAACGAAGCCAAGCTGACCCTGTTGCACACTCCTGATGTGCCGGGCGTGGCATCGCGCATTCTTGGCCCTATCGCCGATGCCAATATCGAAGTCGACATGATCGTGCAGAATGTAGCACCGGCGGGTGACTACACCGATTTCACCTTCACCGTGGCAAAAGGCGACTACAAGGCCACCAAGAAGCTGATCGAAGAGACGGTCATTCCGGATCTGGGCGGTGGCGAGCTGCGCGGTGACGACAATATTGCCAAGGTTTCCCTGGTAGGCGTCGGTATGCGTTCACACGCAGGCGTGGCCTCCAAGATGTTCCGCGTCCTGGCCGACGAGAACGTCAATATCCGTATGGTCTCTACCTCGGAAATTAAGATTTCCGTGGTCATTGACGAAAAACATATGGAATTGGCAGTGAACGCGCTGCACAAGGCATTTGGCCTGGATAAAGCAAATATAGAATCTGAATAACATTTATGCCTTAAACCTTCTACGCTGAAGAGGTACTCGCTGCCGTTGGTGGTGGGCTTTCTTTCAACGGGAGGTTTAAGTGTCATGGAACCAGAGGCATTGGTGACAGCGCCGCTATGACGCATAATGGCGCGGTGGCGCCTCTGGTGGACACAACCCGTTGTAATAAAACGTCTGAAAAGGAGATCAGCCATGCTCATCCTAACCCGCCGTGTCGGCGAAACGCTGATGATAGGTGATGAGATCACCGTCACAGTGCTAGGTGTGAAAGGTAATCAGGTACGTATAGGCGTCAACGCGCCTAAAGACGTAGCGGTACACCGGGAAGAGATTTACCAGCGCATCCAGCGCGAGCGTAATAGTGAAAGCGAAACCGAGTAAATGGCCGCTTATATCACGCCCAATAAAGGGCGTCTAAACGGTAACGTAAGGCCGGCGCGAAAAAAAATCGGCAGAGGGCTGGACACCGGCCGCTGAAATCGGTAACATTCGCGCCGTGCTGTTGAGGAGAGGTGGCCGAGTGGCTGAAGGCGCTCCCCTGCTAAGGGAGTATAGGGTTTATAGCCCTATCGAGGGTTCGAATCCCTCCTTCTCCGCCAGCCGCACATTAGAAGATGCGCCCGTAGCTCAGCTGGATAGAGTACCTGACTACGAATCAGGGGGTCGGAGGTTCGAATCCTCCCGGGCGCGCCATCTTCTAACCCGATGTGAGGCGAAAGCCCTAAAGTACTTGATTGATGTCTGACTAGGTATTTTACATCGCTAAAGCGCCCGTAGCTCAGCTGGATAGAGTACCTGACTACGAATCAGGGGGTCGGAGGTTCGAATCCTCCCGGGCGCGCCAGATTCCAAACCCGCTCTCTTCTTGAGAGCGGGTTTTCTGTTTTCTAGCCTGATCGAGATGGCTCGCGTCTCGATCTTGGATCGTTTAGAGCGCCCCGCACGTTGCGAGGGCGCTTTTTTTTGGCCCGCGGTTTGGTTATGTCGCCCAATCAGGCATTTGCAACGGTCCGCTATCCACAACCAGGCTTTCCAGCAGGGTTTCAAGGTCGGTCAGGCGCTTTACGCGCTGAAAGTGCTGATCAGCCTCTGCATTGCCCTGGCGCATCTGGGCAAGCCACTGCTTCACCAGCGAGACCACGATGCGGTCCGGCAAATGCTGGCGTTGCAGGTCGGCATACTTCTTGAGCACGCCGGCACGCATCTCCCAGGTGGTTTCCGGCAGCCGCTCACCGGTTTGCTGCCAGTGGCGAATACGCGGCGCAAGCCAGGGATCTGCCAGGGCGCTGCGCCCCAGCATGACATCGCGGCAGCCCGACAGCGTGCGCGCCTTCCAGTAAGCCTCCAGCGACCATATATCCCCATTGGCCACCACCGGTATGGATACCTGCTGGCGGATGCGTCCAATCCACTCCCAGTGGGCCGGCGGGCGGTAGCCCTCGTCGCGGGTGCGCCCATGGACCACCAGGCGTGCTGCACCACCGGCCTGGGTCGCCTGCGCGCAGGCCACCGCCAGTCGGCGGTCTGAAAAGCCCAGGCGAATCTTGGCCGTGACCGGTATCTCGCCCGCCAGGGCATCGGCCACTGCCTTCACCGCTCGATAGACGCGCTCGGGTCGGCGCAGCAGCGAAGCGCCGCCATCGTGACGGTTGACCAGCTTCGCCGGGCAGCCAAAATTGAGATCCACGCTCAGCGCGCCCAAAGAGAGCGCCTGACGGGCGTTCTCCGCAAGCGCCTCAGGGTCAGAGCCAAGCAGCTGTAAATGCACAGGAACGCCGCTAGGCGTCGCCACAGGGCGCTTGGCAAGCTCGGGACAGTGGCGATAGAACACGCGCGGGGGTAAACGCGTATCCACCACGCGGACAAACTCGGTAACGGTCCAATCGAATCCTGCCTGACGCGTCAACAGCTCGCGGGTGAGCGCATCGATGACGCCTTCCATCGGGGCAAGCCCAATCTTTCCGTTTTGTAGTAAATTAACAACCATGACTTCCACTATGGCGCGATTGCAAACTATGCTGGGTGTGGCAGGTTAGTGTATTACTTTCATTACGCCAAGGAGCTTTTATCGCCCTTGAATGCTTGATGAGTACCCAATAACAGGAGGGGGGTTATGCAGGATTCTGAGCTGCTCCAGGAAGGCCTGGCCATTATGGGGCTGGGGATGGGGTTTGTTTTTGTTTTTCTTACGGTTCTGGTTATCAGTGTCACGCTGATGTCAAAACTGATTGGGCGTTTTCAGCCGTTGCCGACACCGGCCGCGCCGGGTTCGCAGGGCGGGCGTGCGCCTGCACGGGCGGATACGGATGCCGAAGTGCAGGCCGTGATCAGTGCTGCGGTGCATCGTTATCGTTCTTCACGGCTCAATTGAACGACCCGCATTTTGTTGGTTACGACAATTCAAACGTCTTTTTTTGTTAGTTTTACTACATATCTATAATTTCAACGTGTGAGCTATCGCCATGAACGAGACAAAACGCCCGCTGGGAATTACCGATGTTGTGCTGCGCGACGCCCATCAGTCGCTGTTTGCCACTCGCCTGCGCCTTGAAGACATGCTGCCTATCGCCGAAAAGCTGGACCGCGTCGGCTACTGGTCGCTCGAGACCTGGGGCGGCGCCACCTTCGATGCGTGCATCCGCTACCTGGGTGAAGACCCGTGGGAGCGTATTCGTGCCTTGAAAGAAGCCATGCCCAATACGCCGCAGGCCATGCTGCTGCGCGGCCAGAACCTGCTGGGTTACCGTCACTATGCCGATGACGTGGTCGACAAGTTCGTCGAGCGCGCCAAGATCAATGGCGTAGACGTGTTCCGTGTGTTTGACGCCATGAACGACCCGCGTAACCTGGAGCGTGCCATCAAGGCGGTGCGTCAGGTAGGTGGTCACGCTCAGGGCACCATTTCCTATACGGTAAGTCCGGTCCATACCCTGGATAGCTGGGTCGACCTTGCCTCAACCATTGCAGCAATGGGTGCAGACTCGCTGGCTATCAAGGATATGGCGGGGCTTTTGACGCCGTATACCGCCTTCGAGCTGGTATCCAGGCTCAAGAAAACGCTCTCCATTCCGGTCCATCTGCACTGCCACGCCACGACCGGGCTCTCCACCGCCACCATTCTCAAGGCGGTGGAAGCGGGAATCGACAACGTGGATACCGCTATCTCCTCCATGTCGATGACCTACGGCCATAGCCCGACGGAATCGGTCGTGGCCATGCTCAAGGATACCGACCGTGACACCGGGCTGGACCTTGAACTGCTGGAAGACATCGCCAGCTACTTTCGCGAGGTGCGCAAGAAGTACACCGCCTTCGAGGGCTCGCTGCGCGGTATCGACTCGCGCATTCTGGTGGCCCAGGTGCCCGGCGGCATGCTCACCAACATGGAAGGCCAGCTCAAGGAGCAGGGCGCCGGTGACAAGCTGGACGACGTGCTGGGAGAAATCCCCCGGGTGCGCGAAGACCTGGGCTTCATCCCACTGGTCACGCCGACCTCGCAGATCGTGGGTACCCAGGCGGTCATGAACGTGATGATGGGGGAGCGCTACAAGTCGATTTCCAAGGAAGTGCAGGCGCTGCTGAAAGGCGAGTACGGCGCCGCGCCTGCGCCCTTCAACAAAGAGCTTCAGGCACGCGTGCTGGAAGGTGGCGAGCCGATTACCTGCCGCCCGGCGGATAATCTTCAGCCGGAAATGCAGCGCCTTGCCGCAGAGCTTAAAGATAAGGCCGGTGCCGAAAAGGTACGCCTGGCTGACGGTGAGCGCGAGCTGGACGACGTGCTGACCTACGCGCTGTTTCCGCAGATTGGTCTCAAGTTTCTTAAAAACCGCGATAACCCCGATGCCTTCGAGCCAACCCCCCAGGCTGCCGGCAGCGAAGCGGCGGCGGTGCCCGGAAAGCCGGCGAGCGCTCCGGCACCCGCCCGTGGCCCGGAAACCTATACCGTCAAGCTCAACGGCAAGGCGTTCGTGGTCGAAGTCTCCGAAGGCGGTGATATCGGCCAGGTACAGGAGCAGTCTCAAGCCGCCAGTGCCACTCCCGAGCCTGCGCCAGCGCCAAGCAGCGGTGAAAGCATTGCCGCGCCGCTGGCCGGCAATATCTTCAAAGTGAACGTGCGCCCGGGCGACCAGGTCGCCGAAGGGGACGTGGTGATCATCCTTGAAGCGATGAAAATGGAAACCGAGATCCGCGCAAGCGCTGCCGGTACGGTTTCGAAAGTCAATGTCAGCGAAGGCGACAGTGTCGCTGTCGGTGACGCACTGATCGAGCTTTAAGGGCACCGGCATGGAAAAACTAATCACCCTATGGGAAGGCTCGGGGCTTTATAACCTCGAGCTTGGCCAGGCGGTCATGATCCTGGTGGGGCTCTTGCTGCTTTACCTTGCAATCCACAAGAAGTTCGAGCCGCTGCTGCTGGTGCCTATCGGCTTTGGCGGTATTCTGGCCAACATACCGGAAGCGGGGCTTGCGATCTCGGCGCTCGACCAGGCCATCGAGGTAGCCAAGCCCGCGGTGCTTCAGCAGATAAGCGTCGCACTTGGCACCACCCTTGACCCGCTGGCCGGCGTCGAGGGCTGGCGCGAGACGCTGCACGTGCTGGCCCATGGCGACGTGGCGCCGGATCAGCTGCGGGCCGCCAAGGATATCGCGCTAAGCGTGGGCTACAGCGACGGCATGCTCTACAACTTCTACCGCGTGGCCATCGGTTCGGGAGTGGCGCCGCTGCTGATCTTCATGGGCGTGGGTGCAATGACCGATTTCGGCCCGCTGCTTGCCAATCCGCGCACGCTGTTTCTGGGTGCGGCGGCGCAGTTCGGCATCTTCGCCACGCTGTTTGGTGCGGTGCTCTTGACCTCGATGGGCGTGATGGATTTTTCGCTCAATCAGGCGGCGGCCATCGGTATCATCGGCGGCGCGGACGGACCGACCTCGATCTACGTCTCAAGCGTTCTGGCGCCGGAGCTCCTGGGGGCGATTGCCGTCGCTGCCTACGCCTATATGGCGCTGGTGCCGCTTATCCAGCCGCCCATCATGCGTCTGTTGACCACGGAAAAAGAGCGCCAGATCACCATGACCCAGATGCGCCCGGTCTCCAAGCTGGAGAAGGTCGTTTTCCCGCTGATGCTGCTGATTCTGGTGGCGCTGTTTCTGCCTGATGCGGCACCGCTTCTGGGAATGTTCTGCTTTGGTAACCTGATGCGCGAGTGCGGCGTGGTCGAGCGGCTTTCCGATACCGCCCAGAACGCGCTGATCAATATCGTGACCATCATTCTAGGGCTTTCCGTAGGCTCCAAGCTGATGGCCGACAGCTTCCTGACCGTGCAGACCCTGGGCATTCTCGGCCTGGGGATCGTGGCCTTCGGCATCGGCACCGCCGCCGGTGTGCTGATGGCCAAGCTGATGAACCTGGTCAGCCGCATGCCCATCAACCCGCTGATAGGTGCAGCCGGTGTCTCGGCCGTGCCCATGGCGGCCCGGGTAGCCAACAAGGTCGGTCTGGAGGCCAATCCGCATAACTTTTTGCTGATGCACGCCATGGGGCCGAACGTGGCCGGGGTGATCGGCTCGGCGGTGGCGGCGGGAGTCATGATCAAGTATCTGGGTTGATGTAGAAACGCTATTGGTCATGCCAATGAGCGGCTTGCGGGGTACCGCAAGCCGCTTTTTTTATCGGCAGTGATCAAGGTGGGGCATCAAGCGGGGTAATGTCCAACGTGCACTTCAAGCGATTTTCAAGCGGAGCAAGATCAAACGCCTGATCGCGCGGCCAGCCGATGGTCAGCTGTACGCCGTCCTTGTCGTAATCGACCTGCTCGACAGGAATGGCCTGTTCGCTGCACCAGCTGCGGGCAACGGCTTCGTTGGCGAATGTCAGGCGCAGGGTGTAGGCGTCGCGCTCGATCACCTCAAGCGTGGGCAGGGTTTCCAGAGCGTGGCTGACCGCCTGGGCATAGGCACGGGCCAGACCGCCGGTGCCAAGCTTGGTGCCGCCAAAATAGCGGATCACCACGCAGCCTACCTCGCCAAGCTGGCTGCCCTGCAGCACCTGATACATGGGGCGGCCCGCCGTACCGCCGGGCTCGCCATCGTCGGAAAAACCGATCTGGGTCTGCTCGCCGGGCGGGCCTGCGATATAGGCCGTGCAGTGATGGCTGGCGTTTGGATGGGTGGCGCGGGCCGCCTCGAGCAGCGCGCTGAACGCGTCAGCATCCGGCGCGTGGCATAGCCAAGCGATAAACTGGCTCTTTTCCACATCGATCTCGGCGCTATGCCACTGCGCGGCAGGTAAATCAGGGACTCGGTAACGCAATCAGTGCTCCAGAGGCCCATGAGCGTCGGCCGCAAGGCCTTGCATATCGTGCTGGGCCACGCCCATGACCATTCCCAATACTTGAATATCGCGATTATGCAAGAAGAGATCCGGCGCGTGGGCATCGGCAGGCCACAGATGCACGCCAAAGCGGTTGATCGACAGGTGCTTCAAGGCAATTTCCTGCTGATTGATCTGGGCCACCGCGGTCTCTTCATGCGTATCGTGCTGAAAACGCCGGATAATGATGACATCCCCATCGAACAAGTTGCAATCGCGCATGCGATTGCCGCGTACCTTGAGGGCGTAGGTATTGCGTCTGGTCATGCGCGGTGCCTGGAAAGCGCGCGCCGTCTGAATGCTCTTGGAAGGGCAGGGCGCTGCGGCCAGTGGCGAACGGCTCGCAAAGGTTGGTGCTGACATCGACATATTCATAGGGGATTCTCCAATGCAGCGCCCTCTCCCTAGGCATGTGATCGTGATAAACCGGTATGGTTGTTGGTATGGTTTTTCATACAGTGGTTTCAGTATACAGCTGTTCTTGCATACAGTGGTAGTGCTGTTTTTATTCACGCGTCGGGGAATGCACTGAAGGCGCCTATCGTTAGCAGGCTTAATTTATGCGTTAGACGGCCCCGGCGGCTGGCGATGAACCGGCTTTACGTGTAGAGTTTTGCCCACTATCAATACGCCGGGAGATACCCTTGAGCCTGTGCCTGGAAGCACGAAAGCTCGCCTGCGAGCGTGATGGGCGCTGGTTATTTGAAGGGCTCGATCTTTCGATTCGAAGCGGCGAAATCCTACGCATTGAAGGCTCCAACGGCAGTGGCAAGACCACCCTGTTGAAGCTTCTGTCAGGCCAGTTGAGCGATTACCAGGGTGAGCTTTTCTGGAACGGCGCCCCGCTTGGCAAGGTACGCGAGCAGTTTCTGGCCAACCTGCTGTATCTGGGGCATTCACCGGGCATCAAGGCAGGCCTTACGCCGCTTGAAAACCTGGCCTGGTATCAGGCACTCGGCGGCGAGCGGGGCAGTGAAGCGCAACGTCTTGTCGCCTTGGAGCAGGTGGGGCTTGGAGGGTTTGAAGACGTGCCGGCGGGGCAGCTATCTGCTGGCCAGCAGCGCCGCGTGGCGCTGGCGCGGTTGACGCTTACACGCCGCGCGCTGTGGGTGCTTGACGAGCCGTTCACCGCCATTGACCGCCAGGGCGTGGCCGCGCTTGAAGCGCAGCTTGCCGCCCACGCAAGCGCCGGGGGCTGTGTCCTGGTGACCACGCACCACACGCTGAGCGCGTCTTCCGCCGTTCGAAGCATTCAACTGGGGTAGAGGATGACGCAAGGGCAAAAGACTACCCCGGTAATCGCTGAGGCAACGCTGCCGGGTGGGCTGTGGATTGCCTTTACAGCGACGCTCAGGCGCGATGTGACGCTGATGTTCAGGCGCCGCGGTGAGCTGCTCAATCCGCTGGTCTTTTTCGCGCTGGTGATAACGCTGTTCCCGATTGGCATTTCGCCCGACCGCGAGGTGCTTGCGCTGATAGCCCCCGGGCTTTTATGGGTGGCCGCACTGCTGGCGGCGCTGCTGTCGCTGGATAGCCTGTTTCGCACCGATTACGACGACGGCAGCCTGGAGCAGATGCTGCTGGCACCTCAACCTCTGGCCGCGCTCGGCCTTGCCAAGGTGCTGGCTCACTGGCTGTTGACCGGGCTGCCGCTGGCACTGGTTGCGCCGCTTCTGGGGGTGACGCTGGCCCTGCCTCCGGGCAGCTACGCGGTGCTTGCACTTTCGCTTTTGCTGGGCAGTGCCAGTTTGAGCCTGATTGGCGCGATTGGCGCGGCGCTCACGGTCGGCATTGCCCGCGGGGGCGTACTGCTGTCGCTGCTGATATTGCCGCTGTATATCCCGGTGCTTATTTTCGGCGTCGGGGCGGTGCAGGCCGCCGTCATCGGTGAAGGCGTTGCCGCGCACCTGGCCATGCTCGGCGCATTGCTGGCCGCGTCGCTCTTGCTGGCCCCCTGGGCGATTGCCGCTTCTCTGCGCATCAGCATCAACGGTTAAGGACAGAACACGCCATGTGGACCTTTATTCATAAATGGGGCTCGCCCAAATGGTTTTATGCCATGAGCGCACGGGTACAGCCCTGGTGCTGGGCGGCCGCACTGATACTGATTGCGCTGGGGACAGTGTGGGGCTTGGCCTTCGCCCCGGCGGATTATCAGCAGGGCGATAGTTTTCGGATCATCTATGTCCACGTGCCCGCTGCCTTTCTCGCTCAGTCGGTATTCGTGTCGATGGCGGCGGCGAGCCTGGTCTTCATGGTGTGGAAGATCAAGGTGGCGGACATGGCCGCCACGGTAATGGCGCCATTCGGCGCGGTGATGACGTTCGTAGCGCTATTTTCCGGCGCGGTGTGGGGCGTGCCTACCTGGGGCACCTGGTGGATGTGGGATGCCCGGCTGACCTCCATGCTGATTCTGCTGTTTCTGTTTCTGGGCGTCATCGCCCTGCGCGGCGCCTTCACCAGTCGTGACGGTGGTTCAAAAGCGGCCTCGGTGCTCGCCATGGTGGGCGTCATCAATATCCCGATCATCAAGTACTCGGTGGACTGGTGGTTTACGCTCCACCAGTCCTCCACGTTTTCGGTCACTTCACGCCCGGCCATGCCCACCGAGATGTGGCTGCCGCTGCTGATCATGGTGCTGGGTTTCTACTGCTTTTTTATCGCCCTGACGCTGATGCGTACGCGCAGCGAAATTCTACGCCGAGAGATCAACAAACGCTGGGTCATGGACCTTGCCAAGGAGGCGCGCTGATGGCCTTTTCATCGCTGGGCGCGTTTTTCGCCATGGGCGGGCACGGCCCTTACGTGTGGGCAGCCTGGGGTGTCACGGCACTGCTCATGGCCGCCTGCGTTATTCACGCGCGTATCGAGCGCCGCCAGCTGGCCCGGGTGTTAACGCGCCGCGCCCGGCGTGGCGGTACTTCTCAACCCCATCAAGCGAGCCATGCCGATGACCCCTAGACGCCGCCAGAAGCTGCTGATCATTCTGGGCGCACTGGCGCTTGCGGGGGTGGCCGTGGGCCTGACGCTCTATGCCCTGCGCAGCAACATCAACCTGTTCTTCAGCCCGGTACAGATCGCCCAGGGCGATGCGCCTATCGAGCGCACCATTCGCGCAGGTGGCATGGTCAAGGAAGGTTCGGTGGCCCGTGACCCGCAAAGCCTCAACGTCGAATTCCGGATTACCGACTACGTGGATGAGCTTGCCGTGGCCTACAACGGCATCCTGCCGGATCTGTTTCGCGAAGGGCAGGGCGTGGTGGTGGTAGGCAAGCTGGCGGCCGACGGGCAGTTCATGGCCGACAAGGTGCTGGCCCGCCACGATGAAAACTACATGCCGCCGGAAGTCGCCCAGGCGCTGGAAGAGGCAGGCTACTCACCGGCCGATTACCAGGCCAAGGCCGCAGAGGTCGGTGAGCGCCTTCGCTCACAAGACAAGTAAGTGTATTCGTTGAACGGCCATGGGCCGACGATGTTGATCAAAGTGCCGGGGTAGAGCGTCGATGTTGGTAAAAATGATTCCTGAGCTTGGCCATTTCGCGCTGATCATCGCCCTGCCGATGGCCGTGGTGCAGACCCTGATGCCGCTGGCCGGTGCCGCCACGCGCCGGCCGCTGTGGATGGCCTACGGCCACCCCATGGCCGTGGGTCAGTTCCTGTTCATAGCGCTTGCCTACCTGTGTTTGACGGCAAGCTACGCGCTGGATGATTTCAGCGTGGCGAACGTGGCCAACAACTCCAATTCGATGCTGCCCTGGTACTACAAGCTGAGCGCGGTGTGGGGCAACCACGAAGGCTCGGTGCTGCTGTGGAGCCTGATGCTGGCCGGCTGGGGCTACGCCGCTTCGCGCTTTTCGAAAAGCCTGCCGCGGGACATGCTGGCCCGGGTACAGGGCATCATGGGGTTCATCAGCGTGGGTTTTCTGCTGTTTATTCTGCTCACCTCCAACCCGTTCACGCGGCTTTTACCCAACGTGCCGCAGGATGGCGCGGACTTGAACCCGCTGCTTCAGGATATCGGACTGATCGTGCATCCGCCCATGCTCTACATGGGCTATGTCGGGTTTTCGGTGGTGTTTGCGTTTGCCATCGCTGCGCTGCTGGGCGGCCGGCTGGACGCCGCCTGGACCCGCTGGGCGCGCCCCTGGACCAATCTGGCCTGGGCCTTTCTGACCGTGGGCATTGCGCTTGGCAGCTGGTGGGCCTATTACGAGCTTGGCTGGGGCGGCTGGTGGTTCTGGGACCCGGTAGAGAACGCCTCGCTTCTGCCCTGGCTGACGGGCACGGCGCTGATCCATTCGCTGGCGGTCACCGAAAAACGCGGCTCGTTCAAGAGCTGGACCGTGCTGCTGGCTATCTTCACCTTTTCGCTTTCGCTGATGGGCACTTTTCTGGTGCGCTCCGGCGTGCTTACCTCGGTGCATGCGTTTGCCAACGACCCTTCTCGGGGGCTGTTCATCCTGGTGCTGCTGGCCATTACCGTCACGCTGTCGCTCGGCGTCTTTGCCCTGCGTGCGCCCCGGGTGAGTCACCATGCAAGCTTCAGCTGGCTCTCGCGGGATGCGCTGCTGCTGATCAACAATATCCTGCTGGTCATCATGACCGTGACCATTCTGCTCGGCACGCTCTATCCGCTGATTCTGGATTCCCTCGGGCTTGGCAAGATCAGCGTGGGGCCACCGTACTTCAACGCCCTGTTCGTGCCGTTGACCGTGATCATGTGCATCTTCATGGGGCTTGGGCCGGTGGCTCGCTGGAAGCGCATGGCATCCGGTGAGCTGGTCGGCAAGCTGTGGCTTGCCGGGGGCGCGGCGCTGGCGCTGGGCGTGGTGCTGCCGCTGCTCTATCGGGGCGAGTGGAACCTGTGGGCGTCGCTGGGTATCGTCACCGCGCTGTGGATCGTGCTGCCCCTGGTGCGCGATGTCTTCGACAAGACCCGCCATGGCGCTACCCGCCTGGGCGGGCTTGGCAAGCTGTCGCTGGCCTACTGGGGCATGGTGCTCGGGCATCTGGGCATTGCGGTCACCATTGTGGGCGTGGCGGTGGTGTCCAACTACGCCGTTGAGCGCACCGTGCGCATGGCGCCGGGCGCCTCTGTAGACGTCGCCGGCTACGAGTTCACCCTGCAGGAACTGGTCAGCCGCCGGGGGGCCAACTTTCTCGCCGATACGGCGGTGCTCGAGGTTGCGCATACCGATTCAGGCCGGCGTTTTACCCTGCGTCCGGAAAAGCGGTTTTACCTGGCCACCGGCATGCCCATGACCCAGGTGGCGCTGCGTCCGGGACTTTTCCGTGACCTGTACGTCGCCATGGGCGAAGACCTTGATGATGGCAGCTGGGCCATGCGAATCCAGTACAAGCCCTTCGTGCGCTGGCTCTGGCTTGGCGGTCTGCTGATGGCGCTGGGAGGCGTGCTGGCGGTTATCGACAAGCGCTACCGCCGCACCCCGAAAGCGTCGCGCACCGCGCCGCAGGAGGTTACTTCATGAATCGTCGGCTGCTGCTGTTGCTTCTGCCGCTGGGCTTTCTGATCGTGGCGCTGTTTTTCTACCAGCGCCTTCAGCACGACCCGTCCGCACGGGATTCGGCGCTGATGGCCCGAGCCTTCCCGGCCTTCGAGGCCACTACGCTGCGCGATGAAAGCCACCACATCGACCAACGCCTGCTGGAAGGCGAGCTCACGCTGGTCAACGTGTGGGGCGAGTGGTGTCCGGCCTGCAAGCAGGAGATGCCCCAGCTGCTCGAGCTTGCTGACCACGGCATCCGCATGGTGGGGGTGAACTACCGCGATACCCGCGAAAAGGGCAAGAGCTTTCTTGACGAGTATGGCGACCCGTTCGAGGTCAATATCTTCGACCCCGAAGGCGACCTGGGCTTTGATCTGGGCGTGTACGGCGCCCCGGAAACCTTTCTGGTGGATGCCGAGGGTATCATTCGCTACCACCATAAAGGCTACATTTCGCCCGAGGACGTGACCCAGCGCATTCTGCCGGAGGTAGCCAAATGGCGTTGATTCGTCTGTTTAAAGCGGCGCTGTTTTTCGGCCTTGTGTTGACGGCGCTAAGCGCCGCGGCGGGGGGTATCGAGGTGCGCGAGTTCGACGACCCGTTGCTTGCCCAGCGCTACCATGACCTGACCGCCTCCATGCGCTGCCCGCTGTGTGAAAACCAGGCGATTGGCGACTCCGACGCGCCAATTTCCGCAGATATGCGCGAGCGCGTGTATCGGATGCTTCAGGAAGGCCGGGCGGACAGCGAAATCATAAACCATATGGTGGAGCGCTTTGGCGACTACATTCTCTATAATCCGCGCCTGGAGAGCCGCACCTACCTGCTGTGGGGGTTGCCTGTCGGCCTGGGTGTCGTTGGCTGCCTGGTGGTGGTGCTGGTGGTTCGCGCCCGGCGCAACGCGTCGGCCAAGGCGCTCAGCGCCGAAGAGCGCGCCCGCCTCGATGCCCTGATCGACCGGAGGCCCTCATGACGCTTTTATGGGTCGCCATGGCGCTGATGCTGCTGCCGGCGATGGTCTGTCTGCTCGCGCCGCTGCGCTCGGCGCGCAGGCTGTATGACCAGCAGCAGGCCTTTGAGGCAAACGACGATGCCACCGAGCAGAACGTGGCGATTTTCAAGCGCCGCCTGGCCTCGCTGAACGCCGCCCACGAGCGCGGCGATATCGACGCCGAGCAGCGCGCAGAAGGGCAGCTTGAGCTTGAGCGCAGCCTGCTCGAGGATACCGCCGCTCACCGCCCGCGCCCGCTGAAATCGGCCCGTGCCGGGCGGCTGGCCGTGCCGGTCATTGCGCTGGGGATTACCGCCATCAGCCTGTTCTGGTACGTGCAGGAGGGCGCCGTGGACGACCTCACGCTTTATGGCGTGCAGCAGGAACTGCTGGAAGATTCCAGCGCCACGGCGACCACCTATATCGCTCGGCTCGAGGAGTTGGCAGCGCGCCAGCCCGGCAACCCCAACGTCTGGGCCACGCTGTTTCCGCTCTACCGCGACACCGGCCAGCAGGCCAAGGCAATTCACGCCCTGGAACAACTGATGGCCCTGGAAGGGCGGCAGCCCGAGGTGCTTGCCCAGCTCGCACAGATCCGCTTTTTCATGGCCGGGCGAGAGCTTACGCCAGAGGTGCAGGCTCTGGTGGATGAAACCCTGGCACAAGACCCGCGCCAGCCAACGGTGTTAGGCTTGCTCGGCCTTCACGCCTTCGGTGAAGGCGATTACGCCGGTGCCATAGAGCGCTGGCGCCGGGCGCTGGCCACGGCAAGCGATAACGCCATGGCGGATTCGCTGCGCGAAGGCATTCGCGTAGCCCAGCAGCGCCTGGAAAACAGCAATGACTCAACCGAAGATAATGCCGCCGAGGCCGTAACTGATCGTGTATCTGAATAATTTTTCCATGCTGAACAGCCGCCTTGCAGGTCCGGCATGCGTTTAACCTCCATTCGTCTGGTGGGCTTCAAGTCGTTTGTCGACCCGGTGACGGTGCCGTTTGACGGCAACATGACCGCGATCGTCGGCCCCAACGGCTGCGGCAAGTCCAACATCATCGACGCCGTACGCTGGGTGATGGGCGAATCCTCCGCCAAGACCCTGCGCGGCGAGTCCATGGCGGATGTCATCTTCAACGGCTCCACCGGGCGCAAGCCCGTGGGCCAGGCCTCCATCGAGCTCAAGTTCGACAACCGCGACGGCACCATGGGCGGGGTGTATGCCCAGTACGCGGAAATCGTGGTCAAGCGCCTGGTGACCCGCGACGGTCAGTCCAACTACTTCTTCAACGGCCAGAAGTGTCGCCGCCGGGATATCGCTGACCTGTTCATGGGCACGGGCCTGGGCCCGCGCTCCTACGCGATCATCGGCCAGGGCATGATCTCGAGGCTCATTGAAGCCCGCCCGGACGATCTGCGCTCGACACTCGAGGAAGCCGCGGGCATCTCCAAGTACAAGGAGCGCCGCCGGGAAACCGAAAACCGCATGCGCCGCACGCAGGAAAACCTGGAGCGCCTGGACGACATTCGCGAGGAGCTGGACAAGCAGCTCGAGCGCCTGAAGCGTCAGGCCGAAGCGGCCAAGCGCTACCAGGAGTTGAAGCAGCAGGAGTACCGTCTCAAAGGCGAGCTTGCCCTGCTGCGCGGGCGCACCCTGCGCGCCGAACAGTCGTTGCAGGAGAGCCGGGTACGCGAGCTTGAAACCGCCGTCGAGAAGGACGTGTTTGGCGTACGCGCGTGCGAAACCCGCCTCGAGCAGGCCCGCGAGCAGCACGATGAGCTGGCGGAAGTGCTCGAGCGCCACCAGCAGCAGTTCTTCGAGACCACCACGCACATTGCCAGGCTCGAGCAGGATCAGGCCCACCGCAAGAGCCGCGACGCCCAGCTGGCCGCGGACATCGCCACCGCCCGGCGCGATCTCGACGAGCAGCGCCGGGTCAGCGAAGGCGACCGCGAACGCCTGATCGCCATCGACGAGCGCTTTGAAGACCTGGCGCCGGAGCACGAAGCGCTCGAAGAGCAGCTGGAAGCGCTGGAGCAGGCGCTTGCCGATACCACGCCAGCCCTGGAGGCCGCCGAGCAGCAGTGGACAGAGGCGGAAAATCGCTGGCGGGACTCGAGCCGCGAAGCCGAACGCAGCCAGGATCAGCTGCGCGACCTGGAGCAGCGCATTGCGCGCCTGCAGGCCGAGGGCCAGCGCCGGCGTCAGCAGCGCGGCGAGCTTGCAGATCTGAGCGCGCTGCGCGAAGAGCACCTGCAGTATCAGGCGCAGCTCGAAGAGGCACAGGCGCGCGCCGAAGCCTTCACCCAGACCCGCGAGCAGTGGCAGCAGCAGTACTTGGAAGCCAAGAACGCCTACCAGCAGGCCACGCGCACCCGCGATGACAAGCGCGCCAGCTTGAGCCAGCGCCAGGGCGAGCTTGCTTCGCTGCAGGCGCTGATGGACGCAGCCCTGGCTGACCACGACCCGGATATGCAGGCCACGCTTGCCACCCACGGCCTGAGCGATGCCCCGCGTCTGGGCGAGACCCTGAGCGTCACGCCGGGCTGGGAAACCGTCATCTCCTGGCTGCTGGCGCCCTGGCTGAATGCCCGGTTGGTCGCAAGCCATCAGCTGGCCGCGCTGCCGGAGGCGCTGGCCACCGACTGGTGTTTGATCGATGATACCGCACCTGCCGTTTCAACCGACGGCAAGCGGCTGGATTCGCTGGTAAGCGGCGCCGGTGCGCTGGGTGAATGGTTGGCAAGTATTCACTTCGTGGAGTCCGGCCTTGAGGCCGAGCAGCGGGCGGCAAGCCTTGCGCCAGGGGAAAGCGTGGTCAGCCGCGACGGCGTATGGCGCGGGCGCGGCTGGCTGCATCAGCAGGCCAACGGCCAGGGCGTCGATGGCCTGCTGGTGACGCGTCGGCGGTTCGACGAGCTGGACGCCCAGCGCGAAGCGGACGAGCAGACGCTGGCGCTGGTGGACGCGCAGTGCGACACCGCAAGCGAGACGATCGAGGCACTCGAGCTTGCCCGCGAACAGCAGGCCGAGCAGGAGCGCAGCCACGCGGCCAGCCTTCAGCAGCTGGCCATCAAGGAGCGCAGCGCCGCCCAGAAGCTCGAGCATCTGGAAGGCCGGGCCACGGAGCTCGACGCCGAACTCAGCCAGTTGCAGGAGGATGAGGCGGAGTTAACGCTCACTCTGGAAGAGCAGCGCGCCCGTTGGCATATCGCCATGGAGACCCTGGAAGCCGCCGCCGAGGCCCGAGAGACTACCGGCGAGCAGCGCGGGCGCCTGCGCGAACAGCGCGAGCAGCTGACCCGCGAGCATGCGCCGCTAAAAGCCCAGCAGCAGACCCTGGCGCTCGAGCGCGAACGCTTGACCGCCGAGCGCGACAGCCTGCGCTCGCAGCAGTCACGCGCAAGCGACAGCGAAGAGCGCCTGGCGCTGCGCATCGCCGAGCTTGAAGAGGCCCGCGAGGCGCTGCTGGAGCCCGACGAGCTGGCCGGCGAAGAGCTCGAAGAGCTGCTGCACCAGCGCGAGCAGCAGGAGCGGCGGCTCAACGACACCCGCCAGCAGGCCCAGGGATTGGCCGAGCAGTTGCGCAACGACGAGCTGGCCCGCCAGCAGCACGAACGCAACCTTGAACAGAGCCGTGAGCAGCTGCAGCAGCGGCGCATGGATGTACAGGCACTGGCCCTGAAGGCGGCAACCCAGGACGAGCAGCTCGCGGAGCTTGGCCACGACGCCGAGGCTCTGGCGGAAAATCTGCCGGGTGAGGCCAGCGAGCAGGCCTGGCAGGAGCGGCTGGAAAGCACCGGCGAGAAGATCCGCCGCCTGGGCGCGATCAACCTTGCGGCCATCGAGGAGTACGACCAGCAGGCCGAGCGGCGCAACTACCTGGAAGCCCAGCACGCCGAGCTTACCGAAGCGCTGGAAACCCTGGAGCGGGCGATCAAGCGCATCGATCAGGAGACGCGGGTGCGTTTCCGGGAGACGTTCGATCAGGTGAACAGCGGGCTGCAGGAACTCTTCCCGCGTGTCTTCGGCGGCGGGGCAGCCTGGTTGACGCTGACCGGCGATGACCTGCTGGAAACCGGTGTGGCCATCATGGCGCGACCGCCGGGCAAGAAGAACAGCACCATTCACCTGCTGTCCGGTGGTGAAAAGGCGCTGACGGCGCTGTCGCTGGTGTTTTCCATCTTCCAGCTCAACCCGGCGCCGTTCTGCATGCTCGACGAGGTGGATGCGCCGCTGGATGACGCCAACGTGGGCCGCTACGCCAAGCTGGTAAAAGAGATGTCGGAAAACGTCCAGTTCATCTACATCACCCACAACAAGATCGCCATGGAAGCCGCCGAGCGCCTGATGGGGGTGACCATGCAGGAGCCCGGCGTGTCGCGCCTGGTATCCGTGGGTATCGATGAAGCCGCGGCGCTGGTGGACTGAAGCGGTGAGACTGGGGGAAGCTAGCCTTCGCCCAGCTCACGCATGACGGCATACAACTTCGATTTGGCTTCAAAGCCTACGCCGGGAATATCGGGCAGGCCGACGTAGCCGTTTTCCACCTGAATGCCGTCGGCAAAGCCGCCAAAGGGCTGGAAGACATCCGGGTAGGACTCGTTGCCGCCCAGATGCAGGCCGGCGGCGATATTGAGCGACATCTGATGGCCGCCGTGGGGCACCACGCGGCGCGACGACCAGCCCATTTCATCCATCACCTTGAGCGTGCGCATGTACTCCACCAGCCCGTAGGAGAGCGCGCAGTCGAACTGCACGAAATCCCGGTCGGCGCGCATGCCGCCGTGGCGTAGCAGGTTGCGCGCATCCTGATGAGAGAACAGGTTTTCGCCGGTGGCCATGGGCAGCGCGTAGTGATCGGCAAGCTCGGCCTGAAGCGCGTAATCCAGCGGGTCACCGGCTTCCTCGTACCAGAAAAGGTGGTAAGGCTTGAGCGCTTCGGCGTAGGCGATGGCGGTCTTTAGATCAAAGCGGCCGTTGGCGTCCACCGCCAGGCGGCTGCCGTCACCCACGACGTCCAGCACCGCGTCGATCCGGCGAAGGTCCTCGTCAAGCGGGGCCGCGCCGATCTTCATCTTCACCACGTTGTAGCCACGGTCCAGGTAGCTCTTCATCTCCTCCTGCAGCTTGGTGTGGTCCTTGCCGGGGTAGTAGTAGCCACCGGCAGCATAGACCCACACCTTGTCGTCGGCCTGGCCGTTCTTGTAACGCTCGGCCAGCAGGCGGTAGAGCGGCTTGCCTTCGATCTTGGCCACCGCGTCCCACACCGCCATGTCGATGGTGCCCACCGCCACCGAGCGTTCGCCGTGACCGCCGGGTTTTTCGTTTTTCATCAGGGTGTCCCAGATGGCAAACGGGTCCAGGTTGTCGCGTTCCTGATCAATCAGGCTATCCGGGTCCGCCTCGCTGATACGGTCCAGAAAGCGGTCGCGCATCAGCGCGCCCTGGCCGTAGCGGCCGTTGGAGTTGAACCCGTAGCCGATCACCGGCTTGCCGTCGCGGATCACATCCGTCACCACGGCGACCACCGAGCAGGTCATCTTTGAAAAGTCGATATAGGCGTTGGCAATAGGGGAGGCGATGGAAACGGTCTTTTCGCGAATCTCGACAATGCGCATGGCACACTCCTTGAAGGCCCTTGGGGCAGGTAAGCGGTAAGTCGGTAAGCCTTACCCTAAGGGTGACAACCGGCCCTGCCCAATGCTATTACTTCGCCACCCCATGCTAAAACGGCATTGCCCTATGGAACTCGTCTGGCTTGAAGACTTTGCAGCACTTGCCGAACACAAAAGCTTCGTGCGCGCAGCAGAGGCTCGACACATTACCCAGCCCGCGTTCAGCCGGCGTATTCGCGCGCTCGAGCAATGGATGGGCGTGGGCCTGTTCGTGCGCACGCCACAAGGCACCACGCTGACCGAGGCCGGCAAGCACATTCAGGCTGGTGCCGTCGAGGCGATAGGGCAGCTCTACCGATTGCGTCGCGAAGCGCAGGAAATCGAGGGCAAGGCGGACAGAACCCTGCAGTTTGCCGCCACTCACTCACTGTCGTTCACCTTCTTTCCGCGCTGGATTCGCACGCTCGAGCAGGGCGCCCCCATGGAGGCGCTGCGCCTTCACTCGGACACCATGGCCGCCTGCGAGCAACTGCTGCTTCACGGCGATTGCCAGTTTCTACTCAGCCACCGGCATGCGGCCGTACCCACGCGGCTGCCAGCAGATCAGTTTGAAAGCCTGAAAATAGGGGAAGACACGTTAATGCCGCTGATCGGCCGCGAGCTTTCGACACAAGGGACGCGTGAAGCAATCCCGTATCTGGCCTACACCCAGGCATCCGGGCTTGGTCGGGTGGTCAGCCATTGGCTTGCTGAAAATTCCCAGGCCCTGCCTCAGGCGTCGTATTTTGAAAGTCATCAGGCCGCCGTGCTGATGTCCATGGCGCTCGAGAACAAGGGACTCGCCTGGATACCCAAAAGCCTTGCAGAACAGGAAATTGCAGAAGGAAAGCTGGTGCGCGGGCGGGAGCCTGCGTGGGACATACCGCTCGAGATTCATCTGACCCGCCATCGCGGGGCGGTTGGCGGCTTTCCCGATATGTTCTGGAAGAGGCTAGCGAAAGGCTGATTCGATAATCGCTACAAGCGTTAACAAAGTTAACCAAATTAATAAAAAAATGTGTAAAAAGGCTCAACTTCTCTATATTGATCATTATAAGATTGTGGTTGATGCTATGGTAGAGCAGGGCACTCGAAGAACGTCAAGCAGTAAACTGAGTTTTTGTACAGTATTGATTTGACAGTATTACGGTCAGTGCTGATTAGATGTTTAAGTAAACATGTTAAGTGTAAAAAGTCAGTGCCTTTTATTACGATTAAAACGAAAATGCACGGCACCAAAACTCGCCGTCAGAGTCGAACATTGGCTTTTAAAATCGTTGAAAGATCGGCTAGCGCCTGAAAAACGGCACAGGATGGCCCTTTTCGTAGCAACCGTGCCATGCTTGGTGACCAGCAGTCACCTGGAAGGACTCGAGCTTCAGGCATGGTGCCTTGGCAACCGGTAAGATGACCCATGGAATGTTCAACATGGAATTAAGAGAGTGGCTAATCATTTTAGGGCTGGCGCTGGTGTCGCTCATCGTGATTGACGGTGTGCGAAGGCTTCAGCGCCAGCGGCGTGTACCCCGCCTGGATCAAGCGGTCAAGGATCTCCCCGAAGCGAAGATCACCGACCTTGATGATGAGGTAAAGGAAGCCGAAATCAACTGGGAGCTGCCTAACGGCGGCGCGCGCGTCGTCAAACCTGCCGATTACAGCGGCCTGGGCAAAAAGCCCAAGCTTGAGCGTCAGGAACACCCCGGGCCTTCCCGCGTGCTTTCCGAGTTTCGCCGTACCTTTGCCAAGGCGGCCCCCAAGCGTAAGGCACCTGCCGCTGAACCCGTTGCCACCAAGCCACAGCCTGCAGCTCAGGTGGCGCCCGCCCAAGCCCCGCAGCCTGCTACCAGGCCAGCCCCGGTTGCCGAGCCGGAACGCCGCGAACCCAGTTTTTCATTTGATAATGAACCTGACGTTTCTGCCCGCGCTGAAGCACCGGCCGCGCCCGCTGCTGAATCGCTGGCTGCCGAGCAGACACGTACTGCCGAAACTACCCCGCAAGCTGAGCTTGCGACCAAGGCGCCTGCCCCAAGTGAGCGGCCTGTCGACGCGCCGTCTATCTCCCTATCCACTGCCGATGAAGCACCGGCGGTGAATAAGGAGAGTCACGTTACGCCTGCTGCAAGCGTCGAACAGGCCGAGCCTGTGCTGCGCGCCGAGCCCGAAGACGCGGTATTTGCCAAACAGGATGCGCCCAAGCGCCGCCAGCTGCGTGACGATATCGCCGGTGAACTTGATGAGCTCGATGATGATGCGGTTGACGAGTACCGCCTGGTCGACTTTGAAGGTATGGGCCGTTCGCTCAAGCGCCGCCTGATCATTCGCCGTAAAGAGAAAGCGCGCAAGAAAGCGGAAAAGGCTGTGCAAGCCGAAGCGAGAGCCAAACAGAAGGCCGAGCGCAAGGCGCTTGAAGCAGAACAGCGCCGCGAAGCCAAGGAAGCTGCCGAGGCCGAAAAAGCCCGTTTGGCCCAGGAGCATGCCAAGGCGCGTGAAGCCGCTGCCCTTGCCGCCGAAGCTCAGCGCGCCGCGCCGCGCCATGAAGCACCGGCGCACGACGCCCCCCGCTATGTTAACGACTACGATGATCGCGCCCAGTACGACGAGCAAGGCTACGACGAGCAAGGCTATGACGACTACGCTGACGAAGCCACGGCACACTATGCCCAGGACTCGGTAGTACGTGCCCATCCGACCCTTGAAAAAGCCCTGCGCCACGATGTATCCGGTGAAAACGCCAAGGAGACGCTCTCCAACGCCGATGAAGTCATTGTCATCAGCGTGCTCTCCCGCGATCCGGAAGGTTTCGATGGCAGCAAACTGCTGGATCTGATCATGGCCTGTGGCCTGCGCTACAGCCGCCCCATGGGTGTTTTCCACCGCTTTGAAACCGAGAGCGCGGACAGCGAGCTACAGTTCTCGATGATCAACGTGGTCAAGCCCGGTACCTTCCCCATCGAAGAGATGGGCGAGTTCATGACCCCAGGCGTTACCTTCCTGATGCCGCTGCCAGGAGCGGTAGACAGCTCCGCAGCCTTTGAAGCCATGGTGGAAACGGCCATGGTCGTGGTGCGCCATATGGGCGGTGAGTTGAAGGATGAACACCGCAGCGTCATGACGGCCCAGACCATCGAGTTTGCCCGCCAGCGGGTGCATGACTTCGAACGCCGCCACCGCCTGCATCGGCATGTGCACGCGCACTAGTCAGCGCCTGCACTTAAACACCCGCCTTCTTGCAGAGGGCGGGTGTTTTCGTTAATAGATACCCTTTTTTAGTCTGTACGATGGAAACCACGTAATGAGTCAGCCCGATCCCCACCTGCTGGAAGAGGTTACCAAGCTGCGCGCCGAGCTTGATGAAGCCAACTACCGTTACTACGTGCTGGATGAGCCGACGTTTACAGATGCCGACTACGATCGCCGGTTGCAGCGCTTGAAGCAGGTGGAAGCCGAATACCCCGAGCTGATCTCGCCGGATTCACCCACCCAGCGTGTGGGCGCGGCCCCCGCTGACGGCTTTCCTTCGGTGGCCCATGCCATCCCCATGCTGTCTCTGGATAACGCCTTCAGCCGCGAGGATATCGTCGCCTTCGCCGAGCGCGTGGCCGAGCGCCTGGAGTGCGCGGCCAACGAGGTGGAGTTTACCTGCGAACCCAAGCTCGACGGCGCGGCGGTGTCACTGGTGTACGAGCAGGGCGTGCTGGTCAGCGGCGCCACCCGGGGCGATGGGCGCACCGGCGAGGGCATTACCTCCAACCTGCGCACGCTGCGTTCGGTGCCCTTGAAACTGATGGGCAAGCACATTCCAGAGCTTCTGGAAGTGCGTGGTGAAGTGATCATGCGCCACGACGGGTTCGAGGCGCTTAACGAGCGCGCCCGGGAAGAGGGCAGCAAGGTGTTTGCCAACCCGCGCAACGCCGCCGCGGGCAGCCTGCGCCAGCTGGACCCGAAAGTGACCGCCACCCGCCCGCTGGAGTTTCACGCCTACCAGGCCGCGCGCCTGGAGCCGGACCTGGGCGACACTACCCACAGCGAACTGATGGCCCGGCTGATCAAGCTGGGCTTTCGCTCGAGCGCGGAGCTGAAAGTGCTGACCGGCCCCGAAGCCGTGGCAGAGTACTGCGAGCAGCTGGGCGAGAAGCGCGATGGGCTTGGCTATGATATCGACGGGGTGGTGATCAAGGTCAACGCGCTGCGCTACCAGCGCGAGCTGGGCTTTGTCGCTCGCGCCCCGCGCTGGGCCACGGCGTTCAAGTACCCGGCCCAGGAAGAAGTCACCACGCTGAACGATGTCGAGTTCCAGGTAGGCCGTACCGGCGCCATCACTCCGGTGGCCAGGCTCGAGCCGGTCAGCGTGGCGGGCGTGACGGTCTCTAACGCCACGCTGCACAACGCCGACGAGATTACGCGTCTTGGCGTGATGATTGGCGATACCGTCGCCATCCGCCGGGCGGGCGATGTCATTCCTCAGGTCGTCCGGGTGGACAAGGAAAAGCGCCCCGAGGATGCGAAAGCTATCGCGTTCCCCGACCACTGCCCGGTGTGCGGCTCGGATATCGAGCGCGTGGAGGGCGAGGCGGTGGCGCGCTGCTCCGGCGGGCTTTTCTGCCCCGCCCAGCGCAAGGAAGCCCTCAAGCACTTTGCCAGCCGCAAGGCGCTGGACGTGGACGGCCTGGGCGTCAAGCTGATCGACCAGCTGGTCGAGCTTGACTGGGTGAAGACGCCGGCGGATCTTTTCCACCTGAGCGCCGCCCAGCTCCAGGAGCTGCCGCGCATGGGCGAGAAGTCCTCGATCAACTTGGTGAACGCGCTGGAGAAAGCCAAGACCACCACGCTTGCCCGGTTCATCTACGCGCTCGGCATTCGTGAGGTGGGCGAAGCCACCGCCGCCAATCTCGCCCGCCATTTCGGCACGCTGCAGGCGCTGCAGGCCGCCGATCAGGCCGCGCTCGAAGCCGTCAATGATGTCGGCCCGATCGTTGCCGTCCACGTGCATACCTTCTTCCAGCAGCCGCACAATCAGGACACCATCGCGGCCTTGATCGAGGCCGGCGTGACCTGGGAAGAGGCGGAAGTGACCCAGGGCCCCACGCCGCTCGAGGGCCAGACCTGGGTACTTACCGGCGCCATGGAAAGCATGACCCGCGATGAGGGCAAGGCGCGGCTGCAGGCGCTGGGTGCCAAGGTTGCAGGCAGCGTCTCCAAGAAGACCACCGCACTGGTGGCCGGCGAGGCGGCGGGCAGCAAGCTTGCCAAGGCCGAAGAGCTGGGCGTTGAAGTGGTGGATGAAGCCACCTTTATCGAGCGCCTGAACCAATGGGAGCAGAGCCAATGAGCCGCTTTATCGAAGTGCCGGCGCGCATGCTGCCGCCGGAAACGCTGAATGCGCTGCTGGAAGCCTTCGTGACCCGCCAGGGCTACGACACCACCGACACCGGCACGGGCATGGCCGGGTGGGTGGAAGAGCTCAAGAAGCAGCTGGCGCGCAGCGAGCTGATCATCGCCCACGACCTGAAACTCGAGATGACCGAAGTCATGACCCTGGCCCAGTGGCGCTCCTTTGGCCGCGACCTGGCGGATGACGAGGAAGAGGGCGACTACTGAGCGCGCACCAGCGCACTGATGATGCGCCGCCCCGGGTGAAGATGATCCACCAGCGGCGCTTCCAGCGGCAGGGGGTCGTCGCACAAGCGGGAAGCAATCAGTTCGGCGCATAGCGGAGCGCTTGAAAGCCCTCGCGAGCCGTGGGCGGTGGATATCCACAGCCCCGGATGATGCTCACCCGGCGTTTCCGGCACCTTCGAGGCATCCTTGCTGAGCCGCGCGTAGGCCGCGTTCCAGGCGGGCGCGTCGGGCACCGGGCCTGCGTAGGGTGTTTTATCCGGACTTGCCGCCCGCACCGCGGCGCGGCCTTCAAGCGCCGCCGGGGTCACATCCAGCCCTGCGCTTTCCATCTCGGCCACCAGCGCGGGCAGCGTCTGGCGCAGTTCATCCACATTGCGCTGGTGATCCTCGGCGGTCACCGCGGTATCGGCACTGTTGGGGATAAAGCTCGCGCCAAAGGTGAGCACGCCATCAAGCGCCGGTGACACGTAACCTCCCGCACACACCACGCGTTTCGGCCCTTCCACGCCGTCGGGAAGCCTCACTTCACTGACCTGGCCGCGCACCTGCTGAAGCGGCAGGCTTGCCGTCTGCTCGAAGGCGTTGGCGTAGTGAGCGCTTGCAATCACCACCTGGTCGGCGCTGAGCGTACGGCCATCCTCGAGGTCCAGCTGCCAGGCGGCCTGCTCACGCGCAAGCCGAGTGACGCTGCCCTGCTCAAGCGTAATGCCGGGCGTTTGAAGTAAGTGCTCACAGAGTGCCTTGGGGCGCACCCAGCCAGCCTGGGGATAAAACAGGGCGTGCTGAGCGTCGATAGTCGCCCCGGCGGTTTCGCTCAATCCAGCGCTGAGTGGGCGAACCACGCTTTCCGGCAGCAGATGCTGGGCACTGAAACGCTGCTGGCGCCGGGCCTCTTTATCGCTCAGGGCAAGCTGCACCACGCCGCAGGGCTGCCATAGTTCAGGAGCTTTCAACTGGTCAAGCCAGCGCTGGCTGTACAGTAGGCCGCCAAGATAAAACCGGCTTTGATGGTTGGTGTCGGCGGCAAGCTTTACATAAAGCGCCCCCTGACGATTGCCCGACGCGCCGGCCCCCGGCGCCTCGCGCTCGATAACGGTGACGTGAATACCGCGCCGGGCGAGTGCCGCCGCCACGCTGCATCCGGCAATGCCGGCGCCAATCACCGCTACGTGGCGGGCGGGCAAGGCGTGTGGCGGGGTAAACCAGGGCGTGGCAGCACGGCGCGTGTCCACAGGCGGTGTCTCGATTGCCCCGGCCAGCATTTCTCGTTTGCGCCCAAACCCCGGCACCTTCTTCCAGCTGAACCCCGCCGCCTTCAAACCGCGCTTGACCACGCCGGCGCAGGTAAAGGTGGCGAAGGTGGCGCCGGGCCGTGAGCGGGCGGCCATGGCTTCAAAGAGTTCCGGCTGCCACATCTGGGGGTTCTTGGAGGGCGCGAAGCCATCCAGGAACCAGGCGTCCACCTGGCCGTCCAGCAGCGCCAGGCGCTCGGTGGTATCGCCAAAGTGCAGATCCAGCGTCACGCGCGGGCTCAAGTGCAGGCGGTGGATACCGCTGACCGCCGCAGGCCACTGCGCACACAGCACTTGTGAATAACTTGCAAGCGACGGCCAGGCGCGCAGGGCGCGTTCAAGCGATGCCCGCTCCATCGGGTACTTCTCTGTGGATAACAGGTGCAGGCGGGCGCCTTCGGGGGCGTACTGCTCGAAGCAGGCCCAGGCGCAGAGCATGTTGAGCCCCGTGCCGAAGCCGGTTTCCCCCACCACAAACGCACGCGTGCCTTGCCAACCCGCGAAACGTTCGGGCAGGCGGTTGGCGCCCAGAAAAACGTGCTCGGTTTCGGCGCGCCCATCCTCGCGGGAAAAATAGACGTCATCGAAGGCGTCAGAGTGCGGTGAAGTGTCGCTCCAGGTGAGCGATGGGGCGCTTAGCGCCGTTAACGGGGGCAAAGCTGTCGGGCGCTGGGTCACGCGGATATCCGTAGTGGTAGAGGTGGTTAAAAAATAGCCAATCTGTCAATCGGGGCGCTATCTCTGGCTTAGCGAAAAGCGTCCGCCGGGTTTGCACAGAGTTTTCCACAGGCTCTGTGAAAAAGCCGTCGGACCCTCCACAGTCGCCCCCCTTGGTCAAGGCATAACTTTCTTGAACGGCTTCACAATTACCTTGGCATACACGCCTGCAATGATGTATGGATCGGCGTCCGCCCAGTGCTGTGCGGCCTCCAGGCTGTCGAATTCAGCAACGATCAGACTGCCGCTGAACCCCGCCTCCCCCGGGTTTTCCGTATCCACCGCCGGGTGGGGGCCTGCCAGCACCAGGCGGCCTTCATCGCGCAGCGTTTCAATACGCGCCAGGTGATCGGGCCGGGCGGCCATGCGCCGTTCCAGGCTATCGGCCACGTCTTCACTCATGATTGCATACAGCATGGGGATAACTCCTTTAAAGCATAGTCTTTCAAAATCTAGTCTTTCAAAACCCAGTCCTTAAAAACCCAGTCCTTAAAAACCTAGCCCTTAAGCACAGGGCAAGGCGCTCTGGGCAGCATTGACCGCACCGGTATAAGCGCGCACCATGGCGGGCATTCGTCAACCGCCCGGCACTCAGCCTCATGACAGTGCCGGGTCGACACTTCTATTCTGACAAACTCGCCACACGGCGTCATGCCCATGCCCCTATTTCCAACGTTACTCCCCGCGGTGTTCGACGCCGACCAGCGCTATTCCGTGGACCTGCATATGCACTCGACGGCCTCGGACGGTGCCATGACGCCGACCGAGCTTGTCGAGCTGTGCGCCGCGCGCGGCCTTACCCATATGTCGCTGACCGACCACGACACCATGGCGGGCATCGATGAAGCTGGGCAGGCGGCGCGTCAGGCGGGGCTCTGCCTGGTACCCGGCTGCGAGTTATCCACTCGCTGGCAGGGCATCAACATCCACGTGGTGGCACTGATGCCCGGCGGCGTTCAAGGCCCGCTGATTGAGGGGCTTGAACAGCAGCGTCAGGCGCGCATTCAGCGTGCCGAGGTAATTGCCCAGCGCCTGGAGAAAGCGGGCCTTGAAAACGCCTTGGAAAAAGCCCGTCAGCAGGCCGGCAGCGACCGCCCATTGGGGCGGCCGGATTTCGCCCGGGCACTGGTAGCCGAAGGCCTGGTGGCGGACTGGGCCACGGCGTTCAAGCGCTATCTGGGCAGCGGCAAGAAGGGCGACGTAAAGGCCCACTGGCCGGAAATCGGCGATGCCGTCAGGTGGGTGGTGGACTCAGGCGGCGTGGCGGTCATCGCCCATCCGCTGCGCTACGGGTTGACCCGGCGCAAGCGCGGGCTGCTGATGGATGATTTTCAGGCCGCCGGCGGCGATGCGGCCGAGCTGGTCAGCGGTCAGCAGAACCCGGACAGCACCCGCGACCTGGCCCGTCAGCTGGTCGAGCGCGGGTTTTACGCCTCGATGGGGAGTGATTTTCACTTCCCCGGCAGCCACGCCGCCCCCGGCAGCATGAGCGTGGTGCCGCGTACCGCCGCGCCGCCCATCTGGCAGCACCCGCGCCTGATGCACCTGCGCGATGCGCCACCAGGGCCATTAGCCGCTGCATCAGCTATGGTATGAGTAGCATTATCCAATGGACTGAAACGCGCCAACGGCCAGGAGCAGACAATGAGCCAGTACTTCCAGATACATCCAGAAAATCCGCAAAAGCGCCTGATCGATCAATCCATCGAGATTATTCGCAAGGGCGGTGTGGTCGCGTACCCCACGGATTCCGGCTACGCGCTGGGCTGCCATCTGGGCGAGAAAAAAGCCATCGAGAAGATCAAATGGCTGCGCTCGCTGGATGACAAGCACAACTTCACCCTGGTGTGTTCGGATCTTTCCGAAATCGGCACCTATGCCAAGGTGGATAACGCCATCTTTCGGCTGCTGAAAGCGCATACGCCGGGGCCTTACACCTACATTCTGGACGCCACCACCGAGGTGCCGCGCCTGCTGCTGCATCCCAAGCGCCGCTCGATTGGCGTGCGCGTGCCCGACCACCGCATTACCCATGCGCTGCTCGAAGCCCTTGGCGAGCCGCTGATGAGCGTGACGCTGATTCCGGTAGGCGAGGCGCTACCCATGAGTGACCCGGAAGAGATCCGCGAGCGCTTTGGCGCGCATCTGGATCTGATCATCGACGGCGGCGCCTGCCACCTGGACCCTACCAGCGTGATCGATCTACGCGAGCTGCCGCCCAGGATCGTGCGCGAAGGCCGCGGCGATACGGCCCCCTTCGCCAGCTGACATCCCCCCGCCATGCCCTTGGCCACAAGGACATGGCGCTCACGTCGACTGTACGGTTTTTAGGTCTCTTTCGCCTGCTTCTCCTTGCGCGGGTCCTCGCTGTTTTCATCCAGCCAGGTACCGCAGCGCAGGCAGTAGCGGGCGCGCTTTTCGTGGCGGTCGTAGCCGCAGCCGGGGCAGGCTTCGTCGGAGTAGCGGTCTTCACGGATGGAGCGGATGACCTGGGCCGAGAAGATGCCGGTGGGCACCGCGATGATCGAATAGCCGATCAGGATCAATAGGACGGTAATCGCCTTGCCCAGCTGCGTGCCCGGCACGATATCCCCGTAGCCCACGGTGGTCACACTGACCACGGCCCAGTAGATCGACATGGGAATGCTGGTAAAGCCGGTTTCCGGCGACTCGATGGTGTACATGAGCGCCGCGAACATGGTGACGACCATGAAGATGCTGCAAAAAAACAGCAGTACCTGGCGTACGCTGCGTTTCAACGCCTCGATCAGCAGGCGTCCTTCACCGACAAACTCCATCAGGCGCAGAATGCGGAAAATACGCAGTACGCGCAAAAAGCGGATAATCACCAGCGCATGGAAGCCGGGCATCAGCAGTACCAGCCAGGCGGGCAGGATGGAGATCAGATCGACCACGCCATAAAAACTTTTCAGGTAGACGGTGGGGCGCTCGAGGCAGTAGATGCGCACGGCAAGCTCCACGGTGAACAGTATCGTGAAACTCCACTCCAGATAGTAGAAAAGCCAGCCGTACTCCTGGGAGATGTCCTGCACGCTACCCAGCAGGATCACCGCTACGCTGCCCAGGATCATGATGATCAGCGCAATATCGAACCCTTTGGCCGCAGGGGTATCGGACTCAAAGATAATATGAAACAGCTGCGTGCGAAGCCCTTCGGCAGCAGGGGTCAGATGAAAGCTCATAAAGGTCCTGGCGAAATGGAAAACCACCTGCCGCCGCGATAGGTAGTAGCGGCAAGCGCGTCTTGGGTGTTACCGGTTTATCAGGCGGTGTCTCTGGATAACGCTAGCTTAGCGCGCTTTGCAGCGCCAAACGATGGGAAAGCGTCAGTAGCGTCACGCCATAGGCGGTGCTTGGCTGGCCGTCGTCATCGAGCGCTCCGGGCAGGCGGCCTGCCAGTGCTTTCAGGTCATCGGCCAGGGCGGGATGGCTTGCCAGCTGCTCAAGCGCCTCGCGGGCGTCTTTGAGGTAGGTGGAATCCTTACTGTCGTGGAACGCATCGAGGGCGAGGGTGGCGCGGTGCAGCCACTGGCCCGGGGTCTGGGCGTTCGGCAGCGGCCACTGCTGGGCGCGAAGCGCGGCGCCGCGTGCCGCCTTGCTGCTGTCTGACGGACGAAGCGGTACGTGTTCCGCGAGTGCCAGGGCCAGCGACCAGAGCGCCTCTGATGACCCGTCTTTAAGCTCGAGCTCCACTTCACAAATGGGCGTGGTGTACGCGCCGCTCTCGATCTCGCCCTGATCCAGCACCAGCTCGATATGGCTGCCCTGCCAGTCAAGCTGCCAGCTGCGCCGGGTGAAATCGGTACGCAGCCGAGGGGTTAGTTGGTCAAGCTGCGCGCCAAGCGCGCCTTGGAAAGGGGGCAGGGCAGCCAGCCCCTGTTGATCCAGTTCGGCACTTTTTACCGGCCACTCCCACTCCTGGCGGCTGGAAAGCCCGCCGCCGCCCTGGCCTGCGGTCTTTACCGTTTGCAGCACCTGGGTGTCCACCTGGCGCAGGCGTACGGCAATGCGCGCGCGGGCGAGCGCGTCGTCTGGCGTGTCGAAATAACGGTTGGCAAGTGTCTGGGTAAGCGGGGCGCTACCTGCCAACAGCGGGTGATGCTTGAGTGCCTCGACGCCGGGTGGCGCCAGCGCCAGTTTGAGTTCGACTTCAATTGGTGTTGCATTTTCCATGACAATAGCCACCCTTAGGTGATGACGTGTTGATGAATTTTTCGATGTCAATATGAACTTTTCATGACGGCGGCGAACGCACTCTTTATACTGGCGTCGCCATTTCCAGGCTCCCCGAAAACAGGCTTAAAGGCTCTATGGTTACCTCCAACCCTTTTTCTGCGATGTTCGGCCGCTCGCCATTCCAGCCGCTGCTGGCCCACATCGTCAAGGCCAATGAATGCGCCGATCAGCTGTTGCCGTTTTTTGAAGCGTCGCTTGAAGGCGACTGGGACAAAGCAACGGTGCTGCGCGAAAACGTTACGCGTCTGGAGCATGAGGCGGATGTGCTCAAGACGGATTTACGACTCAACCTGCCCAACACCATGTTCCTGCCAGTTTCCCGCTCGGACCTTCTGGATCTGATCAGCGTCCAGGACAAGATTGCCAACAAGGTACGCGACATTACCGGCATCATGCTGGGACGTAAAATGCGCGTGCCCGATGAGCTGGCCGACCCTATGCGCGACTACATGATCACCAGTGTGGCGTGTGTTGCCCAGGCGCGCCAGGCGCTTGAAGAGTTGATGGAGCTTCTGGAATCCGGCTTTGGCCGGCATGTCTCCGATGTCATCCAGAACATGATTCGTGAACTGCATAACCTTGAACATCAAGCAGATAGCCAGCAGGTCGCGATTCGCCGTCAGCTGTTTCAGCTTGAAAGTCAGTTACCACCGGTCGATGTCATCTTTCTTTACAAGATTATCGAATGGGTGGGTGAAGTGTCCGACCGCGCTGAGCGCGTGGGCAGCCGCCTGCAGATTTTGACCGCACGCTAAGGGAATCCCATGCAAATTATTGCCCAGCACGGTGAGATTTTTATCATCCTGGCCTGCCTGTTCGGTTTCTTCATGGCCTGGGGCGTTGGCGCCAACGACGTTGCCAACGCCATGGGTACCTCGGTGGGGTCGAAAGCGATCACCATCAAGCAGGCCATCATCATCGCCGTTGTGTTCGAATTCCTCGGCGCCTGGCTTGCCGGTGGTGAGGTCACCGCCACCATTCGCGGCGGCATCATCGATGCCAACCTGCTCGAAGCCGATCCTCAATACCTGGTTTACGGCATGCTCTCGGCGCTGCTGGCGGCGGGCATCTGGCTGATGGTGGCTTCAGCGCGCGGCTGGCCGGTCTCCACGACCCACTCGATCGTCGGGGCGATTGTCGGCTTTGCCGCAGTGGGCTTGGGCGTCGATGCCGTGGCCTGGGGCAAGGTAGGCCAGATCGCGTCAAGCTGGGTGGTATCGCCGCTGCTTGCCGGTACCATCGCCTTTGTACTGTTCAAGTCCGTGCAGCATCTGATCTTTGAAAGCAACGACCCGTTTGCCGCTGCCAAGCGCTACGTGCCGGGCTATGTGTTCCTGGTAGGTTTCATCGTTGCCATGGTGACCCTGACCAAGGGGCTCTCTCACGTTGGTCTGCACCTGACCTTCAGCCAGAGTCTGCTGCTTTCGATCCTGATCGGCGTACTCATCATGGGGCTGGGCGTCGTGATGCAGCGGCGCGTCAAGTACACCCAAAGCCCCAACGACCATTTTGGCTATGCCAACGTGGAGCGCGTGTTCGGCGTGCTGATGATCTTCACCGCCTGCGCCATGGCGTTTGCTCACGGCTCCAACGATGTAGCCAATGCGGTAGGCCCGCTGGCGGCGGTCATCAGCGTGGTGCGCAGCGAAGGCATGATCGACAGCGCAGCGCTCGTGCCCTGGTGGGTGCTGGTGCTGGGCGGCGGCGGTATCGTGTTTGGCCTGGTCACTTACGGGCACAAGGTGATTGCCACGGTAGGCACCGGCATTACCGAACTGACCCCGAGCCGCGGCTTTGCCGCAACGCTTGCTGCCGCCACCACCGTGGTCGTGGCTTCCGGCACCGGCCTGCCCATCTCCACCACCCATACCCTGGTAGGCGCAGTGCTGGGGGTTGGCCTGGCCCGCGGCATGGCAGCGCTCAATCTGCGCGTCATCGGTACCATCGTGCTTTCCTGGCTGATTACGCTGCCCGCCGGTGCGGGCCTGGCCATCGTGTTCTTCTTCATGTTCAAGGGCATGTTCGGCTAAGGCAAAGGCCTTTACGCCAGCGCGTTAAACGCCTGGCCTGACAGCGGCATCTTCACGGCTATTTGCAAACGCAAAGAGCGATTGAAGGTGCCGCTGTTTTTTATGCTCTGGTAAAGTAGCCCGCACGGGCGGGTAAACGCCTGGTTTCTTCTTTTCACCTGCTGCCGGAGAGCGGCCTTGGATAAGCACTTCCCTTTTGTTGACTGGTTTCGTAACGCCTCCCCCTATATCAACGCGCACCGGGGGCGAACCTTCGTCATTCTGATCGAGGGCGAAGCCATGGCGTCCGGCCGCGGGGAGCAGCTGGTTCAGGATCTGGCCCTGCTGCATACCCTGGGCGTACGCCTGGTAGTGGTATTTGGCACGCGCCCGCAGGTGCAGGAAGCGCTGAGCCGTGCAAGCGTCGAGCCGACGCGGGTGAACGGCAAGTGGGTGGCCGACCGCGCCGTCATGGCCCACGTAGAGCAGGTGGCGGCGCACCAGCGCCTGTGGCTGGAGGCGCGGCTCTCGCTTGGCCTGCCCAGCACGCCGTTGCACGGTGTGGAACTCAGCGTGATTTCCGGCAACCTGGTCACGGCCAAGCCGCTTGGTGTGCGCGAAGGGGTCGATTTTGATCACAGCGGTGAAGTGCGCCGAGTGCGGGCGGGCGCCATTGAAGGCCTACTGGACAAGGGCTCGCTGGTACTGCTGCCGCCGCTGGGATTTTCCAGTACCGGCGAAGTATTCGACTTGGATGCCGCAGAAGTTGCCCAGCACGCCGCCGTGGCGCTCAAGGCCGACAAGCTGATACTGCTGGGCGAATCAGAAGGGCTCGAGGATGAAGAGGGCGAGCTGATGCGCCAGCTGACGCCAGCAGAGGCCGAACCGCGGCTAGCCAGCGCCCAGCCGGGCAGCGAACTTGCCCGCCACCTGAACGCGGCCTGCAACGCAGCGCTTGAAGGCGTGGCCCGCACGCACCTGCTTTCCTGGCGCAATCACGATGCGCTGCTGGGCGAGCTGTTCACCCGCGACGGGGTGGGCACCATGATCACCCAGCACCGCTATGAACAGCTGCGCTCGGCCAAGCTCAACGATATCGCCGGCCTGCTCGAACTGCTCGAGCCACTGGAGCAGCGCGGCATGCTGGTCGCCCGCTCCCGCGAGCGGCTGGAGCACGAGATCGATGACTACATGGTGATCGAGCGCGACGGCATGGTGATTGGCTGCGCCGCGCTGCATCTCTTCCCGGGCACGCAAGTGGCCGAGCTTGCCTGCGTGGCGGTACACGGCAACTACCGGGGCGGGGAGCGCGGTGAGCGGCTGATCGAAGCGCTGGAGCGCCGTGCGCGCAAGCGTGGGCTGAGCGATATCTTCGTGCTGACCACCCATACCGCGCACTGGTTTGTAGAGCACGGCTTCAAACCTGCAAGCCTTGAAGACCTGCCGCCCTTGAAGCGCGAAGCCTACAACCATGCGCGTAAATCCAAGGTGTTGGTAAAGACGCTGGCGGGGTAGTGGCGGTCAATTAGGAAAGGTGGCGGGGCAGCCTGTGGCCGGCCCCGCCTGGAAAGGCTCAGGTATTCAGAATGACCCCGCCGTTAAGATGCAGAGTCTGCCCCGTCATGTAGGAAGACTCCTCACATGCCAGGTACACATAGGCCGGCCCCATCTCGCTTGGCTGGCCCGCGCGGTTCATGGGTACCTGACCGCCAAAGGACGCTACCTTCTCGTCATCGAAACTTGCCGGAATCAGCGGCGTCCATACCGGCCCCGGTGCCACGGCATTTACCCGAATGCCGCGATCCATCAAGGACATTGCCATTGAGCGCATGAAGCCCTGAATGGCCCCTTTGGTAGCGCTGTAATCGATCAGCGTATCGTTACCTTTAAAGGCGTTGATCGATGAAGTCTCGATAATCGTGTCGCCCTTTTGCAGGTGCGGCAGCGCGGCTTTGGTCAGGTAGAAATGGCTGAAGATATTGGTCTGGAAGGTGCGCATGACCTGCTCATCCGGGACCTCGGTGAGATCATCCCAGTCATACTGCTCGGCGGCGTTGTTGACCACGATATTGAGCTTGCCGAAGTGCTCCAGCGTCTTTGCCACTATTTCCCGGCAGAAGGCAGGCTCGGCCACATCGCCTTTAAGCACCAGGCAGCGGCGGCCTTCGGCCTCCACCAGCGCCTTGGTATCCTCGGCATCTTTATCTTCTTTCAAATGCACGATCACGCTATCGGCGCCTTCGCGGGCATAGTGAACCGCCACCGCGCGGCCGATACCGCTGTCGCCGCCGGTGATGATGGCGACTTTATCCAGAAGCTTCTCGGCGCCTTTGTAGCTTGCGCGAATGAATTCGGGCTCGGGGTGCATCGCATGTTCGTCGCCCGGCTGTTTTTCCTGGTGCTGGGGCGGCTGCTGCTGTTCGCTCATGTGCTAGAACTCCTTGTTGGCACAGTAATCCTTCAGGGGCGGGCAGGTGAATAAATGCCTGTCCGTTTTGCGCCTATTAACCCTAGCTTACGCAGGCCACAAGAGCCAAACCTGTTTGGGTGGCCATTATAGGTTTTATGATTGTTAGCGCTATTTGTTAAATACAATAAAAGCAGGCGCGTAAATAAGGCCAATAATAAATTTTATTTAAAGGCTGCATGTTTTAATGCTTTTAAAGGATGTGCTTAAGCAGTCTTTAAAAAGGACTTATGGCGCGATGTATATCAAGGCTCTTTACTTTAAAAATTGAGCAACGCGACGATGCGGTATCCGGCCTTGTAAAGCCAGACCCAGTGGACCACCTTCGCTTGACGAAACGCCTGCTTGAGCTATGAGGCAGCGCTTGAAATAAACCATTACACCGGAGTTTTAATCTTTGTTTCGAGTTGTGCGTTGATATTGATTAAATGTTTTGGCGTCTTGACAAGCTGTGCGGTGAGAAAATTGACAAGGTCAGAAGGCACACTATAGTGAAAAAGCGATTTATATTAAACGTAAAAAGGAATAATCGATTATTTATTTTTGAATACGTTTAATTCTTAGTGGTCCAGTTCGTTTTGTTTCACTTTAGATACGCATTTATCAATGCCGTAACGTGTGAAACGACAAGGAGGAAATGACAGATGAATGATCATGGAAAACAGGCTGACCCAGGTTCAACTTCCCATCAAGGCGCGGCGCCTTCAGGCGCAGCGGATGCCGAGCATCTCAAGCAGCAGGGCCGGGATGCCGTTCACGATGTCAGTGAAGCGGCGCAGCAGCAGGCCGAAAACCTCTACAAGCAGCAGCGCGATACCGCCGCCGATCAGACGCATAAATTTTCCAGCGTCTTCAACAAGATGGCGGATGAGTTCGACAATCAAGAGCAGCCCTACTTCTCCCAGCAGGTGCGAAAGCTGGCGGATACGACGGATCGCTTCTCCAACAAGCTGCGCGACCAGGATCTGAAAAGCTTATGGCAGGAAGCCCAGAGCTATAGCCGCCGCGAGCCGGCGCTGTTCTTTGGCGGGGCGATTGCGGCAGGCTTTCTGGTGACGCGCTTTCTGCGCAGTTCCGGTCAGCATTCGCACTCATCCAGCGGGCACTCCTCTTCTCATCAGGGGCAGTCGTCTCAGGGTCAGCCATACCAGCCGTCGGGCGCCTACTCCAATCAGGCATCGCCCACTCCCGGTAGCCCGTCCGAGGGCATCATGCACGGTTCGCCCGCAAGCGCTACGCAAGACCCGACGCGCCCCGGCGCTTCCGGTACCAGCCCGTCAGGCCCAGGCACGTCAGGTTCAGGCCGTACCGGTTCCGGTACGCTGGGTACAGGCACTCCGGGCACCGACGCTTCGCATCCCGGCGCTGTGAACCCAGGCAGTTCATCGTCCTCCATGCCCGGCACGACCAATGACCCCGCCGGTGGTGCAGGTTCGACGAACAAGCCAGGCGGCCCTGGCCGCTTCTAAGGCAACGGCTGACGCTTACCGCATACAGGGTCTGGCTCGGGTAACCGGGCCAGACAGAGACGAAAAGCCCTTTACAGGGCAGGGAGGCCAGGAATGGATTCAGATCATAAAACGACGCCGTCGCAGCCCGCTTCACCGCAAGGCGCATCGGTGGGTTCGCTGTTGTCCACCGTGATGCAGGAAATTACCTCACTGGTGCGCAACGAAGCCGAACTCGCCAAGACCGAAATGTCGGAAAAAACCCACCAGGCCATGATGGCGCTTGCCGGTATTGCCGTGGCAGGCGCGGTACTGCTGGGTGGCTTCTTCACCTTGCTGGCTGCGTTGGTGTTCATGCTCAATGAAGTGCTGCCGCCGGACATGACGCCCTGGCTTTCGGCCATCATCGTGGGTGTCATTGTCTCGGTCATCGGTATCGTCATGCTCAAGGCCGGCCTTGCCAAGTTGCAGGCACGTAATCTGGTACCCAACCGTACCCTGAACAGCCTGAATACCGACAAGGAGCTCGCCAGGGAGCATCAGCATAACGTCAAGGAGGAGTTGAAATGACGGACCATAACGATCATCACGATCACCGTAGTGCTGAAGAGATCGAAAAGGATATCCACCGCTCGCGCGAGCGTCTGGACTCCACGCTGCACGAGATCGAGGAGCGCTTCTCTCCTCAGCAGCTGCTCAATACGTCCTACGACTACCTTCGCCACGGCGGCGCTAACGAGTTCGTCTCGAACCTGGGTAATACCATCAAGCAGAACCCGCTACCGTTTCTGGTGACCACAGCGGGCCTTGGCTGGCTGATGCTTGCCCAGCGCAACCCGGGCTCACAGCAGAGCTACCCGCGCTCGAACCAGTACGGCGGCTCGCAGGGCACGCCAGGCATTCCTGTTCATGAAGGTACGCATGCACAGGGCAGCGCACCCGGCTATGCCAGCTCGCCTGGGTACGTTCCCGGCAGCAACGAAACTCATGGTAGCCACCAGACCCACGGCAGCCAGCAGGGCCGCATGAGCAGCATGAAAGAGGGCGCGAAAGATAAAGCCCAGCAGTTTGGCGATAAGGCCAAGGATGTCGCGCATCAGCTAAGCGATAAAGCGCATAACCTTGGCGATAAGGCTCACCACATGGGAGATAGCATGCGCGATTCCACGTCTCATCTTCAGCACGGCACGCAGGATCACCTGCACAACATGTCTGACCGCGCCCGTCAGATGGGCAGTAGCTCTTCTGATTTCATCCAGGAGCATCCGCTGGTAGTCGGTGCGCTAGGGGTGGCCCTGGGCGCTGCGCTGGCGGGGCTTTTCCCCACTACGCGCAAGGAAGACGAATACATGGGTGAGTATCGCGATCGTGCGCTGCATAAAGCGGCCGAAGTTGGTCAGGAACAGGCTGACAAGGCGCAGCACGCTGTTCATGACAAGGCCGAAGAAATGAAAGATGGCACGCGTGAGCACGACAAGAAGGACGACAAGCAGAATCCGGCCGAGCGTCATGACAGCGGCCTGGCGAATTCGAACACTCCCTCGGGCAACACGCAGGGTAAAGATACCCTGGAGCCGCCCAAACGCTAAGGTGTAAGCGGTAAGCGTTACGTTAACGCAGAGATGAGCGCCCGGCCCTGGCCGGGCGCTTTTTTATGGTCAACTGGCTGTCGAGCACCTGTCGTCTGCGAATAATCGGCACACTGTCACAGCGTGAGACTTTACTATCGGTGATCGCGAGAATATCCAGGCCTTTGTGTCTTGCCCGCTGTGCAAGTGTCAGTGTATTTACTGCATAGGGTTTGATGGAAACGACCAGCACTACCTCATTGGATTGTGCCCCATACAAGGCGTCGCCGCCCGTGCTGGGCACGAATTTCGTTGTAGCCTTGAAACTCAAAAGCATCCTTCGAAGAGGAAAGAGAACCATGGCGCGTATTCTTCACCGCAGCATTGGCCAGACGTTGCCGCATGCAGCATCAGCTCAGGGCGTCTATATCACTGATACCCAGGGGCGCCGTTACCTGGATGGCTCCGGCGGGGCGGCGGTGACTAGCGTAGGGCACGGCCACCCGGAAGTGCTGGCAGCCATGCGCGCGCAGATCGATAACCTCTGCTATGCCCATACCGGATTTTTCACTACGGATGTTGCCGAGGAGCTGGCCGAGAAACTGGTGAACCTGGCTCCAGACGGCCTGGATTACGTTTACCTGGTATCCGGCGGCTCCGAGGCGGTAGAAGCCGCGTTAAAAATGGCCCGCCAGTATTTTGTGGAAACCGGCAGGCCCGAGCGGCGGCATATTATCGCCCGACGCCAGAGCTACCACGGCAACACCCTGGGCGCGCTTGCCACCGGGGGCAATGCCATGCGCCGGGCGCAGTTCCAGCCGCTTCTGCCCCAGACGCATCATGTCTCGCCCTGCTACGCCTACCGTGACAAGGGGAACGATGAATCGTTTGAAGCCTACGCCGCAAGGCTTGCCGACGAGCTTGAGGCCAAGATTCTCGAGCTGGGCCCTGAAAGTGTCATGGCGTTTGTAGCCGAACCGGTGGTAGGCGCCACGCTAGGCGCGGTGGCCGCTGAAGCGGATTACTTCAAACGGGTACGTAACATATGCGACCAGTACGGCGTGCTTCTGATTCTCGATGAAGTGATGTGCGGCATGGGGCGCACGGGCACGCTGTTCGCCTGTGAGCAGGAAGGGATAACGCCGGATATTCTTACCATTGCCAAGGGGCTGGGCGGCGGCTATCAGCCCATCGGCGCCGTGCTGCTCTCATCCGCGATTCATGAAAGCTTCGCCAGCGGTTCCGGCCTGTTTCAGCATGGGCATACGTACTTGGGCCACCCGGTTGCAGCGGCGGCCGCCAACAAGGTCGTCGAGATCATTGCGCGGCCGGAGACGCTGGCCAACGTCAACGCCATGGGCGAGCGTTTGCAACGCGGCCTGGAAGCGGCGCTGGTGGCATCGCCTCATGTAGGCGATATTCGCGGGCGGGGGCTGTTTCGGGGCATTGAGCTGGTCGCCGACCGCGAGCAGAAGACGCCGTTTGATCCCGCTCGAAAACTCCATGCCAGGATCAAGCGCCAGGCAATGGCGAGAGGTTTGATCAGTTATCCCATGGGCGGCACGATTGACGGTGTCCATGGGGATCACGTGTTGCTTGCCCCGCCGTATACCATCCAGGCGGACGAGATCGATCTCATCATCGAACGGATTACCCAGGCGATTGACGCCGCACTGGCAGAATAACCTGAACAGGACAACCACCAGCTGGGGTTTTCCGACGCGCGTATCGAGGCCATTCGCTAGCGCCGCTCTAACCTGGCACGCGGCGCTTCTTTTCTATTTACTCAAGCGCCGCTTGACCTCGACACTCAGCCTGCCTTCACCCAGGCGCAGCGAGAGTTTCTGGCCGGGCGTAGTCTCCTGTGCCCGGCGCACCACCTGGCCCTTTTCATCCTGGGCAATGGCGTAACCCCGGCCAAGCACCGCCAGGGGGCTGATGGCGTTCAGCTCCCGCGCGGCGCTGGTTAAACGCGCCTGCTGACGTTGAAGCTGGCGCTGCATGGCATTTTCCAAGCGACGGTTCAGCTGATTCACCCGCTCGCTTTCGGCGCGGTGCAGGCGCGTCATGTCCTGACTCGCCAAGCGCCTGCCCAACTGCGCTACCCGTGTTTGCTGCTGAGTAAGCGTTTGCTGCATGGCGCGAGTTAAGCGCTGGGCGAGTGTCGTCACGTGCTGGCGCTGACGGTTCAGCTGCTCGCCGGGGTGCCTGAGCCGGGCGCGCAAGCTGTCCAGCTGTTGGCTATCGCGCTCAAGTCTTCGCTCTATGGCGCGCTGCAGGCGGCTTTGCTGGTCATTCAGCTGGCGCTTCAAGGCGTGCTGGTCCGGCACCAGCCGCTCGGCGGCGGCGGACGGGGTGGGGGCGCGCATGTCGGCGGCAAAATCGGCAAGCGTGACATCCACTTCATGGCCCACCGCCGACATCACCGGCAGGCGCGAATGAAAGATCGCCCGGGCCAGGTGTTCATTGTTGAACGCCCACAGATCCTCCAGACTGCCGCCGCCCCGGGTAATCAGAATCGCGTCCCGCGCCGGGTCCAACCGCGCCTGGCGGTTGAGCAAACCGAGTGCGGCAATCATCGCCGGTGCCGCCTCCGCGCCCTGTACCGGCACCGGAATCAGCGTCACGTCCGCCAGGGGCCAGCGCGCGTCCAGCACCGCCAGCACATCACGAATGGCCGCGCCGGTCGCAGAGCTCAAGATCAACAGCTTGCGGGGCGGGAAGGGCAGGGGGCGGGTATTGGCAAACACGCCTTCGCCTTCCAGCTGGGCCTTGAGGCGCTCGTAAGCCGCCAGCAGCTCGCCCAGTCCCGCCGCCTGCACCGCCTCGGCAATCAACTGGTAGTCGCCGCGCGGCTCGAACAGCGACACCCGCCCGCGCAGCTTCACCTGGTCGCCATCGCGCATGGGGGCGGAAATAAACCGCGCCCGCTGGCGAAACAGCGCGCAGCGCACCTGGGCGCGGTCATCCTTCAGCGTGAAGTAGATGTGCCCCGAGGCCGGGCGCGACACGTTGGAAAGTTCGCCCTCCACCCACACTTCGCCCACATCGCGCTCGAGCGCCTGGCGCGAGCGCTTGTTGAGTTCGCTGACGGAAAGGGCGGTAGTGGCGTCTGGCATGGAAATCCCCTCGGGTTGAGCAGCAGGAAAGCGGCCTGCCTAGCCTACCACCAACGCGCTATGGATAATTGGTCGTATGCCTACATTGCTGGGGCACCCCTCAAAACGCTATAATGGGGGATTAACTTTTCACGCCCCTTCTTCCCACATCACATTGGGTGTTGCCGCTATGCTACGTATGGCCCAAGAAGCGCTTACGTTCGATGACGTACTTCTCGTTCCTGGCTTCTCCGACGTTCTTCCCAAGGATGTCAGCCTCAAAACCCGCCTGACCCGCAATCTCTCCCTCAACATTCCGCTCGTCTCTGCCGCCATGGATACCGTGACCGAAGCGCGTCTGGCGATTGCCATGGCTCAGGAAGGCGGCATCGGCATCATTCACAAGAACATGACCATGGCTCAGCAGGCCGGCGAAGTTCGCAAGGTCAAGAAGCACGAAAGCGTGATTGTGAAAGACCCGGTGACCGTCAGCCCCAAGGCCAAGCTTGAAGACCTGCTCGCCATGGCGAAAGAGTACGGCTTCTCCGGCTTCCCGGTAGTGGAAGGCGAGACGCTGGTGGGCATCGTGACCGAACGTGACATGCGCTTCCAGCCCAACGTGGGTGACAGCGTCGCCGATATCATGACCCCGCGTGAGCGTCTGATTACCGTCAAGGAAGGCACCGACCTTGAAACCAGCAAGGCCAAGATGCGCGAACACCGCATCGAGAAAATGCTGATTGTCGATGACGCCTTCCACCTGCGCGGCCTGGTGACCTTCCAGGATATCGAAAAAGCCCGCACCTACCCGATGGCCGCTAAAGACAGCGACGGCCGCCTGCTGGTAGGCGCTGCCGTCGGCACCGGCCCGGAAACCCCGGACCGCGTAGCCGCCCTGGCTGAAGCCGGCGTTGACGTGATCATCGTGGATACCGCCCACGGCCACTCTCAGGGTGTGATCGACCGCGTCAGCTGGATCAAGGAGCACTACCCGGCTATTCAGGTGATCGGCGGCAACATCGCCACCGCCGCTGCCGCCAAGGCGCTGGCCGAAGCGGGTGCCGACGGCGTGAAAGTGGGCATCGGCCCGGGTTCCATCTGCACCACGCGCATCGTTGCCGGTGTGGGCGTGCCGCAGATCACCGCGGTGTCCAACGTGGCGGCCGCACTTAAAGAGTACGACATTCCCCTGATTGCCGATGGCGGCGTGCGCTACTCCGGCGACCTGGCCAAGGCGATTGCCGCCGGCGCCAGTGCCGTGATGGTGGGTGGCCTCCTGGCCGGTACCGAAGAAGCCCCGGGCGAAGTCGAGCTGTTCCAGGGCCGTACCTACAAGGCCTACCGCGGCATGGGTTCCATGGGCGCCATGGCCCAGAACCAGGGCAGTGCCGACCGCTACTTCCAGGACAAGAGTGAAGGCGCCGAGAAGCTGGTGCCGGAAGGCATCGAAGGCCGCGTACCTTACAAAGGCATGATGAGCGCCATCGTTCACCAGCTGATGGGCGGGCTGCGGGCTTCCATGGGTTACACCGGCTGCCGCGACGTTCAGGAAATGCGCACCAAGCCGGAGTTCGTACAGATTACCGGCGCTGGCTTCAATGAATCCCACGTTCACGACGTGCAGATCACCAAGGAAGCCCCCAACTACCGGGTGAGCTAACCAGCGCTCAGTAACACGGCGGCGGGCTTTGCTCCGCCGCTTGCTTTTTAGCCTTACCAGCAGCACCTCCACTGCTTACTCGAGATACCGCCATGAATGATATCCACGCTCACAAGATCCTGATTCTCGACTTCGGCTCGCAGTACACCCAGCTGATCGCCCGCCGGGTACGCGAAATTGGCGTTTACTCCGAAGTTCGTGCCTTCGATATCACCGAAGAAGAGATCCGCGAGTACAACCCCAACGGCATCATCCTGGCCGGCGGCCCGGAATCCGTGACCGAGCTTGAGTCCCCGCGTGCGCCCCAGTGCGTGTTCGAAATGAATCTTCCGGTATTTGGTATCTGCTACGGCATGCAGACCATGGCCGAGCAGCTGGGCGGCAAGGTGGAAGGCTCCAACAAGCGCGAGTTCGGCTATGCGCAGATCAGCATCGACGCCGACAACGCGCTGTTCAACGGCATCAAGGACCACGTGGATACCGAAAGCGGCAAGGGCCTGCTGGACGTATGGATGAGCCACGGCGACAAGGTGGCCCAGGCGCCCGCCGAGTTCACCGTGACGGCTTCTACCCCGAGCTGCCCGATTGCGGCCATGGTATGGGAAGAGAAGCAGTTCTATGGCGTACAGTTCCACCCGGAAGTGACCCACACCCTGCAAGGCCAGCGGATGCTTGAGCACTTCGTGCTGGATATCTGTAAAGCCGAGAAGCTGTGGACACCTGCGCAGATCATCGAAGACCAGGTTCAGCGCGTGCGCGAACAGGTCGGCGACCGCCACGTACTGCTCGGCCTCTCCGGCGGCGTGGACTCTTCTGTGGTCGCCGCACTGCTGCACAAGGCGATTGGCGACCAGCTGACCTGCGTGTTCGTGGACAACGGCCTGCTGCGCAAGGACGAAGGCAACCAGGTCATGGAAACCTTCGCCAAGCACATGGGCGTGAAGGTCATCCGCGTAGACGCCGAAGACCTGTTCCTGGGCAAGCTGAAAGACGAGAAAGACCCGGAAGCCAAGCGCAAGATCATCGGCAACACCTTCATCGACGTGTTCGATGAAGAAGCCAGCAAGATCGAAGGTGTGGAGTTCCTGGCCCAGGGCACCATCTACCCGGACGTGATCGAATCCGCCGCCTCCAAGACCGGCAAGGCGCACGTGATCAAATCCCACCACAACGTGGGCGGCCTGCCGGAAACCATGAAGCTCAAGCTGGTCGAGCCGCTGCGCGAACTGTTCAAGGACGAAGTACGCAAACTCGGCCTGGAACTTGGCTTGCCCTACGACATGGTGTACCGCCACCCCTTCCCGGGGCCGGGCCTGGGCGTGCGTATTCTGGGCGAAGTGAAGAAAGAGTACGCCGACATCCTGCGTGAAGCCGACGCCATCTTCATCGAAGAACTGCGCGCCTCCGGCTGGTACGAAAAAACCAGCCAGGCGTTCGCCGTGTTCCTGCCGGTCAAATCCGTCGGCGTGGTCGGCGACGGCCGCCGCTACGAATGGGTCATCGCGCTACGCGCCGTCGAAACCATCGACTTCATGACCGCCCGCTGGGCGCACCTGCCTTATGAGCTGCTGGAGAAGGTTTCTAACCGGGTGATCAATGAGTTGGAAGGGGTGTCGCGGGTGACTTATGATGTGAGTAGTAAGCCGCCGGCTACTATTGAGTGGGAGTGAGTGTTTACTAGCTAGTTGCATAAAAAAATCCGCCGAAAGGCGGATTTTTTTTTATGAATTGAAATTTGGATGTTGGTCGTTATATCATCAACTGAGGTCTCTAAATTGATTTTATAAAATAATCTGAGATTTATATGTTAAAAGAAAAGGTTTTTTGCACTAGAAAAAATGCTTTTATGATAAGCCTATTAACGTGCTTAATTACAGCGGTTTTTTTATTAGCTTTTTTTGTATTTTTTTCCTCTCCTGGTGTGGTTGATAAGATGAGCAGTTTTAATCTAATTTCTGTCCTCTCCAAAAATCATGAATGTTCACATAATGGGTGTCAAGTAGCAAATATGATTCCAGGAGGTTCAGAGCTTTTAAGTCTAAAAGAAGTTTGGGGGTTTCAGTCTTCTCTATATCAAACAGTCATTACATTTTTGATAGCTATAAATGGTTTTATAGCTGCATTATCTGTTTTGTATATAAAAACAAATTCTGAGGATAAGGCTGAAGATGCAGCAAAGAGCTATGTTAAAGGTGATAGTTTCAGTGTTTTTATTGAAAAAATACTATCACGAAAAAGCAGGAAAAAGCTGCGCCAGCTTCAGCAAGATTACGCCAGTACAATGGAAACATTTGAATTGGGAATTAATGGTATAAGCGATTTAAAGGAAAATGTAGAAGCTCTTAAGAATGAAAATTCTGATCTAAAGAGGCAGCTGAGTATTATATCAAAAAAGTTGGCTGAATTAGATGAAAAAGAAAAAGAAGGCGGTAGTTTTGAACTCAATAGGAGGGTTAGATAGTGGCTTTTATTCGTAAAGGAATGGTTAAAGAAAGAAAGCTGCCTGAATTTGAGGAACTATCTACTCCAGAGGATTTGATAAAGCTTGCTGAGAGTAAAGGGCTAAATACTGATCCAATAAATATTACAGAGCTAGCCCAAGAGCTAGGTGTGACTGTAAGGTTTGAGCCTCTTGAAGATGAGGTGTCGGGTAGTCTTGTCAAAGAGAAACGCTCTGGAGCCTGGGTCATGAAAGTCAATTCTTTGCATCATCCACACAGACAAAGATTTACAATTGCGCATGAACTCGCTCATAGAATATGCCATGCTGCAAACAGTGATAATTTTGAAGATAAAACTTTCTTCAGAAATGGAGATAGTAATTGGATGGAAGCGGAAGCTAATCAATTTGCAGCTGCTTTATTGATGCCAGAAAATAGTTTTGTAAATTATATTGATAATGTTTCATCCAAAGTTGAAGATTTAGCCAATTATTTTCAAGTTTCTTCAATGGCTGTAAGAGTTCGAGCAAAAGTTCTGGGGTATGAAGGACATAACCTATGAGTGAGTTTTTATATTTCCCTATGATAAAAACTAGGGATGCTGAACTACGTTGCTTAAGCAATATTGAAGCAGATAGATTTAATAGTTTGCTTCCGATATATGAGTTGACTAAATCAAGGAAAACGCTAAAAGCTCCTGATGGTGATATTTATCGGCGTATGAAAAATATAGGTGAGATTCAAGGTGAAAGACCTTTTATCTTAGACTTGTGCACTGATGATAAATACATAAACCCACAGATTGAACAGCTTCTTTCTCCTTATATGGGTTTCAAGGATTGGCAGTATTTTATTTTTGATCTTCATAATGATCTTAATATTATACCCATGATACATATTTATGAGGATGAGGGGAAAGTGGCATCTGAAGTCGAAGTTTTTGTTAAAGCTGCCTCTGAGAGAACTGATTTTTTAGCTGTTCGTTTACCCTATGATTTAGGTGGAGAAAGCGTTCTTCATTACTTGCAACCAATTTTTAATTCATTAAGTGAAGGTTGTAAAGTTTACGTGATATTAGATGCTGGATTTACAAGGAATGAAATGCCCGGTGATGTGGCAGATAAGTTCATTGACAGCTGCTCTTGTTTAAACGATGTGTCTGAATATATAGAAGATATTATAATTATTTCGACAAGCTTTCCCTCGAATGTAGCAAAAGAGGGAGGGGGAGATTCTGAAGGTAAGTTTGATATTTTTGAAGAAAATATTTTCCAAAAAGTGGTAGAAGAAGTTGATGTAAAGTATGGGGATTATGCTTCTATTAATACTGAGCAAATTGAGATTAGAGGTGGAACCTTCGTTCCCAGGATCGATATAGCGAGCCTTGATGGATTCAGTTTTACCTATAAGCGCCATAGGCGTAATGCAGGTGGTTATGTAAAGTGTGCTAAAGAGACTGTTCGGGATGTTTCGAATTATCAATTTTTAGGTACATGGGCTGATAATGAAATAAATTTGGCAAAAGACGATGCACCTACAGGGATTAGTCCGGCTTTTTGGATATCAGTACGTATGAATTACTACATTGAAACAAGGTTGCGATTAAGAAGTTCTTCTAACTAATTTAGTGGGCGATTTCTTCGTTAGTGTAAAGATATCATCTTTGTTTATAGTATCACCTTTTTCTATTTTTACTAGCTTTGAAGCTGTTTCATATCTTTCCTTAAAGTTTAATCGTGTCCATTTTCTTATTGTTTCAATAGGATGTTTTGAAGAGATGTGTTTGCAAAGATCATGTTTTGACTTGATTTTTTTGAGAGATGCTTTGTTTCTAAGAAAGTTAATTGGGAGAGTGCTGCACAGGCTCTCCTTGTTATGGTTTTTAAATTTATTCGACTTTCTTATGTGCTTTATTTTCTTATTTGAAACAATCAAAATACCTATTGATCTTGGTGTGTTGTTTCTTACTTCTTTTAAGTTTGACTCTTCACATACAACATAGCAATAATCAAAATACGATTTATAGCTATCGAGCTGATAGCTAAGCCTAGTTGTTCTATCAGTTGCGCTTTTTATTTCGTATGAGGTCAACTCCATCTCTCTTAGAAGAGCTAAGTCTGCTCTTCTTTCACCAAACTGAAAAGGGAATTCAATACCCATGATATACTCTGGATATTGATTAGAGATGCTATCTGCCAATATAACTTTTATTTCTAGCTCAGTCATTTTTTGTGCGCGCGAAATTTGAATGTTTCTATTCTAGCATATGTCTTATTTTTTTGTTCGATGAGCATACGATTTTTATGATTTTAAATTTATGTGGTTGGAGCTTGGCTTAGTTGCTTAACACCTTGTATATAGTTTTGAGATATTTATATTTTAATTTTTAGTTGCAGGTTGATAGTGGTCCATGTTGGTGATGATGTTAATAAAAATACAAACATTAAATTGCCGGTTAAGTGCCTGCTAGTTCACCTTGCGAACTTTCCGCTAGATTAGTGCTCTGTACTCAATAAGCCGAGCAATCTGATACCGCTGATTTAAGAGACGCAATCGGGTCAGTTTAATTGAGAGGGAAGGAAACGACACTGCCCTTGGGGCAAAAGAGACGATCCACCCAAGCCGCTATGTGCTTTACTATCTGCAACTGTTATTTAAGAAGGAAGCATCCATGGTCATAGACGGCTTAATAGGATTGCTGGATGACATTACCGCATTGGCGAAGTTGTCCGCAGCATCACTGGACGATGTGAGTGCCGCCGCTGGGCGTGCGACGGCGAAGGCGGCCGAGATCTTCGCTTTGGCGGATGGCGACCGCTTTTGTAAGAGGGGATGTGTCTTTAGGCATGTCACTTCGTTCTCGGTTACCGTTCGGTAACTCAAGAGTGATTTAGAGCTAGTTACCACAAAAAAGCTTTTTCTCGGTATTCAAGCGAATGCATCGCTATCACAGCTGACAGCGGAATATGGTCTATATGCGCTCTAGGCTTCTGCCAGGGCTGATCTTGAGTGGGGGGCAGCCACTCGATCTTTTCTTTAAAGCTTGTGATATTCACTTCGATGACCACGGGCGCTCCTTCGAGAGTGAAGTATCGGTTGGCAGAAAAGGCGACGGCTTCCTGGGTGTTCAAATGAACGCAATCCGCCTTGTGGTCGTTGCCACAGCGTGGCACGTAACCTTGAGATTGCGCCTTTTGCCAGTTTGCCATGGTAAGCACACGATAGAGATGCATGGTTCGCTCCTTGAGTAGGTCAGGCTCCTGGAGCTTAAAACTTCAAGCTAGCTTGAGGTCAATGGTTTGGCAGCAGGTAACCATAAGCAGACGGTTGTTTAGCCAGCTTATTAAGGCGTGCTCGAAGTACGCCTTGCTGGTTACCCTGAGCTTGGTACCGGTACGCCGTTCGGGAAATGCCTACAAGTTGGCAGGCGGAACGCTTCCTACCGGCTGACTTTCCGGCGGTCCATCGCTGCAGCAATATCCCCTTGGTGCGTCTCGCCCCAGCCGCAAAGTGGCTCCATGGCGCGCACCAGGTTTACCCCGAAGAGCGTCAGCGAGTAGTCGACACGCAGCGGAATCTCTCCATAGTCGGTTCGCTCGACGATGCCGTCAGACTCCAGTTCTTTCAATTGCTGGATCAACATTTTGTCGCTCACCCCTCGAACGCTTCGCTTGAGTTCGCCATAACGCGTCGGCCCCTTGTTCAAAAAGAACAGAATCAAAGGCTTCCACTTTCCGGAGATCACGTGCAGTGTCGCGTGCAGGCCGCAAATGAAACGTGGGTTTTCTGAATTTTCTTTCGCCATGACGGGTACTTACCAAAAGGTGCATACTTGAGTATTTGTAAGTGGGTATATACCGTAAACCCGAATCGAGTCAACACACAGAGACCCAACCATGAGTCGGCTAAACGGTAAAATCGCACTGATCACAGGCGGCGCCAGCGGCATCGGCCTGGCTTCGGCCCAACGTCTCATCGAGGAAGGCGCCTTCGTCTTCATTGTCGGGCGGCGCCAGGAGGTTCTCGACACCAGCGTTGAGGCACTAGGGGCCAGCGCCCGGGGTGTCCAGGCGGATGTAACAAAGCCAGAGGATCTTGATCGCGTTATCGAAACGATCCAGAAAGAAAAAGGGCACCTGGATGTACTGGTGGCCAATGCGGGAGTCGGCGAATTCGCGAGCCTGGGGCAGATCACCGAGGAGCACTACGACTACATCTTCGACATCAACGTCAAAGGCACTCTCTTCACCGTCCAGAAGGCGCTGCCCCTGATGAGAAACGGTGGCTCCATCATCCTCACCGGTTCCACGGTGGGCAGCATGGGCACCCCGGCCATGAGCATCTACAGCGCCTCCAAGGCGGCCGTCCGAAACCTGGCGCGCAGTTGGGCCCATGATCTCAGGGGCACCGGCATTCGTGTGAATGTCATGTCTCCTGGCCCGACTAAAACAGACAAGGTGATGGAACTGCTCCCAGCCGAAGCCCTGGGCGAGATGAAGCGGGCCGTACCGCTTGAGCGTTTGGGCGACCCCAAGGAAACAGCGGGAGTAGTAGCGTTTCTGGCCTCTGACGACAGCAGCTTCATGACGGGTAGCGAGGTGTTCGTTGATGGGGGCTACGCACAGGTTTAAGGGGTAGGCGGGGAACAGGAAAAAGCCACCACACGTTGTGTCGCCTAGGGCGTCTAGCGTCTGGCGTATTTGAACGCTGCGCAGATAGAGCCTTTGCCCATCGACGGAAGTCGGGCCACCCCCGAGTTTTCCGCCCCCGTTGAAGCTACCGAACTCTGCTATGCCGCCAGTCAGAAGGGAGGGGGTAAGTGGCACGGGTCGTGGCGCTATCACTTTATTGTTTAACAGATCACAAGCATGTTCCAACGGGGCCAGTAAACGTGATCGGACTCGGCGCCTGAAAACGCATAGTCGCCGCACACTCCATAGTCTTGTCAGCTTCTGGCCTATGAGCCGAATATAACCCATAATCGGCTCATAAAGTGATTTGAATAGACGGTGCAATCGGCTCATGTATATCTGGCAGCAGCACAATTGGCCTTGCTTCGAATGGAATGAATCTATCCTGCGGCCCACGTTAGATGCCATACGGCTACTTCAAGGGCGCGTGTTGGGCCGAACAGACGCTGCTTTTGAGCAGGCGGACCTGGACGTGGAAATGGATGCGCTCATTCAGAACGCTATCCGAACCAGCGAAATCGAGGGCGAGCGCCTGGATGTTGGCTCTGTGCGCTCTTCGGTTGCGCGTCATCTAGGGCTTGAGCAAGCGGGGTTTTCCACCAGAACCACGCCAGAATCCGAAGCCTTGATTGAGCTGTTGCTGCAAGCCACCCACCATCCGGATGAACCCATTTCCTACCCGCAGCTCTGCTTCTGGCAGTCCTTGTTGTTCGTAAAAGGCCCTGGTGTGTTGGGGAAGGTACGGGTTGGCGAACTGCGTGGGGATCATCCCATGCAGGTCGTATCCGGGCGCATTGATCGGCCCACGGTACATTTTGAAGCGCCGCCACGGGATTTTTTGCAGGCTGAGCTGGATGCGTTTATTACCTGGTTCAATCACCCACCTGAAGGGCTTGATTCCTTGGTACGCGCGGGTATCGCCCACCTGTGGCTCATTACGCTGCACCCGTTTGATGATGGGAACGGCCGCGTGACTCGCGCGGTAACGGATAAGGCGCTGGCTCAGGCCGAGCGCCAATCGGTCCGCTTTTATTCGCTGAGCGCGGCCATCATGGCGCGCCGCGAGGCGTATTACGCTCATCTGGAAAGCGCTCAAAAGGGCGGCCTGGATATCACGCCTTGGCTATCGTGGTTCCTGGAGTCATTGAAAGAGGCACTTGAGCAGGCGCTGTTGCGAATCGACCGTGTGCTTTCGAAAACCACCTTCTGGCAGCGCCATGCCACTACCGTACTGAACGAGCGCCAGATCAGGGTATTGAACCGCTTGCTGGATACGGCGGGGGGCGAGTTCGAGCAGGGTATCAATGCCCGCAAGTACCAGGCCCTGGCGAAGGTGAGCAAGGCCACTGCTACCCGAGATATGGCCGAGCTGGTAGCAAAGGGCTGCCTTTACAAGCTACCCGGTGGCGGGCGCAGCACGCGTTATACGGTGTTACTTGGGTAGCAGTGGATGCCACCTTGTCGTGGAGAGTACGCAAGCCGGTATATGCTTTACTATCTACACCTGTTATTCACGGAGAAAGTACCCATGGCCATAGGCGGCTTGATAGGCTTGCTGGATGACATTGCTGCACTGGCGAAGTTGGCCGCCGCATCGCTTGACGATGTGAGCGCCGCCGCGGGGCGGGCGACAGCGAAGGCGGCCGGGGTAGTGGTGGATGATACGGCGGTGACGCCGCAATATTTGCACGGGGTAACGGCCGAGCGTGAGCTTTCGATCGTGAAGCAGATCGCGCTGGGGTCTATCCGCAACAAGCTGATATTTATCCTGCCGGCGGCGCTGCTGCTGAATCACTTCTTGCCCGCGCTACTGCCGATCATCCTGATGGTGGGCGGCACCTACCTGGCCTTCGAGGGCGCGGAGAAGGTCTGGCACAAGCTTTCCGGCGAGCATGACGACGACAAGCCGGCGGTAGAGAAGGGGCCGGAAGCCGAGAAAAAGATCGTGAGTGGCGCCGTTCGCACCGACCTGATTCTGTCCGCTGAAATCATGGTGATCGCGCTTTCCACGGTTTCCCATCAGGGGTTCTGGTCACAGCTGGTGAGCCTGGTGGTGGTGGCGTTCGTCATCACACTGCTGGTGTATGGCGTGGTGGCGCTACTGGTCAGAATGGACGATATCGGCCTGAAACTTGCCAAGCGCGAGAGCCCGGGAATACAGAAACTGGGCCGTAGCCTGGTGACGGCCATGCCCAAGGTGCTGGCGACCATCTCGGTGGTGGGCACCGTGGCCATGCTCTGGGTAGGTGGGCATATCCTGATGGCCAACCTGGGGGCGGATGGCACGGGGTGGTTCAACGCGCCCTACGAGTGGGTACACCACATTGAGCATAACATCAATGATGCAACCGGTGCCTTGGGTGGTGCGCTGGGGTGGAGTTTCAATACGCTGTGTTCTGCGGTGATTGGCTTTCTGGTGGGTTCGGTGGCGGTGGGTGTACTGCACTTCCTCCCTACCACGAAGGCCCATTCGGCCTAGGGGCGGCCACGGCTTCATTTGCTCGACAACCCGCGCAGCGCCGGGCGCAATCCCATGACTGCTTACAGGTCGTGGACAGGTTCCAGGGGATCAGTAAGAAACGCGCTTGCAGTTGTCGTGATACAGCGGGTCATCGGCGCCGAGCGCCAGCTGCTGGGTGTTGCTGTTGTAGTAGAAGCGCCCGGACTCGGCGCCTGAAAGCGCATAGTCACCGCACACCCCATAGCCCTTGTTGACTTGCTTCAAGCGGGAGATCTCGACCAATGCCTGGCTATCGAGCCGCTTGGTTATCGTCTCGGCGATGTGGGCATCGCGCTGGGCCTCGGAATAGGCCTGGCCGCCGAATATCAGGCCCGCAACGACGAAAATGGCGACAACGGGAATCCATAGGTTATGCATAGGGTGTCCAGTAAGAGAATTTAGAAACGCACGAAATCGGCAGAAAATTATTTAGCGGGATAATAACTTTTTGCGCGTCCAATTTCATTGATTGGCGAGTGCTTGATTGACACAAAGATCACTATTCAGAGTTGCCCCTGTGTCATGTTCCAGGCTGCCAGTCGACGACGAGAGAGGCGTCGCGAAGTTGTCAGACTCTCTTTCAAGCTCGTGACTTGTCTAGTCACTTTTTCTTCATAAAATTGATAATTTGTGTACTATGAGTACACAAAATCTAATTATCTCGAAGAGAATGTGGCAGCTTCTTTAGCTAAATGCTAGTTTGTGAACCATGAGTGCACATAAAGAAGAAAAATTAAAGAATGTTCTTGACGCTACGGCTAAAGGGTTCATGGTCGACTCTGCTTGGCTCGAACGCCACGGTGTCAGCCGTTTTCTTGCACGTAAATACGTCAACGCCGGCTGGCTGGAACGTGTCCATCGCGGCGTCTTTCGCCGTCCAATATCAAGTTCGAGTGTGCCAGGCACGCTTGACTGGAAGAACTGCCTTCTCTCGCTTCAGTACCTGATGGGCTACGAGGTTCATGTGGGTGGCATCACCGCCTTAAACCAACAGGGCTATGGCCACTATTTGCGGCTCGGTAGTAACGCCCCTATCTGGGTTTACGGTGAAAGCATACCGAACTGGCTGACCCAACTGCCATTGAATGCACCCATAGAAACCCGCAGCACGTCGCTATTCTCCGACCCGGCGCTCGGCCTGAAAATGGTCAATACGGACGTAACCGTCACGTTGCCTTGGGAATGGGAGCTGAAGATGTCAGCGCCCGAACGGGCGATTATGGAGGCCATGAATGAATTGCCTGACCATGAAAGCTTTCACAATCTCGATATGGTATTCGAGAGCCTGACGACCCTGCGCCCGAGGACGATATCGGCACTGCTGCATAGCTGCAAGAAGATCAAGGTCAAGCGCCTGTTCTTCGTCTTTGCGGATCGCCACAATCACCCTTGGCGCAAGCGCCTCGACCCTGAAGAATTCAACCTCGGCAGCGGCGATCGCGCGTTGGTCAAGGGCGGCAAGATACACCCCCGGTACCGCATCGTGGTGCCCGAAGAATTTATAAGAAGGGAGAGCCACGATGGCCCGTGAAGCCTATGAAGCCCAGGCCAGGCTGCTTGTGCGTATTCTTCCCCATGTTGCCAAGGAAGAGGTGTTTGCACTAAAGGGCGGCACGGCGATTAATCTGTTCTATCGTGATTTGCCTCGCCTGTCAGTCGATATTGATCTGACCTACTTGCCGATTAAAGATCGAAGTGAAAGCCTTCTTGAGATCAATGATGCGATGGGCCGCATTGCGGCTTCCATCGAACGTGGTATTGCAGGCGCAAAAACACAACGCATACAAGGCGGCGGTGGCGGAGCTACCCGTCTTCTTGCCCGCTTGGATGGTGTGGAGATAAAGCTTGAGACGTCACCTGTAACACGCGGCGTTGTTCACGATCCTGAAATGCGCTACGTCTCCGAAACCGTTGAGGATGAATTTGGCTACGCGGAAATGCAGATAGTCTCTTTTGAAGACTTGTTTGGCGGCAAGTTGCATGCAGCCGTAGATCGCCAGCATCCGCGCGATCTTTTTGATGTGGAGCTGCTCTATGATAATGAAGGCCTGACAGACGATCTATTCCGCACTTTTCTTATCTATATCGCGAGTTCATCGCGCCCCGCACATGAGCTTCTGAACCCGAACCTGATCGATCTGGACCAGCCTTATGCTAGAGAGTTCGAGGGCATGGCCAAGACTTCATTCAGCCTTGAAAAGCTTGTAGATACTCGCAAACGATTGATTACGGATATTCAGTCCCGCTTTGATGAAAGCACCAGAAGATTCTTGTTGAGTCTGCACGATGGCACTCCCGACTTCGCTGCCATTGACCGCCTTCAGGCGGCTGATTAACCTGCCGTGCGCTGGAAACTAATCAATTTGGAAAAGCTAAAACACGAGAATGCGGACAAGCATGCTGAGCAGCGAGGCAAACTCGAAGCGCTGCTAGAGTAGGGGCCGGGTTAAAGCGACAAAACACGTGGGTATGAGCAAGGCTTGGGCAGTGGGGTGAGGAGTTCGATAAAGGCATCAATGCCCGTAAGTACCAGGCGCTGGCGAAGGTGAGTACGGAATATGGCCGAGCTGCTAGAAAGCTGCTAATGACCTGCGGCGTCCCACAACTTCATGAGCTCGGCAATGGAGGCATTGAAGGCCGATAACTTGACGCCGTCTCTCGCTGATATGGACACCCCCAGCAAAAAACTACTGAACGCCGTGCCCAGGGCACGTGCATCGGTTGCTTCGGAAAGCTCGCCCGTGGCAATGCCACGCTCAACGCAGCGTACAAACCCGGCATGAGTACGCGCCCTTGAAACGGTCAGCGGCTTCGTAATATGAGCATGCTCGGGTTTTGAGGCGCTCATGGTCCCCAGGGCTACCATGCAGCCTTTGGGATGCCCGGATTCGCACTGCATTTTCACTGAACGACGTAGCGTCAGCTCGACCCGGCGCCACATATTTGTACCGATCGATACATATGTTTCGTGGAATGCTCTGGGTGCCTGATGCCCAGGGTTAAACCTCATCTTCGAAAGGGTATTTTTTGTGGCCTACTTCTCTACTCAAGCGGAATCGGCGGCGTCCGATAAGCTGCCCATGTCCGCACTGCTGGCCCTGGCCATGACGGGCTTTATCTGCATCGTGACAGAAACGCTGCCGGCGGGGTTATTGCCTCAAATCAGTGACGGCCTCGGGGTCAGCCAGTCGTTGGCAGGCCAGATGGTGACGGCGTATGCGCTGGGGTCGATGTTGGCGGCGATTCCTTTGACGATTGCGACACGCGGCTGGCGGCGGCGCAATGTCCTGCTGCTTACCATCGGCGGATTCTTCGTTTTCAACTCGGTCACGGCGCTGTCCAGTAGCTATGGCATAACGCTGGTTGCCCGCTTCTTTGCGGGGGTGGCCGCTGGGCTTGCCTGGAGTCTACTCGCCGGTTATGCGCGGCGCATGGTGTCGACTCATCAACAGGGGCGTGCCATGGCCGTGGCGATGGTCGGCATTCCCGTGGCGTTGTCTCTCGGCGTGCCGCTTGGCACCTACATGGGTTCGGTCGCTGGCTGGCGTACCGCTTTCTGGGTAATGTCCGCGTTGACACTGGTGCTGGCGGTATGGGTAATGGCCAGGGTTCCCGACTATCCCGGCCAGCCGAAAGGCGAGCGTATGCCATTGCGAAACGTCTTCACGACGCCGGGCGTACGGCCCGTGCTGGCCGTGGTCATCACATGGATGCTGGCTCACAATATTCTCTACACCTACATTGCGCCGTTTGTGGCGGCCACGGCACTCGGCGAACGGGTTGATCTGGCGCTATTGACCTTTGGCGTTGCCTCGCTTGGCGGTATCTGGATGGCCGGCAAGCTGGTGGACAGCCATTTGCGAATCACGGTGCTGACAAGCCTGGCGGCGTTCGCGATCACCGCGTTCATTTTCGGTGTCAACACGCAAAGCTCCATGGTCGTCTTTATCGGCATTGTGGTGTGGGGGGTTACCTTCGGCGGTGCTTCCACCTTGATGCAAACCGCGTTGGCGGATACCGCCGGAAGTGGCGCGGATGTAGCGCTTTCCATGAATGTGGTGGCATGGAATGGCGCGATTGCGGGCGGCGGCGTCGCGGGCGGTATGCTGCTTGATTCCTGGGGAGTAGGTGCCTTTCCCTGGTCGCTGGTGGTCCTGCTGGCTATCGCCTTCAGCGTCGCTTGGGGCGCGCGTTCCCATGCTTTCACACCTGGCCCGCGAAATGCAGAAACCCAGGGAGAATCCAGTTCAAGCGGCGCTTGATAAAAGCGCCTCTATCGCAGCAGCTTGAAAGGGCGACAGGATGACCTGCATGACGTGTGATCCGCACCATCCGTGGCTCCATGCGTGCCGGGTCATCCTGGGCTGCAATGGGGGGGCGGGCTAAGCCTGCGCTAACGGCATCTATGAATATTTCTAAACTTCCCATGAAATAAAGACATTTTTATTCATATTCACGCTCCTGTATAAAATCCACAGTGCTCTCCGTGATAGCCCCTGCGCCGTTTCTCACTGACAAGGCCGTCAGGCACAAACGCTGTGAAGAAGCCGGATTGAACCTGCCGGGCCGTCCAGTGAGAGCGAAGAACCTGTTCGATTTTCTCAACATTGGATGCCAGATGACGATGAATAACGATGTCGCCTTCACGATCAAGCGTATCGGCTTCGATGAGCATTATCGGCCATCAAGCACGACGCGCATCACTACCAACTTCGCCAATCTGGCCCGGGGCGAAAGGCGCCGCGAGAATCTTCGCAATACCCTGGAAATGATCAATAACCGCTTCAATGCTCTGGTGCACTGGGATAACCCGGAAGGGCATCGCTACTGCGTCGAGCTCGACATCATTTCCGTGAGTATGCAGGTAGGCGGCGAGGGCCACGGCGAGCCTTTTCAAATCATCGAGATATTGAAGCCCCGCTTTCTGGACAGGCAAACCGACCGGCACATTGACGGTATTGTCGGGAACAACTTCTCCTCCTACGTGCGCGATTACGACTTCAGCGTGCGGCTGCTGGAGCATAACAGGCACCAGTCAAGCTTCAGCATTCCGGACGATTTTGGCGTGCTGCACGGCAATCTGTTCAAGCAGTTCGTGAACTCCTCGGTTTACCAGGCGCATTTTGAAAAGCCTCCGGTTATCTGTCTGAGCGTATCGGATAGCAAGGTCTATCACCGTACCGACAACCGGCACCCCGTGCTGGGCGTTGAATATCAGCCGAACGAGTCGTCGCTGACCGAGCAGTACTTCAAGCAGATGGGGCTTCAGGTTCGCTACTTCATGCCTGCCAATAGTGCTGCCCCGCTGGCGTTCTATTTTTCTGGCGACCTGCTCAACGATTACACCAATCTCGAGCTTGCCGGCACCATCAGCACCATGGAGTCGTTTCAGAAGATCTATCGGCCCGAGATATACAACGCCAATGCGGCGGCGGGCAACGTCTATCAGCCCAACTTGAAGAACCCGGATTATTCGCTGACGCAAATCGTCTACGACCGGGAGGAGCGCAGCCAGCTGGCCGCCGAGCAAGGGAAGTTTGCCGAGGAGCATTTCATTAAACCCTATCAGGCGATGTTTGAGCAGTGGTCTTCCAACGGCTCGTTTTAACCTAATCAAATGCACGGAATGATGACCCATGAGTAAACGCTTACCTACCTCAACGGCAGGCAGCCTGCCCAAACCCGCTTGGCTTGCCGAGCCCGAAACCCTCTGGTCGCCCTGGAAGATGGAAGGCGAGGCACTGATCGAGGGCAAGCAGGATGCGCTGCGTGTGACGCTTCAGGAGCAGCAGCAGGCCGGTATCGATATCGTCAGTGATGGCGAGCAGACCCGCCAGCATTTCGTCACGACCTTTATTGAGCACTTGCGCGGTGTGGATTTCGAACAGCGCAAGACGGTGAAGATTCGCAATCGGTATGAGGCGAGCGTGCCGACGGTGGTCGGCGAAGTCAGCCGCCACCAACCGGTCTTCGTCGAGGACGCCAGATTCCTGCGCCGCCAGACCGACAAGCCCATCAAGTGGGCGCTGCCGGGGCCGATGACCATGATCGATACGCTGTATGACGCCCACTACAAGAGCCGCGAAAAGCTGGCCTGGGAGTTCGCCTGCGCGCTCAATCAGGAAGCTCGGGAGCTGGAAGCGGCAGGGGTCGATATCATCCAGTTCGACGAGCCCGCGTTCAACGTGTTCTTTGATGAAGTGAACGACTGGGGCATAGCGGCGCTCGAGCGCGCCATCGAAGGCCTCAAGTGCGAGACGGCGGTGCACATCTGCTACGGCTACGGCATCAAGGCCAATACAGACTGGAAGAAGACCCTGGGGTCGGAGTGGCGCCAGTACGAGGAGGTCTTCCCAAAACTGCAGCGGTCCAGCATCGATATCGTGTCGCTGGAGTGCCAGAACTCCCACGTGCCGATGGAGCTGATCGAACTTCTGCGTGGCAAGAAGGTGATGCTGGGCGCCATTGATGTTGCCACCCACGACATCGAGACGCCGGAAGACGTCGCCGCCACGCTCAGAAAGGCGCTCGAATTCGTCGATGCCGACAAGCTCTACCCCTGCACCAACTGCGGCATGGCGCCGCTGCCTCGCTCGGTGGCCCGCGGCAAGCTCAGTGCCCTGAGTGCCGGGGCGGAGATCGTCCGTAAAGAGCTTTGAACGCAGTAGTCCCGTGATATATGCGGCCTGGCTATTTATCCGCCACTGGAACGTGTATCGAAACCGAGCATTGCGGCATAGGCCACATCTTCCCGTTCAGTACGACTTATCTCGTCGTGGTCGTGCCGCTTTCGCTGCCTGCCAACGCTGAATATAACGTATCATCACGCTATCAAGGCCAGCGCTGAATGCCGCGGTAAATCTCGGCATTTAGCCACTGGAAGTGAGTAAAAAGGAGGCTATTCTTCTCTAACACTGTAAAAAGGGCAGGCGATGCTTAATTGGGTAAAAAGGCTCTGGTCGCCCGGCGTTGCGGGGAACCCGGCCAGGCTGCGCCGAAAGATTGAGCTTTGCAATCAGGTCGGGCTGTTTGGGGCGATTGCCACCATTCCTTATCAGCTGTTCTACTTTTTCTACGATTTTGCCCTTTACCGCGGCGTGTTTCTTTTCAATCTACTCTTCATGGCGGCCTATCTTTCGGTGCTGCTGTTGAATCACCGGGGCTGGCACAAGGCGGCTCGCAACGTGCTGCTGGTGAATGTGTGCAGCCAGCTGTTCATTGTCACGTCTTTCATCGGTTCCGGTGCTGGCGTGCATCTGTTCTATTTCACCTTCGCCTCCATCGTGGTGTTTGTTTTCCAGTGCCTGAGTGCGCTGAGGTATGCCTTCATCATGGTAACGTTGGGCGTACTGTACTTGAGCGCCCATTTTCTGTTTGCGCCGGGTTCCGTGCCGGCGCCGGTGCCATCGCCTTGGATCGATGTCATGTATGCCGGTAGCGTGGCAGGGGTATTGGCGTTGCTGGGTGTTTTTCTGTACCTCTTTCGCAAGCAGATCGATGAGGCGGAAGATGAATTAACGCGGACCAACCAGTACCTGGAAACATTGAGCAACACCGACCCCTTGACGGGGCTGGCCAACCGGCGTGTGCTGGATGAAACCCTGGAGCAGGAGTGGGCTCGCCTTGCACGCTGGCCTGGTGCGCTGTCCGTTATCATGTGCGATGTCGATCACTTCAAACTGTTCAACGACCGCTACGGCCATGATGGCGGCGACCGCTGCCTGCAACAGATTACCGCGGCGCTGCAAGGCGTACTCTCGCGGCCTGCCGATTTACTGGTGCGCTATGGCGGCGAGGAGTTTGCGGTCGTGCTGCCCGGCACCGATGAGGCGGGGAGCCGTTATATCGGCGAGAAGCTGCGCCAGGCAGTCGAGCGCCTGAACATTCCCAACGAGAAGTCGGTCACCGCTGCGTGCGTCACCATCAGCGTCGGGGTATCGGGGATCGATCACTTCAGCCCGGATGCTAACCGGCACGGGGTTGATCACCTGTTGAAGCGCGCGGATCAAGCGCTTTACCAAGCGAAGGCGAGCGGGCGTAATCAGGTGGTTTTTTTGCCGTACCTGGGGGCGTCTGTTCGTGCGGGACAGCAGTAAATCCATAAGCGCCAGGTAAGCACTGTGCAAAAGGGCCGCTCATCAACTGAGCGGCCCTTTCTATTACCCAGCGCTGTACGAAACAGGCGCCTTACGCTTCTTCAAGCCCGTCCACGATAAACACGCGGTAGTCGGCGCCCTGGAAGCGGTGCTGGCGGGCTTCCTGGTAGGCGTCGCTCTGATACCAGGCGCGGGCGGCGGCCATATCCGGGAAGCGCAGGATGACCGCGCCTTCCATGTCGCTGCCTTCCAGCACTTCAAAATCGCCGTAGAAGGCGAGCGGCTTGGGGTCGTGGCCTTCACGGGCGGCCTTGGCCTTTTCGGCGTAGCGCGCAAAGGCTTCAGTGTCGTGGGTGCGTTCGCGGGTCAGTACGACATAAGCGGGCATGGGCGTCTCCTTAGGCGAGTTTCTTGAGCAGAGCTTCAGCGGTGGCCTCTGATGAGCCGGGGTTCTGGCCGGTGATCAGCAGGCCATCGACGAGCACATAAGAACTCCAGTCGTCGCCCTTGCTGTACTCACCGCCGTTCTCCTTGAGCATGTCTTCGACCAGAAACGGCACCACCTTGGTCAGGCCAACGGCCTCTTCTTCGCTGTTGCTGAAACCGGTGACCTTGCGGCCAGCCACTACCGGTTTGCCATCGCTGCCTTTCACGTGGCGCAGTACGCCGGGGGCGTGGCATACCGTGGCGACGGGCTTATTGGCGGCCAGGGCGTCTTCGATCAGGCGCACGGAGGTGGCACTTTCGGCCAGGTCCCACAGCGGGCCGTGGCCGCCGGGGTAGAACACCGCGTCGAATTCGGCGATGTTCATGTCGGCAAGTTTATGGGTATTGGCCAGCGCTTTCTGGGCGTCGAGGTCCGCCTGGAAACGGTTGGTGGCATCGGTCTGGGCGTCCGGCGCGTTGCTGCTGGGATCCAGCGGCGGCTGGCCGCCTTCCGGAGAGGCGAGGGTTAGTTCGGCACCCGCATCGATGAAGGTGTAGTAGGGCGCGGCCAGCTCTTCGAGCCAGAAGCCGGTCTTGTTGCCGGTGTCGCCAAGTTTATCGTGTGAGGTAACGACAACGAGAATTTTCATGGTTGAGTCCTTTCTTGGGTGGGCGTTAAGTTGGATGAGAGGTTTAACAGAGCGTAGGTGGCTTTCAGCGCAGCATCCAGCGGCACCTGGTCGCGGGTAATCTTGGCGCGCAGGCTGGCGCCCAGCCACAGCTGGTACAGCGTGGTGGCAAGCTCGGCGGCGTTGCCCTGGTTCGCGTTCAGGCCGGGCAGCGAGCCATCTTCGACGCCGGCTTCGATGGTCAGGGCCAGCCGGGTGATGACTCGCTCGGTGCCGCGTTGCAGCACCTGGCGCATACGCTCGGAAAGGTCGCTCACTTCCGCCGCGAGCTTGACCGCCAGGCATTTGCCGCGCGGGTCGCCGTGGTGCTGGGTGTCCCGCCAGTTGGCCCAGTAGCTCATCAGCCGCTCGGCATTGGAGGCTTCGGCCTGGCTCAGGCGCGCTTCAAGCTGTGTGAGATAGCGGGTGAAGTAGTCTTCCAGCAGCGCTTCGCCAAAAGCCTCCTTGGAGCCAAAGTAGTGATAGAAGGAGCCCTTGGGCACCCCGGCGGCCTTGAGAATCTCGTTAAGGCCCACCGCGGTGAATCCCCGGCCCGCAATGATCAGCTGGCTGGTGTGGAGAATACGCTGCCGGACATCGCCGGTAACTGGTGTCGTGTTCATACCTGAAGCTTACGCCTGATTAGACCAGTCGTCTAGTGGGGGTGCTGACGTCTACTTCCAGAGAGCGTCGAGCGGACCGCCCACCGGGGAAGTGCTGGGTACGGTTACTTTTGCCACTCGCGCCTGGGCTTCGGCAAGCTTGGCCGGGTCGCCACGCTCTATCTCCGGGGCTTGCCCTGGCGGGTAGGCGCCTACCATGCAGAAGTCATCGTCCGCTTCCAGGCTTGCGTGGCCAACGCCTGCGGGCAGCACCAGCACGTCGCCTTCGTTAAGCATGACGTCGCGGCCATCCGGCCCGCCCAGCCGCGCGCGGGCTTGCCCGCGAAAGATGCCCAGCGCTTCGTGAGCCGTGGAGTGAAAATGATCGAAATCGTACAGGTGGTAGCGCCAGGCCGGCGGCCAGCCGTGGCGCTTGAACAGCGCTTCAAACCCCTCGGCCCGCTCTTCGGCACTGTGGGCGTCGAGCGCCCGGCGATAAATCAGTACGGGCAGGGGGGAGTTGGGGTAGCCGTTTGCTGCGTCGCTTTCCAAATGCAGGCGTTCGGGTTGCGGGATAGACATTCTGGCCTCCTTGTGTGGATGTTCTTTCTGCATATCGTTAGCGTGACTCGAGCCTAACTCAAGCATAGCCGAGCCAATCGATCAGCGGCTGGCCGGGCTTAAAAGCGGCGATTGTTGGCCGATACTGGCGGCAATCGGTATCCTGTTAGTGACGTTAACCATCATTACGCCACTTTTCGCGAGCTCTTATGACCCAATCCAAGACACCTTTCATTGTGGTGCTGAGCCTGGCATTGACCATGATGCTCGGCCCGTTTTCCATGGATACGTATCTGCCGGCCTTTCCGGTTATCGGCGAGTCGCTGGATATTTCCCAGCAGGCGGTCTCGCTGAGCGTGTCGGTGTATATATTTGCGATGGCGTTGGGTCAACTGATCGGCGGGGCGCTTTCAGACCGCTTCGGCCGCCAGCGAGTGCTGATGAGCGGGCTGGCGATCTTTGCGCTATCCAGCATTGCCATCGGCATGGCGGACTCCTTGAACACCCTGCTTGGAGGGCGGGCGGTTCAGGCGATAGGCGCGGGGTTGACGCTGGTATCGGTACCGGCGCTGGTGCGTGACCGGGTGTCCGGGCGCGATGCCGCGAAGCTGTTCTCGATGATGGGCTTTATCATGGTGCTGGCGCCGGGCATTGCGCCAAGCGTGGGTAGCGCGATTCTCTCGCTTGGTTCCTGGCACTATATCTTCTTTGCCCTGGCGGCCTACGCGGTGCTGCTGGTGCCGCTGCTGGTGCGGGTGCTGTTCTCCGGCAAGCGCAAGGTCTCGCGCGCCAAAAGCCCCCAGATGAGCCTGCTGGCGCGCTACAAGCTGGTGCTGTCGACCAAGCCGGCGCTGCCGTTCATTGCCTGGCAGGCGGCGTCTTTTTCTACCCTGATGATGTTCATTACTTACGCTTCTTTCATCTATCAGGGGCACTTCGAGCAGTCGCCTTCGAGCTTTTCGCTGTTGTTTGCAGCGAACATCGTCGCCATGCTGATCTTCAATATCCTCAACCGGATACTGCTTTCCCGGCTGCCGTCGTTTCGTATTCTTCAGTTGGCCACCGGCTGCCAGGCACTCGGCATTGTGCTGCTGGTGATGGCGGCGTTCATGGAGTGGCCGATGTACGCCTTCCTGGTGGCCATGATGCTGACCATCGGCACGGTCGGGGCCATCTCGCCCAATATTCAGGCCTGCTTTCTGGAGTACTTTCCCACCAGCGGCGGAACCGCCGCCGCGCTGCTGGGTGCGGCCCAGTTCGGTATCGCGGGCATCCTCAGCGCGCTCTCCGCCGTGCTGCCGCATACGCTGGAAGCGGTCGTGCTGGCCATGGCGGCCTGTGGCTCAGTGGCGTACTGGCTGCTGGCTCGTTCGATCATCAAGGAGCGAGCGGCGGTCAAGGCGCGCTGAGTCGGGTTCAAGATGGGCCTGGAAGAAGACCGGCTGGGCGGTTCGGGCATAGGCTGCTGGCGCCTGGTACGAAAGGCAAGGGTGATAGGCAGAGCATCAACGTCGCCTGTCAAAATAGAAAGCCTTCTAGGTTATCCGGGTAGTCTCACGACCACCTTGATTTCAAAATCGAAGCCTGCCAGCCAGTTTACTCCGACCGCCGTCCAGGCTGGATAAGGCTTGCCGGGAAACGCTCGGCGCTTGGCCTCCATCACGGTAGCGAATTGGGTTTCAGGGTTTGTGTGGAACGTCGTGACGTCGAGAATATCGTCAAAGCTTGCACCGGCGGCTTCCAAAACGCTTTGCAGATTATCGAAGGCCAGCTGTACCTGCGTGGTGAAATCCGGCTCGGGCGAGCCATCTTCACGGCTGCCCACCTGGCCCGAGACAAAGAGAAAGCCATTCGAACGAACGGCGGCGGAATAGCCATTCTGCTCGTAAAGATCCTGCCGACCCTGGGGGAAAATAACGTCGCGTTGTGCCATGGTGTTCTCCATCTGTCGTTGATGTTGATCTGGTCGTTGAGTTAACTGACTCTAGACCGGCGTTAGCGGTGGATAAACGCCAAGTCCTGATCAACACTGTTTGCACTTTCCAAACAATCACATGGCGGCATCAGCATAATGGACCGTTTTCATGCCATGCAGGCATTTGCCCGGGTTGTCGAAACAGGAAGTTTCACCAAGGCGGCTGAAACGCTGCATATCAGCAAGACCAGCGTTACCCAACTGGTGCAGCAACTGGAGGCGCGCTTGCGGGTGAAGCTTCTTAACCGTACCACGCGTAAGGTAAATGCAACCGCGGATGGCGCAGCCTACTACGAACGCGTCATCAGGCTATTAGCCGATATGGACGATGCTGAAACCAGCCTCTCCCACGCCTCGGCGACGCCCCGTGGCCGGCTTCGAATCGATGTGCCAAGCCCCTTTGCTCGCATGATTCTGATACCGGCCCTGCCGGCCTTCTATGCCCAATACCCCGACATTCACATCGATATGGGGGTAAGCGACCGCTTGGTGGATTTGATCGATGAAAACGTGGATTGCGTGGTGCGCGGCGGGGAGCTTACCGATTTATCGTTGATGGCACGCCGGGTAGGTGAGCTGAGCCTTGGCATTTACGCCGCGCCTGGCTATCTACAAACGGTAGGCGTACCTGAACACCCTAACGTGCTCTCCAGCCCGCCGCATTACACCGTCGGTTTCAAGTGGCGGGCCGGGCTGGCTTATGCCTATACCCTGCACGGCGAATCGGAGAGTGTCAGCGTTCAGGGGCGCTGCCGGATTACCGTCGATGATGGCAATGCCGCGCTTGCCGCAGGGCTGGCGGGGCTCGGCGCTGTCTCGCTACCCGAGTACATGGCTCGGGAACACGTATCGCGTGGCGAACTGGTACGCCTGTTCGATGGTTGGCACCTGGATCCCATGCCGCTATTTATTGCATTTCCGCCAAACCGGCATGTCAGCGCCAAGCTGCGTGCGTTCATTGATTGGGTAGTGATGCTGATGGAGGAGCCGTTACCCGGTACGTTAGCTGAATGACAAGAGGCGCCCAGCCTGGAAACACCATTTTACCTTCCGCCATGCCGCCCCAGCGGTATCATCATCGGCTTGCCGGTGATCGGGTCTTCTATTACCCGGCTTTGCAGGCCGAACACGTCGCGCACCATCGCCTCGGTCAGAATCTTCTCCGGCGGGCCGACGGCGTATACCTTGCCCCCCGCCATGGCGACCAGCTGGTCGGCGTAGCGGGCGGCCAGGTTCAACTCGTGGAGCACCATGACGATGGTGGTGCCGCGCTCGCGGTTGAGGTCGGTGAGCAGGTCGAGTACGTCGACCTGGTGGTTGATGTCCAGAAAGGTGGTGGGTTCATCGAGCAGCAGCACGTCGGTCTGCTGGGCAAGCGCCATGGCGATCCATACCCGCTGGCGCTGCCCGCCGGAAAGCTCGTCCACGTGGCGCTCGGCAAGCTCGCTCATGTGCGTGGCGGCCAGGGCGTCGGCCACGGCGGCTTCATCAGCGGCGCTCCAGCGCTTGAATAGCCCCTGATGCGGGTGGCGGCCGCGGCTGACCAGTTCCAGCACGCTGATGCCTTCCGGCGCGATGGGCGACTGGGGTAGAAAGCCCAGCTGCTGGGCCAGGCGGCGGGAGGGCAGTTGGTGAACGTCCTTGCCGTTCAGCAGCACGCCGCCCTTGGCGGGGGTAAGCAGGCGGGCAAGTACGCGCAGCAGCGTGGATTTTCCGCAGGCGTTGGCGCCTACGATGGCGGTGGTGTGGCCGGCGGGTACCTTCAGGCTGACGCCATCGAGAATGGTGCGCTCCCCGTAGCCTGCCACCAGGTCCTGGGCGAGTAGTGAGGAAGCGCTCATAGGGTGCCTCGGGTCTTGTTGTCACGAAGGATGAGATACAGAAGATAGGGCGCGCCCAGCACGCCGGTCACGATGCCGACCGGGTAGCGGGCAGGCAGCAGAAACTGGCCCGCGTAGTCGCCCAGCAGCACCAGAAGCGCCCCCACCAGGGCAGAAGGCACCAGCAGCGAGGCGCCCCGGCCCATCAGCCTTGCGGCAATCGGGCCTGATAGAAACGCCACGAACGCAATGGGGCCAGAAACCGCGGTGGCAAACGACACCAGCGCCACGGCGGTGATGACCACTACCGCCCGCGTAACGCCTAAGCGAACGCCCAGCCCGGCGGCCAGGTCATCGCCCATGCGCAGGGTTTCAAGGTCCTGGCGGCGGCTGAACAGCAGCCCGCCGAACAGCAGCAGGGCGATGAACAGCGGCAGCGCTTGATCCAGCTGAGCGCCGTTGACGCTGCCGGTGATCCATCGCAGGGCTTCCTGCAGCGTCCAGCTGGGGGCGCGCATCAGCAGGTAAGCGGTAACGCTTTGCAGCATGGCGGCTAGGCCGATACCGATCAGAATCAGTCGGGCGCCGGTCACGCCCTGGCGCCAGGAGAGCGTGTAAATCAGTAGCGCCACGCCGAGCCCCGCGCCAATGGCTACCAGCGAGACCGCCGGGCCGCTGAGCGAGAGCACCACGATGGCAAACACCGCGCCGGTGCTGGCGCCGGTACTGATACCGATGATGTCGGGGCTTGCCAGCGGGTTGCGCAGCAGGGTCTGAAAGGCGATGCCGCCGAGGCCAAAACTGGCGCCCACCAGCACGCAAACCACGGCCCTTGGCAGGCGCAGCTCGCGCACGGTAAAGGTCGCGCCCGGCACGTCGGCGCCGCCCAGTACGCGCAGCACGGTGGTAAGCGGTGTGAAGGACTGCCCGAGCATCAGGGTGAGCACGACACCTGCCATCAGGCAGGCCATGAGCACGAAGATCATCCTGGCACGGCGTCGGGCGGTTGCCCGGCGTATCTGGCGGAAGGTAGCCGCCGTGCCGGTCGAAGAGATCGTCACAGCGAGCCAACCTTGCGGTTGCGCACGATCCAGATAAAGACCGGTGCGCCGACAAAGGCGGTGACGATGCCCACATCCAGCTCGGCAGGGTGGGCTACCATGCGGCCCGCGACATCGGAGAACGTGAGTAGCACCGCACCGCCCAGCGCGGAGAAGGGCAGCAGCCAGCGGTAATCGCTACCGGCCAGCAGGCGGCAGGCGTGGGGCACGACCAGCCCCACAAAGCCAATCGGCCCACACACGGCGGTAATCGGCCCGCATAAAAGCACGGCACCTACCGCCGACATGGCGCGGGCCACGGCTACCTTTTCCCCCAGCCCGGCGGCGGTGTCATCGCCCAAGGCCAGCATGTTGAGTTTGCGCGCGGCGAGCAGGCTGATGATAAACCCGGCTGCCAGAAACGGCAGCACCGGCAACAGCTGGTCATAGGTCGCACCGCCGACGCCGCCCACCATCCAGGACTGTACCAGCCCGCCGATATCGCCCCGGGGCAGTACCACGGCGGTGGTGAGCGAGCTGAGGGCGGCAGTAATCGCGGCCCCCGCCAGCGCCAGGCGCAGCGGCGTGGCGCCACCCCGGCCTAGGCTTGCAATGGCGTAAACCGCGCAGGCCGCCACCGCCGCGCCGGCAATGGCGGTCCAGATATAGCGTTGCGTCTCAGCGATACCGAACCAGGCAATGCCTATCACCACGGCAAGCGCGGCCCCGGCGTTGACACCCAGAAGGCCAGGGTCGGCCAAGGGGTTGCGGGTCAGCCCCTGCATCACACCGCCGGAAACCCCAAGCGCGGCCCCGGCCAGCATGGCCAGCAGCGTGCGCGGCAGGCGGCTGGCCACGGCAGCATCGCCCATGGTGTCCACCTGACCGCTCAGCGCCGCGGTAATTTCCGCCCAGCCCACGTTGCGCGCGCCCAGCGCCACGGAGAGCATGGCGGCCAGGCCCAGAAGCCCCAGCAGCACTGCACCGCCCGCCATTCGGCGCGCGGCGTGTTGTTTAAGGGCGGCAACGGCTGAGCCAGTAAAGGCTGTGCTGCGGTTACTGACGTGCAGCTTCAAAGAGCAGGTCGGCATAATCGTCCAGCAGCCAGGAAATCGACATGGGGGTAGGGTTGGCCGCCGTGCCCAGCGGCGTATTGCCGAGCAGCACAATCGCGCCGCGCTCTACCACCGGCAGCCGTGAAGTCAGCGGGTGCGCGTTGAGCTGATCGATCAGCGCCTGGCCGCCATAGGTGACCAGAATATCCACATCGTCAAGCTCATCGATCAGCTCGGAGCTGATCTCGCCGGAGAATTTGCCCGGGGTGGAGTTCTGCTTGACCACTTCCGGCGACACCAGACCTAGGTCGTGGAAAAAGCGTACCCGCGCGTCGTTGTCGGTGTAGAAGGCGATACGCCCCAGGTTGGTGGGATCGAGATGAGTGACGAACATGGCGGTCTTGCCCGCAAGCTCGGGATGGTTTTCGGCGGTGTCGGCAATCTGCGCTTCGATATCCTCGATCAGCGCCTGGCCCTCTTCCGCCATGCCCATGCCGGTGCTGTTCAGACGGATCATGTCGCGCCAATCCGTGGCCCAGGGGCCTTCCGGGTAGGCCACTACCGGGGCAATCTGGCTCAAGGTAGCGTAGTCGGCTTGGCTGAGGCCTGAGTAGGCGGCCAGAATGACATCGGGCTGGCTTGCGGCCACGGCCTCAAAATCGATGCCGTCGCCTTCATCGAACAGGGCCGGGGGAGCGGCGTCCAGTGCCTCCAGTTTGGCTTTCACCCAAGGCAGCAGTCCGCTGCCGTTCTCGTCGCCAAAGTTGGCCGCCGCAAAACCCACCGGCACCACGCCAAGCGCCAGCGGCACTTCGTGATTGGCCCAGGCCACGGTGGCGACGCGTTCGGGCTTTTCAGCCAGTACCGTGGTGCCGAGTGCGTGTTCGATTTCCAGCGGAAATTGCTGCGCGCCTGCCAGGGTCGGCGCAAGGCCGAGGGTGGCAAGCACGGCAAGGCAGAGGGTTTTACGGTCAGGCAGCCAGATCATCGTGTTCTCCCGTTCAAGATGTGAGCGCCTCCCTTCGGCCAATACCCAAGGGAGGCGGTCGTGTCAGCGTAAGATCATCGCCTGGTGTCAGAACGCGTAGCGCAGGGTAGAGGAGATACTGGCGGGCTCGCCGTAAACGCCGTAGCCCGCTACGTTGCTGTAGTACTTCTCATCGAGCAGGTTCTTGACGTTGACCTGCAGGCTCAAGTCAGGCGTGAACTGATAGCGGCCGAACAGGTTGACCAAGGTGTAGTCGCCTTGCTCGAACTCGCTGGGAATACCGGCCGGAGTGGTCAGGTTGTTGGCAAACAGGCTGCTTTGCCAATTGACCCCGCCACCCACGGTGAGAGCGCGGTGCTGGGGCACGCTGTAGCTGGCAAACAGGTTGAACAGCGAGCGCGGCTGGTTGATGTTGAGCGTCTCGTCGTCGGTCTTGGCGGTGAAGTGGGAGTAGCCGACGGTCATGTCCAGGTCGTCGGTCACGGCACCGCTCAGCTCCACTTCGAAGCCTTCGCTTTTGATGCCCTCGGCGGCCGTATAGACCGTTTCGGTCTGGCCGGGTGCGCCCGGCAGCGCGGCTGCCACATTATCCTGTTCGATACGGAAGACCGAGACGGAGCCGTTCAGCAGGCCGTCGAGCCAGGCGGCTTTTAGCCCGGTCTCGTAGCTCTTGCCCACGACCGGGTCCAGATAGCTGCCGTTGATATCAAGATAGTCCTGCGGCTCGAAGATTTCGGTGTAGCTGGCAAAGGCTGAGTAGGTGTCGTTGAAATCAAACACCAGGCCGCCGTAGGGCGTGACTTCATACTGGCTTTGACGGTCCAGGCGGCGGAACTCGGTCATGCCGTTCCACTCGGTATAGCGCGCGCCGGCAATCAGCGTGAGCGGGTCGGCAAGCGAGAAGCGAGCGGCGGAGTACATGGCCTTTTGCCGCGTGCTGGAGGCTTCAGACGGGGCAAAGGGCGCCCAGCCTTCGTTGGGGGCCGCGCCGTTCCAGTTGTTGAAGTCATCGACTTCGAAGCCATCGATGAAGGTATTCTCGTAGTCGTTGCTCTGGTCACTGTAGCTTGCGCCGATGACCAGCTCATGCTCGCGCCCGGCGAGTTCGAACGGCCCGCTTGCCTGGGCGTCAACGGAGTCGACCTCGCGGTGCCCGCGGTTCCAGCCGGTATAGAAGAACACGCCGCTGCCATCCGCGCGGTTGGGCAAGGTGCCTTCCACGTAGGGGTAGGCCAGCTTGCCGTCCATGTCGGTTTCTTCATGGGTGCCCACGACGCGCGCCTGCCAGCCGTTGTCGAATTGATGGCTGATTTCGGCAAACACCTTTTCGGATTCGAAATCGTAGTAGGACCAGTCCGGCGCGACGCTGAACGAGCGCGAGTAGTTGGTCGGCGTGCCGTCATCGAACCATAGTGGCAGGCCACCCCAGGTGGGCGAGGAGGTGTGGCTGTCCTGATAATCAAAACCCAGCGAGAGCGTGGTGGCGTCGGTCACATCGGCATCGATCACGCCGTAGCCGAAGGTGCGGCGCTTGTCTTCACGGTCCAGATGGGCACCGCCTTCTTCATAGCCGCCGATAAAGCGGGCGCGCACGTCGCCGGAGGCGCTCAAGGGCGTTGTCACATCAAACGTGCTGCCGCGCTTGTCCCAACTGCCTAGCGTGCCGGAAATCGAGCCGGTCAGTTCGCGGCTGTCGGCGCGCTTGCGCACGAAGTTGACCGATGCGCCCGGATTGCCCGAGCCGGTCGTCAGGCCGTTTGCCCCGCGAACCACCTCGACCCGGTCGTAGATGGCCGTATTCAGGCGGCCTTCGCCAAAGTACCAGCGGCCATCACGGTTGAGCGTGGGGATACCGTCGTACTGGAAGCTGTTGATGCGAAAACCGCGGGAGTCAAAGCGAACGCGTTCGCTATCGATGTTACGTGTCGAGATGCCGGTAGTGTTGCGCAGCACCTCTTCGATGGAGTCCAGGTTCTGGTCGCGGATGCGCTGCTCGGTCACGATACTGATCGCCTGAGGCAGCTCTTTCTGGGTCAGCGTCAGGCCGGTGCCGGCATTGGTGCTGCGGCGGGTATAGCCTACGTTGTCATAAAGGTTGGTCGCCGTGACGGTGACCGTTTCCATCGCCTGGGAGTTGCCATCAGCGCTTTGTGCCAGGGTACTGCCTGATGCAAGTACGGAGGCAGAAACAAGCGCGGTCAGCGTAACGCACCGCCAGGAACGAGAGCCACTGACAACCGCATGGTGAGGCACGCCGTGGCGTGTCATGTTCAAGACATGATGTGATGACGTTTTCATAAGATCCCTTGAGGTGCGCTTGGCCGCGCTTATTTGCAGTTTTATGCATATTAATAGCCAAGGATCATATAAAAACGGTTCTTAAATGTAAATGCGCTTGAGAATGTTTAGTGTTTGCAGGTGTCCTCGATTATTTTTTCAAATTCTGTCGAGACTGGCTTTCTAGGGTATCGGAAAACAGTATGCCGCCCACCCGGTGGTGGGTGCGCGGCAGTAGTTACCTGATGGTGTAAATAGCGCTGGAGGTCAATGCCGAAGGGGCTGGTCACTCACGCTCGGATGGGGATAACCCCGGTACAGGCTCGGCATCTGAGGCGGGCAGGCTGTTTTCCATGGCGGCCAGGGCAATCTCATAGCAGTCGTCGATGTGGCTATTGCCCATGTACTTCATCGCGGTAAAGCTGATGCTGCCGGCCACGGCGCTGCCGATGAACGGCACGTACTTGGTCACGTTCTTGGCCGCTATCTTGCCGCTCATCTTCTGCAGCAGCATGACGATCAGCTTCTTGGTAATGTACTTGCCGGCCATCTTGCTGCCCACGTTCGAGATGGCGGTCATCACCATGATCTTGGATTCCGTATCCAGGCTGTCGATCTGCTCCGGCGTCAGGCCAAACTTCTCGTTGATCTTGGGGATCAGCCTTAACAGGATGGCCACATCCGATCCCACATCCACGCCGGGAATGGGCACGATGGCGGCCCCGGCCGAAAGGCTCGAACTGCGGGTAACCATCGTGCGGCAGACCTTTTTGATGTCGTCGAGTTCTTCCCTTGTTTCGATCATGTACTGCTCCTTTTTTGATGCCATCCCTTCACTGTAGTCGATACGGCCTGATACATGCGGCCATTTTGGCTCAGTGTTCTTTGCCTTGCGTTATCCACACCCGCTTTCACTGCAGGCGGGTGTGTGGTCATAAAGCGTCTGAATGATTCGGCAGTCGGCGGCCTTGCCGCCCCGACACTGGTGAATGACCTGACGCAGTTCGCCGGCCAGCGCCTGCAGCTTGGCAATGCGTGCTTCCAGGTGATGAAGATGGCGGGTAGCGATAGTGTCGGCCGCGCCGCAGTCGGTATCCGGATGATCGGAAAGTGTCAGCAGCTCCTGAATGCTGTGCAGGTCAAGCCCCAGGCTGCGCCCGTGACGAATGAAGCCGATGCGCTCTACTGCCGCCTGATCGTAATAGCGGTAGCCCTGTTCGCTGCGCCTGGGTGACGGCAGCAACCCCAGCTTTTCATAATGTCGGATGCTTTCCGGCGAGCAGCCCGTGCGCTTAGCCACTTCGCCAATGCGATAAGCAGTTTTCATCGGCTTGACCCTGTAACGATTACAGAGTTTAGGCTAGCCGCTATTACTACCGCGGACAAGCAGGTGATGATATGGCGCTGGTTTCGGAGCTTTTGCAGATTGCGTTGACGGCGGCCCCGTGGCTGCTATTGGGGTTGGTGATTGCCGGGCTGATCAAGGCGTGGCTGCCGGAGAGCTTATTACAGCGCTGGATGGGCGGGCGCGGCATGGGCAGCATCGTGCGTGCGGCGGTGATCGGCATGCCGTTGCCGCTGTGCTCCTGCGGCGCCATTCCGACCGCCATTGCCCTTCACCGGGGCGGTGCGGGGCGCGGGCCCACTACCTCGTTTCTGATCAGTACGCCTGGGGTGGGCGTGGATTCCATTCTGCTGACCAGCGTACTGCTTGGCCCGTTGATGGCCATCGTGCGCGTGGCGGGGGCGCTGGTAACTGCTATCGTGACCGGGGTGCTGGTGGGATTTACTCGTGAAAAGCAGATATCCACGCCCGCCGTATCCAGCGGATGCTGCGCATCATCGGGTTGCAAGGCGCCTCAGCCAGATACCGGCAATCCGGTGGGTCTGAAAGCCGGGCTGCGCTATGCGTTCAGCGATCTGCTGGATGATCTCAGTACGTGGATGTTTGCGGGCCTGCTGCTGGCCGGGGTGCTGGTTACGCTGGTACCGCCGGATACGCTGGCCTATTACTCCGGCGGCCTGCTGGCGCTGATACTGATGGCGGTGGTGGGCATTCCGCTCTATATCTGCGCGGCTGCTGCCACGCCGGTGGCGGCCGGGCTGCTGCTGGCGGGGATTTCTCCGGGCATGGCGCTGGTATTTCTGCTGGCAGGGCCGATCACCAGTCTGGCGACACTTGCCATCCTGCGTCGCGAGCTGGGTACGCCCGCGCTGGCCGTCTATCTCGCCAGTGTGCTGGCGGTAACCGTGCTGGTAGGCTGGACGTTTGATACGGTACTGGGCATGACCGGCTGGAACCCGGTGGAGCAGGCCAGTACGATACAGGAGCTGTTGCCCATGTGGTTTGAGTGGCTGGCGCTGAGTGCATTGGCACTGGTGGCCATTCGGCCGGTTCGCCGGCAGCTGCTGGGATTTTGAGTCACTCTGTGCTTAAAACCGACTGAACGCAAAACGCCGAGTGGAAGCCCACTCGGCGTTTGATTGCCCGTCAGCCTATCAGGTGTCTGAGGGCTGTTCGGGCTCTTCTGCGGGGGCTTGTGTTTCAGGGGTATCTGTTTCGGACACGTCCGCTTCGGACGCTTCTGCTTCAGGTGTTTCTGCATCCGGCGCTTGCGCTACCGGCGGGTTATCCGGCGTTACCCGCCAGATGGCGTTGGTCAGGTCGTCGGCGATGATCAGCGCGCCTTCCGGGTCAACGGTCACGCCGACCGGGCGGCCGAGTGCCCGGCCGTCATCGGTAAGAAATCCGGTGACGAAATCAATCGGGTCGCCGTCAGAGATCTGGCCGTTGCTGAAAGGAATGAAACTGACCTTGTAGCCGACCGGGTCGGTACGGTTCCAGCTGCCGTGCTCACCCACGAACACGCCTTCTGCGTACTCCTCGCCCATGGCAGGGGTGGAGAAGTCCACGCCCAAGGGTGCCACGTGGGAGCCCAGGCTGTAATCCGGAGCAATGGCGGCTTCGACTTTTTCAGGATTTTCCGGGCGTACACGCGGGTCAACGTGCTGGCCCCAGTAGCTGTAGGGCCAGCCGTAAAAGCCGCCTTCCTGAACAGTGGTGAGGTAGTCGGGCACCAGGTCCGGGCCCAGCTCATCGCGCTCGTTCACCACCGCCCAGAGCTGGTCGGTATCCGGCTGAATGGTCAAGGCGGTTGGGTTGCGCAGGCCGGTGGCGTAGGGGCGGTAGGCGCCGGTTTCGGCGTTGATTTCCCACACTTCGGCACGGTCGATTTCTGCTTCCATGCCGCGCTCGGTGATATTGCTGTTCGAGCCGATGCCCACATACAGGTATTCACCGTCGGCACTGGCGGTCATCGCCTTGGTCCAGTGGTGATTGATTTCGGCCGGCAGTTGGGCAATCACTTCCGGTGGGCCGCTGGCTTCGGTTTGTCCCTCTTCGTAGTCAAAGCGCACCAGGGCATCCTGGTTGGCCACATACAGATTACCGTCCACCAGCGCCAGGCCGTAAGGTGCGTTCAGGTTTTCGGCGAAAATCATCTGTTCGTAGTTGCCGTCACCATTTTCGTCGCGCAGCAGGGTCAGACGGTCGCCGCTTTCCACCGCGGTATTGCCTTGATCCTTGATGTAACCGGCAATCACGTCCTTGGGTTTCAGCGCCGGCGCATTGCCGCCGCTGCCTTCGGCTACCAGAATATCGCCGTTGGGCAGCATGATGGTTTGCCGCGGCACCTTGAGGTCAGAGGCAATCATGCTGATGGTATAACCCTCGGGCACGGTAGGCATCCGGTCGCCCCACTCGGCAGGCTCGGGTACCGTCATTTCCGGCAACAGCCCACGCTGGGGTTCAGGCAGGTCCGGGTTGGGGCCGTAAAGCTGCTGGGCGCTGGCGCCACCGGCAACCAGCAGCATGGAAAGCGGGGTGACATAGCAAACGCGGGAAAGCTTCATGCTTTACCTCCGGCAGTGGGACGGGCGAAACCAATCACGATGGCCGCGAAGGTCAGTACACAGACGATAACGGAAAGAACCAGGCCAGTCGGCATCATGGCCCAGGCATCACGGGCGTGAACCAGCGCATTGATAAAGCCCAGTATCCAGGTAACCAGTAGCAGAAGTAGATACACCCAGCCAAGCACGCTGCGCCGATGGGCACGAATCAGGCCGATCACCGCGCACAGCAGGGTAAAGCCTGCAAACACCAGGCCGCCAGCGATCAACCAGGAAGCAAAAGTGCTCCACTGGATATGGTAGCTCGTTGAGTAGGCGTAATCGCTTAACAAGGCACCCAGAAAAAGCGGCAGGGTTCCTGCAAGCAGTACGGCGTGAATCGGGTGCAGCGCACTTCGATAGATGCGATCAGTAGTTGCCACCATGGCAGGCTCTCCCTTGCTGAGTAAGCTGAGTCTTGCGCCGTTTTTCGGGCGGCAAAACCATGAGCGTTCGGGCGGAGTATAGTTGAGGCGTAGGGGGCGTGCCCAAACGATGCGGTGCGACGGGTAAAACAAACGCCCCAGAACATCACTATCAGCAACCGAGCTCACTATACATAGGCATATTGCCTTAACATGACGAGTGCCGCGAAGGCTGGTGAATCAAGCGACTGGCGGTTACCTATCTTTTATAACCCGTCTTTCATAAGAGAAAACGCAGGCCATGAAGAGAGCCCGTCTTTACCAGCAGCTGGCGCCTGAGGCGCGTGAGCAGATTGGTCTTTCAGTCATCAACCGGGTCATCTGCGCGCTGATCCTGCTTGCCTCGCTGACCGCTATCCTCGAGACCGAACCCACGCTTCGTGATCGAGCGCCCGGGCTCTTTATGGCGCTGGAGACGCTGTTTGTGGCGCTTTTTACTGCCGAGTATAGCCTGCGGCTTTATGCCGTCGGCGAGGACCCGCGCTACCGCGGCTTGAAGGGGCGGCTTCGCTATATCTTCAGCTTCTGGGCGCTGGTGGACCTGATCGCTATCCTGCCCTATTTTCTGGGCTTTCTAAGCCACAACAATGCGTTTTTACTTCGTCTGCTGCGTTTGACGCGCATGCTGCGACTTGCCCGCCTGGGCCGGTTCAGTCAGGCGTGGTCGGCGCTGGCGGATGCCTTGAAATCCCGCTCCCACGAGCTGTGGCTAAGCGCCGGCGTGGCCGGGCTATTGCTGCTGTTTTCCTCCTGCTGCCTTTACGTGGTGGAAGCCGCCGCACAGCCAGAAGCCTTTGGCAGCGTACCGCGCGCGCTATGGTGGAGCATCGCTACCCTGACCACCGTCGGTTACGGCGATGTCACGCCAATGACCGCCCTTGGCAAACTGTTTGCCGGGCTAACCGCCGTGGCGGGCATCGGGCTTATTGCCATGCCCACCGGCATTCTGGCGGCGGCGTTTAGCGATGAGTTTCAGAACAAGCGCGGAAAATAGTGCGCAGGGTGCGCCGCTCACGAATCACCGTGCAGAATGCGTGAAAGCGATGCCTCGATATGGCGCTGCATGGCCGTTCGGGCCTTCTCAGCGTCGGCTTCACGAATCGCATCGATGATGGCGTTGTGCTCTTCCGTGACCTGCCGGGACTGCAGTATTCGCGGAAGATCCGAGGTTTTTTGCCCCAACTTGACGGAGAAGACCACGCCGGTTTGCAGGGCCAGTACCGAGCTCAGCAGAAATTTGTTTTCGGCAATCTTGGCGATCTGGACGTGAAAGTCGAAATCTTCCTGGGTACCTTGCCCGCCGTTTTGATGCACTTTTCTTAGAATACGGCTCTTCTCTTCCAGGCGCTGCATATCGCTGTCGCTGCGTTTTGCTGCCGCCAGCGCCGCCGATTCCGTTTCAATCAGCATTCTGAAATCAAACAGGGCGATAAGGTCGCTGAAGTTGTTGACGAAGTTGGGCGCATCCAGCGCGGTGGTGGGGCGGGCGACGACAAACAGCCCGGAGCCCTGGCGGGAGGCAACCAGGCCTTCGTCCTTTAGCTGGGCAATCACCTGGCGTGTCGCGCTGCGGCTGAGCGCGTAACGGCCTGCCAGTTCCGCTTCGGTAGGCAGGCGGGCGCCGCGAAGATACTGGCCGCGAAGAATCCAGTTGCGCATGTCGTCGTACAGGTCTTTCGCCTTTTCGACCTTTGTCTTTGTTGTCACGTTGTCAAACTCTCTTCCCGGGCTGTTTTTATTTAAAAACAATGCACTGGCGTTATTTTGCAAAGTTGATTCTAAACAAATTGATAAATTTGTTTAGCCAGCGTGTACTTGGGTGGTTGGTTCAAGCACTCAATAAGGAGACAACAATGCGCGCTCGCCATCAACTGACCACGCTGCTCTTGGCACTTTCCATCACCCCTTTTGCTCAGGCGGATAACTTCGTTTTCGGGCATATCTACGAGGCCAGCCACAGCCATCACAAGTGGGCCTTGTGGGCGGCGGAAGAGATCGAAAAGCGTAGCGAAGGTCGCCACCATATCGAGGTGTTTCCCTCTTCCCAGCTGGGTAACGAAGTTGAGCTCAACGAAGGGCTGGACCTGGGTACGGTCGATATCATCTATACCGGCAACGCCTTTGCGGGTAACGCCTACCCGCCGATTGCGCTGGGCAGCGCGCCGTTCGTGTTCCGCGACTTCGACCACTGGATCGCCTATTCCCAAAGTGATCTGTTCAAGGAGCTTACCCAGGGCTACGAAGACACCACCGGGCACGTACCGCTGGGTCTGATCTATTTTGGCCAGCGCCACGTTACGGCCAACAAGCCGATTCTCACGCCGGAAGACATGCAGGGCATGAAGATTCGCGTGCCGGACGCCCCTCTGCTGCTGATGTTCCCAAGAGCCGTGGGCGCCAACCCGACGCCAATCGCGTTCTCGGAAGTCTATCTGGCGCTGCAACAGGGCGTCGTGGATGGTCAGGAAAACCCGCTGCCCATCATCAAGGCGATGAAGTTTGAAGAGGTGCAGTCGGACATCTCCCTGACCGGCCATATCTTCGATAGTCAGCCGATCATCATGGGAGGCAATAGCTGGTCGCAGCTTTCCGAAGAGGACCAGACGCTGTTCCGCAACGTCTTTCAGGAAGCGGCCGAGCAGGGCAGCCAGGATATTCACCAGCAGGAACTCGATCTGGTGTCCTGGTTCCAGGAGCAGGGTACCGAAGTGCACGAAGTGGATCGTGATGCATTCGCTGAAAAAGTCAGGCCGAGCCTGAGCGGCGAGAGCGTGGGCTGGAGCGCCGATCAATACCAGCGCCTGGAGGCGATCGAGTAATGCAAACCGATAAAGACACGCGTCGGGATGCGATGACGTCGATGTCGGTATCTCCCGGCCGCGAAAGTGCGGCCGGGGGGGAATCCGGGTTGTCGCCCACCGCAAGTGACACTACTCCGGCGCCGAAGTGGGTTCTTGAAGACCACATAGCGCTTGGCGTCATGATCCTGCTGGGTGGCGTGGTGTTTGCGCAGTTTCTGTCGCGCTACGTATTCAACCACTCGATTGGCTGGACCGAAGAGGGCGCCCGCATGCTGCTGGTGCTGCTGGTGTTCATCGGCGCGGCGGGGGCTGCCTCGCGAGGCGCGCATATCAACGTCGAGATTCTCGAACTGATGCTGCCCGCCAGGGCCAAGCGCTGGCTGCGCGGGTTCAATAACCTGCTGAGCGCCGCGTTCTTTGGCTACGTGGCCTGGCTTGCCTGGCAGGTAGGGCAGCGGGTGTGGAATTCCAGCATGAGCACGCTGCCCATCTCCAAGGGTTGGCTTTACACCGTGATCGCCGTGGCCTGCGCGGCAATGGCATTTCGTATGGCGCGCCAGGGCATTGCCTGTTGGCGCGGCAAGGAGGGGGGATGATCATTCTGCTGTTTGTGGCGCTGGCGTGCCTGCTGTTGGTGGGTGCACCTGTCGCGGTGGCGCTGGCCGGGTCGTCGCTGGTTTACCTGCTCGTCTCGGGCAAGATTCCGGACATCATTCTGATTCAGCGCATGGTGGGCGGGGTAGATAGCTTTCCGCTTCTGGCGGTACCGTTCTTCATTCTGGCGGGCAACCTGATGAACGTATGCGGCGTGACCGAGCGCATCTTCCGCTTTGCGAATTCGATTGTCGGGTGGACCCGCGGTGGGCTGGGGCACGTCAACGTTGGCGCCTCGGTCATCTTCGCCGGCATGTCCGGCGCGGCCATTGCCGATGCCGGCGGCTTAGGTGCCGTTGAAATCAAGGCGATGCGTGACCAGGGCTATGACGTCGATTTTGCCGTGGGAATCACCGGCGCCTCCTCGACCGTGGGGCCGATCATTCCGCCGTCGCTGCCGCTGGTGGTATACGGGGTGGTGGCCTCGGCCTCGATTGGCCAGCTGTTCATTGCCGGCATCGTACCGGGGCTTTTGATCGCAGCGATGCTGATGCTGATGGTGGCCGTCATTTCCCACCGGCGCGGCTATCCGATTGGCGAGCGCTTTTCAGTGGCGCGCCTGCTTTCTTCCTTCATGCACGCGTCGTTGTCGCTGATGATTCCGGTGATCATTGTGGGCGGCATCGTGCTGGGCATCTTTACGCCCACCGAAAGCGCCATTGCAGCGGTGGCCTACGTGCTGGTACTGGCAACGCTTGTGTACCGCAGCGCCGGCTGGCGCCAGATCATGGCGGTGTTTCGTGAAACCATCGAAATGACCTCGGTAGTGCTCCTGATCGTGGCGGCTTCCTCGATCTTTGCCTGGATACTCACGCGTGAAGGCGTGCCGACGGCCTTTGCCGGGGCGGTCATGGCGGTTGCCGACAACCCGATTGTCATTCTGCTGCTGATCAACCTGATTCTGCTGGTCGTAGGCTGCTTCATGGAAACCGTGGCCGCGATCACCATCCTGACGCCCGTACTGCTGCCGCTGGCCGTACAGGCCGGGGTCGACCCTGTTCAGTTCGGCATCATCATGGTACTGAACCTGATGATCGGGCTTTTGACGCCGCCGGTGGGGTTGGTGCTGTTTATTCTGGCCCGTGTTGCCGATATCTCGTTCCCGCGAGCGGTCAAGGCAACGCTGCCCTTTATCGCAGCGCTTTTAGTATCGCTCTTGTTGATTACCTTCATTCCCGCTTTGACGCTATGGCTGCCTAGCCTGATCTAGCCTGGAGACTTAGTTGCATGAATCATCTGCACAATGACCGTTCTGTTGCCCGCGATGCGATCATCGAGGCTATCGACATGGTACCCATCGGCAGCTACCTGCCGGCGGACGGCGGCTACGGCAGCGCGCGGGAAATTGGCCATGCGCGTATGGCTACCCTGGTGTTCGTGCGCTTTGCCACCGGCATTATCGGTATCGGCGAATGCTACGGGCCGCCCAAGACCACGCTTGCCTATCTGGATATTCTGCGCGAGGCCTACGTGGGGCAGAGCGCCTTCGACCATCGAGTGATCTGGCGGCGAATGACCAACGTGCTCTACCACGTGCGCGCCCAGAGCCAGCTTGCCGCAGCGATAAGCGGGCTGGATATTGCGCTTCATGACGGCATCGGCAAGCTTCTGGGGCTGCCGATTTACCGGCTTCTGGGTGGGGAAGAGCAGGCGTCGGTTCAGGTCTACGCCTCCGGCGGCTATTTCCATGAGCCGGCGGCGCTGCCGCTGGAAGCGCAGCTCGAGCGCGTGGCGGGGCAGTTCGACGGCTACAAGATCAAGATTGGCCACGGCATCCAAAGCGATATCGAGCGCATGCAGAGCGCTCGGCGCATTCTGGGCGATGACGTGGCCATCATGGCGGATATCAACGGCGCCTACACGGCGGATACCGCCCTGGAGTCCATGGCCGCCCTGGCATCACTTCGCCCTTACTGGATCGAGGAGCCGGTGGCGCCGGAAGACCTTCCCGGCTTCCGCCGCCTGGCGTCGCGCCGCCAAGGGCGTATCGCGGCGGGGGAAGCCTCGGTCAATGCGGTCGAGTTTCGCGAGCTGGCCGCCACCGGCGGTGTCGATGTGCTGATGCCGGACCTCAACCTGTGTGGCGGCTACGTAGAAGCGCTGCGCATTGCCGATATGGCTCAGTTGAACGGCTTGAGAATCTCGCCCCACGTGTGGGGGAGCGCGGTGGGCATCATGGCCGCTGCCCACTTCGCCGCCGCGCTGCCGCCGCACCCACATCCCGACCGCAACCATACGCCGACCTGGGTCGAGTTTGACGTATCGGCAAACAACCCTCTGCGCGAAGCGCTGTTGACCTCACCCTTGAGCCTCGACCGCGGCCGCCTCGCCCTGCCCAGCGCTCCGGGGCTGGGTATCGAGATCGATGAAGAGCGGCTTGAAGCGCTCAAGATTGATGTCTAGGTAGGTATGTGCCTGCGGGCTGCTAGTACTACTTGACGCTCGCACGGCACTATAAAAAATAGCGAGAAATAATATATTTAGACGGTCTCACCATGAAAAATTATAAATAGCGTTATCTGTCGCTAAGTGATTTATTAAAAAAATAATCATAAACTATTGAGAAGCTATATTATTGCCACGAGTGAAAATAGTGCTACCAGTAAAAAAAGAGCAATATAAATGGAATTGCTATTTTTAATAGTGGTCGCGCCAAAGCGATTTTCTCCACTGGTACCGGGCATAAAAAGCATCAATAGAAGAAGAATGGGAAAAGCGATTGGTACGAAGAATATCAATAGCCACCAACCTGACGTATTAAAATCATTTAACCTTCTTTTACAAACGATCATTGCCAGTACTAAAGCGATGACAGAGAAAAAAATCATGCAGATATCCAGCACATCGCTCCAACTAGGATAGTAAAGCTGCAAAACAACGCTGATGGTGGAGTTAACGGTGGCCCAAATTGTTAATATAATTAATGAGTAAGTCAGGAAACGAACCCTTCCAAGCCGACCGCGACTATCCAAAATATCTAGTTTGGAGCCTGAATGTTCAAATCTGTTACTATCGTGTATCGAAGTTTTGGATAATAGGTTCATAGATGGTCTTCCAATAAATTTAGTTGAAATGTCAATATTTACTTAGAAATATTAGTGCTCGATGTAACAACTCATAAATAAAAATTATCTTTAAATATCATAATATTAGCAGGTTTGTCCACTTTTTTATTAAGTAAAAATCGCTTCATTCATGTAAGCCCTCAAAAAATCATAATTTTACGATATGCCTATAGCAGCTCCTCAGTAGAGCTTGAATCTCGACTACGTAAGGTGATTTAGGGCACCTTTACTTACTTGATCGAGTTGCTATCACTGTCTGCCTTGTCCTCAATAATGTGGTCAATATGTCAGATCTAGAGTCCTCATAGCCGCTTTTACCCAACACATGACGTGCCCGTACGACTAAACGAATTACCTATAGATTAGTTAACATTAGCGCTAGTTAAACAGGGCCTGGAAGCGCTCAAGTGATGGGACACGATGCACATTGCCATCAGGTCAACAGGCCAAGAATTGAGAAGACATAGTGCAGTGTGAAAACCGGGGCTGCAAAGCCGATCAACGGCGGATCAAACAGCATACCGGCGTAACCCAGGATCGCCACATTTGCGATAGCATCCCTAGGAGGCGTATTGGGGGCGTTGGCCGTGTACGTTAATGCCAGTACTTGAATGCGCGTAGTCCAGGACTGAATAGGCTTCGATTGAGAAAGAACATGGCGGCTACCATGAGCTAGATACTGCGGTTAGGCATGTCGATTCTCCGTAGCTGAACAGTCCTCCTAGTGCGGGTTTACTTCTTGAACAGGCTGTGGGGCAGGCGCGCGATTGGGGCGCTCTGCCATGATGCGTGCCAGGCGCTCAAGCGCCAGCTCAAGGCGCTCGATCAGGCCTTCCAGCAGGACCCGACGGTCGGCGGGGACGTTGCCATGGGCCTTGATGGCTTCATCCAGCTGCTGGCCCGCTGCGTGAATGCCCTGGGGCATCTGGCCGTTGGCGCTCTGCTCGAAGCCGTTGGCCAGGGCGCGCAGCAGCTGCTGGTGGGCGCGGCGGATAAGTGGGTGAGGGGCGTCGTCCAGGCGGTCGCGCAGGCGTAGCGTGGCGGTGCCAAGGTCGAGCCCGGTCAGGCCCAGAATGAACAGGTGGCGCTGCTCTTCGGGCAGCATGTCGTCGTGCTGGGCGAGTTGCAGGAGCCGGTCGGCCATATGGCCGCTGAAGCGGGTTTCGGCGGCGCGAATCGAGCGCCTGCGCAGCAGGTGAATATCCTTGGAAATCGCCTTGATCAGGCGCCGCCGCCGCAGCCGTGCGCCGGGCCCGGGCAGCAGGCGAAAGCCCATCACCACGCAGGTCAGCCCGATCACAACGGCGACTACCCGATTGGCAAAGCTGTCGAAGGAGAAATCCATGCCGTTGCCGGGCATGGTCAGCAGAATGTTGAAGATGGCAAAGGCCAGGCAGTAGCCCATGGTGGCCGGGTTGGTGGCACCCAGTAGCCCCAGAAACAGCGGCGTGCCGAAGATCATCGCCAGCATGGGGAAGCCGTGGGCCTGGGAAAGCAGTACGTGGCCAAACAGAAACGCGCTGGGGATGGCCGCCAGCATGCCCTTATAGAACATCATGGTGATGGCAACCGGGTTTTCACGGCTGGCAAAGAACGCCGAGAACAGCGTGCCCAGCATCATGGCAATCATGGCGCTTTGCCAGGCGGTCACGATCCAGAACAGTGCCAGCACGCCGAATACGATACCCGCGCGCAGGCCGTTGATGCTGGCGCTCAGGCGGTCACGGTGCCAGGCCAATGGTGCGGAGCGAAGCGTGTGGCTGGCCGGGGAGGCAATCGCCTCGCGGGCATCGAGCATGACCATGGCGTGGCCGATGGATTCGCGCAGCCCCAGGCGCAGCCGCCGGTCAAGCGGGGCGGGCGCGCCTTGGTCATCGCACTCGTGCACCTGATGGCGCAGCGCCTGAAGTGCCTTGCGCGCATCGGCCACGCCCTTGACGTGCTCTGCCTCACGAAACCCTTGCGCCACCTGGCAGGCAAGCGTGAGGCTTTGCGGGTCGAGCCGGTCGGCGTGGTCGTGCATCAGCTGGTGCAGCGCCTGTAAATTGGCAAAAAAGCGCAGCGTACGCCGGGTAAGCACGTGAGTGGCGCGCACGCGGCCGGCGCCTTCAGGGCCTTCAAAACGGGCTGCCTGGCTGTCGGTTTCCAGTAGCGTCAAAGGGCCCAGGCTTTCGCGCAGGGCCGCTTGCATGGCGGGAATATCATCGCTGGCTTCAAGGCGCAGGGCGGCGTGTTCGAACGCCTGGTTGATCACCATGTCGGCTTGGGTCGCCAGGTGGGTGCCGACCCGGCTTGGCCACAACAGCGAACTGACCAGCATCGCGCAGATGGCCCCCAGCCCCAGCTCTGAAAGGCGCGCGGCAGCAATCTCGAAAATGCCGGCGGGGGTGCTGTTGCTGGAGATCACCACGATCAGCATCGCGGTTACCGCCGCCATCAGGCAGCCGTAGGTGTAGTTGTTGCGCCACAGCGAACCCACATAGGTGCACAGCATGATCCACAGCGTCAGGGTAATCAGCGCCGGGATGCGGGCCTGGGCGAACAGCGCCATGATGACGATGCCCGCCACGGCGCCGATAAAGGTGCCGCCCAGCTGGCAGATACCTTTTTCGATCACCATGCCGCTCATCGGGCGAACCTGCAGGAAGGCGGCCGACATCAGCGCCCAGTAAGGGCGCTCCAGATCAAACCAGAGCGCCACATAGAGCGCAAGCATCATCGCCAGCGTGGTCTTGATGGCAAACTTGACCGCTGTGGCGCTGGGCATGAGGTAGGTTTGAACGAGCGGCGGCATGGCTTACTCGGGCTGCGCGGCGGGGCGCACGCGTACCGTGGCCGTCATGCCCACACTGAGCAGCGTGTCGTCCGGCAGGTCATCCAGCGCGATGCGTACCGGGATGCGCTGTGCCAGGCGCACCCAGTTGAAGGTAGGCGCTACCTGAGGCAGCAACTGCTGGTTCAGGCTGGTGTTGCTGTCGGCGATGCCCCGGCCAATGCCTGCCACGTGGCCGTTCAAGTGCGTATCGCCGTTCATCAGCACGACATCCACCGGGTCACCGACACTGATCGTCGCCATCTTGGTCTCTTCGAAATAGCCCACCACGTAGTAGGAGTTGGCGGCGATCAGCGCCAGCACAGGAGTGCCGCGATTGACATAGTTGCCGGCAGCAAACTGCACGTTGAGCACGTGGCCGCTGACGGGGGCGGTAACCTGGGTGCGCTCCAGGTCAAGCTCGGCGCTGGCCAGGTCAGCCTCGGCCTGCTGCAGATCGGCGGCGGCAATGCGCGAATTGACCTGGGCGATCTGCTGGTCCTCGGCGCTGATGGCCCGGTTGCTGCTCAGCTGGTTGCGCCGGCCCTCTTCGGCACGGTTGAGTTCAAGCGTCGCCTGGCGATGACCCACCGTCGCCTGAGCCTTGTCCACCGCCGCCTGATAGCGTGCGTCATCTATCTCAAACAGCGTATCGCCCTGAGCCACGTAGTCGGTATCGGCCACGTTGAGGGTGCCCACCCAGCCTGAAACGTCCGGGGCGATGGTGACGACTTCGGCATGCACGCGGGCGTCCCGTGTCCAGGGGGTATAGAGATAGTAGCGCCACAGCCAGATGCCGGCAGCAACGGCAATCGCCACAATGACCAGGGTAAGCAGGATACGAAGCGAATGGCGCATCGGAAATTCTCTCTTAAGGACGTTCTCAAGGGCTCGCAAGCAGAATGGTAAACACAAAGGTAATGCCAGCCGTGAGGATGACAAACAGCGACAGGTCGAACCAGGCCGCGTACCACAGCGTATGCTGGCCCAGCAGCCAGTGAAGCAGCGTGCGTATTGCAAGCGTGGCAACGAAGCCGAGCAGCGCAAATATCAGCAGCGGGCTGAGGTAAATGCCGCCAAACGCGATTTCTTGAAGACCCATAACGTCCTTCGTGGCCTGAAGTCATGTAAAAGGAGAAGAGCTTAGCGAGTTATTGAATAGATGCCAGCTGTTTTACGCATCTTCAGCATAGTGAAGTTGCGTAGAGGTTGCCTTGGCGGCAGCTCATGAAGCGCCTTTACATGATGTTCAATGGCCTTGAAGGCTGGGCGCGGCCATTGAGAAAGCAAGTGCTTAATTAGACAAATGAGAACTATTCTTTAGTCTTAGCGTCGAACTCACTTACTGACAGGTAGTTGGAGAAGACTCTTGCTGATCAAAAAGAAGAAAGCCCGGTCGCATACCGAAGATCGTTGCCTGGCACTGGTACTTGCGACGGCTGCCGGTATTCTCAATGCCATGGCGCTCGGCGCCTTTGGCTTTCTGCCTTCGCACATGACCGGCAATGCCTCTCAGATGTCGAGCGAAGTGGCCACTTCCGATACCCATGGCCTCATGTTTCTGGCCGCGCTGCTCATGGCCTTTGTCATCGGCAGTATGCTTGCACGCGTTGTGGTCATCGCGGGGGAGAAGTTCAGAACCATCTTCTGTCTTATTCTTCTGGCTGAAGGAGTGGCGTTGACTGCCTTGTCGGTGTTCGAGATTTTCATGTTCTCGGAGAGATTTAACGCCGAAGTGTTGGTCATGCTGGGGTTCTTGATGGGGGTGCACAACTCGACGTCAACGCAGCTGTCGAATGGCCGGGTGAGATCAACGCACGTGACCGGCACGCTGACGGATGCCGGTATTGCGCTGGGCTCGTTCCTGCTGTCTTTCATGTCTCCCGACAAGTCGCTGGACCGGCATGCTTTTCGCAAGCAGCTATATACCCACCTGACGACGATCTTTTCATTTCTGGGCGGGTGCATGATCGGGTTGGCGCTGTTTGATCTGTTTGGCTTCAGGGCCATGCTGGCTCTGGGCGTGTGCTTGGTTGTCGTTGCCGTGAGTGCCATCGTGGTCACGGTACGTACGGCCAGCAGGCTGATGGTTCCTGTAAGGACAAGCGGATAGGCAGGTGTGCCCACCCTGCGGGGTGGGCTTCTTGAAGCGTTCAGTCCGGGTATCTACGGAAATCTAACGATCTCTCTCCAGACTCTGCACCGTAAGATCCAGCGCCTTGTACATGTCCAGACGAGCGGAGAGGCCGATATCTGGATGATCCAGCTCGTTGGCCCTTTCCGAGGGAATGATGGGCGCGGTCAGATCGTCGGCATCCACCGGCTCGAAGTCGTACTCCTCGCCAATGGTCATGGCGCTGCGCCGTAGCAGCATGCGCAGCTGCGCTGGCGTAAGCGCTGGGGAGATCGACATCATGGCCGCCAGCAGGCCGCCCACCAGCGGCGTCGAGTAGGAGGTGCCGCAGTGGGCTTCACCGCGCTCGCCTTCTACCAGCGAAGACCCACGCACACAGGCCGCGGCGGTGATGTCCACGCGCATGTCGATATTCGACGCATCGCGCTTGACCACGTAATCGGGGTCATCTACCTCGACATCCTGCTCGCTGCGCTCATGCCCGCCCACCACGAACAGCTGGTCGGTCACGAAGGAGGAGGGCAGGCGGTATTCGTCTCTGCTGGAAAAGGAGGATGCGTTGCCCGCCGAGTTCACGACCACCACCTCCGGATGTTCGCGGCGCAGCCACAGGAAGAACTCTTCTAAAAGCTCCTCGTAGCCGCTCATGGCAATCCCCGAGCGCACCAGCGAATCGACCTCTTTTCCTTCGATATCGATAGCGCCTACCCGATGAATGCCCCAGCTCCAGTTGAGTACCCGAACGCCGTCTTCCACCAGGTTCACCGAAGCGGCGATATTGGCGGTAATCCCGGCATCCGAATTGCGGTCCACGATGACCTCAAAGCCTGGGCTTACCTCGTCCAGCCCACGCAGAAAGCCGCTATTGCCGCCCGCATTCCAGGCTGCGGCATACACCCCTGCCACCGTGGTTCCGTGGCCGTCGGGTTTGGCGGCGTCGCGCGCGTAAACGCAGGTTCTGGGCGTACCCGCTTGGCAGTCGCCCAGGTAGTCGGCAAAATCCGGCGCGTCAAAATCGACATCGCGCTCGATCACCCCGATGCGTACCGGGTGTGTGTCGATATCTCCACTTCGAGGCAGGCGGCGCTGGTAGTAATTCACCGCATCCAGAAAGCGATTGGAAGCCCACTCCTGATCATCCTCGGCGGGCGGCGTGCCCGTTTCGCGCTCGATGCTCTCTTCAGCTCCCGACTCTTCGATGACGACGGCATCCACGCTGACCTCGCTACCTAGCCGCAGTACCAGTGCATCCCGCTCGTCAAGATTGCTGGCGGGCAGGCGCAGCTGATAAGTGTTGAGCGGCGGAATCTGGCCCACCACTTCGGCGCCGTACTTCTCGGCCAGACGCTGAGCCTCCTCGGCGCCATCGTGGCTTTCTTCGATAATCAAGCTGATCAGGTCCACGTAGGTGGTCAGGCCGTCCATGTTCCTGGCCACTTCCTGATCCGTCGCGGCCAGCACATGGCTGCCCTTGAGGCTGAGCCAGACGGGATTGCTTGCCTGCTCGCGCTGCTCAAACCAGAGCGGGCCACTTTGCGCCTCGGCCGTGGAAATTCGCACTCGCACCTTGTCGTTATCCTGGCGCAGGTGTTCAGCGGGAAGCGGGGTGCCGTTCAGCTTCACCGCAAAGCCACTGTCATCGAGCCCATTGACCTGTAGACAGAATTCCTGAGTATCTTGCTCCAGCAGGTTGCCACAGCGCTGTAGCTGTTCAATGCGCAAGGGTTCGTCTGCGGCGCTGCTCGCTGACCACATCAACAGCAGCGCCGAAGCCAACCCGCTTGTGCGCCAATACGTTACCGCCATCGTCTTACTCCACGGGGCTTGGGGAAGGAAAGGTAGACAGCATAAACGTATCGGCTGAACGCAACGTGAACGTGCCCGCGCCCGGCCCGAAGGCTTTGCGGCCACGGTTTAACTTTTTATCAATCTAACGCTTCGCCTTGCGTCATGCATGAGCGTAAGCTGTAATTCGTTTCTTTATCTTCACCGATATGGATAGATCAGCTTACGGCTGATGGTTGGTGCAGACTTTTTGTCCCCCACCTGAATGAATAAGGCACCTATGAAAGCAAAAAGCTTATGGCCTGCATGGATGGTTCTGGTCTTTACGCTCTGCTTTTCCAGCGCATGCCTGGCGCAGGCTCAGGGTGAAGAGAGCGAAGATACCCGCTGGTTCTCGGTTGATGCGATCAACGAAGGGCTAGCGGAAGCGCCCGAAGACATGAGCCTGGCAACGCCGCGCGAGACACTGCGCAATTTTCTGGAGCTTACCGACGACGAGGAGTTTACCGCCGCCGCCCATGTGCTCAATCTTTCTGCTTTTTCAAGCGGTGAGCAGCAGGAGCGTGGGGCAGAGCTTGCCAGACAGCTTGCCGAGGTGCTGCGGCGGGGCGAGTGGCTGAATGCGTCGAACCTTTCCGGGCGCCAGGATGCGGCCATTGAAGACCCCTCCGGGCAGAATCCGCGGGCCGGTGAACCGCGCCGTGACATCGAGGTGGCCTCGCTCAAGGCAGGTGGCCAGACTTACGATATTCGCCTGGGTCGTTACCGGGTAGAGGATGACGATCCTATCTGGCTGATCATGCCGGACAGCGTTTCCGCCATTCCGTTGCTGTATGACGAGTATGGGCCTTCCATGCTAGAGGAGTATATTCCCGAGCGCCTGAAGGCCTCGTTTGGCATGCTCAAGCTCTGGGAATGGATAGCCATTCCGGTATTCGTGCTGATCATCGGCTCCGTCGGGTGGGCGGTGTACAGCCTCGTCGGGCTAGTGGCAAAGCTTGTGCCCTCCGGGGCGCGCAGCATCTTTGCTGCGCGCATCAAGGGGCCGGTGGCGCTGATCGTGATGTCGCTGGTCACCCAGACGCTGCTCGATTACGTGGTGTCCTTCTCGGCCGTGGCCACCACGACATTCCGGGTAGTGCTGATTGCGGTCATGGCCTGGGGCGTGGGCACGATCGCCCTGCGCCTGGTCGATACCATCATGCTGCGCATGACGCGCCGCCTGGTGGGGGAAATCGACGATACCAAGCCCAAGGATGAGCGCAAGCTGCTGACCACGCTGTACGCGCTGCGCCGCGGTATCATTCTGCTGACGGTCATTGCCGTTTCAGTTTATGTGCTCAGTCAGATACAGCTTTTCGAGACCCTGGGGCTTTCGATCATGGCCTCGGCCAGCGTACTGGCCGTGCTCGTGGGTATCGCGGGTCAGGCGGTGCTGGGTAACATTCTTGCGTCTTTCCAGCTGTCGTTGGCCAAGCCCATCCGCATCGGTGATCTGGTGATCTTTGAAGGCCAGTGGTGCTACGTGGAAGGCATCTTCTATACGTTCATCCGTTTGAGGGTATGGGATGAGCGACGCCTGATCGTGCCGGTCACGTATTTCACCTCCAAGCCCTTTGAAAACCTCTCGGTGAAAAGCGCCAAGATGTATCGAAGCCTTGAGCTGGTTGTGCACCTGAGTGCGGATATCTCGCTTATTCGAGAAAAGTTTCTGGAGTATGCCGAGCAAGAGGACTGCGTGATCGAAAACCACAAGCTACTTCTCTACGTCACGGGCCAGACTGCTCATGCCCAGACGGTGACCGGCTACCTGATGACCTCCGACCCGCTTTCGGGCTGGTCGGCAGAGATGAATATTCGCGAAAAGCTGATCACGTTCATTCGCGATAATCATCCCGAATGGTGGCCGCGCGAGGTCATGGTGATCAGCCATCGCGATGTGACAAAAGGCCATGGGACGAATAACCCCAAGACCGCCAAGACCTCGAAAGATGATGGCGAGGAGAAGACCGAGAAAACCGGTGATGACGCGCCTGAATCTGCGATAGAAGAAGATCGGGATGAGGCAGAAGAAGACCGGGATGAGACGGAACGCCCGGATAGCGACGCTGAAACCGAAGACACTGAGAAGCACGAAAAGCCCAGGCGTTCAGCCGATTCGGAAAAAACGGTGAAAGCAAGGCGCGCTGACGACGAAGACAGCACCGATGAGGCAGAGCGCTCGGACGATGAGTCTTCCAAGCGCTGATCTGATGCGTAGCGCTAAAGTGCTGCCGCCCGCCAACGTAATGCTCGGCGGGCGGTGGCGTAATCCTTAAGAGAAAACGCGGAAGCGCTCTTCGTCGTCCATGAAGGTCTTCTCGCCAAACGGCGCTTCGTGAGAGCCGAAGGGCATCTGAGCACGCAGTTTCCAGGAAGCCGGCAGGTCCCAGGTCTGGAAGACCGCTTCATCAATGATCGGGTTGTAGTGCTGCAGGCTGGCGCCGATGTCTGACTCGGAAAGCGCGGTCCACACCGCAAACTGGGCGATGCCGGTTGAGTGCTCTGACCAGACGGGGAAGTTGTCGGCGTAGAGCGGGAATTTTTCCTGCAATTCCTTGACCACGTCCTGGTCTTCGAAGAACAGCACGGTGCCCGCACCGGCGGAAAAGCTGTTGACTTTCTGCTCGGTGGCGGCGAACGCCTCTGCCGGCACGATCTTGCGCAGAGTGTCCATCACCAGCTGCCAGAACGCTTCGTGCTGGTCGTTGAACAGAATCACCGCCCGCGAGCTTTGCGAGTTGAAGGAAGAGGGGGCCTGCTTCACGGCTTCCTTGATAAGCGCGGTCACCACCGTTGAGCTGATCGGAAGATCTTTGCCAATAACGTATTGGCTACGGCGCTGCTTGTAGATATTGATAGCGGAGTTAGGCACAAGCGCCTCCTCAATGATTGGTAGAACCCCTGAGGAAAGCGGCTCTCAGGACCGAGGCGAAATTTAAACTACTCTGTTCAAGGAAACCATGGAGAAATGTCAGCGCTTTAAGTGAAAAAAATCCTCGTATTGGTACCTCAAGTTTTGCTGAAAACGGCCAGCAGCAATGGCGCTTCAAGAGCGCCATTGCTGTGCCTGTAAAGCAGGCAATTCAGCGGCAGATTGCGCTATTGCGCGGTTTTATCATGACGCGGATGGCGCGGTGCTTTCGGCAAGCTTCGCCTTGGCCAGGCGTTTGGCCCCGGCAATATCAGGCTTGCCCGAACCCAGGCTTGGCAGCGCTTCAACGGTAAACCAGTAGCTTGGTACCATCATCGGCGAGGCGCCGTTTTCCAGCATGGCCGCGCGTGCCGCCTGGGTGTCCAGGGGCGTCTCGGAAAGCAGCACGATACGCTCGCCCTTGCTTGCATCCGGCACGCTGACCGCCATGAGTGCGGTGTCCAGGTCGGGCAGCGTGGCTTTTACTGCCTGCTCTACCGAGGCAAGTCCCACCATTTCGCCGCCAATCTTGGCAAACCTCGAGTAGCGGTCAACGATGAACAGAAAGCCGTCGTCGTCCAGATACCCCTTGTCGCCCGTGACATACCAGCGCTGGCCGTGGAGCTCGCGCAGTACGCTCTCTGTTCGCGCGGTATCGCCAAGATAACCCTGCATGACCTGAGGGCCGCTGATCAGGATCATTCCGGCGTCACCGGTGGCGAGTTCGGTAAAGCTTTCCGGATCGACGATCTTGAAGCTGGTGCCGGGCAGCGGCATGCCTACGCTGCCTATCTTGGCGCCGCGCTGTACCTGCAGGTAGTTGATATCCAGGGCATCCGGCAGGTTGACTGCGGCTACCGGCGCCGTTTCAGTAGCGCCGTAACCTTCGAAGATCAGCTTGTGGAATTTCCTCTGGAAGGCTTCGCGCACGCTGTCATCGACTTTCTCCGCCCCGGCAACCACCACGCGCAGGCTGTCCAGCATGAGCGGGTGAACCTTGGGGCTGCGGGTGAACAGGCGCAGAAAGCTGGACGTGCCGCACATGATCGTCACGCGGTGCTTGGCAATGGCCTTGGCGATGCCGGTAGCGTCGGTAGGGTCCGGGTGACACACCAGCGGCAGACCCTCGATGAGCGGCAAGAATTGCGTCACTGTGAGGCCAAAGGCATGGAACAGCGGCAGCGACGCCATCATGACATCGTCGTGCTCGGTATTCAGCGCATCAGACGTCTGCTTGATATTGGCCATCAGGTTGTGGTGGCTAAGCATGACGCCCTTGGGCGCGCCTTCGCTGCCACTGGAAAACAGGATGGCCGCGGTGGCATCGCCGCAGTGAGAGCGGCTAAAGCATTGGCGCAGAATCCCGGTAGGCAACAGGCGCACGGCCAGCCACATGCTCAGCCGCTCGGCACGACCGATCGAGGCCTGCAGCGTTTCCAGGTAGACCACGCGGTAATTGGCCAGCAGGGCATCTACCTCCAACCCGCGCTGGGCAAGCTTCTCCACAAAGCGCTGTGAGGTGAATACGGTACTGATATCGGCCTGAGAGAGTGCGGACGCCAGGGCCTCCTGGCTTGCGGTGTAGTTGAGATTGACCACTGTCTTGCCCGCCTGCAGGGTGGCCATATTGGCAAGCACCCCGGCGCTGCTGGTAGGGAGCAGCAGGCCCACATTCTGTGCCGGGCTGAGTTTGCGGATTCGCCGGGCCATCATCAGGCTGGCGGCCAGCGCCGTGCCGGCCTTGAGCGGGCGGCTCAGCGAGTCGGCCAGGGCAAGCTCCCCCGGGCGGCGTTTGACGCTTCTGATCCACGCATCGGGCAGGGTTTGCAGGTCATCCATGGCGTGCTGCCAGGAACGCGTGGCCTGATCAAAGATGCGCCGCTTGAGCACGTCCGCCGGGGTCTCCTTGGGCAGCGGTTCGCCAAAGGCGACGATGACCGAGCGGTGCAGCGGCGCGTTGCGCAGCGCCTTGAGCTTGCTCGATGAGCGCGAAAACTGGCTGCCCCACAGGCCGCGCAGATAGAACGGCACGATCTTGACATCCGGGTTGGCCATTTCGCAGGCGCGCCGATAGCCGCTGCGAAACTCGCCCAGTTGGCCGGTACGGCTGATCGCACCCTCGGGAAACAGGCACACCACTTCACCGGCATTCAACTGCTCGGCCACGGCTGCCAGCGCCTGGCTTGCGTTTTCGCCGCGCTCGATGGGAATACAGCCCAGCGCCTTGAAGAACCCGCGCAGGTACCAGCGCTCATAGACGCTTCTCAGCATCACGAAACGCACCGGGCGAGGGCTTGCGATCTGTACCATGGCCCAGTCCACCCAACTGATATGGTTACCCAGCAGCAGCACGCCCCCTTGAGAAGGCAGGTTCTCCAAACCATGCACATCTACCCGGTAGTGGCGCGTCAGCAGGAAGCTGAGCAGAAAGCGCACCAGGCTCTGGGGCAGCTTGATCACGGTGTAGGCGCCGCCCACCAGGGCCACCGCTGCAATCAGCATCAGCAGGTAGCGACTGTCGGCACCGGCGAGCGCAAAGAGCGCGGTCACGATCAGAAAGCCCAGCATGGCCAGGTTCTGAATCCAGTTGTTGGCGGCCAGCACAGTGCCCAGCTCCCGCTCGGCGGCGTGAAACTGAATCAAAGCGTTCAGGGGCACGATGAACAGCCCGCCCATCAGGCCGATAAACACGAAGTTGAGCGCCTGGGTCAGCGGAGTGGAAAATAGCGGCAGGCAGCCAAGCCCTATGGCCACGCCCAGCGCGCCGACCGGAATCAGCCCGGTTTCGATACGGTTATGGGAAAACTTGCTGGCCAGCATCGAGCCCAGGGCGATCCCCACGCCGCTGGCAGCCAGAATACCTTGTAGCACCAGCGTATTATCGATGTTCAGCGCGGCTTTGGCGTAGGCTGGAAACGCGGCAAGCAGCACCTGGCCCACCGACCAGAAAGTGGCCAGGCCAATGATCGAAAGCCTGAGCACCGGCTGACGGGCCACGATGCTGAGGTTTTCGCGAGCGGTCTGGCCGCGCCAGTAGTGCTTCCAGGCGAGTTTTTCCTGCGGGGTGGCCGCGCTATCCAGCGGCAGACGGTAGAGTAAAAGTGCCTGCATGAGGCTATTGGCCACCAGCAGCCAGCCAAGTGGGGCAATGTGGCCAAGCATCTGGCCCGGCGTTTGATCGGTTGATATTACCCAGTGCTCGAACAGCGCGGTAAAGGCGACGGTGCCCGCCAGAATGGCGCCAATGGTGACTGCCTGAATCAGTCCGTTGGCCTCGGCCAGGCGCGGTTTGCCAAACAGCCCTTTTATCAGGCCATACTTGGCGGGCGAATAAAACGCTGACTGAACGGCCAGCAGCAGCGTCATGGCAAACGCTAGCCAGAACATGCCGTAATAGTAGGCGGCGGTAATACCCAGCGACACGCCGACCGCCGCCCAGGCAGAAAGGCGCAGAATGCGTACTTTGGGGTGGGCGTTGGCCGCGTGCCCGGCGGGGGTGAACAGTAGAATGAACGGCAGCAGGATCAGTGCGTTGACCAGCGCGGTCAGCACGATCTGCGTGGTGCCCTCATAGCTTTTGAAGATCGTGTTCTGAATGACGATCTTGTGGCCCAGATCAACGAAGGCGTTGAGGAAAATGGCGATCAGGTAGGGCCAGGCGCCCGGCGTACGGAGCAGTCGTTGCATGAGTCGTCAGCCTTATGGTTGTGTTGAAGTCAGAAGGACTTTCCGTGACGGCTGCATTTTACGCAACCTTCGCACGACAAGTTGCGTTATTCGTGCGGTAAAGTATCGTTATAAGCTACTTTTCCCAGGAGGTCAGTGTGTCTCAAACCGGTTCGCTGCTCGATGCCCTGAAACGCCAGCTTCGCGCACAGGGCAAGACCTATGCCGATGTGGCCCAGTGGCTTGGGCTAAGCGAGGCCTCGGTCAAGCGCATGTTCGCCGAGCGCCATGTCACGCTAGCACGCCTTGAGTGCATGTGTGAGCGGCTCGACATTGAATTTGCCGAACTCGTTCACGCCATGCAGGCCGACGAGCGGCGCCTGCAGGAGCTTACTCAGGCCCAGGAGCAGAGCATCGCCGACGACCACGAACTGTTTCTGGTCGCGGTATGCGTGCTCAACGGCTACAGCTTTGCCGATATTCATCGCCAGTACCAGTTGAGCGAGGCGGAGTGTACCCGCCAGCTATTGAAGCTCGAGCGGCTGGCGCTGATCGAGCTTCTGCCCGGCAACCGGATCCGGCGTCGGGTAGCCCCCAATTTCCGCTGGCGCCCTGGTGGGCCCATACAGCAGTTCTTCCAACAGTATATTGCCAACGAGTTCTTTCGCTCGCGCTTTGACAGCGAAAGCGAAAAGCTGCTGGTGCTCAACGGCTTGTTATCCCGGGCGGGCAACGACGAGTGGCAACAGATCATGCAGCGCCTGGCCAAGGAGTTTCACGAACTCTGCCAGCGGGAAAGTGCACTACCCATCACCCAGCGTTTTGGTACCACCTCGGTGCTGGCGGTGCGTCAGTGGCAGCACGGGTTGTTCAAGGATTACGCGCGCGAGTCGCCGCAAAAATAAAATACAGAAGGGTAGTGAAGGCCTGCGTGTTTTAGTACGCTCTGGCCGGTTCAGGCGAACAGGCCTTTTCAGTTACCATTTCAGCTACCATCGTTTGAGATATCTCATGACCCGCAACCGCGTTATCCCGCGTGCCGTGTATGAATAGCCTGCCGTTTGAAGCCTTGGCCTGCCCGCTCGACGGCGACCCGCTCACTCAAGCCGGCGGCACATGGCGCTGTGCGGCGGGGCACAGTTTTGATATTGCCAAGCAGGGGTATGTGAATCTGCTGCCGGTTCAGCGCAAGCGCTCCGCTGACCCCGGCGACAGCAAAGCCATGGTCGCCGCGCGCCAGCGCTTTCTGAACGCAGGCTATTATCAGCCGATCGCCGAGGCGGTAAGCGAGGCCGTGCTTGAGGATAGAGCCGAAGGCGCGACTCTTGCGTGCCTGGATGCGGGTTGTGGCGAAGGTTATTACCTGCGCCAACTGGCTAACGCCGCAACGGATGCAGCGCCGCTTGAGTTGATTGGCCTGGATATCTCGAAGTGGGCCGTACTGGCCGCCGCCAAACAGGGTATTGCCGGACAGAAAAGCCCGATTGGCGCAACCTGGGTCGTCGGCAGCAACGCCAATCTCCCCGTGCAGGCACAGGCACTGGATAGGCTGCTGTGCATGTTCGGGTTTCCCGTGGTGGAGGAGTTTGCGCGAGTGCTCAAGCCGGGCGGCGTCTGGCTTCAGGTGGAGGCCGGGCCAAATCATCTGCGCGAGCTTCGCGAGGTCATCTACCCGACGCTCAAACCCGAGCGCGTAAGTAATGCACCGGTCCCGGAAGGGTTTACGCAGGCGAATACCCAAACGCTGAACTACTCGTTAACGCTGGAGGGTAAAGCGGCGATTGCCGATTTACTGGCGATGACACCGCACCTTTACCGGGCAACGGCTGAGGGCCGGGAGAGGGCGGCCGCCCTTGAGGCATTGAGCGTGACCGTAGACGTGCAGCTGAGCAAGCTCGTTCGCAACGGTTAGTCCAGACCTATTGAGCGTAGGGGTAGCTAACCTTGCGCTGTAGCTCATGTCTTCATGTAACGCCCAAACGCAACAAGGCCCGCATGAGCGGGCCTTGTGGGGCGGACCGAAGTCCGCACAAACTGTTAATCTAAAAGATTAAGAAGTTTGCTTGATGTTAGAAGCCTGAAGGCCTTTTTTACCCTGGGTAACGTCAAAAGAAACGCTAGCGCCTTCTTGAAGGGTTTTGAAGCCGTCGGACTGAATTTCGGAGAAGTGGGCGAACAGGTCGTCGCTGCCGTCAGAAGGAGCGATGAAACCGAAGCCTTTAGTGTCGTTGAACCATTTAACTGTGCCAGTTGCCATGATTAGATCCTTTCGCGCATATGCGCTGTAATAAAGTTCCTGGTATTACCCAGATTAAGTAGCGGGTGAAACAAGGAATACAATATCAGGCTTGCCGAAAAAGATCGTACACTTCTGAAACCATGCTGCTTGCTAACCAACTGACGCTACAGTGTCACGATTATCTCCGCGCGTCAAAGGCTTTTTGTATTTATTTTCCAGGCCTCGGGTAATATTTCACGCTTGGGCACCGCTGACTATCTCGCGAGTGCTAAGTATTTAATACTCATTGCTTAATGACGGCGCTTGCGCATGGTGAGCTGTAATGCCGCCCCCAAGGCAGCAAGCCCGCCAGCGCTTAAAGCAAGCATCCCGACAGGCAAAGCGTTAGAGAGCATAAGCCCGCCCGCTGCGGCCCCGATGGTGAATGAAATGCGCCGCGGCCGGATTCAAAAAAGCACGCGGTACACGCCCCATGCGAAGGAGTGCGCTACCTTGTGCTCGAGGGCTTGGGGGCGGCCACCTTCGAGCACACCTCGCTGATCGTGGATGAGGACCGACATCTGCGTCTGGTGTACTACGCTTTGCGTGACGAGCAGGACACCCCGGCGTTTCACGCCTGGCTGCGCGAAGGGAGCAGCGAATCGGCATGAGCGCCAAACTCAGCCGTTATACTTTGACCGACTATTGCCCAACCACGGTGACCAGATGAGCTGGCTTTTAAAACGTTACATGAATACCTCATTGATTCTTCGCGTCACCATCGCGCTGGTGCTCGGCGTTGTGGTGGGGCTTGTGGGCGGTGACGCCGTTGCCACATGGCTTGGGCCGGTGGGTGATCTGCTGCTGCGCCTGCTGACGTTTTTGATCGTGCCTATCGTGCTGTTTACGCTGATGGTGGGTATCAATCAGTCCCGCGAGGGCAGCGTGGGGCGCGTGGGGGGCAAGGTGTTTGCCTACTATCTCGTCTCCACGGCGCTGGCGATTGTCGTGGGACTGAGCGTGGCTTCGCTGTTCAGCCCGGGAAGTGGCATGACGCTGGACGAGAATGCCAGCTTCACGGCACCGGAAAACCCCGGCCTGGTTGATGTCATTCTCGGTATTGTGCCGAGCAACATCATCGGCGCCTTTGCCGAGCAGAACCTGCTGGGCATTATCTTTACCGCGCTGGTGTTCGGGTTTGCGCTGCTGAAGCTGCGGCAAAGTGCCCAGCCGGCAGCGGCCGAGCGTTTGTATGAGGTAATCGAAGGCTTGAACAGCGTCACGCTCAAGGTAATGGCCGGTGTGCTGCACGTGGTGCCCATCGGCGTGTTCGCCATCGTGTCCGAGACGGTCAGCCAGCAGGGCCTGGATACGCTGCTGTCGCTGGGCGACATGGTGATGGTGCTGTATATCGCACTCGCCCTGCAACTGGTGATCTACTGCGTGATCATGCGCCTGTTCGGCGTGAGACTTCGAACCTTCTTTCGCGAAGCGCGCACGCCCATGGCCACTGCGTTTGCCACACAGAGCAGCTCCGGCACCTTGCCACTGACCATCAACGCGGCGCGGCGGCTGGGGATTTCGCGCAGCGTGTACGGATTCAGCCTGCCGCTCGGGGCTACGCTCAATATGGATGGCGCGGCGATTCGCATCGCGATTTCCGCCGTTTTCGCCGCCAACGTGATCGGCGCACCGCTCGATTTTGTCAGCATGGTGCAGATCGTGCTGATCGGCACCTTGGTGTCGGTAGGTACCGCTGGTGTGCCAGGGGCGGGGATCATCATGATCGCTACGGTGTTTGCCCAGGTAGGACTACCCATCGAAACCGTGGTGCTGTTGACCGCCATCGATGCCCTGGTGGGGATGGGCGCCACTGCGTTGAACGTGACCGGCGACTTGGTAGGCACCACAGTGATCGCCCGCAGTGAAGGCGAAAAGCTCAGCGAAACGCCCGTCGAGGCAGACGACCCTTCCGCCGTCAGCCGTTAACCTGCAACGTAGGTGGAATAAAAAAGCCGCCTGGGCGTGAGCTCAGGCGGCTTGGATATTCGTTGGCGGCTTTTCAGGCTAGTGCTTCAAAATCACATAAAATGCGTGAATGATGCCGGGAATGAAGCCAAACAGGGTCAGGATGATATTGAGCCAGAAATGTCCCTTGAGGCCCACCTCAAAAAATACGCCCAGTGGCGGTAAGATGATGGCAAAAATCATCTTGATCGGATCTGTTGCAGTAAGCGCCATAAAGCCTCCTTTGCTTAATCGGTACGTTACTACTTGCAAGTGTAGACGCAAGGTTCAAACTTAGCGAACCGCTGCGCTTACGATTGACCCGGCGTTTTCGTTAGGGTTCATCAGGTTGCAGCCGGTTCTTATCAAAACAAGGGGAAGGGAAGCCATGTACAAACTATTGCCACCCTCGCTGATGCTGGCGGGCTGGGCGATGTCGGGGTCAGCCTGGGCGCAGAGTGCGCCACCGTCATCTGCTGAGGCGCTGCCGACCGTTGAGGTCAGCGCGCCGCGCCTGGCGCGGGAGCTTTATGCCACACCGGCTGCGGTTTCCACCATCGACCGCGAAACCATCGCTCAGGGGCAGCAGCGTGTGCGCCTGGATGAGGCGTTGGTAGGCGTTCCCGGGGTCTTCTTGCAAAACCGTGACAACTTCGCTCAGGGCCAGCGCATTTCCATTCGTGGCTTTGGCGCCCGCGCTCCGTTTGGCGTGCGCGGCATCACGGTAATGGTGGATGGCATTCCCTACACGCTTCCCGACGGCCAGGCGCAGCTGGATGCCATCGACCTGGATAGCGCCGAGCGTATCGAGGTCATCCGTGGCCCTTCATCGGTACTTTACGGCAACGCCGCTGGCGGGGTGATCGATATCACCACCGCCGATGGGCGTAGTGACCTAGGCTCCAGGCTGCGCGTCGAGGCGGGTAGCGATGGCTATCAGAAGCTTTCACTGCAAAACGGCGGGCAAAACGGCGACTGGTCGCACCACGTCAGCTTGTCTGCCCTGAACGTGGATGGTTATCGGGACCAGAGTTCCACCGAGAAGTACCTGCTCAACGCCAAGCTGCGTCGCGAGCTGGGTAGCGAGCGCGCCTTGACCGCGATCGTGAATCTGCTGGAAAACCCGCGCTCGGAAGACCCCGGCGCGCTGAATGCCAACGAGGTAGCGCGTGGGCGCCATCAGGCCGCGCCAAATTCGCGGGCCTTGGACGCTCACCAGAGTGTCGACCAGCAGTTGGTAGGGCTTCAGTATGAAGACCTGGCGGCCGGCCCCGGTGAGCTCTATCTCAAGGGGTTTATCGCCCGGCGCGATTTTGAACAGCAGTTGCCTTATGTCGGCGACAGCCGCTTGGGTTATCAGCGCGACTATATGGGCGTAAGCGGTGAGTACCACCACGGCATCATGCTTGGCGAGCTGCCGTTTGACTATGTGGCGGGCGTGGATATTGCCCGCCAGGACGATGACCGGTTCCGGCGGCGCGTCAATGCGCAGGGCGGCGTGGGCGAGCAGGTGGCGGATGAAACCCAGAAGGCAACCTCGGCCGGGGTATTCGGGCAGGGGGACCTGGGCTTGACCGATCAACTGACGCTTTCGCTGGGCGCACGGTTTGACCGAATCGACCTGGATGTGGATGACCGCTATCTTGCCGATGGTGATCAAAGCGGAGACCGCACTTTCAACGAATGGAGCGGCTCGGCCGGACTCAGCTACCGTTATCGCCCCGAACACCAGGTGTATCTCAATACCGGTACCGCCTTTGAAACCCCGACGTTCTCCGAGTTTGCCAACCCGGCCGGCGGCGGCTTCAACCCGTCCATAGAGCCGCAAAAAGCCTGGAACCGTGAAGTGGGCATGCGCGGTTATATCGAGCCGCTGGCCATGGATTACGATGTGGCGCTGTTCTCGGTGCGCGTGCGCGATGAGCTGGTGCCTTATGATGAAGGCGGGCGCACCTTTTACCAGAATGCGGGCGATACCAACCGCGACGGCGTGGAGCTTTCCCTGGGCTGGCAGTTTGCCGACCAGTGGCGGCTGAACAGTGCGTTGACCCTCGCTCGCTACGAGTTCGATGCGTTCTCCACGCCAAGCGAGCGTTTTGACGGGAATCGCATTCCCGGGCTGCCCGAACAGACCTGGATCAACCAGTTGACCTGGCAGGGGCTTGCCGAGCGCTTTGCAACGCTCGAGACCGAGTATATCGGCGACATGGTGGCAGATAACGCCAACGAAACCGATATCGACAGCTACTGGCTGGTCAACCTGCGGGTAGGTGATGGCTGGCGCCTGGGCGGCGATACGCTTTTGAACGCTTACGTAGGCGTGCGCAACCTGCTGGACGAGGAGCACTACGCCAACGTGCGCCTGAACGGCACCTTCGGCCGTTACTATGAGCCGGCGCCGGGGCGCAGCGTTTATGGTGGGGTAGAGGTGCGTTTTTAAGGCTTCGCGTTCATCGAACGGACCATAAAAAACGGGCAGCCCATGGGCTGCCCGTTTTCATGTTGCTGGCGCTAGTTACTCCGGCAGCGCGTAGCCGATCACGTAATCACCCATCTTGGTACCAAAGGTGCCGTGGCCCCCGGCCGAGATCACCACATACTGGCGGCCATCGGCGCCGGTATAGGTCATCGGTGTGGCTTGGCCACCGGCCGGCAGGCGAGCCTTGTAAAGCTCTTCGCCGGTGGTGATGTCGTAAGCGCGCAGGTACTGATCCAGCGTGCCGCTCATGAAGGTAACGCCGCCGGCGGTGGTCAGCGGGCCGCCCAAGGCCGGTACGCCGACAGGCAGGCCGATGGGCAGGCCAAGCGGCATGCTGTCACGCGTGGTGCCGTTGCGGTGCTTCCAGACAACATCGGCGCTCTGCAGGTCGATACCTGCCACGTCGCCCCAGGAGGGCGCCTGGCAGGGCAGGTCGAAGATGGAGAGCAGCGGGCCAAGCTCGACGGCATAGGGCGCGCCGGCATTGGGCTGCAGGCCCTGTTCGCTGGCCGAACCCTGGCCCTCTTCCACATCATCACGCGGAATCAGGCGTGACACGAAGGCCAGATACTTGGCCCCGGTGAACAGCGCCTGACGCTCCGGATCAACCGCGACACCGCCCCAGTTCATCACCCCCACGTTACCCGGGTAGACGATGCTGCCTTCCAGCGATGGCGGCGTGTACTGGCCTTCATAGCGCAGCGAATTGAACTGGATGCGACACATCATCTGGTCAAACGGCGTGGCGCCCCACATGTCGCGCTCGGTAAGCGGCGGTGGCAGCAGGTTCAGCGCCGAGCGCGGCTGGGTTTCTGCCGTCCAGTCACCTTCCACCGCGCCTTGCGGAGCGGGAATTTCCTCGATGGGCACGATCGGCTCGCCGGTTTCCCGGTTAAGCACGTAAAGGCTGCCCTGCTTGGTCGGCTGAATCACCGCAGGTTGGGTGCCTTCATCGGTGGCCAGATCAATCAGTACCGGCTGGGCCGGCATGTCCATGTCCCACAGATCATGGTGAACAAACTGGTAGACCCAGGCTACCTGGCCGGTTTCGAGTTCGAGCGCAACGAGACCTGCACTATAGGTTTCGTCGTTTTCGGTGCGGTTGGCACCGTATTGGTCCGGAGTGGCGTTACCCATGGGCAGGTAAACCAGCCCCAGGTCTTCATCCACGCTGATGGGTGCCCACACGTTGGGCGAGTTGCGGGTATAGGTTTCATCGTCCGCCAGCGGCTCGGTTTCTTCAGGGTTGCCGCTGTCCCAGTTCCACACCAGCTCGCCGGTGCGCACATCAAAGGCGCGAATCACGCCGGAAGGCTCATCGGTTGAGCTGTTGTCGGTAACGTGGCCGCCCAGAATCACCAGATTTTCGGTCACCGTGGCAGGCGATGTGGAGTAGTAGCCGCCCGGATCAAAACTGCCGATGTTGCGCGTAAGGTCGACCTCGCCGTTATCGCCAAACCCGGCGCAGGGCTCGCCGGTGTCGGCATTGAGCGCAATCAGGCGGGCATCGGCAGTAGGCAGATAGAGGCGGCGCGGACACATGACGTCGGTCTGGCTGATAATGGCCGAGGGGGCATTTTCGCCCTCATCCGTCGCGGTAGTGTCAAAACCGTTAAGCAGCGATACGTCGATGGCGAAAGCGTCGCTGTCGGCAAACAGCGGCGACGGTGCCGCGGCGGTATCGGTGCTGTCATCTTCGCTATCCGCAGCGCCGCCTGCATAGTTGGCCGCATCATAATAGGCCAGGCCACGGCAGGTCATGTGCGCCCAGCCGGAGAAGTCTTCGGCACCTTGGGTACTGATCTCGGGATCGAACTCCCACAAGGTTTCACCGGTTTCCGGCGAGAGCGCCATGGCGCGGCTGTGTGAGGTGCAGATATACAGGCTGTCGTTAACTTTCAGAGGCGTATTCTGATTGGTGATCTCGGGCGGGGCGTTGGGGCCTGGCTCGTCGCCGGTTTGAATGCGCCATACCTCTTCAAGCTCGCCGACGTTTTCCGGGGTGATCTGGTCAAGCGAGGAGTAGTGGGTGCCGGCGTTGGTGCCGCCGTAGGCTGGCCAGTCGTCACCTGCCACCTGGGCCGGGTTTGCCTCGGTGCTTGCACGGTTATCCGCCAGGGTGCCCTCTATGTGGGCCGGGTCATCAAACTGGCTGGCAATGGCCACCAGGATGGCGGCGGCAATGCTTGCGGCAAGCGCCAGACTTCCGCCACGCGAGCGAAGCGGCTTGCGCCACCAGGGCAGTAGCATGATGATCGCAATCAGGCAGGGGATCGCCACCCGCGGCACCAGTTGCCACCAGTCCAGGCCCACTTCCCATAGCGCCCATACTAGCGTGGCAAAGAGTATCGCGGCATAGAGCCATAAAGCAGCGCCTTTGCGCAGGGCCAGCAGTATGCCGGCGACGATGACGGCAACGCCGGCAATCAAGTAGTAGGCGCTGCCGCCCAGGCTGAGCAGTTTGCCCCCACCGATGGCTAGCGCAAGGCCAGCAGCGGCTAGCAGCAGGCCAAGCACGATGGCTGGCCATTTGCTGCGGGCGCGGGTGTTTTGTTCCATGGGATTCCCCTGTTAACAACGTATCAAGGGCTAGCGGGCAGTGGCGCCGACTAGCCGCTATAGACGTGCGTTAACCCATCATTCGGTGCAAACGATGGGTTAAAACACATTGGTGGCGCATTTATTTTAATTATCAATTCGCTTTTGGTCGAACCGATTCGAGAATAAATCCTGCTCAAAAAATACAGGGCTGCCCCGGAAAGGGCAGCCCTGAGCGTAAAGCGGTTCTTGAAGGCTTGAAAAACGCGCTATCAATCGGTCAGTTTAACCAGCATCTTGCCGGTATTGCCGCCCTCGAACAGTTCCAGAAACGCATCGGGCGTACTTTCAAGCCCCTCTTTGACCGTTTCCTTATAGTCGATATCGCCAGCGGCTACCTGAGGTGTCACTTCCTTCAGAAATTCAGGGTAGTGCTCCCAGTGATCCGCCACGATGAAGCCCTGCATTCTGGCTTTACGTACCACCATCTGCGACATGTTGCTGGGCCCCGGCGCGGGTTTTTCGGCGTTGTAGGTATCGATCATGCCGCATACGGCAATGCGTGCGCCTTCGTTGAGCTGGCTCAGCGCCGCTTCCAGGCAGATGCCGCCTACGTTTTCGTAATACACATCGATGCCTTCGGGGCTTGCCAGGCGGATGGCATCACTGAGTTCGTGAGCACCGCGGTCTTTATAAGTGACCGGCTCGACACCCATCGATTCAAGCCAGGCAAGCTTGTGCGCCGCGCCGGCGATGCCCACCACGTGGCAACCCTTGGCCTTGGCCAGTTGAACGACCAGGGAGCCGACCGCGCCGCTGGCAGCACTGACCAGCACGTTATCGCCGGGGCGACATTCGGCGATCAGGTTAAGGCCCGTCCAGGCAGTCATGCCGGGCATGCCCAGCACGCCCAGGTAAGCCTGTTCGGGGACGTCGGCGCTGGGCAGCGGATAAACGCCTTCTGCTGAAATCTGCGCAATATCGCGCCAGCCGCCCATGTGGCTCACGATGTCGCCCTCTTTCAAGCGCTCATCGTTCGAGGCGATCACTTCACCAATTGCGCCACCTTCCATGGGCTGGCCAAGGCGAAACGGCGCAACGTAAGTATGCTGACCGCTCATGCGACCGCGCATGTAAGGGTCTACGGAAAGCCAGCGGTTGCGAATGCGTACTTCGCCCTGATTGAGCTCAGGGAGTTCCTGGGTTTCCAGGGAAAACAGCTCGCGCTCCGGCAGGCCGTTGGGGTAGTCGGTAAGAGTAAAATAACGTGATTGCATGGGTGCCTCCTGCAAAGCCATGACTGATCAATGTACTTGCAGCATAGAGATCATTAACCTGCTTGCAAGTTCGTTATTTTTTTCACGCGTGAACGAGCCAAAAAATAGGGCGCTCTTTTAGGAGCGCCCTATTGGGTTTTGACGGTATCGCGTGGCAGCGATGGCGTTGAGCAGCTAAGGGGTACCACACACTCGGCGGGTGTGTTATCCGTTAATTCAGCAACGTGACCATGACGGGGGCCGTGCCTCTGCGCAGTATGCCCAGCTTGCGTGCTGCGCGCTTTGAAAGATCAATGATACGCCCGTTCACAAAAGGCCCTCGGTCGTTGATCAGTACTTCCACTTCTTGCCCGGTATCTGCGCGGGTTACCAACACTTTCGTCCCAAAGGGCAGGCTTGGATGGGCGGCGGTGAGCGCCTGTTGATCAAAGGCTTCTCCGCTGGCCGTCATGGCGCCTTGAAAGCGGTCACTGTAGTAGGAAGCAACGCCTTCCTGTGCATCGATATCGTTGGCGAACGCGTTATTGACCGTAAAAAATACACACAGTACGGCCAAACAACTCGTTCGAAATAGTCGTTTAGGGGCTCCCATTGGAGTACCTCAGTTATTCGTGTCGAGAGTCTCGCAAGCATCAATGAGGTGCCGTATAGGCGAGAGGATGGTAACGCGCTCTTCAAGGGGCGGCAAGCTTTAAGACGTTCGGCGCAATTGGGCGCCAAGTTGCGTATTTTCCGTCTTTTGGGTTATGGCCTTGGATTTCAGGAGGTTAGCGCTTTATAAAAGCAACGCATGACGGCGGCGTTTGGTACGTTAAAATGATGTCATTCATTGAGGCTTTTACTTACTATTAAGCATCGTCAGTCAATTTTAAACCTGACTTCCTTATGCTCTGAATCAAGGACGTACTCATGGCCAAGTCCTCTCCTTTTGCGCTGATACTGGTAGCCGTCGGCGGCGCCGTTGTTGGCTTTCTAACTGCCCAAGCGCTGCCTGCCACTGACGCTTCTGCAGCATCGAACACTGAAACTACCGGTCCGGACGGCGCCTCGGGTGCGCTGGCAGGTCTTGATGGCGTCACCCTTGGCGAGCGTATGCAGGGGGAAATCACGGCAAGCGACATGCTCAATGGTAACGACGGCAGCCGCTACGACCGCTACGTGATCAGCCTTGAAGAGGGCGACCTGGTCGAGTTTAGCTTGCGCGGGGCGTTGAACGGCGTGGTCGCGCTTTATGACGACCAACTCCAGCTTTTGAACAGTGCCTCAATGGTGCGTCACCGTATAGAAGAGGGCGGTGACTACATGGTGGTGGTCAGCGGTGGTGATGCCAGCAGCTACGGCCCTTACACCCTGAACAGCCGGGTCATCGAGCTGAGCGACGATAACGTACTGACCCTTGATGCGCCGCTGGACAGCTGGCTTGCCGGTTCTCCCAGCGAGTTTACGCTGACCATCGAAGAAGCTGGCATGTACCAGCTGGAAATGCGCTCCGATGAGTTTGATGCCTATCTGGAACTTGATGGTCCGAACGGCTACCACCGTGAGGATGACGATAGCGCCGGTGATCTGGATGCCCGCATTTCCGATTTCCTGGCCCCCGGCGAATACACGCTGACGGCAAGAGCGCCTTACGGTGAAGGCGAAGGTCTTTTCACGCTGACCGCCGAGCCGCGGGAGTTGCCCGGTGACGGGGAGCTGCGCAACGACGGCGCCATCGTTCCCGACGATTCGCTGAACGGCTGGTACAGTGGTCAGGATCTGACCTATCAGATTGAGGTCGAAGAGGCCGGTCTTTATCAGATCGACATGACGTCAAGCGATGTGGACGCTTATCTGGTGCTTGAAGGCCCCAATGGCTACTACCGTGAAGATGACGATAGCGGTGGTGATCTGGATGCGCGCATTGCCGATTTCCTGGAGCCGGGCACCTACGAGCTGACGGCACGTACTGCCTACGGTACCGACAGCGGTCTGTTTACCATCACCATGGCGCCTCATGCGTTGCCGGACGATGTGACGCTTCGCAATGACGGGGCAATTACGCCGGATGAGACCCTCAATGGCTGGTTCAATGGTGAGCCTCTGATCTATGAGCTTGAGCTTGAAGAAAGCTCGCTGGTAACACTTGATATGCGCTCCAGCGATTTCGATGCCTATCTTGAGCTTGAAGGCGAAGGTGTTGCCTACAGCGATGACGACGGTGGCAATGGCACCGATGCGCGCCTTCAAGAGCAGCTGCTGCCCGGTACCTATCGGGTGATGGCGCGCGGTTTCAGCACCATGGGAAGCGGCTTGTTCGAGCTTGAGGTGAGCGCTGAGCCCACTCAGATGCAGCCCAGCATGTAACGTTTCTAGCGTTGTCTGAAACGCCCCTGCCCATGAGAGTGAGCAGGGGCGTTTATGTTTGGCTACGCTCAATGGTTGAAGAGCGGCGAGAGCCGTATTACAGGGAGGTATAAAATGATGTATGGCAAGTTAAGTGGCGCTGCGCTTGCGGCGCTGGTTCTCAGCGGCTGCCAGTCGCCCGAAGCAGAGAGGGTTACCTCGCCTTCACTCAGCTATCAGCCGCTTGAAAAGCGCTTTGTAGAGCCTGGGTGTCAGCGCGAACACTGCTCCGAAGTGACGGTATCATCGCTCGTTTTCCCCGACGATCCTGACTTGAGTGACGAGCTGAAACGCCGTCTGCTGGCGCTTGCCATGGACATGACCGATGCCCCTGCCGACCCCCCGCAAGAGTGGGACGGCTATGCAGAGGCGTTTTTTGCCAGAGCCGGCGAGGATAGCGAAATGCTGCCCCAGTTCATGGCGAGCGAAGCGCAGATGGAGGCTAGCGTATATGCCCAGCACGACGGCCTGCTGGTGCTTGAGCTGACAAGCTACGTCTACCACGCGGGGCAGGCTCATGGGCTACCTTCAACAGCCTTCATGGTGATTGATGAGCGCCAGTCGCGAGCGGTAAGTCTGGATGACATGCTGCTGGATGGCCAGGACGGTGCGTTTCAGGAAGCGCTGCTTCAGGCGCACAGGCGGTGGATGGCTGAAATGGGTTACGACGACCAGTATGTGATCAACTGGCCGCTAAGTGAAAGCCGTAACGTGGCGCCGCTGGAAGATAGCTGGGTGGTGAAATTCAACGTCTACGAAATTGCGCCTTACGCCGTTGGTCAGCCGGAGCTCTTTATACCTTTCGAAGATCTTGAAGGCGTTGCCAAGCCGCGCTATCTGGGGCAATAGCCCTGGATAGCGCGGGTAATGTGATGTTCGAGCCCTTATCGGCCGGCGTTGAGGCAGCCAATCACAACGAGTAGCGCGGCGGTTGGCAGGCGCCAGTCCAGCACGCTGACGCCTGCCAATACCAATAGAAGGCCAGCCAGAATGGGTACGCCATAGGCCAGGCTCCCCACCAGGCTTGCATGGCCCCAGCGCAGGGCTTTATCCCATGCCACCATGGCGATGCCGTAGGGGCCAAGGCCCAGGGCGACGCCTGCCAGCAGCGCTTCGGTGCTGGGCAGGGCGGGGTGGCCTTCAAATGCCAGGCTTGCAAGCGTTGTCATCGCGCAGGCAATCAATAGCATGCGCGGCAGTAGCGGCGTAATGGAAACCGGTGCCGCCTGGCTTACCCATGAGTAGAGCGCCCAGCAGCAGGCCGCCAGCAGCGCAAGGCCGTAACCCACGGTGGCACCACCGAGTCCGCTGCTCAGCGCCTGGGGAACCAGCAGCAGCGCCGCGCCGGAAAACGCAATCAGTGCCCCCGTCACGCCCGCCAGGCGCAGCTTGCCGAAACGACTCCACTGGCTCAACAGCACAAACAGTACCGGCCAGGTATAGGTAATCAGGGCGGCTTCCGCCGCTGGCGCCAGGCGCATGCCGATGAAGTAGGTGCTGACGGCACCCAGAATCAACAGAGGAATGCCTAACCAGATGCCCAGCTGCCAGCTGCGGCTACAGCTTGCCACGTTGACGCGGCGGCTCAGCGGCATGGTAGCCAAAGCGCCTGCCAGGAGCGTCAAGGCAGTCAGCTGAAGAGGCGAGGACGTATGGGCACGTTCAGCAAGCAGCGGCGCCACGCTCCACAGCACGACTGCCACCAAAGCGGCGCCGACGCTGTACCAACGAGGGAACACGATAGGGGAGTGAGTGCGTTGCATGAGCGGTCTCCTTGCCTGGAACATGTGCAAAGCAGCATACTCGCCAATAAAACATCACAATATCGATCTTTATTGATAGCTTTGATCACAAAAGGTGATATATGCGCGCCCCTACTCTGGACCTCACGTTGCTGCGCACGCTGGTGGCGATTGCCGATACGGGCAGCGTCACTGCGGCGGCCAAGCGCCTGTCCTATACGCAGTCGACGGTGAGCATGCAGCTACAGCGCCTGGAGGCACATCTTGAGCTAAGTCTTCACGAACGCGATGGACGCCGACTGCGATTTACCCCTGACGGCGAACGCCTGCTGACCCATGCGCGGCGCCTTCTGGCGCTGAATGACGAAGCTTGGGGCGACATGCAGGCCCAGCAGGTCACCGGCGACCTGACGCTTGGGATACCCGAGGATTACGCCTCGCTGCTGCCCTCGGTATTTGCCTACTTTCACCAGCTTTACCCGGCCGTGGGGTTGAAAGTTATCTGCGGCACGAGTGCTCACCTGGTCGAGCAGGTAAAGGCCGCCGAGCTTGATCTGGCGCTGGTTACCCGCCAGCGCAATTCGCCGGGGGGCGACGTGATTCGCCGCGAACCGCTGGTCTGGGCCGTGGGTGTCAACCAGCAGCCCCTTCTAAGCGACCCGATACCCCTGGCGCTTTATTCACCCGGCGCCGACGTCTTTCGGGAAGTGGCCGAGCAGGCGTTGCAGGGGGCGGGGCGTAACTGGCGGGTGGCCTATACCAGTCAGTCGATGGCCGGACTTGCGCCTATCGTGATCGCCGGGCTGGCCGTAGTGGTGGTGACGCGCAGCATGCTTACCCCATCGCTGCGTCCACTGGATGAAAGCAGCGGCCTGCCGGCTCTGCCCATGATCGAGCTGGCGCTACACCGCGCCCCTCACCGCCCCTCAGAGCCTGCTCGGCGGCTCGGTGAGCTGATCCGCGAGCAGCTGGCCGCACCAAGCGAAGCGGTATGAGCTGAAGGCAGGAGACGCTAAACTGCCTCAAACCTGGCGACAAGAGGTCTAGCGTTGAGAGGTTAAGCGACCCGCCTTGGCCCGACTACACTAGACTGAACGCCATATAACGTTGCACTAGGAGCGCTGCATGCACGAGCTGGACCATTACATTTACCCCCATAGGGTGCTTCACTGGCTGGTAGCCGGGGGCGTGCTGCTGGCGCTTGCCAGCGGGTTCACCTTTGGCACATTAGGGTATGAAGGCACCGTCGAGCTTTTCGGCAATACGCTGACGAACCTGCTGTACACCAGTCACAAGACGCTGGGTATCACCCTCTTGCTGTTGATGACCCTGCGCATCATTACCCGCATCGCCTTCGTAGTACCGGACCATGACCCGCCCCTGAATGCCTTTGAGCGCATCGTCAGTACCAGCGTGCATCATCTGCTGTATCTGGCGTTGATCATCATGCCGCTACTTGGCTGGGCGGCCACCGCCACCGGCGGCTATCCCATCGAGTTCTTCCACTGGCACTTGCCGGGCCTTCTTGGCGAACGGCCCGCGCTTTCCAGCCAGCTCTATACCTGGCACGGACGTATTGGCTGGGCAATCGTGGTGTTGACCACGCTGCATGTGGCGGGGGCGCTGTTTCACTGGCGTATCAAGCGCGATACCGTCACCAAACGCATGAGCCTGTTCGATTAAGGACTGACCAAGCGTTTACTAGACAACAACACCAGCACGGCGCGCAGGGAGCAGAACCGCCATGGGTCAGCAAATCGCGTTCATCATTGGCTTGGCCGCCGTTCATGTGTACGCCAGCAAGCTTCGCAAGCTAAGCGCCGTGCCACGCAGCGCCTGGCTTTCGCTGGCGGGCGGCATCTCGGTCGCCTACGTGTTCATTCACGTGTTTCCGGCCTTGAGCAAAGCCCATGAAACGATCAACGCCCATGGCCTTCTGGCAGTTCTCGAGCACAATGCCTATATCGTCGCACTGATTGGTCTGGCGGTGTTTTACGGCCTCGAGCAGGTAGCTTCCCACCATTCAGAGCCTTTTCGAAAGGGTGCCAAGACTCATTTCAGAAAGCTTGAGGGTGTATTCTGGATCCATGTGGGCTCCTTTTCGCTCTACAACGCGCTGATTGGTTATCTGCTGGTGTATCGCGACAATCAGTTTCCCGACGTGGTGTTCTTTTTTCTGGCCATGAGCGCGCATTTTCTGGTCAATGACCACGGCCTGGTGCGCCATCATCGCGATCGCTACCTGGCCCGCGGGCGCTGGGTGCTGGCAAGCGCGGTTATCATTGGCTGGCTGGTGGGCATGGCCGTTGAGGTCACCGAGGCCTTTGTCGGCCTGCTGTATGCCTTCGTAGCCGGCGGTGTGGTGCTGAACGTGCTTAAAGAAGAGCTGCCGGAAGACCGGCGCAGCCAGTTCTGGCCCTTTGCCCTGGGAGTGGCGAGCTGCACCCTGCTGCTGATTTTTGCCGAGCCCTAGGCGGTTAAGTCGACCTTTACAGGTTGTCTCCCTTCGCGTGACATCCGTGCGTTTAAGCAGGCGCGTCTAGGTAAATGAAAATCACTTTGTTTATTGACTTGGGGCGTTAGTGCGTCACAATTTGCCGCCTATCAACGCCGTAGGGAAGTGCGCATGGAGCTGTTGCAGGTTGTCTTTCGTCATTACCGCTGGCCGTTTCTAGGCGCCATCGGCCTGAGCCTTTTCAGTGCGGGGCTGGGAGTCGGGGTGATTGCCTTTATCAACCAGCGGTTGATCGAGGTGGGCAGCCCGCTTTCCGCCCTGCCGCAGTTTCTCGGTCTGCTGGCGGTGCTTCTGGCAGTAACGCTGGGTACGCAGCTTGCGCTGACGCTGCTTGGGCACCACTTTGTCTTTGATCTGCGCTCGCGGCTGGTAAAGCGCATTCTGGATACCGACATCGAGCGCCTTGAGCAGCTGGGTAACGCCACGCTTCTGGCAAGCCTTTCAAGCGATGTACGCAACATCACCATCGGCTTTGTACGCCTGCCGGAGCTTGTGCAGGGCGTGGTGCTGACACTTGCCTCGATTGCCTATCTGGCCTGGCTTTCGCCGCAGATGGTGGTCATCACGGTAGTGTGGATCGCGTTCACCATGTGGGCTGGCTGGGTACTGGTGTCTCGAGTATATCGGCACTTCAACCTGGTGCGGGAAAGCGAAGACCGTTTATACAAGGATTACCAGTCGGCGATTGAAGGGCGTAAGGAGCTGGCACTGAACCGCGATCGGGCGAAACATTTCTTTGATGAAACCTACACCGCGAATGCGCGGGAGTACCGCTACCACATCATTCGCGCCGATACTTACCATCTAAGCGCCGGCAACTGGTCCAACATCATGATGCTGGGCGCCATTGGCGTGGTGTTCTTCATGGCCAATGGCCTGGGGTGGGCAACGCCGGCGGTGGCGGCCACCTTCGCTTTGACTCTGCTGTTCTTGCGCACTCCGTTGATTCAGGCGATCGGCGCCTGGCCCACCCTGATCAGCGCCCAGGTAGCGTTTGACAAGCTGGCAAGCCTCGAGCTTGCCGAGTATCAGCCGGGCTTTGGTGTCGAGAACCGCTTTACCGACTGGCAGCGCCTGGAACTGGTTGACGTCACCTATCACTACCCTGAAAGCGCGCACGGCGAAGGCTTTCACGTCGGGCCCATCAACCTGACGCTCACGCGCGGCGAGCAGGTATTTCTGATCGGCGGCAATGGTAGCGGTAAATCGACCCTGGCACGCCTCTTGAGCGGTCTTTACCGGCCCGAGGGCGGACACATCAAGGTGGATGGTCAGGTTCTTACCCCAGCGCAGTGGCAGGACTTCAGAGCGCACTTTGCCAGCGTGTTCACCGATTTTCATCAGTTCGACCTGGCCATGGGCCCGGACGGGCAAAAAGCCGATCCCGCGCTGGTCGCCACCTGGCTTGAACGGCTGCAGATGCAGCAGAAGCTGCAATGGGAAGGCGACCGGGTAATCAATACCCAGCTTTCCCAAGGCCAGCGCAAGCGTTTGGCACTGTTACTCGCCATTGCCGAAGAGCGGGATATTCTGCTGCTCGATGAGTGGGCGGCGGACCAGGATCCGCAGTTCCGGCGGCTTTTCTATCGCGAGCTTTTGCCCCACCTGCGGGAAATGGGCAAGACGGTATTTGCGATCAGCCACGACGACAGCTACTTCGCCCACGCGGACCGGCTTCTGGAGATGTCTCAGGGTAAGCTTCATGAGCTGACCGGCGCCCAGCGTGACCTGGCAAGCCAGGACGCCGTTGCCCAGATCAATACTTGATGGGGTAAGTAGTTCGACAGGTGATATCAGGGGGCGCGCTTGCGCGCCACCCGGTCACATCCTTCCAGCGGGCAGTTGCTGCATACGCTGAACTCATCAAGCAGGTAGCGCAGACAGCAGAGCTTGCGCACCCGCTTCTCTTCATCGCTGCCGTCGGGCGTGTAGGTGCGTACCGGCTCGAAAAGCGGATTGCGCTGCCCGCCAAGGTGGCGTGATTCCAGCAGCGCCCGGACGGCTTCAAGCGCCTCATGATTGACGTCGGGGTGCTCGGCAAGCAGATTCACGTAGTAATCCAGGTAGCCGCCGGCGTTGCTCCAGAACACGCGCGGGGCCGCGCCGGAAATGGCCGCCAGGCGCTCGATCAGCGGCGCCCAGTGCTGGTCAATCAGCTTGGCGAAACGTTCGCTGCCTGCCTCGGTGCCCATCGGTTCGCCTTCATGAGGTAGCCACAGCCGCTGGGTGCAGCCTTCCTCGTTGAGGATGACGTGCACATCATCGAGCTCTACCGGCAAATCGCGATTGAGCAGAAGGTGAGAGGCAATAGTGGGAACGGTCAGCGCGCTGAAGTGCCACTTCGACCACAGCGAAGTAATGGCGCGTTTGTCGCCACCCGGGTAGCGGGCGGCGTAGTGGGATAGATCCTGCTCTAAAAGCGCAGTATTACGCCAGCGTGATGCCTTGACCGCACCCGACGGGGGCGTGCCGCCGATCAGCGGCGGCGTAAACAGCACCAGCTGCCCTTGATAGCAATCGGCAAGCGTAGGGGCGTGGGCTGAATGATCTAGAGCAAGCGGCGGCATAACGGAACTCCCGAACATGAGCTTTGTGCAAGCTCAAGCACACCTGCTTGTTGGCCAGGGTGATACGCCAATGCAGTGCAGGTTGAAAGTGGTCGTCTCAGCTTAAGCGATAATGCTTATCAATTGAAGCGTTAGTTGCGAATCAATGCGTTTTACAAGAAGGCCTACTGGGCCACGGCAATCCGATGATCGCCGCTGGGGTGCTGCAATACCTGCATGGGTAGGCCGTAAATAGCTTCGAGTGTGGTATCGCACATCAGCTCATCCGGCGTGCCGTGCGCCAGCAGCCGCCCGCTATGCAGGGCCATGAGCTCATCGCAGTAGCGCGAGGCCATGTTGATATCGTGCAGAACGATAATCACCCCGAGGTTAAGCTCATCGCAGAGCTTGCGAATCAGGGCGAGCACTTCCATCTGGTGAGCAATGTCCAGCGCGGCCAGCGGTTCATCGAGCAGAAGAAAACGGCTGCCCTGGGCGATCAGCATGGCAAGCCACACCCGCTGGCGTTCACCCCCGGAAAGCGTATCCACCAGCCGGTCGGCAAACGCTTCGGTATGGGTAAGGGCAATGGCTCGATCAATCGCCGCGGTATCCTTGTGGTTGTGCCGCCCCAGCAGGCCGTGCCAGGGGTAGCGGCCAAACGCGACCAGCTCACGCCCGGTCAGGTTTTCAGCACTGGGCAGGTGCTGGGGCAGGTAGGCCACCTGACGGGCGAATTCTCGGTTCCCCCAGGCATTCAGCGGGCGCTGATCAAAATGAATCTCGCCCTCGCTGACTGCCTGCTGCTGGGCGAGCAGCTTGATGAGGGTCGATTTCCCCGAACCGTTATGGCCGATCAGGCCGTAGACCTTACCTTCTTGAAAGGTATGCTCAATGGGTTGCAAAAGGGGCTTGCCATTGATGGCAAAGGTAGCGCCTTTAACCTCGAACATGCAGGACTCCTGACCATCAGAAGAGAATGGATAAGGCCGTCATTGTATCGGGAATGGTTATCATTTAATAGCGAGAAAATACCCTTCGCTTATTACCCCGTCTAGCGACTGACAGGACCTGCCATGCGTGATATCACCTTATCCTTGAAGCCGAAGTGATGCACAAGTGCCATGCTCACGTGCCCAGCTATCAGGATTAAAAGCAGCCAGGCGAGCGGGCTATGCAGCAGGTTGGCTATCTCGATCATCCAGGGAATATCGCGTTCAGCCGCGTTGAGTAGCGGTATGCCGTAGACATCCAGCGCGCCGCCTCTGCCGTACTGACGCAAGATGCTCAAGGCAGGCAAGATGATCAGCAGCGCATAAAACGTCATATGAACTCCGCGCGCCAGCACGCCGCTTAGCCCAGCGGCGGGTAAAGGGCGCTGGCGCCGATTGAGCCAGGCCCAGCCCGCGCGTAATACCGTAATCCCTAACAGCAAAACGCCCAAGCTACCGTGGGGGCCTATGCTTGAAAGCATCAGCGTAAGTTCACTTTCGCCAAATCCTCGCCATGCCAGTACCACGCTGAACTGAAGCAGCACGATAGCCGCCGTCAGCCAATGCAGGGCGCGGCTGATCACGCCATAATGGGTAGCGCTATCTCGCCAGTAAGGGCGGGCACGTGTTGGAGAAGTCTGGTTAGTGATAAGGGGCATTGTTTCTCGTCTCTAGCGGTTTGATTTGGCTAAATGCCAATAACCCATACGGATACTCATTACCAACGGCCTTGGCCGGGTGATGATACGCCGTTTCAGCGGATGCCGAGCCACTGGCCGGCCTGCCTTGCAACGCATATAACGCTGCTAGGTCAAAGGGTTAATTGTAGTGTTAATCGTTATCATTTAAAATATTTTGCGTTAATGCAACCGCTATCTGTTATCCGGACTGGAAACTCGCCCCTTGGGCTGTTGCCAGACGCGCACGGCGTTATTTCAGTTACAGCCCATACAGTAAGGTATCTACCATGCCAGGCAGTGTGCCGTTGGCCCAGAAGATAGGCGGCATGTCTCCCGCCAAAGTGTGTCTATTGCTCAGCCTTCCGCTGGCCATGCTCCTGATAATGGGCTTTCAGGCGCAAGGCGGCCTGGGCCAGAGCCTTCAGGCTCTGTTTAGTCCGGACCTCGACCAGGTCGATGACCTGTTGCTGCACTTTACCTGGTGGCCGCGGCTGGCAGTTGCCCTATTGGCTGGGGGTGGGCTTGCCCTGGCGGGTGTGCTGATGCAGCAGGTGCTGCGCAATCCGCTTGCCGCGCCCACCACACTGGGTGTGGCAAGTGGTGCCAACTTGGCGCTCATGGCCGCCACATTGATGGCGCCAGGGCTTTTGGTGGTGGGGCGAGAGTGGGTCGCTCTGGCCGGTGGCGCTCTGGCGATGGGGCTGGTATTTGCCCTGGCCTGGCGGCGCGGGCTTGCGCCGGTGGTGGTGGTGCTGGCCGGGCTGGTGGTCAATCTTTACCTGGGCGCGCTTTCAACGGCGCTTTTGCTTTTCAATCATGAAACCCTGGCGGGGTTGCTTATCTGGAGTGCCGGCTCGCTTTCCCAGAGCGGCTGGGACGGCGCTGCCGCCCTGGCGCCGCGCCTGGCACTCTGCGTACTGGCGGCCTGGCTGCTGCTGCGCCCACTGGCGGTGCTCGAGCTTGACGAGGCCAGTGCCAAAAGCCTGGGCATATCGCTCAAGTACCTGCGCTTTGCCGGCCTGGGGCTTGCGGTATTCATTACCGGTAGCGTGGTCAGCGTAGTGGGTATCGTCGGATTCATCGGCCTGGCGGCGCCCAATATCGTACGTATGGCCGGCGCGCGCCGGCTGGGAACGCGGCTACTCTGGTCAACGCTTCTGGGGGCGGTGCTGTTGGCCACGACGGACCTTCTGCTTCAGCGATTTTCCGGCATGGCGGCGACCTTGATTCCCACCGGGGCGGTCACCGGTGCGCTGGGCGCTCCGCTGCTTTTATGGCTGATTCCCCGCCTGAAGCTTCAAGGCGACCGGCCGCCGCAGTCTTCCAGCATGCTGGCTGGCCGCCACGCTGCACCGTATCGCTTGGCCATCGGGCTTTTATTGGCGCTGTTGCTGGCCACTTGCCTGGGGCTTTTTGTCGGCCAGGGGGGCAGCGGCTGGGCGTGGGTCAACGTGTTGGATGGGAACGTTATCGAGTGGCGCTTCCCTCGGGTGATGGCCGCCGCGGCCAGTGGCCTGATGCTGGCCATCGCCGGCACGCTGTTGCAGCGGCTTTCTGCCAATCCCATGGCAAGTCCTGAAGTGCTGGGTATCAGCGGAGGCTGCGCCATTGCGCTGATTCTGGGTATCTATTTACTGCCCGCCCCCAGCAATACTGCGCTGATCGGTATCGGTACCGCAGGGGCACTGGTGACACTTTCAGGGCTGGTGGCCTTGAACCGGCGCAGCGGCTTTGTGCCCGAGCGGCTTTTGCTGAGCGGTGTGGCGATCAGCGCGCTGTTCGATGCGGTGCGCAGCATACTGCTTGCAGGCGGCGACCCGCGTGGCCAGCAGGTCATTGCGTGGCTGGCGGGCTCGACCTACTACGTGGATGTCACCAGCGCCCTGGTAGTGGGAACACTGGCGGCGGGGCTTGCTCTTGCCACGCTTCCGTTTACCCGCTGGCTGGATATTCTGCCCTTGGGCGCCCCCATGGCGCAGGCGTTGGGTGTGGGCCTGAACAGGGCGCGACTCGGGCTGCTGCTGCTGGTGGCCCTGCTGACTGCCTGCGCGACGCTGGTGGTCGGGCCGCTTTCGTTTATCGGCCTGCTGGCGCCACACATGGCGCGCCTTGTAGGGTTCTCCCGCGCCCGTGAACATCTGGTGGGGGCGGCTCTCATCGGCATGCTGCTGATGGTGCTGGCCGACTGGGTAGGGCGGCAGGTCATGTTCCCCTACGAGATACCGGCAGGCCTGGTGGCTTCGCTGATCGGCGGGGCTTACTTCATGTGGGGCCTGCGGCGGCTGTAGGCTGGATACCGCAGGCGCCACTGACCTTATCAGGCGGCGTGCTGCTGAAAATAGGCGCCCATCACTTCAAGCACCTTATCGATATCTGCATCATCAATGTCACGATGCACCACAAGGCGCGTGGCGTATAAAAGCTCGATCAGGATATCGTGCTCCTTGAGCCAGGTGGAAAGCGGGCGCACGTGTTCGTCGGGCACGTGGGCAAACACCATGTTGGTCGCCTGGGAAGTAACCTGTATACCCGGCAGGGCAGCCAGGCCTGTTGCCAGACGCGCCGCCCGGCGGTGATCGAAAGCCAGGTCATCGACATGGTGATCCAGCGCATACTGGCAGGCCGCCGCAATAATGCCCGCCTGGCGCATGCCGCCACCGACCACCTTGCGCCAGCGGCGGGCGCGCTCGATAAAGTTGCGCGAGCCGACCAGGGCCGAGCCAATTGGCGTGCCCATGCCCTTGGAGAAGCACAGCGAAATGCTGTCAAACGGGCGGCAGAGCTTCTCGAGCGGTACTTCGCTTGCCACGGCGGCATTGAACAGCCGGGCGCCATCCAGGTGGGTTGCCAAGCCACGGGAGCGGGCGAATTCCGTGGCCTGATGGACGTACTCCTGTGGCAATACCTTGCCGCCGATCGTGTTTTCCAGCGCCAGAAGGCGCGTACGCGCAAAGTGGAAATCATCGGCTTTAATCGCCGCGCTGATCTTCTCCAGCGGCAGGCTACCGTCGCTGGCGTTTTCGATGGGCTGCGGCTGAATGCTGCCAAGCACGGCAGCGCCGCCCCCTTCGTAACGGTAGGTGTGGGCGGATTGGCCGACGATATACTCATCACCGCGTTCGCAGTGGGCCATCAAACCGACCAGGTTGCTTTGGGTGCCGCTTGGAAACAGCAGCGCGGCCTGCTTGCCCGATAGCGTGGCAAGATGCTCCTGAAAGGCATTCACCGTGGGATCGTCACCCCATACGTCATCACCGACGGGGGCCGACATCATGGCCTCCAGCATGGCGGGGCTTGGACGGGTCACCGTATCGCTACGCAAATCAATCATGTTATTTCCTTGGGTAACCTGTGATAAACAGGGCAGCTCTTCAATAACCCACTATGGTTACAGCATACGAAGAAGCAACCCAGCGTAGGTAATGTGATGGATCTTAAGAGTGGCTATCCGTTTTGGGCGATAAAAAATGGTCTGTTGACTACTTTCCCACAGCTCACCCATGACCATCAATGCGATGTCGCGGTGATTGGCGGCGGGATTACCGGGGCGCTGATTGCCAATGAGCTCAGCGAGCATGGCCATCACGTGGTAGTACTCGAGCGCCGGGATATCGGCTGGGGGAGTACGGCGGCAAGTACTGCCCTGCTGCAGTATGAAATTGATACTCACCTGACCGAGCTTGCAAGGCGTTACGGTGAAGAAAACGGAGTGCTGGCCTACCAGGCGTGTGCCGACGCGATACTGGAGCTTGAAACCCTGGCGCGTGAGCTTGGAGGTGTCGAGTTCGAGCGACAAAAGAGCCTCTACTTCGCCAGTAATGAAGAGGATGTAGCATCCCTGAAAGCAGAGCTTGCCCTACGCCAGAAAAATGGTTTCGAGGCCAGCTGGCTCGAGCAGCAAGTACTTGTGGAGCGCTACGGCTTCAAGGCGCCCGGCGGCATCCTGACCGAGCTTGCGGCAAGCGTTGACCCTTATCAGATGGCCTATCAACTGTTCAACAAGGTGGCAAGCCGGGGTGGCGAGGTGTATGACCGTACCCAGGTGAGCGAGATGATTCAGCGCGACGATCACCTGGCGCTTAGGCTGACCAATGGCGCTACGCTCTCCTGCCAGCAGGTCGTCATTGCCGCCGGTTACGAGTCCCAGGCGTGGTTGCCTGAGCCGGTTGCCAAGAACCGCAGCAGCTACGCTTTCATCACCGACCCGTTACCGCTTGAGATGCTTGGCGAGCTTAAACAGACGCTGGTGTGGGAGTCGGCCAGGCCGTATCTGTACCTGCGCACCACTGTGGATGGCCGGCTGTTGATAGGCGGCGACGATGATGATCAGGACATTCCGGGCCGCCGTGACGACCGGGTGATCGAAAAAGCCCAGGGGCTTGCGAAAAAGGTGGAAGCGCTCTGGCCGTCGCTGACCATCAACCCCACGTTCAGCTGGGGCGGCACCTTTGCCGAAACGGAAGATGGACTGCCCTATTTTGGCCCTCACGAAGCGCACGGTAAAAGAGTACACTTCGCCATGGCCTACGGCGGAAACGGCATCAGCTACAGCATGGTAGGTGCCAAGCTGGTACGCGCGCTGATCGAAGGTCGGGAACATCCCTTGGCCACGCTATTTTCCTTTGAACGTCACGCTTAACCCCCGCAGCGGGCCATCGCGCCTGAGTGCAGCTCCTGGCCCGCTGCCCGATGAGAGCAGTACCCATGGATCATCTACTTTACTTGCGCGCACTGGAACGCAGCGACCTGCGTTTCGTGCACGAACTCAACAACAACCAAAGCATCATGTCGTACTGGTTCGAAGAGCCCTACGAATCCTTTGATGAGCTGGAAGAGCTTTACAACAAGCATATTCACGACAACGCCGAGCGGCGCTTCGTGGCTGAAGACAGTTCGGGCATCGCCATCGGGCTCGTGGAGCTGATCGAGATCGACTACATCCACCGCAGCGCTGAATTCCAGATCATCATCACGCCAGACCATCAGGGAAAGGGCTTTGCTCGTTCTCTGATCCGCCAGGCCTTGCACTACTCCTTTACCATTTTAAATATTCACAAGGTGTATCTGATCGTTGCAGTGGAGAACGTCAAGGCGATTCATCTTTATGAAGAGAGCGGGTTTATCGAAGAGGGGCATCTGGTGCAGGAGTTCTTCATCAACGGTAAATACCGCGACGTAAAGCGGATGTATATTTTGCAGGAGACGTATTTGGCACAGTTAGACAAGTTGCAATAAGTGAGCAGGGCGGTTTCCATATTGCAGTCGTCTGCTTTACTGCGCCTGAAAAAAACGTGCTGATTACTGAGATTTGCTGGAAAGGGCTAAGGCTTTCGTTGGCTATCATGGGTATTACTCCTGCCAACCTAACAACGGCTGGCAGGAGTAGCAGTATCGATATCTAGTTGAGCGTGGATTCCAGGCGGTTGGCACGATCACCAGAGGCTGGGTGGCTGGAGAAGAAGCTACTATCGTTGCCGTACTTGGCTTCAAGTTTACGCAGTGCCGAGATTGAAGCCTCAACATCCATATCGTGCTCCTTTAGAAGCTCGATGGCGTAGTCGTCAGCTTCATTCTCCTGGCGTTGGGAGAACTGGGCGTTGATGAGCTTCTCGCCCAGCTCGCCAAGCTCTGAACTTGAAAGAACGGCAGCGGTGGAGCTTCCGCTTGCAGCGGCTGCTTCACGCGCGGCAGAGGCAGCATAGGCCACCTGGAAGGCTCGCTTGGAGTGACCAAGTGCCACGTGACCGATTTCATGCGCGATAACGTAGCGCACTTCATCGTCGTTCATCTCATCCATCAAGCCGCTATACAGACGGATAGACCCATTGGGTACTGCAAAGGCGTTCATTTCAGGGACTTGGTACACGTTAAAATCGAGGTTGTTGCCATCGACCACGTCCCAACCCTTGGTCAGGTTTGCCAAACGTTCCGCATACTGGCTGTTGGTGGCGACGAGCTGGTTTTCACTATCGAGCTGGGCAATGGTTTGATCGCCTAATTGCTGCATTTGTTGGTCAGACATCGTTACAGCGCCTGCCATACCTGCGCCTGCAGACATGAGCCCACCCAGGTCAGCGCCGGATTGGCAGCCGCTGACCATCAGGGTTGCAGCCAAACCTAATACACAGGATGTTTTCCGCCCAGAAAAAGAGGATTGCATTATCATTTCCTTAATCAATATGCGCATAGCATGAAATGTTGCGCATTTAATAGTATGTCTCAATTGGCCTAACTAATATTAGATTAAATCGTTTCTTAACTCCATCCCTGCTGTTATTAAAACGCCTGAACCAGTCTATTGAATGCCCTTGAGGTATTCGTTGAGTGTCGATTAGCCGCAAAAATCCATATAGCCGTCATTAGTAATGGGATTGACTTGTAAGGTAAGGGTTTATTGGATTTTAAAGGGTAACAAACGTGTGGTGTTTGAAGAGGGATAAAGGACAGGGTGTGTAATGCAATCTGAATCGGATTTACTTACTTGAGAATAACGGCAGCGTTCCACAGGGAGGCGCTGAACAAGGCCGCCATTCTGGCGGCCTTTAGACACAGCTCGTTTAGCGTTTGCGCATATAGTCGGCTAATGCTTCGAACGCGGCGCGCTGCTGTAAAGCGCGCTGTGCCCAGATCTGCATGACATCGTCACGCATAGCCGGGTAGCAGGGGATTGAGTGTTGCATGGCATGCACTCCTTTGTGGGTGAAGGGTCAGAGATTATTATTAGAATGATGCTTTATTGTGCATCGCAGCACATGGCCGCGACGCTAAATAGTAAGTGCTTTTCAAGCCTTGCTCTAGTCAAAAAGGTGTAGGAGATTTGCCAACTGCTGTAAGAAATGGCTTACAGATGAGCCTCCATTTAGCTAGCTAATTGAATGAGCAGGCATTTTAGGTGAGCTAAAAAAGCCAGGAGGATACCTGACTTTATGAATCTTTTTTTCTAAAACAGTGAGTAAATGTGCTCGATTAGCCCATATAGCTGGCTATCGCGTTCATGGCTGCACGCTGACATTGCGCTTGAACAAGCCAGAATTGAAGAACGTCACTATCGTATTCGAAGGGGGGAAGCTGGAGAGGCATTGCGTGGTCCTCCTGTTAGGACACACACGTCAGTATAGTGGCTTTTTGCTGCTTTGCAGCAAGAATCGTAATGCTTGCCAGATTTAGTCTGGGATAGGCAAACGGATGACGCAGAAAATCGTATAACCCGCTAGGCTTCAAAGGAGAAACCCTTTTCCTCTGCGAATGGAGTCGCATATGAGCGCCACTGTTGCTGAAATCATGGTCGATACTCTTCAAAACGCCGGTGCCAAGCGCTGTTACGGCGTTGTCGGGGATACCCTCAATCAATTTACGGATGCCTTGCGCCAAAGCGATATCGAGTGGATCGGCGTTCGCCATGAAGAGGTTGGCGGATTCGCGGCTGGCGGCGAAGCCTATCTCACCCAGGAGCTGGCGCTATGTGCAGGCTCCTGCGGCCCCGGCAGCCTGCACTTTGTGAACGGGCTGTTTGATGCCCATCGCAACGGCGCCCCCGTGGTATTGATTGCCACTCAGGTGCCGCTGGCTGAAACCGGCGTCAGCTTTCCCCAGGAAGTGGATCAGGTACAGATCTTCAAGCAGTACAGCGTGTTCTGCGAAACGATCTCCTCACCCGAGCAGGCCCGCCGCATGACGGCCCTGGCCGCGCAGGCGGCGCTTGCCAAAGGCGGCGTGGCGGTATTGATCGTACCCGGCGATGTCATGAAGCAGGCGCCGGAAAGCCAGCTGGCGTTTCGTGCGCATCGTTTCGAGTACTCGCTGCGGCCCAGTGCCGAAGCGTTTGTGCCCGCCGTCAAGCAGCTCAACAAGGGCGGCAAGATCACCATTTTCGCTGGCTCTGGCTGTCGTGACGCCCGCGAGCAGGTGATCGCACTGGCTGAAAAGCTCCAGGCGCCCATCGCCTGGACTTCCCGTGCCAAGGATTTTATCGAACACGACAACCCCTATCAGGTCGGCATGACCGGGGTATATGGTCTGGAAGGCGGTTACCACGCCGTGGCCGAGTGCGACACGCTGTTGATGCTGGGGTGTAACTTCGCCTTCAAGCAGTTCTACCCGGAAGACGCCGCCATCATTCAGGTCGATAGCGACCCCGCCCAGATCGGCAAGCGTTATCCGGTAGACGTTGGCATCATTGGCAGCGTTCGTGATACCTGCGAGGCGCTTTGTCAGGTAGTTGAGCGCAACCCGCAATCGCGCTGGCTGGAAAAGTGTCGCAAGCACTACGCCAAGTCGCTGGAAAAATCGGCGCACAAGAGCCGCGATGATTCACTGATCCATCCTCAGGAGCTGACGCTTGCCATCGACCGGCTTGCGGCGGACAACGCGCTGTTCACTGCCGATACGGGCAGTGTGACCGTGTGGATGCTGCGCCATATTCAGGCCAGCGGCCAGCGTCGTACCCTGGCAAGTCTGCAGCACGGCACCATGGCCAACGCCTATCCGCAAGCATTGGGCATTCAGCTGGCCTACCCCGAACGCCAGGTGATTGCCCTGTGCGGGGATGGCGGGCTCTCCATGCTGATGGGCGATCTGTTGACGCTGGTACAGCGCAAGATCCCGCTCAAGATCGTGGTCTACAACAACCAGTCGCTCAGCTTCGTGGAGCTTGAGCAGAAGGTGGAAGGACTTCTGGACGCCTATACCGAGCTGCAGAACCCGAACTTCGGCGAAGTGGCCAGTGCCATGGGCCTGTGGGGTAAACGGGTTGAACGCGAGGACGAGCTTGGGGATGCCATCACCGAATGGCTTGCCCAGCCAGGCCCTGCGCTGCTGGACGTAATGACCAACCCCATGGAACTGGTCATGCCGCCCAAGGTAGCAGCAGGGCAGGTGGCTTCCACCGCGCTGTATTCAGCCAAGGCAGTACTGAGCGGGCGCATGGACGAGGTGGTTCACCTGGTGAAGAGCAACTTCTTGAAGCGGTAAGTAGACATGCGCCTTCATGTGCTATCCGATCTGCATCTTGAGCATTTCGACAGTGGCCGCCCATTGCCAGCCGTTGAGGCGGATATCGTCCTGCTGGCTGGCGATATTCACCGCCAGTGCGAGGGCATGGCTTGGGCGCGGGGCCAGTTTCTTGAAGCGCTGGATTAAGCTCTTTTTTAGCTAACACTTTGGTCTAACTGCGGGTTTATATGCTTGCGGGGGAAAGCATAGTTGATTAGGTTGTTTCTTGTATGATGTATGACGATAGTTAGCGTCGTTAATATCTGTTTAAACCCATGTGGCGTGCCGCTAGAACTATGAAGGGGTTACGTGAAGTTCTCTAAACAAGAGGTAATTAAAGCAGTTGGTGATGACCCGTTATCGTTTCCGGTCTGTAGCTGATATGCCCGTTATCTTTTACATGGAACTGTTTAAAGGGAATACCGAAGCGGTCAAGAAAATACCAGCGAATTTCCATTCCCTTTATCGATCTGCGCGACCATAAAGCAGGGGATGCCGTCAGCCTGATCAAGAGGCCGGTACCGACATTATCGGGTGCCCGGCGGGAAAGGCTTGCGCACCCTGGTAATGCCTACTCAAGAAGAGCGCAAACAGCTGGAACAACTGATTGAGTCGGCAAAGTAAAACCCCGTTGATATCCCAAAAACACTCACGCTCACAATCACAGGTGGAAACAATGAAAAAGACAATACTGACCCTTTCCGTCGCTGCCGCTGCACTTTCCTCTGCTCTCGCTTTTGCCGATTATCCAGAGAAAAACATCGAGTTCATCGTACCTTGGAACGCAGGCGGTGGTGCCGACAACGTTGTGCGAGCACTACAGAATCCGGTTGAGGAAGCGCTGGGTACGAACATCGTAGTACGCAACATTTCGGGTGGCGGTGGCGCAGTAGGCTTCTCAACCGCTGTTGCCGCCAAGACGGACGGTTACGTGATGACAATTCCGACCAATGCCACCTTCACGCTCGAAGGCCTGGGTAATGTCGGCTTCTCCTACACCGACTTTGAATACATTGCCCGCGTTCTGGTCGAGCCTTACGTTCTGGCCGTCAACAGCCAGAAAGGCTGGGGTTCGCTGGAGGAACTGGTCAACGACCTGAAAGAGAACGACCGTCCTCTGATGGTGGGTGCTTCAGGCGTCGGGTCTTCCACGCACATCATGGCCGTTGCGCTGGCTGAAGAGCTTGGCGTCCACTTTGAAGTAGTGCCTTATGACAGCGGCGCGAATGCCGTGACGGCCGCCATGGGTGGACACATCGATGCCGTCGTCCTGAATCCTTCAGAAGTGGTTTCCGCGATTGATTCCGGCCGCCTGAACGCCGTTGTCACAACGGGCGACGAGCGCAGCGGCGCACTGCCTGACTCCCCCACCATGCTGGAAGAGGGTTACGACTTCTCCATCAGCCAGTGGCGCGGTATTGCGGCACCCAAAGGCATCAGCCAGGAAGTCGAAGACCGCTGGGTGGAAGCCATCCAGGCTGCCGTTGAAGATCCCGAGTTCCAGCGCGCAGCCGAGATGATGGGGTCGGACATCATGCCGCTTTATGGCGATGAGCTTGATGCGTTCGTCGAAAACACGGCCCAACTGATGATCGAAGAAGCTGAAAAACTGGCTCAGTGAGGAAGATATGCAACGGCCTATTCCAGAAGCAACGTTTCATATTGTGCTGATAGGCCTTGTGGGTTACTTCCTGATGGAAAGTTATTCTATTCGAGGAAGCGCAGCTGGCGGCAGTCTGTCGCCGGCCTTTTTCCCCAAGGCAATCTGTGTATTTCTCATCGTTCTGCTGTTGCTGTCGCTGGTCAGGGTCATTATTGAGGGTGTGTCCAGCAAGGATGCCGACGAAGTGCGTGAAAGCAGCTTCCGAGTATCGGTCATTGCCTGGGTAACGGTACTTGCCCTGCTGATACTTTACGCCTTTCTGCTTGAACCCCTTGGCTATGTGGTCACCACGGCGTTACTGATCTTCTGCATGGTGTCGACCCTGGTGCTGCTGAACAAGCAGGAGCAGAAAGCGTCCTTGAAAGGTGTGGCGGGGCTTGCCGGTTTTTCCATACTCACTTCGCTGGCCATCTTCATACTGTTCAGTAAAGGCTTCAGCATTATTCTGCCCACCCTGGGAATAGCCGGAGTTTAATCATGAATGATTATATCGATGCACTAGGGCTTGTCTTCCAGGGGTATGTACTGCTGGCAATTGCAGGCGGAACGCTGCTCGGCCTGATCATGGGCGCGCTGCCGGGCCTGACGGCGGCCATGGCGATTGCGCTGTTGCTGCCGCTGACCTTTGGCATGCCGCCGGTGATGGGGGTCGGCATGCTGCTGGGCACCTTGTGCGGTGCCATTGCGGGTGGCTCCGTATCGGCAACGCTGTTGAATATTCCAGGGACTCCCTCTTCTGTGGCAACAACGCTCGATGCCTTCCCCATGGCCCGTAGCGGTCAGGCGGGGCGAGCGCTGGGAATTGCCATTGTTGCCTCGTTTCTGGGTGGTATCTTCAGTGCGGTAGTGTTGAGTGTTCTTGCGCCACCCATCGCTGAATTTGCCCTGCGCTTTGGCGCCCCTGAGTACTTTGCGCTCAGCGTTTTTGGCCTGGTAATCATCGCGTCTGTTTCCAAGAACCTGGCGAAAGGTCTGGCGGCCGGACTTATCGGCCTGCTGCTGGCGACGGTCGGTTCTGATCCCATGGTTGGCAGTGCCCGGTTTACCTATGGAAACATGTCACTGTTGACCGGCATCAATCTTCTGCCGGCGCTTATTGGCCTGTTTGCGGTTTCACAGGTGCTGGCCGATGTCGTCGACTACTTCAAGACAGAAAAAGCCGATACGTCCAGTACACCCGTGGACAAGGCCTCGCCGCGCTGGATTGAGGTCATCAAGCACTGGAAGGTTGTCCTGACCAGCTCCGTGATTGGTACGATCGTGGGCGCCATTCCTGGCGCGGGCGGCAGTATTGCCTCCTTCCTGTCCTACGACCAAGCCAAGAAGATGTCCAAGACTCCCGAAAAATTCGGCAAGGGACACCCGGAAGGCATCATTGCCTCTGAATCCTCGAATAACTCACTGGTCGGTGGCTCGCTGATTCCCATGCTCACCTTGGGCGTACCCGGTGAAGCGGCCACGGCCGTCTTGATGGGGGGGTTGATGATTCAGGGTATTCGCCCAGGCCCGACGTTATTTACCGAACAGGGCGCCATTATCTACGGCATCTTCATTGCCTTCTTCGTCGCCAATATCTTCATGATGCTCTTTCAGTGGTTTGGTATCAGGCTGTTTATCAAGATATTGCAGATTCCACGTAAGCTCCTGATGGCGATGATCCTGGTCTTCTGCGTCATTGGTGTCTACGCGGTGGACTCCAACATATTCAATGTTTATCTGATGCTGGCCTTCGGTGTTCTCGGGTTTTTCCTGAACAAGTATGGCTTTGGTACTGCGCCGGTCATTCTGGGCCTGATTCTGGGACCCATTGCAGAATCAAATCTGCGACGAGCGCTACTGGTATCAGGCGGCGACTGGTCTGTGTTTGTCTCTCGACCGATCAGCCTGGCGTTCCTGCTCGTTGCCCTGCTATTTCTGGCATTCAGCCTGTGGCAAAACGCCAAACATAAAACGACATCAGCTTAGGGTTAATCACTATGTTTCCAAAAATTACCTCAATGAAAGTGGTACCTGTCGCCGGTTACGATGGTTTTTTGCTTAACCTCAGCGGTGGTCATGCACCCTGGTTCATTCGCTGCGTCGTGATTCTCGAAGACGATGCCGGTAACAAGGGCGTCGGTGAGATTCCTTCCAGTGCCGGTATTCTCAAGGGCCTGGAGCAGTGCCGCGGCATCGTCGAAGGCTCCACCATCAACGCGTTCAAGCAGACGCTCAACAATGCCCGCTCGACGCTGGCCCAGAACGGCCGCGAAGAGCGCGGTCGCCAGACCTTCGATTTACGCGTAGCGGTTCATGTCGTGACTGGCCTTGAGTCGGCGCTGCTCGACCTTTACGGTCAGGCCGTCGGCCTGCCGGTAGCGGATCTTTTGGGCCAGTACGGCCGCCAGCGCGACGAAGTCGAGGTGCTGGGCTACCTGTTCCTGCTGGGCGACCCGGACAAGACCGATCTGCCTTACCCGAAGGCAACGTCCCCGGTGGATGCCTGGGACGAGGTGCGCTATCAAAAGGCACTGACGCCGGATGCCGTCGCGAATCTGGCCAAGGCCGCTTATGAGCGCTATGGGTTCAAGGACTTCAAGCTCAAGGGGGGTGTACTGCGCGGTGAGGAAGAGGCCGATTGCATTCGAGCGCTTCACGAAGCCTTCCCGGAGGCACGCTTGACGCTCGACCCCAATGGCGCCTGGAAGCTCGACGAGGCGGTGCGGGTTCTGGAGCCCATCAAGCATCTGCTCAGCTACGCGGAAGATCCCTGCGGTCAGGAAGAGAGCTACTCGGGGCGCGAAACCATGGCCGAGTTCAAGAAGCGCACGGGGCTGCCTACCGCGACCAACATGATCGCGACCGATTTCAAGCAGCTGCAGTACGCCGTTCAGCTCAACGCGGTGGATATCCCGCTGGCCGATTGCCACTTCTGGACCATGCAGAGCGCGGTCATGGTGGGTGAGCTGTGCAACGAGTGGGGCATGACCTGGGGCTCGCACAGCAATAACCACTTCGATATTTCGCTTGCCATGATGACCCACGTGGCCGCGGCGTGCCCCGGCGAGATCACCGCGATCGACACGCACTGGATCTGGCAGGACGGCCAGCGCATCACCAAGGAGCCGTTCTTGATTCGCGACGGCAAGCTGAAGGTACCGACCACGCCCGGTCTCGGCGTTGAGCTGGACGAAGAGAAGCTGATGGAGGCGCATCAGCTCTACAAGACGCTGGACGTGACCCAGCGTAACGATGCCATGGCGATGCAGTATCTGGTAGCCGGCTGGGAGTTCGATCCCAAGCGGCCGGCGCTGGTGCGCTAAGCCCTGAATCTGCGCCGATGCTTACGCACGCTATAGGTCTTCTCGGGTAGCGTGCGTGATCCTGACGTATCGATGAGTCAGGTTTTGCCCAGTGAATAGCTTGATTGATGCCGAGCGGATACTTGAAGAAGAAAGCCCGTACTCGCAGCGCGTCATCAGCCGTTAGCACTTTAGTCGAAACTCATGCTATTTCGCTTGCGCGGCTTATCGGCGTTGATTACTTTCTAATTTGTATGATGTATTACAAATTATAGTCATCACGTTTTTAAGTCGTGCCGGTGATCCTGGCGTGTGAAAACAAGAGGGTAGTTGTGTGAAATTCTCCCAACAACAAGTAATACAAGCCGTTGGCGATGGATTGCTGTCGTTTCCCATTACCGATTTCGACCAGAACGGCCAATTCGACGAGCAAAGCTACCGCAAGCGCCTGGCGTGGTTCATCAGCCATGACATTTCCGCCGTCTTTGTCGCGGGAGGCACGGGAGAATTTTTCAACCTGACGCTTGAGGAGTACCGCCAGATCGTTCGCGTTGCCGTGGAGGTTATCGACGGCAAGCTGCCCGTGATCGCCAGCGCCGGATTGAGCGTCGAGGCCGGCAAGGCGTTTGCCCAGGCCGCTGAAGAGGCTGGCGCCGATGGCATTCTGCTGATGCCGCCGTACCTGACCGAGTGCCCCCAGGATGGGCTGGTTGAGTATGCCCGGCAAATCTGTGATTCCACCGCCGTCAACGTCATCTATTACAACCGGGGTAACGGCGTGCTTGACGCCCGCTCGGTCCAGGCGCTCGCCGATGCATGTCCGAACCTGATCGGTTTGAAGGATGGCAAAGGCGATATTCAGGCGCTCAACAAGATCATCAAGACCGTTGGAAACCGGCTGGTTTACGTGGGTGGCGTACCTACGGCAGAGATTTTTGCCGAGGCGTATCTCTCCATCGGCGTCAATACCTACTCATCGGCGGTTTTCAATTTCGTACCCGACATGGCGGTCACGTTCTACCGGGCGCTGCGCGGAGGAGACAAAGCCGTGGTCAAGCAGATCACCAACGACTTCTTCATCCCCTTCATCGACCTGCGTGACCAGAAGTCGGGCTACGCGGTGAGCCTGATCAAGGAGGGCGCGGACATTATCGGCCGCCCGGCGGGCAGCGTGCGTGCCCCCTTGACCATGCCTACCCCAGAGCAGCGCCAGCAGCTAGAGCAGCTTATTGAAGCGGCTCGCTCTTTCTGAAACTTCAAACCCAATGCAGAACAAGAGGTGTTACGTGATGAAAACAACAACTATCCGTCGTCAGGCCCTGTTTGCCCTTACCAGTGCGTCGCTCCTGGCCGCGGCCATGTCGGCGCATGCCGACAACTGGCGAGGCTGGAACATTCATCCGGATGGCTACCCGAATACCGTGGCGCTTGAAGCATTTGCTGAAGCGGTGGCCGAGCAGACCGAAGGCCGTGTCACGCCCCGTGTCTACAACAACGCCGTGCTGGGCGATCAGTCGGATGCCATCGAGCAGACGCGCAATGGCGCGCTGGATTTTGCCAACTTCAACATGGGCCCCATGGGGCCGATCGTCCGTGAAACCGACGTCTTCTCGCTGCCGTTCCTGTTTACCGACATTGACCACATGCATACGGTCATGGACGGTGAAATCGGCCAGCGCTTTGCCGATGCTCTGGAAGAGAAAGGCCTGGTCGTACTTTCCTGGTTCGACTCCGGCTCGCGCAGCATCTACAACACCAAGCGCCCGATCCACACGCCTGAAGACGTTGCAGGTTTGAAAATTCGCGTCATGAACAACGACCTGTACGTTGAAATGATGGAAGCGCTGGGAGGCAACGCCACGCCCATGGCTTACGGCGAGGTGTATCAGAGCCTGACCACAGGCGTGCTGGATGGCGCCGAGAACAACTACCCATCATTTGAGTCCAGCAACCACTACGAAGCGGCGGAGTACTACTCGCTGACCGAGCACCTGATCATTCCCGAGTGCCTGTGTGTGGCGAAGGCCAGCTGGGAAAAGCTTTCCGAAGAGGATCAGGAGATCGTTCGTGAGGAGGCTGTGAAGGCGTCGGAAATGCAGCGCGAGCTGTGGGTGGAAAGCTCTGAAGAGAGCCGCCAGATCATTCTTGATCATGGCGTCGAGATCAACGAAGTCGATGACAAGGCAGCCTTCCAGGCGCTGATGGAGCCGATGTACGAAAACTTCATCGCCAACAACCCCGGCACGGGCGAACTGATCGAGGAAATCAGGGCCGCTCAATAATTTCTTTGACCTGCTTCCGGCGGCCCTTGCCGCCGGAAGATTGAAAGGGAAGGTGTCGTGAGTATAGAAATTGAAACGCCCAGCCATCGAAATAGCACGACAAGAAGCGGCGCTCTCGATCGCGTTCTGGACGGTATTGCCGAGCTGTGCGTGTGGGTGGCCGGTGTCATGCTGGTCGCTCTTATCGCTACCTTCGGCTGGCTGGTGTTCGGGCGTTACGTGCTCAACAACACGCCTACCTGGGTCGAGCAGACCTCCCTGGTACTGGTGGTCTACATCACCTGCCTTGGGGCGGCCGCCGGCGTTCGCTACCACAGCCATCTGAATATCGACTTCGTACGCGAGAGCTTTCCGCCCGCGTTACGTGCCTTGATGCATCACATCTCCGATCTGTTCATCCTCATCTTTGGCGGCTTCATGGCAGCCCAGGGCTGGAAGCTGGTGATGACCAACATGGAAAGAGCCATTCCCATGATTGGTATTCCGGAAAGCTTTCGTGCAGCGCCGCTGGTGATCTGTGGTGTGCTGATCATGCTGTTTGCCGGTGCGGATATCGTGCAGCGATTACTGTCTCGAAATACCCAGAGGACATAAGCCATGGGGCTGCTCATTCTGTTTGGAATCTTTTTTCTGGGCCTGGTGGCAGGCGCACCGGTGGCCTTTGCGGTTGGCCTGGCGGCGGTGGCCACTTTCTTGTATGAAGGATTGCCGCTGTTCGTGGCCTTTCAGCGTATTCTGTCGGGCATCTCTGTCTTTTCACTTCTGGCCATTCCGTTTTTCATCTTCGCCGGCGAGCTGATGCTGCACGGCGGTATTTCGACTCGCCTCGTGCGTCTGGCATCGGCCATGGTGGGAAGAATGCGTGGCGGCCTTGGCATGGTGAATATCAGCTCTTCGATGCTGTTTGGGGGGATTTCGGGCTCGGCGGTCGCCGATACCTCGGCGCTGGGCTCCATACTTATCCCGGTCATGAAGGAGAAGGGCTACGACGCCGACTACGCGGTCAACGTCACGGTGACCTCATCGATTGCCGGGGTGGTCATTCCGCCCAGCCATAACATGATCCTTTACGCCGTGGCCGCCGGGGGCGGGATTTCCGTTACCCAGCTGTTCATTGCAGGCATCGTGCCCGGGATTCTGATGTGCTTGAGCCTGGCAGTGGCCGCCTACATCGTGGCCGTCAAGCGCGGCTACAAGGGCGAAGCCTTTCCCGGCTGGCAGGCGCTGATGATGAGCCTGGTCGCATCGCTGCCTGGGCTGATGACGGCGGTGATCATCGTGGGTGGGGTGCTCTCAGGCATCTTGACCGTGACCGAGTCCGGTGCGTTTGGTGCCATCTATGCCATTCTGGTGACCGGGCTCGTCTACCGCGAGCTCAAGTGGGCATCGTTCAAGGCCGCGGTGATCCAGTCGGTGAAGACCACTGCCCTGGTGATGATACTGGTGGGCTGCGCCTCGGCGTTTTCCTACCTGCTGGCGCTTTATAACGTGCCGGAAATGCTGACCACCGGGCTGATGGCGATTTCCGACAGGCCTTTCGTGATCTTCTTGATGCTCAACCTGATTCTGCTGGTGCTGGGCATGATCATGGACATGGCGGCCTTGATTCTGATCTGTACGCCGATCTTTCTGCCGGTGGCCATGCAGTTCGGCATGGATCCGATTCAGTTCGGCATCATCATGATGATGAACCTGGGGCTTGGCCTCTGTACCCCGCCGGTGGGCGCCTGCCTGTTCGTGGGCTGCGTGATTGGCAAGATCAAGATCGAGCAGGCGGTGCGCACCATCTGGCCATTCTTTCTGGCGCTGTTTGTGGCGTTGATGCTGGTGACCTATATCCCGGCGGTCTCGCTCACGCTACCCGGCCTTTTCAGATAACGTCATGACAGGGACAACGCCATGAAAGTGCAAGCGGTCAACACGTATATTCTGGATCACAAGCTTGAAACTGCCTTTGAAAGTGCCTCGATGTCGTTCAAGCGCCGTCAGCACTGTCTGGTCGAGATTGTCTGCGAAGACGGCACCGTAGGATGGGGGGAGTGCCTGGGTCCGGCCAAGGCGAACGCGGAGGTGGTGAGAACCTACGCACAGTGGTTGATCGGCCAGAATCCGCTGGAAACCGAAAAGCTCTGGCTTACGCTTTACAACCGCCTGCGCGACCAGGGCCAGCGTGGCCTGACCATGACGGCCCTGAGCGGTATCGATATTGCGCTGTGGGATATCAAGGGCAAGCGCTTTGACGTACCGATTTCCACGCTGCTGGGTGGGCGCTTTCGCGAATCCGTGCGCGCCTACGCCACCGGTTCGTTCTCCCGCGAAGGCGTTGACCGGGTAAGCGACGTGGCGGCGGAGGTGGCGCGCTACCGTGAAGAGGGCTTTCACGCCGTCAAGATCAAGATCGGCTTCGATGTGGAGGAGGATCTCAAGGTGATCGAGGCGGTGCGCGAGGCGATCGGGCCAGATGTGCGCTTGATGATTGACGCCAACCACGGCTACGACTACCTGGAAGCTGTCGAAGTGGGCAAGCGCGCGGCCGCGTTCGGTATCGACTGGTTCGAGGAGCCGGTGCTTCCCGAGCAGATTGGCACCTATCAAGCGGTGAGGGCCGATCAGCCCATCCCAGTGGCAAGCGGCGAGAACTGGCACGGCCGCTACGCCATGCAGGAGCCTTTGGCGCGCCGCGCCATCGATATCATCCAGCCGGATATATGCGGTGTGGGCGGGTTCAGCGAAATGCGCCGTGTGGTGGATATGGCCGCCATGCACGGCGTGCGCCTGGTGCCGCACGTATGGGGAACGGCGGTATGCCTGGCGGCGAGCCTCCAGTTCATGGCCGCACTGCCGCCCAATCCGCCGCGGCGCTCGCCGCTGGAGCCCATCATGGAGTTTGATCGTACGGAAAACCCGTTCCGCCAAGCGGTGGTCAAGACGCCGCTGGAGCATTGCCGGGGTGTGATGGCCATTCCCGATGGCCCAGGGCTGGGAATTGATATCAATCGCGAAGCGCTAATCACTTACGCACTAAAGGAACAATAAAAAAGGAGCTATAAATGATATCAGATTTAACCAATAGCGGTTAATCAGCAGCCTTCATGGTGTGAAGTCAAGGCACTATCATCGGTTGAAAATTATATGAACCAGCCATTAGATACTCCGTTATCTAATGGCTTTCGTTTTTATAAATTGCCTGTTTTATATATAGACTAATGGAGAAGTGCAGTGATTCTAAATACACATTAATGTCATTAAACATATTATGTATGACCAATAGGCGTATGATCTATTAACTCAATAAATGTGGAGCGCGTTAACAACACACTGAAAGGAGCGGGCATGTTTGAACGTTGATGCTTAAACAACCGATACGCTGACAACTATAAATACAAGCCAGACAATCAATGGAGTACGGCATGAGCACCCTTGTAAGGTACCTGCTAGGGGCGACGATGCTGTTGCTGAGCGCAGTAGCACACTCGAATACGCCTAGTGACCAACTCATCATTGCCTTGAAAATGAACAATATCCTCTCCCTGGATCCGGCGGCGGCAACGGGCAACGATATTGCCTTCATCAACGCCAATCTCTACGACACGCTGATAGAACTGGACCCGGAAGACCCGACCATTATCCTGCCCTCCGTCGCAAGCGAGTGGGACGTGGCCGATGACAATATGTCGCTCAGGTTTACGCTGCGAGAAGACATCAACTTCCATTCAGGCAACCCACTGACGGCTGAGGACGTCGTGTGGACACTTGAACGCGTCCTTAATCTCAACCTGGCGCTGGCCACCACCTGGAAGGCGCTGGGATTCACCCAGGAAAATGTTTCCAGCCTGATATCGGCGCCAAGCTCCCATGAAGTAGAGATTAAGTTCCCCCGCGAGCTCGATCCAAAGCTTGTGATGTACACCCTGGCGACCAGCCCCAGCGCCTTCATCATCGATAAGCAGCGGGTATTGGAGCATGAACAGCAGGGCGATCTGGGCAACCAGTGGCTGACCACCAACGCGGCGGGTAGCGGCGCCTTCAGCCTGCAGCAGTGGATTCCTCAGGACCGGATCATCATGACCAAGAACGACCGTTACTGGGGGGAAATGCCTACGCTTGAGCGGATCGTCATGCGTAATCTGAAAGAGTCACAGACCATGCGCCTGATGATCGAGCGTGGCGACATCGATGTGGCCATCGGCATGTCGGTGCCCGATATTCGCTCTCTGGAAGAGGCTGAAGGGGTGGATATTCAAACCACCCAGCGCGGTACGCTCTACTACGTGGCCGTCAGCATGCAGAATGACATTCTGGCCAACAAGGATGTTCGAAGAGCCATTCGCGGCACCATCAACTACGACGGTATCAATGACAGCATCATGCCGTTCTACGGCATCTTCCACCAAAGACCTGTCAAGCTTGGCCTTCCCGCGACGCTGCCTGAACCCATGTATTCGCTGACCACCGAGGAGGCTCGGGCGCTACTGGCAGAGGCAGGTTACGAGAATGGGTTTACCACGACCATCCGAGCACTCAACGAATCGCCGTTCATCAACGTGGCGATCAACTTGCAGAACAGTCTGGAGCGTATCGGCATCAATGCGGAAATCATCAGCGGCACCGGCAACCAGGTTTACGGCGCCATGCGAGACCGCCGCTTCGATATTATCGTGGGCCGTGGCGGCGGCGGCTTTGCTCCCCACCCTGATTCCAACCTTACGCCGCTTCTGCTCAACCCCGACAATGCCGATGCCGCCAAGCTGACCAACTTTCAGGGATGGCGAACCGGCTATCAGAACGAGCGTATCAACGAGCTGATCATGCAGGCGGTTTCCGAAGCCGATAGCGACGTGCAGAACCGTTTATACGGTGAAGTTCAGTCCATCTATGAAGAGGATGTCGGCGCGCTGTTTCCCTTCTCACAGATGGTCAATACGGTCGTCGTCAGAAACGAAGTCGAGGGATACCTTGACGATCCGGCGGCGATGACGCGCTTGAGGTCCGTCACCAAGCGCTAATCGACGCGGTGAGCGGGTGTGTTAACCAAGAGGACATAATAATGACAAGATCGCGCTATTCAGGCGTTGTGAGAAAGATAGGTGTCATCTTCATTACCCTGTTCGGGCTTTTGACCATGACCTTCGTGATCGGCAGGCTGATGCCTATCGATCCGGTTCTTGCGGTCATTGGTCCTGATGCCGACTCTTCTACCTATCAGCAGGTGTTCGAACAGATGGGCCTGGACCGGCCGATATGGGTGCAGTACTTCTACTATCTGCAGGCGATGCTGTCCGGCGATTTTGGCCGGGCCATTCTGACCGGTAGCCCGGTGGTCGATGACATTCTTCGCGTACTGCCGGCCACCATCGAGCTTGCATCCATCGCGATCATGGTAGGTGTCGGCCTGGGCGTTCCACTGGGTGTCTATGCGGCCACTCATCGCGGGCGCCTGGGCGATCATCTGACGCGGGTGATCACGCTTTTCGGCTATTCGACCCCGGTGTTCTGGGTCGGCATGGTGGGGCTGATCATCTTCTACGCCTGGCTTAACTGGGCGGGTGCGGCAGGCCGCATCGGCTTTGCCTATGATGGCATGTTCACAAGCTATACCGGCTTCTATCTGGTGGACACGCTGCTTTCCGGCAACCTTGAAGCCTTCTTCAGCGCGCTGCGCCACATCGCCTTGCCCGCCTTGATTCTAGGCCTGAACTCCGTCTCCTTTATTGGCCGTATGACGCGCAGCTTCATGCTCGAACAGCTCTCCCAGGAGTATATAAAGACGGCACGCGTTAAAGGACTCTCCGAGCGCAGCGTGATCTGGAAGCATGCGTTCAAGAATATCCGCGTACAGCTGTTGACCATCGTAGCGCTCGCCTATGGCGGGCTGCTCGAGGGTGCTGTGTTGATCGAAACCGTCTTTGCCTGGCCCGGCTTCGGCCAGTACCTGACCGACAGCCTGCTGATGGGCGACATGAACGCCGTCATGGCCTCGGTACTGTTCATTGGCCTGGTGTTCGTGTTTCTGAATCTGCTGTCCGACGTCCTGTACAAGCTGTTCGATCCGAGGACTCAATAATGAAAAGTACCGAAACCCTCAAGAACCCTGGCTACGCTCTGGGTGCTCGGTCTGAAGCGCAGCCCTCGCGGATGACCTTTTGGATAAAGTCCTTCAAGAAACTGTGTAAAAACCCCTTGAGCGCCTCCGGCGTGGTCATCGTCGCCTTGCTGTTGGTGTGTGCCATAGCGGCCCCGCTTATTGCCACGCACAATCCGCTCGAGCAGGACCTGGGCCGTATTCTCGCATCACCTTCGCTTGCCCACTGGTTTGGAACGGACGAGTACGGCCGGGATATCTTCAGCCGCATCGTGTATGGCTCGCGGGTAACGCTGTATATCATTTTTCTGGTGACCATCATTGTCGGCCCTATCGGCCTTCTGATCGGCACCATGTCCGGCTATTTTGGCGGCTGGGTCGATAGCGTCTTCATGCGTATCACGGATATTTTCATCTCGTTTCCAAGCCTGGTGCTGGCGCTGGCGTTCGTGGCCGCGCTTGGCCCGGGGCTTGAGCACGCGGTAATTGCCATCGCGATTACTTCTTGGCCGCCGGTGGCGCGTCTTGCCCGTGCCGAAACGCTGACCTTCAGAAACTCTGATTACGTCGTGGCGGCTCAGCTGCAGGGCGCATCGTCCTTTCGCATCCTTTTTCACTACATCTCGCTCATGTGCCTGCCGTCGCTCATCGTGCGCCTGACCATGAACATGGCCACCGTCATATTGACCGCCGCGGCGCTGGGCTTTCTGGGCCTGGGCGCCCAGCCGCCGCTTCCCGAGTGGGGCGCGATGATATCCACCGGGCGCAGCTACATGCTCGAAAGCTGGTGGCTCGTCGCCTTTCCCGGTGCGGCCATCATGCTCGTAAGCCTGGCGTTCAATCTGCTGGGCGACGGCCTGCGTGATCTCTTAGACCCCCGGACCGAGTGAGGTATGGACATGGATGTATTGGCGATTGAAAACTTGAACGTTACCTTCCGCACCGATGAAGGCATCAAGCACGCGGTCCGCGATGTGTCTTTTACGCTCAATAACGAAAAGCTGGCGATAGTCGGGGAGTCCGGTTCGGGAAAATCCACCGTGGGCAAGGCGATCCTGCGCTTGAATCCGCCTTCGACGCTGGTAACCGCCGACGCGCTTCGGTTTGGGGAAACGGATCTTCTCGCCTGTAACGAGAAAGCCATCCGCGCCATTCGCGGTCAGCATATTTCGATGATCATGCAGGACCCCAAGTTTTCGCTGAACCCGGTGATGACCGTAGGCGAGCAGATAGCCGAGGCGCTCAGCGTGCATCGCCGTATCAGCAAGCGTGAGGCCAGGCTGGCGGCGCTCGAGATGTTGAAAGAGGTGAGCATTGCCGACCCTGAGCACGTGTATGGCCAGTATCCGCACGAGATATCCGGAGGCATGGGGCAGCGCATCATGATTGCCATGATGGTCATCCCCGAGCCCGATATCATCATCGCCGATGAGCCGACGTCTGCACTCGACGTGTCGGTTCAGCAGGATGTGCTCAATATACTTACCCGGTTGATCGAGAAGAAGAATATCAGCCTGATATTCATCAGCCACGATCTCAACCTGGTGAAGAAGTTCTGTGACCACGTGCTGGTCATGTATGGCGGCCGTGTCGTGGAGTCGATCAGGGCGGACGCGCTTTCCAACGCGTCCCACCCTTATACGCGCGGGCTGATGGAGTCGCTTCCGAGCCTCCGGCACCGTCGGGACGTCTTGCCGGTCATGACCCGCGACCAGAATTGGCTTACTCAGGACTACACGCCATGATTGCCATTGAATCACTTTCATTCGACATGCCGGGTGCCGGCAAATCCAAGCGCATCCTCAACGACATCAATATCCACGTGGGCAGAGGCGAATGCTTCGGGTTGGTAGGCGAGTCGGGTTCCGGCAAGACGAGCATTCTGAAGTGCCTGGCAGGGCAGTTCAAAGGCTGGGAAGGGGGTATCGCCGTTCAGGGAAAATCGATTGCCGACACCTCGCTCAAGGAGCGCAGTAATACCATGCAGATGGTATTTCAGGACCCCTACGGCGCCTTGCACCCACGACATACCATTCGCAAGATACTCAATGAGCCTCTGGCCATCAAAGGCCTGCCCGACAAGGCTGAGCGTATCCACAAGGCGCTCAAGGACGTAGGGCTCGATGAGTCGTTCCTGCCCCGTTATCCCCACCAGCTCTCGGGCGGCCAGCGGCAGCGGGTAGCCATCGCCCGGGCCATCATTCTGGACCCGGATATCATTCTGCTCGATGAACCAACCTCAGCACTGGATGTATCGGTTCAGGCCGAGATACTCAACCTGCTGGCCAGCCTTCACCACCGCCGGCAACTGACCTACCTGATGGTATCTCACGATCTCGGTGTCATCGCGCATCTGTGCGAGCGCGTCGCCGTCATGAAGGCCGGGGAGGTCGTCGAAGTGGTGGCAAGGGAAGACCTGATCGAGGGAAATGTTACCCACAACTATACCCAATCGCTTTTGCAGCACGCGTTTAGTCGTGAGTAAGGGGGGGCATTTGGTTGAATTATCTGTAGCTGTAAAAGGCGGGGGTTCCCGCCTTTTGCTTGCGCTGTTTATTCGGGCATGACGCCGATCTGCCCCATCCACTGGGCTAACAGGTGTGGCCAGCCGGTCACCGGTTTGCCCTGGGCACCGGCGATGCCAAAGCCGTGCCCGCCATCACGGAAGATATGCAGTTCGGCCTTCACGCCGGCGGCGTGAAGTGCGCTGTAAAACGCCACGGCATTGGCGGGCGGGACGGAAGGGTCGTCATCGGCCAGTACCAGAAACGTTTCAGGGGCATCGCTGCCAACGTGCTCTTCCGGGGAGTGGTCGCGCTTTTGCTGCGGCGTTGGGGTATCGCCCAGAAGGGCGGCACGCGAGCCTGCGTGAACGCCGTCATCCTGCATGGTGACAACTGGGTAAACCAGCGCGACAAAATCTGGCCGTGCCGAAATGGCCTGCTCATCGCTATCGGCCGGATACGCTTCTCTGCCGTATCCCGTGGCAAGCGATGCACCAAGGTGTCCCGCGGCCGAAAATCCCAGAAAGCCGATCCTTTCAGGGTCCAGACCCCATTCGTCGGCATGTCCGCGCACCAGACGCACTGCACGCTGGGCATCCGCCAGCGGCGCATCAGCGCGGTTGTCATGCCCTTCGCCAGGCAGGCGGTAGGTCAGAAGAAAGCTGGTAACCCCTAGCGTCGCCAGCGCCTTGGCAATTTCGACCCCCTCCTTGTCCAGTACTATCCGCCGGTAAGAGCCGCCGGGTGCGATAATGATGGAGGTGCCGTTAGGGTTCTCGGGAACCCAGGCGGTGACGCTGGGCGTAACGATACCCGTAAGCGCGCGGTCCGCGCGGAACAGGTTATTTGAGCGCTCTTCCACCAAGGGGGCCAAGTCGGTTGGCGTGCCTTCAGGACGATCGTTCCAGAGCGGCAGCACCGCTTCGTGCTCTAGTGTTTCAGCCATGGCAATTCCTGTACGCATCAAGCCTCACACGCATAAAAAAGAGTGCTTGAGGCTGAATATCACCTCAAGCACTCAACCCCAACCTGCTTAATCGAATACTAGCTTTTGAAGGGCCAGTGCCTGTTCGCGGCGCTCGCTTTCCGTATTGGCCTGCTGCTGAAGCAGCGCCTTGATATCGTTCAGCGTTTCTTCGTCATAGGGCGATGAGCTAGCCTGCGAGTCTTCCTCCTGGATAAACCAGTTGTCGTCACTGATATCGCCATGGACGCTGTCCAGGTAATCGCTTTCGCTCTCCAGACGCAGCGATACGTTGCCTTCAAGCTTGGCGGACTCCAGCTGGTCGCCGTAGGGGCTCTGGCGAACAATGAAGTTGAAGCGCTTGTTGTCGATGGCCACGTTGTCGATGATGGACAAGGCGCCCGAGTTGAAGTTATCGGTGAAGCCATCCATACCATTGTTGAACGAAAGATTACCCTTCACGGTGTGGGCAACGGGAAGGCCTTCGCCGCCCAGCTTGAAGCCATTGCCCAGGTTGCCACCTGTCTGTTGGGTGTTGAAGGTCTGGCCATTGTTGAACGCAATGGAGTTGGTAATGGTGACGGCACCGTTGGGGCCATCCTCTACCTTGTTGAACAGATCCCAGCCATCGTCGATATTGTGGTGCGAGATACAGTGGTCGAACGAGTTGCTTTCGCCAATACGCATCTTGGCGGCAAAGCCGTCGGCGTTGATGCCGGAGGCGTCCTCGTTGTTGTAGCTTTCGCTATAGCGCACCGTGTTATGGCTCGCCCACAGGGCGCGGCCGACGTTATCTGGTGAGGTGATCTGAAAGCCGGTGTCTGGTGCGCTATGGGTCACGATATGCTCGAACACGTTATGGCTGCCGTGCACGATCAGGCGCTCGCCGGCGACTTCCAGGTGATCCAGCTGCCAGTAGTGGGCGTTATGCGAGACCATGCCGGTAAAGCGCACCTCGGCATCTTCGCCGGAAAGCCGCTTTAACGCGTCTGGCGTGCCACTGGCGGTCAGGGGGATTTCAACCGCATCATATTCGCCGCTGGCGAGGTGAATGGTGCCTCCCGGTGCGACCAGCGAAATGGCCGATTCCAGATCCAGCGGATTTTCCAGATCGCCTGACTGCCCTGCACGGCCATCCGGCGATACGTGAAGATTATAAGGGTCAGCAACGCTCATAGGCTCAAGCGTCAGCGTGGTGTGCTGGGGCTGAGTGTCCGGTCCTTCGGAAGGCGTGAAGGTAACGTTCAGCTCGGCAGGTTCGCTGACCTCAAGCGGAAAGTGCCACAGGTGGCCGGCTTCTACTTCCTGCGCCTCGCCAAGCGCTTCGCCATCCCGGGTGATGCTGAAAGTGCCTGCGTAGTTGGCCAGTGCCTGCAGCGTGTAGTCGGGCGTTGTCACGACGCCAGGGGAGGCAAGTGACCAGACGAGCGGCATTTCGGGCGCCTGATACGCGGCGTCTTGACGGGTGTTTGCATCAGAAAGGTCGAGGGTGATATCGGAAACGCTGAGACGGGCATTGCGCGAGGCAAAAAAGCCCACATGCTGATGCTCCGGGTCTTGCACCTCGACCAGGTTGGCGGGCGCTTCGCTCAGCTCATGGCGGTAGGTTTCATCGCCGTCTTCCAGGGTGACGCTGAAATGCTCGTCGCTGCGCTCAAGGCTCATGCGGTAGGTGTGTTCACTGCCGTGAGGTATATCTTCAGCATAATCTTCTTTACTCAGCCGGTTACCCGGATTTCCCCAAGGGTCTTGAATGCCCTCACGGTATACCGCTGTCGCGTTTGCCAGCCCGTCATTTTCCCGCGTGTGCGAGCGCAACAGGTTCATGACCATATTGGAGGCGGCCGGAAACTCTTCATGCCCAAGAGGCTGCGGGTTGGCGCGCGGCGCGCCCAGCACATCGCGCACGATAATACCGGCGCCTTCCTGGCGATTGGGCGTTGCCCCGGTTTCCGGCCCTAGCTGCTCTAACGTAAGCGTTGCCGTGAGGATGAAGTTCTTGTCGGTTGGCAGGGTAGTGTAATAGAAGGTGCCGCCTTCATGAGAGTTGGCGAGTTTCCCGCCCCGGCTTTCGATCGTCACGTGGTCGAGCAGGGCGCCGGAAGTGACCGGTTCACCGTCGTGGGTCACCTCATTGGTGCCGACCTTTTCGGGCAGAATCGTAGAGCCGAAATTCAGATCCGTTGACTGGCCGAAGGTGATGCTCTGCCAAACGAGTTCGGAGGTATCGTCGGCCTGTGCCAGCGAAAAGCCCAGGGCGGGCGTCATGACGGTCAAGGCGAGCGTAGCTATTTTTCTCATGAATAAACCTTATGGTCTTTATGATTATTCTTGAAGGGCTGGCCACGACCCGAGAGAGGGTGGTGGCTCTAAAATGTGTCAAAAGATAATACATAGTACGTTTGATGCTACACATTAGCGAAAAGTATGACAGTGCTGATTCAAGATGCGGATATAGCCTTTAACGTATCTCGATCCAATCCGGGCTCTGGCCAACCGGCAGGCGATCAGTCAACGCTAGATAGCCGGTATTTTCGTCAATGCGATAACTCGCAATATGATGGGAGAACTGCCCGGCGGCAATCAGGTAGTGACCACAGGCGCTAAGCGCGAAACCGCGAGGGCGGTTTTCTGTTTCAAAATGCTTTTCGAAGATAAGTGTGCCATCTGGTTGCACGTTGAATAAGTGCAGCGTCGAAGTGGCTTTTTCGGAGGCATAAAGAAAGCGGCCATCTGGCGATATATGAATATCTGCTGCCTGAAACGCCTCTTGTTGATCTGGCAAGTGCGCCGTTTGCAGGTGGCTTAAACCTGCTGTGTCGTAACGAACGACGCTAACGGCTCCGTTGCGCTCGCCGATGATATAAGCGATAGGCTGGGCAGGGTGATAGGCAATATGCCTTGGCCCGGTGCCCGCTGAGAGCGTTAGTTCATCAACTTGCTGGACTGAAAAGGAGCTGCCGCCACCTTCCACAAGAGATTCCCATTGCCATTGATATATAACGTCTTTACCCAGCCCGGTTGCCAAGATGGTCTTGTCATCTGGCGCCATGCTCAGCATGTGTGCGTTAAGAATTTCCCGAATACGGTGCGCTTGATCCGCGACACGGCGATCTTTCTGTATGCCAAAAATACTGACGTGATGATCGATAAACGATGCGCTGAGCAGGTGTGTGTCATCCGCGCTTGTCTGGATATAGGCCAGGTTGGACTCCACGGGCGTATTGCCCAGATGCTGCAGGCCGCCTTTTGGATCAATGGTGAAACTGGCAATAAAGAACGGTTCACCGCGTGAAACGGCATAAAGCGTATTGCGCGCGCGCGATAGGGCAAGAGGCATGGCACCCCCGGGTTTTGCAAGACCTGGCAGGCGCATGTGGGACACGTATTCAAGCGTTCCAGTTGCTAGCGATAGAGTGACGGTATAAAGCTCTCCGCTTAGCGCGCAGCCTACATATAGCGTCTTTTTTTGATCGATCATCGGGTCTTTCAATCCCATGTTGAGTGTCTTTTATATGGCTTTAAACAATACTCATAAAATCGTTATTTGTGCTGATTGTCTGACTTAGTAACTTCATACCATTGTCTATATTGTTGTCCGCAGTGTGTTTCTCTAACATTAAACATATTATGTATTACCTTAAGCAGCCATATCAAATGTAAAAATACGCGAATCATGAGGGCCAAGGCACGATGAAAATCGAATCCATATCCGTAGACGTTATCCGCTATGAATCCAAGTTGGCCCGCGACAGCGCCGGCCATGCGCATGCTGGTAAACCCAGCGAAGCACAGATTGCCATGCTCTCCATCACCGCTGAAGACGGCACCAAAGGGTACGCTTTTGCACCCAAGGAATTGATCCGGCCTTACATCGTTGAAAACTACTTCAAGAAGGCAGCCATTGGTAAGCCTGTGCATGCGCGGGAACTTATCTGGCAGGATCTCTGGTTACGCCAGCGGGGCAGCGGAGCACAGCTCACCGACCGCGCCATGGCGGTGCTCGATCAGGCGCTTTGGGATCTGGCCGGCCGCCAGTTGAACGTGCCTGTCTACCAACTGCTGGGCGGTGCGCGAAACAAGGTGAAAGCCTACGCCAGCACCATGTGCGGCGATGAAACGCAAGGCGGACTCTCCACGCCGGAAGAGTACGCTCGGTTTGCAGAGGATCTGGTCGCGCGTGGCTATCAAGGCATCAAGCTGCATACCTGGATGCCGCCGGTCAGTTTTGCTCCCAGTGTCGAGATGGATATCCGTGCCTGTGAGGCCGTGCGAGAGGCAGTAGGGCCCAATGTGGCGCTGATGCTGGATGGCTACCACTGGTACAACCGGATGGACGCCCTGAAAATTGGCCGCGCACTTTCACGCCTGGATTTTGCCTGGTTTGAAGAGCCGATGCCCGAAGACTCCATGGAGTCCTACCGCTGGCTGACCCAGCAGGTAGACGTGCCGGTTATCGGCCCGGAAACCATTGGCGGCAAGCATCAGAGCCGTGCCAGCTGGGTTCAGCACAATGCCTGCGACATCCTGCGTGCCGGTGTGGCCAATGGTGGCGGCATCACGCCCTGTATCAAGGCAGCGCATCTGGCCGAAGCGTTCGGCATGGACTGTGAAATTCACGGCAACGGCGCGCCGAATCTGGCGGTCGTGGGGGCGATTACCAACTGCCAGTGGTACGAGCGTGGCCTGCTGCATCCGCATATGGATTACGACGAGGCACCTGCCTACTTGAACGTCATCGTCGATGAAATGGATGCCCAGGGTTTCGTTCATCTGCCTGATCGCCCGGGCCTGGGTGAAAGCATCAATTTTGAGTACATCCAAAATAATACGTCAGAGAGCTACTGATTCAGCTAATAGGCTGGGCTAGTTCACCGCGTATATTCCAAAGCGCCAGCGTTAACACTATTCGGCAATGCCGATGTTCCAATAATAAAGTGATAAGGGATTCTTATGAGCGTCGATGTCTGGGTAATATTGATTTACCTTGTCTTTCTGGTGGTCATTGGTTGGGTCTTTAAAAACTTCAACACCAATACCAGTGATTACTTCCGCGGCGGCGGTAACATGCTGTGGTGGCTGGTCGGCTCGACCGCTTTCATGACGCAATTCTCGGCCTGGACATTTACAGGTGCGGCCTCTCAGGCCTACGTGAGCGGCTTTGCGATCATTTTCCTGTTCATGGCCAATGCCGCCGGCTATTTCCTGAACTATGTGTATTTTGCCCCGCGATTCAGGCAACTGCGCGTAGTCACGGCCGCTGAAGCATTGAAGATGCGCTACGGCAAACCCAGTGAGCAGACCTTCATCTGGTTCAGCATGTTCGACGGCCTGGTATCGGCGGCAACCTGGTTGAGCGCGCTGGCTATCATCACTTCGGCGGTTTTCGACGTGCCGCTTGAAACCGTTATCCTGCTGGCCGGCATCGCGGTAGTGGCCATGTCCGTTACCGGTGGCGCCTGGGCGGTGGTGGCGTCTGACTACGTTCAGATGCTCATCATCATGTCGGTAACCTTCGTATGCTTCTTCGTTGCCTGGGGCAATACCGACAGCATCGGCACTATCATCTCAAGCTACGACGGCGAGTTCCTGACCGGCAGTGGCTATGGCTATGCATGGCTGTTCGGCTTCTGGGTATTCATGCTGATCATCAAGCAGATCTTCATGATGAACAACACGCTTAACGGCTACCGCTACATGTGTGCCAAGAACAGCAAGAATGCTCGCTATGGCGCGCTGTTCACACTTTGCCTGGCGTTGATCGGGCCGGTTGTGTGGTTCTTCCCGGCCTGGTTCATGCACGCCTATAGCCCTGAGTTTGCGCAAAACTTTACCATGTTGGGTGCCAGCGCCAATGAGGCGGTCTTCGTCGCGTTCGTCAGTGAATACATGCCGGCCGGCATGCTGGGTCTTCTGATGGCCGCCATGTTCGCCGCCAGCATGTCCTCCATGGACTCGGGTCTGAACCGTAACGCTGGCTTCTTCGTGCGTAACTTCTACCTCTCGGTCATCAAGCCACACGCCACCGAGCAGGAAATGCTGCGCGTATCGCGCATCGTCACGCTCTGTTTCGGCGCCATCATCATTGGCATCAGCCTGTTCATCAACTCGCTCAAGAGCATGAGCCTGTTCGAGATCCTGCTGACGGCCAGCGCCTTGATCACGTTCCCGATCACCATTCCCGCCATGCTCGGCCTGATCGTTCGCAAGACACCTGACTGGTCAGGCTGGGGAACGCTGGTAGTGGGTTGCATGGTTTCCTACGCTGTCGGCGCCTGGCTGAGCCCTGAACTGGTGACCAGTGTCATGGGCATGGACATCAGCCCGCGCGAATGGTCGGACTTCCGCGTTGCCTTCGCCATCGGTGCCCACGCGGTGATCACGGGCGGCTTCTTCCTGCTCAGTAGCCTGTTCTATAAAGCTGAAGCTCATTCGCCCGAGCGTGCAGCCGAGCGTCAGGAGATGTGGCAGCGCTGGGAAACGCCGGTAGAGAGCACTGATGCAGACCCGGCTGCCGACGCCGTGGACTACGGGCAGAAAATCATCCTGGGCCGCCTGATCCTGATTGGCAGTGTCATGGTCATGGGGTTATCGCTGCTGCCCAACTCTACCGATGGACGTCTCATCATGCTGCTGTGCGGGGCGCTGCTGCTGATCCCGGCTGTTCTGATGTTGATATCTGCTCGTTCAAGCAAGCGGGCCATGAAAGAAGCCGAGTTGCAGGCACACGTCGCCTATAAGTAGCTATCGATGAAGGGCATCCCGACCTAACGCTCGGCGATGCCCTTCAAAGGTAGTACGTCATAAATGATACAGGAGGGATTGACCCCGTAACGCCAGGCATGTTCGCAACAATAAAAAATCTTTAAATCAAGGTGAATTTAATGAAAAACAAAACGTTAGTAACCGGGATCGCCGCGCTATCCACACTGCTGTGCAGCCACGCTTATGCAAGCTCGACGACCATTTCAACCAAGTACGAACAGACCTTCAGAGAGAATCAGGATTATAAGGTTAAGTTTGGTGTTGGCCACGTTTTCGATAACGACATCGGCATCGCTTTCGAGCATCAGCGCCGGTGGCGAGACGAGGTCAGCGGCAGGCCGGAGCTTGCGGAAAACCTGTTCGGTCTTGGCTATACCTATACGCTGGATGAAGCGAAGCGCTGGTCCATTCAGCCGAAAATCGAGTACAAGTTCAATCCAGGTTCAGAAACGGCTCGCCCCATGTTGCGGCTCAACTACCGACTCAGTGACGACTGGCGTTTAGGGGCACGCTATCGATACGAGTATCAGACGTTCAGTGAAGGTGGCGGTGTGCGTTCCCGAGTGAACCGTTTCGACGGCTATGTAGGCTATGCACTGACCGACCGGATCGGCTTGGCCTGGAATGCAAGCTACGCCTACGTGCTTGGGGATTCGGGCAGCATGTATACCGGCAACAGTGATCGCTGGGAGCATGAGTTTGGGGCGGCTTACCGGGTCAATGCGGCCAATACGCTGGCACTGACTTATAAGCGTAAAGATGAAACCCGCGATAGCGCGACCTACAACGCCGGTAAAAACAACGATGCGGTTCAGGTAACTTACAGCTACCGATTCTAGAAAACGTCACTAACCGGGTGGCAGCTGGATGCTTTTAATGTCTCAAGCAGTGTTCGTTTATTCACGCTAAGCGATTTGATATTTATCCAGCGCCACCTTTCTTTGATATTTGTATGATGTACTACATCTTCAATATCTTTTCTTCGCCGGCTGGGAGCTAACGCTGCTCAATTAACCCGGAGTGATTGAAATGAATCTTCGTTTAGCCTTTAGAACATGCTGTGTACTGACCCTGGCAGCCAGTTATAACGTTTACGCTGACAGCGCGCGCCTGCAGGCGGTTCAGGCCTTTGCCGACACCGTCCTGGATCAGGCGAGCGATCACCACCACGGCGACACTCCTTCGCCGCTGCTGGCAAGCGGTGTAAATCCGCGTACCGGAGAGCAGCTGGAGTGGGTGTTCCCTGATGGACGCAGGGCAGTGCTCTCCAACTTCTCGGCACAGCAGAATCTAATGCGCGTGCTGGTGGGGTTAAGCAACTTGACCGGTGACGAGCGTTACCGTGAGCAAGCCAAAGCCAACGTGCGCTATTACTTCGATAACTATCAGGATGACAGTGGGCTGCTGTTCTGGGGCGGGCACCGCTTCGTCAATCTGAAAACGCTTGAGCCGGAAGGGCCGAGCGAAAAAGAGATGGTCCACGAGCTGAAAAACGCCTACCCCTACTATGAGCTGATGTTCGAGGTTGACCCGGACGCGACAATGGCGTTTATCCGCGGCTTCTGGAATGCTCATGTGTATGATTGGGAAGCCTTGGAAACCAGTCGCCACGGCGAGTATGGCCTGGAAATAGGGGAGCTGTGGGATAGCGACTTCACCCAGCAGCCGCCGTTCTTTGCAACCCGTGGCCTGAGCTTTCTCAATACGGGCAATGACCTGATCTACTCGGCGGGTCTGCTCTACCACTATAACGACGAACCCGGTGCGCTGACCTGGGCCAAGCGTCTTGCCGAGCAGTATGTTCTGCCGCGTAACCCTGAAACAGGGCTTGGCGTCTATCAGTTTACTCAGCCGCTCAAGCGCGATGAAACCGACGACGATAGCGATACGCTTTCCAAGTACGGTGACCGTGCCCAGCGTCAGTTCGGCCCTGAATTCGGCCCCGATGCCCTGGAAGGCAACATGCTGCTGCGCGGGCGCACGGGCACCATCTACTCCGAAAACGCCTTGATGCAGCTGGCGCTGGCAGAATCACTCGGCGACGATGGCGAAGAGCTCAAGAAGTGGACGCTGGACGGATTAAAGGCCTTCGCCCAGTACGCCTACGATGAGGAGACCAATACCTTCCGCCCCATGATTGCTGACGGAACGGATCTTTCCAGCTATACGCTGCCGCGTGATGGTTACTACGGCAAACAGGGCACCGTGTTGGAGCCTTATACGGCAGGCAGCAACTTCATGCTCTCCTACGCCCGCGCCTACACGCTCGAGCAGGATGCTGACCTGTGGCGGGTTGCCCGCGGCATAGCGAAAGGCCAGAAGCTTGGCGATATCGGCGATGCCGGTGGGCAGAATCCGCAGGTCAATCTGGAGACGGGCAACAGCGATCCGTATTCGATTTTTGCCCTGATCGACTTATGGCAGGCGACCCAGCAGCAGGCCTATCTGGATCTGGCCGAGAAAGTTGCTGACAACATTCTTGAAAATAAGCGCGTCAACGACTTTTTTGTAAGAAACCAGGAGGTGGAATACGCTGAAATCGACAGCATCGACCCCTACGCGCTACTGGCATTGGAAGCAGCGCAGCAGGGCGAAATTGATGCGGTAGCACCGTTTCTCAACGGTGGCGGCTTTACCGAAGGCGCCTATCACATGGCGAATGGCGACGTTCGATACTCGACCACCGACAATGAGCTGTTCTCGCTTAAACCAGGTGAAGAGCTCATGCCCAATGGCAAGCGATAGGTAGTCGTTAGTTCTAGAAGTACAGCGTCGATTAATCCCTGATCAATGAAAGGTCTTTATCGGCGCTGCCTGGTTCGGCAGTGCTGAATATCCAAAAGGGACAGGTTCCCACAAATTGATATTGATCCGGCTACTGCTTCCCTTTATAGTTGTGTGATGTATTACAACGAGACATGATACAGGAATAAAAATATGCATTTTTCACGCGAAAAAACGCTGGCTTCCATCTCCAATGGCTTGCTCTCCTTCCCGATCACCGACTTTGACAGCCAAGGCCGTTTTGATCGCGAGAGCTATCAGGGGCGTTTGAAGTGGTTTGTCAGCCACGAAATTTCTGCGGTATTCGTGGCCGGTGGCACGGGCGAGTTCTTCAGCCTGTCGCTTGAAGATTTCCGCGACGTAGTCACCACGGCGGTAGAGACCATTGGCGGCCAGTTGCCCATCATCGCAAGCGCGGGGCAGAGCGTCGAGCAGGCCAAGGCCCAGGCGAAAATCGCTGAAGAGGCGGGCGCCGACGGTATTCTGCTGATGCCTCCTTACCTTACCGAGTGCCCGCAGGATGGCCTGGTCGAGTATGCGCGTGCAGTGTGCGACAGCACCTCGCTGAACGTTATCTACTACAACCGCGGTAACGGCATCATGGACGCGGCTGCGGTCAAGCAGCTGGCGGACGCATGCCCCAATCTGATCGGTCTCAAGGATGGTAAGGGCGATATCCAGGCGCTGAACAAGATCGTCAAGACCGTCGGCGACCGTCTCGCCTATATTGGTGGTGTACCGACTGCCGAGATTTTCGCTGAAGCCTATCTCTCCATCGGCGTTAACACTTACTCATCCGCAGTATTCAACTTCGTGCCGGATATGGCGTCAACGTTCTACAAGGCGTTGCGGGCTGGCGAGCACAAGACGGTCGAAAAGATTACCCGCGAGTTCTTCATCCCGTTTGTTGATCTGCGTGACCGCAAGAAAGGCTACGCTGTAAGCCTGATCAAGCTGGGCGCGGATATCATCGGCAAACCGGCAGGTAAGGTACGTGCTCCACTGGTCATGCCCGATGCGTCAGAGCGCGACCAGCTGGTCGAGCTGATCGAGATTGCCAAGCAGTACTGAATATCGCTACGCAAACCCTTTTCGTTACCAGGAGCCGTGATGTCGATTCCAGAAAATACCCGCCCGTTAACTGGCCCGTCCCCGCGTTTCAAGGCGCCGGCGGGGGCAACCGATTGTCATGTCCATGTCTTTCTGCCTGGTTTCGAAGCCCAGTCGGGCGGCCCGCAGATTGCCGAGCTTGCAACGGTAGAAAACTATAAAGCGCTCCAGCAGTGGTTGGGTCTTTCGCGCGTGGTGATTACCCAGCCCAATGCCTATCAGGGCAATAACGAAGCACTGGTCAAGGCGCTTGAGCAGTTTGGCCCTGACGTCGCGCGCGCCATTGCGGTCATTACGCCCGAGACGTCGCGTCAGGAGATCGAGCGACTGCATGAGAAGGGGGTGCGCGGCGCGCGTATCATGCAGCTACCCGGTGGGGCCGTAGGGATTGATCGCATGCTGGCCGTTGAAGACGTCATTCAAGATATGGGCTGGCATCTGATGGTGCAGTTCAACGGCCGCAATCTGGCGGATTACTACGCCGAGCTTGAAAAGATCAAGGGCCGCTACATTATCGATCATATCGGCAAGTTCATTGATCCGGTCTCCGCCGATGATCGCCGCGTTGACGATATTCTGCGCCTGATCGATAAAGGCAATGCCTGGTTCAAGATCTGCGGTGCTTACGAAACCAGCCTTACGGGTGGGCCGGATTACGCAGACGTTGCCCCCATTGCCAAGCGCGTTATCGAACACGCGCCTGATCGCGTTATCTGGGGATCCAACTGGCCGCACGTGGGGGTAAAGCGCGCCCAGTACCCAAGCGACGCCGAACAGCTGGACGTGCTGCTGGACTGGGCGGATGAGCAGACGCGCCAGAAGATATTGGTAGATAATCCGGCGTTTCTCTATGGTTTTTAACGGCAAGGGTTTTTAACGGCAAGGGTTTTAAGGGCAAACCGGCGTTTCCCTGATACTTGATATCGACCAAATACAAAAGGATATGGAGATGGGTATGTTAAACAGACTATTGGTGACGGGTGCTGCTGGCGGCGTAGGCAAGGCCATTCGCCCCTATTTGAACAAGCTTGCCAAGCATGTTCGCCTTTCCGATATCTCGGATATCGAAAACCCCGCATCGCACGAAGAGATAATGACGTGTGACCTGGCCGACTACGAAGGTGTAAAAGCGCTGGTAGAGGGGTGCGACGGCATCATCCATCTGGGCGGGGTGTCGCTTGAAAAGCCCTGGCAAGGCATTTTACAGGCCAACATCATCGGCACTTATAACCTGTATGAAGCTGCGCGCCATCTGGGCAAGCCGCGCATCATCTTTGCAAGCTCGAACCACACCATTGGCTTCTACGAGCGCACGCAGAAGATCGATACTCAGGTGCCGCACCGTCCTGACTCCATTTATGGGCTTTCAAAGTGCTTTGGTGAAGATCTCGCCAGCCTTTATTTCGACAAGTTCGGCATCGAAACGCTGAGCGTGCGTATCGGGTCCTGCTTCCCCAAACCCGCCGACACCCGCATGCTGGCAACCTGGCTGCATGTCGAAGATCTGATGAGCATGTTCGAGCGTGCCTTCCAGGCCCCCAAGCTTGCCAACACCGTTATTTACGGCGCCTCGGATAATGCCGAGCAGTGGTGGGACAACCAGCGGGTTTCGTTTCTGGGCTGGAAGCCGCAGCACAGCTCCGAGCAGTGGCGCGAGGAAATCGAGTCAAGAGACGACAAGCCGGATGCCAATGCGCCTGAAGTGATTTACCAGGGGGGCAAGTTTGCCTCTTCGAATCATCCAGATGACTGATCGTCATATGTATGATTAAAAAAAGCGGTAGATACTATATAGTATCAAGCATTACGGAGGGCGTTAAACAAGCCTGAAATTCGGATCTACGTGAGAGTTGGTTAAGTATGAATAGCCTTGGCATACAACCTTTGGTGCATGGTGGCAGCTTGTCCCGGCAGGTTTCCCAGCAGCTGGAAAGCATTATCGCACGCCAGGAAATTCCGGTAGGCGATAAGCTCCCCCCTGAAGGCGCGTTGTGCGATATGTTCGGCGTAAGCCGTACGGTCATACGTGAGGCCATCACTCACCTGAAATCACAAGGGCTTGTTGAAACCCGCCGCGGGATAGGAACGCGCGTGCTGCGCTCGCTTCCTGAGCATAGAAGTCCCGAGAAGAAGATTCGACTGCGCACGATCGAGGACATTCTGAATATCCTCGAGCTACGCCTGACGATTGAACCTGAAGTGGCGGCCCTGGCGGCCAGCCGGCACGATGAGCAGGACAAGCAGCGCCTGCTCAAGCTGCATGAAGAGTTTCTTCAAGCCTGCCAGCAGACCACTCAGGCGCGTGACGAGGACCTTGCCTTTCACGCCGCCATCGCTCAGGCAACGCATAACCCGGCGTTCGTCACCATTTATGAACAGTGGGACGTGGGCGCCATTCCTCGCGCAAAGTTGATGGCCGTGGAAGCTGACTCGCAAACCACTTACCAGTATCTGGAAAGGGTGGGTCAGGAGCACGCCGACATACTTGAAGCGATTCTGGCACGCGATGCAAAGGCAGCCAATGCTGCCATGTATCAACATTTAAAACGTGCATACAAGACGTACTATTCATACAAGTAGGCGCGTTTAAGGTGGCGCCCTACGCGAATCTACTAGGAGAGATCGACCATGGCATTGGAAGGCAAACTCTTAATCGGTCAGCAGGCTGTCACCGGCACACGCAAAGATATTCAGGCCACCAACCCGGCCACGGGCGAGTCGCTTGAACCGGTCTACGTGGGCGGTGACCGCAGCCACGTAGAGCAGGCATGTACGCTTGCCTGGGACGCGTTCGATACTTACCGTGAAACCTCGCTTGACGCGCGCGCCACGTTTCTTGAAACCATCGCCGATGAGATCGAAGCGATCGGCAGCGAGCTCATCGAGCGCGCCATGGCCGAGTCCGGCCTGCCCCAGGCGCGCCTTGAAGGCGAGCGCGGTAGAACCTGCGGTCAGCTGCGCTTGTTTGCATCCGTTGTGCGTGCCGGTGAATGGCTCGACGTGCGTATCGACCCCGCCATGCCCGAGCGTCAGCCGCTGCCGCGTGCCGACCTGCGTCAGCGCCATATCGCACTGGGGCCGGTAGCCGTATTCGGCGCCAGCAACTTCCCGCTGGCATTTTCTGTTGCCGGCGGTGATACCGCCTCTGCTCTGGCGGCCGGTTGCCCGGTCGTGGTGAAAGGGCACTCTGCCCACCCCGGTACCTCTGAGCTTGTCGGCCGCGCGATTCAAAAAGCCGTGAAAGCCTGCAACCTGCCGGAAGGCGTCTTCTCGCTGCTGTTTGGCGCGGGTAATGAAATTGGTCAGGCGCTGGTAACGGATCCGCGCATTCAGGCCGTGGGTTTCACCGGCTCGCGCAGTGGCGGCACGGCGCTGATGCGCTCAGCTCAGGACCGGCCACAGCCGATTCCCGTGTATGCCGAGATGAGCAGTATCAACCCGGTCTTCCTGCTACCCGAAGCGCTCAAGGCCAACAGCCAGGCATTGGGCGAAGCCTTCGTTGGCTCGCTGAACATGGGCGCCGGCCAGTTCTGCACAAGCCCGGGCCTGGTGATTGCGGTGAAAGGCGCCGACCTTGAATCGTTCACCCAGGCTGCGCAAAAGGCCGTGGAAGCCAGCGGCGCGCAGACCATGCTGACACCGGGTATTCACAGCGCTTATGAAAAAGGCGTGTCTGCGCTGAGCGGTGAAGCCAACGTGCGTGAAATCGCCCGTGGCCAGACCGGCAGCGGTGAGTATCAGTGCCAGACCGGCCTGTTCGCCACCAGCGCCAGCGATTTTCTGGCATCCAAAGTGCTGCAGGAAGAAGTGTTTGGCGCAAGCTCGCTGATCATCGAATGCCAGGACATGGCCGAGGTGAAAAAAGTTGCCGAGCAGCTGGAAGGCCAGCTTACCGCCACGGTGCACATGAACGATGCCGATGTCGAGACGGCGAAGGCGTTGGTGCCTACGCTGGAGCGCAAGGCCGGGCGAATCCTTGCCAATGGATGGCCCACCGGTGTCGAAGTGTGCCATGCCATGGTACATGGCGGCCCTTACCCTTCAACCTCGGACAGCCGCACTACATCGGTGGGCACGGCCGCCATCAAGCGCTTCCTGCGCCCGGTGTGCTACCAGTCGCTGCCGGAAGCGCTGCTGCCGGAAGCGCTGAAAGAAGCCAACCCGCTCAAGGTAAGCCGCCTGGTAGATGGCAAGCGCGAACTCTGACGCGGTTTTCCGGCCACGCCGGTCGTCTTCAAGGCTATCGGCATGGCCGGATTCAATGATGGATAGGTTCTGATCGACAGGTTCCTCGGCAGGTAAGCAATTACCTGCTTTTTTTACGCCTGAATCTAATAAAAACGGAGAGCGTTGCAATGAGCGAAGACATTACTCTGACCCTCGAGGAGGCTGAATCCTTGAGTCTTACCGTGCTTCAGCACAACGGGTACAGCCAGGCACATGCCGAAGCCATCACGCGCAGCGTACTGGCCGCCCAGCGCGACGAGTGCCACTCCCATGGCCTGTATCGCCTGATTGGTTGCGTCAGCACCGCGCAAAACGGCGGCGTGGACACGCACGCTCTGCCGGAGATTATCGACCAGGCACCAAGCGTTGTCCGGGTCGATGCCCACCGAGGCTGTTCGCTGCTCTCCTTTGAAATGGGTAAAAAGCAGCTAGTAGAGAAAGCCAACCAGACCGGCATAGCCGCTCTTGCCATCAACAACTGCTTTCACTTCTCGGCGCTGTGGCCGGAGGTAGAAGCGCTTTCAAGCGAAGGGCTGGTGGGCATCGCCATGACCCCGACCCATGCGTTCGTGGCCCCGGCAGGCGGCAACGCACCGCTTCTGGGCACCAATCCGATTGCCTTTTCCTGGCCGCGCCCGGGTGAGACGCCCTACACGTTCGATTTTGCCACAAGCGTGGTTGCGCGAGGGGAGATCGAGCTGCACAAGCGGGCGGGTAAAATGATCCCCGACGACTGGGCGATGGACGATAAGGGCGAGCCGACCACCGACCCAGCCGCGGCGTTGGCAGGCGCCATGCGCACGTTTGGCGGCTACAAGGGGTCAGCGCTTTCGACCATGATCGCGCTGCTGGCCGGGCCGCTGATCGGCGACGTATTGGGCCATGAAACCCAGGCGGCGAATGCGGAGAAAACCGGCAAGCCGTTTCATGGCGAGCTGATCATTGCGCTATCGCCCAAGGTATTTCTGGGCGAGCACGCAGCACATCACCTTCAGCATGCCGAAGTGCTGTTCGACAGCATTTTGGGTCAGGGCGCGCGGCTACCTTCCCAGCGCCGGTTTATCGCCCGGGAGCATAGCCTGCGCCACGGGGTAACCCTGCCTAAAGCGCTGGTCGACGAACTCAAGGCGCTGACACATTGATGACCTTGCTGACAGCACACACGCTGGGCGGCTAGCCATGGGAGCCAGCACTTGATGAAGACCGATGAAAGATAAGCCGAATGCTTGACGTTGCCGCCATCATCACGCCGATCTTTCTGCTGATCGGTGTGGGTTATCTGGCCACATGGTGGCATATCATCAGCGGCGAGCAGATGCAGGGCGTCAGCCGGTTTGTGCTGTATATCGCGCTGCCTGCGCTGCTGATCCGCGCCATTACCCAGAACCCTCTGGAAGAGGTGTTCAATATCCGCTACCTGCTCGCCTACGGCCTCGGCTCGCTGGGCGTGTTTACGGCAGCGCTTTTTTATATTGTCAGGCTCAAGCGTCAGCCGCTCAGCGTAGGCAGTCTTGGGGCGCTGGGCATGTCAGTTTCCAACAGCGCCTTCAGCGGGTATCCCGTTGCCGTCATGGTGATTGGCCCTCCGGCGGCCAACTTTCTCGCCCTGAGCATGATCATCGAGAACCTGTTCATCATTCCGCTGGCGCTGGTACTGGCCGAAGTGGGCAGGCAGTCCGGCCAGGGCGTTGTCGCGACCCTCAGGCACACGCTCAAGCAACTAACCAGAAACCCCATCCTGATTGGCCTTGCGCTAGGCGTGACGATTGCCGTTACCGATACGCACCTGCCGGCGCCTGTCCTCAAGGCCGTGGATATGCTGGCAAACGCGGCGGGGCCAGCGGCGCTGTTTGCCATCGGCGGGGCGCTCTATGGCCTGAAGGTGCGCGGCGTAGCCGCAGAGGTTGGCGAGATCGTGACCGGCAAGCTGATCATTCACCCGCTGTGTGTGGGCACCTGCCTATGGCTGATAGCGGGCAGCGACCCGCTGCTGCTGGCCGGTGGGTTGCTGTTTGCTGGCGCCCCCATGGCCAGCATCTACCCGCTGCTTGGCCAGCGCTACGGCATGGGCAATGTGGCGGCGGGAGCACTGCTTGCGGCCACGCTTGCCTCTTTTCTCACCTTGAGTGTCATGATCGGACTGATGGGGTGTTTCGGTACTCTAGGCTGAACCACCTCACCGCTGATGGAAGCGTCTTTTAGGAGTGTTTATCGATCAGCAGCCCACAGGTAGGCGCCGCCCAGTGGGTGTTGGCAGTAAACACCACATCGCACACCACCGGCGAGTAGCAGCGACGCACTTCATCATCGATACGTGCGCGCAGCGCGTCCTGGCGCTTGAGCGAATCGCAGGCGCCGTCTTCAGGCATTACCACGTGTACCATGACATACAGAAGCCGGCCCGGGCGCACCATGCGTACCCGCACTTCAAGGGTATGCGTACCCGCCAGCGCGCGCTTGATGGCTTCGCGGGCGGGCACGGCGATGACTTCCTCCGGGGTCTTGTTGAGCAGCTCTTTCAGCGCCTGAGACGCCATGCGCACGGGAACCCCCAGGCACAGCAGCACAACCGCGATGACCAGAACCGAGTCGACGTAGGGCACCAGCGTGTCCAGGTTCAGCTTCTCGAAGATCATGACCAGGCAAAAGGCGGAGAGCACGGCGGCTGAAATGAGGCTGTTGACCACCCAATTGAGCTTGTCGGCGGCTACCAGGGGGCTTTGCACATAGCGCTGGCTGCGGTGCATTACCCAGGCCGTCAACGAGCAGGCAAGCGTTGCAAACAGGGCATAGATCACCGCAATACCCGCGGCGATCTCGCGGCCTCCGGTAAGCAGGGCGGCGATGGCGTCTACCAGGGCAAAGACCGAGACCCCCAGAATCAAGAGCCCTTTGCACAGATTGACCAGCGACTCGAAATAGCTATAGCCAAACGGGTAGGATTCGCTGTCCGGACGGCTCGCCAGTTTGCTGACCTTGATAGTCACCAAAGCTACACTAAAGTAGATAAGGTTAAATAAGCCATCCAGCAAAATGGCCTGGGAATTGGAGGCCAATGTAGCGGTAATTCCTGCGCTGCCGATCAAAAGCGCCATGAAGGCGGAGAATGCCAGCGTACGTGCTTCTGTTTTCATGAAAGATGGGCTCTGCTGCCATTAGTCGAGCGCGAAAGCATAGCAATATTGACGACCTATTCACTAATGATAGCTGCGCCAACAAGGACGAACGGCGATGTATTCACGAAAAGATGAACGTATCCGCCACGGTAAGGACTTGACCTTTACCCTGTTAACACCAGAGGACGCCTTTGAGCTGCTGGCGTTCGAGACAGCAGAGCGGGCATGGTTCGAGCAGCATATCGAAGCGCGCAAGGAGCAGTTCTACTCCTCCCATGGAGTGTCTCAACATATTATCGACTGCCTGGCCATGAACGCTCAGGGGCGTATGAGCCCGGTATTGATTCGTCACAAAGGGGTACTGATAGGACGCGCCAACCTGCGCGATATCGACGGTGAGAATGCCGAGATTGGCTATCGCCTGGCGGCAGATGTCTGTGGGCAGGGAATTGCTCACAAGGCGCTCAAGCATATGATGAAAGAGGCCCGCTGCGTATATGGCCTGGATACCCTTACGGCGGTGGTATCGGTCGAGAATCAGGCATCCCGGCGGGTGCTGGAAAAAGCGGGGTTCAGCGTGGTCGATAAGCTGACGCAACACTCTGAGGTCGGCGGTGAACAGCTTGATTGCCTGGTGTACCGCTGCGCATTGAGGCAGGAAGTGGAGTGCGCATGAACGTCGGCTGGGCAAAATCAAGCAGGCAGCATGGTTTGGTAAGCCTCCTTATCCTGTACTAACCTCTGGATAGGTCATTGATAAACATTAAGCCAACAGGAGGGTTTAACGATGCCTATGCTGAGCGTCGGCACGGAGCAGGGTACGCCGGTAGAGATCTATTACGAAGTCTACGGTTCGGGCAAGCCCGTAGTACTGGTTCACGGGTGGCCGTTGAGCGGCCGCTCCTGGGAAAAACAGGTGCCTGCCCTGGTGAAAGCGGGCTATAAGGTCATTACCTATGATCGTCGCGGATTTGGCGGGTCCACCCAGGCAGATGGCGGCTACGACTACGACACGCTGGCTTCTGATCTGAAAAAGCTGATTGATACGCTTGATCTTCACGATGCGACGCTGGTGGGCTTCTCCATGGGTGGCGGCGAAGTGGCGCGCTACCTTTCAAGCTACGGCTCAAGCCGGGTTACCAAGGGCGTGTTTGCCGCCGCCGTACCGCCTTATCTTTACAAGGCAGACGATAACCCGGACGGCGGTCTGGATGACGAAACCATCCAGGGCTTTCTGGACGGCGTCAGCGGCGACCGTATCGCGTTTCTGGAAGACTTTACCAAGGACTTCTTCTCGACCGAGGCGCGTAGTGACCTGATCAGCGAGCCAAACCGGCGTTACCATCGTGATATTGCCGCTTTTGCTTCGCCCTTGGCCACCTACGAGTGCGTCAAGGCCTTCAGCTATACCGATTTCCGCGAAGACCTGCCCAAGATCGACGTGCCGACCCTGATTCTTCACGGCGATGGCGACAAGATCGTACCGTTCGAGGTCAGCGGCAAGCGCGCCGCCGAGTTCCTCCCCAATGCGCAGACGCATGTAATTGAAGGCGGCCCTCACGCAATCAACGCCACTCACGCCGATGAGTTCAACCAGGCGCTGATCGACTTTCTCAAAGGCTGATTGAACGATACCTTGCCAGTAGCGCCGCCCTCGGGCGGCGTTTTTAATGGCCCAACACAAGGCTTTACCGCGCTGTTTCAGGGAGTGAGTAGATGAGCGAAGCATCAAGGCTGCGAAAGATAATGGCACCCACCGGCGTGCTGCGCACCACCATCAATGTCGGCAATCCGATTCTGGCAGGGCTCGACGCCGAGCAGCAGCCGTTTGGGGTGTCGGTTGACTTGGCAAAACGGATTGCGCAGCGATTGGAAGTCGAACTTGAGCTGCAGGTGTACGCGTCCGCTGGCGAGGCCGTTGATATCGTGAGTAGTGAAAAGGCCGACATGGGTTTTTTTGCGCTCGACCCTAAACGGGGCGAAAGCATCGAGTTTACGGCGCCCTACGTGCTGATCGAAGGCTGCTATCTGGTGCGCGAGGATTCGCCGATTACCGATCAAGAAGACGTCGACCGCCCAGGCCAGCGCATCGTGGTGGGTAAGGGCAGCGCTTATGATCTCTACCTGAGCCGCACCATACAGCACGCCGAGCTGGTGAGGGCACCCACGTCGCCGAAGGTGGTGGAGTTTTTCCGTGAGCATCAGCTGGATATTGCCGCAGGCGTCAAGCAGCAGCTGGAAGCGGGCATCGAGGAGTTTGGTGGCTTGAGACTGCTACCCGGGCACTTCATGACCATTCAGCAGGCCATGGGTGTGCCCAGGAACCGGCCGCCAGAAGCGGCGGCGTTTCTCTCCGCATTGATAGAAGAGGTGAAGGCCGAGGGCGAAGTGGCGCGCTTGCTTGAAAAACACGCCATTCAGGGCGCATCGGTTGCGCCCGCCGCCTAGCTCTCAATCCACACGGCGTCGCCCTTGAATTCAGCTCTCCAGGTACATAGCGTGACGCTTTCGTCTTCCACGCACTGGCCGTCTTCCAGGCGAAAGTGCTGCTTGTAGAGCGGAGAGGCCACCACGGCGGCGCCCTTTATATCGCCCACAATGCCGTGGGCAATCACGTTGGCGTTGGAGAACGGGTCGTGGTGGTCGATGGCATACAGCTCTCGCGGGTAGCCGGGCAGGTAGAACAGCGCGACCTGCCTGGGGCCTTTGGGTGTTTCCAGCCAGGCGGCGACGCCGGAAAATGCGACCAGGTCGGCCTTGCTGCACAGTTTCTGGCTGGCCTGCTGGCCTTCTTGCGTGAAAGGAGAGTGTTTCATTGCAGTAGCGGTCATGGGAAGCCCTCGGGTGGATGTGGTCAGGCCGGCCGTAGCTGGCCGCGCTCGGAGGTCATGATGATGGCCGGGTCCGGGCGGGCATCGTTGACGTAGCTTCTAAAGCGCTTGAGCTTGTCCGGGTCACTGATGGCGCCCGCCCACTCGCACTGATAGTTATCCACCACGGTTTGCATCTGGCGCTCCAGTTCCTCGCCCATGCCCAGAGTGTCGTCGAGAATCACTTCTTTCAGATACTCCAGCCCGCCTTCGAGGTTTTCCCGCCAGACGGACGTGCGCTGCAAGCGGTCTGCGGTGCGCACGTAGAACATCAGAAAGCGGTCGATGGTGCGGTAGAGGCCTTCGTCGTCAAGGTCCGTGGCGAAGAGCTCGGCGTGGCGCGGGCGCATGCCGCCGTTGCCGCACACGTAGAGGTTCCAGCCGTTTTCCGTTGCGATGATGCCGATATCCTTGCTCTGCGCTTCGGCGCATTCGCGCGTGCAGCCGGAAACGCCGAACTTGATCTTGTGCGGCGCGCGCAGCCCCTTGTAGCGGTTCTCGAGCCGGATCGCCATGCCCACGCTGTCCTGCACGCCGTAGCGGCACCAGGTACTGCCCACGCAGGACTTCACCGTGCGCAGCGACTTGCCGTAGGCGTGGCCGGTTTCAAAGCCGGCGTCAATCAACTCTCCCCAGATATCCGGCAGATCCTCTAGCCGGGCGCCGAACAGATCGATCCGCTGGCCGCCGGTGATCTTGGTGTACAGGCCGTACTTCTGCGCTACCTGCCCCAGCACCACGAGCTTCTCTGGCGTGATTTCACCCCCGGCAATGCGCGGTACCACCGAATAGGTACCGTTTTTCTGCATATTGGCCATGAAGGTGTCATTGGTATCCTGCAGCGGAATATGGGCGGCGTCGGTAATCGGCTCGTTGAAGCAGGAGGCAAGAATGGAGCCGACGGCAGGCTTGCAGATATCGCAGCCCAAGTGGTGAGCGCCCGACGCGCCGTGCTTTTCGATCAGTTCGCTGAAGGTCTTGATGCCCTCTACGCGCACGATGTCGTAAAGCGCCTGACGGGTATAGGCGAAGTGCTCGCACAGTGACGTGTCCACCTCGACGCCACGGGCGGTCAGCTCATGATCCACCACGCTTTTCAAAAGCGAGGCGCAGCCGCCGCAGCCGGTGCTGGCGCGGGTATCGCTTTTTACCGCGCCCAAGTCGCTGGCGCCTGCATCAATGGCGCTGCAGATACTGGCCTTGGTAACGTTATGGCACGAGCAGATCATGGCCGTGGCCGGCAGCGCGTCCGGGCCAAGTGTGGGGGCCGCGCCGCTTTGCGGCAGAATCAGCGAAGCGGGCTCCTTGGGTAATTCGATACCGTTGGCGTAGTACTGAAGCAGGGTATCGTAGGCGCTATTATCACCCACCAGCATGGCGCCCAGAAGCTTTTTGCCGTCGCTTGAAACCACCATCTTGCGGTAGACCTGGGTCAGCGGGTCCAGATAACGAAACATCCGCGCGCCGGGATTTTGATTGCCGTGGGCATCGCCAATCGAGCCTACATCCACGCCTAGAAGCTTGAGCTTGGTGCTCATGTCGGCGCCGGCAAAGGAAACATCGCCGCCGGTGAGCGTCGAAAGCGCGGTCTTGGCCATCTGGTAGCCTGGTGCCACCAGACCAAAGATGCTCTCACTCCAGAGCGCGACCTCACCAATGGCGAGGATATCCGGGTCGCTGGTCTGGCACTGGTCGTTGATGACCACGCCGCCGCGTTCGCCGACGTCCAGGCCGCACGACCGGGCCAGCTGGTCGCGGGGGCGAATGCCCGCCGAGAACACGATCAGATCGGTTTCCAGCACCTTGTCATCCTGAAACACCATGCGGTGGCGGCTGGCGTCACCATCCTCGATGCGCGCCGTGGCCCGCTCGGTCAGCACCTGCACGCCGAGTGCCTCGATTTTCTCGCGCAACAGCTCGCCGCCCTCGGCATCCACCTGCATGGGCATCAGGCGTGAGGCAAATTCGACCACGGCGGTTTCCAGGTTCAGGCCGCGCAGCGCATTGGCCGCCTCCAGGCCCAAAAGGCCGCCACCCACCACCACGCCGGTCGCGGCACTTTGCGCCGCCTCGCGAATGGCATCCAGATCGTCCAGCGTACGGTACACCAGGCAGCCGTCGCGGTCGTTGCCAGGGATGGGCGGCACGAACGGGTAGGAGCCGGTTGCCAGCACCAGCTGGTCGTAGGGGTAGTCGCCCCGCTCGGTGGTCAGTGTCTTGGCCGCGCGGTCGATGGATGTCACCGCTTCGCTGCTGTTGAAGGTTATGCCGTGGCTTGCGTAGTAGTCGGCGTCACACAGGGCGAGTGCTTCGGCATCACGCCCGCTGAAGTACTCGGAGAGGTGCACGCGGTCGTAGGCGCGGTGGCGCTCTTCGCCGAACACGGTGACATCCACCTGCGCCAGCGCGCCGCTTTCGATCAACTGTTCGACCAGATGGTGGCCGACCATGCCGTTACCGACAATCACCACGTGGCGTTTAGAAGAAGTGGACATGGCTAAGCTGCCTCCAGCGTCGTTGAGGGGGATGGCGCGTTATCAGGATCGAGCAGGGCATTGGCATCGGCTTCACCAAACAGCAGCGCCTGACGGCAGGCCGTGAGATCGGTTCCTGCCAGCGCCTTGGCGAAGTACCACGGCCCCGTGCGGGTATCGCCGTACAGCACGGCACCTTCCAGCCTGCCGTTGCGTAGCAGCAGGCGTCGGTAGTCGCCGCTTTCCGGGTCGTGGTAGCTGAGCACCTCGTGCTCGGCGCTGGCTTCGGTGGGGCCAAACGCGTACAGGGCAATACCGCTGATCTTGAGTTTGGTGGCCGTAGGAGCCTCGCGGTAACGGGCACGGCCTTTACCGCACAAGGCATCGGCGAGTACTTCCACCTGGCGCCAGATAGGCTCTACCAGCCCGTAGGTGTGCTGCTCGAACTGGCAGCACTCGCCGAGGGCATGGATTCGCGGGTCGGAGGTGGCAAGGGTGTTATCCACCAGGATGGCGCGGCGGGTTTCAAGGCCTGCCTCGGCGCCTAGTTCCGCATTGGGGGTAATACCGGCAGCCACGACCACGCTTTGGGCGGGCAGACGCCGGCCATCCGTGAGTACCACCGCGGCTACATGGCCGTGCCCGTCGTCTTCAAGGTGGCTGAGCTGCGCCTGGGTATGAATCGTCAAACCACGTTTGGCCAGCGTTGCTTCCAGCAGGCGGGCAGCGGTGTCGTCGAGTTGGCGGTTCATCAGCTGCGTGCCGCGCTGAATGACGTAGACATCAGCGCCGCGCTTTCTAAGCCCTTCGGCGGCTTCCAGGCCCAGCAGGCCACCGCCAATCACCACGCACTGCCCACCTCGAGTGGCAATATCGGCAAGCGTGTCGGCATCTTCCAGGGTGCGAAACCCGTGTACGCCTTCTAAAGCCATGCCCGGCACATCGGGCAGGGCGGGGCGGGAACCGGTGGCGATCACCAATTGATCAAAAGCGAGCGTACGTTGAGAGGTCACCACACGCTGAAGGCCCCGGTCGATATGGGTGACACGTTCGCCAAGATGCAGCGTGATGCCGCGCTCGGCGTACCAGGACGCCGAGCGCAGCGAAAGCGCGTCAGGCTGCAGCTCGCCTGACAGCAGCGGCGAAAGCAGAATGCGGTTGTAGGCCGGCGACGCTTCTGCGCCAATCACACTTATGCGGGCAGGGCGATTGGGTGCCTCCACCACCTGCTCAAGCAGGCGGTGGCTGGCCATGCCGTTGCCGATAATCACCAGATGGTCTTGGGGTGAGCACCGGGAAGTCGTTTCCATGGGTCGCTCCTTTCTTCTTTGCGCTGCGGCCATGCAAGCCGCAATCGTCGGTGAAAACCAGACAAAAAAAGCCCCTGCAGGGATATCCGGGCGACTGTATCGTCTGAATATCTGTGCAGGGGCTTCGTTGCCCGGCAGCTAAGCTCGACCCCGCCTGTGGGGGGAACGCAGAACAGCCTCCGTTGGCTGCCCGCTACGCTGAAGTTATCTACTCTTTCCTGGGCAATTTATTAGCCAATGTTCGCAAGTTGCTTGAATTATCAATTCATATCAAAGGCTTGTTTTAAAAGTTCGGAGCGGTCAAGTGCGCGCTTTGCAAGACGCCACGCGTCTGACGCACGCTAATGGTGCGCTAAGGGGCAAGGGTGCACCGTGAGTAGCCAGTACCACCAGGGTGAGGGGCTTGAAGAGGAGTTCGGCGTAAAGTTATTTGATATTAATGCCATGTTTATATTGAACTTTATTTTAAATTTTCGGGTGTTGGCGCAGCCTTTGCAGTCAGTCATGTAACAAGCAACAAGGCACAGACAGGTTTAGCGGCACAACAAGACGTGATCATCGAGTCTGACGGGCAAACAACAACGCAAACGCCCCCGGACAACATGCCATCAACAAATGTGTCCCGACCCCGGTCGTGCGAAATTTGGCACCGGTGCAGGTGTCCCTGAGACAACGGCGTCCAGGCTGGCTTCTTATGAGGCTCGCTTGGACGCCTTTTGCGTTTTAAGCGGGAGGAAATCAGTATGTCCCAGGCCACAGGCTCGGCGTGTACCGCCACGACCTGCCCCTACTGCGGAGTAGGCTGCGGTGTGAACGCCACGGTTAACGAGGATGGCACGCTCGGCATCGAGGGTGACCGAGACCACCCGGCCAATTTCGGCAGGCTCTGCGTCAAGGGCTCCGCGCTGCACGAAACCCTGGGCCACCAGGACCGGCTCACCACGCCCTGGGTAGATGGGAAGGCAACCAGCTGGGATGCAGCACTCGGCACGCTTGCCGAGCGGCTGCAGGCAACCCGTACGGCTTACGGCGCTGAATCCGTGGCTGCCTACCTCTCTGGGCAGCTGCTCACCGAAGATTACTACGTGGCCAACAAGCTGTTTAAGGGTTTTCTGGGCACGCCGCACCTGGATACCAACTCGCGGCTCTGCATGGCGTCTGCCGTGGCGGCCTACAAGCGCTCGCTGGGCGCCGATGCGGTGCCCTGCAACTACGAGGATCTGGAAGAGGCGGAGCTGGTGGTGCTGGTCGGTTCCAACCTGGCCTGGAACCACCCGGTGCTGTATCAGCGTCTGAAGGTCGCCAAGGCGCGTAATCCGCTGATGCGCGTGGTGGTGATCGACCCACGCGTGACCGACAGCTGCGAGATTGCCGACCTGTACCTGGGCATTGCGCCGGGTAGTGACGCGCTGCTGTTCAACGGCCTGCTCGCCTGGATGGCGGCGAACCATAAGCTGGATAACGTCTATCTGGAGCGCCATACGCAAGGGTTTGACGACGCGCTGGCCGCCGCCCGCGACGCCGACCTCAGCCGCGTGTCGGCAATCTGCGATATCGACCCCGAGCGTCTGGAAACCTTCTATTACTGGTTCGCAAGCCAGCTGCACGTGGTCACCCTCTACTCCCAGGGGATCAATCAGTCCTCCAGCGGTACGGACAAGTGCAACGCGATCATCAACTGCCACCTGGCGGGTGGCAAGATCGGCCTGCCCGGGGCGGGGCCTTTCTCGATCACCGGCCAGCCCAATGCGATGGGCGGGCGCGAGGTGGGGGGGCTTGCCAACCAGCTGGCCGCGCATATGGACTACCACTCGCCCGGTGCTCTGGCACGGGTCACGCGCTTCTGGGCGACTGACACATTGACTCCTCGACTGCCCGAGGCGCCCGGCTACAAGGCCATCGAGCTGTTCGAAGCCATCGAGCGTGGCGAAATCAAGGCGCTCTGGATAATGGCCACCAACCCGGCGGTGAGCCTGCCGGATGCCGCTCGCGTGCGGCGCGCGCTTGAAAAATGCCCGCTGGTGATTGTTTCCGAATGCGCCGCTCATACTGACCTGCTGGCCTACGCCGATATCATTCTGCCCGCCACCGGGTGGTCGGAAAAAGATGGCACGGTGACCAACTCCGAACGGCGTATTTCACGCCAGCGCGGCCTGCTGCCCGCTCCGGGCCAAGCGCGTCACGACTGGTGGATCATCTGCGAAGCCGCCAGGCATCTGGGTTTTGGGGAGGCATTCGCCTACACCCATCCCCACGAAATCTTCGACGAACACGCCAGGCTCTCCGGCTACGAAAACGAGGGGGAGAGCAAGCGGCTATTCGATATCTCGGGGCTTGCGGGGCTCGGGCTAGCGGGTTACGACGCGCTAGCGCCGATTCAGTGGCCGGTGACGTATTCAGCACCTCACGGAACGGCGCGGCTGTTTGAAGACGCCACCTTCGCCACGCCCAATGGACGCGCCAGATTTATCGCCGTCACGCCGCGCCTCCCGGAGCAGGCGCTGAGCGCGGCCTTTCCGCTGCGCCTCAATACCGGGCGTATTCGCGACCAGTGGCACACCATGACCCGCACGGCGCGGGCCCCGCGGTTGATGAATCACCGCTTTGAACCGTTTATCGAACTTCACCCGGATGACGCCGAGCGCTATGGTATTGAGGCGCAGCAGCTGGCAGTATTGTCCGCCCAAAGCGGCGAGTACCGGGGCCGAGCGCGCATTTCCAACGCCCAGCGGCGGGGTGAGGTGTTCATCCCCATGCACTGGACGGACGCCTTCAGTAAAGCAGGGCGCAGTGGGGCGATGCTTGCCGCGATTACCGACCCGGTTTCGGGCCAGCCCGAAGCCAAGCACGGCGCGGTGGCGCTGGCGCCGCTGGCAACGGCCTGGGAGGCAACGCTGTTGATTGCTCAGGCGGTGGGGGATAATAGCCCGGTGGGTGCGCCTCCCTGGTGCCGGCACGAGTACTGGGCGCGGGTGCCCATGCAGGGTTGCCAGCGCTGGCAGCTTGCCGGTCGTCAGCCGATAGATGACTGGCTGGCGCAGGTGGCTTCGTGGTTGCCGGAACAGGCCACGCTGTGGTGTGAAGATGGCGGTAATGGCCGCCTGCGCGCCGCTGCGGTGGCGCAGGGCAAGCTGTGCTGGTGGCTGATGGTTGGCCCGCCGAGTGAGCTGCCGGGGCTTGCCTGGCTTCAGGCGCGGTTCAATGATACCCGGCTGAGCGATACGCACCGAAGACGGCTGCTGGCAGGCTGCGATGACGGTGGTGCCGACACTGGCCCGGTAATATGCAGCTGCCATCAGGTAGGCCAAAGCGCCATCATTAAAGCCATTCGCGCGGGCGATAACAGCGTGGAGGCTCTGGGGGCACGACTTGCCTGCGGAACCCAATGCGGCAGCTGCCTGCCTGAACTAAAGTCCCTGATTGAAGAGGAGCGCTCCCATGCGCGTGCCAAGCAAGCGTCTTACACAGAAGTGGCCTGAGGTGGTAATGCGCCTTGTGCAGCGCTGCGTGCCGTTTCAGCGCACGCCGCGCCACTCATCCAGCGTGCCTTCGCTGCAGCTCAAGGGCGAGTGCCGCTCGGGGCAGGTCTATCTGGTAGGCGCCGGAAGCGGCGACATGGAGCTTCTGACGCTAAAGGCGGCGCGACTGTTGATGCAGGCCGACGCCGTGGTGTACGACCGTCTGGTAGGCGACGACGTGCTGGGGCTGATCCCGCTTTCTGCCGAGCGCTACTACGTGGGCAAGGCCAGCGGTCACCACAGCATGCCTCAGGCAGATATCGGTGCGCTGATGGTCAAGTTGGCCGCTGCCGGCAAGTCGGTGGTGCGCTTGAAAGGCGGTGATCCCGGGATTTTTGCACGCATGGGCGAGGAGCTTGCCGCTCTGGCCGAGGCCGGCGTGCCCGCCCAGATCGTGCCCGGTATCACGGCGGCTTCCGCTGCCGCGGCGAGCCTCGGCATTCCGCTTACCGATCGGGGCCACTCCCAGCAGCTGCGCTTCATTACCGCGCAGCTCTGCCGGGAGGGCGGGGCGCCGGAATGGCAGACCCTGGCACGGCGTGATGAAACGCTGGTGTTCTACATGGGGCTTTCCAAGGTGGACGCCATCTGTGAAGGCCTGCGCGGGGCCGGGCTTCCCGATGACTGGCCGATCATGCTGGTAGCCAAGGCCAGCCTGCCCGAACAGCAGGCACTGGTGGGCACGCTTGCTGATATGCCCAAGCGCCTTGCCGAACATCCGCTGCCTTCGCCCTGCGTCATTCTGGTAGGCAGCGTGGTCAATCTGGTAGCCCAAAGCCCCGCTAATGCCAACGGCCTAGCGGGCATCATCGAAGCGGTCGACCTGACGTAGCGAGGGAAACAGGCGCATCCACAGGCCGACCACCGCCAGCGTGCCCACGCCGCCAATCACCGCGGCGGGCACTACGCCAACCCCGGCGGCCATGCTGCCCGCGCGAAACTCGCCCAGCTCGTTGCTTGAACCGATAAACAGCATGTTGACCGCGTTGACCCGGCCGCGCATCTCATCCGGCGTTGCCAGCTGGATCACGGTGGTGCGAACGTAGACGCTGATCATGTCCGCCGCGCCCGCCACCAGCATGGCGATCATCGACACCCAGAACAGCGTCGAGAAGGCGAACACCAGGTTCGCCACCCCGAACACGGCCACCGCGGCAAACATCACGTGCCCGGCGCGGCGCTTGATGCCACGCACCCCCAGATAAAGCCCCATCAAAAGTGCTCCCACCGCAATGGCACTGCGCAAGGCGCCCAGCCCTTCCGGGCCCACGTGCAGTACCTCCTGTGCGTAAATGGGCAGCAGCGCCACCACTCCGCCCAGCAGCACGGCGAAAAGATCCAGCGAAATTGCCCCCAGGATGATCGGCTGGTAACGGATATAGCGAATGCCCGCAGAAAAACGCTTCCAGGCCGTGCTTTCAAGCGCCTTGGCTTTCTCGACGTAGCGCACCGGCACCAGTACCAGCAGGGCAAGTGCAATGAGAAAACAGCCCAGGCATACCGCATAGGCCAGGCGCCCGCCACCCATGGCGTACAGCACCCCACCCAGCAGCGGCCCGCTGATGACCGCGACTTTCATGATCGAGCTGTTCAGCGCAATGGCCTGGGCGAGCTGGGCGCGGGGCACGATATTGGGCAGCAGGCTTTGCAGGGTAGGGCCGGTAAACGCCCGGGCGCAGCCGAAAAGCGCCAGCACCGCGTAAAACTCCATGACGCGGCCGTGATTGGCCTGGGCCAGCATCAACAGCAGTGCACTGCACAGCGCCTGTACCGCCCAGCTCAGTTGAAGAATGCGCTTGCGTGGAAAGCGGTCGACGACATCACCTGCCGGCAGCAGCAGAATCACCATGGGCAGAAACTGGGCAAGGCCTACATAGGCCAGGGACATCGGGTCGCGAGTGATGTCATACACCTGCCAGGCGACCACGATGGCCTGGATCTGCATGGCAAATACCGCCGCCAGGCGCGAGAGCAGAAAGCTCAGAAACCCCGGCTGGCGATGAATGAGCACTAGCGGCGCGTCAGAAGTCGGTGCAGTTTGAGACATGGCGAGGGGTCTTTGTTAGCAGGCGAATAGCAGTGATTCTATCGCCTATAAAGGCATACGTGGACAAAAACGCGCAGGCCTGGCGAAAACGAACCGTTGCGTTTCCAGCCCGTGGTTGAAGAAGCGCTCGTCATCCCCCATGTTAATTAACACGCTATTCATTAGAACGGAGGCTAACGATGCACAATACGATTCCTAATCCTGGTTTTGGTACCTATCGCCTTGAAGACGATACGCTGAAAAAGAGCGTTCACGCAGCGCTGGCGGCGGGCTATCGCCATATCGATACCGCCCAGTTCTACGGCAACGAGAAAAGCGTCGGTGAAGCAATCCGCGACAGCGACGTGCCGCGAAGCGAGATTTTCCTGACCACCAAGGTGTGGTTCGACAATCTCGAGCCCAAGCGTCTGCAAGAGAGCGTCGACGAAAGCCTCGAGAAGCTCGGCACCGAGTACGTGGATCTTCTGCTGATCCACTGGCCGTCACCGAATGACGAAGTGCCGATGAATGATTATCTGACGGCGCTCAAGGAGCTGAAGAAGCTGGGCAAGACGCGTCACATCGGCGTCTCCAACTTCACGATTGACCAGCTCGACCAGGCGGTGGAGATTCTGGGCAAGGGTGAAATCCTGACCAACCAGATCGAGGTGCACCCCTTCCTGCAAAACCGCCAACTCGCCGAGCATTGTGAAAAGCTGGGCATTGCGGTCACTGCTTTCATGCCGCTGGCAGTCGGCAAGGTAATGGAGGACTCGGTGCTCAAGAACATCGCCGAGGCCCATGGGGTCACGCCCGCGCAGATCACCCTGGCCTGGATCAAGCAGCGCGACATGATCACCATTCCGTCATCCACCAAGGCGCGCAATATCGAAAGCAACATCAAGGCCTTCGAAATCACGTTGAGCGACGCCGAAATGGCGGAAATCGCCAAGCTCGATCGCGGCGAGCGCATTGCCAACCCGGATTTCGCCCCGGCCTGGGATGAGTAATAACGTTTAACGAGCAGGAACCCCGCCAGGGTTTACTGGTCGTAATCGGCGCCTGTATCCGCAGGCGCCGTTCTTTTCGTAAAACGCTCTAAAGGAGTCACCATGAAATCGCACAAGGTTCGTGATAACGCGCTCAAGGCGCAGCTGCGCACCCCCATGTTCAAGATGCAGCAGCAAACGCCCAGGAAGGGTAAAGGCAGCTACTCCCGCAAAGGGCAGAAGACCCTGCGGGGGTATCGCCAAGCCGCCTGATCTGGCGCTTTGGCAATGCCTCTTCTGGTGTGAAGTGACAGTGACCGGCTACGCCCTGTTGCGGGGGCCAAGCTGTGTCAATCTACAGAACAGCTGGCTGTATCGATGAGTGGGCATGTTTCCATGCGATAGCCGCATTGATACACGCTACGCAAGCGCAGGCCATGACGGCCATCCAGCTCCAGTTTACGACGCAGGCGGCTTACGTGAGTGTCGACAGTGCGGGTCGAAACGCTGCCCTTGATGCCCCATACCAGTTCCAATAGGTGGGCCCGGGTAATCAGCTCACCTATCTTTGAGAAGAAAAGCGTGGCTAACTGGTACTCACGCTCTGTTAGATCAATGGCTTTACCGGATACGCTGATGTAATGCTCTTCGGTATGCAGAGAAAATATCGTTGAATGTATTGTCTTCAGGAGAGGCAGGGCATAGCCTGCTCGTCTACCCAAGGCGCCTACTCTGGCGACAAGTTCTTTAGGTCTTAGAGGTTTCACCAGAAAGTCATCTGCGCCTTGCTCAAGTGCTTTGACGACATCCTCCTCATCCTGACTGGCGGTGATGAATAGAATAGGCCCGCGCCATTTATCGTGCTGGCGTAGGTAGGCAACGACGTCCATACCGCAGCTGTCGGGGAGTCGCCAGTCGATAATCAGAAAATCAAACGTATGCTGCAAAGTGGCGCGCCGAAGCTCGCTGGCGTAAGTGAACAAGGCGACTCGATGGCCCGCCGCCAATAGACACTGCTCAAGGTAGGCTTGTTGGTCGAGATCATCTTCAAGTACGCCAATGTGCATGGTAGCGCCCCTGTTGTCGTATTATAAATAGTACGCGAGCAGCAACAGCAAATTCATGCCTTGAGTTTAGTGGATGTCGGTGCGTTGACACAAAGGTTCACAGTTAACCCACCAGCGGCCGATATACACTGCTTGCACGCTAAATAAAAGGTGCCGAGGTGTAGCATGATACGTCGTACCGTGATGGTTAAATCTCTCTTTCTTGCCGTCGTGATTCTTGGGCTATCGGCCCAAGCTGTTGCCTTGGAGCCGCCTGAAGGAACGGTGGTATTGGTGATAAGCGGCAATGTAAGCCACCCCAATGTGGGCGATGAGGTGCATTTCGATAAGGAAATGCTGCAGGCCTTGCCGCAGCACGAAACCGTTACCCACACGCCCTGGTACGATGGCGCTGTCACTTTCTCTGGACCCTTGGGGCGGAGCATATTGAACGCTGCTGGTGCTCAGGGAAACAGCCTGCGCGTAGTAGCACTCAACGACTACGCGTCAACGATACCTGTCAGTGATTTTGAAAATTATGATGTGATCCTGGCTATGCGGGCGAACGGCCACGTGCTTCGTGTTCGTGACCAAGGGCCATTGTTTGTTATTTATCCTTTTGACCAGCATCCTGCACTCTTGAATGAAGAAATTCTAATGCGCTCGGTCTGGCAGGTAGCTCGCATCGACGTGCAATAATTTGAATGGATAATTGCCATGTTGGCCCCCATAACGTTCTTTTTTTCTCGCAGCACCAGGGTCGCTAGTTTTTCAGCGATCCTTTTTTTTATTTGTGTGCTGACAACCGGAGGAGTCATTTATAACCGTCAGCATGCCTTGGAGAATCGATTGCTCGAGAACCTGCTGTGGGCTGGATACCAGTTTGATCGTGAGGTGCGTGAGTTTCGCTTGACGCTACTTGAAGCAAGATCTGATAACAGCACCGTTGAAGATGTGCTGTTGCGCTATGAAATTTTATTCAGCCGGCAAACGCTGTTTTTCCAAGGTGAAATCGGTAACGTCGTAGCTAGACTGGAGCGGGTCGAGGCAGTGGCTCGTCTTGCCGAAGCGTTGGTGTTAGAAATGGAAGAGCAGCTTGAGCCGTTACAGGATGCCCCTTCTGAATTGAGTAAACCGTTGATAACAGATCTTCTGGAGCGGTCAACAAGCCTCCAGCAGTTCACCGGTACCATGCTTATAGAAACCAATGCCCATGTCTCACGTATGCGCAGTGAAGAGCGGCGGCTATTGACGCACCTTTACGGTTTGGTGCTATTGCTTATCACGCTACTGATGTTCTCGGGCGGGCTGTTGGTTCGTGCGCTCATTCTTGAGAGCCGCTCAAGCGAGCGCAAAGCTAAGGCCCTGGAAGCCAAAGGTCAGGAGCTGGATCAGACGGCTAGAAAAGCGGAGAAAGCCAGTCTCGCAAAATCGGAATTCCTGGCGGTTATGAGCCATGAAATTCGCACGCCGCTCAATGGCGTAGTGGGTATGGCAGACCTTTTGAGCGAGGAAGTCGAAACGACCAAGGGAGCAGCATATTTAGCAGCACTCAAACGCAGTGCGGAAAGTCTACGTGCGGTGATTAACGATATTCTTGATTATACTAAAATCGAATCTGGACGATTAGACTTGAACGTTCAGTCGTTTGACTTGCATAAGTGTGTTGAAGAACTGTGTGAAAGTTATACGCTTCAAGCTTCCAAGGCGAAACTAACGTTCAGCTACTCTATTGATTCTGCGTTACCACGCTATGTGGCGGGGGATGCCGCTCGATTGCGGCAAGTCATGATGAATCTAATCAATAACGCATTGAAGTTTACCGAGGAAGGATTTGTAAAGCTGCATATAAAGAGAGCGCAGGATAACGTAATTCTGGTTGTTGTCCACGATACCGGCTGTGGAGTTTCTGAAGCTGACCAGGCACAGTTATTTTCGGCGTTCTCTCAGGTAGATGCGTCCATGGCGCGTCGTCATGAAGGTACGGGATTAGGGCTTGCCATCTGTAAGCGTCTGGTTGAGGCCATGCAGGGTGATATTGGGGTCAACAGCCGTCAAGGCGTGGGCAGTCGATTCTGGTTCACTGTCAAGATGCCGGAAACCCAGCCCTTCGCGATCAATAGTAGCGGCGAAAAACGACGCGCCTTAGCAGCACGCCAGCATGTTTTAGTAGTTGAAGATAATCCGCTAAACCAGACGGTAGCCCAAGTAATGCTGGAACACCTTGGTCAGCGGGTAACAATAGCGGACAACGGGGTAGAGGCTCTCAACCAGCTGGGCGTTGATCATGCCCAATTCGATTTAGTGTTGATGGATATGCAGATGCCAACGATGGATGGTACGGAAACCAGCCGGCGCTGGCGTGCCCATGAGGCAGCCCATGGCCTCCCTCGCCTGCCTATTATCGCGATGACGGCCAATGTGATGCCGGAACATCGCGAGCGGTGCATGAACAGCGGTATGGACGATATGGTTTATAAACCTTTCACCCGAGGTGAGCTGTACCAAGTAATTTGCCGCTATCTGGCCACTGATCCGCCGTTGAGCATGGCACCATGCACGCCTGAAAGCGTAGCGTTTATGGAGGACAGCGGTGGTGATGTCCTGATACTGGATGAGCGCCTTTGCAAAGAATTGCAAGACACCTTTGAGCCGAAGGCGTTGGCCACACTGCTAACCACCTTTTTAACACGGCTTGACGAGCGGAGTGCTCGCTTGAATGACTACTGGCAGACGGCAAATCGTCAAGCGCTTTGCCAAGAGGCTCACTCTCTCAAGGGAGCTGCTTCTTCTCTTGGTTGTTTCGCCATCGCCGAGCAAGCCAGTAAGCTAGAGCAGGCAGCGCTGGATGCACCGATAAGCGAGCTGGCGGACTATCTTGCGCGCATAGCGGCGCTGCATTCGGTGACGCGGCAGGCGTTACAACGCAAAGGCATGCTCTCTTCATGATCCTGAGCAAGTGAATGTGAACGTTCGCACATCCAGGCATTAAAAGCGCCTGCGGTTAGTGGACGCGCTATAAAGTAACCTTGCCCGACTGTACAGCCTGCGCCTACCAGCATGGCGTGCTGTGCTGCTGTTTCGATACCTTCGGCTATTACCGTAAGTCCCAGGCTTTTACCCAGGCTGATGATCGCGAGCGTTATTGCCAGCGCATCTTTATCCTGGTCTATGCGGGAGACAAAACTGCGGTCGATTTTGAGCTCGTTGAAGGGTAGACGATAGAGCTGGGTCAATGACGAATACCCGGTGCCAAAATCATCCAGAGCCAACTGGCAACCGAGTTGCCGCAACGCTTTAAGTATGTGGCAAGCGTACCCCAGGCATTCCACGCCAGCCGTTTCAGTGAGTTCCAGACTGATATTGCCAAGTGCAGAATGGTGCTGATGAGTGAGCAGGTTAAATGCATCCAGCATACCTTCCGCCTTGATAAAAGCAGCCGGTATGTTGATCGCAACGTTTAGCTCCCATTGTTGTGCCTGCCATTGTGCTTGTTGTTTAAGGGCAAGTTCAATAACGCGCCAGGTAAGTGGAAGAATCAGCCCGCTTTGCTCTGCTAAGCGAATAAAGCTATCGGGATAAAGAACCCCCCGCTCGGGATTATGCCAGCGTACCAGCGCCTCGGCACCGATGACTCGGCCATTTTGGAGGTCTATTTGAGGTTGAAAGGCCAGAAAGATCTGATCGTCGGTAATGGCTTTGCTCAGCTCTTGTTCCGTTGGTGCTTTAGGCGTATGTTTCAAAGGCTCGATATATGTCGAAAGATCAGAGATCAGCTTGCTCTTGGGCAAGAACCCCAGAACGTGGAACCCCTTAGCCTTACCTGAAGCAATCACTGCGGCAGCGGTTTCTTTGGAACAGCTGCTAATAAACAAGATGGAAGCTTTTAGCCTTAAGTCATGCAAATAGTCCAGGATATCAAGAGCGGTAAACTCTCCTAATCCTATATCCAGCAGTATTAACTCAGCGTTTAACAGCGCAGGTTGCCGTGCAAGCTCACCCAGGCTTCCGGCTTTTGCCACGCTGAAACCATGCTTGATCAGTAACAGTTCGCCTAATCGCTGAATGTCAGGGTCGTCATCAATCACTAATGCATTGGACAGCATATTTACCCCTTTTTATCATTCACGTATTCGCTGTCTGTAATGTAAACACTCTGGAAAAGGTGTCTAAATACGACGCACAGGCTTTGGCCCCCTGGGCTTATAAAAGCCCAGGGACGTAAAACAATAGATTAGAAAGCTTCCCATTCGGGTTGGTGAGCGTGCGTTAAACGCCTCTGAGCCGCTGGCGATGGCTTTCGCACCGTGGTGAATGTCGCTTTGCCTGACGCGGGCTGGTCGTTGTGTGCATTGCTGAGCTTGAAAGCCCCTATCAGCTCGCCTAGCTGGTCGGCCTGCTGTCTCAGCTCTGCCGCAGCAGCGCTAGACTCTTCCACCATTGAGGCGTTGTGCTGCGTCATGCTGTCCAGCTCATTGACGGCATCGTTCACCTGACTGATACCCACACTCTGTTCTTTCGCGCCTGCACTTATTTCAGCAATCACATCGGCTACACGTTCGATACTTCCTACCATTTCCTGCATGGTATAGGCGGTCTTCTTGACTTGCTCGACGCCCGCTTTGGTACGGTTCAACGATGTCTCGATCAGTGTAGCAATTCCTTTTGATGCATCGCTGGAACGGCTGGCCAGAATACGCACTTCCTGGGCCACCACGGCAAAGCCTCTGCCATGTTCACCTGCCCGCGCTGCTTCAACGGATGCGTTCAATGCCAGGATATTGGTCTGAAAGGCAATGCTCTCGATCATGCTGACAATATTGCTGATTTCGGAGGAGGAGTCGCTGATACTACCCATGGTGTGTTCAACGCTTTCCATGGAGTGCAAGCCTTGCTGAGCCAAGTCTCGAGTGGATAGCGCCAATTGGTCAGCCTGCTGCGCCGAATCAGACGCGTTGTTAACCACAGCTGCGATTTCCTCCATCGAAGCAGATGTTTGCTGCAGGTTCGCTGCGGCTTGCTCTGTGCGCGTGGCCAGTTCCTGGCTACCCTTGGCGATTTCAGAGGATGCATGCTGAAGACTAACCGTACTGCTGCTAACGGACTGCAGCATGTCATCGATACGCTTGATAAAGGCATCAAACTGATGACCCAGCTCGCCGATCTCATCGCGACGCTGACTTGCAATACGTGCGGTCAAATCCCCATCCCCTTCAGTGATTTCTTTAATGCGCCCAGTGATTTGACGAATCGCCCGAGACATCATAAGTGGACCGAGTAAAGCGATGAGAGTGGCAACAATAAATACCACTAGAGAAAAACCGATGGTGATGGTTTGTTGAACTTTAATTCTTTCAACAACCGCGGCTTCTGCTTGATAGGTGGCAGTCTCGATGTTGACGCCTGAAATGTCATAGACATCGCGCAGCGCGTTAAAGCGCTCCAACGAAGCACCTGATAGAATGTTTAAAGCCTCAACCGTTTCGCCACTCTGGTGTCGCTGAAAAACACGTGTGGCTTCTTGCTTCCATTGTGTATATAGCGTTTCAAAATCAGCTAGCTGTGTGGTTAACTCTGGATAGTTCTTCATCAGCTCTGCGTATCGCCCCATGCGCTCGTAGGCTTGCTGAGCATTTTCTTCAAAGGCGGCCATTAGCGAGGCTGCGCGCTCACTGTTCGGGTTGGATAACAGATATTCGATTTCTGCTACTCGTGCCTGATAAAGATCACGGTCGCCGTTAAGTGTTGCAGAAGTTGCCGGAATATAGTTGGCAATAAATGTGTCCAGGCGACTTTTGACTTTATTAACCAACAGTGCGTCTGCTGCCACGATAGCGAGTAACGCCAGCGCAACGCTGATGAAGGCGAGCGCATACTTGACTTTTATCTGATGGAACCGGTTCATGAGCGTTATTCCTGGCGGTGAGGGGAATAATTGCACAGTACCTTTAAAGTATTAGAAGTGGCGAAGGTTTTATGACCTGCGTGACGTTTGTTTACGATTGAAGCGATGGTTAAGAAGCTAATAAAACATTAAGAAGTAATAGCGATGATTGCCATCGATCATTGATAGCCTTTGGCCTGAAGCTGAAAAAGCGCCGCGTAGCGGCCGTCAAGCGCAAGAAGCGCTTCATGCGTGCCGCGTTCCAGCACCTGCCCCTGGTCGATCACTAAAATCATATCGGCGCTGCGCACGGTCGAAAAGCGGTGTGAAATCAGGATCGTCATCTTGTTGCGGCTGTGCGCGCGAAAGCGGGTAAACACGTCGGCTTCCGCGGCGGCGTCCATGGCGGCGGTGGGTTCATCCAGCACCAGGATATCTGCCTCTTCGCGCATATACGCGCGGGAAAGCGCAATCTTCTGCCACTGGCCGCCGGAAAGCTCCTGGCCATCCTTGAACCAGCGGCCAAGCTGGGTTTGGTAGCCCTTGGGCATCTGCTTGATGAAACTATCCGCCATGCCGTAGTGGGCTGCCTGCTGCCAGCGTGTCTCATCATTGAACGCATGCGTATCGCCCACGCCCAGGTTTTCGCCTACCTGCAGCTGATAGCGCACGAAATCCTGAAAGATGACCCCGATGCGCTTGCGCAGCGCGCCGGTTTCCCAATCGCGCAGGTCAGTGCCATCCAGCAGGATGCGCCCGTGGGTGGGGTGGTAAAGCCGCGTCAGAAGCTTGATCAGGGTGGTCTTGCCCGAACCGTTTTCCCCTACCAGCGCAAGGCTCTGCCCGGGGGCCAGGTGCAGGGAGATCTTCTGCAGTACCTGCCTGCCACCCGGATAGGCGAAGCTTACATTCTCGAAACGTAAGCCATCGCCTGGCTGCGTACCCTGGGTCAGGCTACCGCCTTCAGCCTTGGTGGGCTGTTCCAGGTATTCGTAGAGGTTGGAGAGGTAGAGGTTGTCTTCGTACATGCCGCTGATCGCGGTCAGGCTTGCCGAAAGCGCCGACTGACCCTGCTTGAATACCATCAGGTACATGGTCATCTGGCCAAGGGTCAGCGCCCCGGCGATGGTTTCAATCACTACCCAGGCGTAGGCGGCGTAAAACGTCAGTGTGCCGAGCAGGCCCAGCACAAATCCCCAGCTCTCCCGATGCAGGGTCAGGCGGCGATCTTCGGCAAACAGGCGGGTAAAGATATCCCGGTAGCGCTGAAGAAAAAGCCCCTCCAGGCCGAACAGCTTGACTTCCTTTATGCTGTCTTCACGCGCCAGCACGGTTTCCAGGTAGCCCTGCATGCGCGTTTCCGGCGAGCGACGGCGAAACAGGCGGAAGGCGTCGCCGGAAAACTTGGCCTCCGAGATAAACACTGGAAGTGCGCCCACCGCCAGTATCAGCAGCGCCCAGGGTGAAAACTGGATCAGCAGCACGCTGAAGCTGCCGAGCGAAATGGCGTTCTGCATCAGGCCAAAGGTTTTATTGACGAGCGCAAGCGGGCGCGTGGAGGCTTCCCGGCGGGCGCGGGTGAGCTGATCATACAGCTCGGAGTCTTCGAACTGGCCAAGCGACAGCGTGCCTGCCTTTTCCAGGATCATGACGTTGACCTTTTGCCCCAGCAGCGCGCGCAGCAGCGCCTGCTGGGCGGAAAGACCGCGCTGGGCCAGGGCAATAAGGCCAATGATCAGCGCCTCGATTCCCACCAGCTTGAGCACTGGGGTGATGGAGACCCGCAGGTCAGGATCATCTGCTGCCTGATGTGCTGCCATGGCGCTGACCACACCGTCCACGATCAGCTGGCCCACCCAGGCGGCAACGGCGGGCAGTACGCCTGCCACCAGTGTGCACAAGGCGAGGCCAAACATCATCCAGCGTGAGGTTTCCCACACCAGGCCAAGGGCACGCTGGCTGTAGCGAAAAACGCTGAAAAAGCCGCTAAGGGGGGAAGAGCTTGAGTGGGGAGAGGGCGGTTGCATGGCGTGGCTAAGCGGCATCCAGAAAAAAGGGAGTGCCATGATGCGATGGAAAGACGCGGATAGCCAGCCTGACTGCCGGCGGGAAGTTGCTGGCAGTCAGAAGGGTATCAACGGATCAGGCAATGACAAAGGCGCCGTATACAAGAGCCGCCATGACCACGAAGGCCGGGTGAATCTTGAAGCGCACCAGCGCAATCGCGGCTACCACGCCGATGATCATCGTGTGCAGCCAGCCGGCACCGTTGACGCCTTCGAGCAGAAACCCGAGCGTCAGCCAGGCCATCATCATGGCGATCACCGGGCGTACCCACTGGCTCATGCGCTTGACCTGGGGGGATTCGCGGTGGCGATACAAAAGCCCCAGCGCGGCAATCATCAGCAAAAGTGAAGGCACCACCGTTGCAGCGACTGCCACGAAGGCGCCGCCCATGCCCGCCACTTCATAGCCCACGTAGCCGGCCATCTTGGTGGCGATGGGGCTTGGCAAGGCGTTGCCGAGTGCCAGGGTTTCGGCAAACGTCTGCGAGGTCATCCAGCCGTAGCGGCCGACGACCTCGGCTTCAATCAACGGAATGATGGCCGGGCCGCCGCCGTAACCCACGATATTGGGTATGAAAAACGCCAGGAAAAGTTCCCAGTAGATCATGCCGAGCGCTCCGCTTTCTTGAGTTTGGAGAAGGGGATGAACGCGGCCAGCAGAATCGCGCCGATGATGAAGCCCGGATGAACGCCCAGCCAGTAAATCAGGGCACCTGATACGATGGCCATCACGCTACTGACCAGCCAGCCCAGCGCCTTTTGCGATTTATCAAAGAAGTCCCAGGCCAGTTGCCCCATCATGATCATGACTACCGGCACCACGGCTTGCCCCATGCCCCGAATCCACGCAACATCGCGGTAGCGGCTGAAAATGCCCAGCATGACGATCATCGCCGCAATCATGGGTAGAATGACCGCGGTCACGGCCACCGCGCAGCCCAAGGGGCCGCCGACACGATAGCCGATGTAGCCAGGCATCTTGGTGGCAATCGGGCCGGGCAGGGTGTTGCCAATGGCCAGAATGTCGGCAAACTCTTCGTCGGTGAGCCACTGATAGCGGGCGACTACTTCGGCGTGTACGAGCGGTATCATCGAAGGGCCGCCGCCAAAGCCAAAAATGCCGACACGAAAGAAAGCCCAGAACAGGGAAGTCTGTTTCATTGGCGCGATACACTCTGAGCAGGCGGAAGGATAAACATGTTTTTTCTCTTTTATCGTTTATTTGTTAAAAAATCGATTATTTACTTGGCGTAGAATATAGGTGAGGCCGCTAGCCGGCGTCAATACTGAATAATCCACAGACGCGTAAGGTGGACCAAAGGACCCTACCATGAACCAGCATATTCAGCCCCCTACCAGCACGGCTTCGAGCCGCATTTACGATATTTTACGCAAGGATCTGGTGGGAGGGCGCTTTGCCGCTGGCGAGAAGTTGGCGATCAACGCCCTGAAAGAGCAGTATCAGGTGGGCCTGAGCCCGCTACGCGAAGCCTTGAACAAGCTGGCCGCCTACGGCCTTTTGATTCAGGAGAACCAGCGTGGTTTCCGGGTGCCGAGGCTTTCGCGCGCGGAGCTTGATGATATTGCCCAGATGCGGCTGGCGCTGGAAGGCATGGCGTTCGAACAGGCCATTGTGCATGGCGATGCCGCCTGGGAGGCCGAGCTGCTGGCCGCCGAGCATCGCTTGAAATGCGCTGACATGACGCTGGATAAGGATGATGAGTGGGAGCGCCTGCATACACAGTTTCACCGTACCCTGGTGGCTCCGTGTGGTTCGGTCTGGCTGCTGCGGTTTATCGAGCAGCTTCACGACCAGTTTGACCGCTACCGTCGGCTGGGCCCCAAGATGCCGGTGATTCGCCAGGAGCTGGACCAGCAGCATCACGAGCTGGTGGAGCTTGCCATGCAGCGCGATGCTCAGGCCGCCCGAACGCTGCTGGATGATCATATCCGCAAGTCCTACGACGTTGCGCTGCAGTGCTTTCTGGAACACAGCGGCTAACGGCCGGCTCAGTCACGCGTGGCGAAGGGTGTACACTGGCGCGCATTCCCTACAACACAGCAGGCGTTAAGCGAAATGCAATATTCAGATGAGGTAGTGTCCGAGCAGACATTGAACTGGGTGCGCACGTTTATCGTGGCGCACAATATCTGCCCCTTTGCCCAGCGCGAGATCGAGCGCGCCACCATTCGCGTGGAGGTGGTGCGTTCAAAGAAGCTTGAGGTGGCGCTCGAAGAGCTGATGGCGGAAGTTCAGTGGCTGGATGAGCACCCGGAAACCGAAACCACGCTGCTGGTGTTTCCTACCCTGTTCAAGGATTTCGAGCATTACCTGGATTATGTGGAGCTTGCTGAAAGCATTCTGGCCGAGCAGGGCTATGAAGGGATCTACCAACTGGCGACTTTCCATCCCGACTACTGCTTTGACGGAGCAGAACCCGACGACGCTTCGAACTACACCAACCGTTCTCCCTACGCCATGGTGCATCTGCTGCGCGAGGCAAGCGTGGAGAAGGCCATCGAATTCTATGGTGACACGTCAACGATTCCAGAGCGCAATATCGAGCACCTGACCGCCATGGGCTGCGACGAGGCCGAGCGTCACTTGCAGGCAGCGCTGGCACTGGGTGAGCAAAAAGAGTGAAAGAATTGGATGCACCGGGCAGCGCACGCTGCCCGGGCTGAACACCGCGGAAAAGCCTAGAACTCTTCCCACTCAGGCGTGGCCGATGCTGGCTTGCTGAGCGCGGCCGGTTTGCTGCGTGGTAGCGTAGACGCTGGCTTGGTCGCAGTTGCAGGCCTCAACAACCCCGCCTGCTCTGCGTGAGACAGCTTGAACGCACCCACAAGCTGTTCCAGACGCGAGGCTTCATCCTCAAGCGACGCCGAGGCCGTGCTGGTGGCTTCCACCAGCGACACGTTTTCCTGGGTAGCGGAGTCCATCTGCGCAATGGCGGTGCTGATCTGCGCGATACCCGACTCCTGCTCCTTGGCTGCCAGCGCCAGCTCCTGCATCATATCGGTCACATGGCGAATGGCGGTATTGACCTGGCCCATGCTCTCGCCGTTATGCATGGCCTGATTGGCGCCTTCGGCAATACGCTGGGCTATGTCCTCGATCATCGTGCGAATTTCTTTCGACGAGTTGGAGGTCTTGGTAGCGAGGGAGCGTACTTCGCTGGCCACCACGGCAAAACCACGGCCATGTTCACCCGCACGAGCCGCCTCGACGGAGGCATTGAGCGCCAGAATATTGGTCTGGAAGGCGATGGAATCGATCACCTGAACGATATCATGCACCTTCTGCGAATCCTTCTCGAGATCACGCATCCAGTCGCCCGCGCGCTGGGCTTCGGTTTGGCCCTGCTCGGCCTTTTGTGCAGCGCTTACGGTCAGTTTTTCTGCCTGAGTAGCCGTGTCGGCGTTCTGGCGCACGATGGAGGAAATCTCATCCATGCTGGCCGCGGTCTGCTGAATGGCGGCCGCCTGCTGTTCTGTACGCGAGGCAAGGTCCTGGCTTCCGCTGGCAATTTCCTGGGAGCTTGCCGCCACGGCGCGGCTGCTGTGGCCAAGCGTTGCAATCATCTGCTGAAGCTGGGTTTGCATATCGCGCATGGCGCTATACAGCCTGCCAATCTCGTTGCGCCCGCGCGCTTCGATATCGTTGGTCAGATCGCCTTGGGCGATTCGTTCGCAAAGCGTAACGGCGCGCTGCAGAGGAGAGACCACCAGGCGGTTGATGCCCAGTTGCACCAGCAGGTACATGATCAGTGCAATAGCGATCAAGGTGCCGCTTATCAGCATATCGCGATTAAGCGTGGATTGTGCCTGGGCGCCAGTCTCCTGGGCGAACGTCTGGGCGTAAGTATTGAAGTTACGTACATTCTGCGTGAACGCATCGAACTCTGCGTTGAGCCGTTCGCGGTGGGCCATCAACGCCGTAAAGTCACCGCGCTGTAGATCGTTGTGAAACGCAGGAGTAATCAGCCGTTCGTACTCGCTGATAAGCGAGGCCACCAGCGGTGCACGAGGCGAATCGCTGGGTATGAAAATCGAGCGGAACTCACCGAATCGCGCGTCGGCCCGCGCTAAGGCCTCCTGGGCAAGGCTCAGGGATCGATCGGCCAGCGCTGAATCGCCTTGATCGGTATAGTCCTGATAGCGTGCTAGACGTACCCGGATCTCCATCAGGTTGACTTCGGTACGGTTGATATAGGCTACCTGCCTGGCTGCCACTTCATCCAGCGCAGTCAGGTTTTTGACTGCATTTCTTTCTGCTTGTATGCCAAGCGCTGCTATCACCATCAGCATTACAACCAGCAAACCCAATGCGCCTGCCAGGGCATATTTTACAGGTAGATCTTTCATTGTCTTGACGTCTCACTCAGAAGGAGCAGAAGGTAAGGAAAGGCCAACGCAATTAGCAAGTTAGTTCACCGCGTTAACTACTCTATCGGCGTGAAACGACAATAATTTAGGAATAAATAATAAATTATAAAAATTTATGCATGACGTGGGTATCCACCCATCCAAGTGATGCATGGCGATAAGCCTTGGGCACGGTGCCGACGATGCTGAACCCCAGCCGCTGCCAGAGTGCTACGGCGACTTCATTGGTGCTTACCACGGCATTGAACTGCATGGCCTGAAAGCCGGCCGCCTGGGCCATTGTCTGGGAGTGTTCGCACATGGCGCGGGCCACGCCTTTACCCCGGGCGGCACTGGTCACCATATAGCCACAGTTGCACACATGGCCGCCGGGCCCTGACGCGTTGGCTTTCAGATAATAGCTGCCCACCAGCTCGCCGGTTGAATCCTTGACGGCAAATGTCGCTTTAGGGGTTTCGCACCACAGCGTATAAGCTGCCTGGTAGCTGATATCCGGCTCGATGGCATAGGTGTACTGCTCGGCCACAATGGCTTTGAACGTGGGCCAAAACAGTTCGAAATCGTCATGGTCCATGGGCGTAAAGCTGAGTGCAGACATGCGGAGTACCTGATCAATATCAAAAGAATCCATAGCGCGGCCAAGCAGAGCCACGCTAGTCGATGAGCGTTCTGTGAGCGTCAAACGTCGCGCTCATCTTGCCACATCTGCCACGATTTCGTAGCTGCGCAGCCGGTCGGCGTGATCATAGAAATCGCTGTTGATCATCAGCTCGTCCGCCCCGGTGCGCGCCTGGAATTCCTCAAGTCCAGCCTTGACGGTTTCCGGGCCGCCAATCACCGCTGCCCCCAGAAACTGGTTTACCTGTGACTGCTCCATGGGCGACCAGTCCAACTGCTCGACCGGAGGCTGCGACTGGGTCGGTTTACCTCGGATGAGATTGAGAAACTTCTGCTGCGCCGACGTGGCCAGGTAGTGCGCCATGCTATCGTTTTCCGCCGCGATGACCGGCAGCCCGACCATGGCATAGGGCTTGTCCAGATGCTCGGAAGGGCGGAAGTTGTCGCGGTACAGGCGCAGCGCCTCGAACAGATAACCGGGGGCAAACTGCGCGGCAAAGGCAAACGGCAGCCCGAGCCTGGCCGCCAGCTGAGCGCTGTAGCCGCTCGAGCCCAGCAGCCAGATAGGCACATGGGTGCTCTGGCCGGGAACCGCTTTTACCTGCTGGCCGGGTTCGGCGTCACCCAGGTAGCGGCGCAGCTCGCTCAACTGCTCGGGGAAGTCATCGACCCCGGCATGGGCGCTGCGCCGCATGGCACGCATGGTGGCGCCATCTGAACCCGGCGCCCGGCCAAGGCCAAGGTCGATGCGGCCGGGGTAGAGCGTTTCCAGCGTTCCGAACTGTTCGGCAATGACCAGCGGCGGGTGATTGGGCAGCATGATGCCGCCACTGCCCACCCGCAGCGTCGAGGTGTGGCCAGCCACATGGCCAATCAGTACGGACGTGGCGGCGCTGGCGATACCCGGAATATTATGGTGCTCGGCGAGCCAGTAGCGGGTATAGCCCAGCTGCTCGGCTCGCTGGGCCAGAGAAACGCTGTCGCGAAACGTTTCAGCGGCGCTCGAACCCTGGCGGATAGGGGCAAGGTCGAGAACGGAAAGCGCTGTAGAGGCTAGTTGGCTCATGGTTCACCTGCTGGAAAAAGTGGGGGTGCGTGACGGATACAGCGCCGAGGTCATTTGATAAAGGCTATTCAGCTAGCAAAGGCTATGCAGTTACTAAAGGCTATGCAGTTACTAAAGACTGTGCAGTTACTAGAGGCTATGCCGCATCGGCCTGATTGATTAGCACGCTTGGTAACCTGTTATGCGGGCGGGAAGAGGGAAATACAAGGAGCAGCCCGGCTGTGGGCTGCATAATTCGCTTACCAGACCGTCGGAATCATTCGCTTGGCGGGGTAGGGCGAATGAGGATTTCGTTGATATCGACATGGGGTGGCTGGGAGAGTGCGTAAACGACCGCGTTGGCGATGTCGCGATCTTCCAGGGCATGTTCCGGCGGCTCATCGAAGAAGGGCGTATCGACCATGCCAGGCTCGATCAGGGTGACGCGCATGCCAGAGCCGCGAAGCTCTTCGCGCAGGTTATTGCCTATACCGGTTACTGCCCATTTAGTGGCGCTGTACATGGAGCCGGGAATGGTCGTACGGCCAGCGGCAGAGCCGGTCAGCAATACGTGGCCCTTGCAACGCTTGAGCGCGGGAAGACTTGCCTGAAGCGTCAGACCAACCCCATAGATATTGGTCATGATCATATCCCGCCAGCTAGTGTGATCGGCGCCGCTGAATCCTCCCGGCGAACCGCCGCGTCCCGCGTTGGCAAATACAGCGTCCAGACGGCCAAAGGTTTCCAGTGTCTGGTCGATCATCGCCTGCTGCTGATCCATATCGGTCACATCAAGCGCGCAGGTCAGGACGTTTTCCGGCCCCAGTTCCTGGGCAAGCGCTTCGAGCTTGTCGACTGAGCGCGCGGCCAGTACCAGTTGGTAGCCTTCTCGTGCGGCGGCACGTGCGGTAGCTGCACCAATGCCGCTCGAGGCGCCGGTAATCAGTAACACGCCGTGTTGCATGGTGGCACTCCTTGCTAAGCCATAAACATGAACTTTCAGAATGGCTAATACAGGGCAATCTTGCAAACCGGCTGTATTGCAAACCGACTGTCTTTTAAACCGAGTGCGGCGTCAGGAACCCGCCTGTCGGGCGCTTGACGTCTCTTTATCGAGCATGGGCGAAAGATCGAGAATCGCCTGGGCCATATCCGCCATGCTTCTGCTCTGGTCCATAGAGGTCTTGCGCAGGAAACGGTAGGCCTCTTCCTCGCTCATGCCCTGGTGCGCCATGATCAGCCCCTTGGCGCGCTCGATCAGCTTGCGCTCACGCAGCGCCTTGCGCGTACTTTCAAGCTCATCGCTTAGCCCTCGCAGACGGCTGGACTGCGCCTGGGTCAGCTCGATCAGTGAGCGGCCAAGGGGCGAGGTCAGCGCACTGGCGGTCAAGTCGCCTAACGGCTGAGCGTGGTGCTGGGTAGCGTCCCTGACATCGCTCAGGGCGAGCAGCTGTTCACAGGGGGTGCCGGTGTGGTGAGGTGGTTGGGTCCTGGCCTGCTCGAGCGCGGCCTGGGCCTTGGCGATCTTGCGGTAGCAAAGGGTGATGAGCTGCTTGTGGAGAGCCTCTTCAACGCTTTTTATCGCATCGATACGCAGCGTGGTCAGCTCATACCAGGTATCACCCAGCGCACTGGAACCCGCTTGCCGATAGGCGGGTTGGCACGCCGCCTCGCGCAGTTGATGAATGCCTGTCAACGTGCTGTTGGAAACCGCCTGTTGCCAGTCGCGCTCGGCTTGCTGTGTGGCAAACTCGATGAAGGTATCGAAACAGCGCTGCTGATCCTCAACCAGCTGGTTGAGAAGCTCACGATGCGCGTCATCAAAATGGCCAAGGGTAAAGCCGAACGCGCCGCAGGCCCGTTCCTGGCCCGCCAGCTCCTTGCCCTGCATCAGATGAAACATGGCCACCAGGGTTCGAGTAATCTCTGGGTCATCGGCGGTATCGGCGGCTTCGAACACGACCGCCAACAGGCCGCTGATCAGGTGGTTGAAGGCCTGAGTCGCCGCATCGGGGGAAATCGCAAACGCATCCACGGCGCTGCGCAGCGTGCCCAGGTCATCAAGGGCATGCCACACCACTGCAATCCGGCGTAAAAGGCGGGCAGCGGCCTGTGGGCGCGCCTCTTCGCTCAACGCCTCCAGACGCTTGCGCATCAGCGTTTCGGCCTCCTTGCTATGCTTGAGGAAGGTCTGGCGGCGGGCTTGAAAACGCTGGCCTTGGGAGGCGAGATAGACCGTCGAGGCGCCGCGCTCGCGCTGAAGCACATGGATGAAACGGCTGATGTCGCCGACGATTTCCGACGTCGTGGCCAGATGAGTGAGATTGTCGATATCGCAACGAATGGCGGTCAAGAGTAGCTTTTTAGCGGGTGACATGGCGTTTTCCTTTTACTCGCCGCCGTGATCCATCCGCCCCGGCGCGCAGAGCGTCCGGGGCGAAATACTGCAGGTCAAGGCGATCGCATTTATGTCATGGTTGGCATTAGCGTAATGAGAGCGCTCCTGAGCCTGTATCACTGCCTGCAGCGTCGCGATAAGCCTGAGCTTCGCGGGCTTCCGTGGCATCACTGAAACGAACCACCAGTACGCAGGAGGCCAGCACCAGCACGGTCAGCCCCAGGTAGAAAAGGCCCTGCTGATAGCTCAGGTTTTCACTGCGAAACAGGAACGCGGCGGAGACGGCCCCCACGTTGCCGCCGGCGCCCACAATGCCGGCAACGGCGCCCAGGGCTTTCTTGTTGATGAATGGCACTACGCCGAACGTGGCGCCTTCGGCCATCTGTACGAACAGGCTGAACACCAGCATGATGCCAATGGCGAGGCTCAGTACGTGCATCTGCGAAAACGCGATCAGCGCGATGCCTTCGCAAACCAGGGCGATGAACAGCCAGCGCACGCGCCCTTTAAGCCCGTTTTGGCGGGCAAACAGGTCCGAAAACACGCCGCCCAGCGTACGGGCAAAAATATTCATCAGCCCGAACAGCCCGGCAATCATCCCGGCGGTGGCCAGGCTCAGCTCGAAGTGGTCAAAAAAGTAGATGGCGGCGATATTATTGATCGTGAGCTCGACGCCGAAGCACAGGCCGTAAACGATGAACAGGGCCCAGACGCGAATGTCCTTTGCCGCCGCCAGAAAACTGTGCATGGCACTGTTCTCACCCGTGGCCTCGGGCAGCTCGCCGCGGGCGCGCAGATCGCTGAAGTTGCCGTCCGGCGCATCCTGGGTGAGAAACCAGTAGCCAATACCGGTCACGAACAGCACGATGCCAGGCACCACCATGGCTAGGCGCCAGCCTAGCGTTTCGCTGACGCCAAGCATCAGAAGTCCCGAAAAGATGAGCGGCATCAGTATCTGTGTCGTGCCGCCGCCCAGGTTGCCCCAACCGGCGCTGGTGGCATTGGCGGTACCCACGACATTGGGGGCAAACATCACAGTGGTATGGTACTGGGTAATCACGAAAGAGGCGCCGATCGCGCCGATGGCCAGGCGGGCCAGCAGAAAGGTTTCAAAGCTGTCGGCAAAGGCAATGCCCATGACCGGGATCGAGCCAAGCACCAGCAGGCCACTATAGGTTTTACGCGGGCCCAGGCGGTCGCACAGCAGGCCAATCAGCAGCCTGACAATCACGGTAATCGCCACCGAGGCAATAATCGTGTTGCCGATTTGGGTTTGGGTCAGCGACAGGTCTTCGCGCACCACCGCCATCAGCGGCGCAATGCCGAACCAGCCGAAAAAGCAGACGTGGAAAGCAAACCACGATAAATGGAAGGCGCGCATGTGTGGCGTCGAGAAGTTGAACAGCCGAATACGGTTGGCTTTGTTACGTATGTCCATGGAAAGGCCTCACGGGGAACCAGTTGAGCATCACGTAACGCCGAATCGCTGTGTCGCGCCACGTGTTTACGAGAACATGCCTTCGTCGTTGAAGGTCAGGCTCGACGCACTCGTACCCCGTCAGGGCCTGGTCTACGCCTACCACCACATAGCCTAGTTAAGCAATTAGTCCGCCAGCGGATATTTTCTGCTTGTTTTTCATTTGCATAGATATAAAAAGGGGGAGTGAGCAAGCATGAGGCAGCCGTCCTGCGCGCCATAGACGAGCGCCGCACAGGCGAGATGCATCAGATTAGTGCCGTTTATTCGTGCAGGTAGACCGAGTCGATATCCAGCGTGGAGTGCTGGCCGATGGCGGCAAAGTTGTCTTCAAGCCAGCGCCCGGCGGCGGCGCGCCCCTGTTCGAAGAGATGGGTAAGAAACGCCCACTCCGAATTGAGTTTGCTCGACACCGAAAGCTCCTCCAGCGCCTGTTCGCCACTGATGCGGTGAAACAGCGCCTGCTGGTAGCAGTTTTCGATACCCTGCTCTTCCAGGGCGTGCTGGAGCAGCGCGATCATGCGGATCTCCTTGATCAGCGCGGAGTTGAAGGTGATCTCGTTGAGCCGGTTCATGATCGCCGCTGCCGACGTGGGCACTGTATCGCGGCTGATGGGGTTGATCTGCACCAGCAGAATGTCACGTGCGCTGCACTCCTCCATCAGAGGGAAGAGCGCGGGATTGCCCATGTAGCCGCCATCCCAGTAGGCTTCGCCGTCGATTTCGACGGCCTGGAAGATCAGCGGCAGGCAAGCCGAGGCCATGACGGCATCAAGGCTCATCTCTTCCCGGCGGAAGACGCGCTGCTTGCCGGAGCGCACATTGGTGGCGGTCACGAACAGCTTCAACTGATCGCAGCGACGCACGCGCTCGAAATCGATGTGCTCTTTCACAATCTTGCGCAGCGGGTTGATGTTCATCGGGTTGAATTGGTAGGGCGACACCAGGCGGGTCATGATATCCATGGCCAGATAACCCGGCGAGCTATCCAGACTCCAGTTGCCGGTCCAGACATCCAGGGGAGAGCGTCGTATAGGGCTTGCCATGCCGGCGCGACTGACGGCTTGCCAGAAATCCTGCAAGGCCTGACGGGCGAGCGCTTTATCGCCTCGGGTCAGCGCATCGGCCATGACCACGCCGTTCATGGCACCGGCGCTGGTGCCGCTGATGCCTTCGATCTCGATGCGCTCATCTTCCAGCAGGCGGTCAATCACGCCCCAGGAGTAGGCGCCGTGGGCACCGCCCCCTTGCAAGGCGAGATCCAGCTTCTTGGTTTGCGTCATAGGTCCTCATCCCGGGTAGGCGTGTACTATGCTGCGCTGCGACGTTTACCCAGCATGGCACAAGAATGTCCCCATGACCTGCAACGAGAGCCTTTAACCGAGTAATCCTTCAGCGCTGTGCCAGATGGGTGGCGCCAGCGTTGCAGCGCAGAAAGCTCGACGTGGCGAGCCACTCCTGATCCGGATAGTAGGCGAATACGTACTGGTCTTCGCGCAGACTGTCGATCAGCGGATAGGTAATATCCTGGCGTACCGCCGGACAGCCGTGGCTGCGGCCCAGCCGCCCGGTCTGGGCAATGAACGCATCGCTGACATAGTCGGCACCGTGTATCACGATGGCGCGCTCGTAGGCCAGATCGTTGACCTCGGGTTCCAGCCCGTCAAGACGCAGCGAATAGCCATTGCGCCCGTAGTAGCTGTTCATGGTGCGAAATAGCCCAAGGCTTGATTGATAGCTCTCCGGCGTATTGGAAAACACATCGGCGTAAGCGTCCCCGGAGCCCTGGCCGTGGGAGACAAGCTCCTCGAACAGCAGCTCGTGCTGGTGCAGATCGAACACCCACAGGCGCGGTTCGGTAGAGGGTAGCGAGTAGTCGATCACGGCAAGCCGTTCGGCGCTCGGATCTGCACAGTTGAGCGCCTGGGCGGCAAGGCGCAGGGCTTCGGGGGTGGCGGTCGGGGCCAGTTGCAGAAGCTGATGCTGAAGTGGTGAAACGCCCGGCGGTGGGGTAGAGGCGACACTGGTAAAGAAGCTGCTGGCCTGGAGAGGGAGGCTGGCAAACGTAAAAGACAGGCAGCACACCAGGGGCAAAGGGCGCAAACGGGTTACCATAAAGAGCAATCCTGCCGACGATAGCGACGACGAAAAAGAGTAAACGGCTATGATAAAAGTAAGCATGCCGCGAATGGGAACTCATGGTAACGCAAGGAGAGGGCGATGAACGAGAAGCAGACACTAAGACATTGGGCGATAGGGGCCGCTCTAGGTCTGACGCTGTCCCAAATCCCCTTCGGTACAATACCGGCGTATGCGGCCAATGCGCCGTTTCAACAGGCACTTACACAGCACCTGAACGCAGAGCAGGGTGGGCGTCTGCCGGTGGAAGAATTTTATCAGTTGCGCGACGAAAAACCGGCCTGGCAGAGTGAGTCCGCCGTTGAAGCACTGATAGCCGCACTCAACACGCTGGAAAGTGACGGCCTGAACCCCGCCGATTATCGCGCTGACCGGTTGATGAGCGAGTTCCAGAGCAGCCAGCGTTTAGGCGATTCCGCCCAGGCGGCGTTTGATATTCAAGCGACCCAGGCGCTGCTGCTGGCGCTGGACCACCTGGAGCGCGGCAAGGTGAACCCGCGCGACGTGGAGCCCAACTGGGACGTAGCGCGCCCCGAGCGCGGCTATTCACTGCTCAGGGTGGTTCACGCAGTGGATGACAATGACCTGGAGCGCGCCTTTAGCCTGGCAAGGCCCTCATCAAGCGAATACCAGCAGCTGCGCGAAGCGCTGAGCCAGTATCGGAAAATCGCCACGCTGGGCAGTGCGCCGTATCTCAGCGCGCGCGAGGAGTCCTTGCGCCCGGGAGATGTGGATGATGATGTGGCCGTGCTGCGTCAGCGCCTGACGCTGTGGGGCGAACCCGGCCTGCTGTCGGCGGACAGCAGCGCTTACCCGATGATCGGCGTTCAGGCTGCCGGCGACCGGCGTACCTTTGACGCCGAGCTCGAGATGGCCGTCAAACGCTTCCAGCGGCGCCATCAACTGACCGACGACGGCGTGGTCGGCGAGAAGACCCGCCTGGCGATCAACGCCCCCGCCGCCTCCCGGGTGGATCAACTGCGGGTCAACCTGGAGCGCGCCCGCTGGATCACCCCCATGCAGGCCAGTGAACCGCGAGTCTGGGTGGATATTGCTGGCTTCCAGCTGCACTACATTCGGCCTAACGGCCAGCAGTGGAACGCTCGAGTAGTGGTGGGTTCCCCGCGCCGTGAGACGCCTATTATTCACTCCTCCATCAGCCATCTGACGATCAATCCCAGTTGGACCATTCCACCTACCATCATGCGCGAGGATGTCCTGCCACGGGTACGCCAGAGTACTGACTACCTGAGCCAGCACAACATGCAGGTCATCAACATGTCCGGTGCCCAGCTGGACCCCGCCGAGGTGGATTGGCAGCGCCCGGGGGGAGTGATGCTGCGCCAGGTGGCGGGAAACAGCAATCCGCTGGGAAGAGTGGTGGTACGCTTTCCCAACAACGACATGATCTACCTGCACGATACGCCGGCTCAGGGGCTTTTTCAGCGTGACCAGCGGGCCTTGAGCTCTGGCTGCGTGCGCGTGGAAGGAGTGCGGGAGTTTGCCCAGATGCTGCTGCAGGATAGCGGCAGTCGCTATCAGCTGAGCTCGCTGTTGAATAGCGGCGGCAGCGACCGCAACGTCAATCTGCCGCAGCGCATCCCCGTGGCATTGCATTACCTGACTGCCTGGCCAAACGCCGAAGGCGAGGTGGAGTTTCGCTCGGATATCTATCGTCGCGATGCCTCGGTGCTCGCTGCCTTGCAGCGTTCGGTATAGCACTTGCCCAACAGGTGCTGCTTGAAAGTGCCGTCCTGAAAACAGTAACGCCGCCCATGGGGCGGCGTTACTGTTTGGGGTAGCGAGGGCCGTTTACTCGGCGTCGCTTTCTGGCTGGTAGCCTGCAACGCTGATGGTGCCGGTTTCACCGCTATCGAGCGCAGCCAGCATGGGCTCAGCCTGACGCTGGAAGGCAATCAGCGTATCGCCGCTTAGCCCCATGTTTTCCGGCAGATCGACGGTCATGGCGTTTACCGGCGAGTTGTTGACGATGACTTCGTAGTGCAGGTGAGGGCCGGTGCTGCGGCCGGTATTACCGGAAAGCGCGATACGCTCGCCCATGGTTATCCGGTCGCCCTGGCTGACCAGCGGCTGGGAAAGGTGCAGATAGCGTGTGCGATAGCCGTTGTCGTGGCGCACCACGATGTAGCGGCCGGCGGCAGGGTGGTTAGCCACTCGCTCGACGCGGCCGTTGGCTGGCGCAATCACCGGGGTGCCGATCGGCATGGCAAAGTCGGTGCCGTTATGCGGGCTGATGCGGCCGGTTACCGGGTGCTTGCGCTGGGGGTTGAAATTCGAGCTCAAGCGGTAGCTGCCCTCAAACGGGTAGCGCGCAAAGGAGGGATCGAGGCTGTTGCCATCCGGTGTATAGAAGTGGTCGTCTGTTGCATTACGCACCACGGTAAGATCCATGCGCTCGCCGTTGTACTTGACCGCCAGCACGCGCGAGTCGAGCGCTTCACCGTCAATCATGTCGGACTCGACCAGTACCTGAAACTGGTCGCCGCGGCGGCTGTCGCGGCGGAAGTCCAGCTTCTTCTCCAGCAGTTTGGTCAGCTCGGTGACCGAGCCGCTGCTCAAGCCGGTGGCCTGGGCAGAGCGGGCAAAACTACCGCTAACGCTACCTGCGTAGAGGCGCTGAACCGGCTCGCCCTGACGCTCGATCGCGGTAACGGCGAAGTGGTCAGCGTCGCTCTCGACCAATACGCCGTCGCGGGTATTCTTCATCATGCGCAGCGCCATCAGGCGGCCGCTCTCATCCAGCTGATAGTCGAAGCTGTGGCCTGCGCGCCAATTGGTCAGCATGCGCGGCTCGGGCAGGTCATCAAGCAGGGCCAGTACTTCGCTGTAGCCTAGCCCCAGCTCATTCTGGGCCAGCACTGCAAAGGTTTCACCAGACTCAACGATATGCGTTTCCCACTCGGGCACGAACGGCTCTTCGGCGGCCAGTTCAAGCTCAAGAAAGGAGACGTCGTCGAACAGATCAATTCCGTAATCTTCATAGGAAGTGGCATCGGCGATTTCGACGGAAGAAGTAGGGTCGACATCGAGCATGCCGCTTGTCAGCGTACCGACAACCACTGCCATGTGCAGTGCGCCGTGATCAAGCGTGGCACCCGGCGGGGGATAGTCGGCAAGAGAAGCTTCAGCGGTTGAAATGACGTCCAGGTCAACGATTTCCTTGGCCGTCAGATCGCTAAGCGGGATATGGTCGCGGGTGGCATCGATCGCACGTGAGGCGCGATTGATTGCATCAGCCACCGGCGTGCGCTCTTGATTGAGCGACGGGATGCCGGGAGCCGAGTCACTTGGAAGCGGTACTAACACGCTTTCAAGCGGAGTATGGGGTTGGTTCAGGTCTTGGTACGTTGTAATTAATTTTTGTGCGCCCAGCACAGTGACCATAGTGGCCACGGGTAACAGTAATAATTTATGCGTGCGGGGCAGCGAATGAAGGATTCGCAACATGGGTAAATAGGCCGCCGAGTTCGTGATCAAAAAGTAACATGAAAGTGAGCAAACCCCGGAACCATACCCCATGAAGCTGGGGGTGCATAGACTGTATATCCATACACCCAGGCAGCCACTACGCAAAAAGTAGAAGCTAAAAAGGAGGTCGTGCTATTTCTGAACACTGTTTGCTAACAAAAGTAAACGATCCTGCTCGGCCATCGCTTCCAATGAGCCTTCCATCGGGGAGGTGATAGCACTGATAACGTCCTATTTACTAACCCAAGCATAGACAATATCACTTTCATGTAAAGTTTGTATAAGGCTTGAGTAAAAGGCGGGTAAAGGAAAGTCGGCTGTTTCCATTGTTTTTATCTTTAGAAACAGGGGGTTATTTTGTTATTGGAGCTGATCAAGATTAGGCTTGATCGGAAGGCGAGCATAAACCTAAGTAGTCTAAGTGTCTCTCATACTTAAGCCGTGTATCGCAGACTCCAATTTTTTTGTAACAAAAAGTTAAACTGGCCTGATGGCGTCGATTTGATCCGCTGATTGAAAGTGTATCCAAGTGCCAGACGAGGCTTGCAGGCTGTTTGAAGCCTTCGTTTGCTGAAGCGTTTAGCGGTTCGCCATAAATATGCCCAGGATATGCGGTACTCACGGCAAAATGCTGGCATTCTAGCGATGTTTTCGAAAATCAAGCGGCTCGTGTGGCTGTGTAGCGTCGAGGAAATCGAAATGTCCCGGGTAACACTTGCACAATGGCAAATGCTGGCAGCGGTGGTCGATCACGGAGGGTTCGCCCGCGCGGCAGAAGCGATACATAAAAGCCCTTCCACTCTGAACCACGCAGTACACAAGTTGGAGGAGCAGTTAGGGGTTGAGGTGCTCGAGCCCATCGGCCGGCAGGTGCGCCTGACCGAAGCCGGCGAGCTTTTATTACGCCGCGCACGCCAGCTCATTGAGAGCGCCGCTTCAATTGAGGATGTCGCAAGCCGACTAGCCGCGGGCCTCGAGGCGGAAGTGGTCGTGGCGATCGACCAGGTGTTTCCGGCATCTGCCCAGGCCAAAGCGCTGGAGCGCTTTTCGGAAATGTACCCTCAGGTGCGCGTTCAGCTACATGAGAGCGTGCTTAACGGCGGCATCGAGATGCTCTACGACGGGCGAGCGGATCTTGTGATCTCGGGCATCGAAGCCCAGGGTTTTCTGGGCGAGCCACTGGTAAGCGTGCGCTTTATCGCGGTGGCTCACCCGGAGCACCCGCTGCATCAATTGGGACGCGCGCTGGATCTGCGTGACCTTGCCCAGTATCGCCAGCTGGTAGTGCGCGACTCTGCGCTGCGCCAATCGGCCAACGCCGGATGGCTCAAGGCTGAACAGCGCTGGACGGTAGGGCACCTCAATACGTCGCTGGATATGCTCAAGCGAGGGCTCGGGTTTGCCTGGATGCCGGAAACGCGTATTGCCGATGAGATTCGCGCCGGGCACTTGAAGCCACTGCCGCTAGCGGCCGGCGGCATTCGCGAAGTACCTGTGCAGATGATCTTTCGCGACCGCGACCGCGCAGGCCCCGCCGCCCACGCCATGGCGGCAGCATTGAAGCAGGCCGTGAGCGAGCAGTGCACGCAACAGTTCGATTCTCTCGAATGAAACGCGGTAAAACATCCGCTTGAGCATCCTGCCCATCGGTTTATGCTGAAATTAATTAGGCAAACGCCTGATACTTCTTATGCTTTCAGGAGATGACCTATGGGCCTGCTCGTTAACGGCGAATGGCACGATCAGTGGTACGACACCAAGAAAAGCGGCGGCGAGTTTGTGCGTGAATCGGCTCAGCTACGCGACTGGATCGGCGATCAGCCGGAAACTGATGGCAAGGTTTACCCGGCGGAAAAAAATCGTTATCACCTCTATGTCTCGCTTGCCTGCCCCTGGGCGCATCGCGTTCTGATCATGCGCAAGCTGAAAGGGCTCGAATCCTTTATAGAGGTATCGCATACCAGCCCTTTGATGCTGGATAAAGGCTGGACCTATCATCGCGATGAAGGATCCAGCGGCGATACGCTCAACGGCGTCGACTATCACTACCAGCTTTATACCATGACCGACCCAAGCTATACCGGACGCGTGACCGTGCCGGTACTGTGGGACAGAAAACGCAGCGCAATCGTCAATAACGAATCGGCCGACCAAGTACGGATATTGAATCGCGCCTTCGATGAGCTGACCGATAACCGGCTGGACTTCTATCCTGAGGATTTACGCGGCGTAATTGATGAGATCAACGCCGACGTGTACGACCATATCAATAACGGTGTGTACAAGGCGGGCTTTGCCACGGAGCAGGACGTCTACGAAAAGCATGTTGATGCACTGTTTGAAGCGCTTGAAAGAGTAGAGTCGCGGTTATCAAGCCATCGGTATCTGGCAGGAGAGTGGTTGACGGAAGCAGATATCCGCCTGTTCACCACCCTGATCCGCTTTGATGCGGTCTACTACGGCCATTTCAAATGTAATTACAAGCGCATTGAAGACTTCCCCAACCTGTCGAACTATGTGCGCGAGCTCTACCAGTGGCCAGGCGTTGCGGAAACGGTCGATATGGATCATATAAAACGCCACTACTACTATAGCCACGATACGATCAACCCGACGCGCATCGTGCCAAAAGGGCCGACGCTTGATCTTGAACGCCCCCACGACCGTGAACGCTTGAAAGGGCAGGGTATTCGCAAAACACGGGGATAATCTTCACGAAGGCGAAACGGCCAAGCAAAAACTGTCAACAAAAAGGCCGCCCCATGGGCGGCCTGCTCAAGACTGCGATCAACAGTAAGTAGCTAAATCCAAGTGCTCAAAGCAAGGTACTTAAAGCAAGGTGTTTAAAATAAGTACTTGAAGGAACCTCTATATGCTTACTGGTTATCAGTAACGGCATCACGGGTTGATTGCCACGCGCTCTGAGCACCCTCACGCGTTGTCTCCCATGCATCGCGCGCATTGGTTTTAGTCTGTTCCCACCAGTCGCGGTCATAGGTAGGAAATGCGGCAATTTCATCGGTAGAAGCATCGAGAATGATGCGATGTTCCGTATCGCCATCACTTTCGTTGTGCGTTTCCAGCGAGAAGTAATCCGTGCCGACCACGAGTTCGCGGCCACCCAGGCCAAGTACTGCGCCACTTTCGATGACCAAGGCGCTGATGCGCATGTCTTCATCGAACAAGATGTCGTCTACTTCACCAATTTCGTTTCCGGAGCCGTTGGCCAGATAAACATCCGCATCAAGAATGTCTTCAGCCGAGTACATGCCCTGAGGCTCCTGCTCTGAAGCCTGCACGCCGAATGCCAGGCTGCCTAACAGTACGGTACCGATAGCGGTTGTAAGCATTGACTTGCGCATAGCTTCTCTCCCTGTGACTTATATGTGTGATGGCTCAAGGTAGATGAACCACCACAATCGACATTTTCGTATCGATCAGAAAATTAGAGGTAACGTAGTAAACGAGCATGACTGAAAGGCAGCTTATAGATCGTTAGCCCAGTCATCGGCCCTTTTTTCCGCTTGCTCGCGTTCAAGGCCGTACTTCTGTTGAAGCTTGCCTACCAACTGATCTTTCTTGCCACCAATCTGGTCCAGCTCATCATCGGTAAGCTCGCCCCAGCTGGCGCGTGCCTTGCCTTTTACTTCGGTCCATTTGCCTTCGATTTGATCCCAGTTCATAACTCGCTCCTTGCATTGCTGAACGTGTAGAGGCACTTATCAAGTTAGACCATATTTACACAGCTGCAAATCTAAAAGTTTACTCTAGGTTAAGTAAAAAGACTGGTTTTCCCGTTGGGGCGATGTTAGGATGCGCGCTCCTCGCATGTGTTGACCCCTCCATCACGACGATAAGCGTTTGTCTGCGTAGCTCCATTATTGATACGTAGAAAAGCTTGCGGGAACATCTAGCCAACTGCAGATGTTCATTGCTGTGAAGATGGCGCGCCTCCAGCATTTCACCAAACGGGTGAAATCGGCGCAGAAGGTCGCCACAGCGGTTGGCCCCATAATGGGTTTGCCAACCGGATGCTAGGTGCGACCGGCGTCTCCGACTCCACTGATGACACTATCCGCTTGGCGGAGTCTGTTTATTGTTGATTTTTATGCAGCGATAACAGAGTCAGAGACGCTTACGATGCTTTTTGCCGGTACTGCCGGCCTACCAAGGTGTGATTAATGACCTCGACTTCTGTCGCCTCGCCGAGCTTCGGCGATCTGGCTCTATTGCCTGCTGTTCTGTCTGCTGTTGAAGCACAGGGCTATGTAACTCCCTCGCCGATTCAGGCGCAAACCATTCCAGCGCTGCTGGAAGGCCGCGATATGCTGGGCCAGGCGCAAACGGGTACCGGTAAAACCGCTGCGTTCGCTCTTCCGTTACTGTCACGTCTGGATATTCAGCGTCGCGTACCCCAAGTATTAGTCATGGCGCCGACCCGCGAGCTTGCTCAGCAGGTTGCCGCCTCATTTAGCAAGTATGGTCAAAACCTGCAGGGCCTTGAAGTGGCAACCCTGTGTGGTGGTCAAGAGTATCGTGAACAGTTAGGCGCGCTGAAGCGTGGTGCCCAGGTCATCGTTGGTACCCCCGGCCGTATCATCGATCACCTGGATCGCGGCAGCCTGAAGCTTGATGGCCTGTCTGCGCTGGTGCTGGACGAAGCCGACGAAATGCTGCGCATGGGCTTTATCGACGACGTTAAACGTGTGGTCGCCGATACCCCGAAAGATGCACAGCGCGTTTTCTTCTCGGCCACGCTGCCCACCGAAATCGAGCGTATCGTCAACCGTTATCTGGTTGATCCGGTAAAAGTGGCGATCGAATCGCGCACCACTACCGGTGAAAACATCGAACAGCGCATCGTGCGTGTCGATGGCGGCGCCAAGCTTGAAGCACTGGCACGTATTCTTGAAGTCGAGCCGGTCGATGCCGCTATCGTCTTCGTACGTACCCGTGCCGCTTGTACCACTCTGGTCGAGCAGCTGACCGCGCGTGGCGTGAACGCCGCTGGCCTGTCCGGTGATCTGGACCAGAGCCTGCGTGAGCGCACCATCACGCGCTTGAAGCGTGCCAAGGTCGACGTACTGATCGCAACCGACGTCGCCGCCCGTGGTCTTGACGTGCCGCGCATCACCCACGTCATCAACTACGATCTGCCCCAGGACGCCGAAGCCTATACGCACCGCATTGGCCGTACCGGCCGTGCTGGACGTAGCGGCATCGCGATTACCTTCGCCGGTTTCCGTGAAGGCCGTAAAGTGGGCTGGATGGAGCAGGCAACCGGTCAGAAAATGACCGAAATGCCGCTGCCTGACGAAGCCGCCATTCGCGCCCACCGCGACGAAGTCTTCCACCACCGCGTGGTAGCCGCCCTGACCAAGGGTGCAGAAGAACAGCGTGCGCTGGTCGAGCGTCTGGTGGAAGAAGGCCACGACCCGGTTGAGCTTGCCTGTGCATTCGCTGCCATGGCGCGTGCTGATGAAGCGCCGATTGGCCGTCTGCAGGCACCGCGTAAAGAGCGCTCTACGCGTGATGCGGGCAGCAGCGCCAAGCCTGGCGCACGTCGTGAGCGTGGCGAACGTGGTGAGCGCCCGCGCACACCCAGCGAAGGCATGACCCGCTACCGCGTATCCGTTGGCCATAAAGATGGCGTCAAGCCGGGCCAGCTGGTGGGTGCACTGGCCAATGAAGGCGGTATCGAAGGCGCGCGTATCGGCCGTATCGATATCCGTAACGCCTTCTCGGTGGTCGAGCTGCCGAGCGGTCTGCCTGCCACGATCCTGACCAAGATGGCCCGTGCCCGTGTTGCCGGCCGTCCGTTGGAAATCAGTGAAGATAGCGCTCCTGAGCGTGCACCGCGCCGCCGTCGCGATGATGGCGATGCGCCGGTTCGTCGCCGCGAAGCGTAAGCACGTAAACGTTCGCTAGCGGCAAACGCTGCGCCCGATGCCCCCGCCCGGAAACGGTGCGGGGGCATTTTTTTGCTACCCTGAAGAGCATCCAGACGAATGCTGACAGGGAGTCGACGATGAAGAACGCGCTACACGAATGGAACCTGGCCCCTCAGGAGGCCATTGCCCTGCAAAAAGAGCTTGCCCAGCGCCTCGAACCTGCCGACCGTATTGACCCAGTCACCCATATCGCCGGCATGGATATCGGCTTTGAAGATGGCGGTGACACGACGCGCGCGGCGATAGTGCTGCTCAAGTGGGACCCGGCCACTGCGCCGGATCTTGCCGTCGTCGAGCAGATTGTTCACCGCGAGCCGACGCGCATGCCCTACATTCCTGGGCTGTTGTCGTTTCGGGAAATCCCGGCCGCCCTCGGAGCGTTTGAAAAGCTCAGCGTAATGCCCGAACTGATCATGGTGGATGGCCAGGGAATCGCTCACCCCCGAAGACTCGGCATCGCCGCGCATCTCGGGTTATGGCTTGATCTGCCGACGATCGGTATCGCCAAGTCGCGCCTTTACGGCAAGCATGAGGACGTAGGCGAGGCGCGCGGTGACTGGACGCCGCTGCGCGCAAAAAACGCGACCATCGGCGCGGTGCTACGCTCGCGTGCCAAAGTGAAGCCGGTATTCGTATCGCCAGGGCATCGGATCAGTCTGGAAACATCTCTTGAGTGGGTGGTGCGCTGTTTAGGGCGTACCAAGCTACCCGAGCCGACCCGCCTGGCGGACCGGCTCGCCTCGCGCCGCGATCAGCGCAAGAAGTAAGCGCTATACAAAGCCCAGAAACCGCTGCAGCAGGCTGGCCGCTTCCGGAGCCGGGGCGACGTCAGCGGCCAACGCATCGGGGCTTTCGTGCTGGTCGCGCAAGGCGGCACGCTGGCGCGCAATGTACGCCCGCATGACCGCCGGCGTGAATTCTGGATGAAACTGCACGCTCCACTGGCGCGGGCCGTAGCACAATGCCTGGTGGGCATCGTGGCCGTTACAGGCCAGTATCGTCGCCCCTTCGGGTGCCTGAACAACGGTCTGTGCATGGGAAAGGTGGGCGACAAAGCGCTCCGGCAACTGGCCAAATAACGGGTCCTGCCGGCCCGCCTGGGTCAGCTCGACCCCGTGAGTGCCCGATTCGCGACCGCCAGGATGGTAGTCGCTTACCCCACCAAAGGCGGCGGCCATCAGCTGGTGCCCGTAGCACACGCCCAGCATAGGGACGTCGCTTTCAAGCGCTGCTTTCAGCCACGGTTTGAGCGCCTCGCTCCAGGGTTCGGCGTCACTGACCATGCTGTGCGAACCGGTAATCACAATGCCGGCCAGGGTATCAAGTGCAGGTGGCGTGGAATGACGCCTGGTGTCCCATACGTCCAGCGTCAGGTGAGCGGGCAGCGCAGTGCTTAATTGATGAGAAAAAAGCGTTTCAAAATCACCGTGCTCGGCGACAACTTCTGGATAAGCGTCGCCGGTTTTAACGATCAGTACACAGGCCATACCACTCCCTCAGGGAAATGCAGCGCAAACGTTGAACCCAGCGTCTGGCAATCGATCTGCAAAACGCGAACGATAGCCTACCATGGCTTGTCTGATACCCGGAATGTATTGACGATCAACGATATAAGGAGCTTCCATGCAACAGATTACCCGCGCCGGCGAACCGATGGATGTCGACGGCTTGCTGCCCGTCAAGGGCGAAATCGCCCCGGCCATGACGCTGACCGCAAGCGATATGCAGGATGTAACGCTTGAAACCTATGCCGGCAAGCGCAAGGTGCTCAATATCATTCCCAGTGTGGACACGCCCACCTGTGCGATGTCCACGCGCCGTTTCAATGAGCTGGCTTCAACGCTTGAGGATACTGTGGTGCTGGTAGTCTCGGCGGACCTGCCGTTTGCGGCCAAGCGCTTTTGCGGCGCGGAAGGGCTGGATAACGTGAAGACGCTGTCGACCTTCCGCCACCGGGAGTTTCAAAAGCAGTGGGGCGTGGCGCTATGCAATAGCCCCATGGAAGGTCTGTGTGCTCGCGCCGTGGTCGTGCTGGATGCGGATAACCGGGTGCTGCACAGCGAGCTGGTCAGTGAGCTCAAGAACGAGCCCGACTATGATGCGGCACTGGCAGTACTCAACGCCTAGCATTTTTCTGGCGCTGCTTGGCCGCTTCCAGCAGGGCGCGAATAAGGCGCTGCTGGGGGCGGTTGAAGATCAGCCACTCCGGGTGCCACTGTACGCCGATCAGAAAATCGTGCTCACGTGATTCGATGCCCTGCACCAGCCCGTCGCGGTCGCGGGCAACAATCGCGATTCCCTGGCCCGCCTCGTTGACCGCCTGGTGATGAAGGCTGTTGACCCGACACCAGGTCACGCCCAGCAGCCGATAGAGCTGGCTGTCGCCGACAATGTCCACGGTCTTGCGTGGCAGCACCGTGCGCCTGCGCTTTAATCCTTCGTGGGTGGTGTAGATATCGGGGTCCAGGGTGCCGCCCAAGTGTACGTTGATCAGTTGAGCGCCCCGGCAGATGCCCAGCACCGGGGTGTTAAGCGGAATAAAGTGCTCGAGCAGGCTGAGCTCGAGCTCATCCCGGGCGGGGTCGAGGCGCACGTCGAGCTGAATTTCCCCACCGTAAAGCGTCGCCTGAATATCGTCGCCACCACCGATGATCAAGCCATCAAGGTATTCTGGCAACGGGCGAGAAGGGGAGAGGCGCAGCGGCTTGCCGCCGTGGCGCCATACGGCAAACCAGTCAAACCACCAGGCAAGTTGGCTTTTACGGTCCGAAGTGGTGATTCCAATAAGCGGCCGGGACATTCAGATAGATTCCCTTTGAGTATCCAAGATGGTGATGCGTCCTGAGCGTGGGTAAATTCTGTCTCCGTTCTAACGCCGATTCTTCCAACGCATCAGCTTGTCTTTTAAACGCGTAAGGAGTGGTCGATTCTGCCTGGCGATGTACTCATGGCAGCGGGCGCGTAACGCTACCTCGTCGGCGGCCAGCTTCTCTACTTCGACCCAGCGGTTCCATTCGGTAACCGCTCCCCAGCCGGGTTGGGAAAGCTGAGCATTGGGCAGCCGGTAGTGAAACGTAGGGCGCGGCTTGGTAAGCTTGGTATGCAAGAGCTCGTGAGTATGGTCAGGGCGCAGATAGGCAAACAGCGGCAACAGATCAAGCTCGCGATTGCGGGTCGGGTTGTACGCAAGGTAGTCGCTGATAAACGTGTCCAGGTCCGGCTGGTAGCGACTGTCCAGCACCTTGAGCGCATACTCCTTGGGAAATGGATTGGCGTGGGGAAGCACTTCCCGGGTGATATTCACTTTGATCTCATCGCGCAGCCATTGGGCCAGAAGCAGGTAGGCGCGCAGCATTCTCAACAGGTACTCGACATCCAGGCACTCGACTTCAAGGTTGAGGTGCAGGCCAAATCCGTACAAAAGGCTTGCGTCGGTCCCCTTGGCGCCCTGTTCACGCAGCGCATCAAAGATGGTGTCCAGGCCTTCCAGCTCGCTCCAGGGCACGGGTGGACAGATAAGTTCGGTGGGCACCAGGCCTGACACCATATCGCCGATCAGCTCGCGGGTTTTCTGATGAAACTCTACCCGGCGCTGATGCTGAAGCCGTTCCCATTCGCTATCCTGATGGCTGCTCTCATCCAGCACCGCCTGATCCGGATGGGCGTACTGTGTATCAAGCTCAATGCCGAACTCGCCCCAGCGCGTGCTCTCCACCTGTAGCCGATGAGGACTGACCACGTTAAGCTCACCGCCGAACAGGTCACGCACTACCTGCGCCGTCTCGCGCGGCGGCAGGCCGGCAAACTCGATCTCGACGCCCACGTGACGTATCTTGCCATCGCTATTGAACCGGTTAGGAGGGGCTTGCAGCGTCATCTCGGCATCCTGTGAGGTGAACGTTTAAACTATCAGCCTATCATAGTCCGGCAAGAAGAAAGGCACGCGTGAAGGCTGAGCGGATTCGCCAGGGCAGCCGGCAATCCGGCACCCTGATATGCAGCGAATCATTTACCCATCCATTTCGGGAGCAAGGCGTGCGACAGCACTGGATAATCAACACTGTCATCGGCCTCATTCTGGCGCTCGCCCTCAGCGTGACGGCGGCTCAGGCGCAGGTGCCCGGCGTCTCGCTGCCAAGTCTTGGAGCAGAGCCAAGTCAAGAGGCCGATGTCAGCAGTGACGAGTTTCAACGCTCGCTTGACGATGTCATCGGCATGCTCGAAAACGAGGAACGGCGCACGGATCTGCTCAACTCGCTGCGCGAACTGCAGGTGACTGCCGATGCCGCAGAAGAAGAGACGGTCGTGCGCCAAGGGCTTCTGGGCGCGCTTGCCGATACGCTGACCGATATCGGTGAGCAGGCCCAGGCCGGCGACTCGCCCATTGATGAGTGGTCCAGGCAACTGGTGCAGGGGGCAGCGGACCTGCGCGCGCTGAACGATGGCGCAAGCCAGGGCGAGGTGATTCGTGCCGTGGCCGATGGTGCGGTGCTGGCGGTGATCTGGGTCACGCTTCTGGTCGTGATGGTCGCCTTCGGGCGCCTGGTGGCTACCCGGCGCCACTGGCCGCTGGATTTGCCCCGCGACCCCAAGGCGTGGCTGCTGGCCGCTCACTTTCTGCGCCGCATGTTGCCCTGGGCGCTCGCCTTCGTCATTACCCTGGGGGTGGGGCAACTGCTGTCGTATAGCGCCGGGCGTACGCTGGTGCTGGTCGTGGCCTATATCTGCCTGTGCGGACGAGCGCTTTCGGTGGTGTTTGAAACGGTCATTGCCTTCTTCAGCCGGGGGCACCGGTTTACCGCCGTACAGCTTTTGCAGCAGCAGGCGCTGCGCGGGCTGTTCGTGATCGGCGCGCTGATCGCCCTCGGCGATGCGGTCAACTCGACCCGTCTGGTCGAACTTCTGGGCGGTGAGCTTGCAAGCCTTACCTCGGTGCTGGCCAACATGCTGGCCGCGCTGCTTTCTGCCCGGTTCATCATCAAGTTCAAGCGCCCGGTACGCCAGCTGATCTGCAACCGCCCCTACAAGCAGCGCCGCGATGCCAGCACGGCTGTCGAGATGATCCGCGCCCTCGGCGGGCTCTGGCACGTGCCGGCGCTGCTGCTGGTAGGCGGCTCGCTGCTGGCCATCTTCATTACCGTGGGCGATGTGGGCACGGCACTGGCACGCTCGATCATCTCCGCCAGCCTTCTGGTACTCACGCTGGTCATTACCGGCCTGCTGCGCCGCCAGGAGGTCCGGCTTGGCAAGCGCCGTCATCGTCGCCGCCAGAGCCAGTACCGCAAACGCCTGGAGCGCTTCGGGTTTGTGCTGGCGCATATCTGTTCGTGGATGGTGTTTGCCGAACTCTTCATGCAGATCTGGGGCGGCTCGCTCTTCGGGCTGGGTCAGCAGGCAGTGGCCAGTGCGCGAATCGGGCAGGCGCTGGTCAGCCTGGGGGCGACCATTCTGCTGGCGTGGCTGGTGTGGATCTTTGCCGATACGGCCATTCAGCGGGCGCTTACCTCGTCAGGCCGCGCCCGAGGGCGCCGAGTCAACCAGGCGCGGGCGCAAACCATCACGCCGATGATCCGCAACGTGATCTTCGTCGCCATCCTGATCATCGCCTTCATTGCCGGGCTTGCGAACCTGGGCGTCAACGTCACGCCGCTACTGGCGGGTGCCGGTGTGATCGGTCTGGCGATTGGTTTTGGTGCGCAGACCCTGGTGCAGGATTTGATTACCGGCATCTTCATCCTGATCGAGGACTCGCTGGCGGTAGATGATTTCGTGCGCATCAATAACCACATGGGGACGGTCGAAGGGCTGACGCTGCGCACGGTACGCCTGCGCGACCTGGACGGCGTCGTGCACATCATTACCTTCAGCCGGATTGAGTCGATCCACAACATGTCGCGCCAGTTCGGTATCGCCCTGATGCGCATCCGCATTCCCTACGACATGAAAATCGACGATGCGATTACCCTGATGCAGGAGACGGCGCTGGAGCTGCGCAAGGATCCGATGATGCGCCACTACATCTGGTCGCCGCTGGAAATGCAGGGCGTGCAGGGCTTTGAAGAGGGGTGCCCGGTGCTGCGCATGCGTTTTCGCACGGCGCCGGAAATGCAGTGGGATGTTTCACGCGCCTTCAACCTGCTGCTCAAGCAGCGCATGGAAGAGCAGGCCATCGACCTTGGCGTGCCGCGCCTCAGCGTCAGCATGGAGGCGCGCTCAGAGGACCGCATGACGCCAGAAGAAGGCACCGAGCTTTCGTTTGGGGCGGCACAAGGCGAAGAGCAGCACGCGCCCAAGCACAGCCCGCCGCCGCCCAAGCCGGCCCCACGGCCTACCGAGGCCGAGGTAAGGCGTGATGAACGTGAGCGCTCGCCTGCCTCACGCGGCGAAGGTGCGGCTCAGCGCGAACCCCACGACAATACCTATGCCCGTTCCAATGCCGAAAGCGGCGATGAGTAACCACAGGCCACGCCGCCCGCGCAGGCGGTTATAAAGCGTCACGGCGTGGCTTACGCGGTCGACCAGCTCGTCATGGCGCGACACCGCCTGATCCGGTGGCCGCGAGAAGTCATTGGCCACATCCCCTTGCCAGTGCGCGCCGTGGGTCAGCCCTAGCCGTGCACGCAGCTGGCCGATATCGTTCAGCGCTTCAAGCGATTGGTGGTAGCTCTCACGATGCGTTGCCACGCCAAAGACGGCTTCGGCGTCCTGGCGAAGCGCGCTGTTGGGGCAGCGGGCCACGGCCTGTTTCAGCTCTTCGTCGTTTGCCTGGGGGGACACGCCAAGGCGTTGGTAAAGGTCGCGCATAGAAGTAGGCCGGTTATTATTGGTAGGTGTGCATCAGGTAATCATAGGCGCTTTTGATGCGCTGAAAGCGTGCCGAAGCAAGCGCAATCCGGTGTTCGCTTTCGGTATAGAAGCGGTCCGGGTGGTGCAGCTGAGCCATGCGCCGGTACGCCTTGCGGACCTCCAGCTTGCTGGCGCCGGGCATCAGTCCCAGCACGGCCAGCGCCCGCGTTGTCCGGTCCGGCGGTGTTGAGGACGTGCCCTGTTGCGAGTTCTGTCGGTGCGATCCACGCTCCTGATGACGGGAGCGCTCGCGCTGCTGGCGATGGTGGGCCTTTTCGCGCTCTGCCTGTGCCCGCGCTCGTTCGGCCTCTTCGCGCTGGCGCTGACTGGCCTCGGCCTTTTCCTGTGCCTCCTGGGCGCGCTGCCGGGCGGCTTCGGCCTCGCGAGCCTGTTCGGCATAGTAGTCGGCATCGTGTACCCGCCAGTAGGCATCGCGGCTAGGGTCTTCAGGGGTTGTCAGAGCGCGCCCCGTCAACTCCTGAAACAGGGTGTTCAGCGTTCCCGGAGAAATGCCCAGCAGGTCGGCGAGAAAGCGCAGGATATAGTGATTGGCCAGCGAAAGCTCGCCGGTGTCGGTGGCCACTACAATGGCCTGGTGCATCACCCCCAGGCCGTGCTCCTTGGAGCACTCCCTGCGCAGCACCTCGGCGGCCAGTTGAATCGCCTGAAGGTCGCGCTGCTGGGCAATGTGCATGACCGGTGCCAGCTCGTGGCCGTGACGAAAGTGCACGGATACCTGGGCCAGGCGGCGCCGCCGCTGACCTTCGGATACCTGCTGGCGATGGGCCAGAACCCAGGCCAGCAGCAGTAGCTTTGCCGTATCCACTTGGCTGCGGCTTTTCAGAAGCAGCAGCTCAAAGGGTGAAAAACGGGCAATGGACATTCCCGGGCTCCAGAAGCGAAGAAGTGGGCCAGCACCGCGTTAAATGGCTCACCATGATAATTAGTGCCATGGTATATCATCGTAGTAGGCAATAAAGCAGGAGATTAAGCAGGTGATCAGCGTCGAGCGCAAGAACAGCTTCCAGCTGCGCCTTACCCGGCGCCTCAAGGAAGAGACATCGCATAGGCTTGACGTCTATCTTTTCATGCCGGCAGAGCTTGGGTTGAACGCCCATGTGATTTCCGAAGAGGCATTTTATCACGCCTCGATCAGCGTCTCGCGGACTTACTACAGCGATGCCTACCACCTGCCGCTGGTGCATAGCCGTCTTGCCAGCCGTAACCAGCTGGGCAGTGAATCCTACCGGTTGAGCCTGAGCCTTTATGCCTACCAGTACGTCGTCGCCATGGAGCGCACGACGCAAGAACTGCTGGTGGGCGAGCGCAAGCTGCGCAGCGAGCGTCAGAAGGAGTCGGAAGAGGTTCAGGGAGGTGGCCAGGAGCTCAGCGAGCAGCTAAACGAGATGTGCGATCTCAGCGAAAGTATCCTGAAAAAGATGCGCCGCAATCAGCCCACCGACGAGCGTCTCTCCAAGTACTTCGCCAATATCGATAACTACCTCTCCTGGTTTACCGAGCAGCAGCTGCTTGCCCTGGTGGCCTATATGCCGAGAGGCGGTGAGTTCACCGATATCAAGCGGCGCTTTATCAGTGTCTGCGAGCGTGAAAGCGAGTACCGCCGCGAGCAGCAGTACAACGCTGAACGGGTAATGGCGGACCCCACGCGCATGTCCAACAAGATGCGCCTGCTGCGCAGGTTGATCGAGTACCCGATTACCCTCAAGCAGGAGTCGCTGGAGCTTGGCAGCGGCGAGCAGAAAGCGGTCAAGGCGCTGGCCACGGCGGTGGTCATGGCCTGTGTGACGCTGGGTGTACTGCGCGTGCGCGAAGTGGTGGGCGATATCACCGCGCTGTTTGTACTGGCCATGGCCCTGCTTTACGCCCTGCGCGAGGTATTCAAGGATGACCTGCGCAATACGCTGTGGCGCTGGCTGCGCCGTGGAAGGCCCAAGTGGCGGCGCCAGTACGTCGACCCGACCCGCAACGCCATGGTGGGCCGTCAGCTCGAATGGTTCGACTACAAGCGTTATGCCGCGCTCGACAAGGACATTCAACAGATGCGCCGGCGCACGGTCGCCCAGCGCGAAGAGATGGTGCTGCACTACCGCTCCAGCTCGCGCATGCTGCCCACGCGCTTTTTAAGCGGCTACGAGCACACCCGGGAAACGCTGCACGTTGATCTTTTGATGCTGACCCGCCTGATGAGCAAGGAGAAGCATCATATCTACCGGCTAAAGGACGGTCAGGCAGTGCGCGAAAGCGTGGAGCGCCGCCATCTGTTCAACCTGATCGTGCGAGAGACGGGCAGCGAAGACCAGCCCTACCTGGCGCGCTGGAAGGTCGTGGTCAGCCGTTCGGGCATTGTCGATGTGGAAAAAGTAGCTGATAACATCCCCAATGAGGAAGCGGCCCAGGAGTCCGTCTCCGCAAGCGCGTCTCCATGACCCCACCTTGAAAAAAACCGCCTGCACGGTTAAACGCGCCAGGCGGTTGATCGGGCAAACAGAAAGCGCGATTAGCCGAGCGCGTTGACCGCCTGCTCAAGATTGGCGACGCTGCGCTTCGTCTCGTGCAGCTTGTCCAGGCCAAACAGGCCGATCCGGAAGGTCTGGAAGTCGTCGCCTTCATCGCACATCAGCGGCACGCCGCCTGCAATCTGAACGCCCGCCTGGGCAAACTTGCCCACAAGCCCGGCATCATCGGTATAGCTGACCACCACGCCCGGGGCTTCAAAGCCTTCGGCCGCTACGCTGACAAACCCATGGCGCTTGAGCATGGCGCGCACTTCCTGGCCAATGGCCTGCTGCTCCTCTTTTACCTTCTCGAAGCCGTACTCGCGGGTTTCCTGCATGATATCGCGCAGCTGGCGCAGGGCATCCGTGGGCATGGTGGCATGGTAGGCATGGCCGCCGTTCTCGTAGGCCTGCATGATGGCATGCCACTTGGCTAAATCGCAGGCAAAGCTGTTGCTCTGGGTTTCATCCAGGCGCTTTACGGCGCGCTCGGAGAGCATCACCATGGCGCAGCAGGGCGAGCCGCTCCAGCCTTTCTGCGGGGCGCTGACTACCACGTCCACACCCAGATCCTGCATATCCACCCACAGCGTGCCGGCGGCAATCGCGTCCAGCACGAACAGGCCGCCAGCCTCGCGGGTCGCTTGCGCCACGGTGCGAATATAGTCATCCGGCAGCAGCAGGCCGGCCGAGGTTTCCACCTGTGGGGCGAACACCACCGCGGGCTTCTCCTCGCGGATACGCGCGGCGGCTTCCTCGGCGGGCACCGGGGCGAAGGGCGACTGACGATCATCCGGGTTGACGCGGCGCGCCTTGAGCACCGTGTGCTGGTCGGTCAAGCGGCCCATGTCGATGATCTGGGTCCAGCGGTAGCTGAACCAGCCGTTACGAATCACCAGGGTGCTCTGATCCAGCGCGAACTGACGCGCCACCGCTTCCATGCCAAAGGTGCCACTACCCGGCACGATAACCGATGCGTGAGCGTTATAGACGTCCTTGAGCGTGGCTGAAATATCGCGCATCACGTGCTGAAACTGCTGCGACATGTGGTTGAGCGAACGGTCGGTGTACACCACCGAGTATTCGAGCAGGCCGGTGGGGTCGACGTTGGGCAGTAGGGCCGCCATGGCGTTCTCCTTGATCAATGGGCGCCGGAAAAAGCGCAGTACAGTGGCGCACAGGATACGAGGAATCGCAGGGGGAGGCCAGCGGTGCCCGGGTGAGGCCGGGGCAAATAAAAGCCGCCGTCAAAGACGGCGGCAGGCATTACCATGCACCCGGCATGCGGATTATCTATTGCTGGCCCTGGCGCTTGGGCAGCTGTTCCGGGCCGAAGGCATCCGGCAGCAGCGTCTGCATGGTGTAGGTCTTGAGTACCTCGCCCTGGCGGGAGAGCACCATGATTTGCGTATCAGGCGTGGCGAACTCGCGAATACGCTGGCGGCAGTCGCCACAGGGCGTGCACAGGTGCTCGCCGGGGCCCATGACATACACCTTGGCAAGCTCGCGCTGGCCGGCGCTGATCATGGCGCTGATCGCCGAGGCTTCCGCACACAGGCCTTTATAGTGGGCAACTTCCACGTTACTGCCTACGAACTGCTGGCCGTTCGGGCTCTCCATGACCGCCGCCACCGGGTGGTCAGAGTAGGGCGCATAGGCGTTCGCCAGGGCATTCAACAGCGTATCGACCAATGCAGGATCTACCTGGCTCATAGGTGACTCCTCGAAGTGATCCACTTAGGCGTTGGCCGCGTCATCGCGCAGTACGGTATCCAGCGCAATCACCATCATGTCGTTGAAGGTGGTCTGACGGTCGGCGCTGGAGAGCGAATCGCCCTTGAGAATATGATCCGACACGGTGCAGATGGTCAACGCACGGGCGCCAAACTCGGCAGCGACGCCGTAAAGGCCGGCGGCTTCCATCTCGACACCGACAATGCCGTAGCGCTTCATCAGCTCGGCCATGTCGGTCTGCGGGTTGTAGAACAGGTCCGCCGAGAAGATGTTGCCGACCTTCACCGGCACGTTCTGCGCCTTGGCGGCGGCCACGGCGTGGCTTATCAGTTCGAAATCGGCAATCGCGGCGAAGTCGTGGTCGTTGAAGCGCATACGGTTCACCTTGGAATCCGTGCACGCGCCCATGCCGATCACCACATCGCGCACGTTGACGTCATCGCGTACCGCACCGCAAGAGCCTACGCGAATGATCGACTTCACGCCGTAATCGGTAATCAGCTCCTTGGCATAGATCGACACCGACGGAATGCCCATGCCGTGGCCCATGACCGAGATCCGGCGGCCCTTGTAGGTGCCGGTGTAGCCCAGCATGCCGCGCACGTCGTTTACCTGGCGTACGTCTTCAAGGTAGGTGTCGGCAATGTACTTGGCGCGCAGCGGGTCGCCGGGCATGAGTACCGTATCGGCGAAATCACCGTCTGCAGCGCTGATATGCGGAGTAGCCATACAATGTTCCTTTTTTAACAGTCAACGGCGCCATCAGGCCGCGTAGGATAGAAAGCTTTCGCCATCGGCCATGGCGGGCAGATCGAAATAGTCCGCCAGGGTCTGGCCGATATCGGCAAAGGTATCGCGCGCGCCCATGGGGCCAGGGGCAAATCCGGCACCGCTGACCATTACCGGAATGTATTCGCGCGTGTGCTCGGTGCCTTCCCAGCTTGGGTCGCAGCCGTGATCCGCCGTCAGAATCAGCAGGTCGTCACTGTTCAGCGCGGCGAGCAGTTCCGGCAGGCGGGCATCGAAGTGCTCGAGTGCGGCGGCATAGCCCGGCACATCGCGACGGTGGCCGTAGACCGAGTCGAAATCGACGAAGTTGGTCATGATCATGGTCGGGCGGTCGCTGGTGTCGGCAGCGGTGCGGGCCACTTCGCCAAGCGTTGCGTCCATCAGTGCATCGTGGCCGCTGGCCTTTACCTTGTGGGTAATACCGCAGTGGGCGTAGATGTCGGCAATCTTGCCAATCGACACGACTTCACCGCCGGCTTCCTGAAGCTTCTGCAGCACGGTGGGGGAAGGTGGTTCGACGCTGTAGTCGCGGCGGTTGCCGGTGCGCGCAAAGCTTTTGCTGTCTTCACCCATGAACGGGCGAGCGATCACGCGGCCGATGTTGTAGGGCTCCAGCAATTCGCGCACGGTTTCGCACAGCGCGTAGAGACGCTCGAGGCCAAAGTGCTCTTCGTGAGCGGCAATCTGAAACACCGAATCCGCCGAGGTGTAGACGATCGGCTTGCCGGTCTCTACGTGCTCATCCCCCAGGCGGGCGATGATCTCGGTGCCCGAAGCGTGGCAGTTGCCGATCACGCCGGGCAGGCCCGCTTCCTGAACGATCTTGTCCAGCAGTTCAGCGGGAAAGCTTTCGGTCTTGTCGGTGAAGTAGCCCCAGTCGAAGCGCACCGGCACGCCGGCAATTTCCCAATGGCCGGAAGGCGTGTCCTTGCCGCTGGAGACTTCCTGAGCGTGGGCGTAGGCGCCTTCAAGCACGTCTGGCAGGGCAACGCCTTCGGCCACCGTGCCGGTGCTGTCCCGGTGGGCGTGAAACAGGCCAAGCCTTGCCATGTTGGGCAGCTTGAGCGGGCCCGAGCGTTCCGCGGTATCCGCCTCGCCGCGCGCGCAGGCGGCGGCAATGTGGCCCAGCGTGTCCGAGCCTTCGTCGCCAAAGGCGGCGGCATCGGCGGCGCTGCCGATGCCGAAGGAGTCGAGTACCAGCACAATGGCACGTTTCATAGCGTTTACCTCTTCAGTCGGTGTGATTAAAGCGCTTCACCGCGATAGGTTTTCTGAAGCAGCTCATCAATGCTGGCTTCCCCTTCACCCATGGTGAAGGCCGCGCGCAGCTGCTGGGCGGCGCGCTCGGCGGCGTCTTCGCTGCGGGCGTGCACGTAGGCGAGCGGCTGCTGGCGGTCAACCTGGGTGCCCAGCTCGACAATCGCGCTGAAGCCAACGCTGTGGTCGACGTCGGCGTCGTTGCGCAGACGGCCACCGCCGAGTTCCACCACGCTCATGCCGACCGCGCGGGTATCGATGCGCTGCACGGTGCCGGTCTGCTCGGCGTATACCGGCTTGACCACGTTGGCCTTGGCAAGGTAGCTGTCCGAGCGCTCCATGAAATCACCCGGGCCGCCCAGCTCGCGCACCATGCGGGCGAATACTTCGGCAGCGGCACCGGAGGTGAGGGCTTTTTCAAGCTGGCTCAGGGCATCTTCACGGCTGTGGGCCAGTTTGCCGGCCATCAGCATTTCCACGGCAAGCTCGCGGGTAACCTGCATGACGCGGCTGTTCGGGCGTTCGCCGCGCAGAAGTTCGAGGGTCTCGACGATTTCCACCGCGTTGCCCGCGCACGGTGCCAGCGGCTGGCTCATGTCGGTGAGCAGCGCATTGGTGGGCGTACCGGCCTGAGTGGCGACGGAGGCGATGCTCTTGGCAAGCTCGTGGGATTTTTCCGTGGTAGGCATGAAGGCGCCGCTGCCGACCTTGACGTCCATGACCAGCGCATCCAGGCCCGAGGCAAGTTTCTTGCCCAGGATGGACGCGGTAATCAGCGGGATCGACTCGACCGTGGCAGTGACATCGCGCACACCGTAAATACGCTTGTCCGCGGGGGCCAGGTTGCCGGTCTGGCCGATGATCGCAACGCCCGTGGACTTGACCACGTCGCCAAAGCGTTCCGGGGCGGGGTAGGGGTCGTAACCGGGGATCGACTCAAGCTTGTCCAGCGTGCCGCCGGTGTGGCCAAGGCCACGGCCAGAAATCATGGGAACGAACGCGCCACACGCCGCCACCCAGGGGCCGAGTACCAGTGATACCAGGTCGCCCACGCCGCCGGTGGAGTGCTTGTCGACCACAGGCCCTGGCAGGTTGAGCGAGTCCCACTGCATCACGTGGCCGGAGTCACGGGTGGCGGTGGTCAGCGCAACCACTTCTTCACGGCTCATGCCGTTGAGAAACACGGCCATGGTGAAGGCGCCAATCTGGGCGTCGCTGATGCGGTCATCGGCAATGCCCTGAATGAATGTCTTGATATCCGCGGCTGCCAGCGGCTGGCCGTCACGCTTTAAACGAATCAGTTCTTGCGGGAGCATATCAGTAGCCTCCTTGAGGAGCCGCGCTTTCCGCGCCGCCCAGGGTGTTCAGTAAATTGGTCAGCAGGCTCGATGCGCCAAAGCGGAAGTGGGCAGGGGTTACCCAGGCACTGCCCATGATGCGGTTTGCCAGTGCCAGGTAGTCTGCCGCTTCTTCGGCGGTGCGCACACCGCCTGCCGCCTTGAAGCCGACTTCCTTGCCGCTTGCCTTGATGGCGCTGAGCATGATCTCGGCGGCTTCAAGTGTCGCGTTGGTAGCCACCTTGCCGGTGGAGGTCTTGATAAAGTCCGCACCGCCTTCAATGGCAAGCTCGCTGGCGCGCTTGATCAGCGCCGGGTCTTTCAGCTCGCCAGACTCGATGATGACTTTCAACAGGGCCTGGCCTGCACAGGCGGCCTTGCACATTTCAACCAGCTCGAGGCCGGTGGCTTCGTCGCCGGCGATCAGCGCGCGGTAGGGGAAGACTACATCAACCTCGTGAGCGCCGGAGGCGACTGCATCACGGGTTTCACGGGCGGCGCTCATGATGTCTTCGCCGCCCGCCGGGAAGTTGGTGACCGTGGCGATCTTGACCTGCTCGTTCAAATTATGGGCGGTCAGCGCTCGCTGGGCGGTAACAATGAATTGCGGGTAGACGCAGACAGCGGCTGGATGGCCGTAGGGCGTCTTGAGCTGCTGGCAAAGCGCTTCAATGGTCGCGTCGGTATCGCTGTCGTTCAGGCTGGTCAAATCCATCAGGGAGAGCGCCTGGCGGGCGGCCTGGTTAAGTTCGATCGAAGTAGCAGCGGTCATGAAGTTCTCGCAAGTCAGAAAATATAAACGGGCACTGCGCATGGTCGCACAGTGCCCGGTACGTCAGGCAGCGTTAACTGGTAACGTTGCTTAACGCGATGAAAAAGCCGGCAATTGACGCAGACATCAAGTTGGACAACGTGCCGGCCAGCACGGCCTTGACCCCAAAGCGGGCGATCTCTGCACGCCGCGTGGGCGCAATGCTGCCCAGGCCACCCAGCAGGATCGCAATCGAGGACAGGTTGGCAAAGCCGCACAGGGCGAATGACAAGATGGCCATGGTATGGGGCGTCATCAATTGACCCGTCGCGGCCACTACCTGTTCCCCATCAATGTAGGGAGCGAGGTTGATAAAGGCGACGAACTCGTTGACCACCAGCTTCTGGCCGATAAAGGAGCCGGCAAGCGTGGCTTCCGCCCAGGGCACGCCGAGCATGAAGGCAAGCGGGGCAAACAGCCAGCCCAGAATCAGTTCAAGGCTTAGAGACTCGAACCCGAACCAGCCACCCACGCCGCCCAGAATGCCGTTGATCAGCGCAATCAAGCCGATGAAGGCCAGCAGCATGGCGCCTACGTTGGCTGCCAGCATCAAACCGGACGTTGCACCCGACGCCGCGGCGTCCAGCACGTTGGTGGGTTTGTCTTCCTGCTCCTGAAGCTCTTCATCGACCTTGGAGATGCTGTCGCTGTCGGTGGCGTCCTGGGTTTCCGGCATGATCAGCTTGGCGAACAGCAACCCACCGGGGGCGGCCATGAAGGAGGCTGCCACCAGGTACTCCATGGGAATACCCAGCGCGGCGTAGCCCGCCAGCACCGAACCTGCCACCGATGCCAGACCGCCACACATCACGGCAAACAGCTGTGAAGGCGTCATGCGGGCAATGAAGGGGCGTACCACCAGCGGCGCTTCGGTCTGGCCGACAAAGATGTTGGCCGTGGCGGAAAGCGATTCGGTGCGCGAAGTGCCCAGCGCCTTTTGGAGCGCGCCACCCAGAATACGGATGACCCACTGCATGATGCCGAGATAGTAGAGCACCGCGATCAGTGAGGAGAAGAAGATGATGACCGGCAGTACCTTGATGGCAAACACGAAGCCGACGTTATCGACATCCGCCAGGCCACCAAACAGAAAACCGATTCCGTCGTTGGCGTAGACCAGCACCTGGCTTACCCCGGCGGAGATGGTCTGCAAGACCGCCTGGCCAAACGGCACATAAAGAACGAAGGCGCCGATACCCGCCTGAATGGCAAAGGCACCCAGTACCGTGCGCAGGCGAATCGACTTGCGATCATAAGAGAAGATCAGGGCGATGATCACCAGGGTGACCATGCCAACCAAGCTCATAAGGAGTGTCATATGGGGATCCTTTGAGTCCGCGAGGGGTGCCACGGGTTAGAGTAAGTTGAGCTTGACGGAGTAGATCATCGCATTCTGATATTCGTTGGGCGTGCCCAGCTTGTTATCGGAGTAGCGGTACTGTACGCCAGTAGTGATCAGGTCAGTCGGGTGCCACCACAGGCTCAGGGCGCCGTTGGTACCCGTGCTGCCAGCCTTATCGCCGACGTAGTTCTGCTCCAGGTAGTCATCGTCACGACCGAAGGTCTGCTCGTGCCAGTTGGTCACGCTGAAGTTCTGGTCTAACGCGGCGAAATCGTAGCCCGCTACCCAGCCGGCCATGTAACCGTTCATGCCAGTATAGGCATCACTCTGCACGCGGGCAGCGCCGATGAACGGTTTGAACCACAGGCCGTTGGCGAAAGTGGTGCGATAGCCCAGACCCAGGATCTGATCCTGTTCGCGGCTTTCATAGCCGTAGTCGCGGAAGTCGTACACGTGGGCGTAGAGCGAAAGCGGGCTGTCGCCTAGGTAGATATGCGAGGTGACCTTGCCGGCGGTACGGAAGTTGTCCTTGCCGCCGCTGGATTCATCGAACTGGTCGTTGGTCGGGTTCTCGAAGTCAAAGAAGCCGTAGAACTCGCCCCAGCTGAAGCCTGCGCCGCCCTCGATCTCGACGTAGGTGAAATCGCTTTTGGCCGCGTTGCTTGCCGTGCGGCGCTCGGTGCCGTTGGACCAGTCAAGATAGTTGACCGACACGTTGGCAAAAGACCATAACCGGTCGAGCGGCTGCGGCTGTGCATCGTTTGCCAATGCCGGGGTCATCCCTGCCATTAATACGCCAGCACTGAGGGTGACGAAGGAAGAAGTACGCGTAAGGGTTGGAGCAGTCATGTGAGCCTCAAAAGAATGATCGCGATCTAAGTTCAAGTTGGAATTGTGTGGGCTGGCGTGAGTGTGAGAATTATAACATTACGTGTTATTTTTTTAACGCCGAATTATAACAAAGCTGGCTAACGTTATTTAAATGCAGCCGCTCTTGGGTAGAGGGGAGGGCAGGCACGGTCTTTAAAAGAGGTGGCAATTGCGCGGCAGCTCGCGCAGCATTATAAAAAACGCATAATAATGCCCTGAAAGGAGAGCCCTGCATGAACGACCGCAGTGCCCAGCGTCTGGAACTGCTTGAGGAAGCGCTCGCCAGCGGCGGTACGCTGCATCTGCGCGACGCCGCCATTTTATGCGGCGTTTCGGAAATGACCATCCGCCGCGACCTTTCAACGCAGCCTTCGTCGATGACGTTGCTTGGGGGCAGGCTGGTGATGACCCGCTATCCGGGTGTTACACCGGTATATGATCTCACCGAGCAGCAGGCCAGCCACTACGCGGTGAAGTACGCCCTGTGTGAGCGGGTGGCAAGCACCATCGAAGAGGGCGATACGCTGTTTGTCGACTGCGGCTCGACGCTGATCCCGCTGCTGAACCAGCTTGGCCGTTTTACCGAGCTGACGATCGTCACATATGCCCTTAACGTCGCTTCCGCGGTTGCCGCGTTGCCCAATGTGCGGCTGATTCTGCTGGGTGGGGCCTACTGCGCTGCGTCTCAGTCCTTCGATAGCGACGATGTGCAGGGTGCCATCGAGCGAATCGGTATCAACAAGGCGTTTATCTCCGCCGCCGGGGTCGACTGTGGGCGTGGCGTCAGCTGTTTCCACTTTCATGAAGTCGCCCCCAAGCAGGCCGCCATGGCTTCGGCACTGCAGCGTTTTCTGATCGTGGATGCGAGCAAGTTCGGAGTCATTCGTCCGGCCTACTTCGCTACATTGAACGATTTCGACGTCATCGTGACTAATGAGATGCGCGCGCCTGAGCTGCTCGCCCGCTTTACCGGGCAAACGCTTCTGGTCAGCTCACCTCCCGCCTCAATCTGCCAGATGTCCCACCTTTAAGTCGCACCTGGGTGCGTCAAATCGTCGCTTTGCTTCGCTGTTTAGATAAAAGGAAAATACTCAGGTTAGAACTGGCCTCCTTAAATGTTAGGATGTCGGCTCAATCCGCTACCTGCTTCCTACCCCGGTAGCGCATATTTTTCCCGGAGCAAAGGCAGTTCATGCTGGCAGAGTGTTTTGGGAAAAGTATGGGGTGATAGTTAGTTGGCATATGGCATATCGTTTGGCTTGCTGTGTGGCGGCTAGTTTTGTAACGCAACTCTGACGAGATCGCACCATGCAACAACCTTCCTACTGGCGCAGGACAGGCACTCTGGTGCTCATTGCGCTTTGCTTGCTACTCGCAGGCTGTAGCTCGGCCTTGATGGACCCGAAAGGCGTGGTCGGTGAAACCCAGCGTTCACTGATCCTGAGTTCTTTTGGCCTGATGCTGATCGTGGTCATCCCCGTTATTGTCATGACGATAGTGTTTGGTTGGTACTATCGCCGTAGCAATACGATGGCTGAATACCTGCCCGACTGGGCGCACTCCAACTGGATTGAAGCCATTGTGTGGCTGGTTCCGGTCGTCATCGTCGCCATTCTGGGCGTGATTACCTGGAAAAGCTCCCACGACCTTGATCCTCACCGTGCGCTTGAAAGCGATGTGGCCGAGCTTGAAATCCAAGTCGTGGCTCTCGACTGGAAATGGCTGTTCATCTATCCCGAGCAAGGTATTGCAACGGTTAATGAAGTCGCCTTCCCGGTAGACACGCCCGTGCGTTTCCGGGTGAGCTCGGGTTCTGTCATGAACTCCTTCTTCATTCCGCAACTGGGTAGCCAGATCTACGCCATGGCGGGAATGGATAACGACGTTCACCTGCTGGCCAACGAAATCGGTACCTATAACGGTCGTTCGACCAACTATAGCGGTGCTGGCTTCTCGGGCATGGTGTTTGACGCCCACGTCACGTCTGACGCTGACTTTGACGCCTGGGTTGCTGAAGTTGCGCAGTCACCTGATACGCTGACTTACCCAGAAGGCTACTCTGAACTGGCGGAGCGTTCGACGTTCCACCCCGTTGAGTACTTCTCTGACGTTACACCTGAATTCTATGAGCGCTTGGTGTCCAGCTTCCATACCGGCAGCGACCCTGACACTGACACTCAGGATGCGCCGCGCGCGCCAGCAGTCGATAGCAATGAAGCCTATCAAACGACCGACAACCAAGCAGATGGCGAGGCCGAGGATGGCCAGACCGTCAGCAATGAGGCGGGAGAGTAACCGTGTTCGGTAAATTAACCCTAGAAGCAATTCCCTATCACGAACCCATTCTGGTTATCGCGGGTCTCGTAGGGATTCTAGGCGGCGCGGCGTTGTTAGGCGCGCTGACCTATTTCCGTAAGTGGGGCTGGCTATGGAACGAGTGGTTTACCTCCGTTGACCATAAAAAGCTCGGTATCATGTATTTCATCGTGGCGCTCATCATGCTGCTGCGCGGTTTTGCTGATGCCTTGATGATGCGTGTACAGCAGGCGATAGCCGCGGGCGGTTCGGCCGGTATTCTGCCGCCGGACCACTACGACCAGATCTTTACCGCCCACGGCGTTATCATGATCTTCTTCGTGGCCATGCCAATGGTCATCGGCTTGATGAACCTGGTAGTGCCGCTACAGATCGGTGCGCGCGACGTTGCGTTCCCGTTCTTGAACAACCTGAGCTTCTGGCTGTTCGCGGTGTCTGCTCTGTTGATCAACATCTCGCTGTTCGTCGGTGAGTTCGCGACCACAGGGTGGTTGGCTTACGCGCCATTGTCGGGGATAGAGTACAGTCCCGGGGTCGGGGTCGATTACTGGATATGGGCGTTGCAGATATCCGGGATAGGTACCACGTTAACCGGTATCAACTTCTTCGTTACTATCTTGAAAATGCGTACCAAGGGCATGACCCTGTTCCGCATGCCGATCTTTACCTGGACGTCGCTGTGCGCCAACGTACTGATCATTGCCTCTTTCCCGATTTTGACCGCTACTATTGCGATGTTGACGCTGGATCGTTACCTGGGGATGAACTTCTTCACGAACGATATGGGCGGCAACGTAATGATGTACGTCAACCTTATCTGGGCGTGGGGTCACCCCGAGGTGTACATCCTGATTCTGCCGGCCTTCGGTGTGTTCTCTGAAGTTATAGCCACCTTTGCTCGCAAGCGTCTGTTCGGTTACCACACCATGGTGTGGGCAACGATTGCCATTACCGTACTGTCGTTCATCGTTTGGTTGCACCACTTCTTCACCATGGGTGCAGGCGCCAACGTCAATGCCTTCTTCGGCATCATGACGATGATCATTGCGATCCCGACCGGTGTGAAAGTCTTCAACTGGCTGTTCACTATCTTCCGTGGCCGCCTGGAACTGACCTCACCGGTACTGTGGACACTGGGCTTCATCATCACCTTCACGATTGGTGGTATGACCGGCGTCATGCTGGCACTGCCGGCGGCTAACTTCGTGCTGCATAACAGCCTGTTCGTTATTGCTCACTTCCATAACGTTATCGTTGGTGGTGTGGTCTTCGGCATGATGGCGGGTCTGACGTACTGGTTCCCGAAAGCGTTTGGTTTCAAGCTGGACGAGAAGTGGGGCAAGCGTTCCTTCTGGTGCTGGATAATCGGTTTCTATGTCGCGTTCATGCCGCTGTATGTTCTGAGCTTCTACGGTGCTGCGCGCCGCATGAACTCATATCCGAACGCTGAATGGCAGCCCTGGTTCATCGTTGCGTTGATCGGTGCACTGCTGATTGCGGCGGGTATCGCTTGTACGCTCATTCAGTTCTACGTAAGCGTGCGTAACCGCGATAAGTATGCAGATGTGACTGGCGACCCATGGGATGGCCGTACGCTGGAGTGGGCAACCTCTTCACCGCCCGCGTTCTACAACTTTGCGCGCCTGCCCGTTGTTGGCGATATCGACAGCTTCTGGTCGCAAAAGCAGCGTGGCAACGAGCAGTTGGACGATGCGCCATACACAGATATTCATATGCCGAGAAATACGGTGGCCGGACCCATCATCAGTGTCTTTGCGATGATCTTTGGTTTCGCCATGGTATGGCACATCTGGTGGCTGGCTGGGTTCAGTGCAATCGGCATGCTGGTGAGCTTCCTGATGCGGGTATCTAACGACGACATCGATTACTACGTGCCTGCTGCAGAGGTCGAGCGAATCGAGCGTGCCCATCAACAACGTGTGGAGGCCCAGGCGTAATGGCTACTGAATCCCTACATCACGATGCGCATGCTGATGAGCATGAGCACCACGATGCCGGTCCTACCAAGGTATTTGGTTTCTGGGTCTACCTGATGAGCGACTTGGTGATCTTCGGAACACTATTCGCTACCTACGCCGTGCTCATGAAGGGCACGGCAGGTGGGCCGACCGGCGCTGATATCTTTGAGCTGCCTTTGATTCTCTTTGGCACCTTTGCACTGCTGATCAGTAGTTTCACCTTCGGTATGGGCGTTCTGGCGATGAACGCCAACCGTGTCGGTCAGGTGAAGATGTGGCTGGGCATCACGTTCGTGCTGGGTCTGATGTTCCTGGGGATGGAAATCTATGAATTCCATCACCTGATCCATGAAGGTTTCGGCCCGGATCGCAGCGCCTTCTTATCTGCCTTCTTTACCCTGGTAGGTACTCACGGTCTGCACGTGACCTTCGGCATGATCTGGATTCTGGTCATGCTGGTTCAGCTTTCGACTAAAGGTCTGAATGATAAAACGCGTCCGCGTATCCTGTGCTTGAGCCTGTTCTGGCACTTCCTGGATATCGTCTGGATCTGTGTATTCTCCTTCGTCTACTTGATGGGAGTGCTGGTATGAGTTCTTCTAGCCAACCGTCCGGTCACGGCACCGTAAAGTCCTATGTAACGGGGCTTGTACTGTCGTTAGTCCTGACTGTCATTCCATTTGGCGCGGTGATGCTGGGTTCGTTCAGCTTGCCCGTGAACGTGGGCATCATCGTGGTGACGGCCGTTCTGCAGGTTCTGGTTCAGCTTGTGATGTTCATGCACCTGGACTTCAAGACCGAAGATGGCTGGAACATGCTTTCCTTCGTCTTCACGGTGCTGATTCTCGGCCTAGTGGTAGGAGGTTCGCTGTGGATCATGCAGCATCTACATCTCAACATGATGATCGGCTAACCAGCATGCCCAATCGGTGGCACGATCTGCTTGAGTTGACCAAGCCAGGCATCATCGGCGGCAATCTGATTGCCGCCCTTGGTGGCTACTTTCTCGCCGCACATGGTGAGTTCGACCTGGTGACGTTTGCCTCGGTCATGCTGGGGATTGCACTGGTGATCGCGTCAGGCTGTGCGTGTAACAACGTGATTGACCGCGATATCGATGCACTGATGGCGCGTACGCGCCATCGCCCCCTGGTACGTGGCAGCGTGTCGATCACTCAGGCACTGGGTCTGTCTGCACTGCTGGGTATCAGCGGTGTGGTCTGCCTGGCGCTGGGTACCAACGGGTTGACCGTAGCACTGGCGGTGATTGGTTGGGGCGTTTATGTCGGGGTGTACAGCCTCTACATGAAACGCCACTCCGAGTACGGCACGGTCGTGGGCAGCCTTTCCGGCGCCATGCCGCCGGTCGTGGGTTACTGCGCGGTGACCGGTACCTTTGACAGCGGCGCGATCGTTCTGCTGCTGATCTTTTGCCTCTGGCAGATGCCGCACTCCTATGCGATTGCGATTTTCCGCTATGCCGATTATCAGCGCGCCTCGATTCCGGTGCTGCCGGTGGTTCACGGCATCAAGCGGGCCAAGCACCATATCCTGGGTTACATCGTGGCGTTCATTCCGGCGTCACTGGCCCTGGTGCTGGCAAGCCAGGCGGGTACCGGCTACCTGTGTGTTGCGCTGACCATGGGCGGCTACTGGCTGTATCTCGCCATCTGCGGCTATCGCCTGGATGACGACGTACGCTGGGCCAAACGCGTCTTTGGTGTCTCGATTCTCACCATTACGGCGATGAGCCTGGTGATTGTGCTGGAATCCATGGTACCGATGTGGACCTGATCGATTCACGCCGCTAGGCGGTTGAATTGAAAAAAGCCCCGAGCAGCTTGGCTGTTCGGGGCTTTTTCTTGCCTTGAATCCTTCTTTTCTGAACCTTACTTGCTGGCCATCGCTTCCCGCTGGCTTGCCTGAATGGCGGTCAGCGCAATGGTGTAGACGATGTCATCCACCAGCGCGCCACGGGAAAGGTCGTTAACCGGCTTGTTCAAACCTTGCAGCATGGGGCCCACACTCACCACGCGGGCGCTACGCTGCACCGCTTTATAGGTAGTGTTGCCGGTGTTGAGATCCGGGAACACGAATACCGTCGCCCGACCCGCTACCGGGGAATCCGGGGCTTTCTGCTTGCCCACGCTCTCAATCGCCGCCGCATCGTACTGAAGCGGGCCGTCGATCAGAAGATGTGGGGCGCGCTCCTTGGCAATGCGCGTGGCTTCACGCACTTTATCCACATCCGCACCCGTGCCGGAGTCGCCGGTGGAGTAGCTGATCATGGCTACCCGCGGCTCGATGCCAAACGCTTCGGCCGAACGTGCGCTTTGCAGAGCGATTTCGGCAAGCGTTTCGGCATCCGGGTCCGGGTTGACCGCGCAGTCACCGTATACCACCACCTGCTCCGGCAACAGCATGAAAAAGATCGACGATACCTGGTTGTACTCAGGCGCGGTCTTGATCAACTGAAACGCCGGGCGCACCGTATTGGCGGTGGTATGAATGGCGCCGGATACCAGGCCATCCACCTCATCGAGCTGGAGCATCATGGTGCCCAGCACCACGTTGTCCTGCAGCTGAGCTTCGGCGGTCAGCTCGTTGAGCTTGCCGCGCCGCCGCTCGACCATGGGGGCAATGTAGTGCGCGCGGGTGCTCTCCGGATCGATGATGGTCAGCTCATCCGGCAGGATCAGCCCGCGGTTACGGGCGATGTCCTCGATGGTCTCGCGGCTGCCCAGCAGCACGCAGTTGGCAATGCCACGGCGCTGACAGATGATGGCCGCTTCCACGGTGCGCGGCTCGTCGCCTTCGGGCAGCACGATGCGCTTGCTCGCCTGCTGAGCCTGCTTGACCAGCTGATGGCGAAACGCCGATGGCGACAGGCGCCGCGTATAGCTATGGCTCAGGGTGGCTTTCAGCCACTCGAGATCCATGTGCGCCGCCACGTAGCGGGCGACCTGCTCGGCGCGCTCGAAGTCATCGATGGGAATTTCGGTATTCAGTTCGCTCAAGTGCTGCGCAGTGGTCAGGCTGTCGGTTTCAACCGCCAGTACGGGCAGGCCGGTGCGCAGCGCCGGCCTGCACATCTCGATCATGTTGTCGTTGGGCAGAAAGCCATTGGTCAGCAGCACGCCGGCCAGCTGGGTGCCGTTCATGGTGGCGAGTGCCGAGGCCAGTATCACGTCGTCGCGATCGCCGGAGGCCACCACCAGACTGCCCGGCGTAAAGATATGCAGCGCGTTGGCCGCGCTGCGCGCGCAGAGGCTGGTGGAAAGCACCCGGCGGCTGGCCGCTTCGCCTTCGTTCAACAACTTGGCATTGAGCGCGCGGGCCACATCCAGGGTGCGCGGGGCGGTCAGCGTTCTGCTTTGCGGCACGATGCCGATCAGGTGAAAGCTCTCCGTGGCGAGCGACGGCGAGTAGCGGCGCAGCTCATTCAGCACCGGCTCTTCAAGCTGAGGCTTGATGGTGCCGGGGGCGGCGGAAAGGTCATCTTCCTGGCCGTAGGGCAGGTTCTTCATGCGCATCAAAATGCCGCCCAGCGTACGCGCCGAGCTCACGCCGCCAAAGCTTCGCGCGTGCATGTCCAGCTCTTCGGCAAGGCGCTGGGGTTCGTTGAGATCTCCGGTGCCTACCAGAATGATGCGCGCATTCAAGGCGTGGGCCAGCTGGGCGTTGGTCTGGGTGGCGTAGGTGGTGTGCTGGGTAGGCACTACGCCTTCCACGACCACCAGGTCCAGCGCGTGGCTGTCGCGCTCGGCTTGCTGCACCACCTGGTCGAAAAGTTCGACCACGTTTTCCATCAGCTCATCGGTCTGGTCATCGCGCAGCAGGCGCTCCAGCCGGGCCTGGGAAATCGGGGAGGGCGGGCGCTGGTTCAGAGTGCGCGATACCAGGGCCGTCGAGCGATCAAGCCCCGGGCCGTTCAGCTCATTTTGCATGAACGGCTTCAGGAAGCCGGCCTTGAGACCGATGGTATCCAGCGCCTGGATCAGCCCCAGGCAGGCGGAGGTCAAACCGGCGCCCACGCTGGTAGGCACCAGTAGAATGGCTTGCGGCTGGGTAGAGGTCGTCATGCCTGCACCTCCAGGCAGTGGCAGGTTTCCATCGCGATTCGGCCCTCTTCATCGGTAGGAATGACCCACACCTCAGGCCCCGTGTGCTGGTCGCTATCCAGCTTGCCTTCCTGGCCGCGAATCATCGCATCGTTGCGTATTTCGTTCAGGGCAAAACCGAAGTGGGGCAGCAGGCCGACCACCCGACGGCGTACGATGGGCGAGTTCTCGCCGATGCCGCCAGTGAAGATTACCCCGTCCAGCGAGGGCAGGGCGCAGGAGAGGGCGGCGAGAGATTTGGCAATCCGGTAACAGAAGACATCCAGCGCCAGCATGGCGCCTTCGTGACCCTGCTCGGCGGCCTCCTCCACTTCCCGCATGTCGTTGGTCAGCCCGGAGAGGCCGAGAAGCCCGCTCTGCTTGTTGAGCACATCGTCGATTTTATCCAGCGACCAGCCAAGCTGGCGGTGCAGGTGGGCGTGAAGGCCCGGGTCCACATCTCCGCTGCGGGTACCCATCACCAGGCCTTCAAGCGGGGTAAGCCCCATACTGGTGTCCTGACTCTGATTGTTCCACACCGCGCAGGTGGAGCAGCCGTTGCCCAGGTGCGCCGTGAGCCAGCCGCCCGCGCCGCGGGCGCTGAGGGTCGCGGCGCGCTGGCTGACGAACGCATGGCTGGTGCCGTGAAAACCGTAGCGGCGAATGCCATGTTCGGCATACAGGCTTTCCGGCAGGGCGTAGCGGTACGCGGTGGGCGAAAGGCTCTGGTGAAAGGCGGTATCGAATACCGCCACCTGGGGAAGCTGGGGAAATACCTTCTGCGTGGCAGCGATACCGGCCAGATTGGCAGGGTTATGCAGCGGCGCCAGGGCAGCCGTGGCTTGAATGGCGCTGACGACGCTTGCATCGATCAGCGCGGCCTGGGTGAACTTTTCGCCCCCGTGAACGATGCGGTGGCCGATAGCCCCGGGCGTGCGGCCTTCCAGGCGCTCCAGAATCGCGCTCAGCGCCTGGGTGTGGTCGGCATTGGGCAGGGCCTGTTCAAACTTGTCACCGGCGCTGCTTTTTCCTTTGAGGCAGGCATCCGGGCTGCCCAGGCGCTCGGCAATACCGGCCAGGCGTGGCGCCTCGGGGTCAGTATCAATCAGCGCGTATTTGATGGAGGAGGAACCGCAGTTGATGACCAGCACCGGTACATTCATAGAAAGTGTCTGCCAGGAAAGTAGGGTTTAAGTTTGTACTTTAGTTTAACTAGCGGCAAGGGACATTAATGCACGTCAGTATTTGTTTAGCCTTCTATGTACAATGCAGGCTTTCCTAGCCGTTTGTTGCTTTCAATAGCCGCCTGGTGCCTATGTCCGAATCGTCCCTCTCCCGTTCGCTGCCCCGCCATCTGGCCATTGCATTACTGCTCACCGTGGGCACCATGTTTGCGGCCAATCACGTCTCGGCGCGGCTGGCGTTTGATAACGGCACGGGGCTGCTGCTTGCCGTACTGACGCGTTCGGGGCTGGCGTGTCTGATTCTTATCGTACTGATCACGGTGCAGAAAAAAAGCCTGTGGCTGCCGCGGGGTACCTGGCCCTGGCAACTGGCAGTGGGTCTTTTGATCACCATCCAAAGTGTGAGCCTCTATTCGGCGGTAGCGCGGCTGCCGGTGGTGATCGCGCTGCTGCTGGTGAATACCTTTCCCATTCAGCTGGCGCTATTGAGCTGGGCGCTTGGCGGGCCGCGGCCAACGCTGCGCAGCAGCCTGATCATGGGCACCATCCTGATAGGGCTTCTGATCGTGCTGGATATTCCAGCCTGGGTAACCCGCGCGGATGGCATGGGGCCTGAGTGGCTTGCCGGCATCGTCTTCGGGCTGACCGCCGCGTTCGTGTTCGCCTGCGCGCTGTGGATTACCGAGCACCGCCTGGCCCAGGTGGGCAGCACGCTGCGCAGCCTGTTGACCATGCAGACCGTATTTTTTGCCATGGTAATAGGCGGCATTCTCGGCGTGGTGCCAGGCGGCATGAGCCTGCCGGATAACAGCCAGGGCTGGATAGGCCTTGGGCTGCTGGCGCTCTTGTACGCTACCGGGTTCTCGACGCTGTTCATCTTCGTGCCGCGCCTGAACATGGCGCGCAATGCGCCGGTCATGAATATCGAGCCGGTGGCGTCTCTGGTGATCGGCTACTTCGTGCTTGGCCAGATGCTGAGTCTTGGCCAACTGGTAGGTGGCGCCATGGTCGTGAGTGGTATTGTCGCACTCAGCGTGTCTCGGCAGCAGTAACAGTTGCGTTCTTTTCAGGGATCGACCACAATAGATTTTTGTAAGGAAACACTGTTTTTTAACTGAGGTTCAATGCTATGAAGATGACTGTATCATCACTCTCCGCTGCGGCACTTCTGGTAGGCGCCAGCGTATTTGCGGCATCGGCACAGGCTCAGCAAGCATTTGGTTACCCGGAAGGTTATGTGGCGGGCGATGCCATGTTCTGGAGCCTGGACCCGGACCGCGGTTCATCGCGCGATGACGTAGGCCTGCGCCTGCGCGGCGGTGCGCAGTTCAACGACTACTTCGCCCTTGAAGGTCACCTGGGTACCGGTGGTTCTGACGGCGGCGCCGAGCTCGACTACCTGATTGGCGCCTACGCCAAGGGTATTGCACCGATCACTCCCACGGCGCGCGTGTACGGCCTGGTGGGCATGACCGAGGTGGATTTCGACCTCGACCGTGAAAGTGGCTTCTCCTACGGCGCTGGCGGCGAGATCGACGTGGCCAACAACCTGTCCATCAGCGCGGACTACATGCGCTACCTGGATAAATCAGCCTACGATTTCGACGCGGCGAGCGTTGGCTTGCGCTACCGCTTCTAACGGGTAACGCCAAGCGTTCATGGCAGCACAACCCCAGGGCATACGCCCTGGGGTTTTTTATGCCTGACGGTTGAGTCAATGCGGCTCAGAGGTCAATACGCTTCAGAGGGATTATTGTTAGCTTGCTAATTGTTTGTTAGACTAAAGTATTCAATTGCACCTGCGCCTGTAAAAGCGCCCGTGGCTTCAAGGCCACGCGAGATAACGAGTGAAATCCCCATGTCTCCTGATCAACGCTTTGCCCGCTGGGTAAAAGTGGCGCTGGCCGCTTTTGCTCTTTTGTTTGTCTACTTCCTGATTGCCGATAGCTTCATGCCCATGACGCCTGAAGCGCGAGTGATGCGCCCTGTAACGCGCATTGCCCCGGAGCTTAGTGCGCCGGTCAGCGAAGTAGTGGTTCGCGACCATCAACAGGTCGCCAAAGGCGATGTGCTGTTTCGCCTCGATGCCGAGCCCTTCGAAATTGCGCTGGAGCAGGCAAGGCTTGAGCGGGAGCAGGCGCAGCGCGAAAATACTCGCCTTGAAGCCGAGCTTGCCGCCGCCCGCGCCGTGCTGGCCTCTGCCCAGGCAACTGCCGAAGAGCGCGCCGGCGAGCGCCGCCGTGGCGAAGCGTTGATCGGCCGGCAGAGCATTTCCCGCCAGCAGTACGACCAGCAGGTAGCGGCGGAGCATACCGCCCAGGCAGAAGTGGCTTCCGCGCGCGCCAAGATCGAAAGCCTGGAAGTACAGCTGGGCGAAGAAGGCGACACCAATCTGCGCCTGCGCCAGGCGGATATCGCGCTGGACAAGGCCCGGCTCGACGTTGCCCGCACCGAGGTACGCGCGGTCGAAGCGGGGCAGGTCACCAATCTTCAACTGCAGCCCGGTGACTACGTGCAAGCTGGCCAGCCGGTGATTGCTCTGGTCAGCCAGCGCGTGGATATCATCGCTGACTTCCGCGAGAAGAGTCTGCGCCATGTGCAGCCAGGCGACGAGGCGGCAGTGGTCTTCGACGCCTGGCCCGGGCATATCTTTGAAGGGCGGGTAAGCGCTTTTGACGCCGGGGTACGCGAAGGCCAGCTGGCCGCCGATGGGCAGCTGGCGGATATTCCGACCTCTGACCGCTGGGTGCGCGATGCCCAGCGCCTGCGTATTCATATCGCGCTCGCTGAGCCGCTGTTGGCCGCGCCCCCCAGCGGCGCCCGCGCCACGGTGCAGCTGCTGCCCGGCGAGCACCTGCTGGCTCACCCGTTTGCCTGGCTGCAAACCCACCTGATCAGCTGGCTGCACTATGTCTATTAAGGCCAGGCCTGTGCCGGAGGCTCACGCCCATCCGGGGCTGAGTGAAAACGGCCTGCGCCAGTGCCTGCGCGTGGCCGGGGGTGGCACGCTGGGATTTGTCATCAGCCAGGTAATGGGCTGGAACTACGGCGTCTTCTTTACCGTGTTTCCGATGTTTCTGCTCGGCATGGTGCCAATCCTGAACGCCAGCATCGTTCGCCAGTTTCTTGCCAACGTCTCTTTCAACGCGCTGGAAGTCAGCCTGGTGGTGGGGCTCTTGAAGCATATGCCGGTGGTCATGACGCTGGTGGTGCTGTGCATGTTTCTGTTCCGCTTCAACCTGATGGCCAGGGGCCCGCTGTTTCTGTTCGGGGCCAACGGGGTGCTTACCCTCAGCATCCTGCTGCATTTTGCAAGCTACCCGGGGGTCGATCTAAGCGATCTTCTGGCTTCCAACTTCGTGGCAAGCGTACTGGCGGTGTTTATTGCCATGCTGATGCACACGCTGTTTCCCGACGTGGAACCCCGCGAGCCACCGCCCAGAGCCGCCAAGCCCCAGGCGCAGATACGTCACGAGACGCTGATCGGCGGCATCACCGCCACGCTCTCGTTCATCGTCTTTCAGGTATTCGATTTGCAGGGTTCGCTTTCCGCGCAGATGGCGACCATTCTGGTGCTGTTTGCCATGGGCTATGCCGGTGCTCGGGTGTCGGCGCGCAAACGCGCCATCGGCACGCTGTTGGGCTGCAATCTCGCGCTGGTCATGCAACTTTTACTGTATACCCAAAGCAATCATTTCCTGCTGGTCATCATGCTTTACTGGCTGGGGCTTTTGCTGTTTGGCCGCGAGCATATCAAGGAAGGCGGCGGCTCGGGCATCGGCTTTGGCGGGCTGACGACGCTGGGGATTCTGTTTGGTCAATCGCTCGGCCCCAGTCAGGATTTAGTCTACAGCGCGCTGTACCGCTTCTCTTCCATGAGCGTGGCGCTGGTGGCAACGCTTCTCGTGATGGCGTGCCTGCATGCGCTGCTCGATAGTTGGGCGCCAACAAAAATATCTGCAACAAATTGAGGAAACTTTTTCTAAAAGGGCTACTCTGATATTGCAGATGTGATGTGAAAGACATGAGTCACGTAACACGCAGCATGTTTCCTACTAACGGATTAGAGGTGTATGTCATGAGTGGAAAAGACGATAAAGCGAAAGGCGCAGCTAACAAGGCCGCTGGTAAAGTCAAAGAAGCCGCTGGTAAAGTAACCGGCAGCGAAAAGACCGAAGCCAAGGGCAAAGCCCAGCAGGTAAAAGGCGAAGGCCAGAAAGCTAAAGGCGATGTTAAAGAAAGCCTCAAGAAGTAAGCTTTCGACCGTAGCGTAACACGTCGACAACAGGGGCCTTCGGGCCCCTGTTTGTGTTTATGGTTTCGTGTTTTTAAACTTTCTGTTGTTTAAACTTCCTGATACAACTGGCTGCCGGTTTGGCGAAACTTCGCGGCCTGCTCTTCCATACCCCGCTTCACTGCATCTGCACTATTACTCGCCTGTTCAGCCGTGTGGCCTTTATAGGTATCGCGCACCTCCTGACTGATCTTCATCGAGCAGAACTTCGGCCCGCACATGGAGCAGAAGTGCGCCACCTTCGCGGAATCCTTGGGCAGGGTTTCGTCGTGATATTCCCGCGCCGTATCCGGGTCCAGCCCCAGGTTGAACTGGTCTTCCCAGCGGAATTCGAAGCGCGCTTTCGAGAGCGCGTTGTCGCGGCGCTGCGACGCCGGGTGCCCCTTGGCGAGATCCGCCGCGTGGGCGGCGATCTTGTAGGTGATGATGCCGGTCTTCACATCCTCCTTGTTGGGCAGTCCCAGGTGCTCCTTGGGAGTGACGTAGCAGAGCATCGCGCAGCCGAACCAGCCGATCATGGCAGCGCCTATACCGGAGGTAATATGGTCATAGCCCGGCGCGATGTCCGTGACCAGCGGCCCGAGGGTGTAGAAGGGCGCCTCATCGCAGTACTCGAGCTGCTTGTCCATGTTCTCCTTCACCAGGTGCATGGGCACGTGGCCCGGACCTTCGATCATCACCTGCACATCGTGCTTCCAGGCGATGTGGGTCAGCTCCCCCAGGGTTTTCAGCTCCGCCATCTGGGCGTCATCGTTGGCATCGGCAATCGAGCCCGGGCGCAGGCCGTCGCCCAGGGAAAACGCCACGTCGTACTGCTTGCAGATCTCGCAGATCTCCTCGAAGTGGGTATACAGGAAGCTCTCCTGATGGTGGTACAGGCACCACTTCGCCATGATGGAGCCGCCACGGCTGACGATGCCGGTAACCCGATTCGCAGTCAGCGGCACGTAGCGTAAAAGCACACCGGCGTGAATGGTGAAGTAGTCCACGCCCTGTTCCGCCTGCTCGATCAGCGTGTCGCGAAATACCTCCCAGGTGAGGTTTTCCGCCACGCCGTTGACCTTCTCCAGCGCCTGGTAGATCGGCACCGTGCCGATGGGCACCGGCGAGTTGCGCAGTATCCACTCGCGGGTCTCGTGAATGTTCTGCCCGGTGGAGAGATCCATGATGGTATCCGCGCCCCAGCGGATGCCCCAGGTCATCTTGTCCACTTCCTCTTCAATGGACGAGGTCACTGCCGAGTTGCCCAGGTTGCCGTTGATCTTCACCAGGAAGTTGCGCCCGATGATCATCGGCTCGCTTTCCGGATGGTTGATGTTGCAGGGAATGATCGCCCGGCCGCGGGCGACTTCGTCGCGCACGAACTCCGGGGTGATCTCCTCCGGGATGCTGGCGCCAAAGCTCTGGCCGCGGTGCTGGTGGCCCAGAATCCGCTCTACTTCAGCATCGCCCAGCGCCTGGCGGCGCTGGTTCTCGCGGATGGCGATGAACTCCATCTCCGGGGTGACAATACCCTGACGGGCGTAGTGAAGCTGGGTCACGTTCTTACCGGCTTTCGCCCTGCGCGGCGTGCGCTTCAAATCGAAACGCAGCTGAGCAAGCGTGGGGTCGTTGGCGCGGCGCTTGCCGTACTCCGAGGTCAGGCCATCTAAAAACTCGGTATCCCCGCGCTCCTCGATCCACGCCCGGCGCAGCTCAGAAAGCCCCTGGCGCAGATCGATCTGGGCGTTGGGGTCGGTGTAGGGGCCGGAGGTGTCGTAGACCAGCAGCGGCGGATTTTGCTTATCCGTACCGCTGGTGGTGGTCGGTGATAGGGTAATTTCGCGAAATGGTACGCGAATATCCGGGCGCGAGCCTTCGATGTACACCTTGTTCGAAGCGGGCAGCGGGGCGATAGCGGCGGCGTCTACCTGGGCGGTTTCGGCCAGAAAGTGCTGTGTGCGGCTCATGATGAGAGTCTCTCGTTATGGTTATCGTTAGGGTTGCGCTAGTCGGTCAGGTCCAGGCCCATCTGCCAGAAGTCGATCTCCAGGCGCGTGGCACCGCGAAATATCTTCGTAAGCTCTGCAAAGCGCGCCGGGGTGACATCGGCCAGGCGCGTATTCAGCCACTCAAGCTCCGCGCGCATCGCCGCCTGAAATTCCTCGCCTTCGTACATGGCAATCCAGGCGTCATACGCGTTATCGCCGCCGCGCACGGTAGTGTTCTGAGCGTTCAGCCAGTTGGCAATTTCGCCGTAGCCCACCAGGCAAGGGGCTAGCGCCACGTGCAAATCAAGCAGGTCACCGCGGCTTCCGGTATCCAGCACGTAGCGGGTGTAGGCCATGGTAGCGCGAGCTTCAGGCAGCGTTGCAAGCTCCGCTTCCGAAATGCCCCATTCGCGGCAAAAGCCGATATGCAGCCCAAGCTCCACATCCACGATCGCCTTCATACCCTCATGGGCCTGGCGCAGGTCGGCAAGGGTCGGGCTCTTGTAGGCCGCCAGCGCGTAGGCACGGGCAAAGTGAATCAGAAACAGATAATCCTGCTTCAGGTAGTGGCGAAAGGCGTCTTCAGGAAGGGTGGCGGTGCCCAATTGGCGCACGAAGTCGTGCTCGATATAAGCGCGCCAATCATCCTGGCAAGCGGTGGTAAGGTCGGTGAAGCAGTAGCCCATACATCCTCCGGGAGTAGAGATCCGAAGGGCAGGCGAGAAGATCGAGGGAGTGGCGCAAGGCAGGCGTGAAATGCACAGAGATAGCCCGCGCCATCGCTTGATCCCTACGCCGGTACCCGCGCTTTTCCAATAAGCGCATTAGCCGGATCAGGTTCAGCGGGACCAGCGCTTGGCAGCGAAAATGCTCGCCCTGCACCATCTCAGCCGGATATCACCGGCACCCCGTCAAGCAAGTAGTTTGGCGAGTCTAGGATGGGCTGAAAGGAGATGCAAGAGGGCATTTGAAGGCACTGCGTGTTAGTTTTAATTCGATGCTGTCCTCAGGGGGCGCCCCATAAGCGTAAAGCGATCCGGGAACACCGACATTGAAGAGCAACAACGAAAACGGCTGGGAAGCCTTCTACACGGCCAGTCAAACACGCCCCGCCTCGCCGCTGTTGCGGCTCGCCCTGGGTGAGCAATGCTTGCCCATGGGTAACGGCCACGCCGTCGATTTGGGCTGCGGCAGCGGTATCGAAACGGCCATGCTATCGGGTGCGGGCTGGAGCGTATTGGCAATCGACAAGGAGGCTCGGGCGATCGAACGCATCGAAGCACTAAAAGCCGAGCTGCCTGCTGCTGATCTAACGGTTTGGGCATCGAGTTTCGAGGAGCTGGAAAGCCTTCCGCCTTCGTCGCTTATCCATGCAGGGCTCAGCCTGCCGTTCTGTCATCCGGCTCACTTCTCGGTACTTTGGGGCATGGTTCGTTCAGCGCTTGCATCGGGGGGCGTATTCGCCGGCCATCTTTTTGGCGACAGGCATGATTGGACCACTCATTCAGGAATGATCTTTCATTCGAGACGAGAAGTGGAAGCTCTATGCGAAGGCTTGGATATCGAGCTGTTACGCGAAAGCGAAGGGGAGGGCGGGTTAGTGCCACATCACTGGCATCGGTTTGATCTGATCTTGAGAAAGCCGGAGGCTTGATGGAATGGCTAGTTCTGCGTGGTAACTGACACAAGCCGCTCAATTGCGAGATATTTCAAAAAATTGCGCACCTCATTACCCGACATACTGGCAGGATGCTGTAAAAACGAATGAAAAAGCGAATCCAGTAGCAATAGGTCTTCTCAGTGCGAAGGCTATAGCGTTTCACCCGCAGGGTAGCCCGGACCCTATCCATTAGCGTCATGACGGCATCCTTTTGCATGAATATTTTATATGTATTTATGTACAGTATTATTGAGAATGGCAAATCTTGCCAGCACGCGAATTTTGAATAATCAGCCAAAATTTGCTTTGCTAGTAATAGAATCAATAAGGTAGATTTGATCAGAGAGGCTAGATAACCTCAATGAACGCGCCGGCACGTTCATTAAGGTTATGCGGCCGACTATATAATCACTGTTAGGGCATGGGTATGACGAACCGATGATTGTATACCTTGATCAGAACAAGTGGATTGAGCTTGCACGTGCCATTAACGGTGTGGAGAACACGGATGAAGCCGAGCTGCTGAGGAGTAAAACTCCAGCAGTTCTTAAGTCTGGCTGCATTTTTCCACTGTCAGCCATTCACATCATCGAGTTTTCTAGAATAAAAAAAGACCAGCGTCGATCGCGTCTTGGAAAGGTCATGTGGGATTTTTCGCGAGGCATAACCACTTCCCCTACGCGCGATATTATTTGTTGGGAGCTAGAGCTGGCATTTTCTAGGGCGGGGTACCAGATTACTCCAGAACCATTTGAATATCTCGGTCGCGGCATTCCTCATGCCTTTGGTGAGGTGCTGGAAGGAACGATTGCTAAAATGTTCCCTGATGAGATCGATAGGGCAATGTTGTGTGGGCTTGCGGATATACCGCCGATTCAAGGAGGTACGAAGACGTACCGGGAAAATTTTGTAAACCACCTGAGTTCTCTCCACGAGCGAAAGCATGATTTGGACAGGTCAAAATGGCAAAACTGGCTTTATGCGATTTCCATGGTTGATATTCTAGACCCATTGCAAAAGGTAATGACTGAAAACCGCATACCAAATGGAGAGTTCGAGGCTTGGGGGACTGAACGACTTAGCGAGTTTTTGGAAAGCATGCCTACCCGTGCAGTAGATATTCATTTGCATCGCCAGGTTTTAAAGAACCCAACATACAAGCCAAAACTGAGTGACTTAGAAGACTGGGCAGGCCTCGGTTCCGCAGCCTGTTATGCTGATGTGGTGATCTGTGAAAAACACTTTGCCGATATGCTGCGGCGAGACGGATTCAAGACAAAAGCAAAAATAGAAACCAGCCTGTGTTCATTTTTTCAGGGGGTTGGTTAGCCCTAACAAGTTGCTGCACGCGGAAAAATTACTCGCTACGCTCCCAATTTTCCGGTGAGCAAAGCGTTAGACACGAGGGGCGGGGCGGCTAGACATGCAGAACAATAAGGTCGAATGGGGCAAGGAAATTGTCCAAGCGGGCAGCGATGCTGCAGGACTAGCCAAGGATGTTGGCATTCCCGGCGTCGGCCTGCTCGCAAGATTCGCCCAACACTTCTATGATAAGCATCTCCAGAAGCGCTTTGAGAAATTCGTCTCGGACGCGGAGGTTGACGAAGAGCTTATTTCCAAGGTTTTAGTCGACGAGACATATTCAAATTGCTTCTACGGCATCTTGGAGACAGTTCGTCAAACCCATTCAAAGGTCGGCCTTGTCGCGTTGGCGCTCATCTACAAAGATCACTGGGACGACGAGCTCTACCTCATCGCCGCCATGCAGGCATTTTCCCAAGTAAGCGACGCGACACTCAGTGCATTTGTCTTGTTGTATGAGGCGATCCCAGCGGATCAGAACTACTTGACCCTTAAAATACAAAAAGGCGAGGAAGGTCACTTCCATGACCTTTACAACGAGGCGGTAGAACTTATCCGCCGCAACTTTTTCGTTATGAGCACTGGGGCCGGAATGCACGCGAACGGGCCGGTGCAAGGTATGAAGTGGGAGCACACGGATTCGTACTACGGCTACTGCAAGTCTGCACTTACTCGTGTCTAACAATTTATTCAAGCCGACACCACTTCGCGGCGCGGCTTAATTCAAGCGTTAGGCAGATTAAGGAGATTATTGAGTGTCATCTAACCTAGATCGCTTTAAGGAAGACCTGACCAAACTTCTTCGTGATGCTGTCAAGATCGAGCAGTCATTTATGCACGAAGTATATGGGGAGGAGTACGAAGCCGCAGTGCTCAAGTCGTGCGAGGGCAACGAAAAGGCTGCCAAAGAGCACATGGATGCGTTGCCGAAGTTTAATGCCTCTTACCAGGCTTGGTATTCAGAAAGCCTTGCTTTGATGAAACAGCTCCTTCCGGATCGCGTAGCTGACTTTATCCGTTTGTACGAGAAGCCAAAAGGGCGAAAAGACATCAGCTTTGAAAACTACCGCATCGAGGATGCTCTGCAAGGTTTACGCATTACACGCTATGGGCATGAGATCGTGGCTGATTTTAAGTCCGCCTTGCCTCATCTCAAACAGCAAATCGCGATGGTACAAGCCCTCAAAGGGCGGTTCGAAAGTTCTCTCTATGATATTCGGCAGCTCGTTCAGGCTGACCTTCTGGATTCCGAGATTGATACGGCGCGCGAACTGTTAAAGCACAAATTCATGCGCGCGTCAGGTGCAGTTGCCGGGGTCGTTCTTGAAAAGCACCTGCTTGAGGTTAGCATCAACCACAATATAAAGGCTTCAAAGAAACACCCGACAATTGCAGATCTAAACGATGGCTTAAAGAACGCTGGAGTGATAGAAACCGCCCAATGGCCATTCCATCAGCATTTGGCGGACATTCGTAATCTGTGTGACCACAACAAACAAAAAGAACCGACCGCCGAACAGGTTGGTGACTTAATCGATGGTGTATCAAAGGTTACGAAGACGGTTTTCTAGTGGTTGCCTAACATGGCGGACTGGTTTTCCGCTGCGCTCCAAACCAGCCGCAAATGCAGGCGTTAGCTTCTATGATGATACGGAAATTTCAAGAAAGCGATTTTGAGAAAGTGAACGAAATTTACTCGCTGTCGAAGCTGGACGAACTTCGCTTTGAGCGAGAGGTATTCCAGTTATTGCCCCTGAAGGAGGACGAAAAACGACTTCGAGATCTCATGGAGTCCGAAATTTTTGTTTATGAGGACGATGGTATTCTTGGCTATGGTGCTATTTACCAAAATGAAATTAGATCTCTTTTTGTCCATCCGTTGTATCGTGGCCAAGGGGTTGGTAGCGCGTTGTTCGGTCATCTGATTGCTGAGGTTAGGACTCCTACTAAACTATACGTGGCGAAGAGCAACTTCCCAGCAAAATCCATGTACCATAAATACGGCTTTACGGTTACCGGGGAGTTTGAGGCGTCATATAACGGAAAATCAGTATTGGCAAACGAAATGGTGCGAATCAGTGAGTAAGGCTAACAAACGGCTGTTATCGCCCCTTCGGGGCTGGGACGGTCTTTCCGCCGCTGCGCGGCTACAAGTCCGCCCTAAAGCCGGGCGTTATACACAGCCCGAAACCAAATGAATAGAAGGTCGACTACTGACCATGAATCAATAATGATATCGAAGCTGCGCAATCAGCAGCGCATCGCCCGCCACCTTGTAAACGATCCGATGCTCATCGTTGATTCGCCGGGACCAGTAGCCCGCAAAGCCATGCTTGAGCGGTTCGGGTTTCCAACGCCCTCGAACGGCTGTCGCTTAACCTCCTTGATCAGCTTGTCGATGCGGCCTAGAGTTTTCTTGTCGGTTTTCTGCTAGTACAAGTAGTCTTCCCAAGCACTCCCGGTAAAAACGAGCTTCTCTCAAGTAGCTTCTTTTCCTGCCAGCTATCTTGTTCCAGCTCCGCCATGGCATCTGTCAAACGGCGCGCGTTATTGGGTGAGCGTAGTAGATAAGTGGTTTCCTGTAGCGCCTCATAATCTTCCAGTGAAAGCATGACCACCGAAGCCGCTTTGCTGCGCGTGATAATGACGGGGGAATGATCTTCGCAGACCCGTTCCATGATCTTGGCCAAGTGGCTTCGGGCGGCGGTATAGCTAATAGTATCCATAATGATCCTGTACGTACGACGTCACCCCCTGATTGAGTAGCGCTACACTTTAGAGTCCGATCCTATGCGTAAGGAGATTGGACATGAAGAAGCGTTTCAGCGAAGAACAGATCATCGGTTTTCTGGGCGAAGCCGAAGCAGGACTGCCCATCAAGGAGCTATGCC